>CAVZJM010000016.1:0-370598 GCA_963775625.1 uncultured Actinomycetes bacterium | reverse complement strand
TCCAGCTCGAGCCGCAGCTGCCGGAGCAGCTCCTTCTGGGCGACGCCGAAGCGCTGTTCCTCGTCGACGATCACAAGCCCGAGGTTCTTGGCCACCACGTCGCGCGAGAGCGCCCGATGGGTGCCGATGAGGACGTCGACCTTGCCGGCGGCGAAGTCTGCGAGCACCCGCTTCACGTCCCCGGGACGGCGAAAGCGGCTCACCATCTCGACCGACACCGGAAGGTCGCGATAGCGCTCCCGGAAGGTGTTCCAGTGCTGCTGGGCGAGGATCGTCGTCGGCGAGAGCAGGAGCGCCTGCGCCCCGTTGGCGACAGCGATGAAGGCCGCGCGGACGGCCACCTCGGTCTTGCCGTAGCCGACGTCCCCGCACACGAGCCGGTCCATCGGCCGCGGCGCTCCAGGTCCTCCTTCACGACCTCGATCGCCTGCTGCTGGTCGGGAGTCTCCTCGTAGGCGAAGCTCGCCTCGAGGCGCTCGACCAGCTCGGTGTCGGCCTCGAAGGCCACGCCCTCGACGCGCTGGCGCTGCGCGTAGAGGACGAGCAGTTCGCCCGCGAGCGCCTGGGCGCCCGCCCGCGCGCGGTTCTTGATCGTCTGCCAGGCTTTCCCGCCGAGCTTCGAGAGCGCCGGCGCGTGCCCGTCGGCACCCATGTAGCGGGAGACCTTGGCGATCTGCTCGTGCGGCACGTAGAGCCGGTCGTCGCCCTTGAAGGCGAGGAACAGGTAGTCCCGCGTGACGCCCGCGACCGTCTTCGTCTCGAACCCGAGCAGCTTCCCGACGCCGTGGTCTTCGTGAACGACGTGGTCGCCGGTCCGGAGGTCGGCGAAGCTCTGCAGCGCCCGACCGACCCTGACGTCCGCCCGGGGCGGACGCTTGCGGAAGACCTGCGTGTCGGGGAGGACGATCAGGTCGAGGTCGCGGAGAACGAAGCCGCGTCGCGCGGGCGAGACGGCGAAGACGAGGCCGGGCGCGGTCGGCAGCTCGTCCCCGGGATCGAGGACTGCGGCGTCCAGCCGCCGGAGCAGCCCGTTCGTCCGCAACGCCTCGCCGCGATGCGCGAAGGTGACGACGACCCGGTTCCCGCCGCGGACGTAGGCGAGCAGGTCGCGCTCGGCCTCGGCGAGGCCGCGCGCAGCAACCGCGGGCCGCTGGGCCTCGAACGCATGCGGCTGGCCGGCGGGGAGCTGGGACAGGCGGAGGGCGTCGCCGAGCTCGAGCTCGATCCCGAGCTCCTCCCGCACCGCTTGTTCCGCCTCCTCCGCCTGCCAGACAAGGTCCGGAGCGGGGAGAGGCGTGACGAGGTCGTCCGGAACCGCCGCCGCCGCCGCCCCGCCGTCGTCGGCCGGCGCCGACCCGCCGACGTCGGCGCGGCGCTCGGACGCCGGGTGCACGGTCGCCTCTACGAGCGCGTGCAGCGTCCGCTGCGTGAAGGGCGAGAATGCACGCAGCGACTCGATCTCGTCCCCGAAGAGCTCCAGCCGGACGGGCTCGCGGCCGGTCGACGGGAACACGTCGATGATCCCGCCGCGAACCGCGAACTGTCCGCGCTCCTCCGCTTGCGGGAAACGCTCGTACCCGGCCAGAGCGAGGCGCTCGGCGAGCGCCTCCGCCCCCGGCTCGTCTCCGACTCGGAGCGCGATCGGCTCGGCCCGCTGCTCCGGAGGAGGGATGCCCTCCGCCAGGCCGAGCGCGGACGCGCAGACGAGCCCGCCCGACCCGAGCACCTCGAGCGCCCGCGCCCGCTCACCGACGAGGTGCGGGGGCGGCTCGAGCCCGCTCCCGCACCGCACCCCGCGAGAGGCGAACAGGCCGACCCGGTCCTCGCCGAGATACCAGCCCGCAGCGTCGGCGACGTCGCGCGCCTGGGCGTCGTCGGGAAGCACGCACGTGAGGGGCCCTCCGCGGGCCTGCAGCAAAGCGGCAAGGAAGAGGGGTAGAAGCGGTTCCGAAACCCGAGCGGCGCCCGGATCGGCGAGGAACGCGAGCAGCCGCTCACTCTCCGCAAGCTCGTGAGCGAGCGGCGCGAGCGCCGGTGAGCGAGCTGTGGTCGGCAGGTCCATGACGACGGGCGGAACGCGCCGTTCCGCGGGGTCATCGTAACCACCCGTCGAGCCCGGACGATGGCCGGGTGGCCCGGCGAGCTGATCCCCATCGGGACGCGCCCTCGGCTGGTGGCGTCGTTCGACCCCCCGCGTGCCGCCGCGGCCCACCGCGCGTGGCGCGACCGGAACGCCGACGCGCTCGCAGCCGTGCCGCTAGGGGCGCTCCGGGTCGAGTACGGTCGGGCACCGGCCGGCGGTCTCTTCGTGCGCGTCCGCCTGGCGGAGGAGTACGTGACCCGCGGGCTCGCGTCGTAGGACGAGGCGGGCGGGCGCAGGCGCTCCGGCTGGGTCGGCAAGCCCGGCTCCGAAGGGTCGAAGCCTAAGGTCGCATCCCGTTTCTGCCGAAGGTAGGGGAAGCACCGGCGTCGGGCCGCTACGGCGCGCGGAGCATCTGCGGCGGGTCGCCCTCAACTGGGCGGCCCGCCTTCTTTCTGCCCGACCCCCCTTGGGGGCCGCGACGCCCCCCTGGATTCAGGATATCGCCCGCACCCGCATGGGACTGGCACGGGACTGCACCGAAAGCGTCTCCGCGGGATCCGGTCGCTACGGGCGCTCGTTGAAGCGCCGCTGCGCCTCCTCGAGGCCGTCGCGCGCGACTACCTCGACGGCATCTGCTCCCCGAGCCACGAGCGCTTCCACGTCGACCTCCGAGGGGAACGGAGTCAGCACCCAGTCGGCGACCGGACGGGGATCGCCGCGCTCGGGACGCCCGACACCCACGCGCAGCCGCATGAACTCGGGCGTGCGAAGGTGCTGCGCTACGGACCGGAGGCCGTTGTGCCCCGCCAGGCCTCCGCCCATCCTCGCCTGGAGTCGCCCCAGGTCGAGGTCGACCTCGTCGTGGACGACGAGCAGCCGCTCCGGCGGCAGCTTGAAGAAGCGCAGCGCCGCTCCCACCGAGCGCCCCGACTCGTTCATGTACGTCTGTGGCGTGAGCAGGGCACTCCGCGCGCCGTCAAGCCGGAGGTCTGCGAGGTCGCCGGAGAACTTCGAGCGGAAGGAGGCTCCGTGCCGGCGGGCGACCTCGGCACAGACCATCTGCCCGACGTTGTGGCGAGTCCGCTCGTACTCGCGGCCGGGGTTTCCGAGCCCTGCGACGAGCAGGTCGAGCGTCGAGGCCGACGCGCCCCGACGGAAGAGGCGCATTCGCGAGCCCTAGCCCTCGCCGGGCTCTTCGCTGCCGTCCTCGCCTTCGGCTTCGGCAGCCTCCGGAGCGGCCTCGCCCTCCTCGCCTTCGAGCTCCTCTTCGCCTTCGAGCTCCTCTTCGACCTCGGGCTCCTCGACCTTCGTCGGCGGGGTGACCGTCACCACGACGGAGTCAGAATCGTCCAGGAGCTTCACGCCCTCGGGCGCGACGATGTCCGCAACCCGAAGGCTGTCCCCAATGGTCATGGCCGAGATATCGAGCTCGAGCCGGTCGGGCACCTCCATCGGCAGCGCCTCGACGTTGACCTCGCGGAGGACGAGCGTCATCACGCCGCCCTCCTTGACGCCGGGCGATTCGCCGACGGGCTCGACCGCCACCTGGGACTGGATGACCTGGTCGAGGCGCACCTCGTGCAGGTCGATGTGGAGCAGCCTCGGCCGCACGGGGTCGAGCTGGTACTCCTTGAGGACTGCGTGATGCGCGGTCTTCTGCCCGTCGAAGACCACGTCGAGGATGGCGTGCAGGCCGTGCTCGCCCGTCAGGACGCGCCGGAGCTCCCGCTCCTCGACCGCGAAGGGATGAGCCGCCTTGCCCGCTCCGTAGAGAACGCCCGGGATCAGGCCGTCCGCGCGCAGCCGCCGCGAGTCGGCGCTGCCTCCCTCCTCGCGCGGCTTGACCTCCAGCTTGATTCGCTCATCGGCCATTCCGGCGGGCAAGTGTAGCTGAGCAGTGCTAGCCGGCTGCCCACTGCGACTCGATCGTGCCCTGGATCTGCGAGACGTAGACGCCGAGCTCGCGTTGGCGATCGGCCAGCCGCTCTTCACGGATGGCCACGAGATCCTCACGGCGCTCGACCTCCTCCTCGCGCAGCTCGAGATCCGCCTCCTCGACGGCCTTCCTCGCCTCGAGGTCGTTCTCGCGCTGCTCGAGCTCACGGCCTCGCTCGCGCAGCTCCTGCTCCAACTCGCTCGTGCGCCGCTCCCGCCGCTCGAGGCTCGCCCGCGACTCGACGATCGTCGCCTCGGGGCCGATCCTGGCCTCCAGTTCCTCGACTTCCCGTTGACGCTCGTCGAGGTCTGCCTCTGCGGTCAGGAGGCGTGCCTCCCGCTCTTCGAGCTCGCGCCTGGCAGTCACCAGGGCGAGATCGTCGGGTCGGCTCTCCGAGTCGGGACGACTCAACTGGTCGATGTTCTGGATCTCGACCTTGATGACGGGCGGGATCAGCCCTCCGCCGGCCGCAGGGAGCGTCGGCGGATTATTCGGCGACTGCTTGCGGCGTCGCCGACGCTTCCGCCGGCGAGCAGGCTCGGGCCGCTCCGCCGGGGAGGGGTTCGGCGTGTCAATCACGTCCGCGCGGCATGCACAACGGACGATGAACGCGGCTGGCCGGGGCGGGCATCCCCCAGTTTGGCCATCTCGTGCCAGATCCCGCTTTTCGGGGATTCTCGGCTCGGCGGAGCGGCCCGACATAGAGAGTGCATGACCTGCGGCGACACACGAGCGGCGGCTTCCTCCGACCACGGGCCTCACCTGATCGGGAGCCCGTCAGCGAGCGCGGAGGAGCCGGGAGTCTTCGGGAGGAAACGATGATCAGACGATCGAGTGCCCTCGCCACGCTGGCAGCCGTTGCCGCTCTCGCGCTGGCCGCCCCGGCCGGCGCCAATCACACGCTCGCCCACAAGGTGCAGGCGTTGACGGCGAAGCTCAACTGCCTGCGGAAGTACCCCGTCTTCGCGTTTGCGGACTACGCGTACTACGACGTGACCAACCCGGCCGTCGGGGTCCTGGACACCGGCCTGCCACCTTCACCGGTGCAGGTCCTCTTCGACAACCAGGAGATCACCGCGCTCGACTTCAACTACGGTCCGACGATGGGACAGAGCGACGCCTTCCTGCTCGGCGTCAGGAACACCAGCGCTTGCAGGTCGAGGTTCCCGACGGCACCGAACCCCGTGTCGTTCGCGCGCGTCGCAACGAGCGCGAAGATGCTTCGCCTCCAGTAGCGACCGCGGCCGAGGCCCGCTTCCGCTAGTCGACGATCTCGCCCGGGCACTCCGGATGCAGAAGCTCCCAGACGAGCAGGTGGGCCGCTACCTCGCGCCGGCCCTGCTCCTCACTCGGAGCGTCGGCCCGCTCGACCTCGAGCTCGTCGTCGCCGACCGGCCGCACGGCGAAGCCCGAGCGCGCGTAGTGGACGCTCAGCTCCTCACGCAGCGAGGGGTCGGGGATTCGGAGTCGCACGGGCCGCAGTTCTGTAGCCTCCATCGGCGCGGCCCCTTGCGAAGGCACCCCTCGTTCGAGGGCTTCCAGCCGGGAGAGCCGCCGGGGAAGCCGGATGACGGCTTAGACCCGACAGGATCGCCGCCATGATCTGATGATCTCCGTGGACTTGGAGCAGGCTTTGGCCACCGGACACGTTCTGGCCGCGCTCTCAGCGCTAGCCGCGGGTGTTGCTGTTCTCCTGTCGCCAAAAGGCACGCACACCCACCGAGTGATCGGAACCGTCTACGTCCTTGCGCTTGTACTCGTGAATGTGGCGGCGCTGTCGTTGCATCGAGAGAACACCTTTGGTGTATTCCATGCGCTGGCAGTCGCCAGCCTGGTCACGATCGCTGTCGGGCTCTCGCCTCTCCTTTTCGGCAAGAGATCCCCGATCGTCATCGCCACGCACGCGTACTGCATGACGTGGTCGTACGCTGGTTTGGTCGCGGCCGGATGCGGACAACTCACCGTCGCTGTCGGTCAGGACGTCGGGGCGTGGGTTGTCCCCGTGACAATCGCAACGGTGTTGTCCATCAGCGGCGTCGTCATCTTCGGGAGAGTGCCGTCAACCCTTGACCGCCTGCTCCATGATCCGCGAGGGGCCGGCTAGAGCCCTTCGCGCCTGCGCCACTCGTGCTCGCGCAGCACGACTCTCGCTCCCGCCGTTTTGGACGCCGCGCGAGCCGTGCCGGACAGTAGAAAGCTCCAGGTAGAAAGTCGCGGCAAACCCGCCCCTTCGGTTTCTTCTTCGCAGGACTGGCACTGAGAGACGCCGCCTCCGGGCGGCGTCTCTTTTGCGGGAGGCGCCTACGTCCAGTGCGAGATCGAGCGTACGCGTTATTGAAGTTACAACGGCGACGCTCGCTTGTAAGGCCGCTGGTGCACTCGGTAGGATCGACCGCCGTGCGCTTCGCCATCCCACTCCTTGCAGCACTGGCGATGATCACGCTCGTCGCCTGCGGCGGTGACGATGATGAGGAGACGGCCGCACCCGTTCCGGCAGCGCAGCGATTCGTAACGGAGGAGGATGCCCCCGGCTCGAAGCCCGATCCCGACGAGACGCGTCAGACAGTCGAGGACCTCGACGCGTTCATCGTGGGGCTCAGCGAGCTCGCGGTCGATCCCGACAAGGAAGAGGCGACCACGGTCTTTGAGGAGGCTGGCTTCAAGGGGGCGGGTGTGGACACACGTTTCTACGGAGAGGCGCACACGCCGGGCGTCTCGCCTCATGTCGTCAGTTCGTTCATGGAGCTTGGGTCTGAAGACGGGGCGGCGAGCGCTCTGGACTGGCTTGAAGCGGACTCGAAGAAGCCATGTCCCAGGAGCTGCGCCGTGCAGATAAGCACCTTCGACGTGGACATTCCTGGGGCGCGCGGCGTCCGCCGCCTCACAACGGCCGAGGACATCGAAAGGGTCGGAACCGAAGATCAACGTCCCTCCGACAGCTATTGGGTGGGATTCAGCAACGGTGCGTTTGTTTACAACGTGGATCTGTTTGGGCCGCCGGGGTCTGTATCCGAGGAGCAGGCTTTGGATATCGCAAGCGCGTATTACGACCGGCTTACAGGCAGCTAGCGCTCGAGACGGGCTCTCTCCGCAGCGTACGGCATCGCGCTCCATCGCCTCCCGGAATCTGAATGTTCCGCCGGTCCGGATCACGGAGGCTGCGACGAGCGAAGTACGTGCCGCCCACGAGCGCGATCTTCGCGCCGCCCAGTAAGTTCCAGTAGAAAGACACGACAATCCCGCGCCGTTGAGCGAAAGCGGTTAGAAGAGCTGGGTCTGCTACCGGGGGTCGGTGCGGTGACCAACCCGCATAAACAGTGGCCTCAGGTGAGCTGAGGTTCGCTCAGATCAGGCCCGTTGGGTATAACTTTCTACCCGCTCCGGCTCGCCGAGAAGCCGCGCTTCTAGCCGCTGCTCCGGGCGTGCCGATCGACGCGCTTCGTACGTCGGCGGATCGTCCGTGCGCTATGCGCCGCGAGCCGCCGGCGAGAGGCTCCCTTTTGGTCGGAGCAGGAGCACGCGAGCGGGCCGGTACCGCTCCTCCGCCTCGTCCCTTGCGAGCCTGTGCGCGGTCACATCGAGTCGCCTGCATTGCCGCAAGTGGCAGAAGCGACGAACCCGCCGGCGCAAAGGCGGCCCGCCACGTGGCGGGCCGCCTTTTGCACTTCGGGACGCCGTCGAATAAGGCGCCGGCTATCGCGCTAGAACGGGCACACTCCGGCGACCGGCTCAGGGCCGCCGATCACGGTGGCGGTCGCCCCGACGCATTCCAACACCTCTACCGCCGGACCCGACAGGCCGGAGAGCTCCACCTTCTTCAGATTGACGGTCATGTCGACCAGGGGCACCACCCAGATTCCTCCCCCGCCGCCCTGGACCAGTTCGTGCTCGAGCGTGAACTGACCGGTGTCGACCCCGACCAGGCCGATCCCGAAGTAGTCGTTGTCGACCGCCACGTTGTGGCTGATCTCGTCCGCCTCGCTCAGGTAGAGGCCGATCTGGTTGCCGACGACGCGGTTGTGCGTAACCACCGTCCCGGGGCCGCCGCCGCCGGCCAGGATCCCTGAGTGTTGGATCTGCGAGAAGAAGTCTGGACCGCAGTCCTCCGGCATCCCGTCGGGGCAGATGTTTCCGCTCACGGTGTTGTGGCTGATCCTCCCGACGGCACCGGCGACGAGCCCGATCCCGGTGGTGGGGACGCCGCCCTCGTGCCCCGGCCCCGCCACCAGGCTGTGGGTGACGTTCGCCGACGACCCCGCTCCGCGCGCGATGACGCCGAAGCCTCCGTAGTCGGTGACCTCCGCGTGATGGATGTTCGCGCTGGCCGTGGGTGCGCCGGGCGCCAGGTCTAGGACGGCGATGCCGGCGCCAAAATGGGGGCACTGCGCCATCGGCGTGTTGTGAATGTCCCTCACCGCGGCGTGGCCGAAGTCGAGGTGAGCCTCGCTGTGGACCTGGACTCCCGCTCGCAGCAGCGGTATCGGGTCGCCGTTCTCGTCGACCGCGCCGCAGACGGCGCCCGGCCCGGCGACCGTGAGGCGTGACATCGACACCGCAGCGCCGTCGTAGATCTCGACGATGGTCGGGAACCCGAGTTGCCCCGGGGCGAGCGTGGCGGGGGCGCGAATGACCGTGGCGTCCATGCCCGCGCCGCGAATCTGTAGGTCCTTCGTGATCACGATCTGTTCGGTATAGGTGCCGGCGCGAACCCGGACCGTGTCCCCCGTATCGGCCGCGTCGACGGCGGCCTGGATGGTCGGGTAGTCGGTCGGCACAACCAACGGCGAGGACGCAGCAGCTGTACCGCCGAACACGCCCCAAGCGAGCGCCGCGACTGCGAGTGTGGAAGCGAAGACGTAACGAAAACGCTTTGCCACTATCTCTCCTTCTCTTTGGGTCTTCCCGTCAGGCGAAGATGAGCGCGCCGCGCCCGAACAAGACTCGGATCCCTGTGATAGCCCTCGTCGGCCGACCTGTCTACGGGTCGAAGGTCTAGTTGGGAGCCATTACACCCTCACGGACGAGGCCACCGCAGCCGTGCGCCAAGGCCGCGCAGCATAAGCCGGCGCGCCGGCGAGGCCCTGTGACCAGCCGGCGCAACGAAAGGGGTAGAAAGTTTGGGTATAAAGTAGCCTCAAACCCGCATGGTTATGCGCTTTGCGGCTAGAAGAGCTGGTTCTCGCCGGCGAAGATGGCGGAGACCGACTCGTCCGCGAAGACGTTCTCGATCGTCTCCGCGAGGATGCCCGAGATCGTGAGCACGGTGAGCTTGTCCGGGCGGTTGAGCTCCGGGATCGGGACCGTGTCGGTCACGGCGAGCCCGGCGAGCTCGGAGCCTGCGACCTTCTCGAGCGCGTCGCCGGGGAAGAGCCCGTGCGTCGCGCACGCGTAGACCTTCGTCGCGCCCGCGTTGAGAAGCGCCTGCGCGCCGGCGACGAGCGTGCCACCCGTGACGATGATGTCGTCGCTCATGATCGCCACCTTCCCCCGCACGTCGCCGACCACCTCGGTCACCGAGGCGACGTCGTGCGCCGGGCGCTGCTTGTTCATGAGCGCGAAGTCGGCGTCGAGCATCTGCGCGAACTTCGTCGCCATCTTCGCGCGTCCCGGGTCGGGCGAGACGGCCACGACGTCCTCGCCGTGGAGCCCCAGCGTCTCGCGGTAGTAGCGCGCGAACAGCGGGAGGGCGGTCATGTGATCGACGGGAATTCGGAAGAAGCCCTGGATTTGGCCGGCGTGCAGATCCATGGTGAGCACGCGGTCCGCACCGGCGGCATCGAGGACGTCGGCGAGGAGCTTCGCGGTGATCGGCTCGCGCGGAGCGGACTTCTTGTCCTGCCGCGAGTACGGGAACCAGGGCATGATCGCCGTGATCCGATTGGCCGAGGCGAGCTTGGCGGCCTGGATCATGATCTGGAGCTCCCAGAGATAGTCGTTCGTCGCCCGGCCGTGGCAGGCCTGGACGATGAAGACGTCGGCGCCGCGGATCGACTCCTTGTAGCGGACGTAGGTCTCGCCGTTGGCGAAGGTCTTCAGCTTCACGTCTCCCAGCTCGATGTTGAGCTGGTCGGCGATCTTCTGTGCCAGGACGGGGTGTGAGCGCCCCGAGAAGAGCATGAGCTTTCCCGGAGGGCCCGCGTTCGATCCAGCGGCCGCGCTCGCCGTGTGGTTGCGCGCTGTGCTCGGGCGTCACGCCGAGGCCTGGAAGCGAGAGCTCAGTCGTTCCGCTTTCCACGCAGGTAGCCCTCCTTGGTGACCTGTTTGGCCCGTGCGATCGCGAGCGACTCGGGCGGAACGTCCTCGGTGATGTACGAGCCGCCTCCAATCCACGCGTCGTCTCCGATCGTCACGGGAGCCTCGAACCCATTGTGAATCCCGGTCCTGACGTTCCGGCCGATCGTCGTGCGGCCCTTCTCGCGGCCCGGCTCGTGCGCATAGTTGGCGGTGATGTTGCCGGCGCCGACGTTCGCGCCGTCCCCCACGTCGGCGTCTCCGAGGTACGAGAGATGCGGCACCTTCGTGCCCTCGCCGATCCGAGCGTTCTTGAGCTCCACGAAGGTTCCGGCCTTGGCTCCCGCGGCGAGCACCGTTCCGGGGCGAAGGTAACAGAACGGCCCCACGAGCGCGCCCTCTCCGATGGTCGCGTCGACGACGACCGCGTGCGGGCCGACCGCGGCCCCGCGGCGCACGAGCGTGCGGCCGCGCAGGACCGTGAACGGCTGGATGACCGCGTCCGGCTCGATCTCGACCTCGGGCTCGATCCAGGTCGTCGCGGGATCGACGACGGTGACCCCTGCCTCCAGGTGCCTCGCGATGATCTGGTCGCGGAGCTGGGCTCCGGCCGTCGCCAGATCGGCTCTGGTGTTCACGCCTTCGCCGACACGGGGGTCCTCCGCACGGTACACCGCGACGACGCGTCCGTCATCCACCAGGTGGCGTACGGCGTCGGTCAGGTAGAGCTCCCCCTGGGCGTTGTCGGTGTCGAGGTTGGCGAGGCCCTCCCAGAGCGCGTCCGCGTCGAAGACGTAGACGGACGAGTTCACCTCCCTGATCGAGAGCTGCTCTGGGCTCGCGTCTCGCGCCTCGACGATCGCCTGGAGCCGACCCGCGGCATCACGGACGATGCGCCCGTACGAGCCGGGCTCGTTCGGCTCGAACGAGAGCACGGTCGCCGCAGCGGCCTCCTGCCGGTGCAGGCTCAGCAGCCGGCGGAGCTCGACGGCCGAGAGGAGCGGCGCGTCCCCTGCCAGCACGACGACGTCGCCCTCGAAGTCCGCCAGCGCCGGGCGGGCGGAGGCAACGGCGTCGCCGGTGCCGCGAGGCGTCTCCTGGACGGCGAGCTCGACCGCTTCCGGCAGCGTGCCTTCGAGCTCCGGCACGGTTCCGGGGGACGTGACGACCACGAGCGGGCTCGGCCCGAGCTCGCCGACCGCCGCGATCGTCCAGTCGACGAGGCGCCGCCCCAGCAGCTCGTGGAGGTGCTTCGGGCGGCTCGAATGCATGCGGGTGCCCAGCCCCGCGGCCATCACCACCGCTGCAAGAGGAGTGTCTGTCACGAGGAGCTCATGGCTGGGGCGGGAGGATTCGAACCTCCGATCACGGGACCAAAACCCGTTGCCTTACCACTTGGCTACGCCCCACCGCAGGTCGAGTATAGGCCGGGGCGCGAGCGCTCACCGGCGGTCCATGAGCAGCATCACGAGCAGGAGGGCCGCCATCACGACGAGGATGACGATCGCAAAGAACTTGGCGACTTCCCAGAGGACGGGGACGATCACCGCGATCAGCTGGGAGGCGGCCAGGATCCACGCGACCTCGCGGAGAGCGTGGAAGCGGGCGCCGCGCGCGAGGAACGCGTAGAGAACGACCGCAGCTCCCGCGAGGGCGAGGACCCAGAACCACCCGAGCCCGCCGAGGACGACGAGGAGGCTCTCCACCAGGCCGATCAGGAGCGCGAGGCGAAGCCGTCGCTCGCGAAGCCAGAACCCCCGGCCGCTCTCGCCGTCCTCGATGGCGGGAGAGGTCGTCACCCGCGCGACGTTACCAGACCGGTGCGGCGACCCAGGTGCGCGCACGACGCCCGACCCCGCGGGCTGCCGAGCGCGCTTCCGACCGAGTTGCGAAGAGGCCGTAGACCGCCGGTCCGGCGCCGCTCACATCGGCCCGGAAGGCGCCCGCGGCATTGAGCTCGGCCGCAAGAGCCCTGGCTCCGGAGGCGTCGGCGAGGTCGTTCGGCGGCAGCGCGGCGAGGTCGGCCGCACGGCGTGCCGCGTGCAGGGATTGCAGAAGCTCGTCCTTTCGGCGGACGAAGCCCGGGCCGCCTCCGAGCTCGTCGAAGCGTGTGTAGACCGCCCCGGTGGAGCTCTTCTCGAGCTCGGTCGCGAGCGCGACCACGACCCAGAAGTCCTGCGGGAGCTCGAGGGGCGAGAGGCGCTCGCCGCGGCCCTCGGCCAGCTTCGGCCCCGGGCTCAGGAAGAAGGGCACGTCCGCGCCGAGCTCGGCGGCGAGCGCGTGGAGTCGCTCTGAGGCGCAGGGCTCCGGAAGCGAGGCGTTGGCGAGCAGGAGCGCAGCCGCCGCATCGGCGCTCCCGCCTCCGAGCCCGGCCGCGACCGGGATCTCTTTGGAGATGCGAACGCGCCAGGCGGGCTCGACGCCGGCCTCCGCGGCGAGCCTGACGAGCGCAGCGGCGACGAGCGTGTCGTCGGAGAAGCCCTCGACCGCCAGCCCCTCGCTCCTCTCGAGCTCGAGGCGATCGCAGAGGTCGATGCGCTGGAGAACCGTGGCGACCTCGTGCAGGCCGTCTGGCTGCCGTGGTCCCACCACGAGCGCGAGGTTGATCTTCGCGGCGGCGATCGCCCGAGCGGGCGTCATGGCGCGACGAGCTCGCCGAGGCGGAGGAACTCATCCGGCGCCAGCTCCTCGGCGCGCACGTTCGCAGGGCGGCCGAGCACCGCGAGCGCGCTTGCTGCGCGCTCGCGGTCGGCGAGGCCTGCGAGCTCAAGGGAGTTGGCGAGCGTCTTGCGCCTGTGGGCGAACGCGGCTTGCGCAACGCGCCGAGCCGCTTCGAGCTCGGAGTCCCACTCCCGCGTGCGGCGGAAGGCGACGAGCGCGGAGTCGACCTTGGGGGGCGGCCGGAAGCACGTGCGCGCGACCGGGTGCAGGCCGGTGCGCTCCACGGTCAGCTGGAGGACGACCGACACCGCCCCGTACTCCTTCGTCCCGGGGGACGCGAGGAAGCGGTCGGCGACCTCACGCTGCACCATCACACACCAGCGGTTCACGGTCGGGAGCGCCGCGAGCCCCTCCATGACGATCGGTGTCGCCACGTTATAGGGGAGGTTGGCGACGAGCTTGCTCGGCGAGGGATCGAAGTCGGCGTGCACGAGCTCGAGCGCATCGCCGAAGGTGAGCTCGACATGCTCCCGACCGGCGAAGCGCTCGCGGAGCGTCGGCTCGAGGCTTCGGTCGAGCTCAACGGCGTGCACGTGCTCGACCTGGTCGGCGAGGTAAGCCGTCAACACTCCGAGGCCCGGCCCGATCTCGAGGACGACGTCGTCCGCCTCGAGCTCGGCCAGCCTCCCGATCACGCGGAGAATGTTCTCGTCCACGAGCCAGTGCTGTCCGAGCGCACGTTTCGGCCGGACGGTCACGGCAGAGAGAAGAGGGTGGCGGCGTTGCTCTGGATCTGCTGCCCGAGCGAGTCGGCGTCCTCGCCACGGGCCTCGGCCAGGGCCACGACCGTGTGCACGACGAACCCGGGCTCGTTTCGCTTGCCCCGGACGGGCTGCGGAGCGAGGTAGGGGGAGTCCGTTTCAGCCAACAGCCGCTCGGCGGGGACGCGAGCCGCCGCCCAGCGGAGCTCAGGCGCCTTCGGATAGGTGACGTTGCCGGCGAAGGAGACGTACCACCCGTGCTCGAGAGCCGGCTCGAGGAGCGCCGAGGAGGAGAAGCAGTGGAGCACGACCGGCACGTCCCTGGAGAGTGCTTGGAGCGATGCGACCGTGTCCTCCTCGGCGGCGCGCGTGTGGATGACGAGGGGCTTCCCGAGCTCGGCTGCAAGCTCCGCCTGCGCGTGAAAGGCCCGTGCCTGACGCGCCCGCGGAGCGAAGGAGCGGTGGTAATCGAGGCCGGTCTCGCCGACGGCCACCGCCTTGGGGTGGGCGAGGAGCTCGCGCAATTCGCGGAGCTCCCGGTCTCCCACCGTTCCGGTCCCGTGCGGATGGAGGCCGAGAGCTGCGAAGACACCGTCCTCCTCCTCGCACAGAGCGAGGACCGCGCGGCCGGACTCGATGCTGGTTCCAACCGAGATCACGCGCGTGACTCCAGCCGCCCGGGCCCGCCCGAGAACCGTGCTCGCGTCCTCGAACACGTCGAGGTGAGCGTGAGTGTCGATCATCGTCCCCGGCTCGGGACGGGCGGACAGGGCCTCACGCGGCTGCCGTGGGCGCGTCCACCCGCGGGAAGAGCGGCGTGGCCGGCGCGATCGCGTCCGCCGCGACCGTCCGCCCCGCGGCGACGCCGTCCCAGGAGAGGTCCGCCGGCTGGCCGAGCGCCGAGAGAATCCGCTCCGACGTGTCGGGGACGTACGCCGCGAGCACGATGGCGACCGCGCGCAGACCGTCCGCGAGCTCGAAGAGCGCACGGTCGAGCTCGTCCGCCCGGGCATCGTCCTTGGCCAGCTCCCACGGGGCGGTGTTCTCCACATGCCGGTTCAACTTGCGCACGAGCTCCCAGGCCAGCTCGAGCCCTCCGGTGAGATCGAACTCGTCGAGCCGCGCCGCGACCTCCTCGCGGGCTCGGTCGAGCTCCGTCGCCAACTCGTCGGACACCGCGGCCGGTCGGAGGCTGCCTCCTCGATAGCGCGAGATCATCGCCGTCGTCCGGGAGAGCAGGTTGCCCAGGTCGTTGCCGAGCTCGCGCTCGTAGCGCTCGTGCAGGCCCTCGACCGAGATGCTCCCGTCCTGCCCGAACGTGGCCACGCGGAAGAGATAGAAACGCAGCGCGTCGACACCGTAGACATCGACCAGGTCGAGCGGATCGATGACGTTGCCCGTCGACTTCGAAATCTTGCGCTCGTCCATGAGCAGATACCCGTGGACGAAGAGCTGCTTGGGGACCTCGAGCCCGGCTGCGAGCAGGAGCGCCGGCCAGATCACGCAGTGGAACTTGAGGATGTCCTTGGCCAGAAGATGGCGGACTTCGGGCCAGAAGCGCGGCCGGAGGTCCTCGCCCGGGCGGGCGAAGGCGAGAGCGCTCCAGTAGTTGATGAGCGCGTCGACCCAGACGTAGACGATCTGAGTCGGGTCCCAGGGCACCGGCACCCCCCACCGCTGCGATGCCCGGCTGACGCTGATGTCGTCGAGCCCGCGTTCGATGAAGCTGCGCGCCTCGTTGTACCGAAAGGGCGGCAGCACGATGTCCGGCCGATCGTCGTACAGCTGCAGGAGCCGCTCCTGGTAGGCGGAGAGTCGAAAGAAGTAGTTCTTCTCCTCGACGAACTCCGGGGCGATCCCGTGCTGCGGGCACAGCCCGTCCACGAGCTCGGCCTCGGTGTAGAACGACTCACAGCGCGTGCAGTAGAGCCCGGCATAGACGCCGTCGAAGATGTCTCCGCGCTCGTAGATCCGCTCCAGGAACTCCTGCACGAGAGCCTTGTGGCGGTCGTCGGTCGTGCGGACGAAGAAGTCGTTTGACGCGTTGACCCGAACCGTCATCTCCTGGAAGGCCGCTGCGTTCCGATCGACGAACTCCCGGAGGTCGAGCCCCGCTTCCTCGGCGACCCGGGGGATGTTGGAGCCGTGCTCGTCTGTGCCAGTCAGGAAGAAGGTCTCCTCGCCGCGCTGGCGCCGGTGACGAACGAGGATGTCCGCGGCGATCGTCGTGTACGCGTGACCGATGTGCGGCGTCGAATTCACGTAGTAGATCGGCGTCGTCACGTAGAAGCTCATGGGCGCCCATGATACGGCCGGGCTTCCGGAGGCCGGTCGGCGGTTTCAAGTCGACGAAGAGGGGAACTGAGAGGAGGTAACACTGCATGGGTCAGCGGCTCGGAACCATTTCGGCTCGTCGACAACGCGAGGGAGGGCGAGGATGCACCCGCTGGAGACGCGTAGGCGCAACCGCGGCGCCAGAGCGACGACAGGCATCATTCGGCATCTGGACGAGCTCGGCCGCATCGTCATCCCCATCGAGATTCGCAAGCGGTTTGGGCTCACCGAGCGTGACGCGCTCGAGATCTCGGTCAGGGATCAGACGATCCTCCTGAGCCGGCCTCGGAGTGCTTGCGTGTTCTGCGGATCGACCCGCGCCGTCCTCGAGCACCGGGGACGCAACGTGTGCCACGCCTGCGTGAAGCAGCTTGCGGCGGCAAGGAGCTGACGCTGCCACGAGGCCGAGAAGCGCCGCCGCAGCGGTAACGATCAGAGCGAGCCCGAGGAGCGCGCCGCCCTGATTGTGGGCCGCCCCGGCGTCGGTCTCGCGACCCAGCCGCGAATCGCCCACGAGTGCGCCCGCAGCCAGGGAAGAGCCGAGCGGCGAACGCCCGCCGGACTCGGCAGGCACGTGAGCAGGGCTCTGCGGAGCAGCACGCTCGGGTCGGTCGGCCTCGAACGACTCTCGCACGCCGGCGCTCCGTTCTGCAGCGGAGAGGCCGGCGGTGGAGACAGGGACGGTTGCTCGCGGCTCGGCCCCGTCGCGTGAAGGCGCCTCACCGACCGGGCTGGGCTCCTGAGGCGCAGGAGCCGGCGTCTGAGGCGCCGGGGCCGGTGCCTGAGGAGTGGGAGCCGGCGCCTCCGACGGCGGAGCCGGCGCCTCGGGCGCTGGAGCAGGGGCCTCGGGTACGGGCGCGACCGGCGCGTCCACCGGGGGAGGCGCCGGAGCCGGCTCGGCCGGTGGCGCAGGGGGTGCGGGTGGAACGGGCAGGCGGCCTGGGAGGAACCGGAGCGGGTCGAGGTACCCGTGCGCGTCCGACGTGACTCTGACGCCGAGATGCACGTAGGGCCGTCCGTGTTCGACGTCTCCCGTCGGACCGATCGTCCCCACCGTCGCGCCTTCCGAGACGACCGTCTCCCGCGTGACGGCGATCGTCCCGACGTGAACCAGTGTGACGGAGTAGCCGTCCGCCGTTTCCACGGTGACCGTCCGCCCGCCACCGGGAACAGTTCCGGCGAAGCTGACCACTCCGGCGGCCGGCGAGCGAATGCGGGCTCCCGCCTCTCCGGCGACGTCGATGCCGCGATGCTGCCCTGCGGCATAGGGATCTTCTCCAAGAGCGAATGCTCGTAGCACCGGCCCGTCGGCGGGCCAGGTCCAGGCGAGTGCGGGCGGCGCGCCGGCCTGGAACGCGATCAGAACCGGAAGCAGGGCAAGCAACCTCTTCATTCCTGCCTCCTGTTGTCCGCTATGTCAACGAGCGGTCAAGATAGCAGGGCGGGCGGACGTTGTCAATCGAGGCGACGGCCCGAGCCCGGGCTGACTACAGCGAGCCGCGGTAGAGCCTGTTGCGAGGAACGCCGCTGAGGCGCGCGACCACGTCGGCTGCCACCCGGCGTGGCGCTCCCGCCGCGAGCAGCTCGGCGACGGCCTCGAGCGCCGCGGCCTCCTCGGCGTTCTCGGCCTCCTCTCCGGCCGAAGGATCGCCTCCGATGACGAGTGTGACCTCGCCCTTGGGCGCCGCGTTGAACAGCCCGGCCAGCTCGCGCGCGCTGCCGCGAACGACCTCCTCGAAACGCTTCGTGAGCTCTCGGCAGACCGCGACGCGCCGCTCCGGGTGCGCCTCGGCGAGGCTCGCGAGCGTTGCCGGCAGCCGTCGTGGCGACTCGAAGGCGACCACCGGCCAGTCCCAGTTGCGGAGCTCCTCCCAAAGGCGTTCGCGTCCGGCCGGGGTGCGCGGGAGATAGCCGAGGAACGTGTAGCGCGCGCCCACGAGGCCGCTGGCGACGAGCGAGGTCTCGACGGCGGAGGGGCCGGGCAGCACCGTCACCTCCAAGCCGCGCTCGAGCGCCGCGGCAACCAGCGTCGCCCCCGGGTCGTTGACGCCGGGGAGCCCCGCGTCGCTCGCGAGCGCGACTCGCTCACCGCCCTCGATCCGAGGGAGGATCTCCGCGGTCCTACTGGCTTCGTTGTGACGATGGAGAGAGAGCAGCCGCGCCCGAATTCCGTGGCGGTCGAGGAGGACGCGCGTGCGCCGCGTGTCCTCGCACAGGACGACGTCGGCCTCCCCGAGCTCGCGCAACGCCCGCAACGTGATGTCCTCGAGGTTGCCGATCGGCGTCGGGCAGACCACGAGCGGCACGCGGCGTCAGCCCTCGTCGAGCGCGTCGAAGGCCACGAGCGCCGCACCGACAAGGCCGGCGTCGGGCCCGAGCTCGGCCTCGACGATCGCGACCACGTCGCGCGCTGGCAGGAGAGCCCGCTCGGCCACCACCTTGCGCGCGGACGCGAGCAGAAGCTCGCCCGCCTCCGCGAAGCCACCTCCCACGACGACCACCTCGGGGTTGAACACGTTGACGAGGTCCGAGATCCCGACGCCGAGATGGAAGCCGATGTGCTCGAGCACGTCTCGTGCGTCGCCGGCGCCCGCCGAGGCAAGCTCCACCAGCAGGCGCGGGTCGACGGTACGCCCGGCCGCGGCCGCCCGGCCGAGATCACCCTCGGGGCGCTCGGTCGCGGCGCGCTCGGCGAGCCTGTCGGCGGCCAAGCCGGAGGCCATGGCTTCGAGATGGCCCCTCCCCGGGCACACTCCCTGGCAGGGCGGGCCGTTCAGATCGAGCGTGATGTGGCCGAGCTCGCCGGCCGCCCCGACGGCCCCGCGATAGAGCCGGTTGTCGAGGATGAGGCCCCCTCCCACGCCGGTGCCGAGCGTGAGCATGACGACATGCCGAGCCTCGCGCGCGGCGCCCAGGCGGTGCTCGGCCACCGCCGCGGCGTTGCCGTCGTTCTCGATCAGGACCGGAACGCCGAACCGGTCCTGGAGGCGATCGCGAAGGTCGACGCCGGCGAGCGGGATGTTCACCGAGGTGACCGCGCGCCCCGAGCGCTGGTCGATCGTCGACGGAATGCCCACCCCGAGCGCTGCGAACCCTCCTTCGGCAAGGCCGCCGATGACGCGCTCGAGCTGGGCGAGCACCGCGTCCTCTCCAGCGAGATCGGTCGGCTCGACGGCGCGACGAACGACCGCTCCGTCTGAATCGACGAGCCCCGCGGCCAGCTTCGTCCCGCCCAAGTCGACCGCGATCACCTGGCGAGAGCTCATTCGAGGTCTGGCTACGATACTCGGTCGCCGTGGCGTCCAAGGACAAGCCGTACCGCGTCTACCGTGGCGGGCGGGTCAAAGGCCCAGTCCCGACGGAGTCGAGGAAGGGGGAGGATCGTGCCCCCGGAGTCGGCGACGGCAAAGACGCCTACACGCGGCCCAAGCCGAGCCGACCGCGTCGGCGGCGCCGCTGGCTCCGCATCCTCCTGGGCGTCGTCCTGATCGTGGCGCTCGTCGCCGCCGTCTGGGCGATCCTGGGCTACCTGGCCTTCCGAAGCGGCGTGAAGGAGGCGAACGAGCGTCTCGACTCGCGGGCGTACGCGGCCCTGACGCCACAGGACGGGCTGATCCTGTCGAACCCCTCCACCATCCTCGTCCTCGGAACCGACGAGGGCCCCGGGCGTGAAGGGCCCTTTCGCTCCGACTCGATCATGCTCGTGCGCACGGATCCGGACGAGCACCGGATCGCCCTCCTCTCAATCCCGCGGGACCTGCGTGTTGAGATCCCCGGGCGGGAGCTGGACAAGGTCAACGCCGCGTACGCCTACGGAGGCTCCACGCTCGCCATCCGGACGGTGCAGGCCCTGACCGGCATCCCGATCAACCACGTCGTCGTCGTCAGCCTCACCAGGTTCAAGGAGCTGGTCGATGCCCTCGGCGGCGTGACCATCGACGTCCCGAAGCCGATCCTCGCGGACAAGTTCGCGTGCCCGCTCGAGACGCCGGCGAAGTGCGACCGCTGGCCGGGATGGCGCTTCCGGACGGGCGAGCAGACGATGAACGGCCGCCGGGCCATCATCTACGCGCGCGTGCGCGTGAACAAGCTCGACCCGGCAGACAACGACATCACCCGCGGCGAGCGCCAGCAGGCGGTCGTCCAGGCCATCGCGGACGAGGTCACGAGCTTCCGGACGTTCCTGCGCATGCCGTTCATCGGCGACGAGCTCGTCGCCCCGCTCGCCACCGATCTCTCGGCGAACCAGCTGATCCAGCTCGGCTGGGTGAAGCGCCGCACGCCCTCGAGCGGAATCCTCCGCTGCCGGCTGGGAGGGACGATCGCGAGCATCGACGGGCAGTCGTTCATCGTCGGAGGAGAGGACAATGCCTCCGTCATGGCGATGGTCGAGGGCAAGGTCGCGCCGCAGCGCCCGCGGCCCGGCTCGGGCACGTTCGGCCCGGGCTGCCGAGTCGGCCGGGGCGACTGAGCGGCGCCGGCCGGTGCGCCACGCGTCGTCAGGAGGAGTCGGCGGTCTTCGAGTCGGAGGCCTTCGCCTCCGGCTTGTCGGCCTTCTTCGGCTCGGGCGTGTCCGCGGGGCCGTCACCGTCCTTCGAGGCCGAACGCCGCTGCCCGCGACCGTAGTCCGTCGAGTAGAAGCCCGAGCCCTTGAAGTGGATCGCAGCCGGGTACAGCACCTTCGTCACCGGGCCCTCGCCGCAGACCTCGCAGACCTCGGCCGGGGCGTCCGCCATGCGCTGGAACAGCTCGAAGGTGTGGCCGTTGGGGCAGCGATATTCGTAGATCGGCATCGTGGAAAGGCCGCGCCGTGCAGGGGCAGATGCTAGCAGGGGGCACGGAGGCTTCCGGCACTCGCGCCGGTCGAGTGCCAGAGGCATCTCCGGGCCATCCCGGTGCCGCGATCACGGCCGACGGCTACTGGATCGGGGTCGCAGCGATCACCGCCGGCCTGGCGATCTTCCTGCTCCTTCGCCTGCACGCGCTGCCGCCACACGAGGACGAGACGCTTGCCTTCTTCCTCAGCGACTCCTCCCTGGGTGACATGCTCCGAACCGTCCTGGGGGAGCGGGGCGGCGCTCCGCTCCACTACCTGTTCGCTTACCTCGCGGGCCTGATCGACGCCGGCCTCACGAGCCTCCGGCTCGTCTCCGTCGTGTTCGCCGTGGCGAGCATGCCCGCGCTGGCCGCGCTGGTGGCCCGCCTGAGCGACCGGCGGACAGCGCTCGTGGCGACGCTGCTCGCCGCCGTCAGCTGGACGACCCTCTACCACGGCATCTACGCCCGGATGTACAGCCTGTTCCTCTTCACCTCGATTCTCTCGCTCCTGCTCGTGCTGCGTGCGCTCGAGCGCGGGACCTGGGGTCGCTGGGCGGCATGGGCAGCGGGGACGCTCGCGCTGCTCGCAACGCAACCGTACGGCGTGCTCGTGCTCCTGGCCGAGGTGGTCTACGTGGCCGTGCTGCGAGCTCGACAGCCGCTGCCGCTCCGCCGCCCCCTGGTCGCGCTCGGGGCTGTGCTCGTGCTCGCGGTGCCGCTCTGGCGGACGTATGCCTTGCTGGCGTCCCGCTTCGAGGTCGGCCTCGGCGAGTCGAGCTCGGAGCTCGGGTCTCCCCTCGACGTGGTCGAGTACCTCTGGGACGTGTTCGGAGACTTCACCGCGGGCTGGCCGGCCGCCTCCATCCCCGCGGCGCTCCTCGCGGCGCTCGGCGTGGTCACCCTCGCGCGCGAGCGGACGGAGACCGCCGTCCTGACGGCGGTCGTGGCCGGGGTGCCCGCGGTGGCCCTCCTCGCGGCCGGGTCCGGCCCCGGCGTCTCGCTCGAGACGCGGCACCTGATCTTCCTGCTGCCCTTCGCGACGATGGCGATCGCAGCCGGCCTGTTCCGGTTCGGCGCCGCGCTCGGCCGCGCGGGCCCAGGAGCGATCGCGCTGGTCCTCGGGTTCCTCCTCGCGTCGCAGGTCGTCTGGGGGCTCGACCGGACCCGCTGGCTCTACACCGGCGAGCCGGCGGCGCGTTCCGAAGCGCGCGTCGACGCCGCCGAGTGGCTCGCGCGCACGGGCCGCGAGGACGACGTCCTCTTCGGCTACGAGCCGACCTACCTCGACGCGTGGGAGCGGGGAGCGCCCGTGGGCCGAGTCTTCATCCCGCGGGCCGACGCAACGCTGGCGCTCGAGGCGCTCGAGGACGCGGGCGAGCCGCTGGGCCGGGGGGTCTGGGTGCTCGACGCCTCCGACTACGTCGATCAGGGCCAGGCGGCGATGACGATCCTGGACGCCAGGCCCGGGCCGGGCTTCGAGACGGCGGCGTTCGGCCCCTTCCTCCTCATCCGGACGGTCGAGCCCACCGGAACGCCGCGTGAGTTCCTCGAGGCCACGCACACGGTGCAGGAGCTCAGCCTCGCGCTCGGGATCGGGGACGCCGGGCGCAACGCGCTCACCGCGGAGGAGGCGCTCGAAGAGCTCCCCTAGCGGACGCGCTCCCGGCGCGCCTCGCGCTCGACGAGCTCCTCGAAGCAGGGAGCCTCCTCGAAGGCGGCGAGGCCGGCGGGCGTCTCCCGCCTTCGCGGCTGCGCGCGGACCTTCATGCGGCCGGCCGCGGCCAGCCCGGCGATGCTGCCGACCAGGCCTCCCAGGAGGAAGGGCCTGAGCCGCCTGCGTCGCTCGCCGTCCACGGCCCCGATTGTAGGGTGCGACGCGTGATCTGCACGCTCGGGGACCTTCTCCTGGACGTCATCGTGCGCCTGGACGGCCCGATCGCGGAGGATACGGATACCTATGGCCGCACGCGGGTCGGTGCCGGAGGCCAGGCGGCGAACGTCGCCGCCTGGGTGGTGGAGCTGGGCGGACGCTCGCGCTTCCTCGGCAAGCGCGCAGGCGACCCGGCGGGCCGGATCCTTGCCGACGAGCTGCGGGGACGCGGCGTCGAGCTGGCCGGCCCCGAGGTCGACGCCGGCACCGGGACGGTCGTCTCGATCGCCACGCCCGACGGGGCGCGGACGATGCTGAGCGACCGCGGCGTCGCCACCGAGCTCGCTCCGGAGGAGCTCGACCCCGCCTGGCTGGACGGCTGCGAATGGCTGCACGTCCCCGGCTACAGCCTCGTGCGCTCGCCGCTCCGCGAGACGGCCCTGGCCGCGGCGAAGCGAGCCCCGCGCGTCAGCGTGGACCTCTCGTCGACCGCGGCGATCGAGGCATTCGGCGTGGATGCCTTTCGCGACACCGTGGCGAGGCTGCGACCGCAGGTTGTCTTCGCGAACGAGGCCGAGGCCCGGCTGGTCGGCGACGTCGAGGCGCCGACGATCGTGATCAAGCGCGGGGCTCGGGGATGCGTTGTCGTCACGTCCGACGGAAGCGTCGAGCTGGCCTCGGGCGAGGCGGCGGCGGTCGATACGACCGGGGCCGGAGACGCGTTTGCGGCCGGCTTCCTCGTCGGAGGCCCGGAGGCTGCCCTCGGCGCAGCCGCCCGCTGCGTCGCCAAGATGGGAGCGATGCCCTGGTGACGAGGCACTAGATGGACTTGATTCGGATTCATCCAGAGGTGCGCGCCGCGCTCGAGGCCCGCCGGCCCGTGGTGGCGCTCGAGACGACGCTCGTCTCGCACGGCTTCCCTCAGGGCGAAGGCGTCGCCGTCGCGTCCGAGGCCGAGCGGCGCGTCCGCGCGGCCTGGGCCGTGCCGGCGACGATCGGCGTCGTCGACGGGGTGATCCAGGTCGGGCTCACCGAGGAGCAGCTCGAGCGCTTCGGGAGCTCGCCCGATGCCCGCAAGGTCGGCCCACGCGACCTGGCCGCCTGCGCGGCCCAGGGCGTCCTCGGCGCCACGACGGCGGGCGGAACGCTGGCCGTCTGCCGCGCAGTGGGCATCGGCTTCCTCGGCACCGGCGGGCTCGGGGGCGTGCACCGCGGCTGGGCGGAGCGGCCCGACATCTCCGCCGACCTGGGCGAGCTCGCCCGGACGGAGGCGCTGGTCGTCGCCTCGGGCGCGAAGTCCCTCCTCGATGTCCAGGCGACCGCCGAGCTCCTCGAGACGATCGGCGTGCCAGTGCTCGGCTGGCAGACCGACACGCTGCCCGTCTTCTACACGAAGGAGGGAGGGCCGCCCGTCTCGGCCCGCGTCCTCACGGTCGAGGAGGTGGCTCAGATCGCCCAGTTTCACTGGCGGCTCGGGCGTCATTCGGCTCTCCTCCTCGCCCGGCCGCCGGACGAGAGCCTCGACGTCGAGCCGCTCGTGCAGGAGGGCGTGGCCGAGGCCGAGCGGCAGGGAGTCCGCGGCCAGGACGTGACGCCGTTCGTCCTCGCCTACCTGCACGAGGCGAGCGGCGGCGCGACGGTCGAGGTCAACAAGAAGCTGATCGTCGAGAACGCGGCGCTGGCCGCCGAGGTGGCGGTGGCCTACTCGCGGCTCGAGTGAGTTGGAACTCTGGTTCGAGTTCTTAAGGCCTCCGTAAGGCGGCCGCGGTATCGTCGGGATCGTGAGGCGCCGCCTGCTCCTCGCATCCTGGCTGCTGGTCCTCGCCTCCGCGTGCGGCGGAGGCTCCGAGCGGACCGCCGAGCCGACAACGTCCGTCGAGACCACGACGGACGCGCCTGATCCGACCACGGAGGAGACGACCACCGAGGCCGCGCCCCCGCCGCCCGAGGCGCCGCCGGGCGCCCCCGCCTACGTCGCCGGCTACCGCGACTGGATCAAGCTCAACGACGCGCCCATTCCACCCCGGCCCGCAGATCCGCACAACGGGACGAAGAACGTGTACGCCTCGAAGGATCGGCGCGCGAGCGGACGCTTCCCGTACGGCACAATCGTCGTCAAGGACGCGACTCGCCCCGGCACCGACTTCATCGGCCTGATCGCGATCATGCGGAAGGAGCGGGGCGCCGACCCCGCGCACGACGACTGGGTCTTTGTCGAGTACACCCGCGACGTGCGTGGTGACCGCTTCGAGGAGATCGCGAGCGGCGCGGTCTGCTGGAGCTGTCACATGGGCGCGCTCGACAGCGACTACGTCTTCACCGAGTAAGAACTACTCGTCGATCCGCTCGATCGCGACGATGTCGTCGGCGGCGAAGTCGATGGACCCCGCCTTTCCCCAGCCGACGACGTCGCCGCTCGGGAGCACCGCAACCGGCTCGAGGACGCGGCCGTCGCGCAGGAGCAGCCGGGTCTGATGGGCTCCCCAGGCGTCCTGCGGCCAGGCGGCCACCTCGGCGGCAAGCCAGTCGGGCAGCCGGGCAGGATCAGCCACCGAGAAGCTTGATGAGGTCGTCGACCTCGAGCATCTCGTACGACTGCGTGTGCACGCTTCCGCGCGCCCCCAGCGAAATCGAGACCTCCGCGATCACCGCCGAGTTGTCCGCTTCGACGATGTTCACGAAGTCGTGCGGGCCGAGGACGAACCACTGGTGGAGCACCTTGGCGCCCAGCTCCTCGACGTCCTTGTTCACCTCCCGCAGGCGCTCGGGGTTCGCCCGCAGCGTCTGCAGGCCCTGCTCGCTGAGCGTCGACAGCATCAGGTACTTGGGCATCTCTCCTCCTCGAGAGCTCCTCTAAGCGGCTTCCGGAGGCGAGGATACAGCGGCCCGGGCCCGTTGCTCGAAGTAGAGGACCGAGAGCCCGATGAAGAAGAACGGCGCCAGGACGACCTGCACGAGGGAGACGGCGATGAGCCGGCCGTTGTCGGCAAAGCCGACGAGCGCGATGCCGAGGCCGATCCCGAGGACGAGGTAGATGATGATCAGCGCCGCGATCACTCCCAGCGCGTGCAGGTACTCCGTCCGGGCGAGGCGGATGGAACGCAGGAGCGAGTATGCGATCCGGTCGAGGGAGTTCTTCACCTCGGGATCGCGCTCGATCATCGCCGCGGGGACGGAGAAGCCCATCAGCGCGAGCCAGAGCGCGCCGACGACGAGCAGGAAGAGGTACGTGAGCGCGATCACGGCCGGCACGGCGACCACGAACGTGAGAACGAGGAGCACCAGAGCGCGGAGGCCGACCTGGGCCCAGGCCTCGGCGAAGCTGTCCCCCGAGACCAGCCGCGCGGCGGCTCCGTAGCTCGCCGTGAACGCCAGGGCGATCAGCAGAACGTCGAGGAGATCCGGCGTCACCGCCGCCAGCAAGTAGGCGCCGCCGGTGAGGAGGCCGAGCCCGATCGCGGCCCAGGGGCGCTGGGTGTAGATCCGGACGACCTCGGAGAGAACCTCACCGAGCGGAAGCGGGCGGTCGGGGGGCGACACGGGCCCGAACTCTAGGGTTCCGACGTGGAGATCCGCCGCGAGAAGTTCGACTCGGGGAGTGCCCAGGCGCTCGCGGAGGCGCTGGAGGCGGAGCTGCTCGCCACGTACGACGGCGTCCCCGGGTCGGGCGGCCTGCCGGAGGCGTCCATCTTCGAGCCGGCAAACGGCGGCGCCTTTCTCATCGGCCGGATCGACGGCGAGGCGGTCGCGTGCGGCGGCGTCGCGCGCTACGACGATGTGACGGGGGAGATCCGACGGATGTACGTGGTGCCGTCGGCACGCGATCGCGGGCTCTCCCGAGAGGTGCTGGTGGCGCTGGAAGACGAGGCCAGGGCGCTCGGCTACTCGCTCGTTCGCCTGGAGACGGGCAAGCTCCAAGCCGCGGCCATCGCGTTGTACGTGTCGGCTGGGTTCGGGCCGATCCCGCGCTACGGGCCGTTCGCGAACGACCCCAAGAGCGTCTGCTTCGAGAAGCGGCTGGGGTAGCATCGCAGCGTGGGCTATACGGTCTTCCAGGCGGGCGAGCTCGAGTTCTCGCCGCGAGCGGAGGGGGATCCGCGCTCGATCGCATCGCTTTCGGAAGCGCTCTCCCAGTCGCGGGCGAACGTCTGGCGCTACCCGCCGGGAGCTCAGGGCAGGCGCCACCGGGACCTGGGCCAGGAGGAGGTCTTCGTCGTCCTCTCGGGAACGCTCACCGTCGACCTGGGCGAGCCGCCAGAGCGGCACGAGGTGTCACCCGGAGGTGTGGTCGTGGTTGAGAGCGGGACGATCCTCCAGCTTCGGAACGCGGGGGACGAAGAGCTCGCCCTCTTCATCTACGGCGCCCCGCCGGAGACCGGCAAGGCCGAGTTCTTCGACCCGGTTCCTTAGGGTCTGCGCCCTTCGCGCCGACACACTTTCGGCACGAGGCTGCGCACCACCCGGGCACGTTTCGGCTGTACGCTCGACAGCGGGTGGTGGGCTGGGGTGCCCCGGGAGAGACACGGGAGGCCCCTGAGGGATCGGTCGGTCCTTGCCCGTAAGGGCTACGCGGGCGCCGGCTCCGCCGCGGGCGCCTTCGAAAAGACCAGTTCGCCGTCGTCTACGTCCACACGAATCGTGTCTCCCTCGGCGAACTCGCCCTCCAGGAGCCTGCGCGCGAGCGGGTTCTCGACCAGGCGCTGCAGCGCGCGCTTCAGCGGCCGGGCGCCGTAGGTCGGGTCCCACCCGGCCTCGGCCAGGTGCTCCTTCGCAGCGTCCGTCAGCTCGAGCCCGAGTCCGCGCTCGGCCAGGCGGGCGCGCAGGCGCTCCAACTGCAAGTCGACGATCTCGCCGAGCTGTTCTCGGGTGAGGGCCTTGAACTCGACGATCTCGTCGATCCGGTTCAGGAACTCGGGGCGGAAGAACTCGCGCATCGCCTCGGCGGAGCGGAGGTTCGAGGTCATGATCACTACCGTGTTGCGGAAGTCGACCGTGCGGCCGTGGCCGTCGGTGAGGCGGCCGTCGTCGAGGATCTGGAGGAGGACGTCGAAGACCTCGGCGTGGGCCTTCTCGATCTCGTCGAGGAGGACGACGGAGTACGGGCGGCGGCGGACGGCCTCCGTGAGCTGGCCGCCCTCCTCGTAGCCGACGTAGCCGGGCGGCGCGCCGACGAGGCGTGCGACCGTGTGCCGCTCCTGGTACTCGGACATGTCGAGGCGGACAAGCGCGCGCTCGTCGTCGAACATGAACTCCGCGAGGGCCCGGGCGACCTCGGTCTTCCCGACGCCGGTCGGGCCGAGGAAGACGAACGAGCCGATCGGGCGGTTCGGGTCCTGCAGCCCCGTGCGGGCGCGGCGCAGCGCGTTGGCGACCGCCTCGACCGCCTCGTCCTGTCCGACGACCCGCTGGTGCAGGCGCTCCTCCATGTGGATGAGCTTCTCGGTCTCGCCTTCGAGGAGGCGGGTGACGGGGATGCCGGTCCAGCGCGCGACCACCGCGGCGACGTCGTCCTCGTCGACCTCCTCCTTCACCATCGGCTCGAACTCCTGCTCCTCGCGCGCGGCCAGCTCGGCCTCGAGCGCGGGCAGCTCGCCGTAGCGGACCTCGGCGACCCGCTGGAGGTCGCCGGAGCGCTCGGCGCGCTCGGCCTCCATGCGCAGGTCGTCGATCCGCTGCGTGATCTCCTTGACGCGGTCGAGCAGCTCCTTCTCCTTGGCCCAGCGGGCGGCCAACTCGTCGCGGTGGGCCTTCGCGTCGGCGAGCTCCCGCTCGAGGGGCTCGCGCACGTCCTTCGACTCCTTGCCCATGGCCGCGAGCTCGATCTCGAGCTGGCGCACGCGGCGCTCGGCCTCGTCCAGCTCGAGCGGCGAGGAGTCGATCTCCATGCGCAGGCGCGAGGCTGCTTCGTCCACGAGGTCGATCGCCTTGTCGGGCAGGTAGCGGTCGGAGATGTAGCGGTCGGAGAGAACAGCCGCCGCGACCAGCGCGGCGTCGCGGATGCGGACGCCGTGGTGGGCCTCGTAGCGCTCCTTCAGGCCGCGGAGGATGGCGATCGTGTCCGCAACCGAGGGCTCGCCGACGAAGACCGGCTGGAAGCGCCGCTCGAGCGCCGCGTCCTTCTCGATGTGCTTGCGGTACTCGTCGAGGGTGGTCGCGCCGACCGCGCGCAACTCGCCGCGGGCGAGCATCGGCTTCAGCATGTTGGCTGCGTCGACGGCGCCCTCGGCGGCGCCGGCGCCGACGATGGTGTGGAGCTCGTCGATGAAGAGGACGATCTCGCCCTCGGACTCCTTGATCTCGGTGAGGACGGCCTTCAGCCGCTCCTCGAACTCGCCGCGGTACTTCGAGCCGGCGAGGAGCGCGCCGATGTCGAGGGCCCAGACTCGCTTGCCCTTGAGCCCCTCGGGAACGTCGCCGGCGACGATGCGCTGCGCGAGGCCCTCGGCGATGGCCGTCTTCCCCACGCCTGGGTCGCCGATCAGGACCGGGTTGTTCTTCGTCCGGCGCGAGAGGACCTGGATGACGCGCCGTATCTCCTCATCGCGCCCGATCACCGGGTCGAGCTTCCCCTCCTCGGCCAGCTCGGTCAGATCGCGGCCGAACTTCTCGAGCGCCTGGTAGGAGCCCTCGGGATCCTGCGACGTGACCCGCTGCGAGCCGCGAACCTCCTTCAGCGCGGCGAGCAGGGCGTCGCGCGGCACGACGTCGAGCGCGAGCAGGAGGTGCTCGGTCGAGACGTAATCGTCCTCGAGCTTGCGCATCTCCTCCTCGGCGTGGTCGAGCACCTCGGAGAAGACCGTCGAGACGCGCGGCTGCTGGGCGGCCGCGCCCTGGACGGACGGCTTCGCGGAGAGCGCGGCCTCGGCGCGGGCGCGAACGTCCGCCACGGAGGCTCCGGCGCGCTCGACGAGCGTGCGCGGGAGCTCCTGGTCGAGGAGCGCGAGGACGAGGTGCTCCGGGTAGATCTCGGGGTTGCCGCTCCGGCGCGCCAGCTCCTGGGCGGCGCCGACGGCCTCCTGCGACTTGATCGTCAGCCTGTTGAAGTCCATGTCCTTCTCGCTGGTCGTGGGAGCGTCTCGCCGGGATCGCTGTAGAGCACGAGCTCGCGGCGGTACTGTCGGTGGACGCGCTGAACCTCCTCGCGCATCTCGTTCTCCAGCCGCTCCATACGGGCTTGGAGGCGGCCGAGCTCGTCCTCGAGGCGAAGCACGATCTCGACGCCGGCGAGGTTCAGGCGCAGCTCCGTCGTGAGGCGCTGGATCAGCCGGAGGCGCTCGAGGTCGGCCTCCGAGTAGAGCCGCGTGTTGCCCGGCGTGCGCCGCGGCCGCACCAGGCCCTTCGTCTCGTAGACCCGCAGCGTCTGCGGATGCATGCCGACGAGCTCGGCGGCGACGGAGATCATGTAGCGGGGGCGGTCGTCCACAAGCTCACCTGTCCTCTCGAGACGCGCCCGGGCCTGTGCTGGCGCAGCGGGCAGCGGCGTGGCGTGTCCATCGCGGCCACGTCAGGGGTCTGACCCCAGACGTGGCTGGAGGGGACATGCGTGTGGAGAGATCGGCACGCATCAGGTCCTCAGCTTCTCCCTCACGTCGCGGGTGGAGGCTTTCCCGAGGGCCTCGATCGCCTCGCGCTCGGCCTTCGTCAGCTTCTTCGGGACGTCGACGCGGACCCGGGCGAGCAGGTCGCCCTTGCCGCCGCCGTTGAGCTTCGGGGCCCCCTGGCCCCGGGCGCGCAGGAGCTTGCCGTCCTCCGAGCCGGCGGGAACCTTCAGCGAGATGCGCCCGTCCGGGGTCGGCACCTCCACCTCGGCGCCGAGAGCGGCCTCCGCGTACGTCACCGGGACCTCGATGAGGAGATCGGCGCCGCGGCGCTCGAAGAGCGGCGAGGGGGTGACGCGGGTCGTCACGATCAGGTCGCCGGGCGGGCCCCCGCCGTAGCCGGCCTCGCCCTTGCCCTTCAGGCGGATCTGGGTGCCGTCCTTGACCCCGGCGGGGATCTTCACCGTGTAGCGCTTCGTCCGCCGCTCGCGGCCCGACCCGTGACACGTCCGGCAGGGCTTCTCGATCACCGTGCCGTTGCCGTGGCAGCGGGGGCACGGCCGCGAGAAGGCGAAGAAGCCCTCGTCCTCGGAGGTCACCCCGCGCCCCCGGCACTCGGGGCAGATGACAGGGCTCGTGCCGGGCTCGGCGCCCGACCCCTTGCAGGTGGAGCAGACGGTCTCGAGCTCGACCGGGATCTTGGTCGTGAGGCCGTTCAGGGAGTCCTCGAAGGAGAGGGTGACCGTGACTCCCACGTCGACGCCGGGTTGCCCGCGCTGGCGGGTCCGTGAGCTCCCGCCCGCAGCGCGGCCGAAGAGCCCGCCGAACAGGTCACCGAGGTCGCCGACGTCCCCGGCCCACTGGAAGCCTCCCGGACCGGCCCCGGCGCCCTCGAACATGCGCGTCCCGAGCTGGTCGTACTGCTTGCGCTTGTCCGGGTCGGAGAGGACGTCGTAGGCGTCCTGGAGCTCCTTGAAGCGCTCCTCCGCCTCGGCGTCGCCCGGGTTCGAGTCCGGGTGGTGCTTGCGGGCGAGCTTGCGGTAGGCCTTCTTGATCTCGTCCTGCGAGGCCGTCTTCGAGACGCCCAGGACCTCGTAGAGGTCTCTCACTCGGGCGACCCCTGGGACACGACGACGCGTGCGGGTCGGAGCACCCGGTCGCCGAGCCGGTATCCCTTCTGAATCACCTGGACGATGGCACCGTCGTCCGCGTCCGAGGGCTGCGTGAGCAGCGCCTCGTGGACGTGCGGGTCGAACTCGCCGTCGGTGTCGATCTCCACCAGGCCTTCCTTGGACAGCGTGTTCCGCAGCTCTCGATGGACGAGCCTGACGCCGTCCTCGAGCTTCGCCTCCTCGTGCTCCTCGGCGGCGACGAGCGCCCGCTCGAGGTCGTCGAGCACCGGCAGGAGCTCCTTCACGAGCCGCTCGTGGGCCCGCGCGACCAGGGCCTCCTGGTCGCGCAGCGCCCGCTTGCGGTAGTTGTCGAAGTCAGCCGCGACGCGCTTCAGGTCGTCGACGAGCTCGTCCCGCTCGAGCTCGAGGAGCGCGACGCGCTCCTCGAGCTCGGCGAGCGCCCGCTCGGCGGCGGCAGGCTCGGAGCCGGTGGTCTCCTCGGAGGCCATTACGACCGCTTCGCCTCCTCGTCGATGACCTCGTAGTCCGCCTCCTCGACGACCTCGTCGTCGGACGACGCCTCGCCGTTCCCGGCGCTCGGCTGGGCGGCGGCCTGCTCGGCCTGCACCTTCTCGTAGACGGCCTGCGCGAGCGAGTGCGCGGCCTGCATCAGCTCCTCGCTCTTGGCGCGGATCTGAGCGGTGTCGTCGCCGTCGGCGACGGCCTTCAGCGCCTCGAGCCGCTCCTCGATGGTCTTCACCGTCTCCTCGTCGAGCGAGTCACGGTGCTCGGCGAGGCTCTTCTCGGTCGAGTAGACGAGCGTCTCCGCCTGGTTTCGGGCCTCGGCCAGCTCGCGCAGCTTGTGCGCCTCCTCGGCGTGGGCTTCGGCGTCGGCGACCATGCGCTCGACCTCGGTCTCGTCGAGGCCGGAGCCGCCCTCGATCCGGATCTGCTGCTGGTTGCCCGTGCCGAGGTCCTTGGCGGAGACGTTGAGGATGCCGTTCGCGTCGATGTCGAAGGCGACGTCGATCTGCGGCATCCCACGCGGCGCCGGGGGGATCCCGACGAGCTGGAACTTGCCGAGCGTCTTGTTGAACGCGGCCATCTCCGACTCGCCCTGGAGGACGTGGATCTCGACGGACGGCTGGTTGTCCTCCGCGGTCGTGAACGTCTCCGACTTCTGCTTCGGGATGGTGGTGTTGCGCTCGATCAGCGTCGTGGAGACGCCGCCCTTCGTCTCGATGCCGAGCGAGAGCGGGGTCACGTCGAGCAGGAGGATGTCCTTCACCTCGCCCTTGAGGACGCCCGCCTGGATGGCCGCGCCGATGGCGACGACCTCGTCCGGGTTGACACCCTTGTGGGGCTCCTTGCCGACGACCGAGGCCACCTTCTCCTGCACGGAGGGCATCCGGGTCATGCCGCCGACGAGGACGACGTGGTCGATCTTGTCGGCGGTGAGCCCCGCGTCGGCCAGCGCTTGCTTGGTCGGCCCGACCGTGCGCTCGAGCAGGTCGTGCGTGAGCTCGTTCAGCTTCGCGCGCGTGAGCTGGAGGTCGAGGTGCTTCGGGCCCTCGGGCGTCGCGGTGATGAACGGCAGGTTGATCTGCGTCGAGGTCGTCGAGGAGAGCTCGATCTTGGCCTTCTCGGCGGCCTCGTAGAGGCGCTGGAGCGCCATCTTGTCCTGGCTCAGGTCGATGCCCTGGTCGCGCTTGAACTCCGCGACCATCCAGTCGACGACCGCCTTGTCGAAGTTGTCGCCCCCGAGGTGGTTGTCGCCGTTCGTGGCCTTCACCTCGAAGACGCCCTCGCCGAGCTCGAGGACGGACACGTCGAACGTGCCGCCGCCGAGGTCGAAGACGAGGATCGTCTGGTCGTCCTCCTTGTCGAGCCCGTACGCGAGCGAGGCCGCGGTGGGCTCGTTGATGATGCGGAGGACGTTGAGGCCGGCGATCTTGCCGGCGTCCTTCGTCGCCTCCCGCTGCGCGTTGTTGAAGTAGGCGGGAACGGTGACGACGGCGTCGGTGACCGTCTCGCCGAGGTAGGCCTCGGCGTCCGCCTTCAGCTTCTGCAGGATCATCGCGCTGATCTCCGGCGGCGCGTACTCCTTGTCGCCGGCCTTGACGCGGACGTCGCCGTTCGGGCCCTTCACGACCTCGTACGGGACGATCTTCATCTCCTCCGTGACCTCGTCGTACTTGCGCCCCATGAAGCGCTTGATCGAGGAGATCGTGTTCTCGGGGTTCGTGACCGACTGGCGCTTCGCGGGCGCCCCGACGAGCCGCTGGCCGTCCTTCGCGAACGCGACGACGGACGGCGTCGTGCGCCCGCCCTCGGCATTGGGGATGACGGTCGGCTCGCCGCCCTCGAGCACGGCGACGCAGGAGTTCGTCGTGCCGAGATCGATGCCGATTGTTCGTGCCATGTGCTGAGTCCCTCCGTTTGTTGGCGTGGTTCAAGGGGCTGAGAAAATCTAAGCCTCTTTATAGCAGATCGCTGAGCCCTACGGACGGGCGACGACCTGGAGCGTGCCGAGCGTTGGATCGGCGCAGTACGAGAGGCGCGTCCCGCCCGCCGCCGCTTCGCGGAGCGCGTCCACCAGCTCGCGGGAGACGACCTCGCCGGGCGCGATCGCAGGGATCCCCGGCGGGTACGGGGCGACCATCTCGGCCGCGACGCGGCCGCCGGCGTCCTCGCCTCTGACGACCTCCCGCGCGGCGAAGAACGCCTCTCTGGGCGTCATCGCCTTCTCCGGCGTGACGTCCCAGACGGCACTCGCGGCGCCCGGCCCACGGGGCTCCCTCCGCCGGCTCTCGAGCGATGCGATCAGCGCGTCGCAGAGGCGATCCACGCCTGCCTCCGTATCGCCGATGGTCAGGAGCGGGACGAGCGTGTCGCGGTTCGCGAGCTCGAAGCGGATGCCCTGCGCGAAGAGGTCGGCCTCCACCTCGAGGCCGTCGGCCCCCGTTCCGGAGAGGGCGAGCGCCAGCTTCGTCGGGTCGTCGGAGTCGACCACCACGAGCCCTTCGACCTCGCTCAGGCGCGAGCGAACGTGCGCGGCGAGGCGCAGGGTCTCGCCGAGCAGCTCCTCGCCGCGCGTGGCCATGATCATCCGCGCCCGGTCGAGGCTGGCGAGGAGCGCGCCCGACGGGCTCGTCGTGTGCAGGAGCTCGAACGCCTTGTCCAGGCGCTCGAGGTCGAGGAGGCCGCCATGCGCGACGAGATAGGCGCTCTGCGTGAAGGCAGCGAGGGTCTTGTGGGCGGAGGCGACGAAGGCGTCGGCGCCGGCCGCGAGCGCGTGCGGCGGCAGGTCCGGGTGGAAGCCGAGGTGCGCGCCCCAGGCCTGGTCGACGACGAGCGGGGCGCCGGCGGATTGCGCGATCGGGGCGATCGCGGTCAGGTCGGAGAGGACGCCGACGAAGCTCGGCTCGACGAGGAAGACGCCGGCTGCGTCCGGCGCGTCCGTGAGGGCGTCGCCCACCCGCTCGGGCGGGAGCGCGAGCGGCAGCCCGGTCGCCGGGTCGACGTCGGGCCGCACCCAGACGGGGTCGAGGCCCGAGAGGACGAGGCCGGCGAGCACCGACTTGTGCATGCTCCGCGAGACGACCACCCGGTCGCCGGGGTGGCCGAGCGCTAGCGCCAGCGCCTGGTTTCCCTGCGTCGAGCCGTTCGCGCAGAAGCGGCAGAGGTCGGCGCCCCAGAGGTCTGCCGCCAGCCGTTCGGCCCGGCCGAGGACGTCCGAGCGCATGTGTAGATCGTCGGCGCCCGAGGAGAGCGGCAGGTCGAGGAGGAGAAGATCGTCCGCGAGGTGCGGCGCGCGCTTGTGCCCCGGCGTCGTGAAGGGGGTGACTCCGGCGGCGAGGAACTTCGCGGCGGCGTCCGCCAGGGGTGTCTCGCGCTGATCCACGCAGGCCGGTTCTACCGGATCCGCCGAGCCGGCGGCGCCCCGACGAGCGCTTGTGTTCCACACGCACAAGCCCGCGACCCACCAGGGAGGCTGAGGAGGGGCTCGATCGGCCGTGGAAAGGCTTGTGCCGGTGGAGCACAAGCTCTGGTCATACGGGCTCAGTGGGTGGACTCGGGAAGCGGTCTGGGGAGCTGAGCTCGACGGCGTAGGAGCCCCCGGCCGGGCTCGACCGCCGCGCCGCTCGCCCGCAGGATCAGCGCGACGGCGACGACGATGGCCGCGCCGGCGACGGCCATCTGGAGGGTGACCGTCTCGCCGAGGAGCAGCGAGCCGAGCGCGACGGCGACGATCGGGTTCACGTAGGCGTAGGTCGCGACGAGCGAGACGGGCGCGGCCCGCAGCAGCCAAACGTACGCTGTGAAGCCGACGAGGCTCCCGACGACGATGAGGTAGCCGACGGCGAGCAGCGCGTCGGCCGACCAGGTCGCCTCGCCGAGCTCGCCCCCGGCGATCGAGACGACGAGGAGGAGAACGCCGCCGCAGAGGGCGCCGAGCCCCGCCGAGACGAGCGGGCGCCTCGGCAGCGCCGACCTGCGCGAATACAGAGAGCCCGCGGACCAGGCGAGGGCACCAAGAATGATCACGACCGCGCCCACGCGGTCGACGCGGCTCTCGCCGAAGGGATCGATGAGGAACGCGAGCCCGACGAACCCGAGCGCGAAGCCCACGTAGGCCGAGGAGCGCAGGCGCTTGCCGAAGAAGACGCGGTCGAGCAGCGCCATCCAGATCGGGATGCTCCCGACGAGCAGCGCGGCCACGCCCGCCGGCACGGTCTGCTGCGCCCACGCGAGGCTGCCGTGGCCGAGCAGGAAGAGCAGCCCGCCGAAGACGAAGCCGGCGAGGATCTGCGACCGGCCGATGCGGTCGCCCTCGCGGTCGCCCCGCGGCAGCGCCCAGGCGAGCAGGAGCGCGCCGGCGGCCAGGTGGCGGATCGCCATCGCAAGGAAGGGCGGCAGGTCCCGGACGATGATCGCGAGCGCGATGAACGTCGAGCCCCAGACGACGTAGATCGTGAGGAGGGCCAGCCAGACACGAGCTGGGTAGCGAGCGGCCACGCCCGCAGCATGCCGGGAGCCTGGCCATCAGCTCAAGTCGAGTTCGATGCTGTTTCGATCATCCGACCTTATGAGTGGGGGCGCTACGCTTTCTGCGTGGAGCGGCTGACCGACACGCTGGGCCGGCCGGTGCGGGACCTCCGGATCTCGGTCACCGACCGCTGCAACTTCCGCTGCGTCTACTGCATGCCGAAGGAGGTCTTCGGCCGCGACTACCCGTTCCTCCCCCGCGCCGAGCTCCTCACCTTCGAGGAGATCGAGCGGCTGGCGCGGGTCTTCGCCGGCCTCGGCGTCGAGAAGATCCGCATCACCGGAGGCGAGCCGCTCGTCCGCCGCGACCTGGAGACGCTGGTGGCGATGCTGGCGCGCATCGACGGCCTCGACCTGACGCTGACGACGAACGGCGCGCTCCTGGCCCGGAAGGCTCAGGCCCTAGGGGACGCGGGGCTGAAACGAATCACGGTCAGCCTCGACTCGCTCGACGACGATGTCTTCCGCGCCATGAACGACGTCGACTTCCCGGTCGGGCGCGTGCTCGAGGGAATCGACGCGGCGCCCGAGCCGCAGGCCTCGATCCGGTGAAGGTGAACGTCGTCGTCAAGCGCGGGCTGAACGAGGACGGATCCTGCCCATGGCCAGGCACTTCCGCGGGACGGGCGTCGTCCTGCGCTTCATCGAGTACATGGACGTCGGCCACACGAACGGCTGGCGGCTCGACGACGTCGTGCCCGCCGCGGAGATCGTGGCCGCGATCGACGCCGAGCTCCCGCTCGAGCCGGTCGAGGCCGCCTACCGCGGCGAGGTGGCGAACCGCTGGCGCTACCGGGACGCGAGCGGCGAGATCGGCGTCATCTCCTCCGTGACGCAGCCCTTCTGCGGGGACTGCACGCGAGCGCGCCTGTCGGCCGACGGGCAGGTCTACACGTGCCTCTTCGCGGTCAAGGGCCACGACCTGCGCGCGCTCCTGCGAAGCGGCGCCTCCGACGAGGAGCTGGCCGGCGCGCTGGCCGACATCTGGCGCGCCCGCACCGACCGCTATTCGGAGCTCCGCTCGGCCGCGACCGCCGACCTGCCCAAGGTCGAGATGTCCTACATCGGCGGCTAGCTCCCCGGCGTTTGTAACGCCAGTAACCACCTCGAAAACCGGGGGAAAACCGAACCGACGCGGTCGCTAGACTGACCGGCGTGAACGCCGTCGGCCGCTATCTGCCTCACGGCTGGAAGGACTTCTTCTTCCAGCTCTCGCTCTGGCTCGGGTTCGGCTTCGCCTACCAGATCGCGCGCGGGATCGCCGATCAGAGCCCGCTCGAGGCGATCCAGAACGGCCTCACCGTCATCGACGCCGAGCGCGCTGTCAACGCCCTCGTCGAGGTCGACATCCAGCGCACCGTCATGCACGCGGGGGACTGGGCGCTCGAGGCGGTCAACCTCACGTACTGGCTCTCGCAGTTCCCGGTGCTCGGCCTCTCGCTCCTCTGGATCTACTTCTTCCGAAACGACGCGTTCATCACCGTCAGGAACTGGATCTTCGCCACCAACCTGCTCGCGCTCGTCGGCTACGTGCTCATGCCGACGGCGCCGCCGCGGATGTTTCCGGAGCACGGCTTCGTGGACACGCTCGCGTCCTCGTCCGCGGTGAACCACGGCAGCGGGCTGATCGAGCTCGCGTCGAACCCCTACGCGGCGATGCCGAGCGTGCATTCGGCCGACGCGCTCATCATCGGCTTCGCCATGGCGACGCTGGTGAAGAGCCGTTGGGCGGCCGTGCTCTGGACGCTCTGGCCGACCTGGGTGTGGTTCTCTGTCATGGCGACCGGCAACCATTACTGGCTCGACATCGCAGCCGGCGTCGGCGTCGCCCTGGTCGGCGGGACGATCGTCGCGTGGGCACAGGAGCGGCGGCTAACCGCGGCGCCGGCGCTCTACCGCTGCGGCTACCGGCGCTGGTAGCCTCGGCGGCTTGACCGTCGCTCGCCTTCGGGTCGCTCCCGCGGGTGAAACCATGTTTCCCCCGCGTGCCCCCTTCTTTGAGACCGTGAGGGAACCTCCCGGTTCCCTCACACACCCTCCCCCTGGTCATGGGCCAACAGGAGTCGGCCCATGACCAGCCCCGGCCAAGCCGAGCGCCCGAAGCGGACGTATCAGGACGAGGTCCGCCGGGTCGCCAGCCGGTGGATCGCAGGGCTCGAGCGCACCAGCGTCACGCCGGACGCGCTCACGATCTCGGGCGTCGGGCTCTGCATCGCCGGCGCGGTCGCCGTCTACTTCGAGTACCTGAGCGGCTGGCTCTTCATCCTCGGCGGCGCGCTCTTCGTGGTCGGGAGCGTGCTCGACATCCTCGACGGCGCGCTCGCGCGGCGAAGCGGCAAGGGGACGCCGTTCGGCGCCTTCCTGGACTCGACCGTCGACCGCGTCGGCGAGGGATTCATGCTCGCGGCCATCGGCCTCGTCCTCATGCGCGACGGGAGCGAGTGGGGCGTGGCGCTCACCTTCGCCGCGATGGGCGGGTCGTTCCTCGTCAGCTACACGCGCGCCCGCGCCGAGGTGATGGGCCTGAAGGGAGACGTGGGCTTCGGCAGCCGCGCCGAGCGGGTGGTCGTCATCTCGGTGGGTCTCGCCTTCGCGCCCTTCGGGTCGCTGCCCTACGTCGTCGCCGTCCTCACGGCGACGGCCTGGCTCACCGTCCTGCAGCGCATCCTCTACGTGCGCAAGCAGCTCGCCGAGCGCGAGTAGCGCAGTCCTGCTATTGTGCTAGCAGTTTGGCTGCTAGCAGTTCTGAGAGACGTGGCGTCCTGGTTCGGATGCCCTCCTCCCTCAAGCGCGCGCTCGTCCGAGAGGTGGCGCGCCGCGGGGGGAACCTGAACGACCTCGCCACGGGGATCCTGGCCGAGCGCTTCGGCGTCCCCTACTCTCCCACGGGCCGCCGGAGCCCGCTCGCAGGCACGAGCGGCGTCACGCTCCTGCGCATGCCGGACGCCCTCAAAGACATGATCGACGCCGAGGCCGCGCGCACGGGCGCCCACAGGAACGACGTCATCCTTCTGGTGCTAGCAGACGAGCTCGACATTCCCTTCCAGTCGAACCGACGAAAGGAACCAATGGCCAGCACGAACGGCAAGACCAACGGCCGCGTCCGCTCCGAGGACAAGGTCAGGGTCGCCATCATCGGCGTGGGCAACTGCGCCAACTCGCTCCTCCAGGGCGTCGAGTACTACAAGGACGCCGACCCCGAGACCTTCGTCCCGGGCCTCATGCACGTCGACCTCGGCGGCTACCACGTCCGCGACGTCGAGTTCACCGCCGCCTTCGACGTCACGAAGGACAAGGTCGGCAAGGACCTGGCCGACGCGATCTGGGCGCATCCGAACGACACGTACAAGTTTGCCGACGTGCCGAAATCCGGCGTCACCGTCTCGCGCGGCATGACCCACGACGGGCTCGGCAAGTACATCTCCGAGGTCGTCGAGAAGGCGCCCGGCGACACCGACGACGTGGTCGAGATCCTCAGGGAGACGAACACCGACGTCGTCGTCAACTACCTCCCGGTCGGCTCCGAGCAGGCTACGAAGTGGTACACGGAGCAGATCCTGAAGGCCGGCTGCGCGATGGTGAACTGCATGCCCGTCTTCATCGCCAAGGGGGGTTACTTCGGCAACCAGTTCGAGCAGCAGGGCCTCCCGATCATCGGCGACGACATCAAGTCGCAGGTCGGCGCCACGATCACGCACCGGGTGCTCACGTCGCTCTTCCGCGAGCGCGGCGTCCACCTCGACCGGACGATGCAGCTGAACGTCGGCGGCAACTCCGACTTCCTCAACATGCTGGAGCGCGAGCGGCTCGAGTCGAAGAAGATCTCGAAGACGAACGCGGTCACGTCCATGCTCGACTACGACATGGGCGCCGGGAACGTCCACGTCGGGCCGTCCGACTACGTTCCGTGGCTGACCGACCGCAAGTGGGCCTACATCCGCATGGAGGGCACGTCGTTCGGCGACGTCCCGCTGAACCTCGAGATGAAGCTCGAGGTCTGGGACTCCCCCAACTCGGCCGGCATCGTCATCGACGCCGTCCGCCTCGCCAAGCTGGCCCTGAACAACGGCGTGTCGGGAGCCCTCGAGGGCCCGAGCGCCTACCTGATGAAGTCGCCGCCGGAGCAGATCGCCGACGACGAGGCCTACGACCTCGTCGAGGCGTTCATCAAGCGCTACGCACGCAAGACCGCCAAGACACCCGCGAAGGCCTAGCAGCACGAACAGGGGCCGGCTTGCTCCGGCCCCTGTTCGATCCCAAGTAACAGACTGTTACTTGGCTACGGCTACCAGGTGGCGATCACCCTGCACGGGCCGCCGGAGCCTTCCTCCCACGGGATCAGGCCGACGTACGCGGTCGCGCCGTGCTTCGGGATGCAGTCGAGACCGGTGAGGTTCTCGATCCCGTAGCGGTCGGTCGCCAGATAGTTGACGTGCACCGGGAACGTGAGCGAGTTGCCCGGGTCGAGGCTGAGCGTGTCGATCCCGATCCCGGTGATGTCACGCTTCTCGGCGAGGAACATGGCGGCCTCCTCGCTCCAGCCCGGGAAGTTGTAGTCCGGGAACGCCGGTCCGCCCTTGAACGCGTCCGGGTCATCGGACTTGCTCGCCCAGCCTGAGTCGGCGGCGACGAGCGCCCGCTTGGGAATCCGGCCGTGGCGCTTCTCGAACTTCCTGATGTCCTGGAGCTCCACCATCGCGTTGACGTCGTCGAGTGCACGCTTGCTGATGTCGATGACGACGATGGGGACGATCAGCTCCTGCAGCGTGATGTCGGGCGAGAGCCGGCCGCCCTCATGGAAGTGGCCGGGGACGTCCATGTGCGTGCACGAGTGCTCCCCGAAGGTCCATTTCTGAGCGTAGAAGCCCGAGGTCGCGTAGTCGGCAATCGTCTCGCGCTGGGGCTCCTCGCCGGTGACGAAGACCGGAAAGCCCTCGCGGAACGTGTGCGTGAGGTCGCAGAAGTGCTTGCGATGGCGACCTCCCTTCGCCAGCGCGCTCGCAGGGAAGCTGGCGACGAGCGCGGCGCCGGCGGCGCCGACGAGGGCCGTACGCCGGTCGAGCTTGGGCGCCCCTTCCGCCTCGACGTTCTTACGAACGATCTCGGCAGTGCCCGGAAGACACATGGTCACTCCTCTCCACGGGGTTGAACGTGCGACCGTACCGCGGCTCGCAGGCGGCTTCAAGGGGAGCCGTAGAATCGGTGCCGTGAAGCTCAGGATCTGCATGGTCACCCCGTTCGCCTGGTCGCAGCCGCACCCGGTGAACGACCACGTCGAGGGCGCCGCCGCCGAGCTGCGACGCAGAGGGCACGAGGTCGTCGTCTTGGCGCCCTCGAGTCGGGCGACGGACCTCGGAGCCGGGCGCCGGGCGCTGAAGCGGCTCGGACGCGAAGGGACGCCGCTCGAGGGCACGGTTGCGCTCGGGCCGTCCATTCCCGTCTCCCGCCGCAGCAGCCTGGGCGTCCCCATCGGCGTCCGCGCGAACCTCGAGCTGGCGCTCACGCGCGACCACTTCGACGTCGTCCACGTGCACGAGCCGGGCGTCCCGAGCCTCTCCTACCTCGCGCTCCGCGACACACGCCGGCTGGCCGTCGCCACCTTCCACTCGCCCGAGCGGCTCGGCTACCCACCCGGGAAGAAACAGCGCGAGAGGCTCCTCGGGCGCGTGGACGCTCTGTCCGCGACCAGCAAGGCGACGGCCGAGGCGGCCGCAGCGCGATTTCCCGGCGACTACCGCGTGTTGCCGCTCGGCGTCGATCTCGAGGCGTTCGCCCCCGCAAGGCCTCGTCGCCGCTTCGTCGTCGAGTGGAGGCCGGAGGAGCTACCGCGCCTCCGCGCTGCGTTCCGCGCCCTGGCCGACCTCCCCGGCTGGGAGCTGGTCGTACTCCGGACGAAAGCACTCGCCGGACGGCCGTACGTCCCGCGCGCGCTGCGCGACCGGGTCGTCGTTCGCACGGCGCTCGACGCGCGAACGCGCGCGCTCGAGCTGGCGGGCGCCGCCGGTCTCGTGCCTGCCCTGCGGGCCAACGCGCGCCTGGCGCTCGAGGCCGAGGCCTCCGGAGTCGCGCTCGTCGACCCGCCGGGATCGCAGGGCCAGCCCGAGCTCGTCGGCGCCGCCCTGGGGCGCCTGGCGAGCGACGAGGGCTGGCGGGACCGGTGCTCGGCCGAAGCGCGGCACCGCGCCGAGCGCGAGAGCTTCGGCCGCCTGGCCGCCGAGCTGGAGCGCGTCTACGGCGCCGTCCTTCGCAAGCGGCGCGTGCGTCCCGAAGCCGCCGCGGACCCGCTCGCGGACCGGCCGCTCGTCCTCGCGGACCTGCACATGCACACCGAGCACTCGCACGACTGCGCCGTGCCGGTGCCCGATCTCCTCGACCATGCGGAGCGGATCGGGCTGGGCGCGATCGCGGTCACCGACCACAACGTCTTCTCGGGGGCGCAGGAGGCCGTCGAGCTCGCGCGCGACCGGGCCCTCACGGTCATCCCCGGTGAGGAGGTGAAGACGGACGCCGGCGAGGTGATCGGGCTCTTCCTCAGCGAGGAGATCCCGCGCGGCATGTCCTGGGCGGACACGATCGCCGCGATCCGCGAGCAGGGAGGCGTCGTCTACCTCCCCCACCCCTTCGACCGGCTCCACACGATCCCGGACGCCGGCACGCTCCACCGCCACCTGGCCGAGATCGACGTCTTCGAGGTCTACAACGCCCGCCTCCTCTTCGAGGCCTTCAACGACGAGGCCCTGCGCTTCGCGCGCAAGTACAACCTGACCATGGGGGCGGGCTCCGACGCGCACGTGCTCCAGGGCGTCGGCACCGGCCTCGTGCGCCTGCGGGCGTTCGAGACGGCGGAGGAGTTCCTCATCAGCCTGCGCAGCGCCGAGATCGTGCGCCGGCCCAAGTCCCTGCTCTACCTCCAGGGCCTGAAGTGGGTCGCGCAGGCCCGCGAGCGCCGGACCAAGGCCTCGGTCCGGTAGGAGGAGGCGGCGAGGACCCCGAATACCATCCGCGACCCCGTGCCTGTTTCCGCCGACGACATCTCCGAGCGCTACCTGAAGAAGGCGATCGCCGAGATCAACGAGCTCGGCCACGAGATCGCCCAGGCAGCAGGTGCCGACCGCGTTTCCGTGCTCGGCTCGGGCCATCCGCTGGCCGACATCATGCTGCTCAAGCACACCCCGCAGACCGCGGAGATTCACGAGGGCGTGGCCTTCTTCGGCCGCTCCGGGCAGGCGGTGCTGAAGTCGATCCAGCGCCTGCACGTCGACCCGATGGCGATCTACGGGACGAACTGCCTCAAGTTCGACGGGGCGAGCGACGAGGAGGCACACGGCTGGCTGGCGCGCGAGCTGCACGTCGTGCAGCCGAAGATCGTCGTCGTCATGGGGCAAGATGCGCGGGCATGCCTGAACGCCGTCAGGTTCCCCCTCGCGGCGGAGATCGAGGACCGGCCGGGGGAGATCCAGCGCTTCACCCCGACGATCGACGCCCTCCTGACGCCGGACGTGGACGCGTCGCTGGACGAGCAGAAGACGAAGCGGGCCTTCTGGGAGGCGTTCAAGGCTCTCGGCCCCTGGTGGTCCGAGCTGCCGCCGTACTAGCCGTCCTCACGCTCCTCGCCGTCTACTACGGCGTCTCGGAGTCGCTTCCCGATCTCGGGCTCTGGGCGGACGTTGCCTTCATCGGGCTCGTCCTCATTCCGGCCTTCTTCTCGCTGACGTGGCTCGCGCTCCCGCTCCGGCGCGTTGCTCCGACTGCGGCTCTCGGCGGCGCCGTCGTCGCGCTCGTCGTCCTCGCCGTGCTCTTCGAGCTCCTCGGCCTCGACGTGGCCGCGAACTTCGTCAAGTTCGCGGCAGTCACCGCCGCGGGCTGGTGGTTCCTGGCGTTCTTCGAGTCCGTGCGCTGGGTGCTGCTCGTGGCGCTGCTGATCATCCCGGTCGACACCTACTCGGTCTTCCAGGGGCCGACGAAGGTGATCGTCGAGGAGCAGCCCCAGATCTTCGACGCACTGTCGATCGCGTTTCCGATCCCCGGCGAGCACAACTCGGCGCAGCTCGGGCTGCCGGACGTCCTCTTCTTCGCGCTCTTCCTCGGCGCCGCCGTTCGCTTCGGCCTGCGTCCCGGCCTGACCTGGATCCTGATGGCGCTCTCGTTTGCCGGCACCCTTGCGCTCGCGGTCGCGTTCGACATCAGCGGGCTCCCGGCGCTGCCGCTCCTCTCCGTGGCGTTCCTCCTCGCCAACGCCGACCTGATCTGGAAGCAGCTGCGCCCGGCCCCTGCCCCTCGGGCCGGGTTCCGAGTCGCGGCGCTCTACGACATCCACGGCAACCTCCCGGCGCTCGAGGCCGTGCTCGCGGAGGTGGAGGCGCTGGAGGTGGATCTGATCGTCGTCGGAGGCGACGTGGCGATCGGGCCCATGCCGCGTGCGACGCTCACGCGGCTGCTCGGCCTCGGCGAGCGGGCACTCTTCGTGCGCGGAAACGGCGACCGGGCGATCGCGGCCGACCTGCCCGCGGCCGGGACCGGGCTCTTTGTCGAGCGGGCGCGCTGGTCCGCGGCGCAGCTGGAGCCGGGTCAGCGCGCGTGGCTCGCCCGCCTGCCGGACACGCGGAGCGTGTACGTCGGCGGCCTCGGCACCGTCGCCTTCTGCCACGGCTCGCCGCGGAGCGACGAAGAGATTCTCACGCGGATCTCGCCGGACGAGCGGGTTACGGCGGCGCTCGCCGGAGTCTCGGCGGCCGTCGTGATCTGCGGGCACACGCACGTCCAGTTCGACCGTCGTGTCGCGGGGAAACGCCTGGTGAACGCGGGCAGCGTCGGCATGCCCTACGAGGCGCAGCCGGGCGCCTACTGGGCGCTGCTCGGCCCCGACGTCGAGCTGCGTCGGACCGACTACGACCTCGAAGCGGCGGCGGCGGCGATCCGCGCGACCGGCTTCCCGGAAGCGGACGAGCTGGCGGTCGAGAACGTCCTCGCGGTTCCGAGCGCCGAGGAGGCGACGGCGGAGTTCGAGCGCCTCGCCCGGGCCGCGGACGCCTCCAAGTAACAGACTGTTACTTGGGAGGTTCGCCCGTCAGCGTGAACAGAGCGACGCTCTCGACGTGCGGGGTATGGGGGAACATGTCGACCGGACACACGCGGTCGAGGCTGTAGCCGAAGTCCGCCACGAGCTCCTTCGCGTTCCCGGCGAGGGTCGTCGGGTTGCAGGAGACGTAGACAAGCCGGGGGGCCTGGAGCTCACCGACTCGGCGGACGGCCTTGCCGGCGAGGCCGGCCCGCGGCGGGTCGACGACGACGACGTCCGGCGGGCCGGCGCGGTCGCGCAGCTCGTCGAGGTCGCGCGCGACGTCGCCCGCGAAGAAGGCGGCGTTGGCACAGCCGTTCAGCGCCGCGTTCTCGACCGCGCACGCGATCGACTCCTCCGAGTACTCGATCCCCCACACCGTCAGCGTGCGGCTTGCCAGCGTGAGCCCGATCGTGCCGATGCCGCAGTAGAGGTCGTAAACGGTCTCGTTGCCGGTCAGCCCCGCGTACTCGCCGGCCAGCCCGTACAGCACCTCGCACATCTCCGTGTTCGTCTGCAGGAAGGAGCCCGGGCGCACCCGGTAGCGGAGGCCGAGGATCTCCTCCTCGATCGCCTCCTCACCCCAGAGCAGGTCGGTCGGCAGGTTCGTGACCTCCGCCGGCGAGTCGTTCACCGCCCAGTGGACGGAGCGCACCTCCGGGAACGCCTGCAGCGCCTCGACGAGGCTCTCGGTGCCAGCCAGGTCGCCCGGCGCGGTGACGAGGACGACGAGCGCCTGCCCAGTGTTGCGCCCCTCGCGGACGACGAGGTGGCGGAGGTAGCCCTCCTGCCGCTCCTGGTCGTACGCGGGCAGCCCCTCGGCCCGCGCCCAGGCCTTGACCGCCTCGCGGATCCCGTTGCCGAGGTCGGTCGTGAGCCAGCAGCGCTCGACGTCGAGCACCTCGTCCCAGCGGCCGGCCCGGTGGAACCCGAGCCCGACCGAGCCGCCGGGCAGCGTCGTGAAGGAGTACTCGAGCTTGTTCCGGTAGTGGAAGACCGACTTCGCGGCCGCCGCAGGCTCGAGCTCGAGCTCGGAGAAGCCGCCGATCCGCCGGAGCGCATCGGCGACCTGCTGCGCCTTGGCGTCGAGCTGCGCCTCGTAGGCGAGATCCTGGAAGCGGCAGCCGCCGCAGGCCGGGTAGTGCGCGCACGGGGCCTCGACCCGGGGCGCGCCCGGCTCGACGACGTCGACCGCCACCGCCTCGGCGTGGCTGCGCTTGACCTTGGTGATCCGGGCGCGCACGACGTCGCCGGGGAGCGCCCGATTCACGAAGACGACGAATCCGTTCAGGCGCGCAACGCCCCGGCCGCCGTAAGCGAGCGAGTCGACGCGGAGCTCGAGCTCCTGATCCTTCCTCACGGGGGCAGCCACCTCTGGAGCCTAGCCTGCGCCTCTCGCCCTAGATCAGCGTCGAGACGTAGACCGTGCGCGAGCGCGGGCCGTCGAACTCGCAGAAGAAGATGCCCTGGTAGGTCCCGAGGGCGAGCTCTCCGCCCTGAAGCGGGACCAGCACCTGCGGGCCGAGCATCGACGCCCGCAGGTGGGAGGGGGCGTTGGGGCCATCGGCATCGACGTGCTTCCACGACCACCCGTCGTCGACGATGCTGCCGAGCGCCATCTCGAAGTCGTCGAGCAGGTCCGGGTCGATCTTCTCGTTGATCGTCACGCCCGCCGTCGTGTGCGGGACGTAGACGAGCGCGGCGCTCCCCTCCGCGTCGGAGCCGACCGCCTCGCGCACCTTCGCCGTGATGTCCAGGAGCTGGGTCTTGCGCTCGGTCGTGACCTGGATCTCCCGCACGGGCGGGTATCCTATGCGACCCATGGCGACGCCCTCCGCGAGCAGCCTCGACGCCTATCGCGACGAGGCGGATCGCTTCATCGCGGCGCTGGACGAGGAGCACTACCTCCACTATGCGGGCCTGAAGGAGAGCTTCGAGCTCGGGCCGATCTACGAGCGCTTCGCGGATCTGACGACGCTCAAAGCGGCGCGGGAGCTGGCCGGGCACGCCGAGGGCGGAGGCCCGGGCGAGGTCGAGCTCTGGCACTTCGCCTGCGAGGGGTACCTCGGGAACCTCACGCGGGAGGAGTCCGAGGCGATCGCCGGGCTCGAGGCCTCCCTCACCGTTACGGTCGACGGCGAGGAGATCCCCTACCGGATGCTGCGGCCGACCGTCGCCAACGAGGCCGACCGCGGGCGGCGCGAGCGCCTCGAGGCGGCCCGGGCCGAGCTCGCCGAGGAGCGGCTGCTGCCGAGCTGGATCGCCCACGACGCGAAGCGGCGGGAGGGTACGCGGGCGCTCGGCGCGGCGACCTACCGCGAGCTCTACGAGCGCTTCGGCTTCCCGCTGGAGGAGCTCGCCGCGCAGGCGCGCGCGTTCCTCGACGAGACGGAGGCGCTCCACGTGGCCGCCTTCGACAAGTTTCTGCGCCGCCGCGCCGGGGTGCCGCTGGAGGAGGCGCGCCGCCACGACGTCCTCCGGGCGTTCCGGGGGAGCGAGTGGGACGAGGGCTTCCCCGCCGACCGCATGGTGCCGGCGCTCGAGTGGACGCTCGACGGCCTCGGCATCGACCTGAGCGCGCAGGAAAACGTCCAGCTCGACCTGGAGCCGAGGCCGCAGAAGAGCCCGCGGGCGTTCTGCGCGCCGATCGAGGTCCCGGACCGGGTGGTGCTGGTCATCAAGCCCATGGGCGGCCCCGACGACTGGCACGCGTTCTTCCACGAGGCCGGGCATGCGGAGCACTTCGCGCACGTCTCGCCCGACCTCCCGGTGGAGTTCCGGCGGCTCGGCGACAACTCCGTCACCGAGGGCTGGGCGATGCTCTTCGAGCACCTCGTCGACGACCCGGCCTGGCTCTCCCGCCGCCTCGACTTCGCGCGCCCCGAGGATTTCGCCGAGGAGTCGGCGGTCAGCCTGCTCTACGTCGTGCGGCGCTACGCGGGGAAGCTCCTGTACGAGCTGGAGCTCCACGGCGACGTCGAGCCCGAGTCGATGCGCGGCCGCTACGTCGAGCTGCTGCGGGACGCGACCAAGATCGAGCCGTCGCCGGCCGACTACCTCGCCGACGTCGACGACGGCTTCTACTGCACGTGCTATCTGCGAGCATGGGCGTTTCACACCCAGATCGAGTCGCACCTCCGCCAGGAGCTCGGGCGCGCCTGGTTCACGCGCCCGGAGGCCGGCTCTCTCCTCCGGGAGGTCTGGGCCGAGGGTCAGCGGCTGACGGCGGCCGAGCTGCTCGACCAGGTGGCAGGGGCGCCATTGGAGCTGGCCGCGGTGGGCGAGAAAGTCCAGGAGGAGGTAGCAGGTATGACTCCCAGGAGGGTCGTCATCGCCGGCGCAGCCGGCCGCGACTTCCACAACTTCAATGTGGTCTACCGCGGGCGCGACGACGTCGAGGTGGTCGCCTTCACGGCGACCCAGATCCCCGACATCGAGGGGCGCGTCTACCCCGCCGCGCTCGCCGGCTCGCGCTACCCGGACGGCATTCCCATCCTCCCGGAAGAGCAGCTCGCCGACCTGGTCCGGCGCGAGAACGTTGACGAGGTCGTGTTCGCGTACTCGGACGTGACGCACGAGCACGTCATGCACGTCGGCTCGCTGGCGCTCGCGGCCGGGCGCCGACTACACGCTGCTCGGGCCCCGCGCGACGATGATCCCGTCGGACAGGCCCGTGGTCGCGATCTGCGCCGTCCGCACCGGCTCGGGCAAGAGCCAGACGACCAGATACGTCGCCGGCTTGCTCCGCGAGGCGGGCAAGCGGGTCGCCGTCCTCCGGCATCCGATGCCCTACGGCGACCTGAGGCAGCAGGCGGTACAGCGCTTCGAGCGCTACGAAGACCTCGACGCCGCCGACTGCACGATCGAGGAGCGGGAGGAGTACGAGCCGCATCTCGCCGAGGGAAACCTCGTCTTCGCGGGCATCGACTACGCGGCCATCCTCTCGCGCGCCGAGGCCGAAGCGGACGTGATCGTCTGGGACGGCGGCAACAACGACACACCGTTCATCAAGCCCGACCTGCACCTCGTCGTCTGCGACCCGCACCGGCCGGGCCACGAGCTCCGCTACCACCCCGGCGAGACGAACCTGCGCATGGCCGACGTCTGCGTCGTCAACAAGACCGACACTGCCCCGCCGGAGGGCGTCGAGGCTGTGCTCGACTCGATCCACCGCGTCAACCCGCGCTCGGAGGTCGTGCTCGCAGCCTCCCCGTTCCACGTCGAGGACGGGCGCACCGACGAGATCCGCGGCAAGCGGGTGCTGGCCGTGGAAGACGGCCCGACCCTCACGCACGGGGAGATGACCTACGGCGCCGCGGTGCTGGCCGCGAAGCAGCACGGAGCTGCGGGGCTCGTCGACCCGAGGCCGTTCGCGGTCGGCTCGATCCAGAAGACGTTCGAGGCATACCCGCACGTCAGGGAGCTGCTGCCGGCGATGGGCTACGGGCGCAAGCAGATGGAGGAGCTGCGGGAGACGATCGAGCGCTCCGACGCCGACCTCGTCCTCATCGGCACGCCGATCGACCTGCGGCGGGTGATCGAGATCGACAAGCCGGCGCTCCGCGTGACGTACCGGCTGCAGGAGCTCGGCGAGCCGACGCTCAGCTCGATCCTCGAGGGTCGCGGCATCATCGAGCCGGCGACCGCGCTCACCTAGACCGCGAGCGCCCACCCACCGTCGAGCCCGGTGCTTGTGTTCCACGCGCACAAAGAGGAACGGCCCCCGGCCGTCCCGAAAGGGTCGCTGCCCATGCTGAGACGGTCGTGGCTTTCATTGTGCTCGTGAAACACAAGCGCTCGGCGCGGTCGGCCCCGTGCTGACGGTTGTCGCGCTCGGCGGGAACGCGCTGCTCGGGCCCGGGGAGCGCGGGACCGCCGCCGAGCACCGCGCCAACCTCGCCGCGACCTTCGCGGCCGTGGCGCCGCTCCTCGAGGGCGAGGTCGTGGTCACGCACGGGAACGGCCCGCAGGTCGGGAACGAGCTCCTCCGCCAGGAGCTCGGAGCGGCCGAGGCGCCGTCGCTCCCGCTCTGGGTCGCCGTGGCGCAGACGCAGGCCGAGATCGGCACGCTCGCGGCCGCCGAGCTTCTGCCCGTCGTGGCCCGGCCGGTGGCGGTCGTCGTCACCCACGTCGCGGTTGATCCCGCCGACTCGGCCTTCCAGAATCCGACGAAGCCGATCGGCCCGCACTACGCCGAGGCCCGTGCCCGCGAGCTGGAGCAGGAGCGCGGCTGGACGCTGAAGGAGGAGCCCGGACGTGGCTGGCGCCGCGTCGTGCCCTCGCCGAGGCCGTTGGAGGTGGTCGAGCTCGGAGCGGTACGGACGCTCCTCGGCTCCGGGCAGCTGGTCGTCGCGGCCGGCGGCGGCGGCATCCCGGTCGTCCGCCGCGACCACGCCTTCGACGGCATCGACGCGGTCATCGACAAGGATCACGCTTCCGCGCTCCTGGCCGTGGGCCTCGGCGCGCAGCGGCTCGTCATCCTCACCCAGGTCCCCGGCGTCTACCGCGACTTCGGCGCCGACGGCGCGCAGGGAGAGCCGATCGCCGAGCTCGACGCCGAGCGCGACGCCGCCATCGTCGAGGAGCTCCCCGCCGGCAGCATGCGCCCCAAGGTGGAGGCCGCCTTCGCCTTCGTCGCTCAGACCGGCGGCGAGGCGCTGATCACGAGCGCCGAGGCGGTCGCAAACGGAGAGTCCGGGACGAGAGTCCGCCCGGAGCCGCCGACCGCGGCCTAGGTGCTCGCGCCGGCTTCGTCAGCGCCGTGGGATGTCCGTGTATTGGCGGATGTCTCTGGAGGTGCCCGGCTAGGCGAACCAGCGGTCGAGGAACGCGCGGGCGGTAGGGACCGTGAGCGCGCTCGAGGCGCACGCCCCCGCGTGTCCGAGGCCCGGCAACCGCAGACTCTGACCGTTGGGGATCATCGCGGCCACCTTCGCGGCGTCGTCGTCCTCGTCCTCCAACTCCCCGGCGATGAGCAGCGCCGGGGCGGGGAACGACCTGATGTCCTCCTCCGGGATCCCCTCGGTCCACAGCTCGGGCGCGCGCGCGGCGAGCAGCGCCTCTGGATCGGCTCGGAGCGTGACGGCCCGCGCCCAGGGCGGGAATTCGCGGTCGAACGTCTGACCCATGTCGATCTTGAACCGGTCGACGAGCGCGCTCGTCCCCCCGTGCCTGAGGGCCTCGGCCCACTCGTCGGTCTCCGTCGGCTCTTCGGGCTCGGGTCGCGGATCCCACGCTCCGGAGGCCACGATCGCCGGCACCCGCTCCGGGGTCGCGGCTACGGCCATCCACGCGATCCACCCGCCGCGGGATTGCCCCCAGATCGCGAATCGATCCAAACCTTCGGCGTCGGCGACCGCGAACACGTCGCCGGTCATGGCATCCATCCTGTAGGCCGCGGCTTCGTGCGGCTTGTCGCTCGCGCCGTGCCCGCGGAGGTCGACGTTGACGAGACGGTGATCGCTCCTGAGCTCGTCGACGTACCCAGGCTCGGTCCACCACGATCGATCGCAGCACCAGCCGTGCAGCAGCACGAGCGGCCGGCCCTCGCCGATCACGTCGTAGCTGATCCTGACCCCGCCGCTCGTGACCTCGGGCATGGACCTATGTCGAATCCGTGCGGTAGGGCGAACTGGGCCAGGCGAAGACTTCGATCCTGACGCCATCTGGATCGAACGCGAAGAAGGCGTAGTACTCCTCGCCGTCTTGTACATAGTGCTGCTCAGGTGGCGATTGGATCTCGCCGTCGAGGGACACACATCTCTCGTACGCTTCGTCGACCTCGTCCGCACGATCAACTTCGAACGCCAGGTGTTCGATCCCAGCGCTGTGGTACCGGTAGGGGCCATCGTCCGCCGGCCGCAGGCCCAAACCCTGCACCCCGTATTCGAGGTAGACGACCTCCTCGGTGCCACGGTATGACGGGACCCGGAACCTCTCCTTGAGACCGAGCGGCCCAAGCAGCGCGGAGTAGAAGACCAGCGAGCGCTCGACGTCTCCGACTGCTAGATCCACATGCTGGATCCCTCTTGCCGGCACTCCATCCTCCTCTTCGGCGCGAAACCGGGGCACCAGCGTACAGCGCCGTTGGTTGCGCGAGCGTGCGGGAATAGAGCGCATACCGGGTGAGGGTGAAGACTGCTGCCATCGGAACTGCGTAACGTTCTCGCCGACCGCCTGACGCTGGTCGATGAGGGTGCTCTGCTGCCCGCCGGGCCAACGTCTGCGATCATGCCGCCACATGCCCGTCGTCGAGATTCGCGATCTTCACAAGCGGTTCGGAAACGTCGAGGCGGTCAAGGGGCTCAGCTTCGAAATCGAAGCCGGTCGCGTCACGGGTTTCCTCGGGCCGAACGGCGCGGGTAAGAGCACAACGCTTCGCGCGTTGCTCGGGCTCGTGCGGCCGACTGCGGGGACGGCGACCTTCGGCGGTCGTCTCTACCATCAGCTCGACCGGCCGAGCGCTCAGGTTGGTGCCGTGCTCGAGGACGCCGCCTTTCACCCGGGCCGGACGGGACGCAACCACCTACGCGTTCTCGCCGCTGCAGGCGAGCATCCCGACGAGCGTGTCGACCAGGCGCTGTCCACTGTCGGGCTCAGCGACGCAGGCAACCGGCGGGTGAAGGGCTACTCGATGGGAATGAGGCAGCGGCTCGCAATCGCCGCGGCACTGCTCGGCGATCCGGAAGTCCTGATCCTCGACGAGCCGACCAACGGCCTGGATCCGCCCGGGATCAGCTGGATGCGTGGGCTGCTCCGCGAGCAAGCGGGCAAAGGGCGCGCGGTCCTCGTCTCGAGCCACCTGCTCGCCGAGGTGGCCCAATCCGTGGACGACGTGGTCATCATCTCCCACGGAGAGCTCCGCGGGCACGGCACGCTGGAGCAGGTTCTTGGCGGCGGCGACGGCCCGGCAACAGAGGTGCGAACGCCCGACCCGGAGCGGCTGGCCCAGGCGCTGGAACGCCGGGGCTACACGGTCGAGCGCGAAGGCGACGTTCTGCTCGTCCTCAGCGCCAGCCCTGAGCAGGTTGGCCCGATCGCGGCGGAGGAGCAGGTCACGATCCTCGGCCTCACACCCAAGATGCGCTCGCTCGAAGCAGCCTTCTTCGCGCTCACGGATGACGGATCGTGAAAGCGCTGCTGCGCGCCGAGCTGATCAAGCTGCGCACGACGCGGACATTCGTCGTGCTCACCGCCGCGGCGCTCGCGATCTCGCTCCTCGTCGTCGTACTCACCACGACGCTCCAAGACGAGTGGACCGAGGACGACGCGCGCGATCTCTTCACCGCGGACTTCACGGGCCTCTTCATCTTGCTGCTCGGCGTGATGGGCATGGCCGGCGAGTGGCGGCACCGAACGATCACGAGCACCGTCCTTGCAGCGCCCAGGCGGCTGCGGCTCCTCAGCGCGAAGACGATTTCCTACGCGGTCGCGGGCATCGCGATCTCGCTCATCGTCACCGTCACGATCATGGCCATCGGCACACTGATCCTGTCCGCCCGAGACCTTCCGACCGCCGGCCTCGGAGACCTGGCCGATGTCCTGTGGCGCAATCTGGTCGTCGCTGCCTATCTAGGCGCTTTCGGGGTCTGCATCGGGGGCTCATCCGGAACCAGATCGTGGCCATCGTCGGACTGCTCCTGCTGGCCTTCGCGATCGAGCCGGCGGTCATCGGGCTGGCGCCCGAAGTAGGCAAGTTCGGACCGACGCTGGGCGCACCGAACGGCTTTATCGGGCTCGAGGATGCCTTCGGTGAGGGCGACGAGCAACTCACGCCCGCCGTCGCGCTACTTGTGATGATTGGCTGGGTAGGGCTAGCGTTCGCCGCGGCCGCAGCGCGCCTCGAGCGCCGCGACCTCGTCTAGAACTCAAACTCCCGCGGAGCCGGCTTTGGCGGTGTCTGTCCCGTCGTCGCATTGAACCATCCCGCGCGAAGTCCGCTCGGCACTGGAGGCGGCGGGAATCAAACCCGAGCAGATTTCAACCGGGCGTACGAGCAGGGACGGGAACAGCCCGGTCGCGTGCGCGAGTGTGCAGGAATGTCGCTTGAAGGTGAACTGCGAGCTAGGCCGCTTGCCGAGCGCTGACGATTTCAGTCACGTGCGACCAGAGCACCTGCCATCGGCCGCTGCGGCGCTCGTAGTAATCGCGGTTCGGGGCCGCGGCCAGGTGCTAGACAGCATAGAGTCGGCCGGTGCGCAAGTGGCTGCCGTTGGTGATCCTCGCGTCGGCCCAGTTCATCATGGTGCTGGACTCGAGCGTGATGAACGTCTCGATCTCGCAGATCGTGGCCGACCTCAACACGACGGTTACTGGCGTGCAGAGCGCGATCACGATGTACACGCTCGTGATGGCGGCGTTCATGCTCGTCGGCGCGAAGCTCGGCGACATCCTGGGTCGCGACCGGGCCTTCGGGCTCGGCCTGGCCGTGTACGGGCTGGGCTCGCTGATCACGGCGCTCAGCCCGAACCTCACGGTGCTGCTGATCGGCTGGTCGGGGATCGAGGGGCTGGGCGCGGTGCTGGTGATCCCGGCGATCGCCGCGCTGACCGCCGCGAACTACGAGGGTAAGGAGCGCGCGTTCGCCTACGGGATGATCGGCGGCGCCGCCGGCGCGGCGATCGCGGCCGGGCCGCTGATCGGCGGCTACGTGACGACGACCTGGAGCTGGCGGTACGTCTTCGTCGGCGAGGTCGTGGTCGTGATCGCGGTGCTCATCGTCCACCGGCGCATGAAGCGCGCGCCCAAGCCGGAGCAGGCGCCGAAGCTGGACTACGGCGGCGCCGCGCTCTCGGCGGCCGCGCTCGGGCTGATCGTGTTCGGGATCCTGAAGAGCAGCACCTGGGGCTGGATCAGGCCGATCGACGCGCCGACGATCGACGGGCACGAGATCACGCCGCTCGGGTTCTCGCTGGTGCCGTTCCTGATCGTCGGCGGCTTTGTCGTTCTCGGCTGCTTCCTCGCGTGGGAGGAGCGCCGCGAGCGGCTCGGCCGGAGCACGCTCCTCAACCGCGCGCTGCTGAAGATCGAGACGCTGCGGGGCGGGCTGTCCTCGCTTTCCGCGCAGCAGCTGATCGTGATGGGCACGTTCTTCGTCCTGCCGGTGTACCTCCAGGTCGTGCTCGGCTTCGACGCGTTCGAGACGGGCAAGCGGCTCTTCCCGATGTCGATCTCGATGCTGGCCGCTGCGCTCATCGGGCCGAAGGTGGCAGTGCGGTTCGGGCCGCGGGCCGTCGTCCAGGTCGGGCTCGGGGCAATGGCGATCGCTTCGCTCGTGCTCGTCGGGACGATCGACGTGACTCTGAACGGGACGGCCTTCGCCGTGTCGCTCATCTTCTTCGGGATCGGCGCCGGGCTCCTCATGTCGCAGCTCGGGAACGTGATCATGTCCTCCGTCGCTCCAGAGGAGACGAACGAGGCCGGTGGACTGCAGGGGACTGCGCAAAACCTCGGCGCGTCCCTCGGCACCGCGCTGATCGGCTCCGTGCTCCTGCTCGGGCTGCTGAACGGGTTCAACTCGCGGATCCAGGAGAACCCGGCGTTGCCGTCCGACGTGAAGACGCAGATCGCGGCCGCCACCGAGGAGGGCATCCCCATCGTCACGACCGAGCAGGCGCACCAGGCGCTGCTCGACGCCGGGCTGGCGCCGGCAGAGGCAGACGCTGTCACGGCCGACTACGGCAACGCCCAGCTCGACGCGCTGAAGACGTCGATGCTCGCAGTCGCGTTCCTCGCGGTGCTCTCGTTCTGGTTCACGCGGCGGTTACCTGGAAGGCCGAAGAAGCCTCCTAGTACGCGGGCTCGTCGCCGAGGTTCATCGACGTCGCCTGGGCGAGGGTGTTGCTCCTCGAGCTTGCCGCATCGGTATCGCAGCGTCGGCTGCCCTCCCTCCGTAGGATTTGCCCGTGATCCCCGCGCACCTGAAAGGCCGCGACTTCCTCCGCGTCAGCGACTGGGAGACCGACGAGCTCCTGCTCGTCCTCGACCACGCCGAGCGCCTCAAGGCGCGCCAGCGCGAGCGGGTGCCGCACCGGCTTCTGGAGGGCCGCAGCCTCGGGATGATCTTCCAGAAGCCCTCCACGCGCACGCGCGTGAGCTTCGAGGTCGGGATCGCGCAGCTCGGCGGCACCGGCCTCTACCTCGCCGCCGGCGACCTGCAGCTCGGCCGCGGGGAGACGATCAAGGACACCGCGGTCGTGCTCTCGCGCTACCTGGACGGGATCATGATCAGGACGTTCGAGCAGGCCGACGTCGACGAGCTCGCCGAGCACGCCGACATTCCCGTCATCAACGGCCTCACCGACGAGTTCCACCCCTGCCAGGCCCTCGCCGACGTGCTCACGATCCGCGAGCGGCTCGGCGGCTTCGAGGGCGTCCGCGTCGCCTACCTCGGCGACGGGAACAACGTCTGCCACTCGCTGATGGTCGCCTGCGCGAAGCTCGGGATGGACTTCGTCGCCGCGACGCCGGCCGGGCTACGAGCCCTCCGAGGAGGTGGTCGGCTGGGCGCGCGCGGCCGCCGAGGCGAACGAGACCGCGGTCGAGCTGACGGACGACGCGCGCGAGGCCGCGACGGAGGCCGACGTCCTCTACACCGACGTCTGGACGAGCATGGGCCAGGACGAGGAGCGGGAGCAGCGCCTCGCCGACCTCGCCGGCTATCGGGATCGACGCCGAGCTGGTCGCGCTCGCGAGCGAACGGGCGATCGTCCTCCACTGCCTCCCTGCCCACTACGGCGAGGAGATCACGGAGGACGTGCTCTACGGCGAGCGCTCGGCGGTCTGGGACCAGGCGGAGAACCGCCTGCACGCCCAGAAGGCGCTGATGGCGCTCGTCATTCGTTGACGTTCGAGGACCACGTCCGGGCGGCGCTCGACTCGCTGCCCGCGAAGCTCCGGGAGGCCATGTCCAACGTCGAGATCGTCGTCGAGGACGAGAATCGCGAGGACCCCGACCTCTTCGGCCTCTACCTCGGCATCCCGCTGACCGAGCGGGGTGAGGAGAGCTACGCCGGCGTCCTCCCGGACAAGATCGCCATCTACCGGATCCCGCTCGAGGAGGAGTTCGGCGACGACCCGGAGGTGCTCGAGGAGGAGATCCGCATCACGGTCGTCCACGAGATCGCCCACCACTTCGGCATCGACGAGGACCGCCTCAGCGAGCTCGGCTGGGGCTAGCCGGCGGTGCGGCGCAGGCTTGAAGTTGTGCCGATACGGGCATACCGGCCGCCATGCGGCGCGCATTCGCGACCCTGGTCGTCCGGCTCCGCTACGTCGTCTTGGCTGCCTGGATCGCTGCTGCCGTCGCGACGACTCTCTACCTGCCGGGCCTCCGGAGCGGGGAGCCGCTCGAGCTCGGCGGGCTAGTCCCGGAGGACTCGCCCGCCATCGAGGCGGGCGCCCGCTCCCAGCAGCTCTTCTCCGTTCCTCTCACTGCCGACACAGCCGTCGTCGAGCGCGACGAGGCGGGCTTCCCGCTCGCGGAGCAGCGAGCGATCGTCGAGCGCGCGATCGACGTCACGACCGACGAGCAAGGCGGCGACGAGATCCGCTTCGCGCTGCCCATCCTCAACACGAAGGAGCTGTTCCCGGGCTCGGAGGAGGACGGCACGACCGCCGTCACGCATCTCTTCTTCGGCGAGGACGTCAGCCTGACGAACAAGGTCGAGCTGGCACACGACTACGCCGACCGCTCCGCCGGCCACTTCGCCGGCGTCACCGGCCCGGGCCCGGCTCGCCTCGCCCAGTTCGAGGAGATCGAGAATGCGCTTCCGCTCGTCGAGCTCGGCACCGTCCTCGCGATCGTACTCGTGGTCGGACTGACCTTCAGGTCGCTCGGCGCTCCGCTCCTCACACTCGTAGCCTCGGGGCTCGCCTTCCTCGTCGCGTCCGGCGTCATCCCCTGGAGCGCAGAACGCCTCGGCACCACCATTCCGGAAGAAGTCGAGCCGCTCATCGTCGCCCTCACGCTCGGCATCGTCACCGACTACACGATCTTCTTCCTCTCCGCCGGCCGGCGGGAGCTTGCCCACGGGACCCCGAGGCTCGAGGCAGCCGAGCGCGCGTGCCTGGCGGTGGCGCCGATCGTGGCCACCGCTGGCCTGATCGTCGTTGCGAGCTCGGCCGCGCTGCTCGTGGGCGAGCTCGAGTTCTTCCGGGCGTTCGGCCCGGCACTCGCGCTCACGGCGGCGGTCTCGCTCGCCGTCTCGCTGACGTTCGTGCCGGCCGCCCTTGCCCTCTTCGGCCGGCTGGTCTTCTGGCCGACGCTGAAGCCCCGGCAGGAGCCGGACGACGCCGACGAGCGCCCTGAGCCCGCCCGCTCGGCGATCGCCGGGTTCCTCACGTCGCGACCGGTGGCCGGCCTGGTCGCGCTGGTCACGGTGGCCGGATTGCTCGCGGCCGCGTCGGGGCTCCGGCACACCGAGCTGGCCCTCCGGCTCGGCAACGGCCTGCCCCCGGGCTCGGAGGTGCAGGAGGCGGCCGGTGCGGCCGACCAAGGCTTCGCGGCCGGCATCTTGGCGCCGACGATCGTCCTCGTCGAGGGCGACGGCGTCGGAGAACGCGCGGGCGAGCTCGCGCGTCTCGAGGAGGAGCTCGACCGGGCGCCGGACGTCGCGGGCATCCTGGGACCGCGCGTGGTACCGGAGGAAGCGCCGGGTGACGTGCTCGTCTCGGAAGACGGCAACGCCGCGCGGCTCGCGGTCATCTTCGACGAGCCGCCGCTCGACTCCAACGCGATTGAGGCGGCGCGCACGCTCGAGGTGCGGCTTCCCGAGGCTCTGCAAGCGGCCGGCCTCCCGCAGGCGCAGGCGGCGCTCACCGGTCAGACGGCGGTCGCCTCGGACACGGTCGAGGCGATCGTCGACAGCTCGGCGCTCGTCGGCGCAGTGGTGCTCGCCGTCAACTTCGTCCTGCTGGCGCTCTTCCTGCGCGCCCTGGTGGCGCCGCTCTACCTCCTGGCTGCCAGCGTCCTCTCGGTCGCCGCGACGCTCGGTCTGACCACGTACGTCTTCCAAGGGCTGCTCGGCCACAACGACCTCACCTACTACGTCCCGTTTGCAGCGGGCGTGCTCCTTGTGTCGCTCGGCTCCGACTACAACGTGTTCGTCGCCGGACGCATTTGGCAGGAGGCCGAACGCCGCCCGTTGCGAGAGGCGATCGCCGTGGCGGCTCCTCGAGCCTCGCGCGCGATCAGCGTCGCCGGAATCGCGCTGGCAGCCTCGTTCGCGATGCTCGCGCTCGTCCCGATCGACGGGTTCCGCGAGTTCGCTTTCGTGATGGCCGTCGGTGTTCTCCTGGAGACCTTCGTCGTCCGGCCGGTGCTCATCCCCGCGCTGATCGCGCTCTTCGGCGAGGCGGGAGCCTGGCCGGGCCGGCTCCGCCACGGCGAGGCGTGAGTCTCAGTCGTGGACGCGGGCGATGAGCTCGCGGCGGCTCAGCACCTTGCAGGCGACTCCCCCCAACCGGACGTCGTAGCCCGCGTCCTTCGGGAACAGCACCTTGTCCCCGGGATCGATGCCCTGGGCGTCGGCGCCGACGCCGGTGACGATCCCCGTGCGGCAGCCGGCCTCGGCACTCTGCGGGATGATCAGCCCCGTGCGGGTCTCCACGTCCTCGTCGACCGGCTCGACGATCAGGTGGTCGTCGAGCGGCTCCAGCGTGATCGTGAGCGGCCCCGGATCTTCCATGCTCCGATTGTAGGCTCCCCCACATGCCGCGCAGCACCGTCTGCCTGAGCTTCGACTTCGACGCGCTCTCCGTCTGGCTCGCCTACGACCGGGTCACGCCCGCGATGCTCAACCGCGGTGAGTACGGAGCCCGCGTCGGCGTCCCGCGGCTTCTTCGCTTCCTCGAGGAGCGCGAACTCCGCGCGACGTTCTTCGTCCCCGGCCACACCGTCGAGTCGTTCCCGGCGGAGACCGCCTCGATCCTCGAAGCCGGCCACGAGGTCGCGCACCACTCGTACGCACACGTCGACCCCAGCCTGCAGACCCCGGACGAGGAGCGCGCCGACATGGAGCGGGCCTGGTCGGTGCTCGAGCGGATCGGCGTGACGCCGCTCGGCTTCCGCGCTCCCTCCGCCGACCTCTCCGAGTCCACGCTCGCGCTCGTCGAGGAGCTCGGGTTCCTCTACGACTCGAGCCTCATGACCGACGACTACCGGCCCTTCCACCCACGGATCGGGGACAAGGTGGCGCGCGGCGTTCCTCTCGAGCGCGGCCGCGAGTCGACCCTGTGGGAGCTGCCGCTCTGCTTCGAGCTCGACGACTGGGTGCACTTCCAGTTCAACTTCGACCCGTACCGAAAGGGAGGCGCGGCGCCGAGCCAGGTGCTGGAGATCTGGCAGGCCGAGCTCGACTGGATGGACGCGAACGTCGACGGCGGGATCCTGACGCTGACCATGCACCCGCAGGTGATCGGGCGGGGGCACCGGGTGGCGATGCTGGGGAGCTTCGTCGAGCACTGCCGCGAGGCGGGCGCCCGTTTCGAGCGCCTGGGCGACGTCGCGCGCGCTCTCCCGTAGCCGGGGAGAATGGCGCCGTGGACGTGCCCGACATCCGCTACGCCCGCAGCGGCGACGTCAGCATCGCCTACCAGGTCGTGGGTGAGGAAGAGCAGGATCTCGTCGTCGTCCGCGGCAGCCTCGCCCACCTCGACTCGGTCTGGGAGCAGCCCCTGTTCGTGGAGCATGTCGATCGCCTGGCGTCGTTCGCACGCGTCCTCCTCTTCGACAAGCGCGGCATGGGCCTCTCCGACCGCCTTCGCAGCGTCCCCACGCTCGAGGCGAGGATGGACGACGTCCGCGCCGTCATGGACGCGGCGGGAATGGAACGGGCGGCGTTCCTCGCCGCGCACGAGGGGGCATGCCTGGCGATCCTGTTCGCGGCCACCTATCCCGAGCGGACGGCCGCCCTCGTCCTCTACGACCCCTCGCCCAAGGGCCGCCGCTCGTCCGGCTATCCCTGGGCGCGAAGCGACGAGGAGTGGAGAGCCTGGCTCAAGGAGGTCGGCGAGAGCTGGGGGACTCCGGAGTTCTTCGCCCGCCAGCTCGAGGAGTACACGCCGACACGGGCCGGTGACGCGGAGTTCGGCGCCTGGTACGAACGGCACATGCGCCAGAGCGCGAGCCCCGGCGCGGCCGTCGCGTTCCAGCGCATGGTCATGGACGGCGACGTCAGCGACGTCCTCCCGGCGATCCGTGTGCCCACGCTCGTGCTGCACCGAACGGTCTCGACGGGCCCCGCCGCCTACGTCGCCGAGCGCATCCCCGGCGCGATCCGACGCGAGATCCCGGAGCTCGTGGACGGCTTCTCCTGGGCCGATCCGGACGGGAACGGCGTGCTGCTTCGAGCGACCGAGGAATTCCTCGGAGGCCTCCGCGGCGGCACCGGGCCCGAGCGTGTGCTGGCCACGATTCTCATTACCGACATCGTGGGCTCGACCCAGCGGGCAGCCGAGCTCGGCGACGCCGGCTGGCGCGACCTCCTCGGCCGCCACGACGCGCTCGTGCGGCGGCGCCTCGGGGAGTTTCGCGGCACGGAGCTGAACACGACCGGCGACGGCTTCGTCGCCTCGTTCGACGGCCCCGTTCGTGCCATCCGCTGCGCTGCTGCGACCCGCGAGGACATCCGCGGGCTCGGGCTCGAGATCCGCGCCGGCCTGCACACCGGCGAGGGCGAGGTCGAGGGCGGCCGCTTCGGCGGGATCGTGCTCCACATCGCGGCTCGCGTGGCGGCTGCGGCGGAGCCCGGCCAGGTTCTCGTGTCGAGCATGGTCAAGGACCTCGTCGCGGGCTCGGAGATCGCCTTCGAGGACCGCGGAACGCAGGTGCTCAAGGGCGTCCCGGGGGAGTGGCGGCTCTACGCCGTGCTCGACGCCGGCGACGAACCGGACGGCTAGTCGCGCCGAACCCGCAGCGTGGCGCGCATGCCCAGCTCGCGGTGGTCGGCGATCGAGCACCAGAGCCGATAGCGCCCAGGGGCCAGGCGGAAGGTCTTCGTCGTCTGCTCGCCGGGGAGCGTCTCGCCGATCTTGAACGTGCGCGTCCCATGGAAGCGTCGAAGCCTGAGGTCGTGGGGATCCTCGCCGAAGTTCGCGAGCTCGATCTTCACCCGCTTGTTCGGGACGGACGTGCGGGAGAGCATGAGGGTGAACTCGTCGGCGACCGCCTGCATCCGGGTCGGGTAGGCGGCGGCTGTGCCGCTTGCGAGGAGGAGCACGGCGAGGACGCCGAGGACAGCGGGCGCGGCGAGGCGTCTCACGTCAGGAGCGTCGTCCGAGGGAAGCTCGCGGCGTTCGGGATGACCGCGTCCGCTCCCGTCGCGAACCAGTCCTCGAGGAGCGAGCAGTAGAGCGAGCGGTAGTCGTAGGTCGCCCGCAGGTTGCCCTGCTCGTCGAGCCCGGACGACGTCAGGCCGGGAAACTCGCCCAGCATCTGGCCCCGCACACGCGAGCCGATGAGGAGACCGATGCCCGCGGCGCCATGATCGGTGCCCGAGCCGTTCTCCTCGGCCCGGCGGCCGAACTCGCTCCAGACGAGCACGAGCACCTGGTCGGCGATGCCGCGCGACTCGAGGTCACGCTGGAAGGCGTGGAGGGAGTCGGCCGTAAGCGCGAGGTCTCCCGGGAGGCCGTTCTCCTGGTCGGCGTGGGTGTCGTACATCCCCGGAGCGCTCATCGTCACGCAGCGGAGCGGCAGCCCTCCGGCGACCATGGCAGCGAGGCCCGCCAGCCGGTCCGCAAAGTCCCCGCCGGGATAGGGGACCGTGGTTCCGAAGCCGTCGGCGAACGGGAGGAGCTGGGAGCGCAGGGTCGCGACCTGCTGGGTCACTTCGGCCACCTTCGAGGCGGCGGGATCGGGAACAGGGGGGAACGTCCCCATCGCCTCCAGCATGCGCTGCTCCACCTCGCCCCAGACGCCTCTGGCCCAGAAGTCGTAGTCGTCCACCGCCGACACGGCGGCGACGGGGACGTTGGCGGAAGCGAGCGACGGATGGAGTGACCAGTTGAGCGCGAGCCCCTGCAGCGGGTTGTCGAGCGTCCCGGCGACGTCGAGGTAGCGTCCGAGCCACCCGGTGCGGAGGTGTGCGTCGGTCGCGCCGACCTCCCAGTAGTGGCGCGAGGTGAAGTGGGACTGGTCGGCGTCCGTGTAGCCGATGGCCGGGACGACCGTCACCTTGCCCTCGGCGTGGAGCTCCGCCAGCGGGGAGAGCGACGGATGCCAGCGCAGGCTCGCGTCCTCCGAGAAGGCCTGGCCGTCGGTCGGCGCGAGCGACAGCTGCGGGCGGAGGGTCGCGTACTGCGGGTGACCGGCCGGAAAGAGCATCGACAGCGAGTCGGCGCCGCCGTCGAGGAAGACGGACACGAGCACGGGGCCGGCCGGGCCGCTCTGTGCGCGGGCGATGCCTTCCTCGAAGAGCCCGAGTGGGAGCTTGCTCGCGCCGTAGACGGAGAGGGCGATCCCGGCGGCGCGGGAGAGGAAGGCGCGCCGGTCGAGGCCGCTTCCCGCCGGGACGGGCATGCCCGGCTCGATCGTCGGCAGGCCGCGGCCCGCCTCGGCGACGGAGCGCCGGAGCATCGCCGCGCGGGTGAACTCGTTGCAGGAGCAGCTCATCGTCAGCAGGTCTGGTAGTCGGGGGACACGGCGAAGAGGATCCGGAGGGCGTTGAGGATGAGGACTGGGTACGCGTCGCGCTCGTAGCTCGAGCCCGCGTCCGAGAGCGCGTTCTGGGCGAAGGCGCGCAGCGTCGAGCGGGTCGATGCGGTCGTCGCCGGGTTGCCCCAGAAGTCCAGCGCCCGGTCGACGAGCTTGTCGGCGTTGAACGGCAGCTCCCCGAACCAGTCGTCGGTGTCGAGCTCGTACGGCTCGAGGACCTCGTTCACGTCCATCCAGCGGCCGCGGAAGCTGGAGGTGTCGAGCCAGCGGTCGTCGTTCCAGCCGGAGACGTTCGGCGGATAGAAGAGACGCTGGCCGTCGAGCGAGGACAGCCAGGTCCACGCCTCCGAGTTCACTCGCCGCCCGCGGGCGCGGTGCATTCCTGCGACCTGGACGATGGGCGGCTTGATCATCCGCGGGCCCTTGTAGAGCTGCGGGTGCTTGAGGATGGCCTCGACGACCGGCTTCACCCTGTAGTCGGAGCGCTTGTACAAGCGGACGAGCGCAGACTGGGTGGACGCCGATGGGGGCTTGGGGATGAAGTAGCTCCAGAGCTTCCCGACGAAGTAGGAGGCGTGCCTCGAGTTCTGGATGCACAGGCGACACGCGTCCTGCCAGCTGTACCTGCCGCTCTTGCCGAAGATGGTCTTGACGCCGGCGTCGTGCCAGCTCGGGTCGAATCGAAAGTTGACGTAGCCGACGCTGTCGTCCCAATCGACGCGCCACCCCGTCAGGGCACGCGCCTGTTCCCGCACGTCGTCCTCGGTGTAGCCGCGGCTTGCGCCGAGGGTGAAGAGCTCCATCAGCTCGCGCGCGTAGTTCTCGTTCGGCGACCACCTGTTGTTCTGGATGCCGTTCAGCCAGATGAGCATGGCCGGGTCCTTCGTGAGCCCGAGCAGCATCGTCTCGAAGGAGCCGAGCGCGTGCGAGCGCAGGAAGTTGTTCTGGTTGAGCATGAGCTTCTGGGAGCCGACGCCGTCGTTCGACGTGGCGAACCAGTCGTGCCAGATGAGGGTCATCCGCTCGTGCAGCTGCCGGTTCGAGCGCACCATGCGGTCGAGCCACCAGAGGTGGTCGTGTCCCCAGGCGTCGCGCGGGGCGAGCGGGGCGCCGGAGTCGTCGGTGGGCGCCGGCCCGATCAGCCGAGCCTTCGGCGGGTTCAGGAGGTCGTCGACCGCTCGCTTGAGGCCCTTCTTGGCGACCGTGTGGGCCTGGCCGGGCTTCGGCCCGAAACCGGCACGCCAAAGCAGTCGCTCTGCTTCCCGCTTGTGAAACGGGCCGTGGTAGACGGGCACGCGGCTGGCCACGCACTCATGAAAGGCGGCCCCGCGGTCGCCAGCGACCCCTTTTTGTGTGAATGCGCAAGGTCATCAGGACCCGGCGGCTTCCGGCGATCCTCGCTGTCCCGGCAAGCGTCGATGCGCGTATAACACTTCGTATGACTGGTATCCGGGAACAGGTCGAGCGCGAAGCGGCCGCCGCCAACCGCGCGACCGCGTCGCTTCGCGACGACCTGGTCGCCGAGGCGCTCCGGGTAGCCGGGACGCTCCTTCGGGAGCGTCGGCAAAGCATCCTCGAAGCCAATGCGTCCGATTGCGAGGCTGCAACCGGTCGCGTAGACGAGGGCACGCTCGACCGCCTGCGGCTGGACGAGGCCCGCGTCGAGGCCCTCGCGCAGCAGGTGGAGGCAATGGCCGAGGTCGAGCCGCTCGAGCGCGAGGCGGGCTCTCGGACGTTGGCGAACGGGCTGCACGTGAGCGAGCGACGAATCCCGATCGGCACGGTCGGCGCCAACTTCGAGGCGAGGCCCAACGTGGCGCTCGACGTTGCCGGACAGCTCCTCAAGAGCCTCAACACCGCGGTGCTCCGAACGGGCGGCGCCGCGCTTCGGACGGTCACGGGTCTCGTCGACGACGTGCTCCGGCCGGCCCTCGAGGCCGCCGGCCTCCCGCCCGACGCCGTGGGGCTCGTCCGCTCGGCCGACCACGAGGGCGCCCGCATCCTTGTGTCGCTCCCCACGCAGATTCCGCTCGTCATCCTGCGCGGAAGCGGCGAGACGACTGCTGCGCTCGCGCGGCTGGCCGCCGAGCAGGGGGTACGCACACTGGCCCATGCAGAGGGGGGCGGCGTCCTCTACGTCCACGGCTCCGCCTCCCGTGAGAAGACCCTCGCTCTCGCGGAGGCGAGCCTCGACCGGCTCGGAGTGTGCAATCGGCTCAATCTCGCGCTCGTCGACCGTGCTGCCGCACACCTCGTGCCTGCTTTGCTCGAGCTGTTCGCCGAGAAAGGCCTCGAGGTACGAGGCCCCGTCGAGGGGGCGCTGCCGCTCGACCAGCCGGTAGGTCACGAATGGGCCAGCGACCCCGAGCGGGTCGCGACGGTGACGATTGCTCTCGCCGACGACCTCGAGTCCGCCGTGCGGGTCGCGAACGAGCAGACCTCGGGCCTCTCCGCCGGAATCGTGGCCGAGGACGTGGAGGCGGCCGAGCGCTTCCTCGACGGCTATCGCGGTACCGCGGCTTTCTGGCACGCGCCCACCCGCTTCACTGACGGCTTCGAGCTGACGGGCGCTCCGGAGACCGGGATCAACGTCGACTGGGTCCCGGGGCCGCGCGGGCCGGTCACGTACCGCGATCTCTGGCTGCGCCAGTACCGGATCGTGGGAGACGGCTCCCAGCGTCGATGACGATCGTCGTCAAGCTGGGGACGAGCCTCGTCGTCGGGCCCCGCGGAACCGTACGCCGGAGCATCCTGCGGCGGCGCGCACGCGAGATCGCGGCGGTGGTCACGAACGGCGAGCCCGTTGCGATCGTCTCCTCCGGCGCAATCGCGCTCGGGCTTCCCCACCTCGGTCTCGATCGGCGGCCTCGGTCGGTTCCCAAGCTCCAGGCCGCCTCCGCGCTCGGGCAGGCTCGCCTGCAGCGGGCGTGGGAGCAGGCGCTCGCGCGAGAGGGGCTCCACGCCGCGCAGATCCTGCTGACCGGAGGAGACGTGGCCGACCGGGCCGCCTACGTGAACGCGCGCAACGCGCTGCAGGCCCTGTTCGCCCTCCAGGCGGTTCCGATCGTGAACGAGAACGACGCGACTGCGACCGACGAGATCACGTTCGGCGACAACGACGCGCTGGCGGCACAGGTCGCGATTCTCGTCCGCGCGCGCCTGCTCGTGCTCCTGACCGAGGTGGAAGGGGTCCTCACCCGCGCCCCGGGCACGCCTGGTGCGGAGCTCGTCGATGACGGGTCGGCGGTCGGAGAGGCTGTCCTGGGCGAGCCGTCGCGTCTCGGTCGGGGAGGGATGCGGAGCAAGGTGCTCGCGGCCAGGATGGCCGCTGCCGGCGGGATTCCGACGGTCATAGCGGCGGGAGCAGGCGAGTCAGTGCTCGCGCCGATCCTGGCGGGCGAGCCGCTCGGGACCCGCTTCCAGGAGGACGGCCGGGAGCTTTCTGCGTACAAGCTCTGGCTTCGCTTCGGCATGCCCGTCGCCGGGAAGCTGCACGTGGACGAGGGGGCCCGCAGAGCCGTCACGGCGGATGCTCGCAGCCTGCTCGCGGTCGGTGTCGTCCGCTGCGACGGTCGCTTCACGGCCGGCGAGGCGGTCGAGCTCGTGGGACCGGACGGGGGCGCGTTCGCCAAGGGAATCGCGAGCGCGGCTGCTGCCGAGATCGCCGAGCGCTCTCACGGCCTCGAGGCCGTGCACCGCGACCGGCTCGTCCTCTACTGAGCCTCGCGCTTCTCCTCGTGGCCGCCGAACTCCTTGCGCATCGCCGAGAGGAGCTTGTCGGCGAAGTCGTCGAGGCCGCGGGAGCTGAAGCGCGAGTAGAGCGCGGCCGTGAGCACCGGCGCCGGCACTCCCTCGTCGATCGCGGCCAGGGTCGTCCACCGGCCCTCACCGGAGTCCGACACGCGGCCGGCGAACTCCTCGAGCTGCGGCGAGGCGATGGAGCGCCTCCGCGGCCAGGTCGAGGAGCCAGGACGAGATGACGCTGCCGCGGCGCCAGACCTCCGCCACCTCGGTCGTGTCGATCTCGTAGCTGTACCACTCCGGGTTTTCGAGCGGCGCGGTCTCTGCGTCCTGGTCGCGCTTCCGCACGCCCGCGTCGGCGTTGGCGATGATGTTCAGCCCCTCGGCGTACGCGGCCATGAGCGCCGTACTCGATGCCGTTGTGCACCATCTTCACGAAGTGGCCCGGCGCCGTTGGGGCCGCAGTGGTACCAGCCCTGCTCGGACGGGCTCGGGTCGCCCGTGCGGCCCGGCGTCCGCGGCGCCGTCTCCACACCCGGGGCGATCGCGGCGAAGATCGGCCCCAGCCGCTCGACGACCTCCTGCTCGCCCCCGATCATCAGGCAGAAGCCGCGCTCGAGCCCCCAGACGCCGCCGCTCGTGCCCACGTCGACGTGGTGGATGCCCTTGGAGCGCAGCTCCTCCGCGTGGCGGATGTCGTCGTGGTAGTGGCTGTTGCCGCCGTCGATGATGACGTCGCCCTTGCCTCGAGGACGTCGCTGACGGCGGCGATGGTCTGGTCTGTGATCTCGCCGGCCGGCACCATCAGCCACACGGCCCGCGGCTTTTCGAGCTTGGCGGCCAGGTCTTCGAGCGAGGAGGCGCCGACCATCCCGTCGGCGGCGAGCGCAGCGACCGCGTCCGGGCGAGACGTCGTAGCCGACGCACTGGTGGCCCGGCGCGGAGCAGCCGACGGACGATGCCGGCGCCCATCCGACCGAGGCCGACCATCCCGAGCTGCATCGTCTCTCCCTTCATCTCTGGGCGCGGTAGCGCCGGATGAGCGCGTTCGTCGAGCTGTCGTGGTCGAGCTCCGGCTCCTGCTCGCTCTCGAGCTCGGGGATGATCCGCTGCGCGAGCACCTTCCCCAGCTCGACTCCCCACTGGTCGAAGGAGTCGATTCCCCAGATCGTCCCCTGCGTGAAGACGCTGTGCTCGTAGAGTGCGACGAGCGCCCCGAGCGTGTGCGGCGTCAGCTGCTCGGCGAGGATGACGTTGCTGGGGCGGTTGCCTTCGAAGACCCGATGGGGCACGTCATCGCTCTTGCCGAAGGCGAGCGCCTCCGCCTGGGCGAAGACGTTGGACATGAGCAGGTCGTGGTGGTCGCGGAGCGGGTTGAGGCTCTTGGCGAAGCCGATCAGGTCGACCGGGATCAGCTTCGTGCCCTGGTGGATCAGCTGGTAGAAGCTGTGCTGGCCGTTCGTCCCGGGCTCGCCCCAGTAGACGGCGCCCGTCTCGTAGTCGACCGGAATGCCCTCGAGGGTCACGTGCTTTCCGTTCGACTCCATCGTCAGCTGCTGAAGGTAGGCGGGGAAGCGCTTCAGGTACTGGCTGTAGGGCAGGACGGCGACGGCCTGGGCGCCGAAGAAGTTGCCGTACCAGACCGCCAGGAGGCCCATGAGCACGGGCAGGTTCCGCTCGAACGGCGTCGTCCGGAAGTGCTCGTCCATGGCGTGGAAGCCCGCGAGCAGGTCGCGGAAGCGCCCGGGCCCGATCGCGATCATCGTCGAGAGCCCGATCGCCGAGTCCATCGAGTAGCGCCCGCCGACCCAGTCCCAGAAGCCGAACATGTTGGCGGTGTCGATGCCGAACGCCGCCACACCCTCGGCGTTGGTGGACACGGCGACGAAGTGCCTGGCGACCGCGGCCTCGTCCCCCAGGGCGGCGAGCGCCCAGTCGCGGGCCGAGCGGGCGTTCGTCATGGTCTCGAGCGTCGTGAACGTCTTCGAGGAGACGACGAACAGCGTCTCCTCGGGAGCCAGGTCGCGCGTGGCCTCCACGAAGTCGGTCGAGTCCACGTTGGACACGAACCGGAAGGTCAGGTCCCGCTGCGAGTAGTGGCGAAGCGCCTCGTAGGCCATCACCGGGCCGAGGTCGGAGCCGCCGATGCCGATATTGACGACGTTCCGGACCGGTTTGCCCGTGAAGCCGAGCCACTCGCCCGAGCGCACGCTCTCGGCGAAGCTCGCCATCCGGTCGAGGACCTCGTGCACCTCGGCGACCACGTCCACGCCCTCGACCACGAGCGACGCCTCCCTGGGCATTCGGAGCGCGACGTGGAGGGCGGCGCGGTTCTCGGAGACGTTGATCCGCTCCCCCCGGAACATCGCCTCGATCCGCTCTGCGAGGCCGGTCTCGACGGCGAGCTGCACGAGCAGCCCGACCGTCTCGTCGGTGATCCGGTTCTTGGAGTAGTCGAGGTAGAGCCCGCCGCCCTCGACGGCCAGGCGCTCCCCGCGCGTCGGGTCGGCTGCGAAGAGCTCCCGCAGGTGGACGCTGCGGATCTCCCCGTAATGGCGCTCGAGCGCCTTCCACGCTGGGCGCTCACGGAGTGGTGCGGGCCCGGTCACGGCGCTGAGGAGTGTCTCAGAAGGCGCCCGCGTACGCGTTCAGCGCCGGCTGCCCGCCAAGGTGCGCGTAGAGCACGCACGACCCCGGCTCGATCCGGCCGGACTGGACGAGGTCGATCAGGGCCGCCATGGACTTGCCCTCGTAGACCGGGTCGGTGAGCACGCCCTCGAGGCGCGCGCACAGGCGAATCGCGTCAATCGTCTTCTCGTCCGGGATGCCGTAGATGCCGGCGTGCCACTCGTCGAGGAGCACGATCTCGTCGTCGGCGAGCTCGCGACCGAGCCCGATCGCCTCGGCGGTCCGGCGCGCGATGCGCGCGATCTGCGCCCGGGTCTGCTCGACGGTCGCCGAGCCGTCGATCCCCAGGACGGCGCGCTCCTGCTCCTGGAGGGCGAACCCGGCGACCATGCCCGCCTGCGTCGAGCCTGTCACCGAGCAGACGACGATCGTGTCGAAGAAGAAGCCCAGCTCGGCCTCCTGCTCGGCGACCTCGCCGGCCCAGCGCGCGAAGCCGAGCCCGCCCAGCGGATGGTCGGAGGCTCCCGCCGGGATCGCGTAAGGCTTGCCGCCGCGCTCCTCCACGGAGGCGAGCGCGTCCTCCCAGCTGGGACGGATGCCGATGTCGAAGCCGGCCGCGTCGAGGCGGACGTCCGCGCCCATGATCCGCGACAGGAGGATGTTCCCCACCTTGTCGTAGACGACGTCGGGCCACTCGACCCAGCGCTCCTGCACGAGCACGCAGCCGAGCCCGAGCCGCGCCGCGACGGCCGCCACCTGGCGGGTGTGGTTCGACTGCACGCCGCCGATCGAGACGAGCGTGTCGCATCCCTGCGCCAGCGCTTCGGCAGCCAGGTACTCGAGCTTGCGCACCTTGTTCCCGCCGTACGCGAGCCCGGCGTTGCAATCCTCGCGCTTCGCCCAGATCTCGACCTTGCCGCCGAGGTGCTCGCTCAGGCGCTCGAGCCGGTGTACGGGCGAGGGCCCGAAGAGGAGCGAAACGCGGTCGAAGCTCGCGAGGCTCACGGGCGGGAGCGTATACACGTCCCCTCGATTGACTTCCGCCTTGGAGCGCACGAGACTTCTGTCACAAGGAGGGAGCGCAGTGGCACGCGGTCGACTGCACTGGTCGCGATCGTGGTTCCTGATCGGGGCCACCACGGTCCTGTTCGCAAGCGCCTGCATGAGCGGGGGCGACGAGGCCGAGGACTCCAGCGGAGCCGCAGCGCCGGCGACCGGCGAGGCGGAATCGGCGAGCGTCCTCCCGCCGTCGGACCTAACTGCTGAAGCAGACGCCTTCAGCATCGTCGTCAGCTGGGTGGCCCCCTCTGGCGACCCCGACGTCGTGCGGTACAGCGTTTACCGCAACGGCTCGTTCTTCCGGAGCATCCTCGCACCTGAGGTCTCCTTCACCGACACCGACGTCTCGCCCGGCAAGGACTACTCCTACGGAATCGAGGCGCGGGCAGGCGGCCTCGTATCCGAGCGCGTGACCGTCGCGGCGACGACGCCCACTCCGCCGCTTCGCGAGGCGAGGGTCCAGGGCACGTTCAACGTCCGCACGAAGAAGCTGAGCTCCAGCGGCTACACGAATCTGAAGGCGCCGACGTTCGGCTGGCAGTTCCGACCACGGTGCGGCGAGGGCGCGTGCGACGTTCGCTGGAACGATCTCCAGACGAAGAAGATTCACGCCCTGATCAAGCGGCAGGGCTTGCGGTACCGGGGGAGCTACAACGGCTTCTTCTACGTCTTCTGCGACGATGCCCAGGCCACGTCGTCGGTGACGATCCGCTTCAAGGTCGAAAACGCCCGCACGATCGGAGCCGACTGGCGCGCGACCCACCTCGTCGGGACGCTGAACCAGTCGGAGACGTCCCAGCTCGGCTGCGTCTCCTCGCGCGCGAAGTTCTCGATCCGGGCCAAGCTGGTCGGCTGAGAAGGAGACGGGGCTACGTTTCCCCGCTCGAGCGACCACGTGTAACGGTCATGCTTGTCCGCGGATGGAGCGTACCGGGATCGAACCGGTGACCTCCGGCTTGCAAAGCGTGGCCAGGGCTTCCCCGCCCGTCCCAGTTAGTCCTCGAAGTCCTGCAAATTGACCACTTCTGCCCGCGGCTCAATCACACTTCTCCCCGTTCTCCTCCGGCCCGACTTGCCAAAGACTTGCCAAGAATTGCGTCTTGGACAGCCGAACGGATCGCCTCGTGTGATGTGGCCGCGTCGAAGATTGGCTGTAGCGGCTGAGTGTGAACCCTGGATTGTCATGGCCCATCTGGTTCGCGACTTTGACGGGGTCGAGTCCTTGCGCGATTAGCATCGAGGCAACACGGCATCGAGCGCAACGTCGTGCGGTCCGTGACTCGTCACTCAGCCGCTGGGTGCGCGGGCATGGACAGCGGTAAAAGCAATCGTCTGCGTCCACCATGCCGGGTCGGCGCAGTGCCCGAGGAACGCGTCAATCGACCGGTCGTCGAGCTCGCCCGATGCGACTAGCCGGCCCCGCAACTCGATGACCGTCCGCGTCCAGTAAACAGCCCACAAAGAGCCACCGTTGTAAAGCGCGGTCTCGGCGGTTGCCTCGATGCTCTCCATGCCCAGCGTTGCCAGAGTCGCGGGGAGCCGGCGACCGATTACGTAGTCGATTCCCTCCCGGCGCGACCACGCGAGCCACCCCTCCCAGAACGCCCGGACGTCACGCGGCTCGGCGACGCTCACCGGCAGGAAATCCGGCTCGATCAGGAGGATTGCTCCGCCCGGTCGCACGCTGGCGACGAGGTTCGCGACGGCAGCCTCTGAGCGCGCCACGTGGTGAAGTACGGCACGCGCCGTCACCAAATCAAAATCTCTCGGTTCGACTGGTCCGGCGACGATGTCTGCCTCGCGAAGCTCGAGGTTCGGTATGTCCGCGTCGACCAGCGACAGGTCGAGATCCACCGCCACGGCTCGCCCGCCAGGGGTGACGCGCTCCGCGAGCCAGGCAGAGATGGAGCCGTTACCACAGCCGACTTCAAGCGTCCGCGCCCCAGGTCCGATGCCCAGCTGTTCGATGTGGCGGCGGTGCATCGGATCGAGCAGCCGCGACATCAGATCGAGCCGCTCGCGCTCTCCCTCTTGGTGATGACCGAGGACGTACTCAGACATGCAGTTCCAGATGACCGACCCAGATGGTCCAGTTGTCCCAGCTCGCGCAGTGGAGCGTACCGGGATCGAACCGGTGACCTCCGGCTTGCAAAGCCGGCGCTCTCCCAGCTGAGCTAACGCCCCGCGTCGGGGCTCACTGTAGCTGGCCGCGCGGCTTGGATCCCCGCCGCGGGGAGCGAAACGCCCGGCGGGTCGGGGCGAAGCTAGTCGCCCCAGTCGAAGTCGCGGGAGCGTCCCCAGAGGGTGTCCTCCGGGTCGACCGGCGGGTCGGTGTCCTCGCCGGGCCACGCGAGCACCTTGCTCGGCTCGAGCTCGGGCTCCTGACCGCTCAGCGTGTCTTCGAGGCGGGCCTGTTCCTCGGTCTTGAACAGAGGGTGGTTTTCGAACGGGTCTTCGACTTCGTACCGGCCGATCGGCATGTTGCCGTCGAGTTGCGAGTTACGCCGCTTCAGCTCGAGGTGCTCCTCGATGACGCGGGAAAAGGTCGTGTCTGGCTGCTCGCTCACAGCACCTCCTAGGTGGGGGACAGGGGCAAGCGCCGGATTGTAGACGACTCGGTGCCAGGTGGGAACCTAGTCGTGCGCGCGGACGATGGTACCTGCGTCCGCCGAGACGACGCAGTTCTTGCCGGCCCGCTTGGCCCGGTAGAGCGCCTCGTCGGCCGAGGCAAAGAGGGCGGCGGGGGTCGGAGCGTCCGGGAAGGCGGCGACGCCGAAGCTCGCCGTCACGGCGACGAGGCCGCCGGGATGGGTCGACATCGGCCGGGCGGCCAGCGCACGGCGAAGGCGCTCGGCGAGCTCGTGCGCGCCGTCGAGATCGGTCTGCGGGAGGAGGACTGCGAACTCCTCGCCGCCGTAGCGCGCGGGGAGGTCGACGTCGCGAACGGTCGAGCGCAGGATGTCTGCGAACGTCTGCAGGACGTCGTCGCCGGCCTGGTGGCCGTAGCGGTCGTTGACCTGCTTGAACTCGTCGAGGTCGCCGAGGATCAGGGCAAGGCTCCCGCCGAAGCGCTCGGCGCGGGAGATCTCGACGTCGAGCGCCTCCTCGAAGTGGCGGCGGTTCGGGAGCTCGGTGAGGCCGTCCGTGTTCGCCTGGCGCTCGACGAGGCGATGAAGGCGCGCGTTCTCGAGCGCGATCGACGCCTGCGCGCCGAGCCAGTGCGCGAGCTCTCGAGCCTCGTTGCTGAAGTCCGCCTCCTTCGGAGTCAGGTAGAGGACGCCGCTCTCGCGCCCCTCGAGCCCGAGCGGGATGGCGAGCGGCTTGCCGCCGTCGACCGTGTTGCCCTCGTGCGCGATCTCCTTGCCGTCGACGACGAGGCGCGCCCCGGCGGCACCGGTCGCCACGACCGTGTTCTCGACGATCACCGGCAGGAGGGCGTACGGGTCGTGGGTCGCGGCGAGGGCTTCGCCGAACCGGCCGATGGTGTCGCGCACGCGCCCGCGCTCGGCGTCCAAATCGCGCAGGCGTTGCTCGAGCTGCTCGGCCATGTCGTTGAAGGCCTCGCCGAGGGCCGCAAACTCGTCTCGCCCACGAACGGGAACCCGCTCTTCCAGCTTGCCGTTGGCAATCGCGCCGGCCGCGGCCGCGAGCTCTCCGAGTGAGCGGACGATCGTTCGCCCGAATGTGTACGCCAGGATGCCGACAGCGACCAGCGCCACCGCCGAGAACAGAAGGAAGCGGCTGCGGAGGTCGCCGACGGCCTGGTCGACGGCCGCCTTCGGACTGAGAGCGACGAGGGAGACCGCCGGCCGCTTCGCGCCCTCGCGCGGAATGAGGTCAGTGCCGACCGCCCGGTAGCTCACTCCGTCGACGGTGACGAACTGCGGCTGCTGGTGGGGGACGTCGAGATCCCCCTTGATCGTGGTCGGGGCGAGCACACGCTCGTCGGCGACGATGGCGAAGCGAGCGCCCTCGTCGAGCGCCGCACGGTCCGCAAGCCGCTTCGCAAGCGCGTTGTCGAACGGAATGTGGACGACCACGCTTCCGAGGAGCTTGCCGTCTGGGGTCCTGACGAGGACCTCCCTCTGGCCGTCGGGCGGACTAGGGGGCTCGCCGGCGAGGAGATCGCCCTTGGGCGAATAGAACGCGCTGTGCTCGACCGCGTTCGCTGTTTGCGCCAGGGCGGCGCGGTTACCGGAGGCCAGATCCTGCGGCACGCTGTTCGTGCGCGCGAGGAAGCGCGCCGTCTCGGCCGCGTCCTCGTCGAGCTGCTCCTCGTAGTCGGCGACCGCGACCCGGAGCGCGGTCGAGAGCCTGGAGTCCGCCGAGCCGACCTCGCCTCGCTCCGCCACCTCGCCGCCCGCCACGGTTGCCGCCACGAGCGGCAGCAGCGCTAGCAGCATGAAGTAGATGACCAGCCGGAGCTTGAAGCTTCCCATGGACTTGGAGCGTTGCGAGCCGAAAATTCCCGAACCGTAAGCCGATAGGTCCATCGGCCTAGCGGCAATCCCTCTTTAGGGGGATCGGACCGGCCCGGCGCGGAAAAAGTTCCTAGAAGATCGGCCGGTCGAGGGCGACGGCGAGGATCATCCCCACGATCCAGCTTGCCGTCGTAACGCCGACGGCGACGGGAACGAGGTGGCGATCCCGCCCGCCGAGCGCAGCAGCGAAGAGCGAGATGAAGACGGCGGCGGTGCAGAGCCTGCCCGGCGAGTAGACGATCCCGACCAGCCCGGCGAAGAGCGCGAAGGTCGCCAGGAAGTCGGCGACAAGCTGCGTGGTCGTGACGCGGGCGGAGAGCTCGGGGTCGTACGCGCTCATCTGGCCCTCCTTCCGCTCGCCACCAGGACGGGCTCCCGCGTGCGGCGCCGGTCAGGCGTGCCGTGCGGGCCGGGGCGGCGACCCGGGACCGGCGCGTGCGGGCCGCGACGGCGCGGCGGCTCGATCCCCCCGCCGCCGAGACTCCCCGGGGCGCTCCCGGCGGCTGCGGCAGGCGGGTCCTTCACCGACCACCAGATCACGTAGGCGAGGTAGAGCGCGGGGATCTTGAGGATCACCGTGAACCAGATGGTGAGCCACAGCATGTGCCGCTGAGTGTAACCTAGCCCGCTTCTGGAAAAACCTACCCCTGGGCCGGCGCCTCTTCGCGGCACGTAGGAGGCGCCCACCGGAGCCCGTCCAGCGGACAGCGGCGGGCCGGAACGAGGGCCCAGAAAGGGGACGCACGTGAATCGACAGCACCTGCGCGCGCTTCTGCTCGCGCTCATAAGCTCGCTCGCGCTCATCGGGGCGGGCGCTGCCTCGGCCGTTCTCCCCTCGGGCACGAGCGCCGAGGCCGAGCGCCTCGTCGAAGCGATCGAGAAGCGCCGCGCCGTCGCCTGGCACTGGCAGCGCGTCATGGGCAAGCCGCGGCGGAAGGCGACCTTCGAGGAGCGCCGCACCAACGATCTCACGCGCCTGAGAGCGCTCCGCGACCTCTGGAAGCACAGGGCGCACCGGCTCCGCGAGCGGGCGCACCACCCGCCGCACCGGAAGGCCTGGCGCTGCATCCACCGTCACGAAGGGAGCTGGGAGGATCCGCGCGCGCCCTACTACGGCGGGCTGCAGATGAGCCGCCAGTTCCAGCGGGCCTTCGGCCGCTATCTCCTCCGCCTGAAGGGCACGGCCAACCGGTGGACCCCCGCCGAGCAGATGTGGACGGCCGAGCGCGCCCACCGCGCCGGCCTCGGGTTCCACCCGTGGCCGAACACGGCCCGCGTCTGCGGGCTGCTCTGAGCTGTCCCCGGAGGCCATGCCCGGGGCCTGACCCCTGGGCATGGCCATTCGGGAGCCGTTTGCACACCCGCCTGTGGAAACCGCTCGTGCCGCATATGCGGGCACTTCGATGACGCGATTGTCTCCACCGGCCACGCCTGGGGTCAGGCCCCGGGCGTGGCCGGACGGGACACGCTGTGGACGAGGTCAGCGGGCGTCTGGCGGGCGGAGGACGGCGAACGGGTCGGTGATCTCGAGGCCGGCGCCGGCGAAGCGGTAGACGGCGGCCGGGCGGCCGCCGGCGCGGCCGGGCGGCCGCACCTCTCCGGTGGGCTCCAGCAGGCGGCGCCTCAGGAGGACGCGCTGGAGGTTCGTGGGGGAGACGTCGTGGCCGAGCGCCGCGCGGTAGAGGCCCCTCAGCTCCGAGATCGTGAACGATGCGGGCGCGAGCGCAAAGCCGACGTTGGTGTACGACAGCTTCGCCCGCAGCCGCTCCCTGGCCGCGAGGGCGATCGACCCGTGGTCGAACGCCATCGCCGGCAGGTCGTCGACGGGGTGCCAGCTCGTGTCCCCGGGCACCCGCGGGTCGACGTCTGCCGGGACGAGGCCGAGGTACGCCGTCGCCACCAGCCGCTCGTCCGGATGCCGGCCCGGCTCGCTCCGGGTCTCGAGCTGCTCGAGATGCGCCAACTCGCGCACGTCCACCTTGGCCGCGAGGTGGCGCCGGATCGAGGCTTCCAGGGTCTCCCCCTGCTCGAGACGCCCACCCGGAAGAGACCACGCGCCGAGAAACGGCTCCTTCGCCCGTTTCCAGAGCAGCACCTGGAGCACGCCGTCCCGTACCTGGAGAACGGCTGCGAGCGCCTCGTGGGCCGGGCGCGACTCTGTGGTAGACTTCGGCATCGGGTTATCGACTGATAGTCTAAAACTTAGCAGGAGGACATAGATGAAGGCTCTCATCCTCGTCGACATGTTGAAGGACTTCTGCAGCGGGAAGCTCGCCAACCCGAAGGCGCAGGCCATCACCCCGCAGCTCCAGCGGCTGCTCGCGCACGCCCGCGCCGACGGCTGGGTCGTCGTCTTCTCCAACGACGCCCATCAGCCCGGCGATCCGGAGATGAAGATCTGGGGCGAGCACGCGATGGCCGGCGACCCGGGTGCCGACGTGATCGAGGAGCTCACTCCGAGCGACGGCGACATCGTCTCCGAGAAGCGCCATTACGGAGCCTTCGACGAGACAGACCTCGACGAGCAGCTCCGCGAGCGCGGGGTCGACGAGGTCGTGATCACGGGCCAGCACACGCACATCTGCGTGCGCCATTCCTCGTACGGCGCTCTGATCCGCGGCTACGAGATCACCATCCCACGCGACGCCGTCTGCGGGTTCGAGGGAGTCGACGAGGACGACGCGCTCGAGTACCTGAAGGCGACCTACGGTGCGACCGTGACGACCGTCGACGAGCTCGTCGGCGCGCCCGCGCCGGTCTCCGCCTAGCCTTACGTCTACGGGGCGGCACCGGCACCGGGGGGAGCCGGCGCCGCCCCTTCCCCACCCCCTGGCTAGGCTGATTCCGTGAACCGCCTGGCTGCCGAGACGAGCCCCTACCTGCTCCAGCACGCCGCCAACCCGGTGGACTGGTATCCCTGGGGCGAGGAAGCGTTTGCCAGGGCGCGAGAGGAGGACCGCCCGGTGCTCCTTTCGGTCGGCTACGCGGCCTGCCACTGGTGCCACGTCATGGAGCACGAGTCCTTCGAGGACGACGGCACGGCTCGGCTCATGAACGAGCACTTCGTCTCCGTCAAGGTCGACCGCGAGGAGCGGCCCGACGTCGACGGCCTGTACATGGACGCCGTCGTCGCCATGACCGGGCACGGCGGGTGGCCGATGACCGTCTTCCTCACGCCGGACGGCCGCCCGTTCTACGGCGGCACCTACTTCCCGCCGGAGCCGCGCCACGGGATGCCGAGCTTCGCGCAGGTGCTGCAGGCGGTCACCGAGGCCTACCGGATGCGCCGCCACGAGCTCGAGCAGCAGGCCGACGTCCTCGTGGACGCGATCCGGCAGGCGAGCGAACAGCCGCCGTCGGGAGAGCCGCTGACGAGCGGCCTTCTGAGCGGGGTCGTGCCGGCTCTCCGCCGGAGCTTCGACCCGCAGGACGGCGGCTTCGGCCCGGCGCCGAAGTTCCCGGCCGCCTCGACCATCGAGCTGCTGCTCCGGCTGCACGCGGCGAACGGCGACGACGACGCCCTCGGCATGGCGCGGCTGACGCTCGACCGCATGGCAGCCGGCGGGATGTACGACCTGCTCGGCGGCGGCTTCCACCGCTACTCGGTGGACGCCCACTGGCTCGTCCCCCACTTCGAGAAGATGCTCTACGACAACGCGCTCCTCGCCTCGGCGTACCTCCACGCCTGGGTGGTGACCGGAGAGGAGCGCTACAGGCGCGTGACCACCGAGACGCTGAACTACGTGCTGCGCGAGCTGCGCCTTCCGGAGGGCGGGCTCGCCTCCGCCCAGGATGCGGACACCGAGGGCGTCGAGGGCCTCACCTTCAGCTGGACCGAGGACGAGGTCGAGGCCGTGCTCGGCGAGCCGCAGCGCGACTGGCTCCTCCCCTTCGAGCACGGCCGCTTCGTGCTACGCGGCGAGATCCCGAAGGAGGCCAGAGCCGCCCTGCTCGCCGCCCGTGGGGAGCGCCCGCAGCCGCTGCGGGACGACAAGGCGCTCGCCGCCTGGAACGGCCTCGCGCTCGCGGCGCTCGCCGACGCCGGTTCCCGACTCGGCCGGCGGGATTACGTGGAGGCCGCCGTCGAGGTCGCCGAGTTCCTCCTGGGGCCGCTCTCCGACGAGCGCGGCCGGCTCCTGCGCTCCTATCGCGCCGGCGAGGCCCGCATCGCCGCGTACCTCGAGGACTACGCGAACGTGGCGAACGGGCTCGTCGAGCTCTCCTGGGCCACCGGGGAGCTGCGCTGGCTCGAGGAGGCGCGGCGGCTCGCCGGGCTCCTCGTCGAGCTCTTCGCCGACCCGTCCCGGGGCGGGTTCTACGTCGACGCGCCCGACGGCGACGGGCTCGTCGCCCGGCGCAAGGAGTTCGACGACCACCCCACTCCGGCCGGAAACTCGATGGCGGCGTTCGTCCTGCTCCGCCTGGCGCGCATCTACGGAGACGCCGAGCTCGAGAGGCAGGCGGTCGGCGTCTTCCGGCTCGCGCACTCCCTCATGGAGCGCGCGCCGGCGGCGGTCTCGCACCTTCTCTGCGCGCTCGACCTCCACTTCTCGCCGTCGCAGGAGATCGCCGTCGTCGGCGATTCGGAGGAGCTCCGACGCGCCTCCCTCACGGGCTACCGGCCGAACGCGGTCTTCGCCTTCTCGCCGGAGCCGACCGACGCGGTGCCGCTCCTCGCCGGCAAGAGCCTGCTCGAGGACGAGCCGGCCGCGTACGTCTGCGAGCGCTTCGCCTGCCAGCGGCCGGTGACGACCCCCGGCGAGCTCGCCGACCTCCTGTCTTAGAACTCGAATCGGAATGACGCTTCGTCGGCGCGGCGTCCTGGGTGAGTGCGATGCAAGGACGCAGGGCGCGTTCGTAGCCGGAGGCTACGGGCGCAACCGAGGACGCCGCAGCGCGCCGCCCAGGACGCCGCGACGGCTCAAGGCTTCATTTTGGTTCGAGTTCTTAGCCTACGCGCGGACGAAGACCGGGGCGCCGAGCGGGACCTTGCGGAACAGGTAGCGCATGTTCCTGGCGCTTGCCCGCGGGCAGCCGGCCGACGCCGCGGTGCCGATGGAGCCGGGGTCGTTGGTGCCGTGGACCGCGATCCGATCGCCGCCCTGCCACCCCGGCGGGAGGTTCGGCTGGTGCGCGGAGAGCGCCAGGATGCAGCAGCCGTACGCCGAGCTGTAGCGGGCGCCGGGAAGCTTGTCGGTGACGGCGAACCGCCCCTTCGGCGTGGGCGTGCCCGGCCTGCCGATTGCAACCGTGATCCGCCGAAGCACGCGGTCCCCCCGGCGGACGACGAGACGGCGCGCCGAGAGATCGATCCTGACGCTCACCCGCGTTCGCGTGCGAACGACGGCGCTCGCGTCGGAATCGACCCAGCCGAGCTGACCGTTCGGAAGATGCGTCGTGACGACGCCCAGCCAGCGGCCGCGCGTCCGAGCGACGGCGAGCGTGGTCCGAGAGCCGAACTCGGTGCGGGCGCCGAGCCGGGCGACGACCGAGCCCCCGGGGCGCGAGCGCACGACGAGGCGTCGGCCGGGCGCTGGCTCGAGGACCAGGAACCCCGGATCAGGTCGAACCGGCGCGGCCGCCGGCTCCGGCTCGGAAACGGGCTCGACCGCCGAGACCAGCACAGGCGGCTCCGCCGACGCCGAGGCGGCCGCCTGGTCAGGCTCCTCCGTCTCCCGGCCGGAGGCGGGCCGTGCGAGGACCAGGAGGATCGCGCCGACGGCCGCGAGGACCGCGACGACCACGAGGACCTGCGGCGGCAGGTAGAAGCGCCCCATCGCTACGCTCATCGGGTCTCGGACCAGCCGCCTCGTTCACTCGAACGAGGGATGCCACGCGACCCCGCCTGCTCGGACTGGTCGAGACCGAGGACGTCTGAGACACTGCCCGGCATGGTGCTGGGCATCGACGTCTCCGCCTGGCAGCGCTCGATCTCCTGGAAGGCGATCGAGGACGCCGGGGTCGAGTTCGGGTGGATCAAGGCGACCGAGGGGACGGGCTACGTCAGCCCGACCTACGAGCGCCACCGCAAGGCCGCGGGTCGGCACGGGATTCCGGTGGGGGCCTACCACTTCGCGCGACCCGACTCGGACGACGGCCCGGTCGCCGAGGCGGACTTCTTCCTCGAGATCGCGACTCCCGAGGCGGGAGACCTGCTGCCGGTGCTGGACTTCGAGCACGGGGGCATGGGCCCGGAGAGGCTCGCGCGTTGGGCGAAAGCCTGGCTGAAGCGAGTGGAGCAGCGCATCGGGCAGCCGCCGGTGCTCTACACCTACTCGTCGTTCTGGACGTCGACGATGGGGAACGCGGACGGCTTCTCCCGCTACCCGCTGTGGCTCGCCAACTACGGGGTCGACGACGGCACCGTGCACCGGGTGAGCACGGTCGGGGACTGGCCGAAGGTCACGGTGCACCAGTTCACATCGAAGGGGCAGATACCGGGTTACGACGGCCCTGTCGACCTGAACCGGCTGATGAGAGGCTGCACGCTGGACGAGATCCGCCTCGGCGTCGAGGTGCCGCCGGCTCCCGGCTTCGGGCCCCCGTGGCGGCTCCTGGCGAAGGGCGAGGTGATCCATGAGGCAAGGCGCCTGGACGCCGCCTTCCTCGAGCGGGCCGCCGAGCAGGCGAAGACGGGAGGCGTCGCCACGATCCGCGGGACACCGCGCGAGCGCTAGAGGGAGCTCGGCTCCGCTCCGCAATTCGGGAATAAGCTGTCCGCTGTGTTCGCCAGCGTCACGACCGTCCGCGGCGGCGGGCCCGACGTGAGCGCCACGGCCGGCATGGCCGCGGAGTCCATGCTCGCCTGGCTGCGCGAGTTCGACGGCTACCGGGGGCTGCTCGTCCTCGGCGATCCCGAGGCCGGCAACGCCCGCATCGTCAGCTTCTGGGACAGCCTGGACGCGCTCGAGCGCAGCGAGCGCAGCCGGCGGGAGGTCAGGGAGAGCATGGTCGCCGCCGCCGGGGCCCAGCTCGAGAGCGTCGAGAGGTACGAGCTCTTCCTCGGCAAGGATCTGCCCGCAACGACGGCGGAGCCTCCGTCCGACCCGGACCGGCCCTCAGCCGCGCGTTTCACCACCTTCGAGGGGCCTCCCGAAAGCATCGAGGAGGGCCTGCGGACGTTCCGCGAGGATCTCGTCGACTGGTTTCGGGACGCGACCGGCTTCCGCGGGTGGCTCGCGCTCATGGACGCCCCCGCGGGCAGGTCGATCGGGATCACGTTGTGGACGTCGAAGGAGGCTCTCGACGACGAGGTGGCGAGCGGAGCCGGTCTCCGGAACGAGATCGCGGCCGACCTGCAAACGAGTGTCACGGGTGTCGAGCGCTACGAGGTCGTCATGATCGACGTCGTGCCCCAAGGCGAAACGGCCGGCTGACCCGCCCGACTTCCGAGACGACGCCAAGCTCGACACGTCGCAGGTCGAAGACCTGCGGGGCCGGCGCAGGCCCGGCAAGGGCGGGCTCGCGGTGGGCGGCGGCGGCATCGGCCTGATCGTCGCGCTGCTCGTCATCTTCCTCGGCGGCAACGTCACCGGGGGCGACAGCGGCCTCGGCGACCTCGGAAACCTCGCCGGCCAGTCGGCCGGCACCCCGGGGGCCGGCAGCGACCTCGCACAGGAGTGCCGGACCGGGGCCGATGCGGACGAGCGCGAGGACTGCCGCATCGTCGGCTACGTCAACTCGATCCAGAGCTACTGGACCGAGGCCTTCTCCGGAGGCGGGCGCGAGTACGTGCCGGCCCGCACGCGCTTCTTCACGGAAGGCATTCAGAGCGGCTGCGGCGCCGCCTCTTCGGCGATGGGGCCGTTCTACTGCCCCGCCGACCAGTACGTCTACATCGACCTGGGGTTCTTCGACGAGCTTCGCTCGCGCTTCGGCGCCCAGGGCGGGCCGTTCGCGCAGGCCTACGTCATGGCGCACGAGTACGGGCACCACGTCCAGAACCTCCTCGGCGTCCTCGACGGCCCACAGGACCAGGGCGCGGAGAGCCGGGCGGTGCGCGTGGAGCTGCAGGCGGACTGCTTCGCCGGGGTCTGGGCGAGCAACGCGGTCGAGACCGGCTTCCTCACGCAGCTGACCGAGGCCGACATCGCGGATGCCCTCGACGCCGCCGCGGCGGTGGGGGACGACCGCATCCAGGAGGCAGTCCAGGGGCGCGTCACCCCGGAGAGCTGGACGCACGGCTCCTCAGCGCAGCGCCAGGAGTGGTTCACGACCGGCTACGAGAGCGGCAACCCCGGCGCGTGCGACACCTTCAGCGGCGAGATCTAGCCCGCCGACCGGCCTAGCAACAGACTGTTACTTGGCGCCGCCTTCGCCAGGTTGTCGAAGGCAGCGTCCAGCTCGGGCTCCGAAGGCAGCTTGCCTTCGGGCGACACCTTGTCCACGACCTCCGGCAGCGCCTTGGCGACGACATCGGCTGCCTGAGACTCCGAGATGCCCAGCTGCTGCGCGACCTGCTGGATCTGCTCCTTGCCGATCGCCTGCTCGACCTCCGCTCCGCTGACCGGCTCGTTGGCGCCGGTCCCCACCCAGGAGTCGGCCTGCGAGGAGAGGCCGTTCGCCTTGAGGCCGCCCATGATCTTGGAGAGGCCTCCGCTCGCCAGGAGGCCGCCGAGGACCGGGAGGAGCGCGCCCATCCCGGAACTGCCGCCCCCGCCGCTACCTGTGAGGCCGCCGAGAAGGTCGTCGAGCCCGCCGGAGCCCCCCTTGCCGCCCCCGCCCATCAACCCGCCAAGGATGTCGTCGAGCCCCGCCATAGTCCGCTCCTTTCACGGATGAGGTTCGCGCCCGCCGGAGGAGTCTAGTCCTCCTAGGGATTTCCGACGGGGGAATTTTCAGCGGCGGAGCACGTCCTCGGCTGCCCGCAGGCCGCTGCGAAGCGCACCTTCCATCAGCCCGTGCCACTCGCCGGCGGTGTGCTCGCCGGCGAACGCGAGCGGCCCCACCGGCCGCGCCAGCTCCTCGGCGGCCAGCGGGGAGGAGTGCGAGCGAGCCGAGTACGCCCCCTTCGCCCAGGGATCGTCGTGCCAGGTAGTCAGCAGCGGCGCGGCGACGTCGAGCTTCAGCTCCGGCCGGAGCGAAGCCAGAGCGGTGAGCCACGTTCCCGGGCCCGCCCAGACGCGCAGCCGCTCGAGCGCGCCCGGGGTCCCCGCGAAGGCGGCCGCGAACGGCGCCGGGCTCCCGTCCGGGCCGAGCTGCGTGTAGCTCCAGTACCGCGCCGGCACCGCCAGCACCGCGCTGGGCTCGGCCGGCGCGAGCAGGGGGACGTGGAGCTTGGCCGCCTGCCCGTAGCGCACCTGCGCGAGCGCGTCGGCCTTGGGCGCGGGAAGGGGCGGGTCGAAGTGGAGCGCCGCGGCGGCCGTCGCCGGCGTCGCCACCACCGCACCGTCCGCCCAGAGCTCGAGCCCCGCGGCCCGGATCACGGCCGAGCGTCGGTCCCACGCAACCTCCTCGACCGCGGTTCCCGTCAGCAGAGCCGGGCCGAGAGGCGCCGCCAGCGCCTCGGCGAGCCGGCCGTTGCCGCCGGCGATCCCGAAGGTGTCGAAGCGCCCGAAGCCGGCGCCGGTCTCCGCGAGCACCGTCGCAGCCAGGTCGGCGGCCGGGTAGGCGCTCGAGACCTCGACCCGGGCAGCGATCGCCTCCGCGGCCGCCTGCGGAAGCTCGAGCGACGTGAGCGCATCGAGCACGGTCCCGTCGAGCTGGGCCTCCCCCAGCCGCCCGACCGCGTCCTCGAGCTCGGCCCGCGAGACGGGGAGGCCGCCCCGAGGCTCGCGGTCCCCGTACAGCGTGCCCTTCGGAAAGAGGCTCAGGCCGAGCCTCCGGACGGTCGCGTGCAGCACGTCATCGCCCGGGAAGACGAACTCCGCGCCGCGCTCCGCGACACCGCCGGCGAAGGGAGCCGACCACACCCGGCCGCCGACGCGGTCGCGCGCTTCGAGGACGACGACCTCCGCGCCCTCCCGCCGGAGCGCCTCGGCTGCTGCCAGGCCGGCCAGGCCGGCACCGATCACGGCGATCCGCACGGGCCGGACGCTACTCGGTCACCGGGTAGCCTGGGACGGAGACGACGAGGCCAGTCAGAAGGAGGTCCACCATGCTGGGTTGGGTAGGCGACGTCGAGCGGGCGACGCTCGACAACGACACGTTCCGCACCGTGCTCTTCACCGGCGAGCACACGCAGCTGACGGTGATGCGCCTGGCGCCCGGCGAGGACATCGGGCGCGAGGCTCACGACGACCGCGATCAGTTCATCCGCATCGAGCTGGGGTCCGCGAGGGTCGAGCTCGGCGCCGGCGAGGATCGCGTCGACGAGACGCACGACGTCGGCGACGCCTGGGCGGCGATCATCCCGGCCGGCGTCTGGCACAACGTCGTCAACACCGGAGACGGGGAGCTGAAGCTCTACTCGCTCTACTCGCCCCCGGAGCACCCGGACGGCACCGTGCACCGGACGAAGGCCGAGGCCGAGGAGGCCGAGCGGGCCCACCACGGCTAGCGCGTCAGGGCGGCGAGCGCGTCGGCGGGCAGCGGGAACCAGCGCAGCCGCTCGAACTCGGCCGACAGGTGGAGCGGTGGCACCTCCTCAGGGGGGCTCGCCTCGACCTGCTCGACGATGCGCCTCGCCGTCTCGATGTAGCCGGGGAGCACGGACTCCGGCGCGGTCTCCGGCCGGCCGTGCGCAGGCCGCTCCAAGTCCTCGAGGGTGGCCGGCGCGGATCGCGGCAGGTCGCGGTGGTGCCAGAGCGCCGACTCGGGGTCGAAGCTGTAGAGGGGCAGGAGCTTCCAGGCGTGGTCGGCGAGGAAGTCGATCGCCTCGACGAGGTATTGGAAGACCCTCTCCGACATGAAGTACTTGAACGAGAGGCGAACGAAGCCGAGCTTGATCCCCAGCCGACCGCGCAGCACCTCGGCCTTGTGGGCGGCCGACGTCTCGAGATCGAAGTCGACGAGCCGGTGGATGTATGGCCCGGCGCAGAAACAGCCGCTGCGGGCCTGGATCCCGAAGAGATCGTCGAGCAGCGCGACCACGAAGTTGGGATGAAGCATGCCCAGGGGCCGGGCCGCGCGCGGGTAGCGGATCCCGAAGGAGACGATCGGCACCCGCGGCAGCTCGGGGTTCCCCAGAAGCAGCAGCCTGGGATTCTCGAGCCACGAGCTGAGGGCACGTTGCACGAAGCTCCCTTCCAGCTCGCCGATCACGTTGGCTCCGATCTGTTCCTTGACTTGGAACGCAAGGCCGGCGCGGATCGACTCGACGACCGCGGGCGTCCCACCCTCTTCGCGCACCACGGGGTCGGGATGGTAGGTCTGGTGCTCGGACGTGACGTAGAGGATCGTGCCCCCGCCGGGGACCGTGGGAACATCGTCGGCGAGGAGGTGGCGCTTCGCGACGAGGACGCCGGGCGAGCCGGGGCCGCCGGGGAGCTTGTGCGGGGAGAGGAAGACGGCGTCCTTGTAGGCGAGGTCGCCGTCCTCCACGTCCGGAGCCGGGTTCATCTCAATGGGAAGGTGGGGCGCGGCTGCCGCGTAGTCCCAGCAGGCAAGCGCGTCGTGGCGGTGCAGGAGAATGGAGACCGCGTCGGCGTCCGTGACGACGCCGGTCACGTTCGACGCGGCCGAGAAGCTCCCGATCTTGAGCGACCGGGAGGCGTAGTGCTCGAGCTCTGCCTGCAAATGATCGAAGTCGAGCCTGCCTTCCGCGTCCTCGCCGATGACCACGACGTCAGCCGGCGACTCCCGCCACGGCAGCTCGTTCGAGTGGTGCTCGAACGGGCCGAGGAAAACGACCGGCCGCTCGTGCGTCTCGAGCCGGAGGATCCGCACCAACCGGTCGACCGCGGCCGTGGCACCCGAGCCGCAGAAGATGACGACGTCGTCCTGCCCGCCGCCCACGGCCCGGTGGATCATCCGGCGCGCGCTCTCGCGCAGCTGCGTCGTCCGGCGCCCGGTCGCCGAGGCCTCCGTGTGCGTGTTCGCATACAGCGGCAGCACCCGGTCGCGAATGACGTCCTCGATGAAGGCGAGCGAGCGGCCGGAGGCCGTGTAGTCGGCGTAGACGAGCCGCCGCGGGCCGAACGGGCCGTCGAGCACGACGTCGTCGCCGATCACGGCGTTCCGGATCCGCTCGAGCTCGTGCTCGAGCCGCCGGGCTGACAGGGCGGTCACGCTCATCCACCCGACAGGACGCGTCAGCGGCGGGAAATCTTCGGCCGCCCGCCGACGACGGGTCCCTTATGCTCCCGGCGCGTTCAAGTGACCCAGCGAAGGGAGGCCCGGATGTCCGTGGCGAAGGTCATCGAGCTGACGGCGACGTCGTCGGAGAGCTTCGAGGACGCCTGTCGGGAAGGGATCGAGAAAGCAGGCGAGACGGTCCGGGGGATCAGAGGCGCCTGGGTCGACGGCCAGGAGGTCGTCGTGGAGGACGGCACCGTCCAGTTCCACGTCCACCTGAAGGTGACGTTCGTCCTCGAGTAGCTAGGGCTCGACCGCGAGGAGGCGGTCCACGGCGACGTTCACGAGCCGGATCTCGCGGCCGGTCGGATAGCGCACGACGAGCGCGCGGAGCTTCGTCGCGCCTCCGAGGCCGAAGTGGGCCCGAGGATCCTCCGACGAGAGGTAGCTCCCCCCTGCCTGCACCTCCCGGACGAGCCTGCGCCCGTCGGGGAGCACCGCCGTGACCCTCGCGCCGGGCGAGAACGAGCGGAGCCGGACCTCGAGCCAGTGGCCCTCGGCGCCTGAGTTTCGGAGGAGCACGAGCTGGCCGGCGATCGAGCCCACGGCGAGGTCGAGGTCTCCGTCGTTGTCGTAGTCCGCGGCGGCCAGGCCACGGCCGTTGACGAGCGGGCCGTCGCCCAGGCCGACGCCGGCGCTGACGTCGGCGATCTCCTCGTCGCCGCCGAGCACCTTGACCGGCTCGGCGTCCATCTCGAGGTTCGTGACCGGGACGGCCCCGTTGGCGAGGGCCAGGTCGAGGCGGCCGTCGAGATCGAGGTCTGCCCAGGAGGCGCCCCAGCCGGCCAGCGTCGTGTCGAACGCCTGCGCGAAGTCCGGCCGGGCGTCGGCGAACGCGAAGCCGGAGCCGCGGCTTCGGAAGACGCCGTGCAGCTGGCGATGGGAGTTCGTGACGAACAGGTCCGGGCGACCGTCGCCGCTCGCGTCGGCCGCCGCGATCCCCATGCCCGCGTTCCGGTCGGCGACCCCGGCGGCGGCGCCGCGCTCTTCGAGGCGGAAGCCGAGCCCTCCGGCGGCCGGGACGTTCAGGTAGAGCCGGTTCGGATCCAGATCGTTGGCGACGTAGAGGTCGACGCGGCCGTCGCCGTCCACGTCGGTGAACGCGGCGCCGAGCCCGTGCTCGACGGCATGCGTCTCGATCCCTGCCTCCTCCGCCACCTCGCGGAAGCGCGAGCGCCCGCGCGCGTCCGGCCCGACGTTCAGGTAGAGGCGGTCGCGCACGCCGGCGTACGTCGACGGGAAGCCGGACGCTACCGCAACGGGCGCGTTCAGGTCCGCGTAGCCCGCGACGAACAGGTCCGGCCGGCCGTCGGCGTTGACGTCGCCGACGGTAGCCCCCGTGTGCCAGCCGTAGACGTCGATCCCGGCGGCGCGGGCGCCTTCTTCGAATCTCCCGCCGCCCTGGTTCCAGAGGAGGGCGTCGTAGCCCGTCGCCGTGACATAGAGGTCGGTGCGCCCGTCGCCGTCGAAGTCGGCGGCGACGCACCCGTTCCCCCGCAGCTGCAGGTCGGCGCCGGAGCCGCGGCTCACGTCCGTGAACGTGCCCTTGACGTTGCGGTAGAGCGCATTGCGGGGGAGGCCGCCGCTCTCCTTCCAGCGGGCCACATCCACCGCGACGGAGTGGGAGTTGACCGCGTAGAGGTCGAGCCAGCCGTCGTCGTCGTAGTCGAGCCAGCAGACGCCGCCGCCCATCATCGCCACGGGGTCGCGGGAGGTCTCGAAGCGAAAGGCGCCGTGCCGGAAGTCGAGCCCGGCATGCCTGGCGACGTCCGCGAAGTGGACGCCGCCGAGGCCGGCGCCGGTCGCGACCGGCTGCCCGACGGGCACCGCCAGGCCGGTGCCCGTCCCGCCGCGCGATCCGACGATGACGTAGCGGCCGCCCTGGAGGTCGAGCTCGAGGACCTGCTCGAAGGGGGCGGGGTCGGTGCGGCCCACGACCGCCGGCGGCGAGCCCGAGTAGGTGACGAGCTCCCTCGTTCCCGCGACCGTGGCGACGACGAGCGGAGGGGCCTGCCCGTCGCCGGGCTCGAGCGTGAGCTGCACGCGCTCGACGTGATAGCCGGGAGCGACCACCTCGCGCCCGGCCGCGTCGATCTGCTGCCAGAGCGCGGCCAGTCGGGCACCGGCCGCGGCCTCGGTCGCCACCTGGCGGTCGCGCTCGGCCACGGCCTCGCCCTCGACCCGGAGGTTCGTGACGAGGTCCCCCGCGATCCTGGCTGCGGTCTCCTCGTCGATCTGCGTCGAGACGTCCTTCGCGGGGACGACCGTGATCTCCGGAAGCTCCCCGGCCCGGAGAGCGGACGCGCTGGCGGCTGCCGTGTCCGTCCGGGCGGGAAGGCCGGCGAGGACGACGAGGCCGGCGAACGCCGCCGCACCTGCAAGCGCCAGCGCGGCAGCGCGGAGACGGCCCGCGGGAGCCCACGGAACGGCGATTCTCGCCCCGAGCACCTCCGCGACGGGCCGAGCCGCGCAGACGAGCGCGAGCGCTGCCAGGACGGCGACCTTCGTCGCGAACTCGGTCGTCTGCGGCGCGATCAGCAGCGTGGCGACGAGCGCGATCCCGACCGCGTAGGCCCGGCGCCCACGCCGGCCGCTCGGGATCGTCTTCGGGTCGGTGATCATGAAGAAGAGGAAGACGAGGATCTCCGGCGAGAAGACGAGCACGCGCCAGAACTCCCAGCCGGTGACGGGGCCGAGATGCCAGCGCGCCGTCATCGCGTGGCCGCTCGCGGCCAGCACGGCGATCCCCGCCGCGAAAGCCACCCAGAAGAAGACCGCGATCTCCAGCAGGCGCAGGCGGGAGAGGATTGCCAGACCGCCGACGACGATGATCGCGAGCGCGAGCGCCATCCAGGCCGACATCGGCCCCCACCAGAGATCCAGCGGGTCGGCGCGCGCCGAGCCGAGCAGCAGGAAGCAGAGGACGAGCCCGAAGTTCGACGGGTTGAAGACGTGCCGGCCGCGGAAGGTGATCAGGTACTTCGAGAGCAGGGCGACCGCCGCGGTGCCCGCGAAGATCCACCAGCCGTTCAGGCTCCACCAGTCACCGTGCTCCGTGCCGGGCACGCGGAGCACGAACGCCACGCCGTTTCCGGTCAAGAGCGCGCTCGCGGGCCACATGAGCACCCGCTGGCGCCGGAAGGCGATCGAGACCTCGAGCACCGCGCACGTCAGGAGGGCGACGAGGATCTGGGCGATCGAGAGCTGAAACCCGAACGCCGTCTGCCCGAGCACCTGCAGCGTGATGATCACCGCCGCCAGATGGAGGCGCGGGTCGCGGACCGTCGGAAGCAGCACCGGGTACTGCGTGCCGCGGATCCGCACGGTCGGCCGGCCGGCGTCGACGGCTGGCGCGCTCATCAGAAGGCCATGCTACTCCGGCGAGCCTGGATCTCGGCTCAGCGCCAGTCGACCGCGACGAGCTCGACCTCGCCGTCGAAGCCCTTGAGCTCTTCCGAGCGAGGCTCGGAGAGCGTGAACCGAGTTCCCGCGGCCAGGCTCTCTCGGCTGACGAGGATCTCGCCGCCCTGGGCGAGCGCGCCGATCCGGGCGGCCATGTGCACGCCCTGGCCCGCGTAGTCGTCGTCGTCCTTGTGGAAGGCGCCGCCGGTGTGGACGCCGATGCGGACGTCGGGCGCGAGCGGCTCGTGCTCGTCGAGAGCTCGCTGGATCACGGCCGCGGCCTCGAGCGCGGAGGCCGGTGACTGGAAGGCGGCGAAGTACCCGTCCCCGGTCTGCTTGATGACCTCGCCGCCCGCGGCCTCGATCCGCTCGCGCAACGTGCGGTCGTGCCACGCGAGGAGCTTCCGCCACTTCTCCTCGCCGAGGACCTCGACGAGCTTCGTCGAGTCGACGATGTCGGTGAACATGAACGTGCGCCGGGTCGAAGACTCCCCGAGGAGCTCGCCCGCCTGCTGAAGGTCCAGGACGGCTCCGAGCCGCTCGAACGTCGCCCTCGCGATGGTGAGCTCTTCCCTGGCAGGCGTCCTCGTCACCTTCTCCGCGGTAGGCGAGGCCGAGCAGCGCGCGAGCCTGGGCGGTCTCGTACGGGGCGCCGACCTTGTTCCACGTGTCCCGGGCGGCGCGGAGCGCCTTCGCGGCGCCTTCCCAGTCGTGCTCGGCCAGCCGGATCCGGCCGTCGGCGAGCTGGACGGCTCCCTCGAAGACGGGCGTCCGGCGGCCGTCGACCTGATACTGGTCGGCGATCGCCTCGAGCTCGTCGGCGGCCTCCCGAGCGCGCCTCAGCTCGCCCGCCGCGAGCGCGATCTCGACCTGAGCGGGGAGGCGCCGGGAGCGGCTCAACGGATCGAGCTCCTCGTGCGCGAGCGCCCGCCGGATCGCCGCGCCGGCCGCGTCGACCTTACCCTGCGCCAGCCGTAGAAGGGCGAGGCCCGGCTGCGGGTCCCGCCCCAGCTCGTCCGCCTTGCGGTAGGCCTCCTCCGCGGCGGCGAAGTTGCCCTGACGCCGCCGGATCTCGCCGATCTCGTAGAACCCGGCCGCGGTGACCGAGCGGTTGTAGTCGTGGAGCTCCTCGCACGCCTGGATTGCCTGCTCCTCGGCCTTCGGCCAGTCGCCGCTGAGGCGGAGGATCTGGGCCCGGTGCACGCGGCACGCGCCCGGGAAGCCGGTGACGTCGAGGCGGTCGCACCAGCGATTGGCAGCCTCGGTCCACTCGGCTGCCCGACCGCAGTCGCCGAGCGCCTGGCAGGAGTCGATCGTGACGCAGTAGATGATCCCCGTGGCGAGAGGGTCGAGCTCGCCGCTCGTTGCGGCGGCGGTCGCCTCGTCGAGGATGGCCAGGCCGCCCTCCACGTCACCCGTCCAGACCCGGATCGCCCCTTCGAAGACGAGCGCCGTGGTCTCCAGGCTGCGGTCGCCGAAGCGGGCGCCCAGCTCCCGCGCATGGTGAAACGCCTTCCCCGCCTGCTCGAGCTCACCCAGGTCGAGCGACGTGGTCCCCCGCATCAGGGAGAGGCGCCCGTGCTCGACGCCTTCGGGCTCCTCGGCGAGCAGGCGCTCACCGCGTGAGATCCAGCCGGTCGCAACCGAGAGCGCGCCGCGGAGGCCGTAGTCCATCGCCAGCGGCACCGTGACCATCGCGGCGCGCCTGGGCTCGCCCGCCTCCACGAATGCCGCGTAGGCTCGCTCGCGGAGCCCGATCGCCTCGTCGAGGCGGCCGGTCCACCACGCGGCGTCGCCGAGGCTCTCGAGGTCGTCCGCCGCGAGCGCGCCGTTCTCGTCCGCGCTCCGCAGGAGGTCGTAGGCGTCGCGCCACGCATGCCGACGTGCGGCTTCCCTGCCGGCTTCGAGCGAGTCGTCGACGATCTGCGTCACGGGCTACGCAGATTGTATGCCGGTGGCAATCGGCGCCAAGCGCTCTATTTCACTCGAGCCGCTAGCCCAGCCGGAACAGCTCCCGCGACGTGAACGCGGTGTCGGGGAAGTCCGAGAAGAGCCCATCGACGCCGAGCTCGTAGAACAGCAGGTACTCGTTGACCGGGTTGCCCGCGAAGTCGCTCGCCAGCCGGCGCTGCTCGTTGCGGAACGTCCACGTGTGGATGAGCAGGCCGTGGTCGTGGGCGCGTTCCACGAGGTCGGTCGGCGGAAGCAGCGCGCGATCGGTGTCGTTCACCAGACCGTCGCCGTTCGCATCGCCCACCGTCCCGTCCGGGTTCACGACGATCGCCCGTGAGCTGACGATGTACGGCTTCCAGGGGCCGATGCCGTCGGCGTAGGTGCTGATCTCCTCCAGGCCCTCGTCGGTCGTGAAGAAACCGAAGGTCCGGCTCTGGAGCTCCGGGTCGCCCGAGACGGTCCAGTCGTAGGGACGGTCGAACGGCGGCGCGTAGGTGATGACCCCGTTCGGATCGACGTCGTTGGCGTCCACCAGCTGAACGAGGCGCACCTTCGTCAGCCGGTTGAGCAGCTTCAGGTTGGACTGCTCGAACGACTGGATGAACACCGGCGAGTTGCGGTGGTTCCAACCGGCCCGGCGCAGGACCTTCACGAGCCTGTGCTCGAGCGGAAGCCCGAGGTCGGCATGGTAGGTCGGGTGCTTCGTCTCGGGGTAGATGCCGATCTGGCGGCCGAGCTGCTTCGACTTGCGCTTCGCCAGGGCGATGACCTCGCTCAGCGTTGGGATCTGGAAACGGCCGTTGAACTGCTGCGGTCGCTCGGCGAGCGGCTGGACCGCGCGCAGGGTCCGGATCTCGGCGAGCGTGAAGTCGGACGCGAAGAAGCCGGTCTCCGCCACCCCGTCGACCACCTTGGTCGTCAGCCGGTCGGCGAACTCGGGATGGCTCGCAACGTCGGTCGTGGTGGTGATGTTCGGCTCGTGGCGGGCGATCAGATGCCCGTCCTTCGTCGCCACGAGGTCCGGCTCGATGTAGTCGGCGCCGAGCTTGATTGCCAGCGCGTACCCCTCCAGCGTGTGGTCGGGCAGGTAACCGGCAGCGCCGCGGTGCCCGATCACGAGCGGAGACTGCTCGCGGGCGCCCCCACCGCCGAGCGCCCAAACGGCCGGGACCGCGAGGAGCAACAACCCCACCCCCACGAACGCCGGAATCCATCCTCTGCGTGTGGTTCTCATGGCCAGGAGACCTCCCTCGGGTCTGGTGTCGCGCGAACCTACTCCCGGAGCTCGGTGAGCGCAAGGGAAGCCGGCCGGACGACGGGAATCCGCCTTTGCGGATTCCCGTCCTTCCCAGCAGCTCAGGAGTTGGCCACGAGCTTGAACCGCGTGCCCGTCGGGTCGGTCGCGGCCGCCAGGCGGCCGTACGGCGTGTCCTCGGCCGGCCGGACGATCTTCCCGCCGAGCTCGACGACCCGCTCGAGGGCGGCGTCGACGTCCTCGACCTCGAAGTACACCGACCAGGAGGACGGCTCCCCTTCGGGGATGAACTGCGCGGCGTCCATAATCCCGGCGAGCGCTTGCTCGTCCTTGCCGAGCGTCGTATAGCGAAACTCGGGCGTGTCGCTCATCGTGTGCGCGTCCCACCCGAACACGTCGCGGTAGAAGGCGACGCTCCGGTCGTAGTCGCGCGTGTGCAGCTCGAACCAGGCCGCGGTGCCAACCTCGTTCCGAACGTCGAACCCCTTCTGGGTGCCCGGTTGCCAGACTCCGATCGCCGCCTGCCCCGGGTCGCCGATCATCGCCATCCGGCCGTTCTCGGCAACGTCCATCGGGGCGAGGTGCACCTGGCCGCCGTTCGCCGCCGCGGCCTCGGCGGTGCGCTCGGCGTCGTCCGTCGTCAGGTAGACGGACCAGGCGTCGGGGTAGCCCTGCTCCCCGTCGTTCGCCATGCAGCCGCCGACGTGCTTGCCGTCCTTCAGGAACGTGAAATAGCCGCCGAACTCCGGGCCTGCCGACTCCGTCGTCCAGCCGAAGAGCTGGCCGTAGAACTCGGTGGCCTTGTCGGTGTCGGAGCTGTACAGGTCGATCCAGCAGGGAGCCCCGACGACGAGCGTGGGTGCGGGCATGGAAGTCCTCCTTCTTGGGTTGGCGATCGTATCTAGGACCTCTCGGCGGGCCGAGACTCATCGGTCACCGATCAGCAGGCGAGTCCGGGATCGACCCGCTATGCGAACGATTCGTCCAGCAGGACCTCGTAGATCTCGACGCTCGCCCGGCGCCCCTGGCCCTCGCCCGGCGACATCTCATTGAGCGCCGCGTCGGCGCGCCGCATGTCCTCCTCCGTCTCGCAGAACGTGATCCCGAGCGCTGTTCCGCCCTCACGGTCGCCGAGCTGGAGCAGGCGCTTCACAGTCTCCATCAGCGTCTGCACCTCTTCCGGCGCGCCGGCAGGTAGATCGCCTGATGCCCGTGACTCATCGATCTGGCGCTTCATCTCGGCGACCTGCTGATCGATCCGGCTCGCATCGAGCCCCTCGAAACGAGCAATGCGCGCATACATGTCGGTCCCCTTCCTTTCGGGTGGGACCGCCAGGGTAGGTCGGGCGCGCGCGTACGTGCAAGCCGTGATGTACCGACCTACGAAGGCGTGGGAAGGAGCACCGCCTTGCGGGCACTCAATGATGGCGCTGCGGGCGCTCCTAGAACTCGAACCAGAATGACGCTTCGTCGGCGCGGCGTCCTGGGTGAGTGCGATGCAAGGACGCAGGGCGCGTTCGTAACCGGAGGCTACGGGCGCAACCGAGGACGCCGCAGTGTGCCGCCCAGGGCGTCGCGGCGGCTCAAGACTTCATTCTGGTTCGGGTTCTTAGCGCCGGCGGAGATCGACGGCGTCAGCGATAGCGACCTCCTGATCGGCCTCGAGTGGTTCGGGGCCGCCCATGCCGGAGAGCTCATCGGCGGCTTCCGGCTCGGGTGCCGGGCGCACGGGCAACCCGTCTGCCTTCCAGGCGCTGAAGCCGCCGATGAGGTCGGTGGCGCGGCGGAATCCGAGCTCGCGCAGTGAGAGCGCTGCGAAGCTGGAGGAGAAGCCGTCGGCGCACATGAGGATGACCTCGCGCTCGAGGTCGCAGGCGGCCGGGTTGCGAAACTCGCAATCGGGATCGACCCGCCATTCGAGCACCGAGCGGGGGATGTGGACGGAGCCAGGCACGACGCCGTGCTGACGTCGGTCGTCGTTCGAGCGCAGATCGACGATCAGAGCTCCCTCCCTCAGCGCTTCATGGGCTTGCTTGGGCGTGCGTCGGGGCTCGATTCTTCGACGCGCGGCGGCGAGCAACTCGTCGACGTTCCGCCGAGTCGCCCGGTGGTCTGCCGAGCGATCCCGCTCGACCCAATGGGTGAGGGCGACCCAGGCGCCGCTTCCCGCCGTCAGTCCAGCCACGATGGCGATCGCGCTGCCGTAGCCGGCGGCGTCGGCGACGAGCCCGGCCAGGAGCGCGCCGACGACGAAGCCGAGGTCGCGCCAGAAGCGGTAGATCCCCACGGCCTGAGCTCGCTCGACGGGCTGAACCGCGTCGGAGACGGCCGCGATCAACGTCGGATACACGAGGGCCGTTCCGATTCCGAGAAAGACGGCGGCGACCAGCGCCGGTGCAAAAGCGCCACCGCCCGCTACAAGTAGCGCAAGCGCGCCGGCCTGGACGAGCATGCCGGCGACGATCAACGGCTTGCGGCCCGTGTGATCCGAAAGCCAGCCGGTGACGAGCTGGCCGGCGCCCCAGACGGCTGGGTAGACGGCCGCGACGATGCCGATCTGGGGCGCGCTGGCGCCGTGAGCAGCGAGATACAGGGGCGCCAGCCCCCAGGCGAGCGCGTCGTTCAGGTTGTTGACCAGCCCGGCCTGCGAGCAGGCGCGCAGCGTCGGGTGACGAAGCGTCGCGCGCCCGAATGCGGAGCGAAGCGTGCCGGCCACGTGGGCGCCGTGGGCGCGCTGCTCGCGCTCGACGTGCGAAGCAGTGTCGCGCACGAAGAGGATCGAGATCATCGTTCCTGACACCGCAATTACGGCTCCCAGGCTCCAGACGAGCGTGCGCGGAGCAAACGTGGCAGCCAGTGCTCCGGTGGCGAGCGCCGTCGCGGCGACGCCCAGGTAGCCCGCCGACTCGTTGAGACCGAGGGCAAGGCCACGGCGACGTGGGCCAACGAGGTCGACCTTCATCACGACCGTCATCGACCACGCGAGGCCCTGGTTGGCCCCGAGGAAGAGGTTGGCAGCCACGATCCAGCCCCAGCTGGGGGCGAGCGCGATCATGAGGGGCACGGGGAGCGCCAGAAGCCAGCCGATCACCAAGAGGCGCTTGCGCCCCACGCGGTCGGCGAGGCCGCCCGCAGCGAGGTTGGCGAACGCCTTGGTGATCCCGAAGGCGACGACGAAGCTGAGGATCGCGGCCTTGGAGGCGAGACCGAAGTCTTGCTCGCCGACGAGCGGAAGCACGCTGCGCTCGAGCCCGACCATCGCGCCCACGAAGGCGTTGAGGGCGACGAGCAGCGAGAACTGGCCGGCGTTCGCCCGAAGCCCGAGGCGAGCCGACGCAGCTGTCATGTCCGCGTCGAGACGATCCCCCGGCGGTTGGCCTCGACGATCTCGCGCTGGTTCGCTGGAGCAGGCGGCAGCTCGCTCAGCAAGGCCGCGACGAAGCCGGCGACATCCTGATGCTGCAGCGCTGCGTTGTGGCGGCGCTCGAAGCCGATGCTCGAAAAGGGGTTGCCCGAGAGCCCGCGGCCGCAGACCGAGCCCCCGTAGTGGCTCGGGTAGACGAGAACATGATCGGGCAGCTCGAGCAGACGCTGGATCGAACCGTGGAGCTCTCTCGCCGCCGGCTCGGGGTTGCCGCCGGCGTGCAGGTCGGGACGGCCGACGTCGCCGACGAGGAGCGAGTCGCCGGTGAAGACGAGCCACGGCTCGTCGGTCCCTCGGCGCCTGTCCGCGACGACGTAAGCGTTGTGCGCGGGAGCGTGGCCCGGTGTGGCGAGCGCCCGCACGATCGTGTTCCCGAGCTCGACAACCTCACCGTCGCTCAATGGGACATGCTCGAAGTCGACAGCCGCCCCGGTCGGCAGATATGCCGTCGCCCCGGCCGTCTCGGCGAGCGCTGGAAGTCCGGACACATGGTCGGCCTGGACGTGGGTCTCGAACACGGCCCCGATCGGGGCGCCGAGACGATCGGCCTCTTCGAGGTAGCCCTCGACGAGGTCGGCATGTGGGTCGACGACAGCAAGCTGGCGATGCGTGAGGCAGCCGAACAGGTAGCTCGCGCACGCCGTGGCCGGAAACAGAAACGGTCGCAGAACCATCGTGTTGCCACACGGTAGAACGCGCAGTAGTATGGGGCAAGGCGAATCTTCCGATACCGACCATCGTCGTGGCCGATACATCGCTCTCACTCCTCTGGGACACGACCCGGCTTCGCCTGCTCGTCGAGATCGAGCGGCACGGGACCGTCTCGGCGGCCGCGAGGGCGGTCGGCATCGGGCAACCGACGGCGAGCGAACACGTGCGCCTGCTCGAGGCGGCGGCGGGGCAGCGGCTCGTCGAGCGCAACGGACGCGGGAGCCGCCTCACCGAGGCGGGGAGCCTGCTCGCCTTACGCGCGCGCGAGGCACTCGCTGCCCTGCGCGCAGGAGAGGAGGAGCTGGGCGCGCTCGCCGGGCTCGAAGCCGGCACGATTCACATCGGCGCATCGACGACGCCGGGCGTCTACCTCTTGCCCGACACGCTCGGCTGCTTCAGGCGCGACCATCCGAACGTCGACGTCGAGGTCGAGATCGCCTCGACGGACGAGATGATCGAGCGGCTGCTAGCGGGACGGGTGCAGCTCGCTCTCGTCGGCGAGACGCAGGTCGACGAACGAGTCGAGCTGACCCCATTCCTCACGGACGAGATCGTCGGCATCGCCAAGCCGGGCCTGCTCGCGATCAAGGCCGGGCGGATCCAGCCGGCCGCGCTCGCCGACCAGACCCTGCTCGTGCGCGAGGCCGGCTCGAGCACCCGCCAGACGGCAGAGCGCGCTCTGGGCGCACTCGACGCGCGCGCGGCTCGAGTCTGGGAGCTTGATTCGAGCGAAGCAATCAAGCGCGCCGCCCGCGAAGGACTCGGCATCGCCTTCCTCTCCCGCCTTGCCGTCGCCGAGGAGATCGAACGCGGCGAGCTGGCGAGCTTCCGCCTCAGAGGGCAGCCTCGGATCGAGCGGCGACTCCACGTCGCGCGGCTTGCCCGCCGGCCATTGAGCCCGAGCGAGCAGGGCTTCATCGCCACGCTCACGCGCTGCTGCGAAAAGAACGCGGAACTTGCAGCCGCCTGCGTTGCCTAGTGGGTTCCCCCCGAAGGCTCGTGGCGGATCAGCGGGCGCGGTACTTGCGCAGGCGCAGGCGGTCGCGGCCGTCGATCGGAGGACCGGCGGCCTTGAGCCGCGCCGCAACCTCCCCGGTCACGCGCCAGTCGTCGCGCTCGTTGATCGTGGCGACGAGAGTCTCCTTCGAGTCGAAGCGCTCGACGACGTCGAACTCGAGCTCGTCCTCGAGCCCGTAGAGGGCCGGATCAGCGCTGCTCCTCGAGGAACGCGCGGACGAGGCGGCCGGCCGTCTCCGCCGCGGTCGCGGCCACGCGCATCGTCTGCTCGTGGCTCAGCCGCTCCTCGCTCATTCCGGCGGCGAGGTTCGTGATCACGGAGAGCGCGGCGACCTCGAGGCCGGATGCGCGGGCGAGGATCACCTCCGGCACGGTCGACATGCCGACCGCCGTGCCTCCGAGGATCCTCGCGGCCCGGATCTCGGCGGGCGTCTCGAACTGCGGACCTGAGAACCAGACGTAGACGCCCTCGCGCAGGTCGATGCCCAGACCCGCGGCCAGCTCCCGCAGCCGCTCGCGGAGCCGCGGCGAATATGCGTCCACCATGTCGACGAAGCGCTCGGTGCCGCTCTCGCCGAAGAGCGGCGAGACCCCGGTGAGGCCGATGTGGTCGGAGACGAGCATGACCGAGCCGGGCCCGAGCTCGGGGTCGAGGCTGCCGGCGGCGTTCGTGAGCACGAGCGTCCGGCAGCCGATCTCCGCCAGCGTCCGCACGGCCACGTTCATCCCGTCCGGACGGCCGTGTTCGTAGAAGTGCGCCCGGCCCTGCATGAGCGCGACGGGAGTCTCGCCGACACGCCCGAGGACGAGGCGGCCGGCGTGGCCGAGGACGCCCGCTTCCGGGAAGCCCGGCAGCTCGGCGTAGGGAATGACTACCGGGTCGGCCACGTCCTCCGCGAGCGGGCCGAGCCCCGAGCCAAGCACGACGCCCACCCGAGGCACGAGCCCGCCGGCGCGCGCGCCGATCACGTCCGCGGCAGCCGAAGGCACCGGCCCACGATAGTGGGAGAAAGCCCCGCCTTGCAGGGCCTCAGGTGTATGGAGCTAGCCGGGCTCGAACCGGCGACCTCCTGGGTGCGATCCAGGCGCTCTCCCAGCTGAGCTATAGCCCCGCGCCGTGACAGTCTAGCGGCGCTTCCTTACTGGGCCGTGAAGCCGCCGTCGAGGACGAGCGTCGTGCCGGTGCAGAACCGGGCCTCGTCGGAGCAGAGGTACATGGCCGCCGCGACCAGCTGTGAGCTCTGTGGTTCCGCTCTGGCCCGATCCGGCCGCTGAGCCCATGTCTCATTCCGCCAGTTCGGCTCAGTCCGCTCAGTTCGGTAGCACGGGTGGTATCACCCGGCCCGCAGCGCCGGTTGCCTTTCCCTATGCGGCACCACGGTTGCGGGCGTCCGGTGTCTTCAGCGGGACATGATGCGGGCGCATCGGCCGCAACTGACGATGCCCGGCCCTTTCGGAGTCAGCACCATCCTGTTGCCCCTCCACGGGCGTACCGGCTGGCCGCAGAGGATCTCGCCGTTGTCGTCTAGCTCGTGTGTCTCGAGCGTGCTCGCCATCTCGCCTTCCATCGTGATCTGACCCGTCTTCTGCGCCTTGTACGCCATCACGCCTCCTGGTGATTGTTCAGGCGATTCTTCCAGGCAGGCAAGGAGGACTGTAAGTGCCGGGCTGCTCGTCCGTCCAGCCCGACTGGGCGCCTGTCACGCCGAGGTCGCGGGTTCGAGTCCGTTGCTTCGGTGAGAGGGACCCGCGGCCCAAACGCGAAGACCGACTGGACCCGCTACCACCAGGTGCCGGCCAGCGAGGCCCGCGGGAGGCCGCATTGCTCCCACTGCTGATCGCTGGGCGAGGCGCCCGCGCGTAGCCCTTAGTATCTCGGTCGTGGCACCGTCGGAACCCCAAGAAGTCGTCGCTCGCCCCGTGCTCGTCTGGTACAAGAACCGGAACGTGCCGCGCATCCACGCGGATCCTGACTGCTCTTCGCTCCGCAACAGCGATGTCCCCCGCCAGTCGGTCAGGTACGAGGGGCCGGGCACCGCCGGGTGGTTGCCGCTCGCCGAGGCGGAGAAGCTGCCTGGCGCGGCTCGCTGCCAGCATTGCTGGTAAGAAGCGCCGACGCCCAAGCGGCGACGGCGCTGAACGAGACGGAAGCGGACTCCTTGACTTGGCGGAACCGCGCTCAGGTGACCGCGTCCACAACGGACGCGCGAGCACTCCCGGTGAGTGGCTCAGCGCCGACGGTCCACTTGACGAACTAGAGATTTACTTCTAAAGTAGACATACTATAAACAAGTAAACTGCGGTGGTGGCCAAGTGATGTTCAACCCAGGAGACTTGCAAGAGCTCAGGTCGAAGCTTCATCGCGAGGTGGATCGCCTGATTGACGAGGCGATCGCAGGGCCTGAGCTCTCGCCGCAACAGGAAGGCGGTCAGCCGGCGCGCGTCCGTACGCTCGAGCCTTTCGATTATCCCTGGCCGGTGATCGGCACCGAGCACTTCCACGACCCGGCCGTTTACTCCATACCCACCAGCAAGGGCCCGGTCGAAGCGATATTGGGCTGGACAGAAAGGGATGCTTGGTCGCGAATCCGGCTCCGAGCTGTGGTGTTCGGCTACAACGGAACCGACCTCACACCGCACCGGTGGTATCCGTGGACCGAGTTCGTCGAGACTGACGACGGCCGCTTCGCCGCGACCATTCCGGATCCCTCGCGGCCGCGATCGACCCTCAGCGACGGAGCTGCACTACCGGGTCGATTCGAAGAGCTCACAGTCGAACGGTCAGATGTCCTCTTCGCGTCGATCCGGCGCGGACCATCCCTGCGGCTCGTGGTTAACCAGGCCGAAGACGCACAGATGGTCTCCCATGGGTACTGGGTCGCCCGATTGCGGGGCCGGGCTCAGTAGAGCACTAGGTGCCGCACTACGCAACGAAGGCCAAGGCTTGAGGGGAGCGGCCGGTCTTCACGAAGGTGCCGTCTCCGTTCGTTCAGGGTCTCTGTCGCCGGCCGTATGCCCAAGTCGTACGAAGAGACCACCAAGACGTGACTTTTGGTCGACGGCTCGGCTGGTCCTCGAACAGCTCGGTTTGGGCAACTCGCCGATCGGGGGCGCTAACGTCAGCTTCATCAATGGTGACGGGCTTGCCGGCGACAAGAGAACTGGGAGAGGAGCTGGGATCGGCCCGGCCCGCGCGAAGGGAGCATGTATGACTCGTAGGAAGATCATCGTCTCCGCGTTCGCGGTTCTAGTCCTCGGCATAATGGCCGCGTGCGCGGAGGAGCCAGAGAAGTCCGCGTCCCGGGACAAGCCCGCAGCCACCTCGACCGAGACGGCCGCGACCGCGACGAAGGACGACGTCGTAACCGATCCGGGGGCATCGAGTGCCCGCCCGAGTTCCTCTCGCCTGAGGGCTACTGCTCCAACCCGCCAACCGATGGAGACGAGACGGTAACCGATCCGGGGGGCATCGAGTGCCCGCCCGAGTTCCTCTCGCCTGAGGGCTACTGCTCGAACCCGCCAACCGATAAGCCGAGCACGGACGAGACCGAGACTCCGGCGACAGGTCCCAACGATCAGACGCTTGCGCTCGCGCAATACCTCGAGGAGAACTTCGGCCCCGGCAATCCGTACGGAAAGACTTCCTGGTACGACTCGATCACCGATGTCTCGTGCTGTTCCTGGTGGGACGGCAAGGCCTTCATCGAAACCACGTCGTTCAGCCCCTCGGACGCGCGGGCTATCTGCACGGCCGTCATGCTCTCCGGTGAGGTTGCCGGAGCGAACGTCATGAATCCCGAATCCGGGAAGATCGCAGAGTGTCCGTAGGAGATTGGCCGCCAGAAGCCAGCTTTCGTCCCCAGAAAGGGTAGGGCCTCGTCAGCCGTGGCGGTGGTTGCGGGCTCAGAGGTCGGTGAAAGTCTCCGGCCAGACAAGCTTGACGTCGTAGCGGGCACAGAGCTCGATCCAGGCTGAGTCGATTGGTTTCCGCTCGGTCGCGATGACATTCTGGATCGCCTGCTTCTTGATTCGCTCGAGCTGCTGTCCGTATCGGAGGACTTGCCCCAGGGCCAGCCTCAGCTGGCGCTCCTCGTTCTGGGCGGTCAGGCTCTTGACCTCCGCGACGAAGATCGCGCCGCCATCTTCCCAAGCCAGATCGTACGGCGGCTCCATGCCCTCCCAGGATCTAGGCGTCAGCCCGCGACTCCTTAGATGCTCGGCGAGAAGGTTCTGTGTCGTGCTGTGGGCTTGGGTTCCGCGGTCGATTCTGTCGGGGTCGACTCGGTAGACCTCGCTTCGCTCGGTCGTCGCAGTCTCGTCCTCGCGGTATCCCGCTCCCAGCGATTCGACTGGCGTGGATGTCGCCGGCAGCTCATCCAGGGGTGGGGTCTCAGAATGGCTGACAACGGCATCGCGGAATGCTTCTGCCGACCCGAAGTCGGCAAGGATCGCATCCTGAGACTCCTCGCCGGGCACCACTGACTCGCGCCCGATTCGGTAGTTGGGAGAGAACCCAAGTGCGCGGTTGAGCTCTTCGGCCGTGATGTCGACCTCGGCGACATCTTCCAGGAATCCGATCAGCTCAAAACTTGGGTCACCCCAAACTGCTTGGGACAGCCCGGGATTCCCCTGGGATCCGTCCGGGCCCGCTGGCTCTTTGGCCCAGCCGTGGCCGTGAAGCGAACCCCATTCGCCGTGTAGAAGAAGGCAACGGCAGGAGGATCGACTCGCGCCCAACTCGTCAGCTTGTAGCCGCGCGCCCCCGGCTGGATACCCCACAACCGGACGCTTCCGTTCTCCGAGCGGCTTTGAAGTTCGGCGAACATCCGGGACTCATCGAGGACATCGAGCCCCACGCCCTCGACGACCGAGTGTTGGAGGTTTGCCGCCGCGTCCTGGCGAGCCGCCGAGAAAATGACGATCTTGCTCACAGGTCTGTGTACTTGGCTGAGCGGCCGTACGCCTTTTCCACTGGGTACTTCGCGTCGTTCTCGTCGAGCTTGCGGAGGACTGCCTTCCCGAGATCGACCTCAGCGGCGATGAGAAGTTCACGACCTGGATGAGGACGTCGGCGACCTCGGCCTCCACTTCGGCCCGGCGACGTGCAAGCAACTCGGACTCGTCCTCCGGCCGCTGCCAAAGCAGGATCTCCTGGAGTTCGGCCGCCTCAACAGTGATGGCAGCGGCCAGATCCTTGAGCGTGTGGAACTGCGCCCAGTCCCGCTCGTCCCGGAATCGACGAAGCTGCTCCTGAAGTTGCGACAGAGTGAGGTCGGCCACAGGGGGATCATCCTGCTGTCGGCATGGCACCGCGATTATCTCCGCGCCTGAGCCTTACTAACCGAGGCTGGCCAGGTGGTTCGTTTGACGCGGCTACCCTACTTCGCCTGCTCGAGAAGGTCGCGTAGCGAGATCACGTGGATGCGGTACGCGCCACCGCGGTCCGAGGCGGCAAGGTGGGTGACACCAGCGTAGTCCCGGGTAGATGGGTCGGCGGCTTCGGTGAAGCTGATTCGATCGTCCATGAAGTCTCGCGTGTTCGAGCCGAGGGTCCAGCAGAGGAGCCAGTGGATCTTGTGCCACTCCTTCTTCTTCTTGACGATGTCCTCGACAAGAGCGTCGCCACAGTGTTTGAACTCCACTACGCCCTTGAGCGGATTGGGCCCTGGTCGGCCGGGCAGGGTCTCCGCCAGGCGATCGCTCACCCGATCGGGGTCGAAGTGCATGTATCCGTCGTAGATGCCCACACCCGTTAGGTAATCCAGTCGGTAGCACGAGAGAAGACCGTTGCCGATCAGCTCCGAGAAGAGCGCGATGACGTCCTGTTCCGACTCTGGAGTCGTCGCGAATGAGATCTGACCGTGGCCCGTGATCTCGAAGGGCTCGAGCGGATGCTCGCGACGCTTTATCGAGGTCTCGAGCGGATCTCCGAGGCCGGCAGCTCGTCCTCCCCGCCCCCGCGCGGAACCGGCTCGAGGAACGCCTTGGTTGAGTTGATGAGGTGGCTCGCGATTCGCCCCTCGGTTGCGCGGATCACGTCCTGTACTTCCGGCGGAAAGCTCTTCCGGCGAGGTCGGGCTCGACGCCCTGGAAGTGGTAGGTCAACCAGATCCGGTTCACGTAGCCGCGGTATGCCATCTCGACCTCTCGCGGCTCCCATGACGAGATCATCCGATCTGTAGCGACTCGGAGTCCAGGGAGGAGGAGTCGTCGCCGCCTCGGGAACTTCCAGTCGTCCGCGAGTGCATCCCGGTAGAGGGCCGCGTAGCTGCACAGCGCATACACGTGCAGCTTGTGAGCTTCGATGAAGCTGGCAATTTCTGCGCGCGAGCCGAGTATCTCTCCACCGGCGGTCTCGTCCAGCAGCTCGACGATCCTCTCCGGGTCATACCAACGATGGACGGCCTGGTACGCCTCCTTCTCGTTCTCGGCCGGCTCCGTGCGGTCGAGCTTCTTCCATTCGTCCCTGTCGAGGACGCGCGGCGTCGTGATTTCGACATGTGGGAACCGATAGGAGGTCGACAGCGGCTGTGGGGCTTCGCTTACGCCTGCACTGGTTGTGTACTCCAGGGTCGCGTCGAACGACGACGCTCCATCAGCGTCGTCCGCGCCGAGCGGCACCTGCCCGATCGCGGTCTGCGTCTCAAGCACAACGCGTGAAAAACTGAGCGAGGGGAACGAGGTGCTCACGCGCCTGGGCGAAGAGGTGTCGTCGGGTCGGATGCGGATGAGCGTTCCGCGTTCGGCCACCTTCGGGTCGGCTATCTCGTCCTCCAGGATCTGCACCAGAGTCGGCGAGTCTTCCGGAGGCTCGGCGTGCATCGCCCAGCGGCGGCCGTCTCGAATTGTGACACGGTAGTGATCCCCCTCGGCAGTCCGGGATTCGAGCGAGAAGTCGTTGAACCCATACGCGAGGAAGGTGAGGCCGACCCCCTTGTGACCGCGCACCTTACCCTCGCGGAATAAGAGCGACTTGTCAGTGACGTTCGGAGCGAGAAGCTCTTCGATCCGGCTTCGGGCGATGCCGCGCCCGTTGTCTTCGATCTCGATGTAGCCGTCCTCCGCGTTCAGCCGCACCACGACAAGGGGTCGTGTTTCGTCGGGGTACGGAGCCTGTGTGACCTCGTCGACCGCGTTCTGGACGCCCTCGGCAAGGACATCTGTTCCATGCGGATAGCTGTTCAGGATGTTGCGGACCAACTGGCGCGCCGCTTCTTCGGCGAGCTCGTCGGTGCTATACCGAAGCGGGTTGATCTCGACCTGGGCCACGGTTGTCACCCTACTTTTCTCAGCCTCGCGTCGCCTAACGCTCCGCTCCGGCGTCCGCGAGGAGAGATCGTCGATCAGCGTGCCTTGCCCCCGGCTTGCGTCGAGTTTGTCCCGGCTACCGGCATGAACGCGCGCAGCGTTCATGCCGGCGCGAGATCAAGCGGCGCTCAGCGACGGGATGAGGTTCCGTGGAATCAGTCGAGCAGGATCTCAGCTGGGCGGCGAAACGAAATGCGCGACGGGTAGGCGGCCTCGAGCTCCTTCAAAATCGGGAGCACACTGCTGAGCCCACGCTCGAACATCATCTCGTCAAGGGTCTGCGCAAGTTGCAATCCGTGGATGAGAACGAGCGGGTACTCGTCCTCGATGACCTCAGCTTGTACGGCCCGTGAGAAGAAGCTCGTAGTCACGTAGACGCCGATCCACCCGCGCCGGAGGCGAGCGGCGGTTCGGGCGATGTGTCGGCCGCCTGTCGGGTTCGTCGGCTTCTCACATTTCGCCTGGCCGAGGACGACGAGTCGCGTCTTGGAGAACCCAGAGCCGATGTCGAGCCGGGCGACGAAGTCGGCTCCGTGGTCCCCTGAACGGGGCGTAATCCATCCGCGAGCGTAATCGTTGCCGAACCCACGGAGGACGTGTTCGGCAACCACTTCAGCGAGCGCCTCGAATGCCCATTTCTGTCTCCGTAGTAGCTATAGACGTCTGCGAGGATCCTTGCTTCCGCTGATTCAGAAATCGGTCGCTGCTGCAGCGGGTCGACCGTCGACTGGCATGCGACGGAACGTCGTAGTCGCGGTAGTGCGACTGTGCCGTCCTTCACCCAACGGCGCCACGCGACAGGCGCGAGCGCGAGCGAATCTTCGAGGGATACCGACGGGTCGCGGCGAGCGTTGATCCAAGACCAGTCGAAGTTCTCGTTCTCGCTCGCGAGTGAGAGGATCACTGCGTCGAAGCGGTAGTTCGCGAAGGTCTTGGCCGCGTGGCGATCCCACTGCGAGACGACTTCGACCTTGTCGATCACGCCGAGCCCCTGGAACTTGACGTTTCCTTTCACGCGTCCCGCGTATGGCACCGCGAGGAAGAAGAGGAGAGGCGCTGCCCGCAGGCGGGTTCCAGCGTCACGAGCCTGGTGCTTGGCGCGCTCATCGAGGAGAACCTTGTTCCCCGGCGACATCTCCGGCCCCTTCGCCTTTTCGATCTTGTGGTCTCCGAGACTGGATGTGCCCGTTGTCGGGGTCGAAGAAGTCCTGCCAAGGAGTGCTTGTCGAACCGACGCGATGGGGACTGCTGCGAATCAGCACCGCCGGTCGTACGACGCCGGCACCGGTTGTGGTGCCTCGAATCGGGTTGATGCCACGTTCGAGGATCACCAGCGGGCTTCCGGGACGGAGCGTCTCGAAGAAGAAGTTCGGGAGCTCGTCGACGACAGGAGAGTCCGACTGTGGATCGTTCGGGTAGCGGAAAAGGACGTCGCCAATCCCGCACGCGATCAGTTTCTCACGATGGCGGCGATGGCTTTGAGGGGCAAGCGACCGCTGTTCGTCATCATCCTGATTCCCCCGTGGCGGGCTGGAGCCGCGGGCCGGGTGCCGTTGGCTCTGTGTCGAGGGCGAGCGCCCACAACTCGCTCTCGAGGGGCGCCTTAGGTCGCGGGTCATTCGCGGTGAGGTTGCAGCACCCGCGCCGCGGTTGACGGGTTCGTGCCGCCGAAAGCGCGGGCTGCGTATTGGGCGCCTAAGCGACGAAGGGGAGTCACGTCTCGCGACACTGTCTTGGTCATGCAGATCCGATGTTCCCCTTTCTGCTCGGTGAGCTCAGTTCGGGAGCACTGCTGGTAGCACGCCCCGTCGCCGCCACCTTGCCTGGGGAGCTGGCGCCAAAGGTGCCGGCGGCGGTGATGCCCAGCAGGAGCGGACCCCAACCCTACGCCCGGTGTTACGAGAGGAAAGGGCGATTGGCCAAGCGGCGGTCGGGAGGCACCGGAGCCCTAGCCGGTCGTCGCGATACCCGTCCCGGCGCTGCGCGATGGCGGCGAACTGCTGGTCGTACTCGGCAAGCCGGACGGGGTGGATCGGCCCGAGCTTGCGGGCGGCATCGGGCCGTGATGCGACGTAGACGTACGACCACGCGGTCATCACCGTTCGCGGGAGTGGCACGAGACGGCGCTCCACAAGATGGTCGAGCAGCGTCTTCGTACGGCTGCCGAGGACGACCAGGATCGCAGGTCGGGCGGTCTCGAACTCCCATGCGAGAACGGGCGACCATCCCTCCGCGATCGCGAAGAGTTCTTCCCTCGCGGCCGCGTTCCACTTCTTTGCCCGGTACGTCGACTTGACGATGTCAGTGTATATAGCAGCGCCAGCCTCCCGGGCCGCCTCGCCGCCGCGTTGAACTGGTGCTTCGCGAGCATCTCCCTGAACAGCCGGTCGCCGATGCTGATGTTCCACTGGGCCTCCGGTGGAGAAGGGCGCGCGCTCGACCTGCGTCAGGCTGGGATATTCGGCGACGAACCACACTCGGAGCGTGCGGGTCGCCGAGGTAGCTCGTCAGCCAGGGAACTCCGAACGGTGATCGGGGGAGATGCGGGTTCGTCCGGTAGACGTCATCGATTCGTTGGCGCAGTTCACGGTCGAAGACGGGGTCGGAGGCAGCCAGCTGAGGCGTCCGCGGCGGCGATCCGTATCCGGCTCGGGCGAACAGCAAAGCGGTCTCTCGCGCGAAGGCGACGACCTCCGCGAGTTGGCCCCGGAAGTCGGACGCCACGACCATTGCCGACGCGATGGCGACCCGCTTCCGGGGTGCTGCTCCACGAGACGCCGAGTGCTTCGTCGGGTGCCAGTGCGGCGGCACTGCTCACAGCATCGCTCGCGGCGTGCGCGTGTTCGTCGGCGGCGAGCGTGGGGTCGGGGGCCCAGGCGTAGATGACGGGATCATCGTCGCTCTCCGGAGCGGGGCGGGCGGGCGCGAAGCGACGGCCCAGCACAGGGCCCGAAGCGGCTGGGGGCGAACCCGACCCCCACCTCGATGCTCTGGAACCTGAGATCGCGATAGAGCCAGTGCGTCCCGACGCCCCAACTCGCGGACCTCCAAGCCGTCGGCGAAGGTCTCGATCTCGGGTCGCACCTCGTCTAGGAGCGTCCAGAGTCGGCCGACGATGTCGCCGGCGCGGCTCCACGTGCCCCAATCTTCGGACGCGAGTGGATCCGGTGCGCACCAGGCCCTCCCTCTCTAGCATGTGAACGGAGTCCTGCGCGAGCACGTCTCCGTGTTCGCGCACGGACTCTCCGAGCGTTTGCCACCGGCAGCGGATGAGGCCCACGTCCGGGAGAGCAGCGCGAAGTCCTGGATCCCGGCGGCCACTCCTCGGGTGACCGCGTGAGCAAGACGATTGCGCGCTCGCCGGTCGTCACAACGTCTCTCGCCTGCGCGACGTACTTCCCCATCTGCTCGAGCGGGTCGTCGAGCCGCTTCGACCGACGACTACGACCCTCGCGTCGCCGGCGACCTCGATGTCGAGCCGCCCGTCCACGACTCCGCGCTGGGTAGTTACCACCGGCTCTGCGCCTGCGTCGATGCCGAGCGTCGCGAGCCACCGGCCCAATAGCTCGGGCTCCTCCTGCCAGAGGAACGCGAGCAACTCGGTGAGCTGATCCTCGAGACCTTCGTGGCCCCTCCGCGCGATCAGAAAGACGTTCTTCCTCTCAAGCACGGCTGCTGATCACGATGGGCATCGGACCGCGAACAAGTGGAGCTGGTCGGACTGTTCCTCAACCGACGACGTCCCGGGTGCGATCGCCATCCGAGCGGTTCGCCCCGGGTCAGAATGGCTTGGCTAACCACACCCACGCCAGCCCGGTTCTGCTCGGTTCGCTCGCTTTTCGTAGCACCGCTCGTAGCACGGTGGTGGCGGCACGAAAGCCGCTTTCCTACTGTCCGAGGTTGATGTCCTCGGCTATGGCCCGGACGAGCTCGGTTGCCGCCGCCAGGACATCGTCAGGTACTGGCGCGTCGCCAGGACCGAGCGGAAGGTCGTCACCGACGAGGCTCTCTTCGTCCGGCGCTGTAGAAGCCAGCCACTGTCGCCGTCAGCGCCGGCATCCGGGATGTCGGCGTCGAGCGCGAGCGTGACAAGCTCCATGTTCATCGCCTGAAGCAACTTGTTCGCCTGACGACCCGTTGCGGGCTCGCCGTCTCGCCACGTTCCCAGGACCTGGACAGCCGGAGCGCGAGGGCCGGCGATGAAAGATGTCGAACCGGAAGCTGTTCGGAATGTCCTGAATCTGGAATCCGGTGACCACGTCGGCATAGTCAGGGCCGTTGCGAGAAGCTCCCACCCCACCAAAGCCGGCCCACGCATGGTCGTGAGGGGGCCCGACGAACCGTGTTGCCGGTGCGTTGACGAATCGCCATCGAACGTAATCCTGGAACGGTACGAGACCCAGGTATGACCAGAGGTCTCTGTCGCCGGCCTCGCGGCGTGTTAGCCGTAGCGCCGCATGAACGCGTGGGCCGAGCCATCTGTCCGCCTCGGGCGGATCGTTGAACTCCGTGATCACGTGCTTCATAACAGCGCTTCGAGAGCGTCGAGCCGGACGGGGCGAGGGAATTCGCGTTCCCTGCCTCGTGAAGTCTGCTTGTGCTCCATCGACGAGGAAGGCATCGGTTACCAAGCTCCGCGCGCCACGATCGAGCGTTTTCAGCATCTAGGCGTCCATTGCGGAGAGCTGCTTGATGCGCTTCTTGAGGGAGTTCGATCCGGTGTCGACGAGGCGCCCGATCGCCGCCGCTGCGTGAGTCTGCACTTCACGCGAATCGTCCCCGACCCGGGCGTTTACGAGCTTTTGAAGAACCTCCGCCTCGCTCGCGTCGAACATGCGTGGAATCAGTGTTTGGAGAACCGACCGCTGCCATGGGATTGTCGGAAATTCAGGTTCGGCCTGGCTCATCGTCCTCTTCCTTCCGCCTGGGCCTGCTTTGATACCGGCCACCGCGACGTTGAACATTCCGAGCCAGACGGACGTCGCGATCCGGCGGTACTCGGCCTCGCGAAGGGCGAGTTCGCCGGTAGGCCGCTTTCTCGTCGTCAGACAGCAGCTCGGGGAGTCCTTCGAAAGAAGAGTTGAGGTAGACGACGGGCGCGTCCTCTGACAGATCCGCGAAGAAGGCGTCGTTCTTCCCCCTCCGGTCGGAATGTTGTCGGAGGAGGGAAAGTCGATCCACTGGATCGGAAGGGTGCCCTCGATGATCGGGATCGCCGGTGGATCGACGTGCACCGTCCAGACCGGGGACTCCCCCACCTCGCGACGGTGGCCGTTGCCCATACGCGCAGCGAGTAGCGCGCGGAGAAGAACCTGCCCTGCAACCTGGTCGCGCTTCAGAGTGTAAGGCATCCCTGTCCACCGACCTGTTCCTTGCTGCGACAGGATTTACAGAGCGTCGGAGATTCGTCGCAGAGCAATCGACGGCAACGACGACCAGAGGCTCGCGGCCGCTGCGCTTCGAGCTCGTCGAGAGCGTCTGTTGGTGCCGACGCCTGCAGAGTGACCTCGAAACCTGACCAGCCCTCGGGTACAACGGTTTAGCAGGTCCCACAACGCGAAAGTCGTGAACCACGGGGTCGCGCTCGGGTGCGACGTCATCGATCTTGGGATTGAGAATGTCGAAGGCGACGTCCTCGTCGAATCCGACGGATAGGGGTAGATGAGCTTGCGGCGCTCCTTAGCCACCTTGTTTCCTCCGCATTCCGGAAGTCGATGCTGATTGCGGACAACATCACCGCCGGCACCGGATGTGACGCTGGATCAGTGACGCCCGCTGAACCGGACGTCGCGTGCGTTGGCGTCGATTAGGAGGTAGTCGCCTTTCGGCGGAGCAGTTCTTCGTTCCTTCCAGCGTCGACCCATCTCACGCGGCTACCGCTCCCCGTTTCGGCATCGAACACCACGACCGGGCGGCCACGCCAGCCCGCCTTCGTTCTCGTGTATTCGCAGACGTGCCTCGACAACCCACGCGCCGTTGTGCGTCCACGGAACCCGTCGCGTTGGCGATCTCGGGCCTCCGCACCTTCTCATCGGGAGGGACATGCATTCGGAAGAGCTCCTTCAATTTTTGCGGGACCATCCGAGAGATCCGCCGTGGCGGGGCCTACCGCGCGTCGCGGATCGCCGTGCGCACGGCCGCTGAAGAACCTTTTCAATTGCGGCACCCCCACCCTGGGCGTACAGCAACTTGACATCCGTCGTGAGCTCCCACGTGTTGTGCGCAGGTGGTTCTGCGACGCGAAGGAACTCTTCTGCGACCGTGGCCGCTTGGCTCATGGTCTGCTGCCTCGACCGCATAAGACGACCGCGTGAAAGGGCATCGCGCCGACGCGGATTCCGCTCCCAGGTTCTGGCGCTGGATGATCATCTCCGTACCTCGGAAGTACGCGCATGCGCCAAGGCTCCCTTCGCGTCACGGCTCGACGCGCCTGATCAGCACCGTCGCCTTATGTTCCAAAGCCTCCTGGCTCCCGTCTCGTTTTCGGTGGATGTTCAGCGTCGCCCGCGACACGCAGGACGTCACCTTCGGAGGTGAGCGATCGACAACCGTGTTGTCCCGATGCCCCCGCACGGCGGCCATGAACTCGGGCTCGACCGCCTCCGGATCGACCACTGCTTCCGACGTAACGGTGTCGTCCCGCGCGGCCCGTCGCGGTCTCTACGACGACCTTGAGACTCCCTGACTCGATCGCGGGCCAGAAGTTCCGCGCAGCTCCCGACGGAGAGGCGATCTGCAATCAGCTGCTGGCACCGGGTCGTCGTCGACACCGGGGTCGTGGAATCCCGCGGGATGAGAATCGACGTGCCGGTCGAGTTTTCCGGGCGCTCAAGACAGAGCCGGCGCGCAAGATCGAAGTCGCCCCAAACGGATACCGCAGTCCCCTCTTCTAGGCTGCCGAACCAACCCGGACCGGCGTAGGCGTGCTCGCCGACTTCGTGCCAGGTCAGCTCGGTCCAGTCCGATGAGTCGATCGTCTTTCCCGGGGAAATCCTCGTCGTCGATGTCGGAGTTGAAGAGCACGGTGGACAACAGCGACGTCCGCCAGAGAACGGCTTTGCCGAGTCCGAAAGCACCGCCCGCGGTCGCCGATTTCTTGGCCGAGTCAAGGTTGTTGCGCGCGAGCCCGACGAAGTTCGTCCCTGAGCCGAACTCATCACCGATCAATCCAAGAGCTCCTCGCTCCTCGATGCGCACCCAGCGTCATCGCCTCTGTCTCGTCCAACCTGCGGAGGCCTTCGCCGAGGCTGCGTCCGAGCTTTTGGCCGGCTGCCGCAGCAGCCGCTATGTGCGGCCGGAGCGTCGACTCCCAACGCAGGGCGTCGAGGAAGTCCGCCAGCTCCTCTCCACGGAGCTGGATGACGCGGAAACGGAGTTCCACGGTCGTTGCTACGCGAACGTCGAGCGTGTTCTGACCGACCTCCCGAACGAAGGTGTCGAGATCGGGACGAAACGTCCAAATGTTCGCATTACCGAAATCCCGCGGACTTGTCTGGCGGCTCCGGCCTAAACCACCAGTCAACGTTCACGCGGGCACGCTCCGCGGTCGACCTCTCTTTCATCCGCGTAGATCGGCGTGACGAGCGCCTCCGAAGGGGGCGCGTGCTTGCACGAGGCGAACCGATGCTCACACAGGCGGCGTAATCGGCTTCACCGATTCCGCGTGGCTCGGCCGGCGAGGTTGAGCGGGAGGGCAGCTCCGCAACCTTCTCGCTCCCGGAGCCGCTTGCTTCTCATGGGCGCGTTCGCTGTCAGCGTCCAGGCGGATAGCGTCGGGACGCTGCAGTTCGAGACCGGCTGCGGTGATGCGACGCGCTGTCGAACAATCGCCTCGATGCGATCCGCAGCCTCGTCCGTCCGCTCGTGCTCCCACACCCTGACGGAGAACCAATTCGTTTTGCGGGTTGAACGCCTCGTCTGTCGCACCGATCCCTAGCGCGGTTCCTCTCGAGCTCGGCCGCCCACCACGCCTGGTTACTCACCGGTTGAGTTCCGTGCTCTGGGGCATGAGTGCCAGAAGCAACCGTCGACGTAGACCGCCACCTTTGCGGGGCCGAAGACGATGTCGGCGGTCGTCCTCAGACCCGAGAGCGGACGTCTCGAGACGCGAAATCGCAGATTGCGCCGGTGCAGCTCGCGTCGCAGGTCGACCTCAGGTCGCGTGTCCCTGGTCGCCTGCCGGGACATCCGTTCACTTACCGATCCGGATGATGGGGTCGGGCGTTCGCCGGGTGAAGGGTGCTTCTGCACGCCCGGGGAATTGTGGCTGTCCCGAGCTGCCGCCTGACGCGTCGCCACGGCACAAGTCTGATCGCGTCTTAGCCGACGAGGTCGAGCGGGAGATCACTGATGTCGCGGAGCCGGCGACCCTCGACCAGCCGGCCAAGCTGCTCCGCCGGGCTCCGTGCCGAGCTGTAGTTGCCAGCGTCCATCAGCTCGTCGAGGGCCGCGTGGTAGACGCAGTCGAGGTCGCCCAGGCCCAAGGCGATCGACTCCAGCCGCGAGGGGAGCGGCTCCATCGTGACGGCCACGATATGGGGGGTCGGACCCTTGCGGTTGCGGATCAGGTTGTGGGCCTCGGTCCGGATGTTCTGCGCCCGATCGCTGCGCATTGTCCATTTGCATGAGACGCTGGCCTTCAACGTCGGCCGCCGCGCGTTCGCGAGATCGAGTCGGCGCAGTTCCGGCCCGCGGGTGTGTCACCCACAGAGGGCTTGCAGAGGCGTTGATGGCCGTGTCGCCGAACGGGCTGCCGGCCGACCACGATGTCCGGGGTGATGACATAGTCCTTTCCGAGCACGGCTGCGATCTCGGGGTTTTGGCCGGCGATGCGGTCGAGCTCGTCCAGATGTTCGTACTGATCGAAACTTTGCGATCACCGAAAGCGACGGCTCGCGTCTCGAGGAATACCTCGCCCGGAGAGCAGATGGCCGAGGAGCGAAAGGGACTCCTTGGCCAGGAATGTGTGTGTGTGGGCCGTGAATCGTGTGCCGGCTGTCTGCGGCCCGGGTGGTGATGCGCAGAGGCTGCGGTTGAGGCGACTTGTGATCCCCCGCCGGCCAGGAGCACGCTCCCCAGGTCGTCACCGTCGGCGAAGTTGTAGACCACCGGTTCCGTCTCTGCACCTTTGGGCTGCCGTCGCGGTCTCGGCGCTGCCCGAGGATGTCGCCGCAGAGATTGTCGTGGTACGTGCCGCGAAGACGATCGAGAGCTGCCGACGGCCATCTTTGTCGAGCGTACTGTTCACGCCCGACGGTAGTCCCCGTGCCGTCAGGCCGCTTGGCTCTGTCGTCCCGTGAACCTGTGCGTCCAGGTGGTCGCGCGAGCGGTCCGTGCGATCGCCTGTGCGAGGAGCGGCGGCACGGCGTTTCCGATCTGCTTGGCGATCTCTGTCCACTTCTGTCGGCCGGGAACACGAAGTCGTCCGGGAAGCTCATGCAGCGCGCGGCCTCGCGGATCGTGATCGGCCGGTCCTCGCTCGGGTGCAGGTAGCGACCCTTCTCGGGCTTGTAGAACTCCGTCGGATCGTGAAGGCCGGCGGTCCCAGCAGAGGCGCCCGAAGACGTCGGTCGTGCCGGTCGGCTTGTTGCGCCAGCACGCGGGACGAGGTGCCCGAGCCCAGCGGCGTCGAGGCTGTCCTGCATCTGGAAGCGGTTGCCGCCGTCGTGCGGGACGTGCTGGTAGCGGACGATCGTCTCGGGCCGCGGGTTGCGGCCGTTGTGCCAGTCCTTGCCGGTCGGCTTGCGCGGCAGGCCGCGCACGGCGTCGCGGAATGTCCGCCACGGGTCGGTCCGAGCTCGAGGTCGTCGCCGGGATCGCCGTGCGTCTGCGTCGGGCCACGGGATCTCGCCGTCGCGGACGCCGATGACGATCGCGCGCCGGCGGCGCTGGGGCACGCCGTAGTCGGCGGCGTTGAGGATGCGTCCCTCGACGCTGAACCCGAGCTCCGTCCTCGGCGGCCTTCTTGAACGCCTGCGTACTCGGCCGAGCGCAGCAGTTCGGGGACGTTCTCCATGACGAACGCGTCCGGCGCGGCTCTCGCGAGCGCGCGGAGGTATTCGCGCCACAGCGCCCGCCGCTCGAGCCCGACGCCGTCGCGGTTGAGCGGCGAGAAGCCCTGGCACGGCGGGCCGCCGATGACGACGTCGGCGCTCCGGGAACGTCTCGACGTCCTCGATCGCGAGTGCGTCCCGTCGGCGTCGCGTGCGACGTGGTCGCCGAAGTTCGCCTCGTAGGTCGCGGCGGCGTCGCGTCCATCTCGACGGCGAAGACCGGGTCGAAGCGGCCGGTGTCGACGAAGCCGCGGGTCATGCCGCCGCAGCCGGCGAAGAGATCCATGAGTCGGTAGCGACGCGGCTCAGCCACGATACGATCGTATGTTCGCCGTCGGACGGATCGCGGATTCTGCGGCGAGAAGGTCGGTCGATGAGCTGATCGGCTTCGCCTGCGGCGAGCGCCGCGAGCGCGCCGAACGCCTTGGCCGCGTAGTGGGCGCCTTGGCTCGGGTCGGGCGCGTAGTCGGCGTAGATGCACGTCGTGCGGTAGTCGCTGTGGCCCATCCACTCCTGGATCGCACGCAGCGGCGCGCCGGCGGCGGCCATCTGCGTGCCGAAGGTGTGGCGCAGGTCGTGGAAGCGAGCCGGGCGGACGCCCGCGCGCGCGCACGCCGTCGGCGAAGCGCCTGCGCAGCTTCGACGGGTCGTAGACGCGTGCCGAGCTGCGGGTGGCAGAAGACGAGGTCGTCGTCGGCCCGGAAGCGGCTTCGCTCGTAGTGGCGCTCGAGCTCCGCGGCGACCCGGTCGGCCATCGGGACGGCGCGGCTCGAGCGCCGGCTCTTCGGCGGGCCGAACTCGCCGTCGCCGTAGCTCCGCCGCACGCGGATGACCGCGCTCGCCCAGTCGACGTCGCGCCAGCGCAGCGCGACCAGCTCGCCGCGGCGCATGCCGGTCATCGCCGCCGTCAGGTAGAGCACGCGCTCGGTCGGCCCGAGCTCGTCGTCGGGGACGGCCCGCAGCACGGCCTCGAGCTCCTCGATCGTCAGGTAGCGGATGTCGGCGTCGGGCCGTCGCTGCCGCGGCCGGTCGGCGGCTCGACCGGGTTGAGCCGCGCGAGCCCGCGCTTGACCGCGAAGCGGAACATCGACGAGAGCAGGCCGAGGTGATGGTCGACCGTCTTTCGCGACTTGCCCTCGCGGAGCTTCGACGCGGATGTACGCCTCGACCTCGACCGGGGTGATCCGGTCGAGCGAGCGGCCGCCGAAGAACGGGACGAGGTGGACGCGCAGCATCCCCTCGTAGTCGCTCAGCGTCGTCCGGCGCAGGCCCATCGTCTCCTTGTGCGCGAGGAAGCGCGGCGCGAGCTGCTCGAGGTCGAGCCGCTCCGCGCTCAGCGCCCGTTCTCCTCGGCGATCAGCCGGCGGAGCTCCGCCTCGGCCTGCGTGCGGGTGAGCCCGACGCTCGAGCCCGGCTCGCGGCGGAGGCCGAGCCGCCGCATCACCTGCCGCTCGCCGACGCGCCACTTGCCGTACCAGGTCTCGCGCCCGACGCGGTCGCGGCGCACGAGCAGCGAGCCGGTGCCGGGCGGCCGCCGTGACGGCGGTCGCGACGCGCCTGCGTGTCCCCGTGGATGCCATCGGCTCCGATCCTAGGACCTTCTCGTCCAGAGGTCCAGACGGGATCGTCCGGGGTAGCACGGCCGGTATCACCGCCGCGAATCGCCTGCATCTAGGGCTCCGACCTCCTGGGCGCCTCCCAGCGGGTCGCGTCCCTCGGCTGGGACGGCCCTCGCTCGCGCTCCTCGACCCACGCCGCGATCGAGGCGGCGTGAAGCGGATGTAGCGGCCGAGCCGAACGTGCGGGATCCGGCCCGCCCGCGCCTCGGCGTACACCCAGCTCGGCTTGACCGAGAGGAGCTCGGCGACGTCCTCGGCCGTCAGCAGCCTGTCCATTGCCGCCTCCGTCTTCGCGGGACTCACGCTCGTCCCTCCGCGATGTCCGAGTGCTTCCGTCGAAGCCGCTCGACCTCGACGTCGTCGATCCGAAGCTCGCCGGCCGAGCGAGCAGTTGCGCCGGAACAGCCGCCACATCCCCCGGTGCCATCGGCCCTCGCCGGCCCGTCGAGTCTCCGCAACGCCAGGGTCGCCGTTGTGCCCTGCCGCGACCTCCGATCCCGAGCGAGTGGTGCGGGCTTGTGGCGCCGTTGCGGAGCGGACGGCTTCCCCCGGCGGGCTCGGGCCAGGTAGCGCGTCCCAGGATTCCTCGAACTGCGACCGGTGATAGCCCCTCAGGGTCGTCTTCTCGTCCAGGCGGATCGTGCGAGGACCGGATCCCGTACGGACGCAGGAGCCGGGACGAGCTGCGCCGGGCTGATAGGCCCTCGGCCGTTGTGGTCCACCCAGGGGGATTCGCGATCCTGTGACAGGAGCCGGATGAGGCCCTCCGTGGCCAGGCGGTCGGCGCCGTCCGGTGTCGAACGCGCGCCGGCAGTCGCCGAGCAAGCTGATCCCGAGCGACTCGTCGGACCGCGCTCGAGCCTTCGCAGCGCAAGCTCGACCACCGCGCGTCTCACGCGTTCGGGCCACGTACCTCCGGCCGGTGTCGGCGATCGCGAGGAGCGGCTCGACCACGTCCTGCGCTCGGTCGTCCAGCTCGTCCGGGAAGCGCCGGGCGAGCCGACTCCAGCGTGGCCTCGATCTTCGCGACGACCTCGACGGCGCGGTTTCGCAGGAACCCCGCCTCCTTCGCGGGCCTCCCGGCGCCGGAGCCGCTCGTGGGTCTCGTCACGCCTCCTGGCGCTTGAGCTCGATCCGCAGAGAGCGGTCGCCGACGGTGTCCGGAAGCTCGCCGATCCCGGCGAGGACCTTCGGGCAGAAGACCTCGAACTTCTCGACCCTGATCCTCGGCCCGTCGCCGACGCATCGGAGCACCGGGCTGCCGCGCTCGTAGCCGGCGTTGAGCAGCGCCCGCAGATCCTCGTCGTCGCGCGCCCGGAGGTCCGAACACGGCGTCCAGCTCGTCGAACAGCAGGGTCGGTGGTTCCTCCACGCCTATGGATCGGAACAACGCGGCCTGGGTGGCGCTGCTCGCGCTTCAGGGCTCGCCGCACGAGCAGCGCGAGCACGTCGAGCAGGCGCGACTTGCCGCTGCGCTTCTCGGCCGAGACCACCGCGAGATACGGGGTCGTCTCGGCCGCGGCCAGCGCGTAGGTGTGGACGACGTACACGGCGACGACGGCGGCCTGCCCTGAGGTTCATGACCACGAACCGGCGACACGAAGCGTCTCGAGATCGTCCTAGGAGCGAGCTCGGAGCCGCGCCGACGGGGACGCCGCCAGCGACCGCCGGGTCCGGAGCGTCCACGCGGCCCGCCCTCGATCAGCGTCGGCGACGTCCTCGAGGCGGAAGCGGTAGTCCCCGCGTACCCCGATGCGCGTGGCCGGCAGAGTCCCCGGTACGCACGAGCTGCGCCACCCGGGCCGGGGTGACCCTCAGCGCCTGTGCGACCTCGGCCGTGGTGAGCAACGAGGGCAGTTCGGCCGAGGCGAGTTTTCGTCCCATATCTTCCTCTATCGGCGCATGCTGCACCGTAAGCGTTACACTTGCCCGAGAATCGCGAAATCGCGCGCGCAGACCGTCGTACTTCTGGGCGTCTGGGGGTCGACCCGACGAGACCTCGCGCGCCTCTCAGATGCCGGCTGGGCGGGCCTGGAACTCGCGGGCCAGCCTCGCCGAAGATTCGCGTCCTTCGCCGACGACCACGCCCTTCCGCGGCCGCGAACCGATTGCCGCCGCTGACGATCGGAGATCGCGGCGGCCGTGAACGGCATCTCGTCGCGAGGCCGTGCGCGGGCAAGCTGATCCGCCAGGCGCGTGGCGAGAGCTCTACGGCGACCTCAGCGACCGCGCGCATCTACGCAAGACGGGCCCGCGAACGCGCGATCAAGGGCTCGCCAGACGCGAACCTGCGCGGGCTGCGGCAAGCCCCTGCCGAATACGTCGCGGAGCGACAGGAAGACCTGCTCCGGCCGATGCCGCAAGACGATTGTTCGACTCTCGTCGTCGAGGAGGTCGCCTAGCTACGAGCGGCGACGGGCTCGTTCGGCACGCACCACCCGAGGCGACGGACCGATGGCCGCAAAGGGCGCCAGCTGCTCCCTGCCGCCTCAACCGCGCGCGACCCGAATTACCCAGGCCGAGCTGCTCGAGAACCAGCCGAGCCGCCGACCAGGAGTCACGTTCGAGGCGGGCCGCGGGCGAGAGGACGCGGCCCCGGTCACCGACGTGCTCGAACCCCTCCGCGTTCACCGCCCTCCTGGCCTCGCGGGCCCGACCGATCAGGACGGCGGCAGCCTCGATGAGAGGTGCGTCCGCCGAGTGCAGCGCGCCGAGCGTCTCCAGTGCAGTCGACCGTCTCGGCCCACGCGACGGCCGCGTCGTGGGGGAGGTCAGGCGGTATGGACGGACGGCGGCCGTCCACCGGCGGCGCGTTCCTGTGTCGGTCCGCCCTGAACGTTCCAGCGAGGACGTGTTCATGCATCGGCTTGGGTCGAGCGCCCCGCGCCACCCTCAATACATACCCGTTCGTTCGGACGATGGGTCTGTCCCGCAAAATGACCTCCAACGCCGGCGCAGGCGACGGGCGGTGGGGTGGTACGTCTAGAAGTCCCCTGAAAAGCGAACGCTGGCTAGCCCACGAACGCGTAGTCGAAGCCGCCAAGGTGGAGGTCGGCCCAGGGCTCGTCGACGCTACGCCGCCGCTTGACATCGGGCAGTGCAACGAACTAGGACCTTCCAACCGTTGCAGATAGTCGAAACAACTGTCCGGCCGTTTCGCCTGGCGATCGCGTTTTCCACGGTGGCGTCACGACGGGTCGCGCGGCGTTCATTTCGCCTGGTCGGCGGGCGGTGGGGTGGCTACTTCGACGTGTTGCTTTGCATCGACGCCGATGCTGGATTGGATGACTTCGCGAGACAAGCACTAGCTCTCGCCGATCCCGACCTGGTCCTCGTCATCGATCCAGTACTTGACGGCTTCAAGTGGGACCCAGTGTTTGAGCAGATACACCGCCAGCCATTTGACGTCATACGGCTGCGCGAGCGAATGGAACGAAGCGATTTCCGGTGGCTGTTTCGGGAATCGGCCACGGTCCCCGAAGAAGATCAGCCTCCCTCACGTGTGATCGACCTCGACAAAGCGGACACACCATGGCTTATCGCGGCGGCTGGCGGCTTCCCCGCGTCGGACACCGAGGCTGAGCGCGTTTCGTTCACGACAGACGTTCAGGGGGAGCCACTTCCGGCGTTCCGAAGTCGGGTTCACCTCTCCGGCCCAGTTGGGGCACGAGTCTGGGCGGTGGTCGGCGACTCGAACGACCTCCATCTAGCCAGCCAATTCTGGACGCTTCGCGCACTCGGAGGTCGGCCGATCTGGGTCAGCGACGGTCTGATGGGTGGGCCAGCAGGAGCCCTTGCGCGAATTCGCCCACCGAGGGTCCCTCCATGCCCCAGGCTTTGATCGGGCCACAGTGGAAGAAGCTGCACATCGATGGACGGCCGAGGATATGCGGGTTGAGCCAAGTCCAACGGATCTTTCGGAAGGACTTCCGCGGCGTCGTCCGCTCGGAGCGGTGTTCGCGAGGAACTCCTTTCCGGTTACTCGAGTATCGGGGTATCTCCGATTCCCCACACCAGCACCACCGGTTGTCCTAGGACTTCAGCCTTTCCTTCGAGGGGTCGCGAGCTATCAAATTCGCTCCGCCACACCTGGGGATCCGGATGGAGTCATTCTCACCCAAGACGAGCAATCTGCTCGCCTCGTCGCGGCCGGGTCGACAGGCCCGCGAAGGGTCACAGCCGAGGGAGTCGCAGAACGCACGAACATAGCGTCATCGCAGCTTGTTCAGCTCCCGTTATTGGGCTGGCAGGAAGCGGTTGCTGCTCCCCTTGTCACAGCCGGGTTCTCGTCAGCGCCCTCTGATAAGGGCCGTTTTCATCAGAGGACTCTTGAGCTGGCTGGAGGCCTTCGTTTCTTAGCTTGGGCTCTCTGGATACCCGCAAAGCAGCCATCTGCTCGACCTGTTCTTCGAAGCTCCCACGGGTAAGAAGTCGGCCACGTACAGGCGCGCAGTAGCCTTCGCCGAGCTCGAGGAGGCCCTCTTCACCTCCGTTCGCGGGAGTCGGAAACGGCTCAGAACAGAGATGCGGGTTTGGGCACGGGATTGGTTGAAGAGCTGGACCGATGCTCTTCTTGTCAAGGACCTTCTCATTGCCGGCTATCTGCTCGACTGCAACCGCTGCGCCTCTCGACACTGGTACCCCAGCCCCGACATAGGTCAGTACTTCAGGTGCAACCGATGCGGAGGTGATGGGGTAGTGCCTGCTCCGCAGCGCCGCACGTTTCGGTTGAACGAAGCGTTCTTCCAGTTTCGACAACACGGAGGTCAAGTCGTCACCTTTGCACTCTCGGCGCTGCGCGCCGAAGCCTCGGAATCGTTTCTCTACCGTCCGGAAACCAATCTTTCGGGCCCCGGTGGGACGCGAGAGGTTGACGGAATCGCTCTTGTAGACGGTCGTCTAGTACTTCTCGAAGCAAAGACAAATAACAGTCTCTCGACTACAGAGATGTCGTACTACAACCGGGCCGCCCGAGCCGCCCGAGTGCAACGAATGATCTTCGCCACGACCTCGTCGCGACGACTTGCCGTGCGGACTCCGAGTTGCCCCTGCCGTGGGACTGGCAACCGCGACCACGCGTGGGATGACGGCGCGCAGTCGTTGATCAGCACAGCTCGTGGCCGTTTAGAGTCGCTTGGGACCGAGGTTGATACGTGGTGCAAGGAATCGCTGACCGGCCACCTCCAAAGCCGGGTGCTCGACTACTACAGGCCCGTGGATTCATGACCTCTAGTCAGTCCCTCAACACGTGCTCCCTCTCAACTTGGCCTGATGGGCGGTGACTTCTTACCTCCCCGATGAGGCGATCGTGGCCGTCGCCGAGACAGCCGACCTCGCTGGAATAGAACTCGGGACCCGATGGGCAGTACCGGCGAGTGGCGGTATGAGGATGACCATCACAAGCCGCCTAGTAGATCGCTGCGAGCAGCGGATCAACGGACTTCAAGGTCGCTGGGGTGACTTGGCGGAGCCGAGAAGCTCCGTAGTCACGGACCTCACTCTGACGAAACCATTGTCGGCGTCTGACCTCCTCATCGCCCTCTCTGTCGATCATCCCGAAGATCCAGGTCGCGGAGGGACTCCTGGTGCAGGCCAAGATCTCGAGGTACCTGGACGGCCGTTGAAGGCGCTCCGTCGCCAGTGCGAAGACATGCTTCGAGTCACACCTGATGCATTCGTCTTTCTTTACGACGGTTCGGGCGTCAACGTTGCGTCGGCGCTTGCCTTCGCGTCGTCAAGCCTGGGCACGCGCGGCGCGCCGACTTGGTCGCTGCGCCAATTCCTTGAGGCCCACCTTCGTTCTTTCGTGGGTGACGAAAGGCTCGGCGTGACGCGCGCGCAAGACGTCCGCGGCCTGATCGAAGGCACGGAGCTCACGCCGCGGCAAGCGATTATCCTGGGCTGCAGAATTCACAGCGCAGGCACCCGGGCAGCGCGACACGCAGTCTCGAGGGAGCAGGGTGAGTTCCAAATGGCGTACGCAAGCCACGAGGGGAGCAGCGACCGGTACGACCACACGCCCTGGTTTCCACCCTCGCAAGGCGAGGGCTAGCGGCTCCCAAGCGCCGGCAGGGATTCACGTCCGGCTCCGGTCCTGCGACCGGTGCGGCGATGCCGGATCGCGCTCCATCGACGAGTTCCGCCTCTCAGGCGAGGGTGAAATGGGTGGTGCTGGGCTCGAACCAGTGACCCCCAGCTTGTCGAGCCGGCGCTAAACGCCCGATCGCCGTCGGTAGAACGAAGGAACTGGTAGCACGGCGGTAGATCGATCGCCCGCGACGCCGGTCAAGCCCGAACGACGCACTCCCGCGTGAGCGGGAGTTTCGCCGATGGAGCTAGCCGGGCTCGAACCGGCGACCTCCTGGGTGCGATCCAGGCGCTCTCCCAGCTGAGCTATAGCCCCGCGCCGTGACAGTCTAGCGGCGCTTCCTTACTGGGCCGTGAAGCCGCCGTCGAGGACGAGCGTCGTGCCGGTGCAGAACCGGGCCTCGTCGGAGCAGAGGTACATGGCCGCCGCGACCAGCTCCTCCGGGCGGCCCATGCGCCCCACCGGGAAGGCTTGCATGAGCGCCTCCTTGGGAACCTTCTGCTCCTCGAGGTAGCGCCAGATCATGCTGCCGGGGATGTCGATCGCGGCGAAGGCGAGGGCATTGACGCTGATGTTGTCCTTGCCGACCTCGATCGCGGCCGCCTTCGTGAGACCGTTGACGCCGCCCTTGGTGGCCGCATAGAGCCCGTTCGCCGGGGCGGCGGTGATGCTGCTCGTCACCGAGGACATGTTGAGGATGGCGCCGCCACCGTCGCCTTTGCGCATCGCCCGGATCTCGTGCTTGAGGCAGAAGAAGAGGCCCTTCAGATCCGTCGCGATCAGGCTGTCGAAGGCGCTCTCGGTCCCCTCCGCGATCTCGCTCAGCTCCTCGGTCCCCGCGTTGTTGATCGCGCAGCTCAGGCGGCCGTGCGCCTCGAGCGTGCGCCGAACGAGCGCCTCGACCTCCTCCTCCCGGGAGACATCGACCGCTGAGAAGTCGATCCGGCCACCTGCCGCGCTGATCCTGTCGGCGGCCGCCTCGCCCCCCTGGGCGTCCACATCGCAGCCCACCACTATCGCCCCGTCGTTCGCGAAGGCCTCCGCGAGAACCGCGCCGCAGCCGCGGGCGGTCCCGGTGATCAGGACTACCTTGTCGGCGAACGACGGCACGAGCTTCGACTGTAGCTCGCTTCGGGCGTCCAGGTCGACAGGCTCCCGCTCCCCTCGCCGCCCTACGATGACGCCATGCAGGCGGTCGTGATCGGCGGCGCCGGGCTGCCGGTGCTTGCGGAGGTTCCCGAGCCGGACGGCGCCGGGGAGCTCGTCCGGGTGCGCGCGTGCGGGCTCTGCGGCACGGACGTGCAGAAGCTCGGCCGCGCCGCGGCCGGGACCGTCCTCGGGCACGAGGTCGTCGCCGAGGATGCCGCCGGGCGGCGCGTCGCGCTCGTCCACCACCTCCCCTGCGGGGAGTGCCCGCGCTGCCGGGCCGGGCACGAGACGACCTGCGAGCGCTTTCCTGACGCGACAATCGTGCCCGGCGGGTTTGCGGAGCGTGTCCTCGCGCGGGAGACGATCGAGCTCCCCGACGAGGTCGACGACGCCACCGGCACCTTCGCGGAGCCGCTCGCCTGCGTTCTCCGAGCGCTCGACCGCATCTCGCGAGGACGCGTCCTCGTGGTCGGCTGCGGGTTCGCTGGCCTGCTCTTCGTTCAGGCGCTCGTGCGCCGCGGTGACGACGTCCTCGCGGCCGATCCGCTCCCGCACCGCCTGGAGCTCGCCCTCGGGTACGGGGCCGAGCCGGCGGACGGGCCCGTGGACGCGGCCGTCCTCTGCGCCCACGCGGGCCTCGACGGCGCGCTCGCCGCGCTAGAGCCGGGAGGCACGCTGCTCGTCTTCTCCTGGCTGGCCGATCCGCTGCCGATCGACTTCGAGCAGCTGCTCCGCCGCGAGCTCACCCTGGCCGGCTCCTGCTCGGCGACCCCGGCCGCGATGCGTGAGGCGGTCGCCCTCCTCCCCGGCCTCGACCCGATCCCGACGGTGACGCTGCCGCTCGAGCGCTTTGCCGAGGGACTCGAGCTGTACCGCTCCCACGAGGCTCTCAAGGTCGTCTTCGCGCCGTGAGGGCGCTCCGCTACCACTCCCCCGGCGACCTCAGGGTCGAGGAGGTGCCGCGGCCGGAGCCGGCGCCGGGAGACGTTCTCGTCCAGGTGGACGTGGCGCTCACGGACGGAACCGACGCGAAGGCGTTCCAGCGCGGCCATCCACTCCTCCTCGCCGACCTGCCGAGCCCGTTCGGGCACGAGTTCTGCGGGATCGACGTCGCGAGCGGCCGCCGGGTCGTGGCGGCGAACTCAGCGCCGTGCGGGGCGTGTCCGCCGTGCCAGCGCGGCGAGGAAACGCTGTGCGAGAACCTCCAACCATTCCTGAACGGCGCGTACGCCGAGTACCTGCTCGTGCCGGCGCGGATCGCGGAGCGAAACCTGCTCCCGGTCCCGCCCGGTCTCGCTCCCGAGGTCGCCGCGATGGTGGAGCCGCTCGCCTGCTGCCTGCACGGGATCGAGCGCGCCGGCATCGAAGGCGGGGAGACGGTCGCCGTGCTCGGGCCCGGCCCGATCGGACTCATGCTCTGCGCGGCCGCGAGGGACGCCGGGGCGCACGTGACGGCCGTCGGAGGCCGGCCTCAGCGCCGCGAGCTCGCGCATGAGTTCGGCGCCGTGCCCGGCGACGGACAGGGCGCCGACGTCGTCATCGAGGCGGTCGGCTCGGCCCAGGCCTGGCAGGACGCGCTGAAGCTCGTGCGCCCCGGCGGGACCGTCGTCTTCTTCGGCGGCCGGGAGCTTGCGGTCGACACGTTTCGACTCCACTACGAGGAGCTGACGCTCCGCGGCTCCTTCCACCACACCCCGCGGCACGTGCGCGCGGCGCTCGCGTTCCTGGCGAGCGACGCCTACCCGTGGGAGAGGCTCGTCACGCACCAAGTCACGCTGGAAGAGGTCGCGGGCCTCTTCGCCGACCCGCCGCCGGACCTGTTGAAGGCCGCAGTCCTTCCCTAGACGCGGCGACGGACGAGGGTGATGCCGTCGCGCACGGTGAGCACCACCGCCACGACCCGGGAATCGGCGGCGATGCGGGCGTTGAGCTCGGCGAACATCTGCGCCTGGGGCGAGTCGTCGGGCTCGGCGACCAGGCCCGACCAGAGCGTGTTGTCGAGCACCATCAGCCCGTTCGTCGAGAGGCGGGGCACGAGGGCCTCGTAGTAGGCCGGGTAGTTGGCCTTGTCGGCGTCGATGAAGACCAGGTCCCACTCGCCCTCGAGTCGCTCGACGGTGTCGAGCGCCGGCCCCAGGTGGACCGTGACACGGTCGCCGAGCCCGGCTTCGTCCAGGTACCGCCGCGCCACCGCGGCGTGCGTCTCCTCGAGCTCGCAGGAGTCGATGTGCCCACCGGGCGGCAGCACGGCTGCCATCGAGAGGGAGGAATAGCCGCTGTACGTGCCGAGCTCGAGCACACGCTGTGGCCGCAGGGCGAAGACGAGGAACTCGAGCAGGCGGCCCTCGACGACGCCCGTGAGCATCTGCGGCGAACGGAGGGTCTCCTGCGTCTCCTCGGCGAGGCGGCGCTGCAGCTCCGAGGGCGGCGTCGTGTGCGCCTCGGCGTAGCGCTCGATCTCCTCGGAGACGATGAAGACCATGCCCTAGCGGCTCACGCGGGAGCCGCCCACGATCGTGTCGCGGCCGTCGGCGAGGCGGACCCAGGCCTTCCCGCCGCCGTCGTAGTCGTTGCTCCAGGCGATGAGCGTCGCCTCGGCTCCGCCGACGTGGCAGCGCTCGGTGCCCTCCGGCTCGACACCGCGCCAGACGCGGACGAACGGGTTCTCGTCCCACTCGCGCCCGATCGTCGTCTCCTCGCTGTGGCCCGGGTAGACGACGAGCTCGTGCGGCAGCCCCATGAGGACGTCCATGACCGAACGCCGCAGGTCGTCCAAGGCGTCCTGGGTGCCGCCGATCGAGCCCGTGAACAGGGTGTCGCCGGTGAAGACGGCCTCCCGGTCGACGACGAACGAGAGCATCCCGCGCGTGTGGCCGGGCGTTCGCAAGGCCTCGATGCTGAGGTCGCCTGCTTCGACGATCTCGCCGTGCCCGAGCGGCTCGGCGCCGTCGACCTCCTCTTCCGGCGAGGCGAGCACGCGCAGCCCGTAGCGCTCCTCGAGCAGGCGGTGATTGGCGACGTGGTCCTCGTGGGCGTGCGTCGTCAGCAGAAGCGTGGGATGCACCTCGAGCCGCTCGACCGCGGCGAGAAGCGGCTCGACGGGGGCGCCGGAGTCGACGAAGACGGCCGTCCCGCCCGCGTGGTCCGCGACCAGGTACGCATTCGAGAGCCACCGGGGGTCCATGCTCCGCTCGACGATCATGAGGAGGGAAGCATGCCAGTGGACGTCTCCTCCGAGTCGCGGCGAACGGCGAGGTCCAGGTACAGGAGCGTGAGCGCGACGGACGTGAGCGGGAGCACGAGCGCGAAGAGCAGCGTCCCGAAGAAGTTGATGGTGGCGAGGGGGGCATCCGTCACGAAGATGACCAGGACGCCCAGGAAGGGCCCGGTCACGACGAGCACGAGCAGCAGCACGGACGTGATCAGGGCCACCCTCCACCAGTGCCCCCGGACGAGCCTTCTGCTCCCGCGAAAGGCGTCGCGGCCGCGCAACCCCTCGAACCCCGAAACCTGCTGGACGAACGCCCAGTCCACCGCCTTCTTCACCGCGTACGGGATCCCGATCACCGTCAGGACGAGGAGGACGACCGCGATCAGCCCGACGAAACCGATCGCCACGAGGCGCCAGAGCTCGCCGTGCAAACCGCGGAGCACGACGCGGAGGCTCGCGTCCCCGCCCCGGTCGACCTCCCTGAGGACGAGGACGGTCGCGGCTCCCACGAGAATGGGCGCGAGCGCGTGGGCCAGACTGCCCACGAACACCGCGACCACACCCTCGACCTTGTCGTCCTCGAGCGCGTCGAAGGCGCGGCGCAGGCCGGTCGAGTGGAAGAGCGCCAGCTGCGCCGCCACGGTCAGGCCGCCGAGCGGCACCGCGACGAGCCCGACGGGCACGAGCACGTGGAGGTCGTCCCAGAAGACCCGGGCCGCGGCATCGACGATCTGGCCGCCGGCGCGTCGCTGCCGAACCGGTTTGGAGACGACCGGGCGCCACTGCGTCCGCAGCGCGGGGATCGCAAAGGCCGCTGCGATCGTGGCGAAGACGAGGAGCGCCGTCAGCGGGCTCGAGGACGTGTCGTTCAGGAGGCTGGACGTCGAGCTCACGGCGCCGCAGAAGAAGCCGGTCACGGGCTCGCCGAGCGTCTCGTTGGTCGGCACCGTCGGCGAGGACGTTCGCAGGCCACTCATCCACCGGAACGGCTCCAGCCACTGGTGCTTCATGTTCGGGCCGGTCGGCCCGTTCGAGACCCCGGGCTCGTGCTGGCCCCAATGGCCCTGGTACGCGAGCCAGGCGTGCTCGCCCTCGAAGCCCGGGTACGTCGGGACGAGCAGCGGCGTCGGCTCGACGCGCGTCGACGGCCCACGGGTGTCGTCGCAGCCGAGCCCCGATCCATGCTTGCCGTTGCCGAGGAAGAGCGCCGACCAGTACTGGCTCGCGTGCGACCCCGACGAGGCGTAGACGACCGGGTGCGTTCCCTCCTTCTCGACTCTGGAGTCGTCCCAGGCCCGCCGTTCACCCCCGTTGTGCTGCGCGTAGGCGAGCTCGGACGGGCCCTTGGCGAGTGCCTCCTCGACCGTGGCGGCGTCGAAGGCGACCTGGATCATCTCCCAGTCGCTCTCGTGCAGGTCGTTGAACTGGTTGAACCAGTAGTAGAACCAGTACTGGACCGCGATCCCCCGCACGCCGGGCTCGCGGGCGACGTGGGCGTAGGTGACCGAGGAGCGCCCCTGCATGAGCCGGGCCGAGTCGCGGGCGTAGCGGCAGCCCGGCCGCCGCGGGTGGCCGGGCAGGTCGAGGTAGTAGTCGGGCCCGAGCCCCGCGAGATCGGACGCGGACGGCGCAGTGCCGAGCTCGTTGCTCTGCCGGAAGCTGCCCCCGGATCGCCGGCGCAGGAGCCGCACCTCGGGGTTCCCGAGCGTGATGCCGACGGGCGCGAGGCGGTACTGCTCGCCCTTCCGCGAGCAGGGCGGGTCGGGATTCTCCTTGAACATCATGATCGGCGAGTACCGCCTCGCCAGCTCCCGCTCCGCCGCGGTCTGCGCGCCCGCGGCGGCCGGCCCGGCCAGCACCGCGACCGCCGACACGGCGACGAGCAAGCGCCTCCCGATTCCCGTCATGACGCGGGTAGCATGCCGGTCGAACCCGGACCGGGAGGATGATTCGCACATGGCCGGCCTGATGAGCCGAACCTCGAACGTCGTGAAGGCGTGGATCTCGAAGCTGCTCGACCGCGCCGAGGATCCGTCGGTGACCCTCGACTACTCGTACGAGAAGCAGCTCGAGATGCTGCAGGACGTCAAGCGCGGCGTCGCCGACGTCGTCACCGCCAAGAAGCGCCTCGAGCTGCAGACGGGCAAGCTCGAGCAGGAGCTCCCCAAGCTCGACGACCAGGCGCGCAAGGCGCTCGCAGCCGGCCGCGAGGATCTCGCCCGCGCCGCGCTCGAGCGCAAGACGGTCGCCCAGTCGCAGCTCCAGGGGCTCGACACGCAGATCGCCGGGCTCGAGGCCCAGCAGGAGAAGCTGATCGCGAACGAGAAGCGCCTCTCGGCCAAGGTCGAGGCGTTCCGCAGCCAGAAGGAGGTCATCAAGGCGCAGTACTCGGCGGCCGAGGCGCAGGTGAAGATCGGCGAGGCGGCGACCGGCATCGGCGAGGAGATGGCCGACACCGGCCTCGCCATCCAGCGAGCGCAGGACAAGACCGAGCAGATGCAGGCGCGTGCGTCCGCGGTCGACGAGCTCGTCGAGTCGGGCACGCTCGAGGACTTCACGAGCGGCGAGACGTCTCTCGACCGCGAGCTCGCGCAGATCTCGGCCCAGAGCCAGGTCGACGAGGAGCTGGCGAAGCTCAAGGGCGAGCTGGCCGCCGGGGGAGCGGCGAAGGAGCTGGAGGAGAAGTCGTGATCGTCAGGCTGATGGGCGAAGGGCAGTTCCGGGCGAGCGACGACCTGCTCGGCCGGCTGAACGGGCTCGACGACCAGGCCCAGGCCGCAGCGGACGCCGGCAACGAGCCCGAGCTAGACCGGGTGCTCGACGAGATGTGGCAGCTGGTGCAGGCCGAGGGTGAGCGCCTGGCGGACGACGACCTGAGCGCCTCGGACGTCGTCATCCCGCCCAGCGACCTCACCCTGGAGGAGACGAAGCGCCTCTTCTCCGACGAGGGCCTGATCCCGGATCTGCCGGCCTAGCCCGGACTACAGGTCGTCGAGCGGGCGGCGGGGACAAGGCTGGACGAGCGCCTGTTGACGGCGGATCCGCGGACATGCAGGACGAATGAGAACCGCTCCCCAGGCATGTCCCGCCCAAACGGCCACGTCCGGGGTCAGGCCCCGTCCGTGGCCAAAGGCGCCGCGTCCAGAGAGCCTTCGTCTAGTCCAGCGGCGCGTCGTAGAGGCCGAGCCAGCGGCTCAGGTCCTCCTCGAACGGAAGCTCGCCCTGGAGCTCGTTCCTGAGGCGCAGCTCCTCGGCGTTGTCGCGCTCTTGATTCTCGCCGGTGGGGACGAAGGGCCAGAAGGCTCCGCGCTTGAAGCCGTAGACGAGGTAGGTCGGGCGCTCCGAGTCGCGGCGCTCGAACCGGAAGAGCGCAGCGAGGAGCTGCTCGCCGAAGCCGTGCGCGACGAGCTCGCCCGCGACCAGGTGGACGCCGGTGACGAGGTCCTCGAAGTCGCGGTCGCGGACGACGAGCCACTGGTAGCCGAGGCTGTCCTGGCGGCGCCGCACCTCGGAGCCCGAGGTCTGCGCGACGACGCCGAGCAGCTCGTCGATCTGCTGCTCCGCGCGCAGGAACTCGCCGGCCGAGAGGGGCTTGAAGACGACGCCGGCCACGCCGGCAGGTCGCAGCTCGAGCTCGGTCTCGAGCGAGATCTGCGCCGTCGAGAGCGCGAAGAGCCGGTCGAGCTTCGCGCCCTTGAGCTTCTTGCGCCCGAAGAGGACGTCGCCGAGGCCCAACGAGGCGCCCTACGCGGCGACGGGACGGCCCATCTCGGCCGAGATCTCCGCAAGCCGGGCGAGGCGCTTCTCGAGCGGCGGGTGCGTCGCGAAGAGCTCGACGACCGACCGCTTCACGCTCGTCGGGATGATGAAGAACGCGTTCATGCCCTCCAGCTGGCGCAGGTCGCGCTGCGGGATGCGGGTCATGTCGCTCGCGATCTTCTGCAGCGCGCTCATGAGGTACTCGGGCGCGCCCGTGATGACCGCGGCGCCGCGGTCGGCGGCGTACTCGCGGTAGCGCGAGATCATGCGGATGAGGAGGAAGCTGAGCACGTAGGTGACGAGCGAGACGACGAGCATGATCAGGAAGGCCGGGGCGCCGTTTTGGTCGCGGCGGCCGCCGCCCATCATCCCCGTCCACATCCCCATGCGCATGAGAAACGCGGCCAGCATGGCGAAGAAGCTGGCGATCGTCATCACGGCGACATCGCGGTTGGCGATATGGGAGAGCTCGTGCGCGAGCACGCCCTCGACCTCGCGCGGCTCGAGCCGGTCCCAGAGGCCCTGCGTGACCGCGACGGCAGCGTGCTTCGGGCTCCGCCCGGTGGCGAACGCGTTGGGCATGTCCGTCGGGATGATCGCCACGCGCGGCTTGGGCAGGTCGGACATCGCGCAGAGGCGGTCGACCATGGCGTGCAGCTCGGGGGCCTGGTCGGGCGTGACGACCTTCGCCCCTGACGCCGCGAGCGCGATCTTGTCGGAGGTGTAGTACTGGAAGAACGCGAGCGCGCCCAGCAGCAGGACCATCGGGACGATCCCGAGCTGGAAGTACTGCACCAGCACGACGAAGAAGACGACGTACAGCGCCCCCAGCAGGAACATGGTCAGAAACATGCGGGAGGAGAGCCCGAAGTCGCGCCCGAAAGGCGAGCGTCTCATGCTTGAAGTCTAGCCAGGAGAGCGAGGGCAACCGGGCGCCCTCGGGAGCGGCGAGACGCCGAGGACGAACGCGCCCGGGCCGCGCGCGACGACCTCCGTCATCCCGTCGGCGGCCTCCTGGAGACAGACGTCGCCGGCATCGACGCGCCAGGTGGGTGTCCAGCGGACGGCCAGCCTGTACGTGCCGGCCGCGCCGACCTCGCCCTCGATTCGATCGTGCCCGAAGGCCGTCAGCCGAGCCTCCCCGGGGCCGGTCAGCATCGCGGTCGCGCCCGGGACCTCGTAGATGGTGACGCCGCCGGCGCGGGCGACCTCCGGCAGGCCGGCGGCGCCGGAGCGGAGCAGCTCCGCCTCGCGCTCCTCCCCGATCCGGCCGAGCTGGGTCTCCGGCAGGAGCACCCAGCGAACGCCGAGCCCGTCCAGCCAGGCGCGGTAGGCCTCGGGCTCGAGCGGCTCGTCGTAGAAGAGCGGATTCTGGGCGATGTCGAGCTGGCGGTACCAGCCGCGCGCGAGCGGGATCCCGGCCCGGGGCAGCCAGTACGCCTCCCAGTGATCCCCGGTCGGGACGACCTCGACGCGATGGTCCGGGCTTCCACGTTCCGCCAGAAAGTCGAGCGCCGGCTGCCAGAAGGCCGCCTCGGCGGAGCGCGTGTCCGTCCGGTGGAGCGCTGCGCCGACATAGGGGACGAGCGTGAATACCAGCGCTCCTGCCACCGCGATCCCTGCCACCCCCCGCGGACGCCAGGACGCGAGGACGGCCGCGAGCAGAGCCAGCGGGAGAACGACGCCGCGCAAGCGGGTGACGTTTTCGCCGAGCGGCGAGGGCACGACGAAGGCGAGGACTGCGGCGAGCGCCCAGAGCGCGAAGACTGCCGCAAGTACCCGCCCCCGCTCGGCGCGGAGCGCAAGCGTCACGCACAGGCCGGCGAGCACGACGACCGCGAGCAGCTCGGAGAAGCGGAAGAACGGGTACTCCGCCTCCTCCGGGTAGAGGAGGAGCAGCGCTCCCTGGAGGAGGCCGAGCAGAAGCAGGGCACCTCCGACGGCGAGGACCGTACGGTCGAGCCGCGGCCGCCTGGCGAGGAACACGGCCACAACCGCGAGGCAGAGATAGAGGAAGGCCAGCGGCGAGAGCCCGAGCGTGAGCACGGCCAGCGCGACGGCCGTCCACCGCCGCCCCAGCTGAAGCGCCTTGAGGGAGCCGAGCGCCGCCGCCAGGCCGGCCGCGTACGGGTAGGTCCCGGTGAAGAGCGGACCGCACGCGACGACCGCGAACACGCGCGCCGGCCAGCGAGCCGCCTCTCCCCACTCCCGCTCGGCGAGCGACGCGAAGAGCGCGGCCGCCGCGACGACTGAGACCAGCGCCACGACGTCGTTCCCGACGAGCGCGGCCGGGAAGTAGTAAAGCAGGCTGTAGCCGAGCAGCGGGTAGTGGCCCGCGTACCAGAACGTGTCCCAGACGAGGACGCCGTCCCGGACGAGCTCGGCGCGGTAGAGATGGGCAGGCAGGTCGCCCGGCGGCGGCCCGAACACCAGGAGCGCGAGCCCGACCGCGAGCGCGATCGCGGCAGCCCCTAGAGTTCCCGGCATGGCGCGGACGGCGGTCGTGGCTCTGGCAGTGCTCGCGCTCATGGCCGGCCCGGCGCAGGCTACGGACTTCGAGGTGGTCGTGGTGCCGGACTTCGGCCTCGACGACCTGGATGAAGCCCAGAGGCTCGGTGCCGTGGGGCTCCTCAATCCCGGCGCCGGGCCGGAGACGAGCCGGGAGCTCGCAGAGGCCGCGCTCGTCAGAGGCGAGGTGCGCAATTCGCTCCGCGGCGGCTTTCCCTCGACCCTTGCTTTGCTCTTCCCGCTCGAGGGAGCTCTCGGAAGCGAGGCAGGCTCGGCGATCTACGTCGGCCTGCCGGAGGGCGGGCGTCAGCCAAACGACCGCCGCTATCCGATCCTCGTCGTCGGCCCCGGCTACGAGGGGCTGCTCACATCTGAGTCGACGCGGATTCCCGGGCTCGTCTCGATCGTCGACGTGCTGCCCACTGCGCTCGGGCGCGAAGATGCGCTCGGCTCCGAGCCGGCGGAGAACGCTGCCGCCACGCTCCTCGACCTCGACGAGCGGATCGACGAAAACAACGGCGTCCGGCTGCCGGCGACGCTGCTCGTCTGCGCGCTCGTCCTCGTGCTCGCGCTCGTGGCGCCGGCTGCGGCCGTGCCCGGCTTCGCCGCCGCGCTCCTCGCCAACCTCGCGCTCGGGATCGTCGGCGTCTCGGGCTTCTGGGTCGTCCTCGTCGTCCTCGGCCTGTCCGTTGCGCTCGGCGGCCCGCTGCTCACGGCGCTTCTCCGCTCGCCGCTCGCCCTCGGCGTCTTTCTCGTAGCGGTGATCGCCGCCTACCTGCTCGCCCTCGGGATCGACGGCGCGACGGTGGCGCTGTCCCCGTTCGGCCCGACCCAGAACTCCCGCTACTACGGGCTCTCGAACCTCCTGGAGACGATGCTGCTCGTGCCTGGCCTCGCAGGCGCGGCCCTCCTCTACGGCGTGCTCGGGTGGGCGGCGTTCGCAGGGACCGCGCTGCTCGTCTTCGCCACGGTCGCCGGCAACCGCTTCGGGGCGGACGGCGGGGGCGCGATCGTCCTGGCGGCCGGCTTCGCGGTGCTGGCGGTGCTGCTCGCCGGCGGAGGCAGGCGGGCACTCGCCTTCGCCGTGGCCGCCTCGCTCGCGGTCGCGCTCGGGCTGATCGGCCTGGACGCCGCGACGGGCGGGTCGAGCCACGTCACGTCGGCGATCGAGGACGGCCCGCTCGGGCTCGGCGGCGACCTCGTCGAGCGAATCGAGCTCTCCTGGGAGCGCGCCACCTCCTCCTGGTGGGTCAGCCTCGCCGTCGTCGCCCTGCTGGTGATCCTCGCCGGCCTGGTGCTGAGAACGTTCCGCAGCCCGGAGCCTCTCGAGGAGCTGGCCGTCCCTCTCGCCTTCGCGGCCGCGATCGCCGTGTCGCTCGTCGTCAACGACTCCCCGACCGACATCCTGCTCGTCGGCCTGACGGGTTATGCCGCCTTGGCGGTCGGTATGCTTCGGGCCCCATGGCCCGCGTCGTCGCGCTCCTCCTCACCCTCGGTGCTCTGGTCCTCGTCGCCGCCTGCGGCGGCAGCGAGGAGACCACGCCTACGCCCGAGACCGTGATCGGGGGAGTCCCGACCGAGGAAAGCGGCGGGAGCGGAGACGGAGAGGTCGAGGGCGACGCGGCCGCCGGTGCGGAGGTCTTCGCGTCCAACGGCTGCGGCAGCTGCCACACGCTCACGGACGCCGGTTCGAGCGGCAACGTCGGGCCGAACCTGGACGAGTCCAGCATCGACTTCGACGGCGCGGTCACGCAGATCACGAACGGCGGCGGCGGCATGCAGGCCTACAGCGGCACGCTGAGCGAAGAGGAGATCGCCAACGTGGCCGCCTACGTCGTCACGGCCCGCGGCTGATCCTGCCGCCCGAGTTCCCGCGCGAGGTCGACGTCCTCGCCTGCGACCTCGACCGGACGCTGATCTGGGAGGACGGCGCGCTGCGCCCGCGGACGCTGGCCGCCATCGAGCGCGCCCGTACGGCCGGCCTGCGCGTCCTCGTCGTCACCGGCCGGATGTTCCGCTCCGTCCGCCCCTACCTCGAGCAGGCGGGCATCGACGACCCGGTCATCTGCTACCAGGGCGCGGCCGTCGTCGACCCGCTCACCGGCACGCTCCTTCGTCACGAGCCGATCCCGCTGGAGTTGGCACGGGAGACGATCGCCGCGCTCCAGGAGGACGGCTTTCACGTCAACTGCTACGTCAACGACGAGCTGTACGTCACCGAGGTGACGCCGGAGGCGGAGCGGTATGCGGGCTTCCAGAGCCTTCCGCTCCACGCGGTCGGCGACCTCGTGACCTGGCTCGCCGAGCCGCCGACGAAGCTCGTCGCGATCGACGAGCCGGAGATCCTGGATGGGCTCGAGGCGCGCATGAAAGAGCGCTTCGCCGGCCGCCTCTACATCTCGAAGTCTCTGCCCTTCTTCCTCGAGTTCGCGAGCCCCGACGTGACGAAGGCCTCCGGGCTCGCCTTCCTGGCCGAGCACCTGGGCTTCACGGCCGGGCGCACGGTCGCCTTCGGAGACGGCGAGAACGACGTCGAGCTCCTCGAGTGGGCCGGCTTCGGCGTGGCGGTCGCCAACGCGCATCCACGCGTCCTCGCCGTCGCCGACTGGGTGTGCCCGTCGGCCGAGGTGGAGGGAGTCGCCCAGGTCGTCGAAGCGCTCCTAGCTCGAAGCGGTTAGGCGTCCGCTTTGGGCGGACGCTGCCACCACCTCTCGTAGCGAAGCTCATCGGGATCGAGCGACTCGACGAGCGAGCGGAGAGCGTCCCGCAGCTCGCCCAGTCGCCTGCTCTTCATCGCGGTCTCGCGGATCAGAGCTCCCTCAAAGCGATCGAACCAGCGTGCGAATGACTCGGGGTAGCTCTCGACGAAGGTCGCGTAGCCCACGCAGCCCATCGTTTCGCCATCGCGGACGATCATCCGTTCGCCGATCGCGCGTTGCTCTTCGTGCCACAGCATGAAGTCCGGGCCATAACGGTCGTCTCCGAATGTCCATCCGACCCTTCTGACGAGCTCCGTCAGGGCTCTGGTTTCCTCCGGCTCACGCAGCTGCAGGAACTGGCGGTCATGTCGCATCATTTCGACCCAGCAGAAGTACCCGCCAATCCTGTAGAGCGTCGTCTTCACGGCATCGTCGCGGCGCGGGTTTCCGATCTCGCCGTATCGGCTGAGAAAATCGCGCTTTGGATTGAGGATGTTGTCGAGGCGCTCTTGCAGATCGAATGCAGCGGCGAGAAGCGGGCGGCGGTAGTGCTCGAGCACCTCTTCGGCCTGCGCCGCGCGTTCGCTGCGAGACTCAGCGAGGCGGAACTCGTGCTCGAGGGTCGACAGCCGCGTTTCGCGACTTCGACCCGTGACGCTATTCGCAACGGCTACGGCCAGGCTGGCCAAGGCAGTGAAGAGTGCGGCGATCACCGGCGCGTCCATGGCGCCGAGAGTATGCCTCGTCCGGACGTGCTTCCCTAGACTCCCGGCCATGATCGACATCCGGGCCGCGCGAGCAGAGCCGGACGCGTACCGCGCCGCTTTGGCGCGCAAGGGCGCGGCCGAGGAGTTCGACGCCCTCATGGAGGCCGACCGGGCGTGGCTGGCGCTCGTCCCGCAGGCCGACGAGCTGCGAGCGAAGACGAAGCTGAAGGGCAAGCCGACGCCGGAGCAGATCGAGGAGCTGAAGGGCGTGAAGGCCGAGCTCCAGCAGGTCGAGGAGGCGCTGGCCGCTGCCGAGGGGCGTCGCGCCGAGCTGCTCGACCGCGTCCCCTCCCCTCCCGACCCGAGCGCTCCCGACGGGTTCACGGAGGACGACGCCGTCGAGCTCCGCCGCGTCGGCGAGCCGCCCGCCTTCGACTTCGAGCCGCGCGACCATCTGGAGCTGGCCCGGATCGACACCGAGCGCGGCGCCAAGGTCTCGGGGTCGCGCTTCGTCTATCGCGTCGGCGCCGCGGCGCTGCTCGAGCTCGCCCTCTACCGCTTCGCGCTCGACCGGATCACGGCGGCCGGCTTCACGACGGTGCTCCCGCCGGTGCTCGTGCGCGAGGAAGCGATGTACGGGACCGGCTTTCTCCCCACCGAAGAGGTGAACCTCTATCGCGTCGAGCGCGACGAGCTCTACCTCACCGGGACCTCCGAGGTGGCCCTGGCCTCCATGCACGGCGGGGAGGTGCTGGAGGCCGATTCCCTCCCGCTTCGCTACGCCGGGTACTCGACGTGCTTCCGCCGCGAGGCCGGCGCGGCCGGCAAGGACACGCGCGGGATGTTCCGGGTGCACCAGTTCGACAAGGTCGAGATGTTCGTCTTCTGCCGCCCGGAAGACTCGCCGTCCGAGCACGACCGTCTCCTGGCGATGGAGGAGTCGCTCCTCGCCGAGCTCGGGCTCCCGTATCGCGTCGTCAACATCGCGGCCGGCGACCTCGGCGCCGCGCCCTGCAAGAAGTACGACATCGAAGGGTGGTTCCCCGGCCAGGGCCGCTACCGCGAGCTGACGTCGACGTCGAACACGACCGACTACCAGTCGCGCCGCCTCGACGTCCGCTTCCGCGCCGAGGGCGGGCTCGAGTTCGTCCACACGCTGAACGGCACCGCCGTGACGGCACGGACGATGATCGCCCTCCTCGAGAACTTCCAGGACGAGGGCGGCGCGGTCGCCGTCCCCGACGTCCTCGCCGGCTTCGGCGCCCCTGCCCGCATCGAGCTGGGCGACTGACGTGATCGTCAGCGTCTTCGTCCGCCGGTTGAAGGAGGGCAGGACGTTCGCGGAGTTCGTCGAGGAGTGGGAGGCCGACGTCGGCTTCGGCGTGCCCACCAGGGTGTTCAACGCCCAGAGCCTGGACGACCCTCGCGACGTCGTCTCCGTCGGCTTCGTCGACGCGAGCGTCGAGGCGCTGAGGAAGAGACTGCCGGCAGTCGCGCCGGCGGAGAGCGTCCGCCACGACCGGATCGAGACGGTGATCGAGTCGACCAGTCTCCGCTGCATGTACGAGCTGCGCACGGAGCACGACTTCACCTCGGCGCCCCTCGAGATCGACGCCGGCTCGTCCGCGAGCCTGCTCGCGACCCTAATGGAGCCACCGAGCCGGGGCTAGACTGGCGCACGGGCGGGGTGCCCGAGCGGTCGAAAGGGGCGGTCTTGAAAACCGCCGAGCCCGTAAAAACGGCTCCGTGGGTTCGAATCCCACCCCCGCCGCTAACCACGCGGAATCCCGCTAACCATGCTGGATTCCGCGCTCTTGGGGAAGCCCGCCGCGGTGTCCGGGTTAGTCCGTGGTAGTCCGTGGTTTTGGGGGCTTACTGGCGACAGACTGGCGACACACTGGCGACGAAAGCGGCTTGGGGACGTTGCCGCCGCAGGCGACAGGGGGACCGGGGCCGGGCCTCTTTCTGTGTTGCCGGCTCGGGCGACAGGTGCAAGACTGGCCGCCGTGGCCGCGCCACCCGATCTAGAGGCGCTCGTTCGGGAAGAGCTGCGCGAGCCGGTGGCCGAACTCGTGCGCCGGCTCATTCCCGAGCTTGTCGCCGAGCAACTCAACGGCCAAGCCGACCTCGCCGCGCAGGTGGCCGCCTCGGTCTCTGAGAGCGCCGAGGAAGCGCCGCAAGCCGCCGAGCCTCCCCAACGTGCTCGGGCCGCTTCGGGGCCTGAGAGGGCCGCGCAGGCCTCACCGCCGCGCAAACGGTGCTCGGCTTGCGGGAGCGAAAAGCCAGCGGGCGAATTCAGCCCCGGCCACTACGTATGCAAGGCATGCCGGCGCCCCCAAGAGCGGGACCGTGCCCGCCGCCGGACCGCGGCGAAGGCGGGAAACGGCAACGGCGAGCCGGAGGGGTGAGGCCGGCGGGAATGGCGCTCTTGGTCTTGGCCGAGCGCATCGGGGCCAAGCCTCGCCGCCTGGCGGAAATTCTCGGCCAGGAAGAGCGGGCCGGGCGAGTGGTGCGCGAGGCCGGCCGCTACGCGCTCGCCCCCGAGGCTTTTAGCCCCGAGGTGGTGGAAGCCCTGCGCGGCCTCTCGCTTACGTGATGCGCACTTGGGTGCGGTTGCCCCACTCGGCCGGGCCGCGCCAAAGCAAGCGTGAGCTTGGGCCAGGGCTGAGCCGGTCAAGTCGGATGCGGATGCGCGGGGTGCTCACACCGATTCGGGCTAGGCGCAGGTCATGTAGCTCGGCCGTCAGGAGCGCCCGGCGGTAGGGCGGAAGCTCGCCGGCAAGCACAATCCGCAGGTCCAGAATCTCGCGGTCAAGCCGCTCGGTGGTGCTCATGGGGCCAGTGCCCCGCTCGGGAGTAGCGGCCGGTCGGCTGTCGCCGGATGAGGCCCCTGTCCGGCCCGTCGGCTCGCTTAAGAATGGCCCCCTTCGGGCGATCCGCGGCAGTGCGGCTGGACGAAAACTACGTGGCCGTGTGAGCCGTGAGACGCGTGAAACCTACGTGTAACGCCTCGACCTCCACAGCCCCGCCTCCCAACAATCGCGCCTTCTCATGTGCCTGCCTCAACGCCTTCTCGCTCGGCTCGCCGTAGATGTGGATCGATGACAACGTGACGAGTTCCGCGAACCGGCGAAAGAGCGGTCCCGCCACCTCCATGTGGTATTCCAACGACGTCGTGTCGGGATGCACGTTCACGACGGTCATCCTGGTGCCATCGGCGCTGAAGTAGACGTTGTAGGCGACGAGCTGCGGCTCATTCGCCTCGATGAAGTCAACGAGGTCCTTGAGGCCCGCCTTCAGCTCGTCGAGCGCCCCCTCGCGAACCTCCGAAATGTCGATGTACACAATCGCGGCGGACATATCCCCCGCAGACGAGTATCGACGAATCAGGTCGTGGTGCCAACGCTTACAGGAATCCGTCCCGCGTGTCGGGCGGCAGTTCAAGCGCGATCGTTCCTCCCGGCGCGGAGGGCCGGGGTCTCCTTGGCTCGCGGACGAATGAGTCAGGCGGAGGTTCCTCAAGCCAGAGGTCGTCGCAGACTTGGCCGCGCCAGCGCCAGAACGCGAACAACCGGAGGAACCGGCGGGCTCGGCCCGGTGGTCTCCCGCAGTTCGCCATTACCCAGTGGAGTGTAGGCGCGGTCGTTGGAGAGAGAACCCTCGCCTGTCCGAGTGTTCAGAAATATCCCTTGACGGCGCTCTACTGCCCGCCGGGCGAACGTCTGCGATCATGCCGCCACATGCCCTCCGTCGAGATTCGCGATCTTCACAAGCGGTTCGGAAAAGTCGAGGCGGTCAAGGGGCTCAGCTTCGAAGTCGAAGCCGGGCGCGTCACGGGTTTCCTCGGGCCGAACGGCGCGGGTAAGAGCACAACCCTCCGCGCTCTGCTCGGGCTCGTGCGGCCGACTGCGGGGACGGCGACCTTCGGCGGTCGTCTCTACCATCAGCTCGACCGGCCGAGCGCCCAAGTTGGTGCCGTGCTCGAGGACGCCGCCTTTCATCCGGGCCGAACGGGACGCAACCACCTACGCGTTCTCGCCGCGGCAGGCGAGCATCCCGAGGAGCGTGTCGACGAGGTGCTGGCCACCGTCGGGCTCAGCGACGCAGCCAACCGGCGGGTAAAGGGCTACTCGATGGGAATGAGGCAGCGGCTCGCGATCGCCGCGGCACTGCTCGGCGATCCGGAGGTCCTGATCCTCGACGAGCCGACCAACGGCCTGGATCCACCCGGGATCAGCTGGATGCGTGGGCTGCTCCGCGAGCAAGCGGGCAAAGGGCGCGCGGTCCTCGTCTCGAGCCACCTGCTCGCCGAGGTGGCCCAATCCGTGGACGACGTGGTCATCATCTCCCACGGAGAGCTCCGCGGGCAGGGCACGCTGGAGCAGGTTCTTGGCGGCGACGACGGCCCGGCAACAGAGGTGCGAACGCCCGACCCGGAGCGGCTGACCCAGGCGCTCGAACGCCGGGGCTACACGGTCGAGCGCGAAGGCGACGTCCTGCTCGTCCTCGGCGCCAGCCCTGAGCAGGTTGGCCCGATTGCGGCGGAGGAGCAGGTCACGATCCTCGGCCTCGCACCCAAGATGCGCTCGCTCGAAGCAGCCTTCTTCGCGCTCACGGATGACGGATCGTGAAAGCGCTGCTGCGCGCCGAGCTGATCAAGCTGCGCACGACGCGGACATTCGTCGTGCTCACCGCCGCGGCACTGGCGATCTCGCTCCTCGTCGTCGTACTCACCGGAACGCTCCAAGACGAGTGGACCGAGGACGACGCGCGCGATCTCTTCACCTCGGACTTCACGGGCCTCTTCATCTTGCTGCTCGGCGTGATGGGCATGGCCGGCGAGTGGCGGCACCGAACGATCACGAGCACCGTCCTTGCAGCGCCCAGGCGGCTGCGGCTGCTCAGCGCGAAGACGATTTCCTACGCGGTCGCGGGCATCGCGATCTCGCTCATCGTCACCGTCACGATCATGGCCATCGGCACACCGATCCTGTCCGCCCGAGACCTTCCGACCGCCGGCCTCGGAGACCTGGCCGATGTCCTGTGGCGCAATCTGGTCGTTGCTGCCTATCTAGGCGCTTTCGGGGTCTGCATCGGGGGGCTGATCCGGAACCAGATCGTGGCCATCGTCGGACTGCTCCTGCTGGGCTTTGCGATCGAGCCGGCGGTCATCGGGCTGGCGCCCGAAGTAGGCAAGTTCGGACCGATTCTGGGCGCAACGAACGGCTTTATCGGGCTCGAGGATGCCTTCGGTGAGGGCGATGAGCAACTCACGCCCGCCGTCGCGCTCCTTGTGATGATTGGCTGGGTAGGACTAGCCTTCACCGCAGCCGCAGCGCGCCTCGAGCGCCGCGATCTCGTCTAGAACTCAAACTCCGCGGAGCCGGCTCAACCGGGCGTACGAACAGGGGCCGGAACAGCACGGTCGCGTGGGCGAGCGTACTGTCGCTTGGGAGGTAGTCAGGGATAAAGACAACTCTGTAGTCAGAGCGCGGGGACTGGAACAATCCTTTCCCTGAGACCCCTCCTGGCTATTCCGCCTGCACCCCAAACGCGAGCACGTAGCTGAATCCGAGGCCGTCGACCTGGAAGGCGTAGCAGCCGGGTCCGCGAATTTGAGTCGGCATCACTGCCACCCGCCAGCCCTCTCTCGCATCCGCGCCCTCTCCGCCCGAATCGACACGGATCCCCGCCCAAGATCCCGCTGGCAATCGCAGACTCTCGCGCAGGCTTGCGCCAAAGCCGAGCGCGCCAGGCCGATCCAATCGGCCCCCGCGAACGAGTACCGGCCCGTCATAGCTCGGCCGGCTGATCCAGAGCGTCCTCACAAGCCACGACCGCGAGTCGCCGGGACGCCGAGGAAGCGCAGACAGGACGACGATCCGCGGCGCACCCTCGGGCAGGGCCGCATACACCGGACCGCGCATGAGGCTAGGGCCTGGAGGCCAGGGGCCCAGCGCCGCGACTTCTGGCTCGACCTCCCGGAGCACAGGCGCATTGACCTTGATCCCGTCGCGCCCTTCAACGCATCGACCGGCGACTCCAATTTCGCGAATGCTGCGCCCCTCCAACTTGACGCGCGGGAGATCCAGAGGGCGTGCTTCAAGCTCCCGAAATAGCGCGGCGGTCGACGCAGGCCGACCGTCCCGGGAACCGTCCACTCCTCCGTCACCGCCGAGGCAGCCCGCGACGACTCCTGAGACCCCAAGAGCGACGAGGCTAAAACGCATCGCTATCGAAAGCATCCCGAAGGTACGGCCGGCCGGGCCTCGGAGGTCCATGCCTGAGACGCCGAGTATTACTTGTCTCGACCGCCGCCGGATGAGGGGTTCGTCGCGGGAGTCAGCGGGCCAACGCAGCCGTACCGCCAAGGTCTTGATCCGCCGCTAGGCCCTGTGCGCGCCCTGTCGGCTCTCTAAGGGGGCTTGATCTCAGCCCCATACAGGAACCCCGGAAACGGGAAAGGGAACCTAGACGATTCGTTCCAGCCGCTGGATCAGCACCGCGCTCGCCGCTGATCTGCTATCCAGGGAAGAGCGGGGCCAGACTGAACCCAGTCCCGGGGTGAAAGTCCTCTTCGCGTTGGCCGCACAGCCGGAGAGGGCGGGTCTGGCCCCGCTACTACATATACAGACGCCGGGCCAGGCCGGTTTCAAGGGCACGGGGGACGGCTTTAACCTTAGGGCTAGGGTTCTCTCGGCCCCCCGGACTGCTTTTAACCTTAAGGCCAGGGTCTCTCGGCACCGCCGCCGTCTCAACGGACGGCGATGATCCTCGACGGCCGCAGCGCAGCGGCCGAGACTTCCAGCCGTCGCCGATGAGTCTCAGCGTCGAGACTCAGCCTCGACGCGGCGGCGTTCGCTGCGCTCGGCGCCGAGCTTGCCGCCGTGCGAGGCGTTGCACGACCGGTGCGCCGGCGGCGACACCTGCAACGGCTTGCCGATGGCCTCACGGCCGGGGGCGCTTCCCCCTCGACCGTGCGCAATACGCTCTTGCCGCTTCGGGTGGTCTATCGGCGGGCGCTTCGGGATGGCCTCGTGGCCGTCAACCCTTGCGATGGCCTCGACTTGCCCGCCGTTCGAAGCAAGCGAGAGCGGGCCGTTTCCCCGGCCGAGGCCGCGGCCCTCATCGCCGCGCTCGACAGTGGGCAGGAGCGGGCCTTGTGGGCAACGGCGCTCTATGCCGGCCTTCGCCGCGGCGAGCTAATGGCGCTTCGGTGGAGCGCCGTGGACCTGGCCAACGGGGTGATTGAGGTTGAGCGGGCCTACGATCCGAAAGAGCGGGCCTACGTCGCTCCCAAGTCTCGTGCGGGCCGGCGCCGTGTGCCGATGGCGGGTGCCCTGCGCGATGAGCTACTAGCCCTTCGTGCCCACCTCGACAAGCAACCTGCGCCCGATGCGCTCGTTTTCGGGGACGGCCGGCGGCCCTTCGATGATGAGGCCGTGGCCGCTCGTGCGAAAGCGGCTTGGACGGCTGCCGAGCTAGAGCCGGTGGGCTTGCACGAGGCTCGGCATACGGCCGCCTCGCTCATGATCGCCGCCGGGGTCAACGTAAAGGCCCTTTCTGAGTTTTTAGGGCATGCCTCAATCACGATCACGCTCGACCGTTATGGGCATCTTTTGCCCGGATCGCTGGCCGAATCCGCCACCTTGCTCGATGGGTTTTTGGTGCGGACTGGCGACAGGACTGGCGACACACTGGCGATTTCCCTGCAAATGGAGATTCCCGAGCGGTCTTGAAAACCGCTAGACGGTGCTGAGCCGTTTCGTGGGTTCGAATCCCACCCCCGCCGCTAGCCAGGCGGAAACCCGCCGTGCGCGTGCCGACCTAGATGATCGAGGCGGAGACGACGATCAGCCAGGTGATGGCAGAGGCGTAGTGCGTTCGCTCGATCAGTCCGAGCGCGGCACGTCGAATCGGTGGGACCGCGAGCGCGGTTCCGGTCGCGATCGCCGTTGCCGTCACGACCCATCCGAGCGGGCCGAGAACGGCGGGCTTGCCCGTCCAGTCGAGGTGTGACGCCGCGACGGCGATCGAGGCAAAGGCCGTCCCGGCGAGAAGCATGTGGATGCGACCGGTACGCGTGAGCGAGCGAAGACCTTCCGGCTCGCGATCGGTCATGAACCCTGAGACGAGGAGCCGGACGACGCCGTAGACGTAGAGCCAGCCGAGGGACTTCACATCGGTCTCTTGCCCCAGCCCGACCGCGATGAGGATCGCCCCGACGCCCTGCAGCACGACCATCGTGCGGTAGCCCAGCTGGTAGGAGGTCCACCCGTAGTCGCTGACCGCGTAGCGGATCGGATTGAGCCCGGTCGGCAAGAAATGCAGCGTGATCAGGATGACGCCGGACGCCGCCACGCAGATCAGGCCGACGAGCGCGGCGGTCATGCGGCATCCTAGGCCGCCTCGAGCTCTGAGGCTGCGCCGGAAGGACGCGGGACCACGGAACGCGGTGACGTGGCTAGGAGCCCCGGCCGCTAGCGGACGAACAGCCCGCGCAGGAAGCGCCCGAGCCGGTGGCCGTAGCCGCCGCCGTGCTTCCTCCGCGACTCCTCGCGGCGGGCTCGCGCGCGCATCCCCGGTGTCGGCGGACCGAGCTCGTCGCCGGGCTGCTCGATCGGGATCGCCAGCCACAGGCCCACGTACGCGAAGGCGCCGAAGCCTCCGAAGAAGGCGAGGACGAAGAGCACTCGGAACCAGTAGGGGTCGCGCCCCGCGTAGCGGCCGAGCCCGCCGCAGACACCGCCGCTGATCGCGTCCTCCCGGCTCCGACGCAGGACACGCACTCTCGCAGGAATGCTCTCGACGGTCGTCATCATCGCCTCACTGAGTATCGCTCCGCGCGAGGCGCTGCCGCAAGGGTCAGGCGGATCAGGGAGCCTGTTCGCCGCCGACCAGCGCGCGCAGGCTCTCGTACTCCTCGCGGCAGGCCGGGCAGCCTTCGAGATGCGCGCGCAGGCCCGGGACGGCGGCGTCCGCGTCGCGGCGGGCCAGCTCGAGGTCGACGTAGCGGTCGAGCTCGTCGAAGCAGGCATCGCAGCCGACTTCCGGCCCCGCGGGCCCGAGCAACCGGCCGAGCGCCTGCGTGGGGTCGGGTCGTTCCATCACGTCGTCTCCTCGGATGATTCGGGGGAAAGGCCTTGGTCCGCCAGATGCTTGCGGAGCTTGCGGCGGGCGTCGTGCAACGTCTTGTAGAGGGCTCCGCGCGTCGTGCCGAGCCGTTCGGCGAGGACGTCGATCGGCACCCCGTTGAGCGCCAGGGCGACGAGGACGCGCCGCTGGTGCGGGGTCAGGACCTCGTCGATCGCACGTCGCACCGTCAGCAGGAGCTCGCCCTGCTCGGCCTCGGCCGCGGGCTCGGGCGCCGCGCTCGCGAGCATGCCCCAGGCCTCGGGCTCGAGCGGGAGCTCACGGCCCTGCCACGCGCGCTTTCGGAGCCTGACGGCGGCCTCGAGAAGCGCGAACTTGTAGGCCCAGGTCGTGAAGCGGCTGGCGCCGCGAAAGCTGTCGAGCCGCGCCAGCACGCTGACCACGGCGTCGTCGGCCGCCTGCAACGCGAGGTCGTCGAGATCGTCGCCCCGCAGGTGCGGCAGGGTGTGCCGGCGGCGCGCCGTCTCGAAGCGCGCCGCGCGGAGAAGGAGAGCGTGAAGCTTGACGACGGCCTCGTCGCGCGTCGCGCCGTCCGAGCGCAGCGCCGCGAGCCACGCGCGCGACTCCTCGTCGAGAAGCGGCCCCGTCGGCGTGGTCGCCGCTGGCAGATCGGTCGCCGGCTGCATGTGACCCGTACGAACCGTAGCCTCCCCGAGCGCGCTCATGCCGGATCGTCTCCCTCGAGCGGGGCGAGGATCCGCACCGCGAGCTCGGGCGGGCAGCCCAGCTCGACGAGCCCGATCAGCGCGTGCAGGTCGTAGCGGCCATCCTTCGCCAGCCGCGCTGCCAATGGAAGCGAGAGGCCCGATTGGACGAGCTGCTCGCGCCGCCAGACGACGACCTGATCGACGCCGGAGGCCTGTGCGGTTTGCGTGCCCATGTCTTGTTTGTGACGGCGGAGGAGCGGTCCTTACACGCCGTCCGCCCCGAGGCGACGCGAGGCCGCTTCGGGGCGGAGGCGGGGCGATGGTGGCGCGCTAGCGGAAGCGCTTCGGGAACTGCTTGATGATCCCGGTCGAGAGCATGTCCGCCATCCCCAGCGCCTGGAGGTGGATCTGGTCGTAGGCGGCGACGTCGGCTTCCCAGTCGGCCTGCAGGCGGGCGACGACCTCGTCGGTCGTCAGGGCCAGGTGCTCGTAGAGCATCTCCTGCATCTCCCCGAACTTCCACGAGCGCGGGTTGGCGGCGTTCAGGAACGCCGCGATCTCGTCCGCGTTCGTCCGCCAGCGGGCCTGGCCGTCGGCCACGCCGGCCCCGTCGCCGGCCTTGGCCGCGGCGATGATGTCGGCGGCGATCAGGATGTGCTCGCGCAGCAGCCGCGTCAGCTCATCACCGGCAGCCTCTCCGTAGAAAGGCTTGATCGCGTCGCCGATGTCCGTCTGGTTCTGCAGCAGCCTCCCGACCGTCGCCTCCGTGTCGGGCGAGTCGGTCGTCAGGCTGATGATCGCCAGCCGTGTCCAGGTGACGTGGTCTTCCCACAGGCGACGCATCTCGTTGCGGAAGGCGAGCTGCTTCCGCGTGACGGTTGCGTTGGCCTTCGTCGTGGTCGAGTGCATGGTTGCGTGCTGATGGCCGGCGCCGCTCGTAGCATGTTGGCCGCCGGCGAAGGCAAGAGTGACGAGCGCGCCGAGCACTGCGACCAGCAGTGTCAGCCCCAGCAGAATTGTTCGCTTCATCCGCGTGCGGTTCATGTCAACGTCCTTTCACTTCGAAGTGGCCACTCAGGCGGCGCGGGTGAGAGGCTCCTCGACCGGCGAGGCCGCCCGCACCGTGTGGAACGCGGAGCTCAGCCGGGCGAGGGTCAGCGCGCCGAGCATGAGACCGAAATCGCGCAGGGCGATGTCGTAGTACCTCGGCGGGTCAACGGTGAGAAGGTTGAGGATGATGCCGGCCAGCCACGCCGCAACCACGTACGCGCCGATGCGTGGGGCCACGGCTACGAGAAGTCCGGCCGCGATCTCGACCGCGCCGACCACGTACATGAAGTCCTGGGCGCTGCCCGGGGCGATGTCGTTGACCCAGGGCGCCAGGTAGTTCGTCCAGTCGACCGTCCAATTGAAGAACTTGTCGAGGCCGAAGAGGATCGGCGCGGCGGTGAAGCCCACGCGCAGAAGCAGGAATGCCTGGTATGCGGGATTGCCGAGCTCGGCTCTCTCGGTCGTTGCTCCCATCGTCGTCACACCTCCTGTCGGAGTTCTGGGACTGTCGACAGGTTGGTGTCGCTCGAGGGCGGCGGTCTTACCTCGGGACTGGAGCCCCGCTACCCAAGCTGGCGAGAGGGGTTCCGGGCCGCATACGGCACGAACGAAGTGCTGGCCGCTTGACCGAGGTCCGCTTCGGCGGGCTACGGTCGAGGTGTGCACCGGCTCGTCGACCGGCTTCCGCTCCTTCCGACGGCGCTGCGCGTCGCGCTGGTCGTCTTCGTGCTCGCCTGGATCTTCGGGCCCTACGAGCTCCGCTCGGCGATTCCCGTCTGGATCGCCTTTGTGATCGCGCTCGGGCTCGAGGTCAACTTCCTGCTCGGTGCGCTCGGGCGGCCTCCGGCGCCGCAGCCGGATCGAGGGCCGCAGCCCGTCGATCGGGAGCGCTTCGGCTACCTCCGCTGGGCGAACGACGAGGAGGAGGACGAGGAACTCGAGGAGGACGCGGGCACCTGGACGGCGGTTCGCCGGTTCCTCGTCGGGCTGAGCGTCATCGCCGCCCTCGCGCTCCTGTTCTGGCTCGTGGAGAGCCGCACCGGTTGGGACTCGCTCTCGGTCGAGACCCGAACCGAGGCGCAGGACCGCTTCTCGCAGGAGGCCGCGCTGGTCGCCGGGAAGCCCGTGCGGATCCGCTGCGACGAGTCCGGTGAGTTCGTGGGGGCGATCCAGCACACCGAGGGCGTGGCCACGGTTGGAGGCGACCTCGCCTATCTCACGCCGCAGCGCTGCCTCGACCTCTACCGGCTCGCGTTCGAGGGCGAGGTGATCTCGAGCCAGACGTCCCGGGCGATCGTCGTCCTCGCCCACGAGGCCTGGCATCTTCACGGCATCCGGGACGAAGGGACGACCGAGTGCTACGCGTTCCAGTCCGGCGTCGGGCTCGGGCAGCGGCTCGGCCTGTCGGAGGACGCGGCGAGCCGGCTGATGGGCCAGCAGCTGGCAGAGAACGTCGGTCGCGGCGGCGCGACCGCCGAGTATCTCGTCCCGCCGGACTGCCGCGACGGCGGCACCCTCGACCTGGATCCGGAAGACTCGGAGTTTCCGTAGTCGAGAAGGGGGTCAAGTCCGGACCGCTTCGTGCCGATAGGCACTCCGAGAGAACGAGGAGCGCGGTCATCCTCGGCGGTCGCCGCAGCCAGCCGAGGTGAGAGAGCCGAGCTCCTCGTTTTCGTTGTCAGGTCAAGGCAGGGGGAGCCGTAGGAGCCTGGCCGCGACGCCCCGGATCGTCCGGGTCCCGTAGCGGTGGCTCGGGTTCCAGCGCGTGAGGACCGAGAGCGCGATCCGTTGCTCGCCGTTCCGGAGCAGCGCGGACTGGTGCGTGACCAGCCCGGTGCCGGACCCCCACCCGCCCTTGAAGTGGATCGTCCAGCCGGACGGGACGACCCGCGCGATTCCCCAGCGCTGCCGCGGCACGATGTTTGCGAGCAACCGGAGCGCGTAGGGGCGGTGCCGGCGCGGGACGAAGCCGTCGATCCGGGAGAAGAAGCGAGCCTGGTCGGTCGCGCTCGTCGTCGAGAGCCCCCAGATCGGCCACGCGAAGCTGAACGCCCGCATGTCCGCGCGCACGGCGAGCCGGTGGAGCCGGCGCGCGCCGACGGCTCGGAGCACCGTGCCCGCCGTGGCGTTGTCCGAGCGGCGGATCATCGGCCGGAGCAGCCGGCGGTCGGAATCGCGCAGCGCGCGGTCGCGCACCGACGGGAGGTTGAGGTAGGCCACGAGCGCCATGGCCTTCAGGAGGCTGGCCGACGGCACCCGCGCCCCCCTCCGGAAGCCGTGGATCCGCCCGCGGTCGTCGACGAGGGCGAAGCTCTCGACCCCGGCGCGGGTCTCGAGGTAGCGAACGGCGGCGGCCTTCCGCTCCTTCCAGGTCGACGCCTGCGCGCACGGAGCCGCAAGGAGCACGCTCAGGACGGCGAGCAGGAGGGCCGGGCGGACGCTAGACGACGCCTTGGAGGGCAGCGATCTCTCTCCGCACGGCCAGCCGCTCGAGCGCGTCCGCCTCGATCTGGCGCACGCGCTCGCGCGTGATGCCGAGGCCGCGCCCGATCTCCTCCAACGACTCGGGGTCACGCTCGCCGTTCAAGCCGTAGCGACGCTTCAGCACCTCGCGCTCGCGTTCGGGAAGCTCGTCGAGGGCGTCGTGGAGCGCCTCCTGCGCGAGGTTGACCGTCACCTCCTGCTCGACGTCCTCTTCATCACCGGCGAGCAGCTCCTGAAAGGTCGTGCCGCTGGCCTCGGAGATCGGCTTGTCGAGGCTGGTGACCGCGCGGGCCGCCGCGCGCACCTCGGCGACCTGCGCGACCGTGATCCGCGCCGCCTCGGCCACCTCGTCGTCGGTGGGCATGCGCCCGAGCCTGGGAGCGAGATCGCGCTCGGCCCGCGACATCCGCTGCTCGCGCTCGACGATGTGAACCGGCACCCGGATCTCGCGCGACTTGTTCGCCACACCCCGCTGCACGGCCTGGCGGATCCACCAGGTCGCGTACGTAGAGAACTTGAAGCCCTTGCGCCAGTCGAACTTCTCGACCGCGCGGATCAGGCCGATGATGCCCTCCTGGATCAGGTCGAGCAGTGTCAGCCCGTGGCCCTGGTAGCGCTTGGCGATCGACACGACCAGGCGCAGGTTGGAGTTGATCATCTGCTCCTTCGCCTCCGGGTCGCCCCGCTCGATCCGCTGGGCGAGCTCGATCTCCTCCCCCTTCGTCAGGAGCGGGTAGCGGCCGATCTCCTGCATGAAGAGCTGGAGCGCGTCGGTGGTCGCCACGGCGAGATCGCCGTTCACGTAGGTGGTCTTGGCCTCGCGGCCGCAGTCGTCGCGCAGCTCGATCCCGCGGCGCGCGACCTCCTCGTAGAGATCCTCGAGCTCCTCCTCGCCGAGCTCGAGCGCCTCGACGAGCACGTCCACCTCGGAGTACTGGATGCATTCGGACTCTTCGCCGCGGTCGAGGAGCGCTTGCAGCTGCGGATCCATCACACTCCAACGATACGCCGACTGCTCTCTGCTGGGACGAGGTCGACCCAACGCCCGAACAGCGCTCTCCCGTGCGCGAGCATCTCCCCCGCGCGCGCCGCGAGCTGGTCGACCAGCGCAGGGGCCGCTCCCGGGCCGAGCACCTCGGCCAGAGCGTCCGCATACGCGGGCACACGCGCCCACTCCTCGGCCATCTCGCGCGAGACCTCGAGGTGGAACTGGACGGCGTAGGCGGCCCGGCCCCAGCGGAAGGCCTGGTTGGGATAGGCGGGCGAGCTCGCCAGCAGCACCGCTCCCTCGGGGAGCGAGAACGTGTCGCCGTGCCACTGGAGCGTCGGAAGCTCCTGCGGGAGGCCGGCGAAGACCGGGTCCTCCGCCGCGGCCTCCGTCAGGTGCACCGGCAGGATGCCGACCTCCGGCGCCGGGCCCGGGCCGACCTCGCCGCCGAGGCTGGCGGCGAGGAGCTGGCTGCCGAGGCAGGCGCCGAAGAAGGGCAGGCCCGCGCGGACCGCTTCGGCGACGAGCGCCTTCTCGTCGCGGAGCCAGGGCAGCTCCCCCTCGTCGTTCACGCTCATCGGGCCGCCCATGGCGACGATCGCAGCGAACTCGCGCCAGTCCGGGAGCGGGTCGCCTTCGTCGAGCTCGACGCGGTGGATCGTCGCGCCGCGTTCGAGCAGCACGTCCTCGTAGACGCCCGGCGGCTCGCAGGCGATGTGCTGGAGGACGAGCGTGTTCATCCGCTGGTCGGCTCCACCGTCACCTCGACGCCGTGCACGGAGGTGCTCTCGCCCATGTCGGCGCGCTCGCCGGGGTTGAGCGCGTTGACGTTCGCCCGGCCCGGCTCACGCTTCGGCCAGCGCCCCTTCGGCGAGTAGGCGACGCCGCGCGGGACCGCGTCCGACAGGGTGACGAGCAGCCGCAGGTCTCCGGTCTCGTTGCGAACGCGCGCCTCGTCGCCGTCGCCGAGGCCCCGCTCGGCCGCGTCAGCGGGATGGAGGGCGACCGTCGCCGGGCCGATGCGCTTCGCGATCTTCGCGTCGTTGGCGAAGCTGTCGTTCAGAAGCCACGGCGAGGCCGGAGAGAGGAGGCGGAGACGCCCGTTCCGGGGCCGCGCGTCCGCGAGCGGCAGCGGAACGCGAGGCAGGCCGTCGGCCTCGGCGCGCGCCGAAGCGAGCTCGACACGGCCGCTCGGCGTGGGGAACCGGCGGTCGGCGAACTGGATCATCGGCTCCTCCGCAATCGCCACGGTGCCCTTGGCGGCCAGCGAGGCGAAGTCCTCGCCCACGCCCGCCCGCTCCAGCACCGTCGCGAGCAGCTCGGCGTCGCTCTCGTAGAGCTCCGGCTCGTCGTAGCCCATCGCCCGGGCAAGCCGGCGGAAGATCTCCATGTTCGGCAGGGCCTCCCCCATCGGCTCGGCGACCTTCACCTGCGCCGACAGCGTGAGCTGGAAGTACGAGGCGACGAGATCGTCGAACTCGAGGAAGCTCGCCGCCGGAAGGACGTAGTCGGCGAGGTCGGTCGTGTCGGTGGGGAAGAGGTCGACCGCGACCGTGAGCAGATCCTCGCGGCGGAGCGCCTCGTGCAGGCGCCGCTGCTGCGGGTTCGAGGCGGCGATGTTGATGTTCCAGCAGAAGAGCCCCTGCGAGCGGGCCGGATCCTCCAGGCAGTCCACGAGCTCCATGTGGCTGATCGCCCCGGGCGTGTCCGACCCGAGGTGAGGGGCCGCGAGGTAGTCCTCGTCGATGCGCCTCGAGTCAGTCCCGTTGAGGTAGAGGAAGCCCGCGCCCGGCTTCCCGAGGTTGCCGGTCACGGCCGGCAGGAGGGCGCAGGCCCGGACGACGTTGCCGCCCGTCCGCTGGCGCTGGAGGCCCTGGCCGATCCAGAGCAGCGACGGACCGCGGGCGTAGAGCCTTGCCGCCTCCTCGATCAGGCCGGCGGGAACTCCGGTCGCCGCCTCGCCCCACTCCGGCGTGCAGTCCGCGAGCAGCGGCTCGAGCTCGTCCCAGCCGACCGTGTGCTCGCCCAGGAAACCCTCGTCGGCGAGCCCGTCGCGGACGGCGACGTGCAGGAGGGCGAACGCGAGCGCGGCGTCGCTGCCGGGGAAGGGCTGAAGATGGAGGTCGGCGGCCTCGGCAGTGGGGGTGCGAACGGGGTCGACGACGACCACGCGGGCCGGCGACTCCGGCAGCCAGTGCTCGTGGGCGTGCGGCGCCGAGGCCGAGGGGTTCGCGCCCCAGACGAGGATGCAGGCCGAGTCGCGGGCGGTGAGCGGGTCAAAGCCGACGAGCGAGGTGCCGTAGACGTACTCGAGCGCGACGTGGCCGGCCTTGTTGCAGATCGTGTCCGGGTCGACCTCGGTCGCGCCGAGCCGGTGGAAGAACCGCAGCGGGAAGAAGTAGGAGAGGAGCGCGAAGGTGCCGGTGTAGTGGGCGTTCAGGACCGTGTGAGCGCCCGCGGCCGCCTCGATGCCGCGGAGGCGCTCGGCGATCTCACCGACCGCCGCGTCCCAGGAGACGGGCTCGAACCGGCCCTCCCCCTTCGTCCCGGCCCGGCGGAGCGGCTGCGTCAGGCGCTCCTGCGGATCGAGAAAGGCTCCGTTGTAGCCGATCGAGCACTTGCGGCAGAGCTTCCCGCGGGCGACCGGGTGAGCCGGATCCCCGCGCACGTGCCGGATCGCGCCGTCGCGCTTGACGACGGCGATCCCGCACGCGTCGTAGCAGTCTCGCGGGCACGTCGTCAGCACGACCTCGTCAAGCTGAGCCGTCACCCGGGAAGGTCTACCAGCACCCCCTGGTCTTGTGAAGGCTGCGTCCGGACCTCCTTCCGGCCGTGGGCCCTTGCAGGCCACAGCCTCGAAGGAGGACCGGACGTGCCCTCAGCCCCTCACAAACTCTGTGGGCGACTCGCCTAGCGCCCGCTGAAGTGCCCGGCGAGAGCCGAGGCGGGGGCAGCTAGGAACGCGACCAGCGTGGTGAGGGTGACGAGAAGCTTCACCTTCACGGTTGGCACCTCCTTCGAGTTCGGCGTGACCGGACGTCGCGAGCCTGGACTTGGGGCCGTCATCCCTGGTTCGAATGTGAACTTCAACTAGCGCCCAGGTGCTCACGACCCCGCCAGTAGGCCAGAGCCGCCTGAACAGGGGCTTAACGCCGGCTGAAGACGGTGGTACCTTCGCCAGCACGCTGTCGCCCGTCACCCCGATCGACTTTCGGATCCTCGGGCCTCTCGAGGTACGTACCGGCGCGCGAATCGTGCCGCTCGAAGGCGCGAAGCTCCGAGCGCTGCTCGTCCTGCTGTTGCTTCACCCGAACGAGGTGGTGCCGAGCGAACGGCTGATCGACCACCTCTGGAGCGGCAAGCCGCCGAGCACTGCGGCGAACGCCCTCCAGGTCTATGTCTCCCGCCTGCGGAAGCTGCTCGGACGCGAGGCGGTCGTGACCCGCGCGCCTGGCTACCAGCTTCTGGTCGAGCCCGATCGAGTCGATGCCCTTCGGTTCGAACGGCTGATCGAGGAGGCGAGGGAAGCTCTCGCGGAAGCGAGGCCGGACGCGGCCCTTCGCAGCCTGGAGGAGGCGTTGTCCCTCTGGCAGGGAACCCCTCTCTCCGACTTCGTCTACGAGCCCTTCGCGCAGAACGAGATCAACAGGCTCGACGAGCTGCGCCTGACGGCCCTCGAGGAGGGCTTCGAGGCCCGGCTCGCTCTGGGGAGGGGAGCCGACCTCGTCGCCGAGCTCGAGCCGCTCGTCGCCGAGCATCCGCTCCGCGAGCGCCTGCGCGGCCAGCTCATGATCGCGCTCTACCGCTCAGGGAGGCAGGCCGAGGCGCTCGAGCTCTACCAGGAGACGCGCCGCCGCCTCGTCGACGAGCTCGGGATCGAGCCGTCGCCGACGCTGCAGCGGCTCGAGACCGCGATCCTGCGGCAGGATCCGGCGCTGGAGGCGGCTCCACCTGAACCTGAAGCAGCCCCGCAGACGCCCCCGCGCAAAGCGCGCAAGACCGTCACCGTGCTCTTCCTCGACGTCGCGAGCGACGGCGGGCACCTCGACGCCGAGCCACTGGCCGGGGTGCTGACGCAGGCGCTCGAGCTGGCCACCGGCATCGTCGCGGGACACGGCGGGACGGTCACAGAGCTGCCGGCGAGCCGGCTGATGGCGGTCTTCGGGATCCCGGTCGTGCGGGAAGACGACTCGCTCAGGGCCGTCCGGGCGGCGGCGGACGTCAGGGACGAGCTCGGGCGGCTGAACGAGGATCTCGAGCAGAACTGGGCGGTTCGACTCGTCATGCGCGCCGGAGTCGAGACGGGCGAGGTCATGGCTGGCGCGTCGGTGACCGGCGAGGCGCTCTCGGCGGCCGCTCGCCTTCAGGAAACGGCCGCCTCCGGCGAGATCCTCGTCGGCGAGGCTACGCGCGAGCTCCTGCGTGAAGTGGCGTCCTTCGAGCCTTCGGGGCCTGCCTTCCGGCTGGGCTCGGCCGCCCCCGCCGCAACGCTGATCTCGCGCCGCGAGCTTCCGCTGGTCGGCCGGACGCACGAGCTCGCGCGGCTTCGACAGGCCTTCGATCACGCCTGCAGCGAGCGCGTTCCGACGCTCTTCACGCTGCTCGGGCCCGCCGGCATCGGCAAGTCCAGGCTCGCGGCCGAGCTCGAGTCGCGAGTACAGGCGGAGGCCACGGTGCTCCGCGGCCGCTGCCTGCCGTACGGAAAAGGCATCACCTTCTGGCCGCTGACCGAGGTGGTGCGCCAGGTGGCCGGGGGAACGACGTCGGAAGCGATCGCAGGGCTCCTCGAGGGGAGCGTGGATGCCGAGCTCATCGGGCGGCGGGTTGCTGCAGCCGTCGGCCGTCCCGATGCCGAGGCTGCCAGCGACGAGACGTTCTGGGCGATCCGCAAGCTCTTGGAGTCGCTCGCCCGTGCCCGCCCTCTCCTCCTCGTCTTCGACGATCTCCAGTGGGCCGAGCCCACCTTCCTCGACCTGCTCGACTCGGTCGCGGACCTCTCCCGTGACGTCCCGATCATGCTCCTCTGCCTCGCGCGCCCCGAGCTTCTGGAGGAGCGGCCGTCGTGGGGCGGCGGCAAGGTGAACGCGACCTCGATGCTCCTCGACGGCCTCTCCGACGATGAGTCGGAGGCGCTCATCTCCCAGATCCTCGGCGACCGCGCGCTCGCGTCGGCCACACGAGCGCGAGTCGCCGAGACCGCCGAGGGAAATCCCCTCTTTCTCGAACAGATGCTCGCCATGCTCGCCGAGCGGGGCGAGGCGCTGGAGGAGGGCGTCGTTCCTCCCACGATCCAGGCGCTTCTCGCCGCCCGGCTCGACCGTCTCGCCCCGGGGGAGCGCTCGGTCATCGAACGGGCCTCCGTGGCCGGCAAGGCGTTCCTCACACAGGCGCTCGTCGCGATGGCGGACCCCGGGGAAGAGGACGACCTCTCGCCTGCGCGCGACCTGGAGGACCTGATCCGCCGGGAGCTCGTCCGCCCCGTCCCCTCGGAGCACGGTGAGGCCTTTCGCTTCCGCCACAACCTCATCCGCGAGGCCGCCTACGGCGCGATCCCGAAGAAGGCGCGAGCGGTCCTCCACGAGCGCTTCGCCGCCTGGCTGGAGGCGGCAAGCCTCCGCGCGCCCGGAGAGCACGAGGAGATCATCGGATACCACCTCGAGCAGGCGTACCTCTACCGGGCGGAGCTCGGCTCGCTCGACGAGACGGCGCGCGAGCTGGCGGACCGGGCGGCAGGGTATCTCGCGGGCGTCGGGGAGCGGGCCTACGACCGGGGGGACGGCCCGGCCTCGGCGAACCTCCTTTCCCGCGCCGTCGCGCTGCTGCCTGCCGAGAGCCCGCAACGGCTCGACCTGCTCGTCGACCTCGGCGAGGCGCTTCGTGAGAGCGGCGAGTTCGGGAAGGCGGAGAACGTGCTCGGCGAGGCGATCGAGCGCGCCGCTTCCTCGGGCGAGCGGTCGCTGGAGGCACGGGCCGTCGTGGTCCGCCTGCGCGTGCAGATGCAGACCGAGACGAACTTCGCCGCCCCGGCGCTCCTCGAGGCGACCGACGGCGCCATCAAGGTGCTCGAGGAGGCGAACGACGAGCGCGGTCTCGCCAAGGCGTGGCCGGTCCGAGCCTGGTTCCCCTGGCTCCAGTGCAACGCCTCCGAGGCAGAGCGCGCCCTTCTTCGCGCGGCCGAGTACGCGCAGCGGGCGGGCGACGAGCGGGCGGAGGGCTACAGCCTTAACCTCCTCCTCGGGTCCTGGCTCTTTGGGCCGGTGCCCGTTCCCGAGGCCATCCGGCGCTCCGAGGAGATCCTCGCGCTTCCTCCCCGCCAGCAGCGCGTGAAGGCATCGGCCTACCGCGCCCTCGCCGGGCTGGTCGCGATGGAGGGCAGATTCGACGAGGCGCGCCAGCTCCTGGCGCGCGACGGGGCGATCATCGAGGACATGGGTCTGCGGGTGACGGCGGCGGTGGCGTCGGAGATCTGGGGGATCGTCGAAATGCTCGCCGGCGAACCGGCGGCGGCCGAGCGAAAGCTTCTCGAGGGCTATGAGATCCTCGAGGCCATGGGTGAGAAGAGCGGGCTTTCGACGCTCGCCGCCATGCTCGCGCACGCTGTGCATGCGCAGGAACGCTACGACGAGGCCTACCGCTTCACCGAGATCAGCGAGGAGTCGGCTCCCGAGGAAGACCGCTCGGCCAACGTCTACTGGCTCGCGGCCAGGGCGAAGCTGCTTGCGCAGCGGGCGCAGCCGATGGAGGGGGAGGCGCTCGCGCGGAAGGCGCTCCGGCTCGCCGAGCCAACCGACTTCCTCAACATGCGCGCCCAGGCGCACATCGACCTGGGAGAGGTCCTGCGCTTGGCCGGGCGGGCGAACGAGGCGGCCGCGGTCGTGGGCGAGGCGGTCGAGCTCTACGAGCAGAAAGGCAACACGGTCTCGGCGGGGCTGGCACGCGGGACGCTGTCCGAGCTCGCAGCTGTGTCAACCCGCTGACTGGCTGGATCGAACATATGTTCTATACTCACGTGAGACGTGGCTCGCGCGCAGTACCTCGAGGACACCTGCAAGTCGGCTCTGAACCGTGTGCCGGAGCTGAGCCGGATCCCCTTCCGCTGGACGGTGAACCCGTACCGCGGGTGCACGCATAGCTGCCACTACTGCTTCGCCCGCGCGTTCCACAGCTACCTGGACCTGGGGATCGGCGACGACTTCTCCTCGAAGATCGTCGTCAAGACGAACGTCGTCGAGGTGCTGCGTCGCGAGCTCGCGTCGCCCCGCTGGGACGGGGACACGATCGCCATGGGCACGGCCACCGACCCCTACCAGCACTGCGAGGGGCGCTACCGGCTGACCCGCGGCGTGGTCGAGGCGCTCGCCGACTTCGCGAACCCACTGTCGATCCTGACGAAGTCGACCCTGATCGTGCGCGACCTCGACGCGTTCTCGCGGCTCGACGAGGTCGCGCCTCTGACGGTCTCGATGAGCGTAGGCACGCTGGACGAGGACGTCCGGCGCGTCGTCGAGCCCGGCACGCCGCCGGGCGGCAAAGCGGCTCGAGATCCTTGGCCGCTTCGCGGACGCCGGCATCCGCACGGGCGTCCTGGTCGCGCCCGTCCTTCCCGGCCTCACCGACGGCGAGGAGCACCTGGACGAGGTGCTCGCCGCCTGCGCCGGAGGCCGGGGTCTCCTGGGCATCCGCGATCGTGCTCCACGTCCGCCCCGGGATCCGGGAGCACTTCATGCCCTGGCTGAAGCAGGCCTACCCGTGGCTCTACCCGCGCTACGTGGAGCTCTACCGGAACCGGGCCTACGCCCCGAAGGCCTACCAGGAGCTGGTGGGCGAACGCTTCGCACGCCTGCGCCTGCGCCACGGGCTCGCCGCAGCCGGCGGCGGCCGCCCGGTCCCGGCCCGCGGCCAGGAGCAGCTGGCGCTCGCGGTCTAGTAGCGGCTGAAGTAGGCCAGGACCTCGGGCGGCATCCGCTTGTTGATCAGGTGGCCAACGGGCGCTAGAACGAGCCAGGAAAGGAGCGCCACGGTCGGGTTGACGAATGCGATCGGGATGGAGAGGACGAACACCGACACCGGGAAAAGCGAGCCGATGCGCGCCCATTTCCACATGTCCGGAGGCGCGCCGGGTCTGAGCAGGTTCGCGCGGTACGCGTGGTGGTAGCTCACGAGCTCCATTCCGCTGACCGCCGCCATCGAGAGCGCGAAGACGACAAATGCGATCGCGTTCTGCTCGTAGTTGCCTATGAGGGCGGTCGGGAACGGCAGGAAGGCGATGAACCCGAGATAGGCGAGGTTCTGCGAGAGCAGTCGGCGGTCGAGACGTTCGAGCCGCGAGTAGAACCAGTGGTGCGCTAGCCAGTAGCGGCCGATGACGTAGAAGGAGACCGCGAAGCTGGCGATCTCGGGAAGCGCATCGCCCAGGGCCTCGAGCATGTCGCCGGCGCTTCCGCCGCTGGTCAGCGGCAGCCCCGACACGTCGATCTGGAGGACGAGCAGGGTCATTGCGATGGCGAAGATCGCGTCGCTGAAGCCGACCACGCGACCGAACTCGGCGCTGCCGCGCCGGATGCCGGGGGCGCCTCTCTCCTGCGGCACCGCGCAAGGCTACAGGGGGAGATCCCGGACGGCATCCGCGGCGTTGCCGCGCGGGAACACCGCGGTTATTGTCCCGGCGGGATGGCCACCCAAGCGTCGAAGGATGCGGGACGGAAGGACGTCGGCGCCCTGATCGGCCGCTACATCATCTACCTGCCCTTGGCGGGTTTCCTCGTCAACCTCGCGATCGCCTTGGCCGGAGATCTCGACGACTGGAAGGTCACAACCCTGAAGGTGGGGCTCGTCTGGCTGGTCGGCGTGAACGGCATCATCCTGGGGAGTGGACACCTGTTCATGCCTGCTCCGACCGCCGCGAGCATCGGTTGGCCCACCAGTCGCTTTCAGTGGGAGGTCGGCTTGGCCGGCGTCTCGTATCGGTGTGGTCGGGATCATGGCCCCCAGCTTCGACCGGGGATTCTGGCTCGCGACGATCATCGCGTTCTCGATCTTCATGCTGGGCGCCGCCGTGGGCCACGTTCGGTCGATGGTGGCGGAGCACAACTTCGCGCCGGGCAACGCCGGCTACATCTTCTGGTACGACATCGGCGCGCCGATCCTGTTGATCGTGCTCTACTTGCTCACCCGGTGAGCAAACTCTTCCACACGCTCTGAGCGCCTCGATCCGCATCGGCACGTGCTCGTGGGCCGACGAGGCGCTCACGAAGCACTGGTACCCGAAGGAGGCCAAATCGGCGGAGGGGCGGCTGCGCTACTACGCCGAGCGCTTCTCGACCGTCGAGGTGGATTCGACGTACTACCGCCTGCCGGACGAGACGATGGTCTCGCGCTGGGCCGAGCGCACGCCGGAGGGCTTCGTCATGCACGTGAAGGCGTTCGGGGTGATGACGCGCCACCCGGTCAAGGTCGAGCAGCTCCCGCCCGACCTGCGCGACGCTGCTCCCGTCGACGACCGGGGCCGCGTGGACCGGCCGCCCCGCGAGTTTCGCGCGGAGGTCTTCCGGCGTTTCCATCGGGCCCTCGAGCCGCTGCGCGAGGCCGGGAAGCTCGGCGGCGTGCTCCTCCAATTTCCGTCGTACGTCGTCTCAAAAGACGTGTCCGTCGACTATCTCCGCTGGGCAGTCGAGCAGCTCGAAGGCGATCGCGCCCTCGTCGAGTTCCGCCACCGAAGCTGGCTCGACGAAGAGCACCGCGGCGCCACGCTGGCGCTCCTGGAGGAGCTCGGCGCCTCCAACGTGGTCGTGGACGCGCCGAAGACGGAGGCCAAGAACCTCGTCCCCACCGTGGTCGCGGCGACGAGCCCGCTGGCCTATGTTCGCTTCCACGGCCGCAACGCCGGGACCTGGAACGCCCGCGGGGGGAGCGCCAGCGACCGCTTCGACTACCTCTACTCCGACGAGGAGCTCGAGGAGTGGGTCGAGCCGCTCAGGGAGCTCGGGAAGAACGCCGACGAGGTCTACGTCCTCTTCAACAACAACCGCTGGAGCCGCACGCCGCAGGGTGAGCTCGTGGCCCAGGCGCCGCAGAATGCAGCAGGTTTGCAACGAATCCTGGACGTTTCCGGGGTTCCAACTCACTCAATAGTGGGCTACCGTTCAAGTCAGAGGGAAGATCGGTCGATGGGACGAGGGTGGGGAGCCGTCTAGGCACACACGCGCTTTGGACCGTCGCGCTCAGTGTGGTCATCACGCTGCTTGCGCTGGCGCCTATGGTGCTGCCCGGAGACCGTCCGCTCGACAGCCTTCCGGCGCCGCTCCGCGGCACCGCGCAGGCAGGCGAGGTCGTCGCCGAGGGCCTGGCTCCCCCGCCCGAGAACGCGACCGAGGCCGCGCCGGATACCCCACAGGCTCCACCGGCAACGCCCGCGTCCACCCCCGGCGGCGTCCTTGGAGACACCGCGTCGGGCTCGGGCGACGGCTCCTCCGGCAACGGCTCTGGTCGTCCCGGCGGCGGGCCGAACGGCCGCCCCGGAGGCGGCCCGGATCCAGCGCCTCCACCGCCCCCGCCGCCACCCCCCGAGCCGCCCGAGCCGCCCAAGCCGCCTCATGAGCCGCCGACGCCCAACAAGCCCCCGTGGGGCGAGAAGCCCGACCGCGTGCCGGAAGGGAGGAGCGGCGCGCGCAGAAGGCAGAAGAGCGCGAGCGTCGCCGCGCGGTGAGGGACGAGCGCCGTCAGGAGAAGGCTGAGCAGCGGGAAGAGCGCAAGGCCGAGAAGCGACGAGCGGCGCGACGAGAAGGCGGAAGAGCGCGAGGAGCGCCGCGACGAGAAGGCAGAGGAGCGCGAAGAGCGGCGCGAGGAGAAGGCAGAAGAGCGCGACGAGCGCCGGGACGAGAAGCGCGAAGAGCGGGAAGACTGCGAGGATCGAGACTAAGCTCGAGAGCGTGAGCTCCGAGCAAGGGGGGATCGTCCATCGCACACGTCCTGCGGCCGGCGAGCCTGCCGGCGCGCTCGTGCTCCTCCACGGCCGCGGAGCCGACGAGCTCGACCTCCTGCCGCTCCTCGACCTGCTCGACCCGGAGCAGCGACTCGTGGGCCTCGTGCCCCGCGGCCCGCTCGCCCTCCCTCCCGGAGGCGCCCACTGGTACGCCGTGCGCGAAGTCGGCTTCCCCGATCCCTCCGACGTTCATCGCCACCTTCGCGAAGGCCTCCGTCTGGCTCGACGAGGCGCTGGGAGAAGTCGGGCATTGCTGCCGGAGCGGGTCGTGTTCGGCGGCTTTTCGCAGGGAGCCGTGATGTCGTACGCGCTCGGTCTGGCCGCGTCGCGTCCGCGCCCCGCCGGCATCCTGGCGATGAGCGGCTTCATCCCGACGGTGGAGGGGTTCGAGCTCGGGCTAGAGAGCCGCGCGGGGCTGCCGGTCTCGATCTCCCACGGGACCTACGACGCGGTGATCGGCGTCGACTTCGGCCGGGAGGCGCGCGACCGGCTCGACGCGGCCGGGCTGGACGTCGCCTACCGCGAGGATCCGGTCGCGCACCAGATCGCTCCGGCCGCCGTCGCCCAGGCGCGCGCCGTGCTCGAGCGAGCCTTACCCTAGGAGAGCTCGCCGAAGGCCTCGGCGCGGCGCTTCTCGCCGGCGACGACCAGGATGTCGCCCTCGCTCACGACCGTGTCGGGCGTCGCGTACGTGAACGAACCGCCGCCGGGCTTGATGCAGACGACGGTGATGCCGTAGCGTCTGCGCACCTCCGCGGCTGCGAGCGACTTGCCTACGAGATCCCGCGGCGCGCTCGTCTCGACGATGGCGAAGCCGGGGTCGAGCTCGAAGTAGTCGAGAATGGAGCCCGCGAGGCTGTGGCCGACGCGCACGCCCATGTCCCGCTCCGGATAGACGACGCGGTGGGCGCCGACCCGCTCGAGGATGCGCCCGTGAGGCTGGGTGACGGCCTTCGCCACGATGCGGGGCACACCAAGATCGGCGAGCACGGAGGTCGTGAGGACGCTGGCCTCGATGTACGTGCCGATGGCGACGACCGCCGTGGCGAACTCGCCCGCGCCGAGCTGGCGCATGGCCTGCTCGTTGGTGGAGTCGGCCTCGACGACGTGCGTGAGGACGCCTGCGAAGTCCTGCACGGCCTTCGGGTCGGAGTCGACGCCCAGCACCTCGTGGCCCATGCCGACGAGGGTCTCCGCGAGACCGCCGCCGAAACGGCCCAGCCCGATGACGATGAACTCCTTGGCAGCCATTGTTAATGCCCCTTCAGGTGATGCTGCTCAGGCACTTAGCCGATGATCGGTCGTTCCTCCGGGAAACGGTAGAGCCTCTGCCGCTCCCGCAGGACGAGCGCGACGCCGAGTGTATGCGGCCCGACGCGCCCGAGGTACATGAGCGCGATCAGGATCCACTGGCCGGCGGCGGCGACGTCGGCCGTGATCCCCGTCGAGAGGCCCACCGTGCCGAAGGCGGAGAAAGCCTCGAAGAGCGACTGGGAGAGCGTGAACTCGCTGTTGGCCATGAGCGCCAGCGTGCTGATGACGACGGCGCTGAGCGCGATCGTGGCGATGGCGAACGCCTGCCGCTGAGCGTGGACAGGCAGCCTGCGCGAGAAGGCCGTCACGTGGGGATCGCCGCGCACCTCGGCCCACACCATGAGGGCGAGCAATGCGAGTGTCGTCACCTTGATGCCCCCGCCCGTCGAGGCGCTGCCCGCGCCCACGAACATGAGGAAGTCGCTGACGAAGAGCGTCTCGAGCTCCATCTCGCCGTAGTCGACGGTGTTGAAGCCGGCCGTGCGGGGCGTCACTCCCTGGAAGAAGCCGGCGAGGAGCTTGCCTCCCGGGCCGAAGGGGCCGAGCGTCCCCGGGTTCGCCCACTCGAAGGCGAGCACCGCCCCCGTGCCCCCGACCACGAGCACCACGGTGAGGAGCACCGTCAGCTTCGTGTGCAGGCTCCAGCTGTGCGGGCCGCCGCCAGAACCGCGAGAGCTCGAGCCACACAGGGAAGCCGAGACCGCCGGCGATGATCAGGAGGGCGATGGTGACGCGAGATCCAGCCGTCGGTCGCGAACTGCGTCGAGGTTGTCGGTCCAGAGGGCGAACCCCGCGTTGTTGAACGCCGTGATCGAGTGGAAGATGCCGAGGTAGATCGAGCGGCCGAGCGAGTAGTCGTAGCCCGTCCACCAGCGCAGCGCCAGAATGGTCGCGCCGCGATCAGCCTCGAAGACGAGGCTGAGCTTGACGACGGCGAAGACGAGGCGGCGCACGTCGGCGAGGAGCGGGCGCCGCCACCTCCGCCTGCGCGAGCAGCCGGCCGCGCAGCCCGAGCTTCCCGGCCAGCAGGAAGACGAGCAGCGAGGCCAGGGTCATGATCCCGAGCCCGCCCACCTGGACAAGCCGCATGACCACGACCTGTCCGAAGGTCGACCAGTACGTGGGAGTGTCCACGACGACGAGCCCCGTGACGCAGATCGCCGAGGTCGACGTGAAGATCGCCGTGAGGAACGAGGCGCTCTCGCCGCTCTCAGTGGCGAACGGCAGCATCAGGAGCAGCCCCGCGCCGACGAAGATGCCGATCGCGAAGGCGGCGACGATCAGCTGCGTCGGATGCCGACGCCCGAGCCAGCGAGTCACGCTCGCCAATACGCCCTCGTCAGGAGCGCGACCACCGGCACGATCTCGAGGCGGCCGATCCACATCAGGCCGGTCATGATGCCGATCGAGAGGTCGCTGAAGGGCTCGAACGATCCCATCGGCCCCGCGAACCCGAAGGCGGGGCCCACATTTCCGAGCGTCGTCGCCGAGGCCGCCAGGGCATCGAACGGCGAGAGCTCGAGGTCGACGCGGTGCGCGTCGAGGAGCAGCAGCACTGCTCCGGCCACGAAGATGCCGACGTAGAGAAGGACGAACGTGATCACCGCGCGAACGGTGCGCTCGTCGACCGCCACCCGGTTGACGCGCACGGGTGCGACGTACTCGGGATGCATGGCCTGGTCGAGCTCGCGCCTGAGGACCCGGCCGATGACGAGATGGCGGATGACCTTGATCGACCCCGCCGTCGACCCCGCCGAGCCGCCGGGAAACATGAGCGCGACGATCAGCATCGCGGCGGCCGGCGCCACGACGACCCATGGGGCGAAGTCGGTGCTGGCGAAGCCCGTCGTCGTCATGATCGAGACGGTCTGGAAGGTCGCCTGCCGGATCGCCTCCTCTCCCGAGCTGATGCCGGCATCCCAGAGGATCGCGGCCAGGACCGCGGACGCGAGCAGCAAGCAGCCCGACGTAGAGGCGGAACTCCTCGTCGCGGGCGAGGGAGACCGGCTTCCGCCGTACGAACGCGCGGTAGAGGAGGGCGAAGTTCGCACCCGCGATCGCCATGAAGAGCGACGAGCACCCACTGCGACGCCGGTGCATAGGGCTCCAGCGAGCGAGGGTCGATGCCGAAGCCGCCGGTCGGCATCGCGGAGAAGGCGTAGGCGACCGCGTTGAAGAGGCTCATGCGCTCGTCGATCCCCGTCCAGCCGAAGGAGGCGAGGATGAGGACGAGGAGCGCGGTCAGCGCCACGTACAGCAGCCAGAGGCGCCGCGCCGTGTCGCGGATCGAGGCTGACAGGGCCTCGAGCTCCGGCCCCGGCGCCTCGGACTCCATGAGCTGGCGCCCGCCGACCCGCAGCCGCGGCAGCACGGCGAGCGCCAGCACGATGATGCCCATGCCGCCGAACCACTGCGTGAACTGCCGCCACAGGGACGAGCGACTTGTCGAGGGTCGAGACGTCCACGACGACGCTCGAGCCCGTAGTCGTCATCCCGGACATGGCCTCGAAGAGCGCGTCGATCGGGCGGGAGAGCTGGTCTTCTCCGGAGAGGACGTAAGAGACGGCGATCGAACGACGGAGCCGAGCAGCCAGGTGAGCGCGACGACGAGGAAGCCCTCGCGGATCCCCACTCGTTCCTTCCCCCGTGTCGCCGCCTCGAGCGACCAGCCTCCGAGGGCGGTCAGCGCGCCGGCGGCCGCGTACGGCCACCAGGGCTCCGAGTAGCCGATCGCAATCGGAATCGGAAAGAGAAACGCGAGCGAGAGGTACTTCAGCAGCGCGCCGACGAGGTTGAGCGCGGCGCCGACCTCGACGTTCACGCTCCGCCGAAGCCGCTCTCGCGGCGGAACTCATAGCGCCTGCTCGACCTCCGCCACCCTGCTCGACTCGGTGAAGATGATCGCCCGGTCGCCGGGCTCGAGCTGATCGTCGCCGTGCGGGAAGATCGCCGAGCCGTCGCGGACGATCGCCCCGATCAGAGAGCCGGTCATGGGCAGCTCCTTGAACGGCGTCCGCACGAGCTTGCTCACCTCCCGGACGGTGATGTCGAGGATCTCGAAGCGATCGCCTTCGAGCATCGCGAGCTGGCGGATCCGCGGGTCGTGTGCGAAGCGGACGATCTCCTCGGCGGTGACCGAGCGCGGGTTGACCGCCACGTCGATGCCCGCGTGCTCGAAAACCTCGATCGAGACCGGCTCGTGGATGATGCCGATCGTGAAGCCGACGCCGTGCACCCGGGCGAGCGTCGCCGCGTAGAGATTCTTCGAGTCCTCTCGCATGGCGAAGACGGCAGCGCGAGCCTGCCCGATCCGCTCGCGCTCGATGAAGTCCGGGTCGACGCCTGTCGCGCAGTAGACGCGCGCGTCCGGCAGCTCCTCCGCGACCTCGCGGGCGCGCTCCTCGCGCGGCTCGATCAGCCGCACGCGGATCCGCTGGTCGAGGAGGACGCGGGCGATCGCCAGGCCGGTGGCGCCGGCGCCGTAGATGACGACGTCGTCCACCGGCGCTCGCCGCGCGCCATGATCCGCCCCCATTCCCGCGCCGCGTCCGGAGAGCCGATGACGATGATCCGGTCTCCGGGCAGGATCGACTCGTTGCCGCGCGGAACCAGCATCCGGTCGCCCCGGATGATGCTCGCCACCTTGGAGTCTGCGGGGATGCTCGCCTCGCGGAGCGGCCGTCCCACGACCTCGCCGTAGGCGCTAGACACCGGTCGGCGCGCCGCGCGGGCCGCGGCCTCCGTGAGAGGAACGGCCGAGAGGTCCTCCGCGCCGCCGTCCCGCGGCACGTCGAACTCGACGATCTGCACCTGGCCCTCGGCGAAGACATCCGTCTGCTTCGCGGCGGGCAGCCCGATCGTCTGCGAGACCGCGTGCGCCGTCTCGAGCTCGGAGGAGACCATGAAGTCGACCTCGATCTGCCGCTCCTGCCAGGCCTCGATGTACTCCGGGTTCGAGGTGCGCACGATGGTCTGCGCCTCGGAGAGCTTCTTCGCGAGCGTGCCGGCGACGAGGTTGATCTCGTCCCGCGACGTGCAGGCGATCATGAGGTCGGCCAGATCCACGCCGGCGTCCTGGAGGACGCGGCGCGTCGCCCCGTTGCCCTTGACCGTGCGGACGTCGTGCTTGTACGAGAGCGCCTGCAACCGCGCGGCGTCGAGATCGACGACGGTGACCTCGTGCTCTTCGTGCAGCGCGTCGACGATGGTCGCGCCGACCTGCCCGGCCCCGAGGACGACGATCTTCCATGGCGACCGGAGCCTAACGCCGTCGCTCAGGTCAACGTGCGTCCCACTCAGGCTCGTCCTCGATCCCGACCCCTTCGGCGATCCGGTTGATGTAGTTGAAGTACGAGATGACCTGGATGGCGTCGTGGATGGCGGCGTCGTTCCAGCCGTGGCTGCGGAGAAGGTCGGCGTCCGCGCGGCCGATCGGTCGCCGGGTCGCGCGGTCAGCTTGATCGCGTAGTCGCAGAGCGCGCGGGCGCGCGGCTCGAGGTCGGCCTGCCGGTAGTCGTGCTTCGCGTGCTCGGCCAGCTCGTCGGGTGCGCCCTCGGCACGGAGGTCGTCGGCGTGGGCGCGCAGTCAGTAGTGGCAGTCGTTCGCCACGGAGACGACGGTAGCCAGCAGCTCGCGCTCCGCCCGCGAGAGCTCCGACGGCCCGAACATGATCGCCTTGTAGAGCTCCATCGAGCGGTTGAGGACGAGCGGGTTCAGGCACATCGCCTTGACGATGTTGAAGACCTTCCCGGCGCGCCCCATGGCCGCGGCGTACTCGTCCGCGAGCGGCCCCGTTGCCTCGTCGACCTCGATCTGCCGGATGTGCGGCACGGGGCTCAGCCTCGCATCTGGGCCGAGGGGATGCAATACGATCCGCTCCGTGCCAGGCCGGTCCGACGCCGTCGGCGAGGAGCTCCGCTCGCTCCTCCGCGGCTTCCCGGCCGGGGTGGCCGTCCTGACCGTGACCGCCGAGGACGAGCGGCTCGGGCTCACCGTGGGAACGACGCTCTCGCTGTCGCTCGAGCCGCCTCTCGTGGGCGTCTCCGTGAGCCGGCAGGCCGCCATGCACGAGCTGCTGCGGCGAGCCGGCGCCTTCGCGCTCAGCCTCCTGGCCGGCGACCAGGAGGCCGTCGCCCAGCACTTCGCCCGCGGGGTGCCGCCGATCGCGCACTGGCACGGCATCGACTGGCGCGAGGGCACGACCGGGGCACCCCTCCTCGACGGCGCGCAGGGCTGGATCGAGGCGCGGGTCGTCGACGAGCACGAGACCGGCGACCACACGCTCTTCGTCGGCGGCGTCGTCTCGGTGGAGCGCGGCCGCTCCGGCCCGGCGCTCGTCCACGTCGGTCAGGGGTACTCGGCGCTGTGATCGAGGCGGTCGTCTTCGACCTCGACGGGGTCCTGATCGACTCGGAGCACGTCTGGGACGAGGTGCGGCAGCAGCTCGCCGAGGAGCGTGGCGGAAGCTGGCACGACGGGGCCTCCCGGGACATGATGGGCATGAGCTCGCCGGAATGGTCGCTCTACATGCACGACGTGATCGGCCTCTCGGAGCCCCCGGAGCAGATCAACGCCGAGGTCGTTCGCCGCATGGAGCTCGTCTACCGGGAGCGCCTGCCGCTGATCCCGGGAGCGGCGCAGGCGGTCGAGCGGCTCGCCGCCCGCTGGCCGCTCGGGCTCGCCTCCTCCTCGAACCGCGAGCTGATCGACTTCGCGCTCGACGTCTCGGGCCTCGGCCGCTGGTTCGGCGCGACCGTCTCCTCCGAGGAGGTGCCGCGCGGGAAGCCGTCGCCGGACGTCTACCTGGAGGCGGCGCGGCGGCTCCGCGTCGCGCCCGAGCGCTGCGCCGCGGTCGAAGACTCGGAGAACGGCCTTCGGAGCGCCAGGGCCGCCGGGATGCTCACGCTCGCGATCCCGAACCCGCGGTACCCGCCCGCCGGGGACGCGCTCGCCGAGGCCGATCTCGTCCTCGACTCGATCGCGGAGCTGACCCCGAAGGCTCTAGCCGCCTGAGAACGCGGCCTCGGTTGGCGAGCGGGTCCTTCTCGCAGTTGCCCCGAGGTCAGACGATGCGCCAGCTGCGGGTTGCCGGGGTCGGGTCGACGTTCCCGTTCGTGTCCAGCGCGCGCACCCGGAACGCGTGCCGCCCGTTCCCGAGGCCGCGGTAGGTCTTGGGAGACTCGCACGCCCTCCACGGTGCGCTCATGTGCTTGCACTGAAACCTCACATCGGCCTCGGAGCCGGTAAACCCGAACCTCGCCCTGTGCGAGGTCGTCCGGCCCGAGGGGCCGCGCGTGATGGTCGTGTCCGGGCCCGTGTCGTCGGGGACGAGCCCCAGCGCCCCGGCGGCGTTCAGCCGGCCGCTCGTCTGGACGTGGCCGGCGAGACCGCCGACCACGTCGACGCCGCCGAGGATCGCGGCCTTGAGGTCGGCGACGGTCATCGTCGGGTCATCGGCCAGGAGGAGCGCGGCCGCACCGGCGACGTGCGGCGTGGCCATCGAGGTGCCGCTGAGGTTGCCGTAGCGCGCCGCGCTCCTGGCGAGGCACGCCACGAGGACGTTGTCGACGTACGCGCCGTCGCCCCGGACCGAGCCGTCGCTGAGGAAGCGGAAGCGCAGGCGGACCGACGCGTCGCCGTCGTGGTCGGAGAGGTCCTCGAAGAAGTGCAGGAACCTGCCGCCCGTCGAGCCCGACCAGGCGGCGACGTCGTCGAACGGCTGGACGAGATCGATGACGATGCCGTCGTGGTCCAGCTGGCTCTGAAGCCAGAGGTCGTACTCGAGCCCGCACCCGGTGCGGCCTTCCAGGCTGAATGCGTTCCGTCGGCGAATCGAGTTGTTGGCGTTGTTCGGATAGTTACGGCCGGGTGAGTCCGTGAGGCTCCGCTTCCCGCCCTTGTCCTTCGCCCTGGTGCGATCCCACCGGGGCAAGCCCATCCAGATCCCCCAGCGGTTGTCGAAGGACGAGCCCGGTCCCTCGAAGCCGTCCGGGAAGCCGCGAACGGCGGCGAAGGCGGGAAGCGTGCTGCGGATGCCGACGCCGGGCGCCGCCAGATGCACCGCCATGGTTCCGCGGTTCGAGAAGCTCGCGATCCCGTCCGCCTTGCCGCTGGCGCCGACGCAGAGAACGTTCGCCGCGCTCACTCCGCCGCCGGCAGGGGGACGGTGGAGCTCGCAGGGGAATGTGTCGTCCCCAACGCCCGTGTTGCCGTTGAGGTTCCGGCCGCTGTTCCCCGCCGCGAAGACGAAGAGCGTGCCCGCGCATCCCCCGGCTGTGATCGCGTCCGCAATCGCGGAGCTGAATCTCGACGAGCCAAAGCTGCCGTTGACGACGTCGGCGCCGTTGTCGCACGCGTAGTCGAACGCCTGGATGATGGCGGCGTCCGTCAGGCTGCCGTCGGCGCCGGCGGCGCGCACGGGCATGATCGAGACGTCCCAGTTGACGCCCGTGACGCCGGTGCCGTTGTTGCCCTCAGCCCCGATCGTGCCGGCGACGTGGGTGCCGTGCCCGAGGAAATCGAGCGGCGCCGCGTCGTCCTGGACGAAGTCCCAGCCGCGCACGTCGTCGACGAAACCGTTGCCGTCGTCGTCGAGACCGTTCCCCGGAGTCTCGCCGGGGTTCGTCCAGACGTTGCCGTTGAGATCCGGGTGCCCGTAGGCAAGGCCGCTGTCGACGACGGCGACGACCACGTTCGAGCTGCCCGTCTCCCGGTTCCAGGCCGAAGGCGCGTCGATGTCCGCGTCCGAAGGCTGGCTCAGGCCCCAGAGCCGGCCGAACATCGGGTCGTTCGGAAGGACGCTGAGCTCGTTCAGGTAGTTGGGCTCGGCGTAGAGGACGTGGGGGTCGCTCTCGAGCGCCGCGGCGGCGTCCGGCACGGAGGCGCCGAGCGGCAGCTTCACCCGCGCGAGGCCGGGAAGCCCGAGGTTGCTCGCGACGCGCGCGCTCTCGCCCGAGAGCGCCGCCGATCGCTCTGCGACGGTCGCGTCGCTCCGGAAGCGAACGATCAGCTCGCCAGGCACGTAGTCGGCCTGCTCCTCGATGCCGCCGAAGGGCGCGAGGCTGGGCACGGAGGCCGAGGTCCGGGGGCCGGCGCCGGCCGACCCCGCCGTGAGGACGACGATGAGCCCCACGACGAGCAGCGACCACCGTCGACGCTTGATCCCCCCGGAGTCGTGCTTCACGACCGAGAGGCTACTCCACCCGTCCGAGAAGGACGCAGCCGTTGTGCCCGCCGAGGCCCATCGCGTTCGAGAGCGCCACGCGCACGTGGGCGGCGCGCGCCTCGTTGGGGACGTAGTCGAGATCGAGCTCCGGGTCGGGGCTCTCGTAGTTGATCGTCGGCGGGAGCGTCCCCTCGTGGATGGCGAGCGCGCACGCGACCGCCTCGATCGCGCCGGCGGCGCCGAACATGTGCCCGAGCATCGACTTCGTGGACGAGACCGCCAGCTCGTAGGCGTGGTCGCCGAAGACCTCCTTGATCGCCTGCGTCTCGGCAAGGTCTCCGAGCGGCGTCCCGGTGCCGTGCGCGTTGATGTAGTCCACCTGGTCGGGTGAGACGCCGGCGCGCTGGAGCGCCGCGCGCATCATCGCGACGACGCCGCCGGACTCGGGGTCCGGCTGGAGCATGTGGTGCGCGTCGTTGGACGCTCCGTAGCCGAGCACCTCGGCGTAGATCGTGGCCCCGCGCGCCCGCGCGGCCTCGAGCTCCTCGAGGACCATGACCGCCGCGCCCTCGCCCATGACGAAGCCCTCGCGCGTGGCGTCGAAGGGGCGGGCGGCCCGCGGCGGGTCGCCGTTCCCGATCGCCAGCCCGCGCATCATGCAGAAGCCGGCGAGGATCAGCGGATGGATGCAGCCCTCGGTGCCGCCGGCGATGATTGCGTCGGCATCGCCGTGGCGGACGAGCTCGGCGGCCTCGCCGATCGCGTGCGAGCCGGTGGCGCAGGCCGAGACGACGGCGTAGTTGGGGCCGCGCAGGCCGAACTCGATGGCGATCTGCCCGCTCGCGGAGTCGACCAGCACGTTGGCGAGGAATGTGGGCGAGACCCGGTCCGGGCCGCGCTCCTTCAGCACGTCGTACTGGCGCATGAGCTCGTTGAAGCCGCCGATGCAATTGCCGACGACGACGCCGACGCGCTCCGGGTCGAAGCCGTTCAGCCCCGCGTCTCCGAGCGCCTCCTTCGCCGCGCTGAGCGCGAAGAGCACGTTGCGGTCGAGCTTGCGGAGCTCCTTCGCCGCCGCTGCGCCGGTCGGGTCGTAGTCGTCCTTGACCTCGGCGGCGATCTGCACCGGGAACGGGCTCGGGTCAAACGCGTGGATGCGGTCGACGCCGCTCTCGCCGGCGAGCAGCCGCGTCCAGGTCGTTCGCAGGTCGTTCCCCAGGGGGGTGACAGCCCCCATACCCGTGATCACCACGCGTCGCATGTCGTTAGCGTTAGACGCGCGAGATGGCCGTCGAGGTTGCGCCTCCGAAGAAACTGCCCTTCCCGCCGATGGAGGCGGAGCTCGTCGACACGCTCCCGGAGGGCGACGGGTGGCAGTACGAGCCCAAGTGGGACGGGTTCCGCGGCATCGCCGAGAACCTCGACGGCGAGTTCCATCTGTGGAGCCGGAACGCGCGGCCGCTCCTCCGCTACTTCCCCGAGCTGGCGGAGCTCGGCGACCTGCTCCCGCCGCGTTCCGCCGTGGACGGGGAGATCGTGGTCGTACGCGACGGGGCGCTCGACTTCGACGCCCTCCAGATGCGACTCCATCCCGCCGAGAGCCGGGTGAGGAAGCTCTCAGCGGAGATCCCGGCCGGCTTCGTCTGCTTCGACGTCCTCATCTGGGACGGGGAGGACTTCCACGGGAGGCCTTTCGAGGAGCGGCGCGCGAAGGTGGAGACGCTGCCGTTCGACGTCTCGCCCTCGACCCGCGACCTGGCGGAGGCGGCCCACTGGCTCGAACGGCTGGAGGTGGCCGGCTTCGACGGCGTCATCGCCAAGCGCCTCGGGCAGCCGTACCTGCCGGGCTCGCGCGAGGCGGTGCAGAAGGTGAAGGGCGAGCGGACGGCCGACTGCGCCGTCATGGGCGTGACATGGAGCGAAAAGGGCACGGGGATCGCCAGCCTGATGCTCGGGCTCTACGAGGACGGCGAGCTGCGCCCGGTCGGCTCGGCGCCCGCGACGGGGAAGAAGCGCGCCGAGATCCTCGAGCGCGTCGAGCCCCTCCTCGGCCCGAACCCCGAGCGACGACCGCGCGGCGCCCCGAGCCGCTGGAAGCCGAAGGCCGACCTGGAGTGGAGCCCGGTCCCGCCCGAGCTGGTCGTCGAGGTTCGCTACGACAAGTGGCAGAAGGGCCGGTTCCGCCACAACTCGCGCTTCCTCCGCTTCCGCCCCGACAAGGATCCGGAGCAGTGCACGGTGGCCCAGGTCCGCCCGCGGCCGAAGAAGAGCGACCCTACGGTGCCGGGGCTTCTGGAACGAGCACGCTGAAGCCCTCGCGGCGCGCAGCTTTAAGGACGTGGCGCTTCTAGCCCAAGAGCGCCAAACCGTGTTGCAAGGCTCACCTTCCGCCGCCACATGCCCTTCGTGAGGTCGCCCACGTTCGCGACGCGGTCGCGCATCGTTTCCATCGTGAAGGCGTCCGGATCGACGCCCGGCACCTCCTCCCACCGCAAGGGAGCCGAGGCGCGGGCGTCGGGAGTCGGGCGGATGGAGTAGGCCGACGCGATCGTGCGGTCACGGGCGTTCTGGCCGTAGTCGACGAAGACGCCGCTTCGGTCGGCGACCTTCCAGGTCGTCGTCGCCACGTTCTGGTCGCCGATCCGCCGCTCGACCTCCTGCGCGAGCGCCTTGGCGAAGCGCCGCACCTCCGGGAAGCGGAGCTCCGGCTTGATCGGCGCGAGGATGTGGAAGCCTGTCGCGCCCGAGGTCTTGGGGAAGCTGACGAGGCCCAGCTCGTCCATGACCTCCTTCACCACCAGGGCGATCTCGGGGACGAGCTCCCACGGGTTCCCTTCCGTCGGGTCGAGGTCGATGAGCAGGTAGTCGGGCCGCTCGACGTCCGTGACGCGCGCATGCCAGGTGTGCAGCTCGATGCAGCCGAGGTTGGCGATCCAGGCGAGGCCGGCCGCGTCGGTCACCACCGGGAAGTCGGCGGTTCGCCCGCTCCCCGGGAAGAGGATGTGCACGGTCTCGAGCCAGTCCGGGTGCGGGTTCGGCACCCGCTTCTGGTAGAAGAAGTCGCCGTCGACCCCGTGCGGATAGCGCTTCATCTGCATGGGCCGGCGCTCGACGTGGTTGAGAGCATACGGCGCCAGGTCGAGGTAGTAGGAGACGAGGTCGCCCTTCGTCAGCCCGGGGCCGGGGAAGTAGACCTTCTCGAGGTTCGTGAGCGCGACTTCGCGGCGGCCGATGCGCATCGCCTAGGAGGGTATGGCGGAATGTCGCTCGTCGTCGGGGTGCGATGGTCGTTCCGAGGCAAGGACGCAGGGAGCGCTCGTAGCGAATGAGCTACGGGCGCGACCGAGGACGACGTCCTCGGGGCGAGCAGCGCGGCCCGGCGGCACAGCCGTCATTTCGCCATGCACTCCTGGGTTCAGCACACGCGGCGAATCCCCCTTCAAGGGGACGGCACCCAGGGCGGTCTCCGTGCATGATGCCTGGTGCCGGCTCCCCTCACATATCCCCCGGCGTCTGGCGAATGCCCGTTTCGGTCGTGCGGCTCCTAACCCACCGAGGCGGGCTTCGTCGCGTCTGGGGACCTGCAAAGGACACTGGTACCATGGCCCGGCACGGAGAAGTGGCCGAGTGGCTGAAGGCGGCGCCCTGCTAAGGCGTTAGGGGGGTGATTACCTCCCTCGAGGGTTCGAATCCCTCCTTCTCCGCTCCGCAGAGCGCTCGCACCAGACCGTCGGAGGGGTGGCAGAGCGGACGAATGCGGCGGTCTCGAAAACCGTTATCCGTCGTTAGGCGGATCGAGGGTTCGAATCCCTCCCCCTCCGCTTTGCGTCCTTCGCGTCAGAGAACGATCCCCGCCGGGGCGTCGCGCCCGGTGGCGGCGCCAAACTCGCTGGCGCGCTCGACCGTCCTCAGCCAGTCGTAGGCGAGGCCCTTGACGCCGACGAGTTCGACGCCGGCGCGGGCCATCCGCTCGAGCCCCTGCGCGTGCGCCGCACCCGGGGAGCCGACCGCGTCCTCGACGACGACCACGCGCTTCCCAGCGTCCAGGAGCCCGAGCGCCGATTGGGCGACGCAGACGTCGGTCTCGAGCCCGCAGAGCGCGACCATGTCCCGCCCGTGCCGCATCACGTCCGCGAGGATCGCAGGACACGCGGAGAGATCGAAGATCGGCTTGACGTGCCTGACCGTCTCAGCGGAGAGGGCGCCCGTGACCGGCGGGGCGGTCTCGCCGTTCACCTCGGGCTCCTCCTCGGTGACCACGACCGGCACGCGCAGCCAGTCGGCCAGCCGGCACAGCCAGCGGATTCGATCGACGAGCACCGCTGCTTCCTCGTCCGACAGCTTCCGCAGGAAGCCGTCCTGCGTGTCAATCACAGCGAGCACGCAATCGTCGGCGTCGAGGCGGCGAACCACGGCACGGATTCTGACATGGCCGTTGCAGCGGAAAGGAGGTCCGACGTGCAGCTTGTGTGACGCCCCGCTAGCGCGGGACGAACCTGCCGCCGTAGATGCCCTGCAAATCAGACGTGCGTGGACGGTCTCGAGAACGTCCATCCGCCGTTAGGCGGATCGAGGATTCGAACCCCTCCCCCTCCGCTGATCTTTCGACGAGGACCCCGATCGCCGGATCGCGGCACTGCTGGCACCTTGCTCTCGATGGCCACCTCGACGAGGCCAGGACCGACCGCACCGTTTGACATCGAGTCACAGACGTAGTAGGTACGGGCCCGATAGGCAGGAAAGGAGCGGGTGCGACGTGCCCAGCCGTCGTCTCAGATTCCTGCGGCAGCTGAATCATCGGAGATTCGATGATCGACGTTCTGGTTGTCGCTGAGATCCCCCTCTACCGCGAAGGGATGGTGCGCGCACTCGGGCACGGAGGTCGCGTGAACGTCCTGGGAACCGCAACGAGCTCGCGGGAGGCGCTCTCCCGCGTCCGAGACCTCGAGCCTGACGTGGTTCTCGTCGACGTGGCGATGGACGAAAGCTTCGCGACGGTCCGCGCGATCGGTGAGGCGACACCGAAAGCGAAGGTCGTCGCGCTCGCCGTACCCGATACGGAAGCGGACGTGATCGCCTGCGCAGAGGCAGGCGCGTGCGGTTACGTCCCGCGAGACGGGACCCTCGATGACCTCGAGACCGTCGTCGAAAACGTTGCGCGCGGAGAGATCCAGTGCTCGCCGAAGATCGCCGCAAGCCTGCTGAGGCGGGTTGGCGCGCTGGCTGCAGAGCTTCGGGGACCATCCCAGAGCTCGACGTTGACCGCCCGGGAGATGGAGGTCGCGGAGCTGCTCGACCAGGGTCTTTCGAACAAGGAGATCGCGCAACGTCTCAGCATCGCGGTTCCTACCGTCAAGAACCACGTGCACAGGATCCTGGACAAGCTGCATGTCCATCGGCGCACCGAGGCGGCCGCTCGGCTCAGGTAGGAACTAGTACTTCCCACCGATGGGGAACTGGTCCTTCGTTACCGCCCGTCTGAATCCGAAGATCCATTCCCATCCGTGATTCGTTCCTGAAGAATTACGCCGGTGCATCCAATCGCGGGCGCCGCGCTTGGAGAGATTCCGGCAGAGAGCCAGGACGGGGGAATTCGATTGGAGAAGGATCACGACGCGCGCCGTTGTCGCGGCCGGCTTGTCCTGCCGTTGCACCTGATCCCGTTCGAGAAAAGGTCAGCGAGGAAAGGAGTGGCGTAATGGCGACGACTGAACAGGAGATGGTCGTCCGAGGCGGGCGACAGGAGGCAGCCGCGGCCGAGGAGCGCATGAAGCCGGCTCGGGTGTTGACGGCGCTGGCCGAAGAGCTCGACGTGAGGATGGAAGGACCGAAGGTCGACGTTCCAGCCGAGACCGAAGAGGCCGCCCGGGCCTGGATAGACGACTACAGAGCCAAGCTGACGCGGCAGACCGAGAACTACCTCGACAGACAAGCTGACTACTTCGCCGAGCTGGCGAGTCGCCAGGTGGCCACGATAGGCGAGCCGACGCACGTCGGTTACGTGTACTGGGATCTGGTCACGATCTCGCCCATCCAGTTCGTTGCCCTGCCGCCCTACCAGCCCAGCAAGATCATCGCGAGCAACGAGCTCGCCCTGTTCCAGGCGGTGCTTTTCATCAACCCGGCGACGAACATCTTCAACCCCATCTCCGCCACCACCATCCTCGGCGGCCGGGACTTCAGGGTGCGATTCGAGCAGGTGAACCTCACCGACGTGACGAACGGGCCGGACTTCACTTTCATCGGGACGTTCCCCCCGACCGCTCCCGCGCTCACGTTCTTCTCGCTGTTCATCATCGCGCCCGACCCCGGGCAAAACTCGCGGCTGGTCGAGCAGAACGTGACCGCCGACATCACTGATATCGCTCAGCCGTTCGCGGCGTTCGCGACGAATCACTTGGACGTCGACTCGGATCCGGGCTTCCTCAACGTTCCGCCTCAACCGCCGCAGTTCCAGCACGACATTCCGCTGCGGTACCTGATCTACTCGAAGTAGCGGTGCTCTCGGACGCCCACAGCGCAGCTCGCTGGCCCCGACAAGCACAGCGCGTCGGGGTCAGCCGTGGGCCTTCTCGCTGACGGAGCGAGAACCGGGGGTGGAATCCCGGTGAGCCGGGAGATCGATCGGCGAGATTTCAGCGTCACCAGGGCAACCCGCTCGCGTGAGGAGGAGCTGCAGGCCGTGGCCGACGACGTCTCCGATCGCCTTCCCGGGGAGCATCGGGTCGCCGTCGCCGCCCTGGACGCGACGACCGGAAATCCTGCGCTCGTCGTCTCGGAGTCCGCGCCGGCCGGGCGGGAGAACTTCGTCCGGCGCGCGCTGGACCACGTGCAGGGCATCGCCGAAGTCTTGAGCCTGGAGGCCAGGGAGCCCGCCGAGTACGTGGCGGACGAGCACGTCGCGGAGACGAGCAGCCACGCGGTGACCGTCCATCTCCAACAGCAACACAAGGGAATCCCCATCTTCCAGGCGACGCAGGTCGTTCGCTTCGCGCCTGACGGCTCGTTGAGCGAGACGGCCGGAAGCAGCGTCCCGGTCACGGGCGACATCGAGGCGCTGCCCACGCTTCCAGTACGGGAAGCGGTGCTCAGGGCGGCACAGCACGTGGCCGTGCCCGACGCAGACGAAGAGGGCGCCGTCGACGAGTTCGGAGAGCCGCTCGACCTGCCGCGCCTGGACTTGACGGGCTTCGAGCCGAACGCAATCGCGTCGTTTTCGAACCGGCCGGATCTGCCGGCGGTCTTCGAGCGCGGCCCGTTCGGCGGCTCGATCACCGCGAGCCTCGTCTGGTTTCCGCTCGGCGATGCTCTGCGGCTCGGGTGGGAGATCAATCTCGCCATGCCGGGCTATGCCGGCGAGTACCGAACGATCGTCGACGCCAAGGACGGCGAGATCCTCTACTGCCGTCAGCTGGTGCAGACGGTCGCAGCGCGGGGAAACGTCCTCATCCGAGACGGCGACGGCCCGCGTGAGATGACCAGTTTTCCAAGGCAGCTCGCCGACTATGACGTCCCGGTGTCACAGCCACTCCCCCCGGGGTTCCCCGACGATTGGGTGGAGAGCGACAGCACCGCGGGCAACTCCGTCATCGCCCACCTCGACACGACCGGCCCGGCTCTTCGAGGAAACCGCAACGGCCAGCTCACGTTCGACCCGGCCGATCCCCGGAGCGACGAGCAACAGATCTTGAACCTCTTCTACGTCAGCTGCTTCCTCCACGACTACTTCTATCTGCTCGGCTTCAGGGAAGCCGACGGAAACTTCCAGCACGACAACCTCGGCCGGGGTGGCCTGGCGACCGACCGGGTCGAGGCGCGGGCTCACCGCGGAGCGGTCTACGGGACGGCCAACATGTACACGCCGGTCGAGGGCTCGGGTCCCGTCATGAGCATGGGGCTGGTGACGAGTACGAACAGACACACCGCGCTCGATGCCACGGTCGTGATCCACGAGTTCACGCACGGCGTGAGCAATCGCCTCGTCGGGGGGGCCATGAACGTCCAGGCCCTGGACGCTCCTCAGAGCCGCGGCTTCGGGGAGGGCTGCAGCGACTACTTCGCCTGCACGATCACCGAAAGCACGGTCGTCGCGTCATGGGCGGTACGCCGGCCCGGCGGCCTGCGCGGATATGCATACGACTCGAACTTCCCTGATGACTTCGGCGATCTCGGGACGGGGCGGTACACGCAGGTGCATGCGATCGGCGAGATCTGGTGCGCGGCCGCCCTCGAGATGAACAGGCGCATCGGGTCGGAGCTCGGCGTCCAGCTCGTGGTGGACTCGCTCAAGCTCGCGCCAGCGAACCCGAGCTTCCTCGACTTGCGCGACGCGATCCTGACCGCACTCGATCACAAGCGGGCGGGCGGGCAGCTCGACGACGGACGGCACGCCTCGGCACGGCAGGGCATCTGGACGGCATTCGCCCGCTATGGAATGGGGCCGAGGGCGAGGTCGTTCGGCGCGAGCCTCTACGGGATCCAGGCGGACTTCGGTCTCCCGGGACCGCCCGAGCCTCGTGAAGAGCCCGAGCCAGGGCGGCAGATCCGGGCCGAAAGCAGTCCGAACCTGACGATCCCCGACGATAGTCCGGAGGGAGTGCAGTCGTCTCTGGACGTCTCGGCGAGCGGTCGAATCGCAGCAATGGCCGTCTCGCTCGACATCGAGCACACGTATCGGGGCGACCTCAAGGTCTCTCTGCGCGCACCCAGCGGGAGCACTTCGGTTCTCCACGACCGCGGCGGGGGAAGCGCGGATGACCTGGTCCGGCTCTACAGGACGTCAGACACTCCCGCTTTGACCGTCCTTCTCGGGCAGGAAGCTCGCGGGGAGTGGACGCTGGCGGTGGCCGATCTGGAGGGAAGGGACGTCGGCATCCTGCGTCGCTGGGCACTCGAGATCGAGCTCGAGGAGGCCTAGCTTGCTGCGGCTCGAGCAGTCTCAGGGAGGGTCACTGGCGAATGGATGACTTCAAGCTCATCACGGGAATCGGCCCCGCAATCGAGCGGCGGCTTCACGAGGTCGGGGTGACGACCTTCGCCCAACTCGCGGCTCTGTCTCCGGACGGCCTGGCGACGCTCATGGACAACGTCGCGGGCGTGAGCGCCGAGCGAATCGCCAAGCAGGATTGGACCGGGCGGGCGGAGGCGTTGGCATCGATCTCCATGGCGAGCGCGCAAGCGGCTCCAAAGGCGGGAGAGCAGGAGGAAGAGGGAACGGGTGGGGACGTAGCGACGGTCGCGGCGCTCCCCGACACGACGAGCTCGACGGAGGCGCCTGACGACTTGCAGCTCGAGCTCGACGACGCGACGTTCGAGGAGGTGCCCGCCGCCGAGAACGTAGCGTCCGGAGCTGACTCGAGCCGGATTCGCGCCGAGGTCGGGTTTCGCATCTCGGGTGCGCGGGCTGTTCAGGTCGTCTCGAGACGACCGAGCTACTACGTCCACATCCTCGCCGAGGTCGCCGCGAGCGACGAGATGGCGGTGCTCGCCGCCGCGCACGGCCGGCTAGAGCCCGACGTGCTCGCCTACAGAGCAGCTGTCGAGTTCACGGCGCCAGAGGTCGGCCGCTACCAACTGCTGAGCACCGTTGTGATCTCCGACTACAACGCCCTTGGAGTCACGGTCGGACCGAAGCTGAAGGTGATTCCCTGACGGGAAGACGCCGGCGCCCGCGGCCTCCGGCGTCACTTCATCAAGACGTAGTCGACGAGGACGTAGGTCCCGTCTTCCCGCTTCTCGACGACGAGGATCATGTTCCCGTCGGCGGCCGTGTACCGCTTCGATTTCCCGGTGCTTATCTCTTCGCCGACGTAGTGATCCATTTGTCCTCGCTGACCGCCTGAAACGGTTCAGTGAGCTTCGGCAGCCACTGCCTCCGCCTTGAGCTCACGCCACAGGCTAGGCGCGCGGTCGGACGCTGGGTGTGATGGCTTCGACGCTTCGAGCCGCACCGAGTTGCCCACGTCCTGGGCGATCTTGAGACTAACCGCGGCGGGGCCGGAGGCGTTCGCAGTCGACCGGCACGTCGCGCCCGCGGTCGAAGTAGACAGTGTCGCGGCCGGCGTCGCCGTCGATTTTCCGGTCGCGCTTGTGGTCGACCGCGCGCAGCAGGTCGCGCCCCCGGCCGCCCCACATCCTGTCGCTGCCCTTCCCCCCGACGAGGACGTCGGCCGAGCCGAGGCCTCGAAGCTCCGCGCTGCCGGCGAAGCGCCTCCCGGCGCCGTAGCCGCCGGCGGCGGTGAGCCGGTCCCGCGCACGGCTGCCCTCGAGCGAGACCATGATCGGATCCGGATCGACGGTGATGTCGACGTCGTCGTCTCTGTTGAGCGAGATCCCCCGCGAACCAACCGCGAAGGATGCTCTCGAGCGCGGGCCGACGACGCGGACGAGGTCGACCACGTCGCGAAGCTCCACGCGGACCTCGATCTCGGACTGTCCGGCTCCCTCGGGGGTCGCCCCGGGGGCGAGCTTCCCGCCGCTGAGGTCGACGACGAGCGTCTCCCGGGTATCGGTCGGGCCCTCGACGACGATCTCGTCGGTGTTCGACGTCGTGGCCGTGCCGCAGGGCACCGCCGGAGCGCCGAAGCGGATCTGGCCGCCGCTGACCCTCAGGGTGGCCCGCGTGCCCGGCGCAATCGTCGCCGAGACGACCCCGCCGACCCAGCTGCAGTCCGTGACGGGATCCGGGTCCGGATCCGGATCGGGCGGCGGCGGTGGATCGAGCGGAAACTTGTTCTCGACGGCGATCGGGGCGGGATCCAGGCCTCGATCGTAGGCGGCCGTGTCCGTCCCGGGGCCTCCGTTCAGCTGCACGTCGGCCACGCCGTCGTGCGCGTCGAGCACGTCGTCTCCGTAGCTGCCGGAGAAGATGTCTTGACCGGGGCCGCCGGCGATGGAGTCGTTCCCGTCCGCGCCCCTCAGCCTGTCCCCGCCTGCTCCGCCGTCGATCGTGTCGGCGCCCTCGGAGCCGTGGATGAAGTCGGCGCCAGCGCCGCCGAGAGCAGGTCGGCGAAGTTGCTTCCGGTCAAGGAGCCGCCTTGACTGCCCGCACGCAAGGTGACGGGACCGGGGAAGACGTGCCCGGCGCCGAAGCCTCCCCGCACGCCGAGGACGTGGGGCATCCCACCGGCGGCAACGAGCTCGATCGAGTTGGGGAGCGGAGAGAAGGTGATGTCCGGTGTCGCTGTCGTCGTCGAAGCCGACGCCATTGCTCCCGGCATGAGATGCTCCTGGTCGGGACTGCCGCGCACGACGATCTCGTCGGAGGCATCGCCCAGCCCGACCACGACCTCGATCTCGGAGATTCCCACTCCCTCGGCTGTGGCGCCCGGCGCGAGCGGGCCGTTGAACTGGTCGATGATCAGGTGCTCGGTCGAGCCGCCGGGCCCGGTGACGAGAATCCTGTCGGTGTTGCCGTTCGTCGCGGCCCCGCGATTGAGATCCGCCGAACAGATATCGCCCCGACCCCGTCACCGCAAGCGTGGCCGACTCCCCGGCGCCGAGCGTCGCGTTCACTTCGCTCGAGCCGCCGTCGTACGAGCACGCCGGAGCCGCGGCCGCGGTGCCAGAAAGGCCCGCGCCCACAAAAAAGGCGACGACCAGCGCCGCCGCGAATCTGAACATGCCGCTCACCCTCACCGCAGTCTCACTCCCTGAGGCTAGACGCCGATGGCAACTTGGGCAAGTGGTCTTAGCAAAACCCTAATCATCGGGGGGGCTCGCGCACTCCTGGATACCGGTCGTCGTACACTGGGGTTCATGACGGCGGCTCTGCAAGCCGCGCCGACCCGCTCCGCGATTCGGGCGAGCCGGCTCGACGAGGTGCTCCGACGCGTGAACCGGATCCGGATCGAGCATGGCGCCGACCCGCTCTACGAGCTTCCCGGCGCGTGCACCGCGTGGGACGGTGGCGGCTGCGTGCTCGAGCGGGCGTTCGCCGATCTCGGCGTCCTGGTCGTCGACTACCGGCGGGCGTACGGCCGCGACGTGGGGTTCGAGCACGGCCTCACGCGCTTCATCTGCGACTTCGACGCCGGCCGCCACCCGGAGCTTCTCGCCCGCCGCTAACCGAGCGCGGCGACGAGGCCGACAGCGGCGCAGCTCGCGACGGTGGGGACGACCCCCACGCGGAACCGCCAGACGGCGACGAACGCGACCGCGGCGAGCACGATCACGAGCCAGTCGGCCTGATCGTCGGCGAAGGCGGCGTGGCGGGCGACGAACACCGCCAGGCCGGCGATGACGCCGACGACGCCGATCGTGATGCCGCTGAGCGAGGCCGCGAACGCGCCGGTCGAACGGATCCGGTCGATGATCGGCGCGCCGCTCACGATGAAGACGAACGAAGGGACGAACGTGCACAGGGTCGCGATCGTCGCTCCGAGGAGCCCCCAGGCGAGGCCTCCCTCGACGTTGTAGCCGGCGAGGAAGCCGACGAAGGTGTTGACCATGATCAGCGGCCCCGGCGTCGACTCGCCGAGGGCGAGGCCCGCGACCATGTCGTCGGCGGTGAGCCAGCCGAAGCGGTCGACTGCGGCGCTGGCCACGAAGGGCAGCACTGCGTAGGCGCCGCCGAACGTGATGAGAGCGGCGAGCGTGAAGAAGCCGGCGAGCTCCGCGACGAGGCCGCCGGCGAGAAGGAGGGCGGTAAGGGGGACGAGCCAGAGGAGAAGCGTCTTCACGAGCCGGCGGCGCAAGCCGGTCTCCGGCGGCGAGTCGTCCGGCGCCTCCTCCGCTCCGCTCTGCCCAGCAAGCGGGCCGAGGAGACCGGGGAGGCGAGCGCCAGCGAGATACCCGACCAGCGCAGCCAGCGCGATGATCACCGGGAAGGGAACGCCGGCGACGATCAGCCCGAACGCCAGGATGGCCAGCACGAGCGCCGCGGGCGTGTGGATGACGCGACTCCCCACCCGGATGACCGCGGCTGCGATGAGCGCGATCACGGCGGCCCCGAGCCCCCGCACGATCCCGGCGACGGCCGCCACCTCGCCGAACTCGACGTAGATCGCGCTCAGCAGGCAGAGGAGGACGAACGACGGCAGGACGAACAGGCCGCCGGCCGTGAGCGCACCCCGGACGCCGTACATCGAGTAGCCGACATAGGAGGCGAGCTGCTGTGCCTCTGGCCCGGGGAGCGCCATGCAGAAGTTGAGCGCGTGCAGGAAGCGGCGCTCCGAGATCCAGCGCCGCCGCTCGACGAGCTCGTCGTGCATGATCGCGATCTGCCCCGCCGGCCCGCCGAAGCTGATCATCCCCAGCCTCAGCCAGAAGCGGAAAGCCTGGGCTTCGGTCGGCTTTCCGTCGCCGCCGACACGGCTGCCGTGCCAAACGGCAGGATCGCCTTGTCCGAGCCCATGCGATCGCATTCTCGTCGAGACGCGACCGGCCGTGATGCTTCGTGTCAGGAGCGGGTTAGCGGCGCCGGCCGGCCATCCAGCCCCGGTCACCGATGCGCCGGGAATCGACCCCGTAGACGTACGCCAGCGGGCCGATCAGGACGAGGAACGCGAGAACGACCATTCCGGCCATGACAGCTCCCTCCTGTCGCTTCGTTCCACCAGTCACTAGAACGCCCGCGGCGCGCCCGTGATTCCGCAGATCGCACCTTTCGCAGCCCGTCCTCCAGCCTGCAAGTCGTCAGCCCTGGTGCTCTAGCATGGCTCTCCCGGTGCCTCCCGACGACGAGCTGGATCGGCTCTACGGGCTTCCGCTCGCGGAGTTCACGCGGGCGCGCGACGTCCGCGCGCGCGAGCTCCGCCAGGCGGGCGAGCCCGAGGCGGCGGCCGAGGTGAAGGCGCTTGCGAAGCCGTCGCTCTCGGCCTGGACCGTCAATCAGCTCGCCCGCAGGGAGCCGCTGCAGGTCCGCGCGCTCATGACCGCCGGCGAGCGCCTGCGCGCGGCCCAGTCGGAGCTCCTGGACGGCGGGGATCCGAACGAGCTGCAGGCCGCCCTGCAGCGCCAGCGCGACGTCGTCGAGGCGCTCCTCGAGAGCGCCACGCGCATCCTCGAGGCGGGGGGCCACCCGGTCACGGCGGCCACCTCGGAGCGGATCCGAGGGACGCTGACCTCCGCCGCCGCGGACGAGGAGGGGGCGCGTCTCCTGGAGCGCGGGCGCCTCACGAAGGACCTCGAGCCGTCCGGGTTCGGCGGCCTCGCTGTGGCGGCCGGCACCAGGCGCGGACGACCGAAACGGGCTTCCGCCCAAGGCCGACGCAAGGACGCAGAGACGCGCAAGCAGCGGATCGAAGCCGCCGAGCGGGAGCTCGAGCAGGTGCGCGCCCAGGTGGCCGAGCAGAAGGGCCTGGTGCGACGCGCGACGAGCGAGGCCCGGAAGGCGGAGGCCGAGCTCGAGCGCCTCACCGCTCGACTGCAAGCTGCGAAGGCCGGGGTCGAGCGGGCCCGCTCCACCTGAGCCGGACGGCTAGTCTCCAGCCATGTGCCGAAGCATTCACACGCTCCACAACTATGAGCCCCCCGCCACCGAGGACGAGGTTCGGGCCGCCGCGCTGCAGTACGTCCGCAAGATCAGCGGCTTCACGAAGCCGTCGCAGGCCAACGCGGAGGCCTTCGATCGCGCGGTCGACGCGGTCGAGGCCGCGTCGTCCCGGCTCCTCGGCGAGCTGGTCACGTCGGCGCCGCCGAAGGACCGCGAGGCAGAGGCCGCGAAGAAGCGCGCCCGCTGGCTCGACCGTCAGGCCGTCTAAGAGCACGTCTCAAAATGAAGCCCTGTGCCGCCGGCGACACGCACGACGAGGCGTCATTCTGAAACGTGCTCTAACTCTCGGCGGACCAGGCGCGCCAGTCGACGACGTCGACGGCAAGCACCGGGAGGCCCGGCGAGGCCTCCTCGCGGTACTGCGCGTACTTGGCGGCGAGCGCCTCGAGGGCCCGGGCCGCCTCGTCGCCGCCGTCGAGCACGCGGGCCCGGCCCCGGAGCCTGACCCACCAGAGCCGGGCCCAGTCGTCCTCGTAGTGGTCGACCAGCACGGTCACGTCGGGGCGCTCGCGCGTGTTCTCGATCCGCCGGAGCATCCGCGAGCGCTTGGGCTTCGCGTCGACCGCCGTGTAGAGCGTGTCGCCGAGGAGGGCGAACACGATCGGCACCAGATGCGGCCGGCCGTCGGCGTCGAGGGTCGCCAGCCGGGCGACCGGCGCCGTAGCCACCCGGTCCGGGACGTCCTGCACGGGGCGCCGCTCAGCGAGCGCCGGCGGCTGCGCGCCGGCGCTCGAAGCGCTCGATCCGGTCGCTCCGGCGGACCGTCCGGGCCTCGCCCGTGTAGGCGGGGTGGCAGGCCGAGCAGACCTCGACCTGAATCTCCTGCCGCGTCGAGCGGGTCACGAAGGTCGTGCCGCAGGTCGTGCACGTGACCGTCGCGACCCGGGTCTCAGGGTGAATTGCCGTTTTCATGGTGTCCTCCGAGGATTACGCGGAGAGCGCGAGCTCGTCGTCTCCGCCGAGTCTCTCTGCCAGCTTCTCGAGCGCCTGGCCCTCGAGGCGGCGGATGCGCTCCCGGCTGATCCCCAGCTCGGCGCCGATCGACTCCAGCGAATGGGGCTCGCCGTCGAGCCCGTAGCGCAGCTCGAGGATGCGCCGCTCGAGCTCGGGCAGCTCCGCCAGCGCGAGCCGCACAGCGTGGCCGCGCAGGTACTCGTGCGCCAGCTCCTCCGGATTGTCGGCGTTGTCGTCGGCGAAGAGGTCGGCGAGCTCGCCGTCGCCGTCGCCACCAACGGGCCGGTTCAGCGAGACGCGGGCATCGACGACGTCCAGCGCCTCGTCGACGTGCAGGAGCGAGAGGCCGGTGGCCTCCGCCAGCTCCTCGTGCGTCGCCGGGCGCCCGAGCGCCGGCTCCAGCTTCCGCGCGGCAGCCCGCAGCTTGTTGCGCCGCTCGTGGACGTGCGTCGGCACGCGAATGGTGCGCGACTGGCCGGCCACCGAGCGCTGCACCGCCTGGCGAATCCACCAGGTCGCGTAGGTCGAGAACTTGAAGCCCTTCCGATGGTCGAACTTCTCGACCGCCCGGTTCAGGCCGATGACGCCGTCCTGGATGAGGTCGCCGAACGGGACGCCGCGGCCGCGATAGCGCTTGGCGATCGAAACGACGAGCCGCAGGTTCGAGTTGATCATCCGCTCCTTCGCCGCCTGGTCGCCGCGCTCGACGGCCTTGGCGAGGACGACCTCCTCGGCCGCGGTCAGCAGCGGATGGCGCCCGATCTCGTTGAGAAAGAGATCCAGCGAGCCCGCGGAGCTGGGCAGCTCAACGGCCTCGAGCTCGCCGAGGTCGAAGTCCTCTTCCACGGTGGGTACGACCTCGTCGGGATCGACGAAGGCCCGCTCCTCGTCCTCGAGCAGCGTCTGCACCTCAGGGGTATCCATGATCGTCTGGATCGGTAGTCCTTTCACTCGCAGGATCGGCCGCTCGCGCGTGGCGAGCGGCTCCGAAGGGTTAAACGGGCGGGACGCCCGGCGAATTCCCGCTACAGGCCGCGTTCGAAGCGGCGTTCTTCCTCGACCGTCCGCTCCGCCAGGGGATAGGCCTCGAGCCGCTCGTCGGGAATCGGCTCGCCGCTCTCGACCGAGAGCCCGTACGTGTCCCCGGCCAGCCGGGCCTCGGCGCGCTCGAGCGCCTCGAGCTCGCGCCGCAGCCCCTCGAGCAGGCCCTCCTCCAGCTCGCGCTCGTAGAGAACGCTTCCGAGGTCGGCCGGATCGTCGATCGTCGCCAGCTCGTCGGTGCCGACGGGCTCGCCGAGGTCGGCCAACGAGCGCTCGATCCGTTCCCGCTCGGCGGCGAGCAGCTCGCGTGCTCGTTCGGGGCTCATCTCGAGGCCATCCTACTGTCGGCGCGTAGGAGGGTTTGACGGAATACTGCTCGTCGCCGGGGTGCGATGGTCGTTCCGAGGCAAGGACGCATGGAGCGCTCGTAGCCGAAGCTACGGGCGCGACCGAGGACGCCGCATCGGTGCGAGCAGCGCGGTCCGGCGGCACAGCGGCATTTCGTCAACCCCTCCTAGGGCAGGACGTAAACGCGCGTGCCCAGGCCCCACCTCGTAAAGAGGCCGCGCGCGTACCACAGTGGAACGCGCACGCAGCCGTGGCTCGCGGGAAACGGCGGGACGGACGCGTAGCCGTGCACCGCGAATCCGCGGTGGAAGTAGAGCGAGTTGTACATCGAGAGCACGTTGAATCCGGCCGTCTTCCGGTAGACGCGCCAGCGTCCGAGCGGCGTGTTTCCGGTCGCCCCGGTCGAGACGTGCGCGACGCGGAAGACCTCGCCGCCGCGGACCTCGAACAGGAGCTGCTTCGACTTGTCCACCTCGATATGGGTTCCGCGTGGGACGCCCGCTCGCGGCGTACGCGCAGTCCTGAGCCGGCGCCACAGGCGTGGGCCGGTCACTCCGCTGCGCGCCAGGCCTTTGACCTTCTGGAACGCGTACACGGCATCACGCGTGTCCGGGCCGAAGTAGGCGTTCACTCGACGCAGGGCGTAGTGGAGATCCTTTAGCCGCCGCTCGAGGAACCGCACCGCCGGCCCCCGGGATCCGGTTCCCAGGACGGGTGCCTGGATCCGCCGGACGAGCGCTCGCCGAACGACCGCATAGCCCGGCGCGGGCTCGAGCGTCAGGGAGACGCGAAGGCGTCCTGCCCGCCGCGTGGGCAAGGCCGCGCGAAAGCGGCCGTCGGCGTCCAGCGCGACCCTGCGGTGCCTGCCGAGAACCGACAGCGTGAGCGCCCCTGCCACCGCAGGCCTCACGCGACCGCGGACCGAGAGCGACCTGCCCAGGAGCGCGCTTCCGGTGAGCCGGGCGCCGAGGACGGGCCTGATCCGCAGCTCGACCGGCGCGCTCTCCGAGCCGTCGGCTCGGGCGACGATCTGCCCGGGCGTCCTGACGGTCGCCCGCAGGCGGTAGCTGCCGTCCGCCCGCGAGTCGCCTTCGACGAGGGGGACCCAGCCGGATCCGCTCTGTCGGAGGATCTCGACCTCGGCGACGCCCGCGGGCGAGACCGAGCCCGTGAAGGTAACGGTCGAGCCCACGACCGCGGTCGCGGGGTCGACCACGAGCGTGACGGCTCCGCTCGCCGCAGCGGTGGGCCCGGCCAGCAGGCCCGCCGGGACTGCCACGAGGACCCACAACCGCCGGCGGCCGACATGGTGGCGCACGCGGTGAGTATCTCGCGATCCCCGGCTGAGTTCACGGTGACCGAGCGGCGCTCACCTCACCAACCCGCGGAGGCAGGACGAGCCAGACGTCGGCTCCCCCGCCGCTGCGGTTGGCGGCGCCCGCGGAGCCGCCGTGCGCGACCGCGATCGCCTGCACGAGCGCGAGGCCGAGGCCGGCGCCCTGGCCCGAGCGCGCCTCGTCCGGTCGGCTGAAGCGCTCGAAGGCGTGCGGGAGGAACTCGGCGGGGAACCCGGGGCCCTCGTCCAGCACGTGCAGCTCGACGGCCCCGTTGCGCGCCATGGCGCGAAGAAGGACCGGAGCGGCGCCGTGGCGCAGGGCGTTGTCGACGAGGCTTCCCAGCGCCTGCTCCAGCCGGACCTGGTCGCCGACGAGCTCGGGGTCGTCCGTTCCGACGACCTCGACCTCCGCGCCGAAACGGCCGGCGACGCCGGCCAGCAGGTCCTGCGCCCGCACCGGCTCTCGGCGAAGCGCAAGGCGGCCCTGGTCGGAGCGGGCGAGCACGAGCAGGTCCTCCGCGAGGCGGACGAGCCTGTCGGTCTCCCCGGCGGCCGAGCGGAGCGCCTGTTCCAGCTCCTCCGCCGAGCGCGGGCGCCGCAGGGCGAGCTCCAGCTCCGTCTGCAGGAGCGCGAGCGGCGTGCGCAGCTCGTGGCTCGCGTCCGCGACGAAGCCTCGCTCGCGCTGGATCGCACCCTCGAGCCGGCCGAGCATGGCGTTCAGCGTCTCGCCGAGCCGCCGGATCTCGTCGCGCGACCGCGGCAGCGGCAGCCTGCGGCCCGGCTCGGCGCCCGAGATCGAGTCCGCCTCTGCGCGCATCGACTCGACGGGGCGCAGGGCGGCGGCGGTGATTCCATAGCCCAGAAGCGAGGCGACCACGAGCGCCACGAGCCCGATCAGGAGGAGCTCCGTCAGAAACCCGTTCAGGGTGTCGTTTCGATCCTCGAGCGAGGCGCCCGCGACGAGCACCTCACCGGCGTCGCCGGAGAGCGCGACAGGCCGGACGAGCATGCGAACGGGGCCGAGGAACCCGGGCGAATCCTCGCGCTCGATCGTCAGCGCCCCGCTCGCACGCGCCCGCTCGACCGGCTCGCCGTCGACGACCGGCGCCTCGGCGACGTTTGGAGTCGAGTCGAGGAGCAGGCCGTCGGAAGCGAACACCTGGGCAAAGCCCTCGTCCACCGCCACGGGAAGGCTCTCGAGAGACTCGCCGCGGGCGACGCGCGCGTCGACCTCGAGGGCTCTCTGCTCCAGAGTCTCGGCGATCGCCTCGTCCAGGGACGACTGCAGCCGGACGTAGAGAAACGCACCCGTGGCCGCCAGGACCAGCGCCATCGCGAGCGCGAAGGCGAGCGTCAGCCGCAGGCGGATGGGAAGCCTGCTCATGCCAGTCGGTAGCCGGCCCCGCGCACCGTCTCGAGCGACGTGCGACCGAACGGCCGGTCGATCTTCTCGCGCAGGTAGCGGACGTACACGTCCACGACGTTCGAGCGGTTCTCGTAGCCGTGATCCCAGCAGTGCTCCAGCAGGTGAAACCTGGAGAGCACCTCGCCGGGGCGGCGCATGAAGGTCTCCAGGAGCGCGAACTCCTTCGCGGAGAGCCGCACCTCGGTCTCGCCGCGCCAGACTCGGTGCGCAGCAGGGTCGAGGCGCAGGTCGCCGACCTCGAGCACGGTCGGGCGCTCGAGCGGCGGACGGCGAACGAGCGCGCGCAGGCGGGCCAGGAGCTCGGCGAAGGAGAACGGCTTCGTGAGGTAGTCGTCCGCCCCGGCGTCGAGGCCCACGACTCGGTCCTCGACCGCGTCCCGTGCGGTCAGCATCAACACCGGCGACCACATCCCGGCGTCCCGCAGCCGGCGGCACACCTCGAAGCCGTCGGTTCCGGGGAGCATCACGTCGAGGACGACCGCGTCGTACTCGGTGGCGCGCGCCATCCAGATCGCATCGTCGCCGGTGCGCGCCACGTCCGCCGAGAGCCCCTCCTCGCGGAGACCGCGGCGAAGCAGGCTCGCCATCTTCACCTCGTCCTCGACGATCAGGATCCGCATGCGCCCATTGTGGCTCTTCAGATGAGAACAAGATGAGAGGCGACTCTTCTCACGACCGTTTCATCTGCGATCCGTACGGTGACCTCAGCAATCAAGGAGGCACACGATGAAACGCAAGTTCGTAGTGATCGGCGCGATCGTGGTGGTGGCCGGCGCCCTCTCGGCCGGGATCGGGATCGCGGCGTCGGGCGGCGACGAGCAGCCCCTGACCGGCTCCAACCTGGAGCAGGCCACCGACGCCGCCCTCGCCCACACCGGCGGCGGCACGGTCGTCGAGACCGAGACCGGAGACGACGGCGCCGCCTACAGCGTCGAGATCCGGATGGACGACGGCAGCCAGGTCGAGGTCAACCTCGACGTCGAACTTCCAGGTCGATCGGTGACGAAGCCGACGACGACGGATCCGGCGACGACGAAGGCTCAGGCGACGACGACTAGAGTCATGCGGCGCTCCTCGCTCCTCGTACTCGTCGCGGTCACGCTCCTCCTCCCCGCGGCCTGTGGAGGGGACGAGGAGCCGAGCGCCACGAGCCCGACCGGCACCGGGACTGCAGACGAGACCGGCGGCCCTCCGCTCCCGCAGGGCAGTGAGCCCGCCAACCTCGACCCTGCGGACTTCGTGGCGGTGATCGACAACCCCTACTGGCCGATGGCACCGGGGAGCCGTTGGCTCTACAAGGAAACCGACGCCGAGGGAGCCAGGCAGCGCGTCGAGGTCACGGTCACGGACGAGACGAAGACGATCCTCGGCATCGTGGCCACGGTCGTGCACGACGTCGTCAGCGAAGACGGCGAGGTGGTCGAGGACACGCTCGACTGGTACGCCCAGGACAAGTGGGGGAACGTCTGGTACCTCGGCGAGGACACGAAGGAGTTCGACAAGGGGAAGGTGAGCACGGAAGGCTCGTGGGAAGCCGGCGTCGACGGCGCCGAGGCCGGCGTCGTCGTGCCCGGGAGCCCTGAGGTCGGCCTCGCCTACCGGCAGGAGTACCTCGAAGGCGAGGCAGAGGACGCCGGCGAGATCCTGAGCCTCGACGAGCGGGTCAAGGTGCCGTTCGGCGCCTTCACCGGCGTCCTGATGACGAAGGACTGGACCCCGCTCGAGCCGGACCTCCTCGAGCAGAAGTTCTATGCGAAGGGAATCGGTCCGGTGCTCGCGGTCACCGTCTCCGGCGGGACCGACCGGGAGGAGCTGCTGAGCTTCCAGCCCGGCGGATAATCTCCGCGCGTGGCCGAGAGGAGCAAGGAGGTCCTCGACCAGGAGTGGGGCGAGCTCGTCGAGGAGCACCGCCTCGCCATGCCGGGAGTGCAGGTGCTCTTCGCCTTCCTCCTCATCCTCCCGTTCCAGACCCGCTTCGAGCGGTTGTCGGACCAGCAGACGTACGTCTACTACGCGGCGCTTCTCTGCGCGACCGTCGCCATCATCCTCCTGATCACGCCGACCGCCGCTCATCGCATTCGCTTTCGGGCACAGGACAAGGAGGCGCTGATCAGGATGTCGACGCGCGCGGCGATCGTCGCGACGGTCTTCATCGCCGCCGCCATGACCGCCTCGGTCTACCTGATCACGGACGTCCTCTTCGGCGAGCCGGCGACCGTGATCGTCGCGTCCCTTGTGGCGGCTGCGTTCGTCACCTTCTGGTACGCGTTCCCGCTCTACCGCCGCTTCAAGAGCCAGTAGCCGACGAGGCCAGCTCCTCGCGCACGAGCGCCAGCGCGCTCCGCAGCCGTTGGCGGTTCGCAGGGTCGTTGAGCCAGCCGCTCGCGCCCGAGGGGTGCGGCAGGGGAACGGCGACGGCGTCGCCTAGCGGGTACCGCTCGCCGACGCACTCCGTGAGCCGGGCGCGACCGAGCAGGCGCCGGACCGCGAGGCCGCCGACGAGGAGGACGAGCCCGGGCTCGAGGAGCCGGAGCTCCCAGTCGAGCCAGAACGCGCACAGGCTCATCTCCGTGGGCGTCGCCGGGCGGTCGCCGCGACCCGACGGGTGTCTCCCCGGATAGCAGCGCGTGATCGACACGCAGTAGAACGTCTCGTAGAAGGCGTCCTCGTCGAGCTCGAGCCACGCGCGAAGGGTGCGTCCGGCCCGACCGCGCCACGGACGGCGCTCGGCGCCCTCGACGATCCCAGGGGCCTGGCCGACGAGCAGCGCCCGCTGCCCGGGGCGGCCTTCGAGGACCGGAAGCGACTCCAGCGGATAGCCGGCGTCGGCGCACGCGCGGCAGGCGCGGTTGTCCCGCTGGAGGGAGACGAGCGAGCGGTAGGACGAGCGCCGTGGTGCCACCGCCCAAGCGTAGAACGGCGGATACGATGGGGCAGCCGCGGAGAGGTGTCCGAGTGGCCTAAGGAGCGCGACTGGAAATCGCGTACCCGGTGAAAGCTGGGTCGCGGGTTCAAATCCCGCCCTCTCCGCCTCAACTTCCCTTGGATAAAGGGATTACGGCCCCCGAGAGCCGGCGTGAGCGCGTGCCGACCCCCCTCGAGACTCGACGGTCACCGCCTCTGGTGGCTGACCTCACAGTTGACGAAGGTGTCGTTGCCGGTGCCGCCCCAGGCCTCGTCGACGCCGTCGCCGCAGTCGATGACGTCGGCCCTGCCGCCCCCGCGAATGACGTCGTCCCCTTCCTGCCCGAAGATCTTGTCCTCCCCGCTCCGGCCGTGGATCTGGTCGCCGTCGAGACCCCCCTCGATATGGTCTGAGCCACGGCCGCCATCGAGCCGGTCCGTCCCGTCCGAGCCCTCGATCCAGTCGTCACCGAGGCCGCCGAACACGCGATCGGCGCCTTTCGAGCCCTTCAAGAGCTTGTCGTCGCCGAGGTATCCGTAGATGCGGTCGGGGCCGTACAGCCCCCGGAAGGTGTCCGCCGTGTCCGCGCAGATCCTCGAGCCGTAGATCGTGTCGGCGTGCTGGTGCCCGTCAGCCCGATGGCCCGAGCATGTCTGCCTGAAGTCGATGACGTCCGGGTGCGCGGAAGCGCGCCCGACGACGACAAGGGCGATGACGACGACGAGGCAAATGCCAAGGCCGAGAAAGGTTGCGCGCCTTTCGCCGGCGCGGCTGACGGAACCGATCATAAGAACTCCTTCCGGGGGAGCGTGAAGCCTATCGTGCGACCGGCGGCCACTTCCAGGGCAGGCTGGCGGCGTCCCTACCCCTGCGAGGCGACGACGAACGCTGCCACGTGCTGAATCTCCTCCTCGGAGAGCTGGCCGCCGAAGGGAGGCATGGCGCCGCCGCCGTTCGTCACCTGCGCCACGACTCCGTCGAGGTCAAGGGTGGAGTCGTCGAGATTCGGGCCCACCGTACCGCTCGTGCCGGCTTCCTCGAGCGTGTGACAGCTGCCGCAGTTGGCGACGAAGACCGCTTCGCCGGCGGCCGCGTCACCTTCGCCGCCCCCGGCAGGCTCGGCAGGCTCGCTCTCACTGCCCTCCTCCGCTCCCTCGGCCTCGTGGCCCTCGCCGACGATCTCGACGGTCGCGAGCATGACCACCACGAGCGTGACGGCGACCGCGGTGAAGACGCCGATGTTGCGTCCGGGGAAGCCCGGATCGCGCCGCGGGATCACGATCGAGACGACGAGGCTGAAGACGACGAGGACGAGCGCGGCGACCCCGAGGATGACGTCGTTTCGGCTCACCGGCGCCTACGATAACCCGTCCATGAGTCGCGCCGGCATCCTTGTCGTCGCCGGCGGGGCGCTGCTCGTCGCCGTCGGCCTGACGCTCGGCCAGGTTGGGGAGGAGCCCGGAGCGCTCCCCAACTGGCAGGCGCTGGCGCTGGGGATCGTCCAGGGGGCGACCGAGCTCCTGCCCATCTCCTCCTCCGGCCATCTCATTCTCGTGCCGTGGCTCTTCGGCTGGGACTACCTCGAGCAGAACGACGACTTCAATCAGACGTTCGACGTGGCGCTGCACGTCGGCACGCTGGTCGCGGTCGTGTCCTACTTCTGGACCGACGTCAAGCGGCTGATCGCGGCCTGGCTCGGCAGCGTCCGCAGGCGCCGCATCGGCACGCCGGACGAGCGCATCGCGTGGTTCGTCGCCGTCGCCACCATCCCCGCCGCGCTCATCGGCGCGCTCGGAGAGAGCCTCATCGCCGACCACCTGGGCGAGCCCTGGCAGATCGCCATCTTCCTTGCCGTCTTCGGCGTCCTCCTCTGGTTCGCCGACCGCACGCCCCCCCGGAAGCAGATGAGCGACCTGGGCCTGGGAACGGCGGTCGCCGTCGGCTTGGCGCAGAGCCTGGCGCTCATGCCCGGTGTCTCGCGCTCCGGCGTCACGATCACCGCGGGGCGCTTCCTCGGCCTCGACCGGGACTCGGCGGCGCGCATCTCCTTCCTCCTCCTCATCCCGATCGTGTTCGGCGCCTCGCTCTGGGAGGGAGTCAACGAGGTGCTCCTCGGCGACCTCCCCCCGGGCTCGGCCGGGCCGTTCATCGTCGGCATGATCGCCTCGGCCGCGAGCGGCCTCCTCGCCATCTGGGCCCTGCTCGGCTACGTCCGGCGGCACAACTACACGATCTTCGTCATCTACCGGCTCGCGCTCTCGGCATTCATCCTTCTGCTCATCGCGGCGAATATCCGCGAGTCGACGTTCTAAACTCTCCAGGGAAGGAGAAACGACGGCAACGCTGGCGAGAATTGCACCGCGAGCGGCCCGCGGTCGGCTCGCTCTGGCGCTCTGGGCGCTGCTTCTGGCAGCGATCGTGGTCATCGTCGCGACGTGGGTCGCCGGCGAGATCGCCGAGAGCCAGGAGCGGGACACCGTAGACACGCGCCTGGCCGCGAACCTGCGGTTCGGCCGCGAGGAGTTCCGCGACGCGCTCGAGGACGCCGAGGTGGAGGCCAAGCGAATCGCCGCCACCCCTGAGGTCCAGCGCGCGCTCGCCGAGCAGGACCAGGAGGCGCTGCAGCAGATCGCCGAAGACGAGGGAGACATCGGGCTCCTCGCCGCGGGCCGGCTGCTCGCCGGCGAGGACTCGTGGCCGGCGAGCAGAGCCGTCGGACGTGATCGACAAGGGCGAGATCGTCGGGCGCGTGGTCGTGGGCGTCCCGCTCGACGACGCGCTCGCGGATCGCCTCGCAGGCTCCACCGCGCAGCTCGACACCGACGTCCTCGCGATCGCCGAGGAGGGGCGGACGCTCGCGGCCTCGGGAACGCTGGAGCCGAGCGCGACGTTGCCGGCCGGGGAGCAGGGCTCGACCGAGCAGGGAGACGAGACGTACCGCTTCGTCTCGACGCCGCTCCTCGAGGACACGGGCGTTAGCCTCGCCGCGCTGTCGTCGGAAGCGCCCGTGGCCGCCGCCGTGGAGAGGACCCAGCGCCGGGCGCTCCTTGCGTCCCTCGCCACGGTCGGGCTCGCCCTCCTCGCCGCCGGGACGATCGCCTGGGCGGCCCAGCGGCGCCGCGCAGCCGAAGCACAGGCTGCCGAGGAGGACGACCAGCGCCGGCGCTCGAGCGACGTCCGGCGCGGCGGGGACGAGCAGCGGGTGAGGGAGGCCGTCGCGCTCGTGGGCGAGGCGCTGGCCGCCACCCACGATCCGGAGGCGCTCCTCCCCGTGATCCTCCAGAGCGCGATCGAGGCGACCGGGGCCGCCGGCGCGCGCCTCGTCAGCGGCGGAACCGAGGTCGTGCGGGCCGGACGCCCGGAGGAGGGCGGCGCGCCGCTCACGCTCATGCTCGGGACCGACCAGGACGGCATCGGCCGCCTTCTGCTCTACCCGCCGCGTGACGGCACGTTCGACGACGAGTCCGAGCAGCTCGCGCACTGGCTGGCGGCCCAGGCTTCGATCGCCATCGAGAACGAGCGGCTTCACCGCACCGTCAAGCGCCAGGCGATCACCGACGAGCTCACCCAGCTCGCCAACCGTCGCCGCTTCACGGAGACGCTCGCGGTCGAGGTTCGCCGCGCGGAGCGCTTCGGCGACCCGCTGGCGCTCGTCCTCGCCGACCTCGACGACTTCAAGCTGATCAACGACCAGTACGGCCACCAGGCAGGAGACGAGGTGCTCCGCCGCTTCTCCGACGTCCTGCGCGAGAACGTCCGCGACTTCGACCTGCCCGTGCGCTACGGCGGCGAGGAGTTCGCCGTTCTCCTTCCCGAGACCGGCCTGGACGGGGCCGAGCAGCTCGCCCGGCGGCTCCAGAACGCGCTCCTCCGCCTGCGCCTGCCCGAGATCGGGGGAGACCGGCCGCCCGTGACGGCGAGCTTCGGTGTGGCTTCGTTTCCGGCCGCGCGAAGCGCCGAGGAGCTCCTGTCGGCGGCCGACGGCGCCCTCTACCGGGCCAAGGCGGCCGGCAAGAACCGCGTCGCGTTGGCGTAGGGGCTCGAAATTCGGTCCAGAAAGTCGGCGCTCGGCCTGATATAAGGAACTCGATGGACTGTCGGATATGCGGCCGCCAGTTCGATCCGCTGGGCTTCCAGGTCATGGTGCCCGGGCTCCCGCTCGGCTTCGATCGGGTGGACTGCGCGCTCGAGGCGAACGCGCTCGATCCTCCCTCGCCCAGGGCCGTCGAGCCGGTCCCGGCGGCCGTCCGGGCGCTGCCCACGACCGTCGCGATCGTCCCGGCGCTTGCTGGGGGGCCGGGCCTCGCCCCGATGGCGAGGGCCGAGAGCGTCCGCCCCCAGCTCTTCGCCGGCGCAAACCTCGCGCTCCTCGCGGCCGGAACGGTGCTCACGATCTACCTCTGGCTGCGGGTGTTCGGCGCCGACGCGGGGCCGTTCGCGTTCCCGGCCGCCAACGCCTCGGAGGCCTTCGGGCGGACGGCCGTCGCCGCAGCGATCGACCTCACCCCCGAGCAGCAGATCCGACCCGAGCCCGAGAACACCATTCGCGGCGCGGCCACACCGCCCGCCGCCGGACCGGCGTCCGGGGACGGCGGAACCCTGGTCTCCAATCCCTCGCCCACGAAGAAGCCGGGCGCTCGGGGGACGGGAGGCCCGGCGGTCCGACCGGCGCCGCCGCCCGCGCCTCCTTCCGAGCCCGCCCCGCCTCGGTCGGCTCCGGTGCCGACGTTCCCGGTTCCCGCATTGCCGCCCGATGACCGGGTGCCCGGCCCCGCGCTTCCCAGCGGCCCCATCCCCCAGCAGCCGGGGCTGCCCGGCGGCGGCCGACCCTAGCTCGAGACACCCGCGCCGGCGCCGGTCGTGTAGACAACCGGTGAGAGCATGCGCTGGATTGCCGTCCTCGTCGTCTCCCTCGTCGGCGTCGCCCTGGGGGTCGCCGGCCTGCTCCTGGTCCGCGACGACGACCCGGACGAGCTCCTCCCGGACCTCCGACAGGCCGTGCCGGCGAACCTCGAGATCGTCGAGGACGGGGACAGCTACCGTCTCGTCTTCGCCTCGACGGTCGCCAACATCGGGCTCGGCCCGCTCCTGATCGAAGGCGAGCGCCCGAATCGCGAGACGCCGACAATGAGCGTGCGCCAGCTCGTGCGCCGCACCGACGGCACGGCACGAGTCCGTCCCCTGCCCGGGGAGCTTCGGTACGTCGAGTCCGAGACCGCGGGCCGCTGGCAGCTGCCCGGCTTCGCCACCGTCGAGCTCCGGAGCGTGGTGGACGGGATGCTCGTCAAGCCCGGCGAAGCCGCAGGCATCTGCCTCGGCGACCGCTTCGAGGTCGACCGCGAGGCTCGCGCCGACGGCGAGCCGGAGCGCCCGATCTGGACCGACGGGTGCGGCAGCGCCCAACCGGGCGTCCTCACGGTGCGCGAGGGAATCTCACCCGGCTACGGCATGCGAAGCGCACCGGGCCGCGACGGCCGCTTCGTCGACGTGACGAACGTTCCCGCCGGGCGCTACGTCCTGGTCCAGCGGGCGAACCCGGAGCGAGCGCTGGAGGAGGGCGACTACGAGAACAATGCGTCGTCGGCCCTCATCCAGCTGCGACGTGAGGGCGCGATTCCGAGCGTCCGCGTGCTGGCCCGCTGCCCGGGCACGGACATCTGCGGCACGGCCTAGCCGGAGGTTAGGAAAACGTTAGAGCCGAGCCGGCCTGCGGGCCTCCCTCGCGCGCGTCGTTACGGTGGGAACGAGGCTCATCGTGCTCGATCCACTCATCGACCTTCTCAACTCGAGGACTCCCGTCTACCCGCCGTTCGGGGCGATCCTCGTCATCGCCGGCCTCTTCGGGCTGGCCTGGCTCGTCGCCCGCTCGAGCGGCTGGGTGGCGCTGCGCGTGCTCGCCTGGCACGACGGCAGGCACAGCGACGGCGACCTCGAGGCGACCGGCAAGATGGTCAACCTGAAGCGGCGCGAGACGCTCGTCTCGATCATCAGGGCCGCGATCATCTACGTCGCCTTCGGCGCGGCCATCATCCTCTCCATCGGCCAGCTCATCGGCGGCGTCGACCGCCTGACGGCCATCGCGGGCGCCTCGTTCCTGGTCATCGTGGCGGGCTTCGCGACGCAGAGGATCCTGGCCGACGTCATCGCCGGTCTGACCATGTTCGTAGAGCGCTGGTTCTCGGTCGGCGACACGGTCGCCGTGCAGGCGGGGCTCGAGCTCCAGGGCGTCGTCGAGGACGTGTCCCTCCGGCATACGCGCCTGCGCTCGGTCACCGGCGAGGTCATCCACATCCACAACTCGCAGATCCAGGCCGTCCGCGTGCTGCCGCGGGGCGTGAAGGAGCTCGCCATCGAGCTCTTCGTCAGCAAGCGCGACGAGGGCGAGCAGCTCGTCCAGGAGGTGTCCTCGATCCTGCCGGTCGGCCCGACGACGCTCGTGCGCAGGCCGTGGGTCGAGCAGGTCGACGAGCTCTCGGCCACCCTCACGCGCATCCGGATCCGCACAACCGTCGCGCCGGGCCGCGAGTGGCTCGTCGAGGGGTTCTTCTCCGACCTGCTCAAGGAGCAGGCCGGCGAGTCGCTGATCGTCCACGGGCCGGTCGTCCTCGCGGTGGACGAGCGGGCGAGCTGGAGCTTCGCCCGCGCGAGCGGAGCCACGCGGGGAAGCTTTGCCCGCGCGCGCCGCGCGCCCGTCGGCGTCGAGTAGCATCGACACCCGCGTAGCGGGCACGATTCGCATCGAGATGGTGCGACTCGCCGCCCTCGCCCTGGTCGCCGCCCTGCTCGCGGCCGCCTGCTCGGCGGATCCGCCGGCGACCGAGCGCCTGGGCGAGCTCGGCGAGGAGCTCGTCCCCCCCGGCAGCGAGCTCCTCGAGACCCGCGAGGGATCGTGCCCTGGGATCGCCGGCAACCCCTCGTGCGCGCGGGTCTTCTTCGTCTCCGCCCTGCCGGAGGACGAGCGGGCCGACGCACTCGAGGACGCCGCCCGCGCGGCGGGCTGGGAGGTCGTCTCGCGGGAGCCACGCTCCGACGGGATCCTCGTCGAGCTCGGACGGGAGGGCTACCGGGCCTTCGCCGCCATCTGGGAAGACGAACGGGCGGAAGCGTGCCGGGCTGAGCCCGACACGGACTGCGCCGACGAGCTCCAGCTGATCGAGGACGCGTGATCAGGCCGCTCGCTCCTGCCGACGCCGAGGCGTGCGACCGCATCGTCCTGACCCTGCCGTACCACTTCGGCGACGAAGGCGGGAGGGCCGAGTGCGCCCGTGCCGTGAGGACGCAGGGCGGGCTCGTCGCCGTCCAGGAAGGCGAGGTCGTCGGCTTCCTCACCCTCGCGCGCCACGAACCGCGCAGCGCCGAGATCACCTGGATGGCGGTGCGCGCCGACCGCCGTCGGCACGGGCTCGGACGGAAGCTGATCGAGCGCGCGGTCGACGAGCTCGCGCAGGACGGCGTGGAGCTTCTCTCGGTCCTGACGCTGGCGGAGTCCGAGCCAGAGGATCGGGAGACCGACAACTACGCCGACACGCGCGCCTTCTACGGGGCCCTCGGCTTCGTCGCCCTGCGCGAGCTCGCGCTCGAGTCGTGGAACGACCGGGCCGTGATCCTCGTCAGGCCCGTGCCCTGAGAATCGGGCCGAGCAGGGCGATGCCTTCCTCGAGCCGTTCCACCGTGGCCTGGCTGTAGGAGATGCGGAAGTTGCGCTCGCCGCCGCCGGCCGTGAAGAAGGGAGCGCCGGGCACCACGGCCACGCCCGCGTCGAGCGCGCGTCGAGCCACGTCGCTGCCCCGGCCCTCGGCGAGCTCGAGCCAGGTGAAGAAGCCGCCGGCGGGCTGCGTCCACGTCGCTCGGTCGCCGACGTGGCGCTCGAGGGCGCTCATCGCGGCATCTCGACGGGAGCGGTAGATCTCGCGGGCGCGGTCGATCTGCTCGTCGAGGAGGCCGCGCCGGCCGTACTCCTCGAGCAGCCGCTGGCCGAGCGCGCCGGCGCACTGGTCGGTGTTCTGCTTCGCCCAGACGAGCTTGGAGACGAGCTCGGCAGGGCCGGCCGCCCAGCCGAGGCGCACGCCCGGGAAAAACGTTTTCGAGAACGTTCCCGCCTGGAGGACTACATCGGGCCCGAGGCTCAGGAGCGTCGGCGGGGCCTCGCCCTCGTAGCGGAGCTCGCGGTAGGCGAGGTCCTCGATCACGAGCAGCCCGTGCCGGCGGGCGAGCTCGACCAGCGCCTCCCGCCGCTCGGCCGAGAGCGTCACGCCGGCCGGATTCTGGAAGTCGGGGATCGTGTAGAGGAGCTTGGGCGCGACCCCGGCGGCGAGCATCCGCTCGAGCTCGTCCACCGCGAGGCCGTGCTCGTCGACCGGGACTCCCTCGACCTCGGCCTCGAAGCTCTGGAAGGCCATGATCGCGCCGAGGTACGTCGGCGCCTCCACGAGCACCCTGTCGCCCTTGTCGACGAGCGCCTTGCCGAGGAGCTCCAGCGCCTCGATCGCGCCGCTCGTCAGCATCAGCTCGCCCTCCGCGGGACGCGGGCCCTCGCGCTCGATCCGATCGGCGACATAGTCCCTGGGCCCGGGGAGCCCGTTGGTGGGCGCGTACTGGAACGGCGAGGCGTCGCCGCGCTCGGCCAGCTCCCGCAGGATCTCGGCGACCGCGGCACCCGGGAACGTCGCCGGGTCCGGGAAGCCGCCGGCGAACGAGATCACGTCCTCCGCGCCGGCGAGCGCGAGGATCTCGAGCAGGCCCTCCCCTGCCCCGCCGCGCGTGCGCGCGGCGAACAGCTCGTCCCAGCGCCGAAGCTCCGGCTCGACCGCCACGCCGGAATTCTGTCAGGCGGAGGGGGGTGACGCGGGATCGGTGCGATCGAGGAGCCTGGCTTCGACCCGGCGCGAGCGGGCGCGAAACGCGAGCCACAGAAGGACGAGCAGAAGCGCGACCGGGCTCACCACGATGACGAGGAAGAGCGCGATCGTGCCGGCCGCGGCCAGGAAGTCGAACGCGTCCTTCGCCGCACCCGCAGCACCGGTCTCCTCTTCCTCCTGCTTCGCCGCCGCCTCCCGCGTGTGGAGCACGAGCGCCAGCTCGGACGTCGCGGCCTCGCGCCGGTCGACCAGGTTCGCGCGCTCGAGATCGTCGATCGCGTTCTCGTGCCGCTCGATCCGGAGCCTGGCCCGCAGCTCCTCCTCCGGGGTCAGGGTGCCGCTCTCGAGCCGGAGCTCGAGCATCCGGATCGCCCGCTCGAGCCGCTCGATGCGGCTGACGCGGCGGTCGATGCCCGTCTGGAGATCGACCGTCGCCACCCGCTCGCCCGTGACCGTGCCGAGCGCGCCGAGGCGCACGATCGCGTCCTCGACGCGTCCGACCGGGACTCGGAGCGCAAGCTCGGCCCGGCCTTCGCTCCCCTCCGTGTCGATGTCGGAGGCCGCGACCCAGCCACCCAGCTCGCGCGTGATGCTCATGGCCTCTGCGGCCGCTCCGGAGAGCTCGTCGGCGCCGGGCAGACGCACCTCCATCCAGAGGCTGACGTCCGTGGCCCGGCCGCGCGGGGGAAGGGGCGCCGCCTTGGCTGAGTCGTCGGTCAGGACGATGCGCTTCTCTTGAGGGGAAGAGTCGCGGGCAAGCGGCGCGAGCTCGTTCGGCTCGATGTCCGCTGCTCCGACATCGACCTCCGTCGGCGCTTCCGTCGCCGGAACACCGTCCGCCGCACGCTCTCCGCTTCCGGTCAGAACGACCGCGGAGCTCACGAGGGCCACGGCCAGGAGCACGAACGCGAGCGCCAGCGCCGTGCGCGGCCGCGGGAGGGCTCGACTGCGGCGCGCGGGCTGCCCGGCGAGCTCGTGGACCCGGGCGCGGAGGGGAGCCGGCGCCGCCGGCGCGCCCGCGCGCAGCTCCCTCACGAGGCCCTGGACGAGCGCCTCCCGCTCTCCCTCGGGAACGGCGCCGCCCAGGAGCTCCTCCAGCCGGTCGGAAGCGATCGGGTCAGACACGGGCATCCGCGGCCATCCTCTCGTGGAGCTTTTCGAGCGCCCGCGCGAGCCGCATGGAGCAGGCCGAGCGGCCGATCCCGAGCACGCCTGCTGCGGCGTCGGCGTCGAGGTCGAGCACGATGCGGAGGGCGAGCACCTCCCGCTCGCCGGCGCTGAGCGTGGCGAGCGCGGCGTCGAGCTCGGGCGAGAAGCCGAGCTCCCGCGCCGGCTCCTCGACACGCTCCTCGGCCGCATAGCGATCCTCCCGCCGTCGGCGGCGCGCCTCGGAACGGAAGTAGTCGAGCGCCACGTTTCTGCCGATGCGGCAGAGCCACGTGCGCTCCGAGCCGCGCCGCGGGTCGTAGCGACGCCATGAGCGGAACGCCTTCTCGAAGGTCTCCGCAGTCAGGTCGTCGGCGAGGGCGTGGTCGGCGGTCAGCATGAGCAGGTAGCGGTGGACGTCGTTCAAGTGCTCCTCCGCGGCCACGGCGAAGCCCCGCTTGAGCGGAGCCCGCCTCGGCAGCGGCGGCGCGAGCGCGTTCACAGCTCTCATACGTCGTCAGACGCACGTCTCGTCACAGAGGTTCCCGAGAAGTGTCTACGAGCTGGTCGCCGGGCGCGGCTCGTCGAGGATCGCCCGCCGCCGGCGCTTGCGCAGATGCTCGGCCAGGAAGTAGCTGCCGAGCACGAAGGCGAGCGCGGCGCTCTGCGCCAGCAGCCCCTCCCACGTAGGGAAGATCCCGAGCCAGAGCCCCGCCCAGTACGGCAGCTGAAGTCCCTCGACCGGCGTGACCGGGATCCAACCGACCACCTGGAGCGTCTGCACCGTCGTCCCGACCATGACGACGAGCACCCAGAGGATCAGCAGGCCGGTGGCGATCAGCATCTTCTTATGCGGCAGCTTCCGCTGGAGGTGAATCGTGAGCAGCCCGACCGCCAGGGTCGCCGCCAGCCCGATGAGGACCCCGACGAGCACCATTCCGGCTCCCGCCTCGAGCACGATTGCCTGGAGGAACAGCACGGTCTCGAACCCCTCGCGGTAGACGCTCGAGAACCCGAGCATGCCCAGGCCGATCAGCGAGGCCGCGCCGACGCCGACTCCGAGGACCTTCTTCTTCTTGCCGTGGAGGTCGGCCAGGTGCTCGTTCCAGTACACACGGTGGTAGAACCAGTTGAGGACCAGCAGGAGCACGCCGATCGCGATCAGCGAGACGATCGCCTCGAGCTTCTCGCCGTAGCGGCTGAGGCTCCCGAGCACGGTCTGCGCGATGCCCCATGTGGCCACACTCGCGACGAACGCGGCGGCGGCGCCGGCGAGGAGCGGCTTGCGGAACGCCGCCTGGGCGCCGGTCATGCCAGCCATCAACGCCGCGAGGATGAGCACCGCCTCGAGCCCTTCGCGGAAAACGATGATGGCAGTGTTCGAGACGACCGCGAACGTCGAGGTCGGGCCGGCGCCCACCGCCTGCTCGGCGTCGGCGAGCGCGGCGTCGAGCGCCTCGCGCGTCTCCGTCACCTCGGCCGGCTCGGCCTTGCGCTTCACGAGCTGCGCGAGGCCGGGCAGCCCGTCGGCGCCGTACCAGAAGAGGCCCTCGACCTCGACGAAGAGGTCGTTGGCGAGGCCTCGGAGCCGCTGTTCCGGGCCGAACTCGAAGAAGGCGTAGGCCTCGAGCCGGGCCTGCTCGGCCTGCGAGAACTGGCCGGCGGCCATCGCGCTCTCGAGCCGGTCGAGCGTGGCCGAGATGACGTCGAAGTCGGCGGTCGCGCCGGCGTCCTTCCATTCGTCGGGGTAGAGCGAGTCGATCAGGCCGAGCGCCTCGTCGGTCGCGCCCTGCACGTCGTCGGGGTCGGCGACCGCGTCGTGCCGAGCGGCAGCGGCAAGATCGTCCGCGAGGCCGTCGAGGAGCTCACCGAGCCGCCGAGTGCCCTCCTCGTCCTCGAGCGCGAGCAGGTGCTCGAGGTCGCCCAGCGCCTGCGCCGCGCCGTCGCGGAACGTCACCGCCTCCTGGATCTCGAAGTCGAGCGTGACCTCGCCGTTCTTGACCCCGCGCTCGTACTCGATCGGCACCAGGGCGAGGAAGCGCTGGAGCTGCCCGGCCCGGCGCAGCTCCTCCTCCTCGGAGAGCGGCGCGGCGCGGAAGCCCTCGAGCGCCGCGTCGATCTCGGCCTGGGCGGCCTCGACGCCCGCGTCGTCTCCTGCCTGCGCCGCGGCGACGAGATCTTCGAAGGCGGCCGTCGCGCCGGCGGCCTCGCCTGCCGACCGCTGCTCTGCGTAGGCGCCGGAGAGCAGAGCGAAGTACCCGCGGGCCAGCGCCGCTCCGCCCGAGCGGCTGATGTCGAAGTCCTGCCCACCCGCGGCGGAGACCGCGTCGAGTGAGGCGAGCAGGCGGGCCTGGTACGTGTCGAGCAGGTCGGCGCGCACCGCCGCCGCGGCCGGGCCTGCCGCCATCTGGCCTTCGCCGAGCGCCTGCAACGCGAGCGTCCCGTCGGCGCCCGGCCGCGTGAACCGGGTCGGCTGGCGGAACTCCCGGACGAGGAGCCACGTCCGTGCCTCGTCGACGTCGCCGGCCGCGGCAGCCGCCGTCGCCCGCTCCACCGCTTCCCCGAGGATCGCCGTCCAGGCAGTCGCGCGCGCGATCTCGAGCGCTACCGAATCCTCGGCGACCGCGGCCTCGACGGCGGCGGCCACGCCCGGCGCTGCGGCCGGGCCGAGGACGCCGAGGTCGAAGGCGGCCGCCTTCCGGGCCAGCAGCTTCGCTCGAGCCGGCTCGCCGAGGACGAGCGCCCGCTGGGCCTCGGCCAGGGTGGTGCGAACGTCGGCCGCAGCCTCCCATGGCTCCCGCGCGGCGGCGGAAGCAACCCCGGCGAGGGCGAGTGCGGCGACGGCCGTCGCCGCGACGATAAGCGGGCGCGTCATCGACTACTGCTCGATCGTCACCCCGAGCTCGGCGGCCGCCTGCGACACCTGACCGGCGATCGCCGTCGCGCGGTCCTGGGCCTCCGTGCCGAGCACGTCGGCCTGTTCGGGTGCGAAGCGCTCACCGGACTGCTCACGCGAGTAGAGATCCTCGACGAACGCGCGCAGGTCGGTGAGCTCCCGTCCGGTCTGCTCGGCCTGGGCCGGATCGACCTCGGCAAGCCGGTCCTCGACTCCCGCAAAGATGACCTCGAGGCCGGTGAGGATGTCGTTGATGTCGGAGAGGCGCGAGACGACGTTGAATGACTCGGCCTCCGACTCGTCGCCGAGCACGAAGCGAGACTCCTTCCACTGGCCGAAGTACTCGCTCATCGTCGGCACCATCACGACGAGCGCCGTGAAGGCATCCGACTCGGTCGGCTGCCAGCCGTCGGCGGCCGCGGAGAGCTCGCCCGCGTACTTGTCGAACGTCTCGGCAGCGGCGAGGAGGAAGGGAGCATCCGGCAGGGCCTCGCCGAACTCCTCCGTGCCGTCTCCGTCGAGATCGGCCGGGGTGCTCTGCGGCAGGCCGTCAGGCACCGTTCCCCAGAGCGCGCCCTCCGTGAGGTTGAAGAGGTTGCCGGGCTGCTGGAGCGTCGTACCGTCGGAAAGCGTGAGATCGAACGGCACCGCGCTCTCCGGATCCTCGGCCGCACTCGAGCCGGCGTCGAGGATGACGTCGTACTCCGCAAGCGAGGGCGTCCCCGCGACGGGGCCCTCCATCCGCTCGTAGTACGGGTTGCCGGCGATCCAGTCTGCCTTCATGCCCTCGAGGAGAGCCGCGACCTCGTCGCCGCTGTCGCTCCAGAGCCGTTCGTAATCGAAACCTGCCTGGGCAGCCAGGTCGTGATAGGCCTTCGCATCCTCCTCGAAGGCGGCGGTGAAGCCGGTCAGAAGGCCCGAATGCTCCAGGACGTAGTCCTTGACGCCGTCGAGCTGAGCCGACGACGCAGTCGCTGTCGTTGTCGTGGCCGACGCCGCGGTGTCCTCCGCGACGGCCGGCTCGTCGTCTCCTCCACAGGCCGTCAGAGCGGCCGCCACGAGCGGCGTCGCAACGAGCGCCGCGATCGCTCTCACCCTCACCGAACTCCCTTCTCCCGTTGACGTAAGGCGCACCTTACAACAGGAGTAAAGCCGAAGGCCACCTGGCTGCGGTGAGGCTCGACGGAGCCGGCGCTCAGAGCTGGAGGCCCATGACGATCGAGTCCCACAGCTCGCCGCTTGCGCGACGGTAGTGCCTTCGGCGATAGCCCTCGTCGACGAAGCCGAATCGTCGGTACAGCGCGAGTGCAGCCTCGTTGTGCGGGAAGACTTCGAGCGAGAGCTTGTGCAGGCTCTCGGCGCGGGCCTTCTCGATGCCCGCGGAGAGCAGAGCAGAGCCGACGCCGCGGCCGCGCCACGGCCGTGCGACCGCCATCCCGATCTCCGCGAAGCCGTGCCGGCTCGCTTCGAGGTTCATGGAGCCGACGATCTCACCATCTGCCACCGCGACGATCGTGCCGGGGGCCGACTCCGCGAACTGCCCTGTCCGCGCGGCGACGTCCACCGGCGGCTCGGTCGCGATTCCGTCGCGCTCCTCGGCCACCGCGGCGAACAGCTCCGCGAGCCCGCGCCCGTCTTCGGCGCGCGCCTGCCGCACCTCGAACCCCTCCACCGAGACATCCTCCGACATCGCCTCGCGACGTCCAGGCGGCAGACTGTGGCCGTGCCTTCCGGGGAAACGGCCACGCAGGCCTTGCACCGGCTGACCTCGTACCGGCCCGACCGAGACTGGACCGAGCCGATCTCGGATCCGCGCATCGTGCAGGACCTCGAGGTCAACGATCTCGAGCGCATCCCCTGGCCCTACAAGCGCTATGACCGGGAGCTGCCGCAAACCCGGCTGCCAAGGGAGCTGCCTGCGACCACCGCGCCTGCGCTCTCGGTCCTTGCAGGCACCGCGGGCGCGACCGAAGCCGACCTGGACCTGGATCAACTGGCGCGAGTCCTGTTTCTGTCGGCGGGCGTCGTCAGAGCGGCAGAGCGCAACGGCCGCCGAACGCTCTTCCGGGCGGCGGGGTCCGCGGGCGGCCGCTTCCCGCTCGAGGTCTACGTGGCCGTGCCGGAGGGAGACGTCCTGCCCCCGGGCGTGCACTGGTACGACCCGGAACAGCACCTGCTGCTCCAGGTCGGGCCGCCGCCTGACCGGTGCAGCACCGGCCCTCGTCGTGACGGGCGTGCCCTGGCGGACGGGCTGGCGCTACCGCGAGCGCGGCTACCGGCACGTCTACTGGGACGCGGGCACGATGCTCGCGCAGCTTCTCGCCCTCGCGTCGTCTGCCGGCGTCGACGCCCGCCTGATCACCCGCTTCCCGGACGCCGCTGTCGATTCACTCGTGGGCGCCGACGGCGTCCACGAGTTTTCGGTTGCCGTCGTCTCGCTCGGCTCGGCCGAGCCGGCGCTGGCGCCGCGCGGCGAGCCGGTGAGGGGAGCGGTCGACAGCGCGCCCCTGGAGTTCCCGCTCGTCACACAAGCGCAGCGCGCCGGACGTCTGGACGCCTGGGGGGAGCCCTGGGATCCGGGCGGGCCCACCGAGGCGCCGGCGGGCGGACCGACCGTCGAGGAGGTCGTGATGCGCCGGAGCTCGCAGCGGCGCATGGATCCCTCACGCGGGCTGCCGAGGCCCTTCCTCGCCGTCTCGATGGCGGCTGCGATGCGCGGCATCGACGTTCCGCACTGGGTGGTCGTGCACGACGTCGAGGGCATCACTCCCGGCGTCTACCGCTGGCCTTCACTGGACACTCCCGTGCGCGCGGCCGCTCTGCGCGACGAGCTGCACCGCGTCGCCCTCGACCAGGGCCTCGCCCGGGATGCGGCCTTCGTCGTCGTGTCGGCGACCCGTATGGCCGACCTCGACGACCGCGGCTACCGAGAGGCCCAGCTCGCCGCCGGGCTCGTCGAGGGGCGGCTCCATCTCGCGGCGTACGCACAGGGCGCGGGCGCTTCGGGAATGACGTTCCTCGACTCGGAGATCCCCGGGCTCCTGGGCGAGCGCGTCGACGGGCTCCTGTTCACCTGCGTCGGCGTGCCCGACAACACCTCCAGGCCCGGCGGCGCCCCGGGGTCGCCGACGCTCTTTCGCCCGGTCATGCCGCGTCTGGACGGCGCCTGGTCGTGAGGGTAGGAGTCATGCTCCCCATGGCCGAGTCGGATGGCTCGGAGGGCATGCCGTCGTGGCCGGAGATTCTCGACTTCGCGACAAACGCGGAACGGCTCGGCCTCGACTCGGTCTGGGTCTGCGACCACTTCTTCGGGAGCATGCCCGGCGGGCCTCGCGAGGGGATCCACGAGGCTTGGACCATCGTCGCGGCGCTCGCCGCGTCGACCAGCCGGATCGAGGTCGGCCAGCTCGTCATGTGCACGGGCTATCGCAACCCGGGTTTGCTGGCGAAGATGGCTGCGACCGCGGACGCAGTCAGCGGCGGACGGCTGACGCTCGGCCTTGGGGCCGGCTGGCACGACTCTGAGTATCAAGCCTTCGGGTACCCCTCCGATCACCGCGTCAGCCGATTCGAGGAAGCGCTGCAGATCATCGCTCCGCTCGTCCGCGGAGAGAGAGTGACGTCGTCAGGCGCGTATCACCGGGCCGACGACGCGGTGCTCGTTCCGTCGCCCGTGCGCCGCATTCCGATCCTCGTCGGCGGGAACGGCCCGCGAATCCTGCGGTTGGCCGCGCGCTACGCGGACGCCTGGAACACCGCCTGGTACGGCTATCCGGACGACCGGCTGGCCGAGCGCCTGAGCGAGATGGAGAGGGCGCTTGCGGCCGAGGGTCGTGATCCGGGGACGCTGCGCCGGACCGTCGGCGTCGTGGCCAGGGGACCTGATGCCGACGCGGACGAGGGGGAAGCCAGTGTGGCAGGCAGCGTCGAAGAGTTGGCGAGCGCCCTCACTGCGTACGAGGCGCTGGGCGTCGACGACGTGATCGTCGTTCTTCTGTCGACGACGATCGAAGCGCTCGAGCGGCTCGCCGCAGCCGTCGCCCGCACGCCCTTCCATGCGGGTGGTTCGGCCAGGAGACGATGAAGGTGGGTGGGCGCAGATGGGATCGAACCATCGACCTCCCGCGTGTGAGGCGGGCTCCTCTCTCGGGGAGCCCGCTTCTGTTTTCCTTGGCGCCATGCGGGTTTGCGGGGCGCTCGGAGGGTTCTCCGTCGGCTCCACTTATCGGCGGGATTCGGGGCGTTTCGGCGGGGTTTGGGCACGAATCGCGTTCTAGTGCCCAAAGCCTGTCTCACCACTCGGGCGGCTTTGTGATGCGGTCGTCGACCGTCTCCGGGAACAGGCTCGCACGGGAACGTCTTGTTCGTGATCGTTCTAGGGAAACCTTGCGGCCCGCGTCCCGGCCATTACGCGAGCGTTGACTTGCGAGTCTGACCGGCGTACGGTCGGGCTGTTCGGCCAACAAGGAGCGTGAACCGAGGCACCCTCCGGTCATGGCACCCTCTCTGCGGCTTCGTATTCGATCGCCGCCCAAGGCCCCGCGCTGACCCACGTTTCCGGTCGACCTTGGGAAGGGAGAAACCATGACACGGAAGCTGAGATTCGGGGCGGTCGCCGTCTTGCTGTTCGCGCTGCTGGGCACGGGCGCATCCGCATCCGGCCCGCGTGACAGGGACGACGATGACGTCGAGGTCATCCGCGTCACCGAGATCATCGTGCAGGAGGCCGAGATCGACCTGGGCGAGCCGGGAGAGAGCCTGGGAGACCAGTTCGTCACCTCGAGTGACCTTTTCCGCGCCGGTGAGAAGGTCGGCATCGACGGCGTCGTCTGCACGCTCGTGCAGTTGGAGCCGATGGTGTCCGCGACGGCGCAGTGCGTCGCCACGGCAGAATTTCCAAAGGGGCAGATCACGGTTCAAGGGCTTCTGACGTTCTCCGAAGAAACCGAAGGCGAGCCGTTCCGGCTGGCGATCACAGGCGGGACGGGGAAGTACAAGGAGGCACACGGAGAGTTGAAGGTGGTCGAGGTGAGCGAGACCGAGTCTCAGCTCACGTTCAAGATCATCCACTGAAACGACAGGGAGGAGTGGAAGGCAAGGGTGGCGTCTGTCCCGGCGGCACCCTTGCCCGAGTTGACCTAGGGAGGGAGCGCCATGCGGAACAAGTTCAGACTGGGCGCGGTCGTCGTCTTTCTGCTCGCGGTGGCGAGCATCACGGTCGCATCCACCTCATCCTCGAGCGGCAACTCAGGGGATCGGGGCAAGAGGTCGGTGGAGGTCATCCGCGTTACCGGGATTTTTGTCGAGGAGAGCGTTTCCGACCTTGGCGAGCCGGGAGACAGCCTCGGCGACCAGCTCGCCTTCACCCAGGACCTCTTCCGCCGGGGTGAGAAGGTGGGCATCGCCGGCGTCGTTTGTACGCTCATGCGCCTAGAGCCCGTGGGCGGGACGCTGCATTGCGTCGGCACTGCGCAGCTGCCGAAGGGCCAAATCACGATCCAGGGGCTCGCCACCCTTACCGGCGACGAAGAAGGTGAGCCGACACAGCACTTCGCGATCACGGGCGGTACCGGACGGTACAAGACCGCCCACGGCGTGCTCACGGTCGTCGACGTGAGCGAGACGGAGTCTCAGCTGACGTTCAAGATCATCCACTGAGGCGAACACAGCCGAACGGGGGTGGCGCCCGCTTGGGCGTCACCCCAGCGGTGGGCTGACGCCCTTCAACGTCCCCACCGCAGCACCTTGCTCGGCCCGCTCGAGCCCGCGCCGATGTGCCCCCCAATCACCCTTCGGGTCGCTGGCCAGCGCCAGCCTTATGGGAAGCCTTGTCGGCCGTGGAGCGCCCTCAAACCGCCGCCGATGCCCGCAAGCAGGCCCAGACCGATGAGCGCGAGCACGGCGCCCACAAGCAAGCCAGCCGCCGAGTCCTCGACGAGCAGGGCTCCATCGGCAGCCGGTGGCTGCGAGGTGTCCTCGCCGAAGGCTCCCGCGCTAATGACTCCTCCGCCCGTGCCGTTCGCGTCGCCGCCTGACGAGCCGTCAGAGCGGGATGCCGCGAGACCGGCCCCCGCATCGTCGCCTGCCGCACCGGGTGCGCCGTCCTCCGCGACGCAATTGTCGTAGTTCGCGGCGGACGCGAACCCGCTCGCAGGTGCCGCGCAGGTACAAGAATCCGATCCAGACCCCGCGCCGCCGCCCGAGCCGCCACCGTCGCCGCTGGAGCCGGCCGAGCCGCCGCCACCCGAGCCGCCACCGCCAGAGCCGCCGCCCGAACCGCCACCGCCCGAGCCCGAGCCGGAGCCGGAGCCGCCGCCAACACTCGGGGTTTCGAGCGGAGGAAGTGGACTGCCTCCCCCGCCGCCGCCGCCGCTGCCGCCGCCTCCGTCATCGCCGGGAAGCGGGGGCAGGTCCACGCCCGGAACCTCGGGAACGGGGAGATCAGGGAGAGGCACGTCGGGGAGCTGTGCTGCCGCAGGAGATGCGCCCACCGCAGAGAGACCCACTAGAACGATCAGAACCGCAATTAGCCGCATGCTGACCCCCTAAGTCAGTTAGTTCTATTGTTGCGCGCCGTCTCAATCTTTTCCAGCTCTTCGCCGTGGCAAACGTCACCCGCTTCCTGGAACCCGACATCAGAACCTCGCGCAGTAGCGGGCGTGCCAGCGCAGCGCCGCCCGCCGGAACCTCCGCGGGTCGTCGACCAGGAGCAGGACGAGCTCGAGCGCGTCCGGGAGGCTGACGAAGTTGAGCTCGGTCGCCGTGGCCAGCGCGACGGTCGCGTTCCGCGAGTCGAGGGCGCGGCGGAAGCGAGCGTAGGAGGAACCCTGTGCAGTCATTACGAACGTATGTTCGCACTACCCACCATATGGCCAAGGAGTAGGCCTGAAGTTACGCCAGCTCGGCTAGCCGCTCTCGAACACCCTCGTAGGCCGAGTCTTCGGCGAGGATTCGCTCCAGGTCCTTCCGGGCCATCGCCTTCTTGCCCTGGGCGAGGTAGTTCTTAGCACGCTCGGCGAGAGCAAGATGACGGATCGGCGCCGCACGCGACCGCGAGCGCAGGGCCTCTTTGAATGCCTCGTGGGCGGCTTCGTTGAAGGCCTGCTCGCGAAGGGCCTGACCACGGAACACGCACAGGAGTGCGGAAGCATCATCCTCGTTCTTCATCCCCTCAGTTAGCTCGATCACCTCGTCCCAGCGATCCGTCTCCGCGTACAGCTCTGCAAGAGAGATGGCGGTGTAGGTGTTCGGCTCGAGCTGCTCGACGACATCGATCGCGCCGGCGAGGTCATCGTGCTCCTGTTTCAACTCGGCGAGGGCCAGGCCGACGGCGTCGCGGTTGACGGGTAGCTCGGCGGTCACGCCTTTGGCGATCGGGAGCTCGAGCCTCGTCTGAAGGTAGGTCGAGACGAACTTGTCCGTCGAGGGATCGCGCCCGGTGGCGAACGCCTCGTCGAGGAGGCGTTCGGCTTCCCGCGGCTCCGTCCCAAGCATCATCAACCCAGCAAGGCTGTAGGACGGGAGGCGGAAGTCGGCGTCTTCGTCTCCGACCCGCTTGATCGCCTGCACGTCCTGCGCCTCGCGATCGCCGACGATGAGAACGGCAGCTACCTCGGTGAGATCGTGCTTTTTCTCCGCACGCCCGAAGCGGGAGAGGTCGGAATCGGCGAGATTGCGTACGTGGTGGCTCCGGCGGCGCGTGGTCGCGGCTTCGCGAGCGCGGCCGTGAGGGCTCTGTCTGCGTGGGCGTTCAGCGAGTTGAAGCTCGAGCGCCTTCAGCTCTCGATTCGCCCCGACAACGTCGCGTCGTGCAGGGTGGCCGAGAAGGCCGGGTATGCGTACGAGGGGACGCTTCGGTCGAGCAAGCTCATTCGCGGAAGGAGGGTCGACGGGGCCGTGTACTCGCTACTTCCGGACGAGCCGTCGTCACCTTCGACCTGACGACTCGGGCGTCACCGGCGAACAGTGGCGCAGACGAGAGTCCTCGGCGTGACTACAGAGTTGTCTTTATCCCTGACTACCTCCCAAGCGACAGTACGCTCGCCCAGGTTGCGGTCCTAGGTCGCTTCGTATTCCAGATCCTCAGGCTCGATTCGGCCGGACGGACTCTGCTGCGACCGATGAGATCCGCGCCTCGGTGCGGTCATGACGAGAAAGAGGGGGCTCAGAGGAGCTCCCGTGACTGAAGGAGAATCGAGATGGGAAAGCTGATCGCGACAACGCAGGCCACCATCGACGGCGTCGTCGACCCGGTCGCCGAGTGGGTGCAGCCGGACGGGGACCACGGCGAGTACTCGTTCGAGCGTCAGGCGAAATCCAGCGGCCTGGTGCTCGGCCGCAAGACCTACGAAGGGCTTGCGGGATATTGGCCGAGCCAGTCGGGTAAGTGGGCGGACATGGTCAACGCGCTGCCGAAATACGTCGCGTCCAACGCGCTGTCCGGAGATCTCGCCTGGAACGCGACCCTCCTCGAAGGGGACCTAGAGGATGCGATCCCGAAGCTGAAGGACGAGGTCGACGGTGACCTGTTCATGCACGGGAGCGGCGAGTTCGCGTACGCCCTTGCTGAGAAGGGCCTGATCGACGAGTACGAGGTCTACCTGAACCCGCTCGTCTGGGGCGACGGAAACGTCCACGTGCTTGGCGATAGGGGAACCGTCCGGATGGAGCTCGACGACGTGAAGCGGTTCGACTCTGGAGTTGTCCTCCTCACCTACCTCCCGGCGTCTTGACCGCGGCTGGGTCCGCGAGGCGGCCCTGCGAGGGCTACTGAGGTTCGAGCGCCTCGAGCGTGAGGCGAAGTTCGTCGTTGTAGCTGTCACTACAGAGTCGTCTTTATCCTCGACTGGCTCTCGAGCGACAGTACGCTCGCCCAGGTGAGCGCAGTTGGGGTCATGCATCGAGTCGGAGCACGACCTCGTCCGTCTCCTCGTTGCGCCCATGGGCGAACCCGCGCCCCTCGCCCACGATAAGAAAGCCGTTCTTGGTCAACACACGAATCGACGCCGCGTTGTCGCTCGCAGCGCCAGCGTAAAGAGGACGGGTTGCCTCCACCTGCAGGAACTCTTGTAGAGCACGAGTGGCAAGGCCGCGGCCCCAATGTTCACGGCCGATCCAATAGGTGACCTCGCGGTGACCCTCCAAGTCGAAGCTCGCGATGTGACCGACGACTCGACCGTCGATCTCGACGACCCTGTTCGTCGTTGAGCCGTCGCTTCTCAGCCGCGCCCACCGTCGCTCAAAGGCGGTTCGATCATCGAAATCCGGCGACGTGAACGCGGCCATCCGAATCGCATCGGGATCCGTCGCATGCTCGAATAGCACGCTGAGATCACGATCTTCGACTTCGCGAAGGACAAGCTGTCCCGAGCCCTCCTGCACGGCCGTTAAGGCTAACAGCGGTCTGAGCGTAACCGCCCTCCTCTGCCGTGAACGCGATTCCTCAACACTCAGGCATGCGAGCGTGTCGTCTGACTAGAACCAGCGGATCGAGTCGGCGACTACAGAGTTGTCTTTATCCCTGACTACTCCCAAGCGACGGTAGGGTCGCCCAGCCAAGAACTGAGCCGTCGATAGCTCGGTAGCTGTCGTGTTCAGACACCCGCACGAGTGAATGTCACATGCGTGACTCCGCTTGGCGAGGAGGTGGCCTCGACCTGGTAGTCCTTCTCGATGCCCTCCAGTCCGCCCCAGAGGCGTACGCCTCGGCCGAGCAGGATCGGCACGACCACGATGTGCATGTGGTCGATGAGCCCGGCGGCAAGGAAGTCGCGGATCATGGTGGGGCCCCCGCCGATGCGTACGTCCTGGCCGTCGGCGGCCTCGCGGGCTGTCTCGAGTGCCTCGGCGGGCGAGGCGTCGATGAAGTGGAACGTCGTGCCGCCCTCCATCTCGATGGACGGGCGCGGCTGGTGGGTGAGGATGAAGGTCGGTGTGTGGAACGGCGGGTTGGGACCCCACGCGCCCTTCCACTCCGGGTCCTCGTGCCATCCGGGATGGCCGAACTTGTTCGCACCCATGATCTCGGCGCCGATTCCCGGACCGTGCTGCTGGGCGAAGGCGTCGTCGATGCCGCCGCTGCCGCCGGGCTGGCCGACCATCTCGTGCCACCACTGAGTGGCGAACATCCATTGGTGCAGCCGTTCGCCAGCGTGGCCGAACGGTGCGTCGCGCGTCTGACCTTCGCCGGTGGCGAAGCCGTCGAGCGAGATGGAGAAGTTGTGGACGCGAGCGAGTGACATAACTGAGTCCTCCTTCGCTAACTGGGTCGGTTCTTGGCCGCCCGGAGTGCGAGCTGACCGGCTAGCGGCGCATCGTGAACTAGCGCTTCCTCGGCTACATGACCGTGTCGAAGAGATCGATGGTCTTTTGGACCGTTCGGGCGGCGCAAACTCATCGCCCGCGCTCGGCGCTCAAGAGACATTCCCGCACACTCGCGCATTCGAGCGGCGTCTCTCGGGGATGTCGCCTCTGTCACTACAGGGCACAACCCTGACTCTTCCTAGAAGCGAACCCTGCCGGGCGTGTGCAGGGTAGTCCTAGGGTCACCCTTGCGGCCCGCGCCTCGGCCCCTGAGTACAGGAGACGGCCGCCGACCTCGCGCATGGTTCCCAATGCGGAGGCTGCGCGGCGCCAACTAGGGCTTCGCGGTGCAGCTAGGACGCCGGGAGCGCCCTTCTGTGTTCACCGTTAGGACGATTCCCGCCGGAAGGTTCGTTTCACCGTTCGTGTGGCTCGTACTGCCCTACTCCCTTCGATCGTGGAGTTCTCGCTCGAGCCCTGGACGTAAGGAGATCGACATGACCCGCGTTACCCCGCACATCGTCGTCCGCTCCGCCGGGCGTGCAGCCGAGTGGTACGAACGTGCTCTTGGTGCTGACATCGGCAGCCGCATCCCAGTCCCGGACGGGCGCTTCATGCAGATCGAGTTGGTCTTTGGCGACTCACGGGTGATGATCGCCGACGAGTTTCCGGAGTTCGGGGCGGTCTCGCCACTGACGCTCGGCGGCACGTACGGAGCCCTCACGATCACGACGGACGCGGTTGACGAGCTCTGGAAGCGGGCGCTTGCAGAGGGAGCAGAGGTGCACTCGCCCTTGCAGGACGCATTCTGGGGCGAGCGTCATGGGCAAATCATCGATCCGTTCGGCCACAGATGGGGCCTGGCGCAGCACATTGAGGACGTTCCGCACGACGAGGTCGTGCGCCGCGCGGCAGAGCTGTCCGGCGCCTAGAGGTCGTCGCCCTCGACCACAACCCCGTCCGCCGGCTGCTCGCGCTCGACTTTCTCGAACCTCGGCACCTGCCCGCCCGTCCGCTCGGCGATCCAGAGCGCGCGAACGCTGCGACCCCAGCCTTCAGTCGCTGGCCAGCGCAAGCCTTATGGGAAGCCTTGCCGGCCGTGAAACGCCCTCAAACCGCCGGCGATGCCCACAAGCAGGCCCAGGCCCATGAGCGCGAACAAGGCGCCCACAAGCAGGCTAGTAGCCACCGAGTCCTCGCCAACCAGCGCTCCATTAGCAGTCGGTGGCTGCGAGGCGGCAATCAGTGGCTGCGAAGCGGCAATCGGTGGCTGCGAGGTGGCAGTCGGTGGCTGCGAGCCGTCCTCGCCGAAGGCTCCCGCTCCCAGGACTCCCCCGGACGCCCCGTCTGCGACGACTCCTGACGACCCTTCAGAGCGCGATGCTACGAGACCGGCACCCGCATCGCCGCTTGCCGCACCGGGTGAGCCCGACCCGCCCGCGCCCGAACCGCCGCCGCCGCCCGAACCGCCGCCGCCGCCCGAACCGCCGCCGCGAACCGCCGCCGAACCGCCGCCGCCGCCCGAACCGCCGCCGCCCGAACCGCCGCCGCCGCCCGAACCGCCGCCGCCACTCGGCGTTTCGACCGGAGGAGGTGGACTGCTGCCGCCTCCGTCATCGTCATCGCCGTCGTCATCGCCGTCATCGTCATCGTCATCGTCGTCGTCGTCATCGTCGTCGTCGTCCTCGTCGTCCTCGTCATCGTCTGGAACCTGAAGAACGGGAAGATCGGGGAGAGGAAGCTGGGGAAGCTGAGCGGCCGCAGGAGATGCACCCATCGCCGAGAGAACCACCACAACGATCAGAATCGCCATCCGCCGCATGCTGACCCCCAAGTCAGTCCCTTCGCACTGGCCGCGCCTTCTCAAGCTTATTCCATTTCTTCGCCGTGACAAAAACGTCCACGCTTCCAAATTGGCCTCTAGCTCGCCCACCTGACCAGCACCTCACTCGCCCGCCCGAGCCCCGGCGATGGACGAGCTCGGCCAGCGCAGCAGCGCGGCGTTCGGTCGCCGGATCACCCCGGCCCCACTGGATCCGGTCCGGATCCGCAGGCCCCCGTGTTTCGTCTCCCGGGGGTGGCGTACCCCCTTCGTGTCTGTCTTACCGCGGGTTTCCTCATCGACCTACAGACGCGGCCTACGCCGCGCTAGCAGGAGGCGGATTGCCTGTCGGTAGCGTGCGGGTTCCGTTTCCGGGAGCGGTCAACAGAAGCGTTTCTTGAGGCGTTCGAGCCTGCCCTGAGGGAGAGGCCAAACGCCGAACGGTTAGCCAGCTTGCGGTGACGGGAAACTGTTCGTCTCCGGTCGACAGGTCGCGCAGTAGATGGCTTCGAGCTCAATGGGCTCGCCCTCCGCCACGAGTCGAACGCCAACCTTGCCGCAAGTCGCGCATAAGACGTCGGACACGGTCACGGCGCGAGGTGCCCAGGCCCCAGCCCACTCCGCGAGGTCGCGCAAGTCGAACACCACGACGCCTTCGAACCGCTTCCCGCTGCCGGGCCGAACGAGCCCGCGATCGATGAGAGTCCGTAGCTCGTAGCGCGCCGCCTTTTCCTCCAGCCGCGCCGCGAGTTTCTCCTTGGCCTGCGCCACCAACTCGTCGTGGTCGTGCCCGCGCTCCTTCTCGGCCGCCGCCTCATACAGCTCGCTGAGGAGGAGTTTGGCGCCGGCGAGCCGGTCACGATCGTTGCCGCTCGCCAAGCTCGCCTCGATCGCCGCCCAGACAGCAGCCGGGTCGACCTCGCGGCGCAGGTAATCCCGCAAGCTCTCCCGCTGTGCGTCCGCACGCTTGGCCTTCGGGATCGCCCGACCGCCAAGCCTGCCGAGTTCCCTCATGTCCTGCGAGCCGTTGTGCACGAGGCAAAGCCCATCCATGGCAACCGCCTTGCGCCGGCACGGTTCGCCCCTCCGGGTGATCGCTCGACAGAGGCCGTCGCGCTCGCTCAGCGAATTATCGGGCTCGCGGTTCGGAACGCTTGCCACGCGATCAGCGAATGGGCAGCGGCGGCGGGTTTGTGCCCAAACGCCGCCTTCGTCTAGGGCGACGGATCGGCTTGGCCACAGGCTTCGGCTCAGCATCCGACTCCCTGCTTGACGAGCAGGTGGTACGCGCTTGGAGGCGCTCGTCCAGCTCGGGAAGCGAGAAGCGAAGCCTCCGCTTGGTGCCCTTCCCGCGGCCGTAGCCGGCGCTCGGAAGTCGGCGGGCGCCCAGCTCGTCGGCGTGGCGGTAGACGTAGTCCGTGCTCACGCCGAGGTAGCGGGCGACCGCCTCGACATCGACGAGGGTGGTGGGCAGCTGATCCGGCTTACACGGCCGGCCCTGCTTGAGGTCAGTGAGGAGCTGCAGGGCGGCCTCGAGTTGGGCGACAGCCTCGCTCACGAGCTGCCGCCCTCACGCGTACGCGTACACGTTGGCTCGTCCGCTGCGTCCCGCGTCGTAGAAGCCCCAGAGACCGAGCCCGAAATGTCAGTACCCCCGGAAACCCCTCTCTCTATCCCCTTCCCTGCTTGGGGTGACAAAACGGTCGCACTTTCCTGAGCGGTCGCGTACTGCCCTCGCGCCCACTCGCTGAGGGCCCACACGTCGGGTTTTCCTTGGCCTCCTGACCAGCGTTCTATGAGGCCGTGTGCGACGAGGTCCTCGAGCCCTCGTTGCGTGGTCTTGGTGGGGTAGCCGATGGACACGGCGATCGCTGAGGTCTTAAGCGGCTCGGGCTCGGGGAGGAGCACGTCGAGGAGTGCGCGGCGGAGCGAGGGCATGGAGTCGAGCGCGGAGCGGGTGACTACGTTCCAGCCTGCGTCTCGGTTGACGCCGATTGCGTCGAGTCCGTCGAGGAGGCGGGCGAGGACGACAATCAGCCGCGTGGGCGCCTCGGGCTCGGAGATCAGTTCGATTTCGCGGGTGTAGTTGTCGCGTTCGACGGCGGAGCGTGCGCGAACCACGAGGGTCGAGAGAGAGACCAGGCGTGCGACGTCCTCCTCGCTTCGATCTCTCGGAGGCTTGAGGGGCGCGGAGAAGAGAGCGGCGACCGCGCCGCCGAGCTCCTCGCGCATCTCGCGCTCGTGGCCGGCGTGCAGAAGCGAGCGGCGTGCCTGCTCGTCGGCGCCCACGACCGGAAGCCGGAAGAGGACGAAGCGCTCCCCCATCGCTCCCATGACCGCGTGATGGCGGTCGATCGTCGGCGTGCAGCCGGCTACAAGGCCGACCTTGCCCTGCCAGTGGAGGGTTCGGCCACCGTCGACGCCCACGTGACGCGTCCACGAGCCGTCGTAGAGCGCGGGCTCGTCTACGCCCTGCGCTTCCGGGCGTACGGCCGGCGCCGCTACCTGACCCTCGGCGGCCCAGAGGACGGATGGACTCGCGACCTCGCCGAGACAGAGCTCGCGAACGTGCTCGCCGACGTACGCCGGGGGCTTTGGCATGACGAGGCCGAGGTCGCCGAAGGCACTCCGGCCGTTCGGCGTGCGCTCACGTTCGCGGAGTTCGCGTCGGCCTGGCTCGAGGATCGCAAGGCGGACGGCCTGCGAGAGCGGACGGTCGAGCATCACGAGTGGACGACCGGCCATCTGCTCGACTGGTTCGGCCGCATGCGGTTGGACGAGATCGACATCGAGGCGGTCGACCGCTTCAAGCGAGGGAAGCTCAGCGAAGGCGTCCTCGGACCCAACTCGGTCAACCGAATGATCGCGCAGCTCGCGCTCATCCTCGAGTACGCGATCGAAGCCGGGCACGTCGGAAGCAACCCGGCTGCAGGCCGACGGCGCCGCGTCAAGGGCGTGGCCCCCCGGCGGACGTTCTTCTGGCCGGAACAGTTGCCGGCGCTCCTGCACGCGGCGAAGGGGCGCTACGGCGGCCGGGGGCGCCCACTCGTCGGAGTGCTTGCTGTCGCGGGCCTGCGCATCGGCGAGGCGCTCGCGCTCGAGTGGCGCGACATGAACCTCGCCCGCTCCGAGCTCGTCGTCCGGCGATCGAAGACCGAGGCCGGCGAGCGTATCGTCGTCCTTCCGCGAGCACTCACGGAAGAGCTCGCCGAGTGGAAGGCGAGGGCGAGACTGTCCGCTCCGGGTGACTACGTGTTCGGGACGAGCCAGGGCAAGCAGGACAGCCGCTCGAACGTGACTCGGAGGCTCCTGCGCCCCGTCGTCGAGGCTGCCAACGTCGAGCTCGGCGAGAAGGGCATCCCGACGATCGAGGCCCTCACCTTGCACGGGCTCCGGCGCGGCGCGGCGATCCTCTCCGAGGCGACCGGGGCGACCGCCTCCGAGACCGCCGGGCAGCTTGGGCACAAGAACCCGACCATCACGACGGGCATCTACATGGTCGCCATGAAGCACCGAGCGCGGCTCTCGCAGGCCGAGCGGGCCGCATTTGCGGAAGCCGTTTCCTGGGCCTCAATGGGCACTAGTGCCCAAACGGAGGGTGCATCGCTCGAGGTCGTCCCGGAGGCGTCTGCGGCGGAAGCCGCTTAGATACTGGCCTCCGGGCCAGTGGGCGCAGATGGGATCGAACCATCGACCTCCCGCGTGTGAGGCGGGCGCTCTCCCGCTGAGCTATGCGCCCCGAGGCGGCAAGTCTAGCGGCGCGCGATTGCTACGATCGAAGCGCCCGGTCGCGCTAGGCGGGGAGCTAGCGGTTCCCTGAACCCGCAATCCGCTCCAGCGGGGCTGAACTCCCTCCCGAGGGGTTCGCAATCGGGGCACGGGCTCGCGCACGCGAGTGTTGACGGCCAGGTTCCGCGCACCGGGAGCCTGTGAACCGCGTCAGGTCCGGGAGGAAGCAGCGCTAAGCAGTCTCTCCCGGGTGCCGTGGATCAACCTGGTCAGAGCGAGCGTCGCAGGCACCGACCCGAGAGCATCCACAACGGAGGGTGCGCTTCCGGGCACTTTCTGTTAGTGCTTCCCACAGCGCGCTCGTGACTGCTCTCTACCGCAAATACCGGCCGCAGGACTTCGACGAGGTCGTCGGCCAGGAGGCGGTCGTGCGCACGCTTCGAAACGCGATCGCCCACGACCAGGTGCGCCAGGCGTACCTCTTCGCAGGCCCGCGCGGAACCGGGAAGACGTCGCTCGCGCGCATCCTCGCCAAGGCGCTCAACTGCGAGCAGGGCCCGACGGCGACACCCGACAAGACCTGCAACTCCTGCGTGACGATCGCCAACGGCGTCTCCCTCGACGTGGTCGAGATGGACGCCGCCAGCCAGCGCGGGATCGACGACATCCGCGAGATCCGCGACCACGTCGTCCTGCAGCCGGTCGAGGGCCGCTTCAAGGTCTACATCCTCGACGAGGCGCACCAGCTCACCGACGCCGCCTGGAACGCCCTCCTCAAGCTGATCGAGGAGCCGCCGCCGCACCTCGTCTTCGTCTTCTGCACGACCGAGCTCCACAAGGTGCTCCCCACCGTGCGCTCCCGCTGCCAGACGTTCCTGTTCGCGCGTCCACGACTAGCCGAGCTGACGAAGCTCCTGCGCCTGGTCGCCGACGGCGAGACGATCGAGGCGCCGGACGCTGCGCTCTCCCTGATCGCCCGAAGCGCGCGCGGGAGCTTCCGCGACGCCGTCTCCACGCTCGACCAGCTCTCGGCTGCGACCGACGGCGAGGTGAGCGTCCAGGCCGTCCTCCAGCTGCTCGGAGCCGTCGACGAAGAGGCGCTCTTCCGCCTCTGCGACCTGATCGTCGACCGCGACACCGCCGGCCTCCTCGCCTTCGTCGAGGAGCTCGCCGACCAGGGCCAGGATCTCGCCCGCCTCGTCAACGACCTGCTGGAGCACCTCCGCCACCTGCTCCTCGTCCAGCACATGGGCGAGGTGCCTGACTCGCTCTCGGTGACGCCGGAGACGCGCGACCGGCTCCGCTCGCAGGCCAACCAGCTCGCCGAGTCGGAGGTGCTGCGCCTGATCGACCTGCTCCACCTGGCGGTGGACGACGTCCGCCAGGGGGGCGACCCGCGGCTCCCGCTCGAGCTCGCACTCGTGAAGGTGACGCGGCCCGGCGCCGACCTCTCCCGCGAGTCCACCGCCTACCGGCTGGAGCAGCTGGAGTCGCGCCTGCGCGGCGACGCCCCCCGGCCGCCTGCGGCCCCGGTCTCGGTTGCCGAGCCGGAAAGCACCGAGGCGCCGCCGGCCGAGGTGAGCGAGGGCCCGCCGGTCGACCTCGGCGAGCTTCAAGCTGCCTGGAAGCAGTCGATCCTGCCCACGGTCTCCGAGAAGTCGATCCCGACGGGGTCCGTCCTGGCCGAGGCGCGGCCGGTGGCGCTCGAGGGTGACCGGCTCGTGCTCGAGTTCCCGCCCGCCGCCTCGTTCCACCGCGGCCTGGCCGAGGACCCGAAGAACGTGGGCGTGCTTGCAGCGGTCCTCCACGAGGTGACGGGGCGCCGCCTCACGATCGCGTTCGAGCTCGGCGAGGGAGCGCCGGCCGAGGAGGCCGAACCCGAAGCCGAGCCCGCCACCGAGGAAGAGATCATCGCGCTCGTTCAGACGACGTTCGACACCCGCAAGCTCGGGAAGGATGGCGAGTAGATGTCGATGGACATGAACAAAATGCTCCAGCAGGTGCAGCAGATGCAGGCCGACATGCTCAAGGCGCAGGAAGAGCTCGCCGGCGAGCGCGTCGAGGCCTCCGTCGGCGGGGGAATGGTCACCGTGACCGCGAGCGGCTCCGGGGAGATCGTCGGCGTCAAGATCTCGCCCGAGGCGATCGACGCCGACGACCCCGAGTCGCTCGAGGACCTCGTCGTCGCGGGCGTGAACGAGGCGCTCAGGAACGCGCAGGACCTGGCGCAGTCGAAGCTGGGCGGGGTCGCGGGCGACCTGAAGGGACTCGGCCTCCCGGGCCTGTAGAACTACGGGCTGAACATGTTCAGCCCTGTCGTCGAGAACCTGATCGCTCAGCTCTCGCGCCTGCCCGGGATCGGGACCCGGACGGCGCAGCGGCTTGCCTTCCACCTCCTACGCGTTCCCGAGGAGGAGGCGCTCGCGCTCGCCGAGGCGATCCGCGAGGCGAAGGAGCGCGTCGGCTTCTGCCGCGAGTGCGGGAACCTCACCGAGGAGGATCTCTGCGTCATCTGCCTCGACACGCGTCGTGACAAGACCCTCGTCTGCGTGGTCGAGCAACCCGCCGACGTGCTCTCGCTCGAGCGGACGCACGAGTACCGCGGCGTCTACCAGGTGCTCGGCGGCGCGCTGTCGCCGCTCGACGGAGTCGAGCCGCAGCACCTGCGGATCGACGAGCTGCTCGCCCGCGTGGACCGAAACGGGGTGCAGGAGGTCGTGCTCGCCACCAACCCGAACATGACCGGCGAGGCAACGGCCGCCTACATCGCCGACCGGCTGCGCGGGCGCACCCGGGTGACCCGCCTGGCCAGCGGCCTGCCCGTCGGCGGCGACCTCGAGTACGCCGACGAGGTCACGCTCGGGCGGGCTCTGGCGGGCCGCCGCGAAATGTGAAAAAGAGACTTGCATTCCGTGGGCCGGTCTGTATAGAGTGCTCGCGTTGAACCGGGCGGCTTTCGGGTCGGCCGGTTCAACATTTTAAGGAGCCAGTCTTGAAACGAAGCCCTGTGCCGCCGACGGCGAGGCGTCATTTCGAAACAGGCTCCAGACGGGACGTAGAATTCGCGCATGGCGAGCTCGGCGACCGCGGCTTCAGCGGATCCCGAAGATCTGTTCGCGCCCGACGTCATCGCCGACCCGTACGCGTACTTCGGCCGGCTCCGGGAGACCGACCCGGTGCACTGGAACCCCCGCGCCGAGATGTGGATCCTCACGCGCCACGAGGACCTCGTGTGGCTCTTGCGGCACCACGAGCTCTTCTCCTCCGCCGTGATCAGCACCGACCGGCGGCCGCCGCATCCGCCGATCGAGGCCGAGGACCGGCCACTCTTCGAGGAGGTGCGGGCCTTCCGCTCCGACCAGCTGGTCGAGAAGGACCGCCCTGCGCACCAATCGATGCGTGCGGCCGTCCACGAGTACTTCACGCCGCAGGCGATGGAGGACTGGCGGCCGTTCGTCCGCCGGGCGGTGGCCGAGCTCCTGGACGAGGTCGAGCCGCAGGGACGGATGGACGTCCTCGAGGCGCTCGCCGCGCCGCTCCCCGTGCGTGTGATCACGCAGATGATGGGCGTTCCCGAGGAGGATCGCGATCACCTGCGGCAGCTCGCCGACAAGCTCCTCTACATCAACCGCGGCGAGCCCGACCGCATGCGCCACCTCATGGAGGGAATCGTGGGGATGATCGAGTACGTCTCCCCCAAGGTCGACGAGCGCGCCGAGGCGCCCGCCGACGACTTCATTTCCGTGCTCGCGCAAGCGGAGAAAGGTGGCGTCTTCACCCGTCACCAGGTGCTCGTCAACACGGCCCTGCTCCTCTTCGCCGGTCACGAGACGACGATGAACCTGATCTGCAACGGCACGCTGGCCTTCATCCAGCACCCCGACCAGTGGGGGCGCCTGCGTGCCGACCCCGAGGGCGCCGCCCGGCTCGCCACAGAGGAGTGCCTCCGCTACGACCCGCCCGTGAAGTCCACCCAGCGCATCGCCGCGGAGGACGTCGACCGTGGGGGCAAGACGATCGGGAAGGGCGACCGGATCCGCTGGATCATGGCCGCGGCGAACCGGGATCCGCGCGCCTTCGAGGAGCCCGACCGGTTCGACATCGGCCGCCAGCCGAACACGCACGTGTCCTTCGGCGCGGGAATCCACTATTGCCTCGGGGCGTCGCTCGCCCGCATCGAGGGGCAGGAGGTCTTCCGCGCGCTGGCGGAGCGCTTCGGCGAGCTCCGCCTCGAGACCGAGGAGCTCGTCTACCAGCCGAGCATCCAGTTCCGCTCCTTGACGTCTTTGCCCGTGGCCTGGGACTGACATGGCGCGGGCGCTCAGGATCACGGTCGACCACGGGCTCTGCGTCGGGAACGCACAGTGCGTCGGCCTCGCGCCTGGCGTTTTCCGGCACAACGAGAACCGCCAGTCCGAGGTCGTCGACCCGGCGGGGGCGCCTGAAGAGCTCGTCTTGAGGGCCGCAGGCTACTGCCCGACCGGCGCCATCGAGGTCGTGGACGCCGAGACGGGCAACGCTCTCTTCCCTCGCTAGCGCCCTCGGAGGGCGTCCGTACAATCGAGCGCATGACGGAGACGGCGTACGAGACCCTCCCGGAGCTGGAGTCCGACGACGCGCAGCGCGCGGCCGGCACGGTGGTGATGAAGTTCGGCGGCACGTCGGTCGCGGACCCGGAGAAGATCCGGCGCGTGGCGGCGCGCCTCGTCGCCACGAAGCGCGCCGGTGCGCGCGTCGTCGCCGTGGTCTCGGCGATGGGCTACCACACCGACGAGCTGCTCGAGCTGGCCGGCCAGGTCTCGCCCCAGCCCAAGCCGCGCGAGCTGGACATGCTCATCTCGGTCGGCGAGCGGATCTCCTGCGCCCTCGTGGCCATGGCCATCTCCGACCTCGGCACGGACGCGGTCTCACTGACCGGCTCGCAGGCCGGAATCGTCACCGACACCGCGCACGGCAAGGCGAAGATCGTCGAGGTGAAGGCCCACCGCATCCATCGGGCGCTCGACGACGACCGCATCGTCCTCGTGGCCGGGTTCCAGGGGGTCTCGACCGAGTACGACGTCACCACGCTCGGCCGCGGCGGCTCCGACACGACAGCCGTCGCGCTCGCAGCCGCCCTCGGCGCCGACGCCTGCGAGATCTACACCGACGTCGACGGCGTCTTCACGGCCGACCCGCGCGTCGTCCCGGAGGCGCAGAAGCTGCATGCGGTCAGCTACGAGGAGATGCTCGAGCTGGCCTCCTCGGGCGCGAAGGTGCTTGCGCTACGCTCGGTCGAGTTCGCTCGGAACCACGGCGTGATGGTGCACGTGCGCTCGACGTTCACCGACGAGGCGGGCACCTGGATCAGGGAGGAGGACGAGCGGATGCTGGAGAAGGCGTTGATCTCGGGCGTGACGCACACGGTCGAAGAGGCGGTGTACGAGGTGGACGACGTCCGCCCCGCCGACCTCTTCGAGGCGCTCGCGGCAGCCGAGGTCAACGTGGACACGATCATCCAGATGGACTCCCGCATCGTCATCTCCGCACCGGTGGAGGACCGGCCCCAGGCCGAGCAGGCCCTCGCCGGGCTCGGCGCCCGCTTCACGGAGCAGCTGGGCCTCGGCAAGATCAGCGTCGTCGGCGCCGGGATGAAGAGCCATCCGGGAGTCGCCGCCCGCACCTTCGCCACGTTGCGCGAGCTCGGCGTCGAGCCCAAGTTCGTCGCCACCTCGCCGATCAAGATCGCCTTCTACGTCCCGCAGGAGTCGGTCGAGGCGACCGTGCGCGCGCTCCACGAGGTCTTCGAGCTCGGCTCACCCCAAGCCGAGAGGCAGCACCATGCCTGACGTGCGAATCGGCGTCGTCGGCGCCACCGGCGCCGTGGGAAGCGTGACTCTGGAGCTGCTCGCCCGGCGCAGGTTCGAGGACGTGCGGGCCTTCGCGTCGGCGCGCTCGGCCGGCCGGAGCGTCCTCTTCGGCGACCGGGAGCTGCTCGTCGAGGAGGCGACGCCCGACGCGCTCGCCGCCGGCGGGCTCGACCTCGTCTTCTTCTCGGTCGGCACGAACGCCAGCCGGGAGCTCGTCCCCCACGCCGTCCGCGGCGGCGCGGTCGTCGTCGACAAGTCGGACGCCTACCGCCTCCAGGACGGGATCCCGCTCGTGGTGGCGGGCGTCAACGACCACGCGCTCGACGGGAGCGACATCGTCGCCAACCCGAACTGCTCGGCCATGCAACTCGCCTGTGTCCTCGAGCCGCTGCGCGAGGCTGCCGGCCTCGCCCGCGTGCGCCTGGCGACCTACCAGTCGGCCTCGGGCGCCGGCGACGCAGGGATCGAGCGGCTGCGCGGCATCCACCCCGCCGAGGGCAACCTCGGCATGGACTGGGAGCTCGACGGCGAGGAGTTCTCCGAGGAATGGAAGCTCCGCGCCGAGACACGAAAGATCCTCGAGCTGCCGGAGCTTCCGCTCCACGCGACCTGCGTGCGCGTGCCGGTGCTCGTCGGCCACGCGCAGGCGGTCTGGGTCGAGACGGAGTCGCCGCTCTCGCCGGACGAGGCGCGGAAGGCGCTGGCCTCCTCCGACCAAGTCGAGCTGGCCGACCTGCCGACCCCGGCCGATGCGGCGGGGCGGGACAAGGTGCTCGTGGGCCGAATCCGCAGGGACACGGCCGGCGAGGGCCTCGCCCTCTGGGTCGTCAACGACAACCTGCGGAAAGGCGCGGCGCTGAACGCCGTCCAGATCGCCGAGCTCCTGCTCGCCCGGCGGCTGCTAGCGGCGTAGCCCCAGCCGCTGGGCGAGACCGACGGCGGCGAGCGCCGTGAGGGCGACCGCCGCTCCCAGCTCGACCAGCCACCAGTTCCCGAGGTGATGCTCGGACGCGCGGCAGTTGACCGCGAGCGCGATCCCCAGCGGGCCGGCGAGCGTGGCGCCGGCGAAGCCGACCCTGGCGACGAGGGGGCCGATCGCAGCCGACCCGAGGAGCAGCAGCATCTGCACGACCGAGACGGCGGTCACCCAGAGCGGCCAGGTCATCCCGTGCTCCGGCGCCGGCTGGAACGCGAGGGCGACCACAAAGAACGTCAGCCAGCCGCCGGCGACGAGCGCGCCGGGAACGAGCGGGAGACGCCGCCCACGTGGTCGGGCCTCGCCGAACGCCGGAGCGGCCCACAGCTCCTCCAGCTCGCGAACGTCTTCCGTCCGGTCCCGTGTCGTCGGCAGCATCGCCAACCTCCCTCGGTCGCCTGGCCCTAGGGTAGCGCCGTTCTCGGCGTGGCGTGCACTCCGGGGGGGCTCAGCCGCGGCCGAGGAGGCCGAACGAGAGGCGGCGCAGGCGGGCCGTGCGACGGGCTTTCCCGTCGCGCCATGCGCGCAGGTTTTCCATTCGCGCTTCGACGTACGCGTGAAACTCGCGCTCCTCCCGCGCCCAGCGGGCGCGGGTCTCCGGATCAATCTTCGTCCTGGCCATCGCTCTCCAACAGGTTGATGATGGAATTCACCTTACCCTCGATCCGCATGAGCGCCAGCATGATCGCGCTTAGATCCTCGGGCTCCACCGTAGGCGCGTCCACGCACCCATCCTGAGACGCTGCCGGCCGGATCGCAAGTGGCCTTAAGAGCACGTCTTTACGGCCGCTGCGGCACCGGCGCCGGGGTGAACGCCTCCTTCACCTTCCGCCAGGCGCGCGCCGTCGGCCCGTCCTCGACCGGCTGGAGGCCCCCGAGCTCGAGCCGGGCAAGGCAGACGTCGCCTGCCCAGCGCAGCGCGACGAAGCCGAAGTCGGCCAGGAAGTCCGCGGGGAAGACCGTTCGGTGCACGAGCACCCGCTCGTAGCTCGTCGCGCCCTCGGGATACCGGTAGCCGAACGTCTCGATCGCCTTGACGCCCCGGTCACGCGCCTCGCCGATCGCCGCCAGGAAGAGGCTCTGCAGGACCCACGGCGAGGAGGAGTCGACGAGGTAGGCGCAGGTGACGAGCACTGCATCCGAGGAAGGCGGTCCGGCCGGCAGGTCGGTGGCCCGCGGGAACCGGCCTGCCGGCCCGTACTGCACGAACCCGAGCAGGCGGTCGCGCTCGGCGTGGTAGAGCGTGCCCCAGGCGCCCCACTCGTCCTCGACCCGCTCGGCCCAGCGATCCTTGTCGACCGGCCGGCCGGTCCGCGACTGCCAGAAGACGCAGTCCACGCACACGGACGGCGCGTCGGCGATCGACGCCCGCGTGACGGGCGAGAGGCGGTAGGCCATTCCCGCGCCGAGTCTACTCCTGCGCCCGCAGCGTCAGGATCGTGGCCTCCGGCCGGGCCAGGAAGCGGAAAGGGACGAAGCTGGTGCCGAGCCCGCGCGAGACGTGGAGCGTCCCTTGCGGGAGCTCGAACAGCCCCTCCCAGTAGCGCGCGCGGAGGTGCTCGAGCCGTACCTTGCCGCGCGGGGTCGGGACGCAGATCTGCCCGCCGTGGAGGTGGCCCGCGAGGATGAGGTGGAACTCGCACGGTGTCAAAGTCTCAACCGGGTCGGGGAAGTGGACGAGCAGGAGGCGGAGGTCGGCCTCGGCATCCGCCAGCGGCCCGTGCGGCTCGCGGTGCCGGCGCGGGTCGCCCCCGGCGACCTGCACCCTCTTGCCCCTGACGTCGACGAACGCCGACTCGTGCTCCAGGAGCATGGCGGCTTCGACGCCGCTCAGGTCGGCCGGGCGGCTGAACGGGTCGCGCGTGGACGCGACATCGTGGTTCCCCAGCACGGCGTACGTGCCGTGCCGGGGTCGCAGCCGGCCCAGCTCCGCGGCCAGCGTCCGTACGCCGCGGCGCCGGCTGACGAGATCGCCGGTGACGGCAACGACGTCGAGGTCGCGCCCGGCCGCCCAGTCGACGGCCTTCCGCAGCGCTCGGCCGTTCAGCGAGACCGTGCCGAGGTGGAAGTCCGAGATGTGGAGGATCCGCAGGCCGTCGAGCTCCGGCGCCAGACCCCGAACCGGGGCGTCGCGCTCGAGCAGCTCGACCCACTGCGCCTCGAAGAGCCCCCACGCGAGCCCGGCCGCGGCGACCACCGCGACCGCGACTAGGAGCCAAGTCAACGACTCGTCCGGCGGAGCCGGACGACCGTCTCCGGCGGCAGGTCCGGTGCGATCCACGTGTCGTCGCCGCAGTCATAGGCCTCGAGGAGCATCCGCCCGTCGCGGTGGACGAAGACGTGTATGCCGATCTCCGGTTCGGCACTTCGTGCAGCCAGCGCCTGGAACTCCGGGAGCGCGCCGCCGTCCAGCGGTAGGTCGTATCGGGGCCGATTCGCGGCCGAGGCGTACGTCTCGAGGAACGCACGTGGCTCGCCGTGCGGAGACTCGAGGCGGAGCACAGCGTCAGTCGGAAAGACCTCCTCGATCGCGATGAGGAGCTCATAGATGTCACACCTGCCGAGGTCGACATGCTCGTCCCCCAGCTCGGCGACCTCGGGCATCGCGTCCGCCCGCCGATGCCCGTCACGTCCTCCGAGAAGCCGGCGTAGCCAGCCCACGTCCTACGGCGCCTGCAGCTTCTCCAGGACCGGCTCGACCGGGACGACGTGGCGCTTGAACTTCAGCTCGGAGTCGTCCAGCCCTGCCGCCACTCCGATCAGCTGCGACAGGTGAAGAATCGGCATCTGGAACCGCTCGCCGGTCTGGGCCTCGAGCTTCGACTGCCAAGCGTCCAGTGAGAGATGGCAGAGCGGGCACGGCGTCACCATCGCGTCCGCGCCGGCTTCGATCGACTGGCGGATCGGCTGGACGAGCTCGCCGAGCGCCGTCTCCTCGCGGGCCTGGATGATCGGGAAGCCGCAGCACTTGATCTTCGCCGGGTAGTCGATAGCCTCGCCGCCGCAGGCCTCGATGATCGCCTCGAGCGTGTGCGGCCGATCGGGGTCGTCGACGCCCAGGAGCTTGGAGGGCCGCAGGATCTGGCAGCCGTAGAACGGCGCCACCTTCAGCCCCTTGAGGCCCTTGTGGGCGACCTCCTTGAGCTTCTCGTAGCCGTCGCCCTCGGCGATCAGCCAGAGGAGGTGCTTGACGTCCACGCCGCCGGAGTAGGCCGGCGCGCCGACCTTCTCCAGGTTCTCGCTCACGCGCACGCGGAGCGCGTCGTCGTTTACGAGCGCGAGGTTGGCCTGGCGGAGGTTGAGCGTGCAGACGTTGCAGATCGTCATCAGCGTGTCGCAGCCCGTCGCCTCGGCGTAGGCGAGGATGCGCGCGTTCAGGTGGAGGTAGTAGTCCGGCTCGGCCTCGTGGATGTCGCCGGCGCCGCAGCAGGTGACCGCTTTCAGCTCCTCCAGCTCGATCCCGAGCATGGGGGCGAGCGCCTGGGTGGAGGTGTCGAGCTCCTTCGCGGAGAGGGAAGCGAGGCAGCCCTTGTAGTAGGCGACCCTCACTCCGCCGCCTCCGGCGGTATCTCGCCTCCGTGCTCGAGCCGCGCGAGCGCGCGCTCACCCTGGACGATGCCGGCGGCGCCGCCGCGGTCCTGCGCCTTCACGACCTCGTAGAGCGCTCTCGCCTCGTGCACGCTCTCGGCCACGTGGGGGACGAGCGGCACCTTGCCGTGCTTGAAGAGCGCGAGCGCGAACTTCGTCTCCTTGAGCGCCCCGAGGACGCCCTGGGTCTTGGGGACGAGCTCGGTCTCGCGGAGCCACCCGGTGGTCTTGGCGGAGTGCACGAACCAGAGGGCGTGCTTCGCGCCCATGTCGCGGTCGATCCCGAGCCGGATCGACTCGGCGCCGAGCTTGGCGATCGAGTCCCGCGGGTCGACGCCCTTCGGACAGCGCTCGTTGCAGAAGTAGCACCGGGTGCAGTCCCAGATCCCGTGCTCGTCGTTGTAGCGCTCGAGCCGCTCGACCGCGGCCTGGTCGCGTGGGTCGCCCACGAATCGGAACCCCTTGGCGAGGGCGGCCGGCCCGAAGAACTCCGGGTCGGACTCCATCGAGTTGCACTCGGAGACGCAGCAGCCGCACATGATGCAGAGCGCCTCCTTCTGGATCGGCGCCATCTCCTCCGGGGAGACGCGGAACTCGCGCTCGGGGACGTCGCGGTAGCCGGTCTCCACCCACGGCTTCATGTTCCTGACCTTCGTCCAGAAGGGCTTCATGTCGACGACGAGGTCCTTCAGGATCGGCATGTTCCCCATCGCAGAGATCACCGGGACGTGGCCCCGGTCGACGATGGGCTTCATGCGCTCCTTGCAGGCGAGGACGGCGCGCCCGTCCATGCGCATGCCGCAGGAGCCGCAGATCATCATTCGACAGCTCTTCCGGTACGAGAGCGTGCCGTCGACGGTGTCCTTGACGATGTCCAGCACGTCGAGGAGGCACGCCCACTCGGGCGCCTCCACCTCGTAGTCGCGCAGCACGCGCTCGCCCGAGTCCGGGTCGAACCTCCAGATCTTGAGTGCTACGTCCACCTAGTAGGTCCTCTCCATCGGCTCCCACTTTGTCACGCGCACGGGCGCCCAGGTGAGCTGTGGGCGTCCGTCGACCAGCGTGACCAGCGTGTGCTGCATGAAATTGGCGTCGTCGCGGTCGGGGTAGTCGTACGGCCGCGCGTGCGCGCCGCGGCTCTCCTTGCGCGCGAGCCCGGCCTCGACCATGCACGCGGCCAGCTCGAGCAGGAAGCCGAGCTCGAGGGCCTGGGTCAGGTCGGTGTTGAAGACGTCGCCCTTGTCCTCGACGACGACGCGCTCGTAGCGCTCGCGCAGGCCGCCGATGACCTCGCCCTCGAGGCGCATCTGCTCCTCGCGCCTGAAGACGCCGAAGTTCTCGTGCATCGTCGAAGCCATCTCGTCGCGAATGGCGTGCGGGCGCTCGCCCTCCGTGCGGTCGAGCAGCTCACCCAGCTCCTGCTCGGCGTCCCCGCAGCGCCGACTCGGGCGGCGCGACGACGGTGTTGGCAAGCGCCCACTCGGCGGCCGCTCTGCCTGCCCGCTTGCCGTACGTAATCGTCTCCATGAGCGCGTTCCCGCCCAGCCGGTTGGCGCCGTGAACGGAGACGCACGCGCACTCGCCGGCGGCGTAGAGCCCCTCCAGGGCGGTCTTGCCGTCGAGGTCGGTGTCGACGCCGCCCATGTGGTAGTGGGAGCCCGGGCGCACCGGGATCGGCTCGTGGATCGGGTCGACGCCGGCGAAGACCATGCTCAGCTCGCGCGTGCCGTGCAGGCGCTCGATGATCTTGTCCGCGCCCAGGTGGCGCAGGTCGAGGAGGACGTCGCCGTCGACGCCGCGGCCGGCGTCGATCTCGATCTGCTCGGCCCGTGAGATGACGTCGCGGCTCGCCAGCTCCATGGCGTTGGGAGCGTAGTTCTTCAGGAAGCGCTCGCCCTCGGAGTTGAGGAGGTAGGCGCCCTCACCGCGGCAGCCCTCCGTGATGAGCACGCCCGACGGCGAGAGGGTCGTGGGGTGGAACTGCATCATCTCCATGTCCTTCAGGGGCACGCCCATCCGGAGCGCGAGCGCCATGCCGTCGCCGGTGCAGGAGTAGGCGTTCGTCGTGCCCGTGTAGAGCCGCCCGGCGCCGCCCGTGCAGAGGATCACCGTCTTCGCGCCTACGAGCTTCAAGCCCCCGTCGAGCAGGTCCCAGCAGATGACGCCCTGGCAGCGCCCCTCGTCCTCGACGAGCTTCCAGGCGAACCACTCCTCGTAGGTAGTGACGTCACGCTTCATCATCTGCTCGTAGAGCACGTGCACGAGCACGTGGCCGGTGATGTCGGCCGCGTACGCCGTCCTCGGCTCGCCGGCGGCGCCGAAGGGGCGCTGGGCGATCCGGCCGTCGTCGGTCCGCGAGAAGACGGCTCCCCAGTGCTCGAGCTGGTAGACGTCGTCGGGCGCCTCCTGGCAGAGGACCTCGATCGCGTCCTGGTCGCCGAGGTAGTCGGAGCCCTTCACCGTGTCGAAGGCGTGCTTCTCGGGATCGTCCTCGGACGCGTTTCCGAGGGCCGCGTTGATGCCGCCTTCGGCCGCTCCGGAGTGGCTGCGCGTGGGATGGATCTTGGAGACGACGGCGACGTCCGCGCCCGCGTCGAACGCCTCGATCGCTGCGCGCATGCCCGCACAGCCGGCGCCGACGATGAGGACGTCGTGCTTCGCTTCCACCTCCAGGGAAGCTATACGAAACGGCTGGTTCTGGGCCCGGCCTGCCGCACGGCCTCGGAGGCGTCGGGGAAGCGCTCGAAGTTCTCGCGGAACATCGTCGCAAGCTCCTGTGCCTTGGCGTCGTATGCCTCGGGGTCGCGCCAGGTGGAACGCGGGTCGAGGAGGCGCGACTGGACCCCGGGTCCGCGAACCGGAACGTCGAACCCGAACGTGGGGTCGACCCGATACTCGACGTCCTCGAGGTCATCCTCGAGCGCTGCCCGCAGGAGCCCGCGGGTCGCCGCGATGGGCATGCGCTCGCCCTCACCGTACGGCCCACCCGTCCAGCCGGTGTTCACGAGCCAGACATTGACGTGTGGGTGGGCGTCGAGCTTCTCGCCGAGCATGCGAGCGTACACGGCCGGGTCCTGCGGGAGAAACGGCGCGCCGAAGCAGGCCGAGAAGGTCGGCTGCGGCTCCTGCACCCCGATCTCCGTGCCCGCGAGCTTCGCGGTGAAGCCGGAGAGGAAGTAGAAAAGCGCCTGGTCGCGAGTGAGCCGCGCGATCGGAGGCAGGATGCCGAAGGCGTCCGCCGTCAGGAAGACGACGACGCTCGGATGGCCTGCGCGCTTCGCAGGGAGCGCGTTTCGGATCTGCTCGAGCTTGTAGGCGGCGCGCGTGTTCTCCGTCTTCGAGTAGTCGTCGAGGTCGAGGACTCCGCGCTCGTCCATGGCCACGTTCTCGAGCACGGTGCCGAAGGTTCGCGTCGTCCGGTAGATCTCGGGCTCCGCCTTGGGCGACAGCCGGATCACCTTCGCGTAGCAACCGCCTTCGAAGTTGAAGACGCCGTCGTCGCCCCAGCCATGCTCGTCGTCCCCGATCAGGCGACGCTCAGGATCCGCGGAGAGTGTCGTCTTGCCCGTTCCCGAGAGCCCGAAGAAGACGGCCACACGGCCGTCGTCGTCGACGTTCGCCGAGCAGTGCATGGGGAAGACGCCCTCGAGGGGAAGGCGGTCGTTCATGAGCGCGAAGATCGACTTCTTGATCTCCCCCGCATAGAGCGTCCCGCCGATCACGACCTCGGCCCGTGTCGGGTGCAGCAGGATGAACGTCTCGCTGCGCGTTCCGTCCTCGTCGGGATTCGCCGTCACGGACGGCGCATGGAGGACGAGCGCGTCCGGCCGCTGGTCGGTGAGCTCCCGCTCGCTCGGGTTGATGAAGAGCGTGCGCGCGAAGAGTGCGTGCCACGGGGACTCGGTGACGACGCGGACCGAAAGTCGATGAGCCGGATCGGCCCCGGCGAAGGCGTCGACAACGTAGACGTCGCCGCTTTCGAGTCGCGCGACGACCTTGTCGCGCAGCCCGTCGAAGCTGTCCTCCGAGATGGGCCGGTTGACGCTGCCCCAGGCGATCCGCTCCTCGGAGCCCGGCTCGCGGACGACGAAGCGATCGTTCGGCGAGCGGCCTGTGTGGCGGCCGGTGTCGACCACGAGCGGCCCGCCTTCAGCCAGGCGCGCCTCCTCTCGCGCGAGCGAATGCGTGTAGCACATGGAGACGCTCGGATTCCAGAAAACCGACCCTCGCGGGTCGAGCCCATGCGCCTCGAGGCCCGTTGTCTCGCTGATGGCCATTGCCGCGTATCGTACGCCTCCTCCTCGAATTTCGGCCTAGTTCCTAGACTCGCCGCGCCGGGAGCTCCGCCTCGAAGGAGGCGTGCGGCGCGTAGAGGAGCTCCGGCGGGCCCGCGACGGCGAAGCCGAGGGCCTGAAGCGGATCCGCCCGCACCGGCCCTGCGACCTCCGCCCGCTCCCAGCTCGCCTCGCCGCGGCGCACGCGCAGCTCTCGCAGCCCGGCGGCCTCGAAGAGGCCCAGCTCATGGGAGCCGAGCTCCCCGATCGGCGCCGGGCCGCGGCGCTCGTAGAGCAGCTCCACGCCGAAGCCCTTCGCCCTGACGCTCCCCTCGCGCACCCGCGCCCGGACGGGACGGACCGGGAAGCCGAAGAGCGCTCCCCCCATCCCCAGGAGGCTGACGCGCAGCGCGAGGAAGACGACCGCCGTCTCGCCGCGGTGGCGGGCGTAGACGCGCAGGTTGACCTGAGTGAAGCGGGGCACGGGAACGAGCCCGAGACGTCCTCCGTCCCAGCGGAGGGCCGCGATCGTCACCAGATGCCGTCCGTCCACCGTCGCCGGCTCGAGGCCGCCCGGGAGAACCCGGGCGACCCGGTCGGCGTCGGTCTCCCAGCTTGCCAGGAGGAGATCGCGGACGCGGTGGCGCAGGAGCACCGCAGGAACCCTAGTGCCCCTCCCAGCAATTCATGCCTGCAGCAGTTGCTAGAAGGAGCACTCCGCGCGAGGCGGAACTGCGCGAAGTGGACACGAACGCTGCCATCGACCGCTTCCTCCGCAGCCAGGCGCTCTCCGACGCCACCCGCCGGGCCTACCGGCGCGACCTGGAGGAGCTCGCCGCGTGGCTGCGTCGCAACCGCCTCAGCCTCGCCACCTTCGACGCCCGCGCGTTCGCGAGCTACGCGGCAGAGCTCGGCGCCGATCGACCCGGCCGGCAGCCGCGGAAGCTGGCGCAGACGACGGTCGCGCGCAAGCTGGCGGCCGTCCGCTCGCTCGTCCGCGCCACACTGGGACCGAGCCGCGTGCCCGACCTCGCCGTGTCGGGGCGGCGCCGGCGCCGCCTTCCGCACGCGCCTAGGCCGGCCGAGACCGACGCGCTGCTCGCCGAGGTCGAGGCCGAGGACGCGCTCGGCCTCCGCAACCGGGCGCTGCTCGAGCTCGTCTACTCGGCGGGGCTGCGGGCGCAGGAGGCGGTCGACCTGACGCTGGCCGACGTCGACTTCGAGCAGGAGCTCGTGCACGTGCGGGGGAAGGGCGGCAAGGAGCGCGTCGTGCCGCTCGGCGAGGAGGCTTCCTACCACCTCGGGCGCTATCTCGAGGGCGCCCGGCCCCGGCTCGCGCACGGCGCCGAGAACGCGCTCTTCCTCTCGGCGCGCGGGAGGCCCCTGGACACGTCCTCCCTGCGCCGGCTGCTGCCCAACCCCCACCGCCTGCGGCACGCGTTCGCCACGCACCTCCTGGAAGGCGGCGCCGACCTGCGGACGATCCAGGAGCTGCTCGGCCACTCGTCGCTCTCCACGACCCAGATCTACAGCCACGTCGACGCGAAGCGGCTGCGAAAGGTCTACGACCGTGCCCACCCGCGAGCCTGACGGCAACGGCAACGATCCCGCGGTCGCCGGGTTCCTCGCGCTCCTCGCGGCCCGCCGGGCGCCGCGCACCGTCGATGCGTACCGCCGCGACCTCGCCGACCTCACCACCTTCCTCGGCCGTGCGCCGACGAACGCGGGCGCGGACGAGATCGAGGGTTGGCTGGCCGACCTGCGCGCGCGCGGCCAGGCGCCGAGCTCGGTGGCCCGCCGGGCCGCGGCGGCCCGCACCTTCTACCGTCATCTCGTCGCTCTCGGCCAGCGCGCGGACAACCCCGCAGCCGAGGTCGACCTACCACGCCGACGACAGCGGCTCCCGCGCTCGCTCTCCCTCGGCGAGGTCGAGCGCCTGATCGAGGCGGCGAACGGGACGACACCCCGAAGCCTCCGCGACCGGGCGCTGATCGAGCTCCTCTACGGCGCCGGTCTCCGGGTCAGCGAGGCCGTCGGCCTCGAGCGCGGGGGCGTCGACCTCGAGACGCGACTGGTGCGCTGCATCGGCAAGGGCGACAAGGAGCGGGTCGTCCCGCTCGGCGCCCAGGCGGTCGAGGCGCTGCGCCGGTACCTGTCCCGCGGGCGGCCGTACCTCGACCGCCGCCACCGTCCTGAGCTCTTCCTCAACGCCCAGGGCGGCCCGCTCACCCGCGCAGGCGCGTTCCTGATCGTCCGCCGCCTGGCCGCACGGGCCGGGCTCGACCCCGAGCGGGTGCACCCGCACCTCCTCCGCCACTCCTTCGCCACGCACCTGCTCGAGGGAGGCGCCGACCTCAGGAGCGTCCAGGAGATGCTCGGCCACTCCGACCTGGGAACGACCGAGATCTACACGCACGTCTCGGATCGGCGCCGGAGGAACGCCTACTTCGAGGCGCACCCGCACGCCCGCCGGACGCAGGGGCGCTAAGAACCCCTTCCGAAGTGAGTTCTAGGCCGCCTCGGCGACCTCGTTGATCCGCCCGCTCCGGACGTCGTAGACCCAGCCCGAGACCGCGAGGGAATCGGGGAGCAGCGGCGACTCGCGGATCGTCTGCACGCTCGCCCGGACACTCGCCTCGAGGTCCGGGAAGGGCCTGAAGTCGACGTCGGAGGCGTCCGCGCCGGCCTCCGCGCGCAACCTGGCGCGCAGGTCGTCGTTGGAGAACGTGAGCATGCCGCAGTCCGTGTGCGCGAGCACGGCCACCTCCTGGGTGCCGAGCAGCCAGTGGGAGATGACGAGCGAGCGAACCGCGTCCTCGGTCACGAGGCCGCCGGCGTTTCTGATCACGTGCGCGTCGCCTTCCTCGAGCCCGAGGAACCTTGCAGGGTCGAGACGCGCGTCCATGCACGTCACGATTGCGAGCCGCCGTCCGGGCGGCATCGGCAGGTCGCCCTTCCTGAACTCGCCCGCGTAGATCTCGTTCGCCGATTGCAGGACGTCGCACTCCCGCATGTTGATCTCCCTTCGGCTCGCTTCAGTTTTTGAAGCTCGTAGCTTTACAAACTGAAGCGTCTCCCGTCAAGCGCGGGCGGCTGCCTTCTTCTTCAGCGTCGCGTGCACGGACGCCGCGGCGGCCTTGAGCTCCCGGTCGTCTCCCTCCGAGGCGATGTGGGCGAGGAGCGTGAGCGTGTCCTGCTGCGGCGAGCCGTTCTTGAGCGCGAGGATGGCGAGGCGCCTGACGGCAGGGTTTGGATCCTCGTTCGCGAGCGCGTGCAGGGTTCCGCGGACCGCGTTCACGACGCCGGGATGCGTCCGCGAGAGGAGCTCGAGCGAGAGGAGCGCCGACCCACGCGCCGCCGGGCTCTCGTCCTCCAGCCCGCGGCGGAGCAGCTCCGTCTTCTGGTTGAAGCGAAGCTGCCCGATCGCACGGTAGGCGAGCGCGCGCTCCCGATAGTCCTTGCTCCGGGCGGCGGCCTCGAGCTCGTCGTCGACCGAGCGGCGAAGGTCGGCGAGGGCGCGCTCGTCGGTCAGCTCGGCGGCGCGCCCGACGGCCTCCGCGAGGATCGTCACGCGAGCGAGCGGGCGGCCGGCCCGACGTAGCGCGCCGAGGGCCTGAAGAGGCGCCCGGTCCTCTTCTGCTCGAGGATGTGGGCCGACCACCCGGCGACCCGGGAGCAGGCGAACATCGCGGGCGCGAGCGGCGGCGGGATCTCGGCGATGTCCAGCACGACCGCCGAGTAGTACTCGACGTTCGTCGCCAGCACGCGCTCGGGATGGCGCTCCTGGAGCGCGTCGAGCGCGGCGCGCTCGACGTCGTGCGCGACCTCGACGTACGGCGAGCCGAGCTCCTCGGCCGTCCGCTTGAGGATGCGCGAGCGCGGGTCCTCGGCCCGGTAGACGCGATGCCCGAAGCCCATGATCCGCTTGCCGCTCGCGAGCGCGTCCCGCACCCACGCTTCGGCGTCGCCGTGCGCGGCGACCTCGTCGAGCATCGGCTTCACGTAGGCGGGTGCGCCGCCGTGAAGCGGCCCGGAGAGCGCGCCGACGGCGGCCGAGAGGGCCGCGCCGCAGTCGGCGCCGGTCGAGGCGACGACCCGCGCGGTAAAGGTCGAGGCGTTGAGGCCGTGCTCCGCGGTGCAAATCCAGTAGGTGTCGATGGCCTTCACGTGCCGCGGGTCGGCCTCCCCGCGCCAGCGGAGCAGGAACTTCTCGGCGGCGGTGGCGCCGGCTGCCACGACCTCGTCGGGGACGACGTCGGTCTTGCCATCGGCGATCCGGGCCGAGCGGGCGACGATCGACATCATCTGGGCGGAGAGGCGTCCGAGGTCCTCGCGAGCCTGCTCGTCCGAGATCTCGTTCAGCTTGCCGAGGCTCCAGGCGCCGGCCATCCGCGCCGTCTCGGCCTGGAGGTCGGCGGGCGCGTGGCCGGTGAGGCCGGCCGGCTCGTAGGGCTCGGGGTCCGGCATCCGGGAATTGAGGTCGTCGTCGACGAGAAGGCCCCAGACGCTCTCGTACGGATGGCGGCCGACGAGCTCCTCGATGTCGACGCCGCGGTAGCGAAGCGAGCCTCCCTCCCGGTCGGGCTCTGCGATCTCCGTCTCGACGGCGACGATGCCTTCGAGCCCTGGGTTGAAGTCCGGCATGGGCTCCCTTCTCTGGTCAGCGGCACCGTATCGAACGGCCGCAGGCGACGGTTGCCGCATTAGAATTGCTCCCCGCCCATGCCGCACCGCGTCACGCTCATCCCCGGCGACGGGACGGGGCCCGAGATCGCCGAGGCGACTCGGCGCGTCCTGGACGCCACCGGAGTCGAGCTCGACTGGGACGTCCAGGAGGCCGGCGCCGACGTCATGGACCGCTACGGCGGGAACCCGCTCCCCGATCACGTGCTCGAGTCGATCAGGCGAAACGGGGTGGCGATCAAGGGCCCGATCACGACCCCGGTGGGCACGGGCTTCCGCTCGGTGAACGTCGCCCTGCGGAAGAGCCTCGACCTCTACGGCCAGGTCCGGCCCTGCAAGAGCTACCCGGGGGTGCGCTCGCGCTACGAGGCCGTCGACCTCGTCGTCATCCGCGAGAACACGGAGGATCTCTACGCCGGAATCGAGGCGGAGGAGGGGAGCGAGGAGGCGCTGGAGCTGATCCACTGGGTCGAGGAGCGGCTGGAGACGTCGGTTCGCCAGGACTCGGGCCTGAGCCTGAAGCCCATTTCCGTGAGCGGCTCGCGGCGAATCGTCGAGTTCGCGTTCGACTACGCGCGGAGGAACGGCCGTGGCAAGGTGACGGCCGTCCACAAGGCAAACATCATGAAGTTCACAGACGGGCTCTACCTGCAGGTCGCCCGGGACGTCGCGGCCGAGAACGAGGACATCGCCTTCGAGGACAAGATCGTCGACAACCTCTCGATGCAGCTCGTCCAGCGGCCGGAGGAGTACGACGTCCTCGTCTGCCCGAACCTCTACGGCGACATCGTCTCCGACCTCTGCGCCGGGCTGATCGGCGGCCTCGGGCTCGCGCCGGGCGGCAACTTCGGCGCGCATGCGGCGGTCTTCGAGCCGACGCACGGCTCGGCGCCGAAGTACACGGGGCAGAACCGGGTGAACCCGATGGCGATGATGCTCTCCGGCGTGATGATGCTCCGCCATCTGGAGGAGCGGGAAGCCGCCGACCGGCTCGAGGGAGCGATCGCGGCCGTGATCGCCGAGGGGAAGTCCGTCACCTACGACATGAAGCCGCGCCGCGACGACCCGACCGCGGTCGGGACGAGCGAGGTCGCGGACGCGATCATCGACACGATGGGAGTGCGGGTTTGAGACGGAAAGTGACAGTGGTCGGAGCGGGCAACGTCGGCGCGACGGCCGCCCAGGAGATCGCGCGGCGCGATTACGCGAACGTCGTCCTCGTGGACATCAAGGAAGGCCTGCCGCAGGGGAAGGCCCTCGACCTGAACGAGGCGGGCCCGGTGCTCGGCTACGAGCCGACGATCACCGGCTCGAACGGATACGAGGAGACCGCCGGCTCCGACGTCGTCGTCATCACGGCGGGGCTTCCGCGCAAGCCCGGCATGAGCCGCGACGATCTCGTGACGACGAACGAGCAGATCGTCGGCTCCGTCACCCGTGAGGCGGTGGAGCGCTCGCCTGACGCGATCCTGATGATCGTGTCCAACCCGCTCGACGCGATGTGCCACGTGGCCAAGAACGTCTCCGGCTGGCCGCGCGAGCGCGTGCTCGGGATGGCCGGCATCCTCGACACCGCGCGTTTCAGCACGTTCATCGCGTGGGAGACGGGGGCCTCGGCCAAGGACGTCACCGCGATGGTGCTCGGCGGGCACGGCGACCAGATGGTGCCCGTCGTCTCCGCGACGTCGGTCGGCGGCGTGCCGTTGACGAAGCTCGCCTCGGCGCAGGCGATCGAGGCGATGGTCGAGCGCACGCGGAAGGGCGGCGGCGAGATCGTCGAGCTCCTCGGCACGTCGGCGTGGTACGCGCCGGGCGCTGCCGTGGCGCAGATGGTCGACGCGGTCATGCTCGACCAGAAGCGCGTCCTCCCCTGCACTGCCCTGCTCGAGGGCGAGTACGGGATCGACGACCTGTACATGGGCGTCCCGGTCAAGCTCGGAGCGGCGGGAATCGAGGAGATCGTCGAGCTCGACCTGACGGAGGCCGAGCGCGCCGCGCTGGCCGAGTCGGCCGCCGCGGTCCGCGACGTCGTCTCCGTCCTCAGCGCGTAGCCGGAAACCGCGGGGCTACGATCGCTGGATGCGCCGTCGTCTGGGCATCCTGCTCTCGGTCGTCCTGCTCGTGATCCTGGTCGGGCTCGCCCTGACCTGGATCCAGTCGGATCACTACATCGTCCTCCCCGACGAGGCACGCCCGACCGACCCGCTCGTCGAGATTCCGGGCGAGGGCGGGGACGAGGACGGGAGCGGCATCTACATGGTCGATGTCCGCGTCGGCCGCGCGAGCCTGCTCGAGCGGATCTTCCCGGGCATCCACGAGGGCGCGTCGCTGCTTCCCGAGGAGGTGCTGAACCCCCAGGGCGTGAGCGACCAGCAGCGTCGCGCCTCGAGCCTCAACGCCATGTCGCGCTCGCAGCTCGTTGCAATCACGGTGGCGCTGCGGCACCTGGGCAGGGACGTCGAGGTGACTCCGCTCGGGGCCGAGGTCAGGCTGGTCGTGCCCGGCGCACCCGCCGACGGCCTGCTGCAGGTCGGCGACGTCATCGTGAGCGTGAACGGCCAGGCGGTCGAGACGACCGAGGAGCTCCGCGACGCGTTCGTGGGAGTGACGCCCGGCGAGGAAGTCGACCTGACCGTGAGGCGCGACGAGAAGCCCGTGACCAAGCTCACCGTCGGGACGAGAGCTGCGCAGGACGAGCCCGAGCGGGCGGTGATGGGGGTCGAGGTTCAGGACACGGAGGACTTCGAGTTCCCGCTCGACATCGAGATCGACGCCGGCGGAATCGGCGGGCCGTCGGCCGGGCTGGCCTTCGCCCTCGACATCGTCGACGAGCTGGGGGAGGACCTCGACCGCGGGCGGACGGTCGTCGCCACGGGCGAGCTCGCGCTCGACGGCACCGTGCTTCCGATCGGGGGCGTCAAGCAGAAGGCGATCGGCGCGCGGGACGCCGGCGCGGACATCTTCCTGGTGCCCGACGCCAACTTCGAGGAAGCGCGGGACGCGGTCGAGGATCTCGAGGTGATTCCCGTCTCGACGTTCGACGAGGCGTTGTCCGTGCTGACGACCTCGTAGTTTTCCATCCCGTCAACAACCCAGCGGAACCTTGCGGAAATTGCGTGTTTTTCGTCGCGGCAACGCTTAACCCGAACGACGTGCAGCCATAAGATGGGCGACCCCGGATCTATGGCGAAGCGGCGGCAAATCACCTGCAAAGACTGCTATTTCCGCCAGGAGGCACTCTGTGCTCTGGCGGACGGGCCCTGCCCGACTTTCAGGTCGGCGAAGGCGGCCAGGCTGGAGCCGCCCGACCAGGCACGGCTCGTCGCCCGCCCGCAGCTCCGGGCGCACGCCGCAGCCTAGAGCGCGTCCCGGATCGAGTCGAGATCCGGGTCGGTGGCGGCCCACTCGCGCACGCGCGGGTCGCCCTCTGAAGCCCGGGTGAGGTGCTCCAGGGCTTGCTCGCGCCGACCCGCGAGGGCCTCGCAGCAGGCGAGGTTGTAGAGGACGTTCGGGTTGTCCGGGTGGGCCGCGAGCGCTCGCTCCAGTACGGCCGCGGCCGCCTCGAAGTCCTTCGACTCGTAGAAGGGCAGCGCCTCGAGCCAGGACTCCCAGGGAGACGGCTCGAACGCCTTCCCGACCGTGCCGCCGACGACGAGCACGGTGGTGTCGGGCTCGATCGCCGTCGCGCCTCGGCGGGTCGCCGGGTCGCGCACGAAGACGAGCGTCCCCTCGGGCGCGTCGAGCTCCTCGCCGGCTACGGTGAAGCGAGCGCGGCCCGCGAGGACGAGGTAGAGCTCTTCGTGGCGGCCCGCTCCGGCGCCGAGCTCGTCGTGCTCCTCGATCACCTGGCCGCCGGTTTCGCGCGCGCCGTAGGCGTTGACGCCGAAGGCGGCGATGCCGAGCGGGATCCGGATCGGGATGCTGTCGAACTCTCCGCCGAAGCGGTCGAGCTCGTCGAGGTGTGCCGTCTCGAAGGCCCGCGAGGTCACGCCGGAACGGCAACCGCGTCGCGCACGAGCCGTCCCAGGCGGGAGATGCCCTCGTCGATCGCCTCCGGCCGCTCGTAGGAGAACGCGAGCCGAAGCGACGACTCCCCGCCGCCGTGGAAGAAGAAGTCGGGGCCCTTGATGAAGGCGACGCCCACCTCGTCGGCCTGGGCGAGCAGGCCCTCCGCGCTGAGGCCGTCGGGGAGATCGACCCAGAGGAAGTAGCCGCCGTTCGGCTCGTTCCACGTCGTTCCTTCGGGCATCTCGCGCGCAAGCGCCGAGATCATCGCGTCGCGGCGAACGTGGAGAGCCTCCTGGATCGACTCGATGTTGGGGTCGAAACGCCCCCGCGAGACGAACTCGTAGAGCGTCGCCTCGACGAACATCACGGGCGAGACGTAGTTCTCGAGGATGAGCGTCTGCATCGCGCCCATGAGCTCTTCGGGGAGGATGGCGAAGCCGACCCGGATGCCGGGCGCGACCGTCTTCGAGAAGGAGGACAGGAGCATGGCGCCCTCGCCGCCGGCGAGCTCGAAGAGGCGCGGCAGGCCCTCGCCCCCGAAGCGGAGGAGGCCGTAGGGGTCGTCCTCGAGGATGACGGCGCCGTGGGCGCGGGCCACCTCGACGAGCCGGTGACGGTTCGGCTCCGAGAGGGTGCGGCCGCTCGGGTTCTGAAAGGTCGGAATCGTGTAGACGAGGCGCGGCCCGTCCGTCTCCGCGAGCGCCTGCTCGAGGGCGTCGATGTCGAGGCCGTCGTCGGAGAGCGGCACGGACTCGACGTCGGCGCCGAGGCGGCGCAGGATCTGGAGCGAGCGGTCGTAGCACGGAGCCTCCACGAACACCCTCGCGCCTGCCTGGACGTGGTGCCGGGCGATGAAGCTGAAGGCCTGGAGCGACCCGTTCGTGATCATGACGCGCGCGACGTCGACGCCGTGGCGGTCGGCGATCCATTCGCGCAGCGGCAGGTAGCCGAGCGGCGGGCCGTAGTTGAGGGCGGTCGCGCCGTCACGCGCGAGCGCCGCCTTGGCGCAGTCGCCGAACTCGTCGATCGGAAGCAGATCGGGGCCCGGGAAGCCCCGGGCGAAGGAGATGACGCTCATGGAACGAGTCTACTGACGGCCGCGGCGGGGCGAGTCGGCCGCGCCGCGCGGCTCCGCGAGCCCCTGCCGGGCGGAGAACCACCAGGTGTAGGCGAGCAGGGCGCAGAGCAGCCAGGCGAGCAGCATGGCGATCTCGACCCCGAGCGGCTCGTCCAGGCCGCCCCTGAGCCATTCCAACCAGGTGGCGAGGGGAAAGCCGACGCTCCCGAGGAGGAGGACGCCGAAGATGCCGGACGGCATCGTCGTTCCGAGCCAGCGACCGATCCGGTAGCGCACGTCCCGCCGCAGGTTTTCGCCCTGAGCCATGCCCATGACGTCGGCTGCGAGCCCGCCCACCTTGAGCGCGGACGGCGGGGCTAGTCGAGAACGCCGGCGACCTCGGCCGCCAGGCGGGCGACCTCGGTCGGGTTCGTCCCCACGCGGACGCCCCGGGCCTCGAGGGCTTGCTTCTTCGCCTGCGCCGTGCCGGCGCTCCCGGAGATGATCGCGCCCGCGTGGCCCATCGTCTTGCCCGGCGGCGCCGTGAAGCCGGCGATGTAGGCGACGACCGGCTTGGTCATCTCGGCGCCGATGAACTCGGCAGCCTTCTCCTCCTCGGAGCCGCCGATCTCGCCGACCATGACGACGATCTCGGTCTCGGGATCCGTCTCGAAGCGGGCGAGGACGTCGATGAACGACGACCCGACGACGGGGTCCCCCCCGATACCCACGATAGTGGACTGGCCGATTCCCAACTGCGTCAATTCGTGCCCGATCTGGTACGTGAGCGTGCCGGATCGGGAGACGAGGCCCACCGGGCCCTCGCTGAAGATCTCGGCGGGGATGATCCCCACGTTCGCCTTGCCGGGGGAGAGGACGCCGGGGCAGTTCGGGCCCACCAGCGTGACCCCGCGAGGGCGCACGTAGTTGTAGACGCGGAGCATGTCGTGGGCGGGGATGCCCTCCGTGATGCAGATGACGGTCTCGATTCCCGCGTCGACGGCCTCGTAGATCGCGTCGGCGGCGAACCGAGCCGGGACGAACACCATGGCCGTGTTCGGGCCGGCCTCGGCGACGGCGCCCCGAACGGTGTCGAAGACCGGGATCCCCTCGACGCTCTCGCCGCCCTTGCCCGGGGTGACCCCGGCGACGACGTTCGTGCCGTAGCGGAGGTTCCGGGTCGCATGGAAGGAGCCCTCGCGCCCGGTGATCCCCTGGACGACCAGGCGCGTGTCGCGGTCGACGACGATCGCCACTAGGGAGCCTGCCTCACCGGAGCGACACCACGCGCTCCGCAGCCGAGAGCATGGTGTCCTCGACGTATACGTTGGGCGGGGCGGCCTCGTTCAGCATCCGCCTGCCCTCCTCCGCGTTGGTGCCGTCGAGCCTCACGACGACCGGGAGCTCGATCTCCATCTGGCCGAGGGCCGCGAGGATGCCGCGGGCGACCTCGTCGCAGCGCGTGATCCCGCCGAAGATGTTGAAGAGGATCGCCTCCACCTGCTCGTCCGACGTGATCACCTCGAGCGCGTCGATGACGCCTTGCGCGTCGCCTCCGCCGCCTAGGTCGCAGAAGTTGGCCGGGCGGCCCCCTACCTGGTCGATCACGTCCAGCGTGCCCATGACGAGGCCGGCCCCGTTGCCGAGGATCCCGATCTCGCCGTCCAGCTTCACGTAGATGACACCCTTCTCGCGCGCGAGCCGCTCGCGGGGGTCGGCGGCCTCGACGTCACGCATCTCGGCCACGTCGGGATGGCGGAAGAGCGCGTTGTCGTCGACGGTGAACTTCGAGTCGAGCGCCTTCACCTCGCCCGCCGGCGTGACGATCAGCGGGTTCACCTCGCAGAGCATCGCGTCGAAGCCGACGAACGCCTCGTAGAGCTTCTCGACGATCGCCGCGACCTGCTTCTGCTCGCCCGGGTCGTCGATGCCGGCGGTGAAGACGAGCCAGCGCCCCTGCCACGGCTGCGAGCCGACGAGCGGGTCGACGTGGAGGCGCGCGAGCGCCTCGGGGTGCTTCTCCGCGACCTCCTCGATGTCGATACCGCCCTCCGTCGTCAGCATGAAGAGTGGCTTCTTCTCGCCGCGGTCGAACGTGCACGAGAGGTAGTACTCCTTGGCGATGTCCGACGCGCGCTCGATCCACAGCCGCCGGACAACGTGCCCGCGGATGTCCATGCCGAGGATCGCCGCGGCGTGGGACTCGGCCTCGGCCGGAGTGTCGGCGAGCTTGATGCCGCCGGCCTTGCCGCGGCCGCCGACGAGCACCTGCGCCTTGACCACGACGGGCCCGCCGAGCTCCTCCGCGGCCTCCAGGGCCTCGGCCGGAGTCGTCGCCAGACGGCCCTCGGACACCGGGATGCCGGCACGCGCGAAGAGCTGCTTCCCCTGGTACTCGTAGAGATCCACGGCCGGGCGCGAGTCTACTCCAAGAGCTCCTAGCGGAATGATGGCCCGCCGTCTGGGTGTGATGGGTGGTTCGAGGCAAGGACGCAGGGAGCGCTCATACCGCAGAGGTATGGGCGCGACCGAGGACGCCGCCTCGGGCCGCTCAGCGCGGCCAGGCGGCATCGCTCCTCATTGCGTTAGGAGCTCTGAAGGTTCAATCACTCGTTCTGACGATGAGTCCGGCGCGCGAACGGGCGATGCAGGGCTGGGGACAACCCGTGAGACTCGCGCAGACGCTCGCCAAGGCCGCTGTGATCCTGGCCCTCATCGCCGTCACCCTCGGCGGCGCTGTCGCGCTCGGGAGCACGCTCTTCGAATCGCCTCCCCGGGATGCGGCCGAGTTCGCGGCCCGCATCGAGGCCGGCAGCACGCATGCGCCGCAGGCCGCGAAGCGCACCGTCGCCGAGCGCCGCTACATCCTCGACCTGAGCGAGCTCTGCGCCGAGCGCAACGAGCGCCTCCAGAACTTCGAGACCCGCGTGGCCGAGGCCGACCAGGTTGCCCGGCTCCGCGGGTGGCGGGCGATCCAGGCCGACTATGCCGCGAACTTCGAGGAGCTGACGCCTCCGAGGCTCTTCCGGCAGGGCGCAGTCCGTGCCATCGCGCTCGACCAGAGCATGATCGACCTCGCCGACGACGCCCTCGTCGCTCGCCGCGCAGGCGACCGCGACAGCTTCGAGGCGAAGGCCGAGGCCGTCGAGCTGCTCCGCCAGCAGCGCGACGCGGCCATGGTTCGTCTCGACGCCCCGGTCTGCGCCGCCGATTGAGCGACCGCCTGCTGTCGAGACCCTGGGCGAGATCCTCGCCGAGCTCACGTCCTAGCTAGTAGCGTTCGGGTCCGAACCCTCAGAGGAGGTAGGCATGAGCACGCTCAACGACAACGACATTCGCACGATCGGCGAGGGCGGGCGCCTCGATCCGCAGGCCGACGCGGACGGCGACGACACCGACACGACCGACGGCGACGCGACCGACACGGACGCCGACGACGCCGACACGGACGCGACCGACGCAGACGCCGACGACACGGACGCGTAGCGGGGCCGCGCTCGCGCGCTGCCTCGAGCCCGTCTCCGACGACACGTTCTTCGCGGAGCACTGGGAGCAGCGGCCTCTCGTCGTCTCCCGCGATCAGCCCGGCCGGTTCGACGACCTCCTCTCCGAGGGCGACGTCGAGCGGCTGGTCTGCTCCACCGGGATTCGCTACCCGGCCTTCCGGCTCGTCCGCGAGGGCGGGCAGCTCGACGTGGGCTCCTACACGGCAGACGTCCGCTGGCGGCCTGCCTTCACGAAGACCGCGCAGGTGGAGCGAGTTCTCGCCGAGTGGGAGGCCGGCGCCACCATCGTCCTGCAGGCGCTGCACGTCAACTGGCACCCTCTGGCGGTCTTCTGCCGGCTGCTCGAGGACGCCCTCGGCCTGGGCGTGCAGGCCAACTCCTACTCCACCCCGCGGGGCTCGCAGGGCTTCGCCGTGCACCACGACACGCACGACGTGCTCGTCCTCCAGATCGCCGGCGCGAAGCGCTGGCTCCTGTACGACCCGCTCCTCGAGCTCCCGCTCAAGCACCAGCGCTACTCGAAGTCCCTCGGCGACGAGGGCGAGCCGACGGACGACATCGTCCTCCGCGCGGGGGACACGCTCTACCTCCCGCGCGGCTGGCTTCACCAGGCGGAGACGTCGGACACCGACTCGCTCCACCTCACGATCGGGATCAACGCCTACACGTGGGTCGACGCGGCCAGGGCGGCGCTGCAGCCGCTGGAGGGCGACGCCGACCTCCGGCGCGGTGTCGAGCGCGACGGCCCCGAGGGGGACGAGCTGGCGGAGCGGCTGCGGGCGCAGCTGGCGCCAGAGGAGGTGGAGCGGCGCCGGCGCCGGCGCTTCCTCGACACGCGCCGGCCGATCCGCGAGGACGGGCTGACCCAGCTCCGGGCCCTCCAGCGGCTCGGCGTCGACACCCCGGTGGAGCGCCGCGGCACCGTGATCGCGGATCTCGAGGAGGACGATGCCGGCGTCGGGCTCGTCTTCGAGGGCCGGGAGCTCCGCTTCCCGGAGCACGCCCGGGCCGAGGTGTTCGCGTGCTTCGAGGCCGACGAGCCCTTCATCCCGGCCGAGCTCCCGGGCGACCTCGACGACGCGGGCCGGCTCGTCCTCGTCCGGCGCCTCGTCCGCGAGGGCTTCCTGCGGGTTATCTGATCCTGGCGACGAAGCGGCGAGGGCGACTCGGCTCCGCAGCACCGCACGTGAGGAAGACCGGCTCGTCGGCAAGCTCGGCGATCACGTCGACCGCGTGGAGGCGGCCGTCGGCGGTCCGGAAGCGGACGCGCCAGGCGTCCTCGCCCGTGAGCCGGCAGCCCACGAGGGCGAGGTCGTCGATGCCGAGCAGGCCCTCGGCCTCGCGGATGCTCTGCTCCGCGGCTTGCACCTGGAAGCTGTACGCGGCGCGACCCCGGTAACGGTCCGGCGCGATCTTGCCCTCGGCGTGCGCTCGAAGCAGCGCGGCGGCGTCACCGGGCTCGACCCGTCCGTAGTACAGAGCCTGCGGGAAGACGACGACGTTGCCGGCGAAGCGGTCGCCGCCGACATGCGTCGACTGCCAGACCCGCCCCGTCTCCGTCTCCCGCCGCAGCGCGTCGTAGATCGGTCGTCCGTTCTTCGCACAGCAGCGGTCGCGCTTGCCGTGGGTGCAGACGACGAGCAGCGGGTGGTCGAGAGGAACGCCCGGCGGCTCGTCGCCGGCCAGCGCGGCGGCGAAGTCGAAGCCGGTGAGGTCGTTGAGGTGGTCGACCTCGAGCTGGAAGAAGCGCTCCGCGCCCGGCCTGGACGTCCCGAACCAGACTCGCCGCCGTGCGTTCGCTCGACGCTCGGGCTTCTTGACGAACAGGAGCCGGGACGGGCCCAACGCTTGCAGCTGGTTTCTCACGTGCGCCTTCAGACCGTCCGAGAGGAGGCTGCCGCCGAGCACGTCTCGGTCCCACATCCCGCGGTACTCGAGCAGGATCCAGCTGTCGATCCGGCTCGCCGTCGCGCCGAGCGGCTCGGCGCTCGCGCTCGAGACGGCCGCGCAGAGCGCACGGCTGCGACTGCTCGGTCTCGGCTGCGCGCTCACCGCCACGAACGTAGCGTAGCCGAGATGTAAGGCAGCCCTTACGGCGTCGCCTCGCCCGCCTGGGCGACGACGCAGATCACCTGGCCCGTGGTGACCGGCTCGCCGGCGGCGACGGAGAGCCCCGTCACCTGGCCCGGGCGGTGGGCGGTGATCTCGTTCTCCATCTTCATCGCCTCGACGACGCAGATCACCTGGCCCTCGCGCACCGTGTCACCCTCTCCCACCTCGACGGCGAGCACGGTTCCCTGCATCGGGCTGACCACGGCCTCGCGCGCAGCCCCGCGGCGCCCGCCGTCGCTGCTCCGCTCGCGGCGGCGACGGGCGAGCTCGGCGTACGGCGGCTCCGGACGGAGGAGGGTGACCTCGAAGCGGCGGCCGTCCAGCTCGACCCCGACGACCTCCTCGCGGGCTCGGGCCGGCGCCGGCGCGCCCGGCGCGCTCGTCTCGGCCTCGGCGCTCTCCGCGATCGCCTCGACAAGCCCGAAGCAGGTCTCGCCCGCGACGAAGCAGGGATGCCCGAGCAGGGCGCGATGGAAGCCGATCAGGGTCGTCACGCCCTCGATCGTGTACTCGCCGAGCGCGCGCAGCATGCGCCGGCGGGCGTGCTCGCGGTCGACGTCCCAGACGACGAGCTTGGCGACGAGCGGGTCGTAGAGGCCGACCACCTCCGAGTCGGCCGTTACTCCCGAGTCGACCCTGACGCCCGGCCCGGCCGGCTCCCGGTAGGCGGTGATCGTCCCCGGCGTCGGCAGGAAGCCGGCCGCAGCGTCCTCCGCGTTGATCCGGCACTCGATGGCGTGGCCCGAGACGTGCACGTCCTCCTGGCCGAAGGAGAGCGGCTCGCCCCCGGCGATCAGCACCTGCTCCCGCACGAGATCGACGCCCGTGGCGAGCTCGGTGACCGTGTGCTCCACCTGGATCCTCGTGTTCATCTCGAGGAAGAAGTAGTTGCCGTCGCGATCGAGGAGGCCTTCGAGCGTCCCGGCGCCGCGGTAGCCGACCGCCCTGGCGGCGTCGACGGCGATCGCGCCGATCCGCTCGCGGAGCTCGGGCCCGACGGCCGGCGAGGGCGTCTCCTCGACGAGCTTCTGGTGGCGGCGCTGGATCGTGCAGTCGCGCTCGCCGAGGTGGACGACGGCCCCGTGTGCGTCGGCGAGCACCTGCACCTCGACGTGGCGCGGATCCTCGAGGAAGCGCTCCACGTAGACGGTCGCGTCGGCGAAGTAGGACTCGCCCTCGCGCTGGGCCGAGGCGAGCGCGCGCTCGGCCTCCTCGGGGGAGCGCACGACCTTGAGCCCCTTGCCGCCGCCGCCGGCCGAGGCCTTGATCGCCAGCGGCCAGCCGTGCTCGTCCCCGACGGCGAGGATCTCTGCCACGGACGCGACCGGCTCGGTCGTCCCCGGGACGACCGGCACCCCGGCCGCCGCCATCAGCCTCCGCGCCTCCACCTTCGAGCCCATGGCCTCGATCGCCTCCGGCGGCGGGCCGATCCAGACGAGGCCGGCCTCCTCGACCGCCCGCGCGAACGACGCGTTCTCCGCGAGAAAGCCGTACCCGGGGTGGATGGCGTCGGCCCCGGCCCGGCGCGCGGCCGCGAGGACGCGCTCCTCGTGCAGGTAGCTCTCGGCCGGAGCGCCCGGGCCGAGCAGGAACGCCTCGTCGGCGAGCGCGACGTGGAGGGAGCCGCGGTCCGCCTCCGAGTAGACGCCGACGGCGCGAATCCCGAGCTCGCGCAGGGTCCGGAACACCCGGATGGCGATCTCCCCGCGGTTGGCGACCAGCACGGTCCGGAAGGAAGTCATGTCGGCGTATTCTGCCCCCATGACCTTCGCCGACCACCTGACGGTCGCCAGAGCGGCCGCGGTCCCGGTCGTGATCGTCCTCTTCGCGTGGAATTTTCCGAACCACGACTACTGGGCGACGGCGGTGTTCGCGGTGGCGATGTCGACCGACTGGGTGGACGGCTGGTGGGCCCGGCGGAACAACCGCACGTCCGACCTCGGGCGCATCCTCGACCCGGTCGCCGACAAGCTCCTCGTGATGACCGCGCTGATCATGCTCGTCGGCCGGGTGCTCCCGGCCTGGATGGTCGCGGCAGTGATCGTTCGCGAGTTCCTCGTCACGGGGCTTCGGCTCGCGGCGCTCGAGCGCGGCGTCGTCATCGGCGCCCGCGACCTCGGCAAGCTCAAGACCTGGGCCCAGGCGGTGGCCGCCGGCCTCGGCGGCCTCGCGGCCGCGGGAGCGATCGACGACGACGTGGCGTGGTGGGCGATGCTCGTCGCGCTGATCCTGACGTGGGTCTCCGGCCTCGACTACGCTCGCAGCGCACCCCGACTCCTTCGTGGCCAGCAGCCTGCGTAGCTTCAGCCGGGAGGACATCCCGGCAGTCCTCGAGCTCTCCCGCCGAGCGTTCGGCCGACCGGAGGAGCAGGTCGGCAACCCGCTTTGGGCCTCGCTGGACGAGCTCGAGAGCGAGCTCTCCGACTGGGACGAGCCGCCCGAGAGCACGCTGCTCGTCGACATCGAGGACGGACGGGTGGTCGGCTTCGGGGGCGTCGAGGTGCCGCGTGCCTTCAGCCACGCCGACCTCTTCGGCCCGCTGATCGCTCCCGGCTACCGCGGGCAGAAGCTCGGCAGCGAGCTGCTCGATGCCTCCGTGGCGATCGCCGTGGAGCAGGGCCGCCGATCCGTGGTCGGCTCGGTCGGGCCCCGAAATGTCTCCGGCCGCCTGCTGCTCGAGCACAACGGCTTCCACCCGCGCGGCGCGGCGAAGGCGGTCTTCCGCCTCGCACCGGACGAGCACCGGGCTGTCGTCGAGGGGCCCGAGGGCGTCGAGGTGCGCCGCGGAGACGCCGGCGACCTGGACGCCCGCCCTGGCGCTCTACCACTCGACCTTTCCGGAGGGAGTCTTCCCGGATGACGCTTGGCGGGAGGGCCTCGCAAAGGGCTCGGTGTACCTCGCCGAGCGCGACGGCGCCCCGCTCGCGTTCGTGAACATCGACCCCAACGACCGCTGGGCCTACCAGATCGGCGTCGTCGCGCACGAGCGCTCGCAGGGTGTCGGCCGGTTCCTCCTCTCGAGGGTGCTCGAGGACTACTGGACCGAGCACCCGGGCGAGATCCTCGGCCTCTCCGTGGAAGCGGACAACGTGCCCGCTCTCAAGCTCCTGCGCCGCCAGGGCTTCGCCCCCTGGCTCGTCCTGCAGTCGTACGAGCTCTGGCTATGAGAACATGTGTTCGTGCGAGGCGAGGCGTCGATCCTCCACGCCGACCTGGACGCGTTCTTCGCGTCGGTCGAGCAGCGTGACGACCCGAGGCTCCGCGGGCGACCCGTGATCGTCGGCGCGGGCGTCGTGCTCGCGGCCAGCTACGAGGCAAAGGCCTACGGTGTCGAGACCGCAATGAGCGGCTCGCGGGCGCGGCGGCTCTGCCCGCAGGCGATCGTCGTACCGCCGCGGATGTCGGCGTACGCCGAGGCGAGCAAGGACGTGTTCCGGGTGTTCGAGGACACGACGCCGCTGGTCGAGGGCCTCTCCATCGACGAGGCGTTCCTGGACGTGCGGGGCATGCAGCGGCTTTCCGGCGCGCCGCTCCAGATCGCGGCCCGGCTGCGACGGGAGGTGCGCGAGCGCGTCGGCCTGCCCATCACCGTCGGCGTGGCGAGGACGAAGTTCCTGGCCAAGGTGGCGAGCGGCGTGGCCAAGCCCGACGGCCTGCTCGTCGTGCCGCCCGACCGCGAGCTCGCCTTCCTCCATCCGCTGCCGGTCGAGCGGCTCTGGGGGGTCGGGCCGGTGACCGCAGGGCGGCTCCGCCGGCTCGGGATCACCCGGGTCAGCGACGTCGCCGAGTTTCCGGAGGCCGCGCTCGTCACGGTCGTCGGGCGGGCGGCGGGGCGCCAGCTGCACGCTCTCGCCCACAACCGCGATCCCCGTCCCGTGCGGGCGCGCCGCCGCCGCGGCTCCATCGGATCGCAGCGGGCCAGCAGGCCGCGCTCGCCGGCGGAGATCGACGCCACCCTCGTCGGTCTCGTCGACCGGGTGACGGGGCGGATGCGGAAGGCCAACCGCGTCGGTCGGACGGTCGTGCTCCGCCTGCGCTTCGATGACTTCTCGCGCGCGACGCGCTCGCTGACCATGGCGCGGCCCACGGCCGAAACGCAGACGATCCTGGGCGCGCTGCGCGAGCTCGTCGCCGCCGCCGCGCCCGAGATCCGCCGCCGCGGCCTGACGCTCGTCGGAATCTCCGTGACGAACCTCGACGACGAGGGAACGCGCCAGCTCGAGCTTCCGCTCTGGACGCCCGGCTGGAGCGCGCTCGACGCCGCGCTGGACGAGGTGCGGGCCCGCTACGGCGCAAACGCCGTGAAGCGAGGCGTCCTGCTCGGCCGGGACACGGGCATCGCCATGCCCCTCCTCCCCGACTGATCCCGACCAAGTAACAGACTGTTACTTAGTCGGGCTCCGGGTCGGGGGAGACGGACTCCTCGACACCCTCGCGCCACCAGGCCCCGCGTGGGCCCTCCCGCTCGGTGAGGACGCGCGCCAGAGCCAGCTCGAGCGCCTCGCGCTCCTCGGGTGTCGGCTCCGGGCTCCAGTCCAGCTCCACGGGAGAACAGCATAAGAGCTCGATTCACAATGAGCACTGTGCCGCCGGGCCGCCCTGGACGGCGCGATGCCGCGTCCTCGGTCGCGCCCGTATTCTCGAATACGAGCGCTCCCTGCGTCCTTGCCTCGCACTCGCCCAGGACACCCCGGCGACGAGTCGTCATTCTGAACCGAGCTCTAAAGACCGACGGCGCGCCCGACGATAGAGCAGGGATGAGGCGAGCCGCTGTCGTTGCGCTGCTTGCAGTGCTCGCGCTGGGAGCGGCGGCGCCGGCCCAGGCCGCGTCCTGGGCGCAGCCGCAGATCAGAGTCGTGGTCCGGGAGGGCGTGATGGGCCCGTCCGTCGACGCCTTCAGGCCGAAGCAGCCGCTCACGGCCGGCGCGCTCGCCAGGGCGATGACCGCGCTGACCGGCGCCGAGCGGGCACCGGCCCGCCCGGATCGGCTCGTGCGCATGCGAGGCCTGGAGCGAGCCCTCGTCCGGGCCGCCGGCCTCCTTCGCGCCGCCCGCCACGTCCAGGCCGAGGTGCGGTCGGCAGGCCTCACGCCGCCGAAGGCCCTGGGGGCAGAGGTTGTCGCCCGCATGCTGGGACTTCGTCACGACCACCCGAGCCAGGACGACGGGCTCGAGCTGCGTCCACGCGATCCCGCCAGTCGGGCCGAGGCCGCCTACTCCTTCGCCAAGCTCCTCCAGCTGAGCGACTGGAGCGTGCCCTACGTGGAGGACCGCGTCGAGACGTTCGACCTGCCGTTGCTGACGGCCTGGCAACGGCGGATCCTGACACGCGCCGTCTCCTTCGTCGGCTTCCCGTACGTCTGGGGAGGCACCTCGGAACGGCGGCAGACCCTGTTCGGCGTCACCTCCCGGGGCGGCTTCGACTGCTCGGGGCTCGCCTGGCGTGTCTACCGCGTCGAGGCGTATCCCGGCGCACCGCAGCTCCAGGACGTGCTGGTCGGCCGCACTGCCTCGGCCATGGCCGGCGAGGTGCCCGCGTCGGCGCGCGTCCGGCGGGCCAGGCTGCGGCCCGGCGATCTCATCTTCTTCGCGGAACGCGGGAGAGACGCCCGGCCCTCCGAGGTCTCGCACATGGGCATCTACGCAGGCGGCGGCTGGTTCGTGCACTCGTCCACGCAGGGGACGACGATGACGACGCTCACCGGCTGGTACGCGCAGCGGTTCGCCTGGGGCCGCCGGCCGATCCGCGAGGCCGGCCTCAGCTAGAGGCCTGATGTGAAATGCCGCCGGGCCGGCTGACGCCCCAGACGCGGCGCCGGCTCAGCACGTTCGCCCGCGGCCCGTAGCGCTGCTACGTGCCGCGAACGACCGTGGGTGCCCGGCTTGGTCTGAAGCGCCCCCGGCTGCGGCGGGAATTTCACATCAACCCTCTAGCCCGTATGAGGGATGTGCAGGGATTTCCGGCAATCCCTCTTCCGGGGGATGTGCGATCCGACCCCTGTCCGGATACTTCGGGACGTCAGGCGTCCGATATCAACGGGAGAGATCAGATGCTGCATTGGAAGTCGAAGCTGGCATACCTGCTGGTTGCGGCCACCGTCCTCGCGTCGTTCCTCGGCGAGGCCGAGGGCTGGCACTGGTAAGCCAGTCTCGTGAAGCTCCGTCCGATTCGCTCGTCCCAGGGCGCATCGGGTGATGCGGTGAGGCCGGGAGTCTCCAGAGAGACTGCCCGGCTTCTTCCGCTTCTGCTCCCGGTCACCCTCTCGGCCTGCGCGGCCCTCGTCGCAGCGGTCGTCTTCTTCGGTCTCTCCGACCCGACGCTCGGCGTCATGCTGGGCGTGTTCGCCCTCGTGGCGGCCGCGACCTTCGTCGAGGCCTATCCCGTGCCGATCGAGGGGATCGCGTCCGGCGGGGTCTCGCTGACGGCGGTCTTCATCGTCGGCGCCGCGGTCATCTACGGGTGGGCGCCGGCGGTCATGATCGGCTTCATCGCCCGGGCGACGATCGAGCTCGTGCAGCGACGTCCGGCGATCCGGCTCGCGTACAACAGCGCGGTCTACGCGCTCGCGGGAGGCGCGGCGGCCGCGGCTGCGGCGCTCGCCGGCACCGGTGCGGGCGACGGCATCGGCGGCCTCTTCGTCGACGTCTTGCTCGCCGCGGGCGCCTTCTACGCGGTCAACATCCTGCTCACCGCCGGCATCATCTCGCGCTGGTCGGGCGAGCCCTTCCTGCCCCTCCTCAAGCACTCGGTCTACTGGACGGCCGTTCCCTTCTCGATCATGGCCTCGGTCAGCCTCATGCTGGCGGTCCTGTGGCAGCGGTCGCCCTTCCTCGCCACGGCGCTCGTCGGCCCGCTCGTCGCCATCGCCCTCTATCAGCGCTCGGTGCACAGCGCGCTGAAGGCGATGCGCCTGGCGCTCACCGACCCGCTCACCGGGCTCGGCAACCACCGCCATTTCCACGAGCGGCTCCAGCACGACCTGGACAAGGCGCAGGACGAGGGCTTTCCGCTCACGCTCTGCCTGCTCGACATCGACAACTTCAAGCAGGTCAACGACCGGTACGGCCACCCGACCGGCGACAAGGTCCTGGCGCAGGTGGCGGCCCGCCTACGTCAGGGCGGCGAGGCCTTCCGCCTCGGCGGCGACGAGTTCGCGCTCCTGCTCCCGCGCCGCGATGAGCACGAGGGCCTCTCGATCGCCCGCTCCATCATCGAGCGCATGGCCGAGACGGAGGTCGATGTCGGCGACGTGCTGAACATGTCCGCGGGCCTCGCCACGTACCCGCAGCACGGGGTCGAGCGAGCCGAGCTCGTCCGCGTGGCCGACAGCGCCCTCTACCTCGCCAAGGAGCAGGGAAAGAACACCGTGCGCGTCTATCGCCCCGACGTCATCGAGCTTGCGGAGCTGCGCCGGCTCGCCGAGGGACCGGACCGCGCAGCCCGCCTGCGCGCGGCCGCGAGCCTCGCCCACGCGGTCGACGCCCGCGACGCGTACACCGGCAGCCACTCCTACATGGTCGGCGAGCTCGCGGCGCGCGTCGCCAAGCGGATGGGCCTCGACTCGGAGTCGATCGAGCTCACCCGCCTCGCCGGCAGCCTGCACGACCTGGGCAAGCTCGCCATCCCGGAGGAGATCCTCCGCAAGCCCGGCCCGCTGAACGAGGCCGAGCGCCTCGTCCTGGAGCGCCATCCGCAGATCGGCTATCGGATGCTCGACTCCCTCGGCGTCGAGCCGGTCGCGACGTGGGTCCTCTACCACCACGAGCGCTGGGACGGAAACGGCTACCCGGAGCAGAAGGCCGCCGGCGAGATCCCGCTCGGCGCCCGCATCCTCTTCGTCGCGGACGCCTACGACGCGATGACCACCGACCGCGTCTACCGCGGCCGCCTCTCCCACGACCGGGCGATCGCCGAGCTCGAGCGCTGCGCCGGCACGCAGTTCGACCCGGACGTCGTCGCCTCGTTCAAGGACGAGTTCGACCAGCCCCGGCTCGAGCTCGTCGTCTCCGAGAGCGCGTAGCCGCCGCCGCGGCGTATCCTCGTCGCATGCGGCGGGGCGTCACCGTGCTCGTCGTGGTCGTCGTTGCGGCGATCGCGCTCGCGGCCGGCATCGACGCGCTCCGGAGCGCGCTCCGCGGCCGAGCCGGCCGCCCAGACCGAGACGCCGACCGGCCGACCACTGAGCCCGAGGGCCGACGAACTACATGCCGCTCGAAGACGAGCTCGCAGGCACGCTCTACTACACCGACGAGAGCTGCGAGCTGCGGGCGATCGAGCTGCCCGCCCAGACGCCGGTCGGAGGCGCCCGGCTGGGACGAGTGCCGCTTCGTCCTCTCCCCCTCCGAGCAGCGGGTCTCCGGCGCCGGCTCGGGCTGGGACCCGTACTCGGATCCCAACGTCGGCAGGCTCTACCAGTCCGAGCAAGGGCGGATCCAGGTCGCGACGAACCTCGGCCCGGACGGAGAGCCGTTCCGGGGTGAGGCGCCCGCCTGGCGACCCGACGGCGCGCTGACCTACTTCGCGGACGGCGCCGTGCGGGAGTGGCCGTCCGGCGACGTCGTCCTCTCGCAGCGAGACCTCGTGCGCGCGCTGCGAACACTCCCGTTCGTTGAGCTGGCCACCCGATTCGACCGTTTCCGGGTCCGCGAGGCCGCCTGGCTCGACGAGCGGCGCCTCGCCGCCATTCTCTCGGCGAACGGGCCCGAGGGCCGGGTGGACATGCTCGCGATCTACGACGGCCGCGAGCTGGATGCAGTTCACCTTCGACGGCGCTGGTGGGTTCTCGGAGCTGCGCGCCAGTCCCGGCGGACGCTATGCCGCCGCGAAGTCGACCGGCGGCCGCGACGCGCCGGGATTCGTCATGATCGAGGCCGGCCGCGAGGTGAACACGCCCCGGATCGTCGGCTACCGCGCGTTGCCTGGTCGCCCGACGAGCAGTGGGTCGCGATCGCCGCCGAGGGAGGCGTCTTCGTCTACCATCCGGGTGCTCCCGGCCCGCCGGAGCTCGAGCTCGATCTCGATGCGCACGACCTCGCCTGGCGCGGCGAGGCCGGTCCGCCGGCGCTCGCGAGAGCTGGCTGAGGCCGGAATGGCTCGAGCCGGGCCGGGGCGACCGGACGGCTCTTCCTGACTCACAGGTCGCCGTTCGACTGCAAGCTGCGCGCGCTCCAGCTCCCCGACCTCGAGTGGGCAAAGCGGCCGCCCGGCCTCCCGAACCCGTGCCGGTTCACGCTCGACGCAGACGACTAGGTCTTGCCCGGGAACGCTCGTCCCACGACCGGGCGGCGGCCAGGTCGGCGGTCTGCCAGAAGGCCACTCGATGGTTCGACATTCTAACCACGAAAGCTCCTCGTCGGCTACCCGGCCGCCGTGCGCCCGGCATGGACACCGGACGGACGGCTGACATTCATGCGCGACGGCGCGCTCTCCAAGCGTCTGCCGGACAGGGGTTCACGCCGCCTCTTGTCGCGCAGCGACGTCGGCAGATGGCTTCCTGGGCCGCCCGTCGGCGCTCGAGGAGGTCGCCTGGGTCGATGACGGCGCTTCTGGGCCGTCGTGCGCTCGCGGCGAGAGCGCGATTGTGGCGCTCATGACGACCGACGGGCTGGTCTCCGCCCCCTCGTTCACGACGCAGATCATCGAGGGCCTGCGCGTGAGCGCGACCGGCATGGTCGCGGCCCGCACCGACCAGGGCGTCGTCTTCTTCGACAGCGGCGGCCGCCGCGCGCTGACCTTCCCCAATGGACGTGCGGTCGCCTGGGCGCCCGGAGAGCTGATCGCGGCCGTCGCGACACCGAACGAGATCCTGTTCGTGGCGCCGGTCTCCGGAGAGATCGTCACGCTGCCGCTCGCGGTCAGAGACCTCGAGTGGGTGGCGCCGTGACCTCGGCCAGCCGGCGCTCGAGGAACGCGCGCTCCGCGGGCTGGCGGGCGAGCCCGAGCGCCCTGGCGTAGGCCTCCGCGGACTCCTCGTTGCGGCCGAGGCGCCGGAGCAGGTCGGCGCGCGCCGAATGGAGGAATTGGTAGCCGGCCAACTCGTCCTCGAGCGGCGCGATGAGCTCGAGCCCGCGCTCTTCGCCCTCCGACATCGCTACCGCCACGGCCCGGTTCAGCTCCACGACTGGACTCGGCGTGGTGCGGGCGAGGAGGGCGTAGAGATCGGCGATGCGAGCCCAGTCGGTCGCCTCGGGAGAGACTGCGCGCGCGTGCTCGGCCGCGATCGCAGCCTGGAGCGCGTAGGGCCCCGGGGGCAGGCGCCCGACCAGCTCGAGGCCTTCCTCAATCTGCTCGTGGTGCCACAGCCCGCGATCCTGCTCGTCCAGCAGCACGAGCTCACCGCCCGGTCCCGTGCGCGCGTCGCGCCTCGAGTCCTGGAGGAGCATGAGCGCGAGCAGTCCCACCGCCTCGGGCTCGTCGGGCATGAGCGCGCGGAGGACGCGGGCGAGTCGGATCGCCTCGGCGCACAGCTCGCGGCGCACGAGCGCCTCGCCGGATGTCGCGGCGTAGCCCTCGTTGAAGATGAGGTACAGGGCGGCGAGCACCGAGCCGAGCCGGTCGGGCAGCTCGTGATCCGGCGGCACGACGTACGGGATGCGGGCGTCGCGGATCTTCCGCTTGGCGCGGACGAGGCGCTGCTGCATCGCCTGCTCCGACGTGAGGAACGCGCGCGCGATCTCCGGCGTCTGCAGGCCCCCGAGCGTGCGCAGCGTCAGGGCCACGCGCGCCTCCGGTGCGAGCGCCGGGTGGCAGCACGTGAAGATCAGCCGCAACCGGTCGTCGGGGATGGAGCTGTCCTGAATGACGTCCTCCTCGCCGGCGGGCACGAGCGCCTCCAGTTCGCGGACCTTGTCCTCGAGCCGCCGCGCCCGGCGGATGCGGTCGATCGCCTTGTTCCGGGCGGTGGTCGTGATCCACGCGCCCGGGTTTCGGGGCATTCCGCGCGTCGGCCAGACCTCGAGCGCGACGAGGAAGGCATCCTGGACGGCTTCCTCGGCGAGGTCGAAGTCGCCGAGCACGCGGATGAGCGCCGCGACCGCCCGTCCCGACTCCTCGCGGAACAGGCGGTCGACGGCCTCTGCCGGAAAAGCTACCGCCGGGCCTCCGCCTCGTTCGTGTGGAGGGCCGAGCCGGCGGCCTCGTAGTCCATCACCGGCCGCACTTCCACCGTTCCGCCCGGCATCGGGATCTTCTTCGCCCAGGCGATCGCGTCGTCGAGATCCTCGCAGTCGAGCAGGTAGTAGCCGCCAAGCTGCTCCTTCGTCTCGGCGAAGGGGCCGTCCGAGACGATGGGCTCGCCGCTCTCCTGGATCCGCACCGTCGTCGCGGTGGCGCTGGGCTGCAGGCCCTCGCCGCCGACGTGCACGCCCGCGTCGACCGCCGCCTGCGTGAAGGCGTCCCACTGCTTCATGCTCTCCTGCCTCTGCTCCGGCGTGACCTCGGCCCACCGGGTCTCGTCGCCGATGAGTGCCAGCATGTACTTCATGAGCTCCAACCTCCCGTGATCGCTGCGGCGCCGTTCGCCGCGTTCATTCTGACGACGAACGGGCGGCACGCAGATCGACAGGGCTTGGAACCCGTTTCGAAATGACGCCTCCCCGCCGGGGTGTGATGGGCGAGTGCGAGGCAAGGACGCAGGGCGCGCTCGTAGCCGGAGGCTACGGGCGCAACCGAGGACGCCGCATCGCGCCGTCCAGCGCGGCCCGGCGGGTCAGGGCTTCGTTTCGACACGGGTTCCTAAAGGGGAATGTTGCCGTGCTTGCGGGGCGGCCGCTTCTCGCGCTTCGTCAGCGCGGTCGCGACCGCGTCGCAGAGCACTGCGCGCGTGCGTCGCGGCTCGATCACGTCGTCGACGTAGCCGCGCTCGGCCGCCGTGAACGGGTTGGCGAACTGCGCCTTGTAGTCGGCGATCAGCTCGGCGCGGCGGGCCTCCGGGTCTTCGGCCTCCTCCAGCTCCTTGCGGAAGACGATGTTGACCGCGCCCTCCGGCCCCATGACGGCAACCTCGGCGGTCGGCCAGGCGAAGTTGAAGTCGGCGCGGATGTGCTTGGAGCTCATGACGTCGTAGGCGCCGCCGTAGGCCTTCCGGGTGATGAGGGCGATCTTCGGCACCGTCGCCTCGGAGTAGGCGTAGAGGAGCTTGGCCCCGTGGCGGATGATTCCGCCCCACTCCTGCGCGGTCCCCGGCAGGAAGCCGGGCACGTCCACGAAGGTGACGAGCGGGATGTTGAAGGCGTCGCAGGTGCGGACGAAGCGCGCCGCCTTCACGGACGAGTCGATGTCGAGCGTCCCGGCGAGCGCCTTCGGGTTGTTGCCGACGATCCCGACGGGGTGGCCACCCAGGCGCGCGAGGCCGCAGACGATGTTCTCGGCCCAGAGCTGGTGCACTTCCAGGAACTCACCGTCGTCAACGACACGGGCGATCACGTCGCGCATGTCGTAGGGCTTCGTCGGCTCGTCCGGGATGAGCGCGTCGAGCTCGGGATCCTCGCGATCGGGCGGGTCCGCGGGCGCGAAGTAGGGCGGGGGGTCGACGTTGTTCTGCGGCAGGAACGACAGGAGGTAGCGCGCGTCCTCGAGACAGCTCTCCTCGTCGTCGGCGGCGAAGTGGGCTACCCCGGACTTGGACGCGTGCGTGAGGGCGCCGCCGAGCTCCTCGAAGGTGACCTCCTCGCCGGTGACGGTTTTCACCACCTCGGGCCCGGTGATGAACATGTACGAGGTCTCCTTGACCATGAGGACGAAGTCGGTCATCGCCGGCGAGTAGACGGCTCCGCCCGCGCAGGGGCCCATGACCAGGCTGATCTGCGGGATCACTCCCGAGGCCTGGACGTTCCGCCAGAAGATCTCGGCGTAGCCGCCGAGCGAGACGACGCCCTCCTGGATGCGCGCGCCTCCCGAGTCGTTGATGCCGATCAGCGGGCAGCCGAGCTTGAGCGCGAGGTCCATCACCTTGCAGATCTTCTCGGCGAAGGCCTCGGAGAGCGTGCCGCCGAAGACGGTGAAGTCCTGCGAGAAGACGAAGACCTTGCGGCCGAAGATCGTCCCGTAGCCGGTGACGACCGCATCCCCCCACGGCCGCTTGTCCATCATCCCGAAGTGCGGGTTGCGATGGCGGACGTAGCGGTCGAGCTCGACGAAGCTCCCCGGGTCGAGGAGCTTCTCCAGCCGCTCGCGCGCGAGCAGCTTCCCCCGCTCGCGCTGGCGGGCGACGGCCCGCTCGTCTCCCGAGTGGAGCGCCTCGTCGCGCAGCCTCGCGAGCGCCGCCAGCTTCGCCTCGGTGGACTGGAGGTCCTCGGCCTTCGCCATGGGCGGGAGCTTACTTCGGTCGGGCGCGGAATCGGCACATTCCGACCAACACCCGTGCGCTTTTTCTCGTTACGGTTGCAGCGGAGGGAGGCCAGCGGCCGGCCCCTCCGCGCGTGCGCGGCTAAGAATCCGAACCAGAATGACGCTTCGTCGGCGCGGCGTCCTGGGCGAGTGCGATGCAAGGACGCAGGGCGCGCTCGTAGCCGGAGGCTACGGGCGCAACCGAGGACGCCGCAGCGCGCCGCCCAGGGCGTCGCGACGGCACAAGGCTTCGTTCTGGTTCGGGTTCTAAAGGTCCCCGGGCAGGAGCGAGAACATCACGGCGTCCCGGCGCCGGCCCTTGAAGTCCAGGACCGAGCGCAGGGTCCCCTCCCGGGTGAAGCCCGCCTTCTCGGCGACACGCTGCGACCCGATGTTGTCGGGCTCGGTCATCAGCTGGACGCGGGCGGCGCCGAGCTCGTCGAACGCGAAGCGCGCGATCAAGCTCAAGGCCCGGGTGGCCACGCCACGTCCCCGGGCATCGGCTCTCACCCAGTAGCCGACTTCGACGACAGCCGTCCCGGGCACGCGGGTGCCGATGCCGCCGAGGAGCGCCCCGCTCGTGCGGTCCAGCACGGCGTACGCGGACTCCTCGGTCGAGGCGATGAACTCGCGTGCGAGACCCTCGGTATACGGGAACGGAATGCTCGTCCAGCGGTCGAGGTCGCGGTCGTCACCGATTGCGGCGACCAGCGCCGGTGCATCGCCTTCTTCGAGGCGGCGCAGGACGATCGCGTCGTCTTGGAGCCTCACGGCGCGAGGTGGGCGTCGTACGTGCCGAACTCCTCACGGAGGGCGTCGCACACCTCGCCGACGGTGGCGTGGGCGGCGAGCGCCTCCCTGAACGGGACGAGCAGGTTGGCATTGCCCCGCGCAGCCTCCCGCACCCTGCCGATCGCGGCCTCCACGGCAGCCCCGTCCCGCTCCGCCCGCACGTGCGCCGTGCGCTCGACCTGGCGCCGCTCGGCCTCGGGGTCGAGATGGTGGAGCTCCATCTCCTCGGCGTCGTCCTCGCCGAAGCGGTTGACGCCGACGACGACGCGCTCGCCGCTCTCGACCTGGCGCTCGAAGGCGTAGGCGGCGTCCTCGATCTCCCGCTGCTGGAACCCCTGCTCGACCGCGGCGACGGCGCCGCCGAGCTCGTCGATCCGCCCGATCAGCTCCCAGGCGCGCTCCTCCAGCTCCCTCGTCAGCGACTCGACGAAGTAGGAGCCGGCGAGCGGGTCGGCGGTGTCGGTGCCGCCCGCCTCGTGCTGGAGGATCTGCTGCGTCCGCAGCGCGATGCGCGCGCTCCGCTCCGTCGGGAGCGCCAGCGCCTCGTCGAACGCGTTGGTGTGGATCGACTGCGCGCCGCCGCAGACCGCCGAGAGCGCCTGCACGGTCACCCGCGCGATGTTGTTCTCCGGCTGCTGCGCGGTCAGCGTCGAGCCGCCGGTCTGCGCGTGGAACCGCAAGGCCTGCGCCCGCGGGTTGGTGACGCCGAAGCGGTCGCGCATGATCCGCGCCCAGAGCGTCCGCGCCGCCCGGAACTTCGCCACCTCCTGGAAGAAGTGGTTGTGCGCGTTGAAGAAGAACGAGAGCCGCTCACCGAGCTCGTCCGGAGCGAGCCCGGCCGACACCGCGGCCTCGCCGTAGGCGATCCCGTGGGCGAGCGTGAACGCGAGCTCCTGCACGGCGGTCGAGCCCGCCTCGCGGATGTGGTAGCCGGAGATCGAGATCGTGTTCCAGCGCGGCAGCCGTTCGTGGCAGTAGGCGAAGAGGTCGGTCGTCAGCCGCATGGACGGGCGCGGTGGGAAGATGTAGTTCCCGCGGGCGACGTACTCCTTGAGAATGTCGTTCTGCACCGTTCCGCGGAGGCGCTCGCCGGGGATGTCCTGCCTCTCCGCGACGAGCTCGTAGAGGAGGAGGAGCAGCGCGGCGGGCGCGTTGATCGTCATCGACGTCGAGACCTCGCCGAGCGGGATGCCGGCGAAGAGGATCTCCATGTCGGCGAGCGAGTCGATGGCGACTCCGGTGCGACCGACCTCGCCGGCGGCCCGCGGGTCGTCCGAGTCGTAGCCGAGCTGGGTGGGCAGGTCGAAGGCCACGGACAGCCCGGTCTGGCCCTGCTCGAGCAGGTAGCGGAACCGTGCGTTCGTCTCCTCGGCCGAGGCGAATCCCGCGTACTGGCGGATCGTCCACGGCCGACCCCGGTACATGTCCTTGTAGGGCCCCCGTGTGAAGGGGAACTCCCCGGGAAGCCCGGGCTCGACGCCGCCGACGTCTTTCCCCGTGTAGACAGGCTTGATCTCGATGCCCGAGTCGGTCTCGCGGCGCTCCTCGGCCGTGGCCATGACACTAGGCTAACGGCCGTGAGGGTCACCGTCAGGCTTTTCGCCGGGCTGCGGGAGCGCGCGGGCGCGGGAGAGAGCGAGCTCGACCTTCCCGCCGGGTCTCGGCTTACCGACGTCTGGGCGCGGCTCGGCCTCGGCGAGGAGCCCGAAGGGCTCCTCTATGCCGTGAACAAGGAGTACGCGAGCGGCGACCGACGGCTCGCCGACGGCGACGAGGTGGCGCTCATCCCGCCGGTCTCCGGCGGAGCGTTCCGCCTTACGCCGGACCCGATCGACGTCGAGGCCGTGATCGCCGAGGTCGCGGACGACCATGCCGGGGCGATCGCCACCTTCCTCGGGACGACGCGGATCGAGTCACGCGGGCGCACGGTCGTCCACCTCGAGTACGAGGCCTACGAGGGCATGGCCGAGAAAGTGATGGCGGAGATCGCCGACGCGCTCGCGGCCCGCTACGAGCTCTGCAAGGTGGCGATGGCGCATCGCATCGGCCGTGTCGGGCATCGGCGAGACGAGCGTCGCCATCGCCGTCTCCGCTCCCCACCGCGAGCACGCCCTCGCAGCCTGCAAGGAGGCGATCGACACGCTCAAGGTGGACGTGCCGCTCTGGAAGAAGGAGATCTACGAGGGCGGCGAGGAGTGGATCGGGCGGGGCTCCTGACACCGTATTTGGTATCGTAGGCGCATGACAGCCTGGGCGATCGTCCGGGAGGCGAGGCGGCAAGCCGGGCTCACCCAACGAGAGCTCGCACAGCGGGCGGGAACCTCGCAGGCCGCGATCGGACGGATCGAACGCGGGCGACAGTCGCCCTCGCTGGAGACGCTCCAGCGGATTCTCCGGGGCTGCCGCGTCGAGCTGCGGCTTCAGATCGCGCCGCTCGACGATCAGCTCGACCGACTGATCGACGCGACTCTTGCGCTGACGCCAGAGGAGCGATTGCGGGCCGTCGAGGAAGTCTCGCGGTTCGCGGCCTCGGCAAAGGCGGTGTGACGGGTGCCGACGCTCGACATCGAGCGCATTCTTGGAACGCTCGAGCGCCACGGCGTCGACTACGTTCTCATCGGAGGCCTTGCGGCACGGCTTCACGGCTCACCGCTTCTCACCGAGGACGTCGACATCACGCCGTCGACCGAGCGAGAGAACCTTCGCCGGCTTGCCGAGGCGATCAAGGAGATGGACGCCGAGCTGCGGGTGGTCGCGGCGCCGGAAGGCGTGCCGTTCACCTTCGACGAGCGAAGCTTCGGCTCGTTCACCTCGATGACGCTGGTGACGAAGTTCGGCTTCGTCGATCTGTGCTTCCGACCAGACGGCACAGGCGGGTATCCCGATCTCATCGAGGCGGCGGAAACCTACGAGGTGTACGGGCTCACGATCAAGGTGGCAAGCCTCGAAGACGTCATCCGATCCAAGACGGCAGCGGGTCGCGAACGGGACCTGCAGGCGCTGCCGACGCTCCAGGCGCTCAGAGAGCGGCTCGATCGCGACGAGACCGGGCGCGGCTCGTGAGCCGCGCCCGATCGAGAGTGCGCTAACTCGTCGGCGCCCGGTAGGCCCAGGTGCCGAAGAACGCGGTGGCGCTAGCCGCCGTGGAGTTCCAGGACACCTGGAAGCCCCACTTGCCGTTGTCGCTGACACCCCACATGTGACCGCCGTTCACGGTCGCGGAGGTCAGGGTGTGGGGATAGATGCACACGTAGCCCGGCGCCGCCGTCGGGTTGAAATAGGTGCCGGGGCACTCGGTGACGCTACCGTCGGCGCCCGCAACCTCCACATGGTCATCGTCCAGGCCGACAGGCGCTGCGCGGGGCAGGCTTGCGTTGGCCCCGAACTCGACGCCCGCGGCCGACGCCTCGGCGCGGAATCCGATCGTGCCGCGTACCGTCTGGCCCGGCTGGATCACCGGGCGCTCGTAGCGCGCGTCCGCCTTGGGGAGGATATGCCTCCAGAGGTGCTTCACCGTCCCGCCGACGTGGGCGCCCGCCGGCGAGCCGGCCATGACGACGCCGATCATGACCCCCGTCGCGAGCAGCGCGACGACCTTCCACCTGCGTTCGTGCACCTCGGCTCCTTTCGCTTGACGACGCCGTCCGCATTAAGCGCGAGCCGTCGGCCGGAGTCGCCCACCCGTCGGAGGGATTCGCGGACAGACGACGGGGGCCCGAAGGCCCCCGTCGAACAGTCCTAGACGTAGTGGTCTTAGCCCTTCGGCTGCCGAGGTGTCGCGCTTCCGCATCGACTGCCGGGACGACTGACCTCGCCCGCGTGACGTACGTGCTCCGCAGTCGACGATCAGGTCGAACCAGATCGCGATGCGAAGCGCGCCGCCAGACTCAGGCGTCGAACGAAGACGCCGTTGACACTCAGCCGCGTCCCCGACCGACCGTGATCACGCCGGGAGCGCGACGTCGACGCGCTGGCGCCGGTCAGCCCGATCGTGGCGACGTAGGCAGCAGCTGCCTGACGTTACGGCACGAATCGCCACCCGGTAGGTGCCCGTCCCGGCGTCGGCGATTCGCCGGTCACGCGCGCTGCCGCGGGCGAGTCGTCTCGTTGGTGCCGTCCACGACCGCCCACAGGAGCTCGCTTTCGTTGACATACCGCTTGTCCGCCTTCGGCTTCAGGTGGTTCCAGAGGTGGTTCACGGACCCGCCGACGTGGGCTCCTGCGGGCGTCCCGACCATGACGACGCCGAGCGCCATCCCCGCCGCGAGCAGTGCGACGAGCTTCCATCTACGCTCCTTCATTGCGACTCCTTTCGCTGCTGGGTCACTGACCGACTCAGGGCCAATGGACGGCTGTCTTCGCCGCTGCGCCGATCAAATCCCATCGGGCGAGCAATGTCTACCGTGCGACCCGGAGGAGCTCCGAGGGGCCGCAGCTACCATGAGTCGGTGAGCAGCCTCACCCCGCAGCAGGAGCCCGAGACCCGCCGGTACGAGCTCGAATCGCCCGCCGAGAGCGGCGAACACGCCTACCGCGACTACGAGCCGATCCAGCCCCGCGGGCCGTTCGGCGATCGCCTGAAGAAGCTCTGGGCGCCGATCGCCGCCGTCGGCCTGCTGATCTTCAAGTTCAAGACGGCGATCCTCGCGATCTTCAAGCTCAAGATCTTCGTCACCTCGGCCTCGATGCTCGTCTCCATCGCCGCCTATGCCTGGTTCTGGGGCTGGCGCTTCGCCGTCGGGTTCGTGTTCCTGCTCCTGATCCACGAGCTCGGGCACGTGCTCGAGCTGCGCCGGCAGGGAATCCCGGCCTCCGCCCCGCTCTTCATCCCCTTCCTCGGCGCGGTCGTGGGCATGAAGAAGATGCCGCACGACGTCTGGAAGGAAGCCCAGGTGGCGCTCGCCGGCCCGGTCGTCGGCAGCCTCGCCGCGTTCGGCCTCTGGGCGGCCGGCGAGGCCCGCGACTCGGAGCTCCTGATCGCCCTCGCCTTCACCGGCTTCTTCCTCAACCTCTTCAACCTGATCCCGGTCACGCCGCTGGACGGCGGCCGGGCCGTCGCGGCGCTGCACCCGGCGCTCTGGGCCGTCGGGCTCGTGCTGCTGCTCGGGCTGACGATCCTGCGCCCCAACTTCATCCTCATCCTCGTCCTCGTGATCGGCGGGATGGAGGTGTGGCGCCGCTGGCGCGCGCGCAACGACCCCGGCGTCGCCGAGTACTACGCGATCGAGCCCTGGCAGCGCACCGTCGTGGCGGTCACCTACGTCGGCCTGGCGGTCGTGCTCGCCTTCGCCATGAGCGCGACGCACATCGAGCGCACCTTCTAGCCACGTGGCCGACGACGACCGGCTGATTCTCGAGAGCACCGAGGGCGCGCAGCTCCAGCACGCGCGCCTGATCGGGGACGAGTTCCTGCTCGGCTTCGACACGGTCGCCGACCTGCCCAAGCCGGCGGTGACGATCTTCGGCTCGGCCCGCGTCGAGGAGGAGCACCGCGCCTACCAGGAGGCCCTCGACGTCGGACGGCGGTTCGCGGCTGCGGGCTTCACCGTGGTCACCGGCGGCGGCCCCGGCGTGATGGAGGCGGCCAACCGCGGCGCCAGGGAGGGCGGCGGGCTCTCCGTCGGCTTCAACATCGTCCTCCCCCACGAGCAGCACTCGAACCCGTACCTGGACGTCGAGGTCGTCTTCGAGCACTTCTACGTCCGGAAGACGATGTTCGTGAAGGCCGCGGAGGGCTTCGTCATCTTCCCGGGCGGCTTCGGCACGCTCGACGAGCTCTTCGAGGCCATGACCTTGATCCAGAACGGCAAGATCATCGACTTCCCGGTCGTCCTCGTCGACGCGGGCTACTGGCGCGGGCTCCTCGACTGGATCCGCGACCCGCTGCTCGCGGGCGGCATGATCTCGCCCGAGGACTGGGACAACCTCCACGTCACGGACGACCCGGAAGAGGCGGTGAGCCTCGTGGTCGCCGGCTACGAGCGCCGCCGCGCCGAGCCGGCCAAGGCCGACGCCCAGTAAGGCGCGAAGGAGCTAGCGGACCCGCTCGCCGTCCTCGACCTCGCCCCGCCGCGCGTCGCCCTCGACGCCGCGGCCCTCGACGAGATCCTTGAAGCGCTCGAGATCGCCGCGGACGCGCCGGCCCTCCAGCCCGACGGCGCTGCTGAGCTGCTCCATGAGCCCCTCCGTCTTCTGCTCCAGGTGCACGGTCACCCGCGTCTCGCCTCCGCCGAGCGGATAGAACGTGACGAGGCTGGCGTTCCCGTGGGACTCGATCGTCTTCCACGCGATGCGCTCGTCTTGGCGCTGCTCGGTGATCTCGGCGGTCCAGGCCTGTTGCTTCCCGCCGATGTCGGCGACCCAGCGGAGATGCGCCGAGTCGATCTGGTCGACCGACCTGACGCCCTCCATGAACCGGGGGAACTCCTCGAACTGCGTCCACTGGTCGTATGCGGTGCTTACGGGGACCTCGACGTCGACGAACTCGGTGATGCTGGCCATGTGTCCTCCTTGAATTCGCGTCCCTGACCCTACCCTGAAGGTCCCGCTTCAAACGCCGCTTCGATCTTAGAACTCGAACCAGAAAGACGCTTCGTCGGCGCGGCGTCCTGGGTGAGTGCGATGCAAGGACGCAGGGCGCGTTCGTAGCCGGAGGCTACGGGCGCAACCGAGGACGCCGCAGCGCGCCGCCCAGGGCGTTGCGGCGGCTCAAGGCTTCATTCTGGTTCGGGTTCTTAGCCCCGAAGGCGCTTGACGAGCCTCCAGGCGCCCGGGAGGAGCATGCCCGCGAGGTAGAGCTTGACCAGGTCGCCGACCACGAAGGGATAGAGGCCGGCCTCGAGCGTGCCGCTGAGATCGAGGTCGGCGACGTGGGCGAGCCACGGGAGCCCGAAGAGGTAGATGACGACGCTCCCCGAGAGCATCGCGGCGACGGCCGAGTTGAAGCGGCGGTCCCAGCGGCGCTGCGCCAGCCATCCCGTGAGCGCCGCGGCGACGATGAAGCCGACGAGGTAGCCGCCCGTGGCGCCCTTGACGATCTCCCAGCCGCTGTCGCCTCCCGAGTAGACCGGAGCGCCGACGAGGCCGACGCAGTAGTACAGGAGCAGGCTGGACGCCCCGAGCAGCGGGCCGAGCGAGGCGCCCACGAGCAGCACGGCGAACGTCTGTCCCGAGATCGGAACCGGCGTGAAGCCGAGCGGGATCTCGATCTGGGCGGCGAGCGCGACGAGACCCGCGCCCGCGACCACGAGCAGCACGTCGACGAGGAGCCCCGAGCGCGGGAAGACCGCGAGCCTGAGAGTCGCCGCCTGCGGGTTCATCGCGGCGGGACTCTAACTCACTAGAGCAAGACCCGAAGCCTACGCGCTGGAAGGAAGGGTGAAGTACGGCCCGGGCGGGGTCTTGCCGGGACCGTAGATCGCGGTCGGGTTCTGGGGCTTGTAGCGCGTGAAGAAGCTGTCCTCGCGGATGAGCTCGCCGCGCTGGAAGACCTTGCGGTAGACGGTCACGTCGAAGCCGGGGCCACCCGCGGCGGTGCGAGTCACCGAGTTGCGGGGCGCACCAGGGTCGACGGCGTACTGGAGCTCGGGCTGCGTGTGGTTCGTGGGCGAGGTCGTGCTGGACTCGACCTTTCGGCCCTGCTTCGTCCCGTAGAACGTGACCGTGAACGTCGAGGTCGTGTAGCTCACCTTGATCAGGATCGCGTTCTTCAGGTCGTTCCGGAAGACGAGCTCCGGGCCTCCCCACGAGACCGTCGCGTCGCGCCCCATCGGGTAGTGGCTGATGTAGAACGCATGGTTCGAGCGCGCGGAGATCGGCAGCCCCGCCTCGAAGGCGGCGTTGAAGATGGTCGTGGCCGTCTGGCAGACGCCGCCGCCGATGGAGGGGATGAGCACGCCGGCCCAGATCATCTGGCCCTCGCGGAAGCCGCGCTCGACCGTCCGCGGGCCGACCGCCTTGTTGTAGGAGAAGGTCTCGCCGGCCCTGACGATCGTCCCGTCGAGGTAGTCGCCGAGCAGGTGCACGTTCCAGATCCGGTTGGCCGACGAGGCGCCCATGTCCGTGGTGAAGGACGCGATCTCCTTCCGGATCCCGAGGGCCTTGGCCTCCTTCGTCGTCAGGTCGGCGGCCAGCGCGGTGAGCCCGACCGCGGCGAGACGGCGCCCGGGCCCGAGGCCTGCGGCGAGAACGGCCTCCTGGGCCCTCCGCAGGTCGAGCGTCGTCCCCGGCTTCGCCGGCACGACCCGCACGCGCTCGCGGCCGATCCGGAAGTCCGCGTCGACGGGCTCGCGGAGGGTGGTCTTGACCATCGGGAGCAGGGCGGCGCGGAGCCCTTCCGGCTCGAGGACGAGCCGGTACGTTCCGCCGTCCGCCCTGAAGCCCACGAGCTCGGCGAGCCCGGCCGGCGCGAGGGCGCCGACGCGCTTCTTTCGCAGCTGGATGCCGACCGGGGCCGAGACGAGCTCCCGCGCGTCGACCGCAACCGCCTCGGCCTCCGCCGTGGTGATCGCGGGAGCGACCTCGTCGACGCGCGCCGTCACCTGCCTCGAGCCCGTGAGCGCGGCAGCACGGACCGACCCCAGCAGCTCGTCGACGTCGACCGCCGTCCCTGGGGTCGAAGGGCGGACGGCGACCTCCTTGCCTTCCATGGTCAGGCGCGCGTTCACGGGCCTGGCGGTCAGCTCGAGCAGCTGCGCTCGCAGCCTGCTGCGCTCGGCCGGGAGCACGTCGAGAACGGGCTCGACCTCGCTCGCGAACGCGAAGGGCGCGACGAGCGCCCCGAGACGGGAGAGGACCGACTCTCGGCCCGCCTGGTAGGCCCGCTGCTCCGTCGCGGCGACGTCGAGCGTGAAGGCCTCGTTCGGCTGGATCACGAGCTCGCTGTCTCCCACGGAGAGCTGCACAGGCTTGGCCAGGCGCGGGGCCAGCTCGGCCTGGAGCTTCGCCCGGGCGTCGGCCTCGGAAAGGCCGCCGACGTCGACTCCGGCGACCGAGACACCCGGCAGCACGGCGTCCCGCACCATCGAGGCACGGACGAGCAGCGCCGCGCCGGCTGCCAGCACGACGAGCGAGACGACCAGGGCGATCGTCGCCGCCCGGCTACGCCGTCGGCGGCGGATCGCGCGCGTGGGCCTGGCGGCGATCTCGGCCATGGACTGCGGAGGGTAGCGCGAAACGCGGCCACTATCATTTGCCTCCGTGGCCTCCTCGAACCCGTTGCGGGAGCTGCCGTCGGTCGACGAGCTGATCGGCAAGAAGGAGCTGGACGAGCTGGTCGCGCTGCACGGGCGCCCGCTGGTGGTCGCCGCGGCGCGCGCGGCCCTGGCAGGCGCCCGCCAGGACGTGCAGGCCGGCTACCCGGCCGGCGATCTCGTCCTGCGCACCGCGGGCGAGCTCGAAGCGCGCCTCCGTCCCAACCTGCGCCGCGTGCTGAACGCCACCGGCGTCGTCGTCCACACGAACCTCGGGCGCGCGCCGCTGGCCGACGCGGCGCTCGAGCGGGTGCAGGAGATCGGCGCCGGGTACTCCAATCTCGAGTTCGACCTCGAGGCGGGACGCCGCGGCTCGCGGCAGGACCACGTCGCCGCCGCGCTCCGCGAGCTGAGCGGCGCCGAGGCCGCGCTCGTGGTCAACAACAACGCCGCCGCCGTGCTCCTCGCACTGGCGGCCCTGGCCGAGGGGCGCGAGGTGGTCGTCTCCCGCGGAGAGCTGATCGAGATCGGCGACGGCTTCAGGATCCCCGACGTGCTCGCCCGCTCCGGCGCCACCCTCGTCGAGGTCGGAACGACCAACCGGACGAGGCTCGCCGACTACGAGGGCGCCATCACCGACCGGACGGCCGCCCTCCTGCGCGTCCACCAGTCGAACTTCCGCATGGTCGGCTTCACGGAGCAGCCGCGGGCCCGCGACCTCGCCCGGCTCGCCGAGCGGCACGGGCTGGCGCTCGTCGACGACCTCGGCTCCGGGGCGCTCACCGAGGCCGGCGACGAGCCGACGGTCGCCGCCAGCGTCGCGGCGGGCGCCCACGTCGTCACCTTCTCCGGCGACAAGCTGCTCGGCGGCCCCCAGGCCGGCATCGCCGTGGGACGGGCCGATCTGATCGAGCGCATGCGCCGCCACCCGCTCCAGCGCGCGCTGCGCGCCGACAAGCTGACGCTGGCGGCGCTCGATGGCACCCTGTCCCTCTACCGCGCGGAGAACCGCGATATCCCGGTCCTGCGCATGCTGGACGAGCCGGCCGAGGCAGTGCGCGCACGTGCCGAGCGGCTCGCCGAGCTCACGGGCGGCACCGTCGAGGAGACGGTCGCCCGCCCCGGGGGCGGCGCCCTCCCGGTCACGGAGATCGCGAGCTACGCCTGCGCGCTCCCGCTCGAGCTGGCCGAGCCCCTGCGGCGCGGCGACCCGGCCGTGATCGGGATCGTGCGCGACGAAAGGCTCCTCCTCGACTGCCGAACGCTCACGGACGCCGAGGTCGACGAGGCCGCGGGGGCCGTTCGCACCGCACGGGAATGACCGCCGCCTCGGCGGAAGAGCAGCTCTGGGATCTCTTGCGCGGGGGGCTCGCAGCTCGGGCGGTCGCGCTCGCCGCCGACCTCGGCGTCGCCGACGCGCTCGCCAACGGTTCCCGCCCGGTCACCGAGCTCGCGCAGGAGCTCGGCGCCGACGAGGACACCCTCCACCGCCTCCTGCGTGCGCTCGCCTCCGACGGGGTCTTCACCGAGCGCGAGCCAGGCGTCTTCGCAAACACGGAGGCATCCGAGCTTCTTCGGAGCGGCTGGGGGTCGTTCGCGCATCACTTCGGCGGCTCCTGGTTGCGCGCGACCGCCGCGCTCGAGGCCTCCGGGCAGCCGTCCTTCCCGCAGCTGTTCGGCACCGACTTCTGGTCCTGGCTCGCCGCGAATCCGGCGGAACGCCGCGCGTTCGATCACGCGATGGAGCAAGGGAACGAGCGCCGCGTAGGGCGGCTGGCCGCGCTCGACTGGCGCGGCGACGAGACGGTCGTCGACGTCGGGGGCGGGAACGGGTCCCTGCTCGTCGGACTCCTCCGGCGGCACCCGGGGCTCCGCGGGATCGTCTTCGACCTCCCGGAGACGACGCGCAACGAGGAGAGTTTGGGCGACCGCTGCACCTTCGTGCCCGGGAGCTTCTTCGAGCGCGTCCCGGAGGGTGACGTCTACGTCCTCTCAACGATCCTGCACGACTGGGACGACGCGGCCGCGGCGCGCATACTCGAGACCGTTCGCACGCACGCTCCCGGCGGCGCCCGGCTGCTCGTCATCGACGCCGTCGTTCGGCCCGGAAACGAGGCGGACGGCGCGAAGTGGCTCGATCTCCTCATGCTCGCGCTCGCCGCCGGGCGCGAACGCGACGAGGCACAGTGGCGCAAGCTCCTCGCGGCCGGCGGCTTCGAGCCGGTGAGCATCGAGGACGGGCTCATCGAGGCGCGATGCCGCTGACCGTCGGTACGGCCGGTCACATCGACCACGGCAAGACCGCGCTCGTCACGGCGCTGACCGGGAAGGACACCGATCGCCTGCCCGAGGAGCAAGAGCGCGGCATCTCCATCGACCTCGGCTACGCGCCGCTCGAACTGCCGGACGGCCGGCGCCTGTCCGTCGTGGACGTCCCCGGGCACGAGCGCTTCGTCCGCACGATGGTCGCGGGCGCCACCGGCATCGACCTCTTCCTGCTCGTGATCGACGCAGGTGAAGGCGCCCGTCCGCAGACCCACGAGCACCTGGCCATCCTCCGGCTCCTGGGGATCGACCACGGCGTCGTCGCCGTCACCAAGGTGGACGCCGTCGACGAGGACTCGCGCGAGCTCGTCCTCATGGAGGCGCGCGAGCTCGTGCCGGCCGCCGCGGTCGTGGCGACGAGCGCGCGCACCGGCGAGGGCCTCGATGAGCTGCGGGGAGCGCTCGCAGACGTGGCCGCGCGCGTCGAGCAGCGCTCGGCGGCGCGGCCGACGCGGCTCTTCGTCGACCGGGTGTTCACGCTGCACGGGATCGGAACCGTGGTCACCGGGACGCTCTGGTCGGGCTCGATCGGCGAGGGCGACGTCCTCCGCGCCGAGCCGGCCGCGCTCGACGTGCGCGTCCGCAGCGTCCAGGTGCACGATCGCCCGGTCGAGCGCGCGGAGGCCGGCCAGCGCGTGGCGGTCGCGCTACCAGGGGTAGAGCGGGCAGACCTCCGCCGCGGCGACGTGCTGATCGAACCGGATGCCTACCCCCTGAGCTACCGGCTCGACGTGGCGCTCGAGCCCCTCGAGGAGATCCCCGACGGCGCTCGTCTCCACGTCCACCACGGGACCGCCGAGCACCTGGCCCGCGTCGTCCGCATCGACGAGCGCCACGCGCAGTTGCGGTTCGCCACGCCGGCCGTAGCTGCGCGCGGTGACCGCATCGTCCTCCGGGAAGGCACGACGCTTGGCGGCGCGGTCGTTCTCGACCCCGCTCCTCCGCGGCGAGGGTCGGCGGAGCGCCTCGAGCTTCTGGAGCGCGGCGATCCCGCCTCGATCATCCTGGCTTCGCTCTCGGCGGCGGGCGAGCCGCTGCGCCGCGAGGAGCTGGCCCGGCGCGCGCTGCTCACCTCCGAAGAGCTTGACGCCGGCCTCGCCGCCGCCGTCCGGGCCGGCGACTGGTACCTGACGGAGGAGCAGCTCGAGGAGCTCCGCTACGACGTCGTCAGAGCGCTCGACGAGCGGGCTGCGGCCTCCGCGCTCGACCCCGGCATCGCCGTGGCCGAGCTCCTGCCCCAGCGGCCCTGGGCGTCTGCGCTCCTCCCGCTCCTCCCCATCGAGCGCCGGGGGGCCAAGGCCTACGCGCCCGGCGCCACCGCGGGCCTCGGCGACCGGGCCGAGGCCGCCGACCGGCTCGAGGACGAGCTCGAAGCCGCGGGCTTCACGCCGGTGAAGGTGGAGGACGCGGAGCTCGCCCGCTTCCTCGAGGAGGCGGGGCGGCTCGTCCGCCTCGGCGAGGGCCTCGCCGTGGGCAACACCGCCTACGAGGAGGCGAGGCGGCTGCTGGTGGAGGAGTGCGAGGCTGCCGGCTCGATCACGCTGGCCCGCTTCCGGGACCTCCTCGGCACTGGCCGCAAGCCGGCCCAGCTCCTCCTGGAGCGCTTCGACGCCGACGGGCTCACGCGCCGCGTGGGCGACGAGCGCGTCCTGCGCCGCAAGGCCAGGACCGGCTAAGAACTCGTTTCAGAATGACGCCTCGTCGTCGGGGTGCGATGGTCGTTCCGAGGCAAGGACGCAGGGAGCGCTCGTAGCAGGAAGCTACGGGCGCGACTGAGGACGCCGCTCTCGGGGCGAGCAGCGCGGCCCGACGGCACAGTCTTTCATTCTGAGACCGAGTTCTACGTCTGGCGTCGCGCTCTTGAAAGGCCGGGGCGCCTGTGTCACTCTCGTGCGACGCGGCACGAAGTAGCCGTCGCCAGCAGCCGTTGGAGGCACCTATGACGGACCCCGGCAACCAGTCGCCGAAGGAGCACGGCTGGATCACTGCCCAGAACGAGACGGACGCCAAGCTTGTCGTCCAGGGAAGCGGCGAGAACGTGCTCATGTTCGCACCGTTCGAGCGCCGGCGGCTGCGGGACGATGTCTGTGCAATCTTCAAGCAGGGCCTCGAGCGGCTCGAGGAGCTCCGCTGTGTGAGCGTCAGGCCCGACGAGCCCGAGCGCCCGAGCTCGGCGCTCGGCTTCGTCGGGGTCGGCTTCTGGCTCGTCGTCCTCTGGCTGGTCGGGGGCATCTTTTTCTCGAGCCCGTGGTACTGGATCGGCGGCCTGCTCGGCGCGGCGATCATCGCGCTCGGGAGCTACCTCGCCTACAGGGGCGACCCGATCCTCCTGCCGTTGATCGTCAGTCTCCTCCTGGTGCTGACGATCGGCGTGATCGGCCCCGCGGCCGCCGTCTACTTCGGCGGAGACGTCCACGAGGCCGTCGACCAGGTCCGCGCGGAGGAGGACGAGCTCGCCTTCCTGACGTTGATCGGGCGAGGTCTCCAGTGGACGTTCATCGTGGTCGCCTCCATCCTCCCCGCCCTCCTCTTCTTCCTGTTCGACCGCGTGAAGCTCGTGACGCTCCGTCAGACGTTCGAGCGCAACATGTTCCGCTTCGACCCGACCGTTTCGACGCTGTCGGACGTGCGGGCGCGCTTTGGCCCGCTGATGGACGAGGTCTACGGGCGGGAACGCCCGCGCTCCCATGGTGTGCTCGCGGCTACCGGCGAGCAGGAGAAGGTCTCCAAGGACGGTACTAGGCGCGTCCTTCCCGACCGGCGCGGGCCGGTCGTCATGGCCACGATCGTGATCACGATCGGGTGGATTCTCGCGCTCCTGAACCCCGACGTGGAGGCGCCGCTCGCGAGCGCGCAGCAGATCGTGCTCCTCTTCGAGCCGCAGCGCTCACCGGTGGTCTTCGCCTTCCTCGGCGCCTACGTCTTCTCCCTCAACTCGGTTCTCCGCTCCTACGTCCGCAGCGACCTGCGGCCCAAGTCGTACACGCACATCGTGGTCCGGATCATCGTCGCCGTGGTCTTCGCCTGGGTGCTGGAGGCGCTCTTCTTCTCGACGCCGCAGGCCACGACCGGGGAGGACGCGCTCCTCGTCCTCGCCTTCCTCGTGGGCATGCTTCCGGAGACGCTGCTCGTTCGCCTCCAGGAGGTCGCGCGTCAGTTTGTGGGGAAGGTCGGCAGGTTGCCGCAGCTCGTCGAGCGCTATCCGCTGACCGACCTCGAGGGCATCGACATCTACGACCGCGCGCGCCTCCTGGACGAGGGCGTCGGGAACATCGAGGGCCTCGCGCATCACGATCTCCCCTCGCTCATGATGTACACGCGGATCCCCGTCGGCCGCCTCGTCCACTGGACCGACCAAGCGATCCTCTTCCTCCACGTCGCGGCCACGTCCGAGTCGAGCGGGGCCTCCGAGCAGCGGCTCACCCGCCTGAAGACGTATGGAATCCACACGGCCACCGATCTCGAGGCGGCGCACAGGTACACAGCCGGGCGGATCCCGAAGCACGGTTCCGGGAAACCCGCCGAGGCGGAGCTCGACGCGTTCCTCTATCTCCTCGGCGAGGCCACTGCCGGGGGCGGGCGGCCGCTTCCTCGCATCCAGGTGATCCTCGACGCCATCGCGGACGAGCAGTGGATGCCGAACCTCCGCTACTGGCACGAGAGCTGCCACGACATGCTGAAGACGCTCGAGCTCGACGGCGACGGCAACCTGGTCGAGGTCGGATGCGATCCCTCGCGCGCCGTCGCCGCCCCCGACGTGACCGCAGACGGCGCCAACGGCGCGGGTGCCCGGACGGCCGCAGCGACGAAGCCGGCGCCGAAACGGCCCTGAGCGAGCTCGCGCCCGGCCCTGAGCTACTGTGCAAACGGAGCGGCCCGGGCCCGGTGGCCCAGCCGGTCTTCAAAACCGGTGAGGCGGCGTAACCCGTCGCTGGGTAGGTTCGACTCCTGCGCCGCTCCGTCGCCCGCATGAACACGAGGCGCGCCGATGGACCTTGCAACCGTCGACGCGTCGCCTTAGGCTGGCAACCTGCGGAAGCTGCGGAAGGTTGCGAGGCGAAGACCTTAGTCGTATTGATCGCGGTCGCGATCACTCTGGGCGGTGGTGCGACTGCACTTGCACAGCCGGAGCCCGATCCGGCGCCTACGCCCGTGCCGCCTGCGAGTAATCCGCCGGCGCCGGCACCCCCACCTCCGCCGCCCGTGGACACGACGCCGGCGGTGGGCTCCGGGAAGCCGGACAAGCCCCGCCCGGATCGGAAGGAGAAGCCGAAGCCCGCGCCCCGCGAAGAGCGCCCAGCGCGTGTCCATTCGGTGCCGGCTCACGCGCCCGGAGTCGAGGCCGGCACGCTGCACGTCGAGCCGCCGACGGGCATGAGCTCCACTCGGACGATCCCCCTGGCCGGGCCTTCTGGCGCCGACGAGCCCAGGTTCTCTCTGTTCGGCGGAATCGGACTGCTCCTGTTCCTCGTCGCGGCGGTGCTCGGTCTCGCGCTCGCGACGATGCCGGCGAGCGCGCTGAGCAGAGTCTCGGAAGGGCTGGCGGAGCGCCGGCAGGACGTCGGCTTCGCCGTGGCCGCGACGCTCGCGACCAGTGCAGCGATCTTCGTCCTCGTCATGGCGGCATGACCATGGCCCGCCGCGCCCTTCTCGCTTTCGCCGTCGTCTGCGCGGCTCTGCTTCCCTGCTCCGTCGCGTTCGCCGCTCCCGGCAAGCCGGTGATACGACCAACGGGCCCCTGCCGTGGACCACCGAGACGAGCGCTACGTTCGACTTTTCGTCGGCCGGCGCGGACAGCTTCACCTGCATTCTCGACGGCGGCCAGGACCAGGGTTGCGTCGCCAGGGTTCCCCTACCCGCGTCCCGCAGGGCGCGCATTCGTTCCAGGTGGTCGCGTTCGACTCCGTCGGGGACCGGGGAACCCGAGCGAGCCCTCGGACCCTTACGACTGGACGGTCGACACCACGGATCCGAACCTGCCCGACGACATCAGCGCCGAGGCGACGTCGCCGTCGGGCGCCAACGTTTCCTTCGCGGCGAACGACAACCTGGATCCTTCGCCCACCCTCACCGGCTGCTCGAACGCCTCCGGATCGACGTTCCCGCTTGGTGACACGGACGTCTCCTGCACAGCCACCGACGCGGCGGGCAACAGCGAGAGCGGCTCGTTCACGGTCACCGTCCAGGACACGACGCCCCCGACGCTCGCGCCCCACCAGGACGTGCTCAGGTCGCAGCAGTCCTCCGCGGGTGCCGTCGTCCTCTACGCCCTTCCGGTCGCTCAGGACATCGCCGACCCGAGCCCCAGCGTTCAGTGCAACCCGGCCTCCGGCTCGACGTTCGCGATCGGCGAGACGCAGGTGACCTGCACCGCCACCGATGACGCCGGCCAGACCAGCGCTCCGGGCACATTCATGGTCATCGTGCAGCAGGGGGCCGTCCCCGGGGCACCGGGCATCCACGCGAGCGTGGGCCCCCCGGGAGTGCTCACCAGATCCCGGCAGGTCACGTTCGAGCTGGCCCTGGAAGCGGGCGCCTCGGCAGACTGTCAGCTCGACACCCCGTCCGGGCCGGGGAGCTTCGCAGACTGCGACGGCCCGACCCAGACGTATGAGGGCCTTGGCGACGGCGCCTACCTGTTCACGGTGCAGGTGACGAACGGCGTCGGCAATGTCAGCCAGGCGAACTACCCCTGGACCGTCGACCGCACCGGGCCCGTGCGCGTGGCCGGATTCGCAGGACGTGCCGGCTCCCACATCGTCAGGCTCCGCTGGACGAAGCCGATCGATGACGACTACGACAAGGTTCGCATCTGGCGCAAGCGTGCCTCGGCGAACCACTGGAAGCGCCTGCGCGACCGCGTGGACAGGGCGAGCTTCGTGGACCGCACGGTCACGAACCACGTCCGCTACCTGTATCGAATCCGCAGCCTGGACCGCTTGGGGAACGCGTCGAGAGGGCGACAGCTTTCAGCCTGGCCGACGCCGATCTTCTCGCCCCGCTTCAGCGCCGTCGTCCACTCTCCGCCCATCGTCGACTGGACGTCGGTCCGGCACGCCGACTACTACAACTTGCAGCTGTGGCGCGACGGGAAGAAGATCTTCACCATCTGGCCGATCGACTCGAGCTACCGGCTCCGGTCGAGCTGGAGGTTCAAGGGCCGGACGCAGATGCTCATCGGGGGGAGGGTCACCGTGTACGTGTGGCCGGGTTTCGGGCCGAAGGCCAGGGCGGACTACGGCCCCCTGCACGGCCAGACGAGATTCACGCTCGGGTAGGCGACCACCCGACCCTTTCGCGAGCGTCGTCCGAGAGGTATCCTCCGCGGCTGCGGCAGGACGGCGTCCTCAAGACGCCGTAAATCGGGAAACGAACAGAAGGGGGAGGGACATGTCGGGATTCGCACGAGCCCTGGGGCACAAGCGTGCCCGAGGCTTGGCGATCGTGGCCGTCGCATTGGCGGCCCTTGTGTCCGCCAACGCGGCACTCGCACAGGTTTCACAGCGAGCCTGCGACACGCGGAACAACAACACCTACCAGAAGCTGCTCGAATGCATCCGGGTCGGCCAGGTGCGCGACCATCAGGCCGCGTTCCAGGAGATCGCCGACGACAACGGCGGGAATCGCGCAGCTGGGCTCCCCGGCTACACGGGGAGCGTCGAGTACGTGGTCGACAAGCTCGAAGCGGCAGGGTGGGAAGTAACGCTCGACGAGTTCGACTACGAGTTCACCCCGCCGTCGGTGCTCCAGCAGCTGACGCCTGTCTCGGCGACGTACGAGACGGGTGCGTTCACGGGCTCGGGATTCGGCGAGGTGACCGGAAACGTCATCCCGGTCGACATCAACCTCGTGCCTCCTCGTGCGAGCACGAGTGGCTGCGAGGCCGCCGACTTCGTGAACTTCGGCGGCCCGGCCGACATCGCGCTGATCCAGCGTGGGACGTGCACCTTCGCCGCGAAGGCGGTGAACGCTCAGGCCGCGGGCGCCGAGGCAGTGATCATCTTCAATCAGGGCAACGACTCCCGAGCGTGAAGGCCTGATCGTCGGCACGCTGATTCCCGGCGGCGAAGGCGTCACCATCCCGGTCGTCGGTGGCTCGTTCGCGAACGGGGAAGCGCTGTCCCAGGCCGGCTCGACCGCGCTCATCGACGTTGATCCGCCCGAGAGCAGGCCACAGGTCAACGTGATCGCCGAGAAGACCGGCACGAACGACGACAACGTCGTCATGGCCGGCGCGCACCTCGACTCGGTGCAGGCAGGGCCTGGAATCAACGACAACGGCAGCGGATCGGCGGCCCTTCTGGAGGCCGCGGAGCAGCTCGCCGGCGTCAATCCGCAGAACACGCTCCGCCTGGCATGGTGGGGTGCGGAGGAGGACGGTCTTCTCGGCTCGACGGCCTACGTTGACGGCCTGAGCCCGGAGGAGCTCGCCCGGATCGCCCTCTACCTCAACTTCGACATGGTCGGCTCGCCGAACTACATCTTCATGACGCAGGACGCCGACGAGTCGAGCTTCACGGCTCCGGTAGCCATTCCGGCCGGCTCGGAGGCGATCGAGGATCTCTTCGAGTCCTTCTACACCATGCAGGACGAGCCCTACGACGATTCAGCGTTCGACGGACGCAGCGACTACCAGGCGTTCATCGTGAACGACGTTCCGGCCGGTGGTCTCTTCACCGGCGCGGAGGTTCCCAAGACCGCTGAGCAGCAGGCGATCTGGGGCGGGACCACGGGTGCGCAGTTCGACCCGTGCTACCACCTGGCCTGCGACACGTTCGCCAACGACAACAACCATGCACTCGCGGTCAACGCCGACTCGATCGGGTTCTCGTTGCTGACGTGGGCGTACTCGACCCAGTCGGTCAACGGCGTGCCTGGCATGAACGTCCCTGGCAACGTCACGATTCCGGCTCCGGCCGGCACACAGGGCACGTGTCCCGTGAACCCTCCGACCTGCCCGTAAACCCTCAATCGCAGGACTAGTAAAGGGGGGCGGCCGAACCGGCCGCCCCCTTACTTTTCGGCGGTCTCTGTCTCCCGCAGGAACGACTCCACCACCTCCAGGTAGCGATCGGTCTCCTCGAGGACCGGCATGTGCGAGCTCTCCTCGAAGACGACCTCGCGCGCATCCCTAAGCCCGCCGAGCAGCGTGGCCGCAACCTGCTCGGTGCACAGGTCGTACCGGCCGCGGACGACGAGCGCCGGCACCGCGATCTCGCCGAGCCGGTCGCGAACGTCCCAGTCTCGGAGCGCGCCGGTGATCGTCCACTCGTTTGGCCCGACCATGGCGAGGTAGGCCTCCGCGCCGCGCTCCGCGACCATGCGCTCGAGCTCCGGCCGGCCGCGTGCGCCCCGGTGGACGTAGTGGTCGTCGAAGACCTCCAGGGCGCTGCGGTAGTCGGGGTGGTCGAACGTCTTCGCCTGCTCGCAGCGGTCGAGCGCCTCGACCACCTCCTGGGGGAGCTCCCCGCGCAGGCGCCGCGCCTCCGCCGCCCACTGCTCCACGCTCGCGAGCGTCGAGCTGAGAACGAGGCTGGTGAGGCCGCCGTAGCCGCTGAGTGCGTGCTCGAGCGCGAGCTGGCCGCCCCAGGACGTGCCGAGCAGGTGGATCCGCTCGAGCTCCAGCTCGTCCCGGAGGGCCGCAAGCTCCTCGACGAAGACGCCGACGTTCCACTCGAGGTCCGTGGGCCGATCCGACTGCCCGCACCCGACCTGGTCGTAGAGGACGACCTGGCGGCCCCCGTCGGCGAGGCCCTCCAGCGGCGCGAAATAGTGGTGGGTCGAGCCGGGGCCGCCGTGCAGGCAGAGGAGCGGGTCACGGCCGCCCTCCCTCTCGCCCGTCACGCGGTACCAGGTGCGGTGCCCGCGGGACTCGACGTAGCCCTCGCGCCGCTCGGCGCTCATGCGAAGGCAATCACGCTTCGGATCCCGTCCCCGGCCTCCATCAGCTCGAAGCCCCGGTTGACCTCGTCCAGGCTGAGCTTGTGCGAGACGAAGGCGTCGACGTCGATCTCGCCCGCGAGGTAGCGCCGGACGTAGGCCGGCACGTCGTCGCGCCCCTTGCAGCCGCCGAACGACGAGCCCGCGATGCGGCGGCCCGTGATGAGGAACCGGGGGATCACGTCCAGGGTCTCGCCCTTGCCCGCGACGCCGCACATGGTCGCCAGGCCCCAGCCCATGCGGGCCGACTCGACGGCCTGGCGCATGACGCCGACGTTGCCGGTGGCCTCGAACGTGTAGTCGGCGCCGAACCCGTCCGTCAGCTCCAGGATCCTCTCGACGACGTCGGCGCCGCCGAGGAGCGTCTCCGTAGCGCCGTGACGAGGCGTCTGCGCGAGCCGCGGCTCGGCGAGGTCCACGGCGACGATGCGCTCGGCTCCGGCGAGCCGGCAGCCGACGACGGCGCCGAGGCCGACCATGCCGGCGCCGAAGACGACGCAGGTCGAGCCGGGCTCGACCTTGGCGGTGTTGAGCGCGGCGCCGATCCCGGTCGAGAGCCCGCACGCGAAGAGGGCAGCGCGGTCGAGCGGCGCCTCCGGGTCGACCTTGGCGAGCGCGATCTCCGGCATGACCGTGTACTCCGCGAACGTCGACGTGCCCATGAAGTGGCGGATCGGCTCGCCGTCACGGGAGAGGCGCGTCGTCCCGTCCGGCAGGTAGCCCTGGCCCTGCATGTCGCGGATCGCCAGGCAGAGGTTCGTCCGGGGGCTGCGGCAATGGATGCACTCGCCGCACTGGGGCGAGAAGAGCGTGACGACGTGGTCGCCGGGCTCGACCAGCCTGACGCCCTCGCCGACCGCTTCGACCACCCCGGCGCCCTCGTGACCGAGCACGGCCGGCGAGTAGCCCGAGGGGTCGGCGCCCGAGGCCGTGTACAGGTCGGTGTGGCAGACGCCGCACGCGACGAGCCGGACCAGCGCCTCGCCCGCCTGCGGCTCCGCGAGGTCGAGCTCCTGCACGGAGAGCGGCTGTCCGAACCCTTCCAGGACCGCAGCGCGGATCTTCATCCGCGGAACCGTAACGAAGGCGGTCGAGGGAGGAAAGCGCACGGACCGGGTCGGGCGGTGGCTCGGTGTAGGCTCAGGCCCCGAGCCCGAGTGAGCGCGCCGAGGCCCTCCAGCCGCACCCCTCCCCTTCCGCTGCGGACGCGCGGAGCGCTCGTGGCCGGGCGCCTGGCGGCGACCGCCTCGCGCGCCGCCCGCCGGGGGCACGGCGGCGTGGTGGGCGGCACGGTGGCGCTCAAGCTCGACCCCGACGCCCTCAGGCTCCTCGCGCGCGGCCGCACGACCGCCCTCGTCTCCGCGAGCAACGGCAAGAGCACGACGGCGGCACTCCTCGCCGCGGCGGTGAGCCGGCTGGGGCCGACCGCGTACAACGCGAACGGGTCGAACATGGCCTCCGGGCTCGTCGTGGCGCTGGAGGCTGCGCAGGAGGCGCCCTACGCCGTGCTCGAGACCGACGAGGCCTACCTCGGCCCGGTGACGGCGGCGACGCGTCCGAAGGCGATCGCGCTCCTCAACCTGAGCCGTGACTACCTCGAGCGCGGCGTGCGCTACAAGCCACTCGCGCGCCACTGGCGCGAGACCCTGGAGGCGGTCGACTGGCCCCTGACCGTCGTCGCCAACGCCGACGACCCGATCGTGACCTGGGCTGCGCGCGGCGCGAAGGACGTCGTCTGGGTGGCCGGCGGGGACGAGTGGTCGGAGGACGGTGCGATCTGCCGGGACTGCATCGTCCGCCTCCGGCGCGAGGGCGAGCGTTGGTGGTGCGACTCCTGCGGCCAGGAGCGGCCCGAGCCCAGCTGGAGGCTGGTCGGCGACGTCGCCGAGGGCCCGGGCGTCTCGGTTCCGCTCGAGCTCGCCGTGCCCGGGCGCATGAACCGGCACAACGCCGTCTTCGCTCTCGTCGCCGCGCGGGCGCTCGGCGTCGAGCCACTCGACGCGGCGCAGGCGATGGCCACCGTGGGCAATGTCGACGGCCGCTACAACCGGCGCGACGTCAACGGGCGGCACGTGCGCCTGATCCTCGCCAAGAACCCCGCGAGCTGGCAGGAGTCGATCGCGATCGCGGACGAGTCCGGCGACGCCCTCGTCTTTCACCTCACCGCCCGCGGCGACTTCAACTCGAAGGACGCGAGCCTGGCGTGGGACGCGCCGCTCGAGCGCCTGGCCGGGCGCGACGCGGTCGCCACCGGCCATCGCGCCTCCGACATGGCGCTGCGGCTCGAGGTGGCCGGGCTGAACGTTCGGCTCGTGCGCGACCCGGTCGAGGGGATCCTCGCGAGCCCGCCCGGCCCGGTCTCCGTGATCGGCAACTACCCGGCGTTCCTCGACCTCCGCGACCGCCTCGACGCGCTCGACGCCGTGTGAGAATCGTCGACGTGTACCCGGGCGCGATGTTCCCGCAGGGGGACGGTGGCAACCTGCGCATGCTCGAGCACCGCGCCCGCGCGCGCGGGATCGAGGCCGAGACCGTGGCGGCGCCGCTCGGCGACCCGCTCCCGGAGGGCGATCTCTACCTGCTCCAGGGGGCGGAGGACGAGGATCAGCCGGCCGTCGCGCGCCGGCTCGCCGAGGAGGGGACGCTCGTGCGCGCCGCGGCGGCCGGCAAGGTCGTCGTCGGCATCGGCGCCGGCTACGAGATCCTCGGCAGGAGCTTCGAGCCGCCTGCCGGCATCCGGACGGAGGGCCTCGGCCTGCTCGACGTCCGGACGACGCTCGGCCAGCACGTCGACAACCGCGTCGTGACGAAACCCGCTCCCCGGCTCGGCCTGCCGGCGCTCGTCGGGTACGAGTGGCACCGGGGCCGAACGGCGCTCGGCCCGGACGCAATGCCGCTCGCCGAGGTCGAGGTCGGGGTGTGCAACGGCGGCGAGCCGCCCACCGACGGCGCGGTCCAGGGACACGTACTCGGCACGTACCTCCACGGCCCGCTGCTGCCGCGAAACCCCGAGCTCGCCGATCTCCTCCTCGGCTGGGCGCTCGGCGTCGAGCTGGAGCCGCTCTCGAACGAGTTCGCCGATCTGGCCCGCCGGGAGCGAATCGCAGAGGCCCGCGAGATCGAGCGGCGAAAACACGGCCTCCTGCGCCGGTTTCGCTAGGAGGGGTTGGCAGGACGTCGCTCGCCGCCGGGGTGCGATGGTCGTTCCGAGACAAGGACGCAGGGAGCGCTCGTAGCAGGAAGCTACGGGCGCGACTGAGGACGCAGTCCTCGGGGCGAGCAGCGCGGCCCGGCGACACAGGCTGCGTCTTGTCAACCCCTCCTACTAGCGGCGGAGGGCGCGAAGCGCCTCGAGCTCCCGCACGCCGAGGAGCCGCGCTGCGGCGAGATAGACGACCCCGCCGGCGGTGAGGCCGAGCCCGAGGGAGACGATCTGGGCCCAGAGCTGCCGGCCGAGGACGTCGTCGAGAAGCCACCAGGCGCCGAAGGCCGCCGCCGCCGTGATTGCCGAGGCGAGCAGGATGCGCCCGACCGAGCCGGCGACCTGCCGCGCGGCGGCCAGGCCCGGACTGCGCCGCATCACCGCGAGCAGCAGCGCTACGCCGACGATGTTGACGAGCGACGTGGCCAGGGGGATGGCCCAGACCCCGAGCCGGTAGAGAATCGCGTCGAGCACCGCGTTCAACCCCACCGTCCCGAGCGCGATCGTGGTCGGCACCCAGTTGCGCTGGAGGCTGTAGAAGCCGCGGGAGAGCAGGAGCATCCACCCGTTGAACATGAGCCCGAGCGAGAACGCGGCGAGGCACTGCGCCACGACGACCGTGTTGTCCGCCGTGAAGGCGCCCCGCTCGTAGAGAAGCCTGATGATCGGCTGGGCGAGCACCGCGCCGACCGCGCTCGCGGGGAGGAGCAGGAAGGCGATCTGGCGCAGGCCCGCGTCGAGCGTCGTCCTGAACGACGGCAGGTTCCCGACGGCCGCGAAGCGCGAGAGCGTCGGAAAGAGCACGGTCACGACGGCAACCGAGAACATCCCCTGGGGAAGCATGTAGACGCGGAATGCCTTCTCGATCGCAGTCGGCGCCAGCTCCGGGTCGACCAGCCGCGAGGCGAAGACCATGTTCACGAAGATGTTGATGTTGATCAGCCCGAGCGTGAGCGTCACGGGCAGCATGAGCACGAAGAACCGCTTCACCGCCGGGTCGCGCCAGTCGATGACGGCCCGGAGCCGGCCGTCCAGGCCCCGCAGCCAGGGGACAGGGAGCAGGAGCTGGACCGCGGCCCCCACGAGCGTGGCGATCGCGTAGACGATCAGCTCGGCCGACTCCCCCTCGACGAGGGGGACGAAGACGAGGAGCCCGCCGATGATGACGACGTTCCAGGCGACCGGGGCGAGGGCCGGGACCGTGAACTCGTCGTAGGCGTTCAGGATGCCGACGACGATCCCCGAGATCGTCACCAGCGCGACGATCGGCATCATGATCCGCGTCAGCTGGACGGCGAGGTCGGGATCGCCGCCCGGGTCGCCGAACGGGAGGATCAGGAGCGGCGCGATCAGGATGAGGATCGCCGTGAGCGCCGAGACCCCGATCAGGACGAGCCAGAAGATCGTGGACGCGACCCGCCAGGCACGCGCCTTCTCGTCCTTCGCCAGGAGCTCGCTGAAGACCGGCACGAAGGCGCCGGAGAGGGCGGCGTCGCCGACGAAGGCCCGCACGAGGCTCGGGATCTGCGAGGCGACCGTGAACGCGTTGATCTTCCCGGAGACGCCGAAGAAGTAGGCGGCGACGATCTCGCGGACGAGGCCGAGGGCGCGGGAGAGGCCGGTTGCGAGCGTGAACGTCGCCGTCGAGCGCGCAAGCCGACGCGCCTGGCCGCCCTCGCTCATCCCGGCGAGTATACGAGGATGAGCGCACGCCACAGCTGGCCCAGGGCCCCGGCGCCGACCGCCGCGGAGCGCCGCGCTCGCGGGAAGGAGGCCCGCGCCAACGTGCCGCGCTCCGCCCACGGTTCCTGGGCGCCGGAGGCCGACCGGGCCGACCCCGTCGCCGTTCTCGAGGCCCAGGCGACGTCACGGCTCCCCGAGCTCGTCCCGATCCGCCACGGCCGGATGCTCGGCTCCCCGCTCCACTACTACCGTGGCGCCGGCGCCGTCATGGCCGCGGACCTCGCGGGCACGCCGACGACGGGCTTCCGGGTGCAGGCCTGCGGGGACGCGCACACGGCGAACTTCGGCCTCTACGCCTCGCCGGAGCGCGAGCTCGTCTTCGACCTGAACGACTTCGACGAGACGCTCCCCGCACCGTGGGAGTGGGACGTGAAGCGGCTCGCGGCCGGATTCGTGATCGGCGCCCGGGAGACCGGGGCGCGCGACGCCGAGCGGGAAGCGGCGGCTGCCGTGACCCGCTCGTACCGAACGGCGATGCTCGACTTCGCCGACCGCAGCGCGCTCGAGATCTGGTACGCGCGCCTGACCTCGGATGACGTCCGCAGGGCCCTTGACGGTGTCTACCACGGGGGGAACGGACGACGCGGAGCGACCGGGATCGAGTCGCTCTTCTCCAAGGCGGTGTCGAAGACGAGCCACCGCGCGATGGTCGAGCTGACGGAGGTCGTCGACGGGGCCCTGCGGATCGCCAGTCGCCCGCCGCTCCTCTGGCCCGCCCGCGATCGATGGCCGCTCGACATTCCCGACCCCGAGGCCTGGGTCCACGCGGCGCTCCGGGACTACGAGCAGAGCCTGCCCGTCGACCGGCGCCGGCTGCTCGAGCGCTACCAGCCGGTCGACCTGGCGCTGAAGGTCGTGGGCGTGGGCAGCGTCGGCCTGCGCACGTTCATCGTCCTCTGCTGCGGCAAGCACGAGGACGACCCGCTCGTGCTCCAGGTCAAAGAGGCGCAGGCCTCCGTGCTCGAGCCCTATGCCGGCCGGAGCCCGTTCCGCCATCCCGGTCGCCGCGTCGTCGAGGGCCAGCGGCTGATGCAGGCCGTCTCGGGGATCTTCCTCGGCTGGGCAACCGGCCCCTACGGCAGCCGCCTCTACGTCCGCCAGCTCTGGGACATGAAGGGCTCCGTCGAGATCGAGGAGCTGTCGCCGTCGGGCCTCCTCCGCTACGCCGAGCTCTGCGGCTGGACGCTGGCGCGCGCGCACGCCCGCAGTGGTGACGAGGTGGCGATCGCCGCCTACCTCGGGCGAAGCGACCGGTTCGACCGGGCAATCGCCGACTTCGCGGTCGCGTACGCGGACCAGAACGAGCGCGACCACGCCGCGCTCGCCGACGCGGTCCGGACGGGGCGGCTCGACGTGGAAGCGGAAGCGAGGCGGAGTGGACATCGCGCCTGACCTCGTCTCGCTCGCGCTCGTGTTCTGCGCAGCCGCCGTCGCGACGATCGTCTCGCAGATCAGCACCCGGCTGATCCTGCCGACCGTCGTCGTCGAGATCTTCCTCGGCATCCTCATCGGCCCCCAGGTCCTCGACCTCGCCGAGACCGACCGCTACATCGAGTTCCTCTCCGCCTTCGGCCTCGTCTTCCTCTTCTTCCTCGCGGGCATCGAGGTGATCCACAGCGCCGTGCCGCGGCGGCTGCTCGCCCGCGGGTCGCTCGGCTGGGGCATCTCGATCGCGCTCGGGGCGGCGGCGGGCTTCGCGCTCGAAGCCGCGGGCGTCCCGGCGTCCGGCTGGCTGCTCGCGGTCGCGCTCGCCACGACGGCGCTCGGCACGCTCGTGCCGATCCTCTCCGACGCCGGCATCCTGCCGTCGCCCCTCGGCCAGAACACGCTCGGAGCGGCCGTCGCCGGTGAGTTCTGGCCGATCGTCGTCATCTCGCTCTTCCTCACGGGCGCGCACGCGACGACGGCGAGCATCGTCCTCCTGATCGGCTTCGGCCTCGTCGTCGCCGGCGCCGCAGGGATCGCCGTCCACTTCCAGCCTCCGCGGATCATCTCGATCGCCCGCGAGACGGTGAACAAGAGCGGGCAGCTCGCCGTCCGCCTCTCCGTCGCCCTGCTCGCGGTCCTCGTCCTCCTCGCCGACAAGCTCGACTTCGACTTCGTCCTCGGTGCGTTCGCCGCCGGCCTGGTCATCGGCCTCGTCACCCAGGGAGAGACCGGCGAGCAGGTACTCCCCCGCATCTCGACGATCGGCTACGGCCTGCTGATTCCCGTCTTCTTCGTGGTGACGGGGATGGACTTCGACCTCGACGGGCTGTTGACGGGTGCCGGCCTGGCGCTCGCCGCACTCTTTCTCGTTCTCCTCCTCTTCACGCGAGGATCGGCGGCGCTCCTCTCGGCGCGCGAGCTCGGCGCCCGCGGGACCGCGTCGCTCGCGCTCTTCAGCGCCACCGGCCTGCCGCTGATCGTCGCGGTGATCGAGGTCGGCGAGGAGCGCGGCGAGATCGACACCGACGTGGCCGCCGCGCTCGTCGGCGCCGGAATGGTGTCAGTCCTGATCTACCCCTTGCTCGGGCTGCTCATTGCCCGTCGGGAGACCACCTCGAGCTAGGCGCTCGCCCGCTTGTCGGAGAGGACGAGGACGATGATCAGCCCGATGATCGGGAAGAGGAAGCCGATGATCCCCCACAGCACCCCGCTCCTCCCCTTCCCCTCTGCCACGCGGTAGCAGACGGCCGCGATCGCGATCGCAATCGCGAGGCCGATGAGCCAGAGAAGCACCTCCATGAAACCCTCCTGAGTCTGCAGCGAGACGAGAGCCCGTGTTCCACGCCCGCGGGAGCGCTCCTGCCGCTCGAGCGCAGCCGGGCGCCGGTGGGCCTACCGCTCGATCGGCGCGTCGACGAGGCTCCCCCACTCCGTCCACGAGCCGTCGTAGTTGCGGACGCGCTCGTACCCGAGCAGCTCGCTGAGCACGAACCACGTGTGGGCGCTCCGCTCTCCGATGCGACAGTAGGACGTGACCTCCTTGTCCGCCGTGACGCCCCGGTCGCTGTACTGCTCTCGCAGGTCCGAAGCGGTCTTGAAGGTGCCGTCGTCGCGAACGGCGCTCGCCCAGGGGATGGAGACGGCCGTGGGAATGTGGCCCGCGCGCTGGGCGCCTTCCTGCTCGTAGCCGGGCGGCGCGATCAGCTGGCCCGAGTACTCCGCCGGCGAGCGAACGTCCACCAGCGCCCGGCCGGGGGCACCGAGCCACTCGCTCACCTGGTCGCGGCTGGCGCGGATCGACTCGTCGCGCTCCTTCGCCAGGTACAGCCTAGCCCGGCGGGCAGGGATCTCCTTCGTCAGCTCGCGCCCCTCGTCGATCCATTTCTGGCGGCCGCCGTCCAGGATGCGGACGTCGGCATGGCCGTACACCTTCAGGAGCCAGTAGGCGTACGCGGCGAACCAGTTGTTCCGGTCGCCGTAGAGGATCACGGGCGAGTCGTTCCCGATTCCCCGCTCCCCCAGGATCCGCTGGAACGTCCGGCGATCGACGAGGTCGCGCTCGACCTGATCCTGGAGGTCGTCCTTCCAGCGCAGCTCGACCGCTCCGGCGATGTGGCCCTCGCCGTACAGGTCGGGATTCTCGTCCACCTCGGCGACGGCGAGCCCGTCGTCGCAAAGATGCTCCGCCAGCCAGCCCGTCGAGACGAGCACGGGCTTCGCATAGCCGTTCTGCGCCGTTCCCGCTCCGGTTCGCATGCCGAGGAGAGCATCCGGGAGCGCCGTAACGTCCTCGTAACGACGTGCGAACGGGTGGTACCGTCCCGCCGGACGGAGGTGGCGGATGGAGTTCCGCGTTCTCGGGCCACTCGAAGCCGAAGTCGGGGGTCAGCTCCTGCCGCTGCGCGGACGGCGCCAGCGAGCGCTCCTCGCGCTCCTCCTCCTGAACGCAAACGAGGTAGTCCCGGACGACCGCCTGCTGGAGGACATCTGGGGCGACGAGCCGCCCAGCAGCGGCCGCGCCGCGCTCCGAGTCCGCGTCTCACAGCTCCGCAAGGCGCTCGGAGAGGCGGGTGGCGCCCTCCTGACCCGCCCGCCCGGCTACGTCCTTCACGTCGAGCCCGACCGGATCGACTCGCGCCTCTTCGAGCGCCTCGTCGGCGAGGGTCGCAAGCAGCTCGCCGAAGGGTCGGCCGAGATCGCGGGGATGACTCTGCGGGAGGCGCTGGGGCTCTGGCGGGGGCCCGCGCTCGCTGACGTCGCCTACGAGTCCTTCGCCCAGGCCGAGATCGCCCGGCTCGAGGAGCTTCGGCGGTCGGCGCTCGAGGAGCAGGTCGAGGCCGATCTCGCCCTCGGCCGGCACGCAGAGCTCGTCGGCGAGCTCGAGTCCGTCGTCGCCGCCGAGCCCCTGCGGGAGCGGCTCCGCGGCCAGCTCATGCTCGCCCTCTACCGCTCGGGCAGGCAGGCCGACGCCCTGGCCGTCTACCGCGACGCCCGCCAGAGCCTCGTCGAGGAGCTCGGGATCGAGCCCGGACGGGCGCTGGCCGAGCTCGAAGCGGCAATCCTGCGGCAGGATCCCGGGCTCGACCTGCCGGAGCGCGCGGCCGTCGCCGTCGCCGAGCCGCCGGCCGAGCCGGCCGAGGAGCGCAAGCTCGTGACCGTGATCGCGGCCGACCTCGCGGGCCCGGCGCCGCTGGCGGACGACCCGGAGCGGGCGGGGCTCCTGCTCGAGCGCTACCACGAGGCGATGGAGGCCGAGATCGAGGAGGCGGGCGGCCACCTCGAAGCGGTCGCCGGAGACGCGCTGACGGTCGTTTTCGGAGCGCCGGTCGCGCAGGAGGACCATCCCGAGAGGGCGTTGCACGCGGCGCTCTCCATGCGCCACCGCCTCGACGACCTCTTCGGCGGCGCCCTCGCGCTGAGAGTGGGCATCGAGTCGGGTGAGGTCGTCGTGGGGCGAACGGCCGCAGGGGGCGCGTCCGTCGCCGGCGGCGCCTTGACCACGGCGGCCCGGCTGGCGCAGTCGGCCGAGCCCGGCACGATCCTCGTCGGCGAGCGCGCGGCGGCGTCCACCACCCGGGCGTTCGAATTCGGCCCGACGCTGGACCCCGGCGACGGCGAGCTCCGCTGCCGGCCGCTGATCAGGGAGCTCGCGCTGATCCGGACGCAGGGCGCCGGCGGCCTCCGCTCCGCGTTCGTCGGCCGCGGGGGCGAGCTCGACCTCCTCCAGACGCTCTTCCGGCGGGTGGCTGAGGAGGGCCGCCCGCAGCTCGTGACCGTCACCGGCGACGCTGGCGTCGGCAAGACGCGGCTGACCCGGGAGCTCTGGGACTGGCTCGCCGGGCAGAGCCCGGAGCCGCTCCGCCGCACCGGGCGCTGCCTTGCGTACGGGCGAGGGACGACCTATCGGCCGCTCGCCGACGTCCTCCGGGAGCAGCTCGGCCTGCGCGAGAGCGACACGGGCGAGACCGTGCGCCGCCGGCTCGCCGGCCGGGAGATCCTCGGCCTCACCCTCGGGCTCGACGTCGCGCCCGACCTACATCCGCTCGCAGCGCGCGACGAGCTGCAGCGGGCGTGGGTCACGCTGCTCGGCGAGCTCGCCGCCGAGCGTCCGGTCGTCATGCTGGTCGAGGACCTCCACTGGGCCCAGGAGCCGCTGCTCGACCTGCTTCAGCGCCTGCTCGACGACGTCGAAGGGCCGTTCCTCCTCGTCGGGACGGCGAGGCCCGAGCTCGCCGCGAAGCACCCTTCCTGGGGTCGGCGGCGGGACGCCGCCACGATCTGGCTGGAGCCGCTGTCCGCCGCCGAGTCAGAGCTCCTGCTCGACACCCTGCTCGAGGACGACGCCCCCGCCGACCTGCGGCGGGCGGCACTCGGCCGCGCCGAGGGCAACCCATTCTTCCTCGAGGAGCTTCTCGCCGGCCTCCACGACCACTCCCTGCCGGCGGAGACCGACGTTCCCGATTCGGTGCAGGCGGTGCTCGCCGCGCGGATCGATCTCTTGCAGCCGATCGACAAAGCCGCCCTGCAGGCGGCCTCCGTGATCGGCCGCGTCTTCTGGCGCGGGCCGGTCCGTGAGCTCCTCGACGGAGAGTCGCCGGACTTCGCCGTGCTCGAGGCGCGTGACTTCGTCCGCCGGCGCTCGGGCTCGTCCTTGGCCGGCGAGCGCGAGTTCGCCTTCAAGCACGCGCTCACGCGCGACGTCGCCTACGCGACCCTGCCCAAGGCCAGACGAGCGCTGCTCCACGCGGGCTTCGCGGACTGGCTGGAGCAGGCGGCGGAAGGGCGGGACGAGCAGGCGACCTTTCTCGCCCACCACTACGCGGAGGCCGTCCGACAGGAGGACGCCGACCTCGCCTGGGCCGGACGCGAAGAGGAGCTCGAGCGCCTGCGGGGCTGTGCCGCCTTCTGGCTCCGCCGCGCTGCGGAGCTCGCGGTCGCCCGCTACGAGCTCGACGAGGCGATCGCGCTCTACGAGCGCGCGCTGGGGCTGGCGGGCCCGGTGGAGCTCAGGGTCGGCCTCTGGCGCGCTCTCGGTCGCGCCAACGCACTCAAGTACGACGGCGAAGGCCTGTGGCACGCCATGCGGAAGGCGATCGAGCTCTGCTCGGATCGGGAGACGCAGGCCGAGCTGTACAGCGAGCTCGCCCACGAGACCGCCACGCGCTCGGGCATGTGGCGGCGCATGCCCGACTACCCGATGGTCGACGAGTGGATCGAGACCGCGCTCCGGCTCGCGCCGCCCGACAGCGTGGCCCGGACGCGCGCGCTGATCGCGAAGGGGTTCTGGAACCCGTTCGAAGGATCCGACTACGCCCGGGAGGCGAGCGCCATCGCCGAGCGGCTCGGCGACATCGAGCTGCGCTCGCACGCGATGGACGTCAGAGGGATCGCCGAGTTCGTCGCCGGGCGGTACGAGCTCGGACGTGCCTTCGCGGAGCGGCGCTTCGAGTTCCTCGACCGGATCTCGGACCCGGACCACCGCGCGGACATCTACGCTGCGCCGATCTCAGGCTGCGTCTGGAGCGGCAATTTCGGGGAGGCGCGGCGCCTGGCCGCCCTTCACGACGAGATCACTGCGCCGCTGACCCCGCATCACCGCTTGCACGGCGTGGCCATCCTGGTGGAGGTCGAAGAGCTCCTCGGCGCGTGGGAGCAGATCCAGGCGCTCGGCCCCCGGACGGAGAGGGCGGTTGCGGACAACGCCGAGACGCCCTGCGTGCGGAACGCGCGCTCGCTGCTCGTGTGCGCCGTCGCGAGCGCCCGCATGGGCGACGACCGCTCCGCGGGACGCTTCGAGCAGGCGGCGGAGGAGCTCGGGATCGAGGGCTACGGCGTCGTCCTCGACATCCCCCGGCTGCAGCTCGCGCTCGCCCGCGGCGACCTGGACGCGGTCGCGCGCCTCCTGGAGACGCCGCTCCCGGAGCGCGGGTGGTACCGGGGCTGGATGGCGCTCGCCACCATCATCACGCGGCTGGACGGGCTCGCGGCGGTGCGTGACCTGCAGGGCGTCGAGAAGGAGGCCGAGCCGCACCTGCGGCCGAACACCTACCTCGAGCCTTTTGCCCTCCGCGCACTTGGAGTCGTCCGAGAGGACGCCGAGCTCGTCGCCCAGGCGCTGGCACGCTTCGAGGAGCTCGGCCTCGAGTGGCACGCCGAGCAGACGCGGGCGCTCTCGTAGCTCATCAGCTCGGGTCTACTCGCCGTAGAGCGGGCTCCAGCGGGCCAGCGTCCAGGTGCCGGCGGGCAGCTCGGCGCGGGCCGCGGCGATCGCCTCGGGGACGCTCTCGCCGCCGCCGATCGCGGAGCGGCGCGTGCCGTCCGGCGCCTCGAACGTGACGTTGAGGAGCTGAGCGTTGAAGCGGTCGACGTAGGTCTCTGCCGGTGTGCGGAGCTTGAATGCAAGTGCGGTTGCGGGGCTCATGGCCTGTCTCCTGAGTCGCGGTTCGACTACAGGAATGGTCGCTCGCGCGGCGGCGCGCCGCCGCCGAGCCAGCCCGCGTCCCGCGGTGCGGCTAACACCCGGCTGGAATCCGGTCAGGAGATGGCGAACGTCACCGTGAGCGACGCGCCCACGTCCTGCGTGCCCGGCTCGACGGCGACGTCGGCAGCGGCCGCCTCGTCCATTACGCCACGGTAGTAGGGGATCGGGACTCCCCCGCCTCCCTCGACGATCGCCACCGGCGCCCCGAGGGCGACGCCTGCCTTGTCCGCTATCGCCTCGGCCCGCGCGCGGGCGTCGTCGAAGGCCGCGTCGACCGCAGCGCGGTACTGAGCCTCGGCGTCCGAGACCGTGAGGCTCGGGCCGTAGACCTGGTTCGCGCCGGCAGCGACCGCCGCGTCGACGATCCCGCCCGCCTGATCGAGGTCGCGGATGGTCGCGCGCACTGTGTTGGACGCGTCGTAGCCGACGATCGAGATCCCGTCGTCGCTCGTCCGCGGGTAGACAACTACCTGCTCGGTCTGGAGGTCGTCCCCTGAGATGCCCGCATCTTTGAGCGCCGCCACCACCCGATTCATCGCGTCGGAGTTCGCCCCGAGCGCGGCCTCTGCCGAATCGGCGCTCGTCTGGACGCCGAACGACCACTCGGCGGTGTCGGGGGTGGTGCGGACCGAACCCGTCCCGACGACCGTGATCCCGGCCGCGGAGACCGCGGCTCCACCGGTGCCGAGCGACTCGGCGGAGAAGCCCGCGGCGACGGGGCCGCCCTCGGGCGTGCCGGATCCGGCTGCGCCGGTTTCGGGCTCATCGCCGGCACACCCCGCCGCCAGGATCGCGGCGGTGAGCACGACGGCGACTGCGACTGCGGATCTCATCTCGTCCTCCGATCTCGTTTCGTCGTTCGACCGGGAGCGAGCGGCGAAAGTTCCCTCGGAGGCGATCGACTCGTCGAGCAGGCGTCGGCGGGCCGGTCACCGAGACCGACGCGAGCGGCGAGCGGCTACCAGTGCCAGTGCTGCCGCTTGCGCCAGCAGTGATCCCAGATCAACGTCTGCGGATTCAGGAAGTGGAGCCGATCCGCCTTGGCCTTCACGCGCCGCTTCTCCAGCCGGTAGACGTTCAGGCCCTTGGTGATGTCGCTCTCGTAGACGAAGCCGTTGTACCAGTAGCTTCCCCACGCGCCCCCGAAGGTCAGGGCGGCCGGGTCGAGCGGGGGCGGGTCGTACCAGGCGACCGTCCGCGGCTGTTCGGGGTCGCTGAAGTCGACGACGTACGTCCCTGCCTGGTACGCGCCGACCGTGAGCAGGTCGCGGTGCCTCGTCGGGATCACGCTGAAGTTGTGGATCGCGCAGTTCTCCTCGGCCGACTGCGGTCGTGGCAGCACCCAGGTGCCGAGGCGCTCGCCCGACGCGGTGTCGAAGAAGAAGATGCTCCTGGCGGCGTCGGGATCGCCTGCCTTGCACTTGGGGCGAACCCCGCCGCCGGGCTCCCAGCCCAACGCGGTGACCGAGCCGTCCCGGGAGAGCGCGGCCGAGTGCCAGCTCGTCACGTCGGCGTCTGTGAACGAGCGCTGGCGCTGCGGCTCGCCGAGGTCGGAGAGATCGAAGAGGACTCCCTCGCTGCCGGCGCAGGTCGCGAGCCTCGTGCGCGGCGTGAGCAGCACGCCGATGTCGTGACAGATGCCGCCGCGGTCGAGGGGGACGTCCGCGATCACCTCGGCGTCCTCGGGGTGGTGCAGCGGCACCGAGACGATCTGGAACTTGTCGTGCTCGGGGGAGCACTCGTGGCGCCAGACCGGGTCGTTGTTGTACTCGGGAGCGGTCACGCCGCTCGAGACGTAGAGAAGCACACGGTGGTTTCTCGGGTCGGGCACCACCGTGTGGGTCCGGGAGCCGCAGTCGGTCGGCACGGCGGCGACCAGGTCGTCCGCGTCGGCGCGCCACGGCTTGCGCACCTCGAAGACCTGGATGCCCTCGAAGCCGGAGGCTGCGGGCGGCGCGTCGCACGTCTCCTCCGGGGTCGTGGCCGCGACCGGGGTGTCGATCGAGCGGAAGACGAGGCCGCCGTAGACGCCGATGTCGCCCTGGGAGGTGCCGCAGTCCACCTCGGCGACCGGCTCCGGCCGCCAGGGCCTCGAGATGTCGACGATGCGGAAGCCCCCGTTCCAGGTGCCCTGGTAGGCGTAGCGGCCCTGGAAGGCGGCATCCGTGAAGAACGCCTCGGCGAAGGTCTCGACCGAGCGGCTGTCTCCGGTCTCGCCGACGAGGGTCAGCTTCTTGAAGCTCGCGCCGCTCGGCATGCCTGGGCGCTCGGCCGCCGCCGGAAGCACGGCGAGGGCCAGCGCGAGCACGAGCCCGAGGGCGAGCGCACGGCGAGCTGTCATTGCGGCATCCTTCGTTCTCGTTCGGAGGCTGGGAGTGGCACCCTCATGCTGGTTCAGCCTCCCCGGGGAGTCAATCACCCTGTCAGGATGGAGCTAGATGCCTCAAGTGCGCCTCTACGACTACGCGGCGTCCGCAAACTGCTACAAGGCGCGCCTCCTCCTCGCCCAGCTGGGCCTTGCCTACGAGCGCGTGCCGGTCGACATCTTCGCGGGCGAGTCGACGACGCCCGCGTACCGCGAGAAGAACCCGGCAGGGAGGACGCCCGTGCTCGAGCTCGACTCCGGGGAGACGATCGCCGAGTCGAACGCGATCCTCCTCTACCTCGGCGAGGGCACGCCCTTCGTCCCCGACGACCTCCTTGAGCGGGCTCGCGTCTGGCAGTGGCTCTTCTTCGAGCAGAACCTCTTCGAGCCGAACGTCGGCACCGCCCGCTTCTGGCGCCTGACCGGGCGGGACGCCGAGCGGCCCGAGGTCTTCGCGGCGCGGCTCGAGTCCGCGCGGGCCGCGCTCGCCGTGCTCGACGACGGCCTCCGCGACCGGGAGTTCCTGCTCGGCGACCGCTACACCGTGGCCGACGTCTCGCTCTACGCCTACGCGCACGCGGCCGGCGACGGCGGGATCGACATGAGCGCCTACCCGGCCGTCACCGCGTGGCTCCGCCGCGTCGAGACGACTCCGGGGTTCGTGAACGACCTCGAGCCGTATCCGCCGAATGCCCGCCCCGGTGGCGCAGGCGCCTCGGTGCACGGCTAGCCCGTGGCCTCCACATCGGGCCGCTCGCCGCCTTCGACGAGCTCCCGGAGGCGGCCGAGGTCGGCTTCGAGCTGCTTCTGGGCATGGCGCGTCACGACGCCGGCGAGCAGGCGCGCGGCAAGCTTCGTGTAGGTCGTCTCGATCGCGACGGCGACGCGGGTTCGCCCGCCCGCCTCCTCGAGCCCCTGGGTGATCGTCGCGTCGAAGACGTCGGAGGTGAGGCCCACGACGAGCCGGCGCGGCTCGTCGACCTCGAGAAGCTCGGCCTCGAGCTCGATTCGCCGGCCGTGGTCTTCGAACACGTCCCGGTAGCGGCTGCCCACCTGGGGCGGCCCGTCGGAGAGAGGCTCGCTCTCGACGAGCGCGCCCATCCACAGGCAGCGTCGCTCGGAGTCGGCCAGCCAGGGGAAGACCTGGTCGGGGAACGCCGCGATCTCGACCGAGTGCTCGTTCCGGTGGACGCTCAGCTTCGAGTTCTCAGGGCTTGTCGGGTTGCTCGGTGGAGCGGCGCATCTCCTCCGCCGCCGCCTTGCCTTCCTCGTGGACACGACGCCGCATCGCCTCGAACTCGTCCTTCGGCGGCGGCTCGGAAGGCCTGGGCGTGGCGGGCGGAGCGGACTTCTTCTCCGGCTTCTTCTCGGCCTCCGGCTTCTTCTCGGCCTCTGGCTCCGGCTCGGGCTCCGGCGCGCCAGCGGCCCCGGGCTCGGCCTTCGGCTCTTCGGACGGTGCCGCCGCCTCCGTCCGGGGCGGCTCCTCCACGATCGTCTCGGCGCCCATTCCCGCAGCTTCGAAGTCGTCCTGGTCGGCCGCCGCCGCGCGTGCCTCGGCCAGCTTGCGGCGCAGCTCCTCCGTGCGCTCGTCGGACGGCGCAGCGGGCGTCTCGCGAGCGCCCTTGAGACGGGCGAGCACCGCACCGATCGCGCCCACCACGAGCGCGACGACCGCGAGCTTCATGATTCGTTTCACTCCCGGCACTCTCTCATGACATGAAAGCTCGGGCAACCCGGCAGCCGCCGCTATACTCGACACGCTTCTCGCTTCGTCAGGCGCCGTTGATTCCCGAGCGGCGCGCCCAAGGCGAGGCCGCTAGACCGAGGGAAGGAGAGACGGGAACAGTGAACCCATACGAGATCATGCTGCTGCTCGACGCCGAGCTGGCCGAGGAACGCCAGGCCGAGATCCTGACCCGTACCCGGGAGCTGGTGACCCAGCGCGGGGGGACGTGGCAGGGCGAGGAGGGCTGGGGCCGGCGCAAGCTCGCCTACGAGATCGACAAGAAGCCCGAGGCCTTCTACTACCTGCTCCAGCTCGACTGCGACGCGGAGACGCTCGAGGAGCTCACGCGCGTGCTCAAGATCAGCGACGGCGTCCTGCGCCACATGGCCGTGCGCCGGCTGCCCCCGGAGGCGACCAAGTCGGCTCGCGAGCCCTCGGCGGCGCCTCGCGCGCGCGAACAGGAGGCCCCGTCGACGCCCGCCCCCGCCGAGCCCGTCCAGACAGCCGAGTAGACTAGAACAAACGTTCGATTCGAGGGAGCTGAGAACATGGCTGGAGACATCAACCGCGTCACGCTCGTCGGCCGCCTGACCCGCGACCCCGAGCTTCGCCACCTGCCGTCGGGCTCGCCGGTCCTGCAGCTCGGGCTGGCGGTCAACGGGCGTCAAAAGGACGACGCGGGCAACTGGACCGACAAGCCGAACTTCTTCGACGTCAAGGTCTTCGGAAACCAGGCCGAGATGCTGTCCCAGCACCTCGCCAAGGGCCGCCGCGTGGGGATCGACGGGCGGCTCGACTGGTCCTCCTGGGAGGCCCAGGACGGAACGAAGCGCTCCAAGGTCGAGGTGGTCGCCTTCCAAGTGCAGTTCCTCGACAGCCGCGCCGAGGGCGGGGGCGAGAGCCAGTACATCCCGTCGTCCGACGTCGCCCCCGACCGCGCCGACTTCGCGCCGGCCGGCGCCGCTGCGACCGACGACGACATCCCCTTCTAGAGGCCGAGACCGCATGCCACGAGAGCAAGCAAAGCGACAGCGCCGCACGTCCCCGTCGACCGGGCCGATCCGGCGGAAGAGCTGCTACTTCTGCCGCGAGAAGATCGAAGAGGTCGACTACAAGAACTACAACCAGCTGCGGCGCTACATCTCCGAGAAGGGCAAGATCCGGTCTCGCCGGATCACGGGGGCGTGCCGCCGCCACCAGAGCCAGATCGCCGTCGCCGTCAAGCGGGCGCGCGAGGTCGCCCTCCTGCCGTACGTCGACTCGCACCACGTGAGCAGCCGCTGATGGACGTCATCCTGCTGCAGGACGTCGACAAGGTAGGCCTCCGTGGGGAGGTCGTGTCCGTCTCGCGCGGCTACATGCGGAACTACCTGCAACCGCGCCGCCTCGCCGAGACGGCGACGGACGCCCTGGTGGCCGAGCTCGAGCGGCGCGACGCCGAGCGCGCCCGCCACGAGGCCCGGTCGGCCGAGGAGGCCGAGTCGATCGCCGAGACGCTCCGCAAGACGGTCCTCAGCTTCGAGGTGAACGCCGGGCCGCAGGGCACCCTCTTCGGCTCGGTCACGCCGACGGACATCGTCGACGAGATCTGGCGCACCAGGAAGATCCGCGTCGATCGGCGCAAGATCGAGCTCAAGGATCCGATCAAGCGGATCGGGCGCTACTCGGTGCCGATCGCCGTCTTCGAGGACGTCCGGGTCGAGGTCAAGACCCTCGTCGTCCCGCTCGGAGGCGAGCTTCCGCCCGAGGAGGAGCTGGAGGCGATGGCCGCGGCCGAGGACGCCGCAGCGGCAGCAGCCGAGGCCGAGGCCCAAGCGGCGTCCGCGGAGGTCGAGGAGGCGATCGCGGCCGAGCTCGCGACCGAGGCCGAAGAGGCAGAGGCCGAGGAGGCAGAGGCCACGGCGGATTCCGAGATCGTCGAGGCCGCCGAGCCGGAGCCGGAGCCCGAGCCCGAGCGCGAAGCCGGCTAGCCGTAGAACTCGATTCACAATGAGCACTGTGCCGCCGGGCCGCCCTGGACGGCGCGATTCGGCGTCCTCGGTCGCGCCCGTATTCTCGAATACGAGCGCTCTCTGCGTCCTTGCCTCGCACTCGCCCAGGACACCCCGGCGACGAGTCGTCATTCTGAACCGAGTTCTTAGGGGCTGACGGCCACCTCGTAGTGCGCCGAGCGCTCGTCCCAGCGCGAGAGCACGGCTCGCGCCGCTTCCGGCACGACGGCGACCTCGTAGTCCTCGCCCGCAAAGGCTCTCACCGAGTCGAGCGAATCCCAGAGCGTCAGGGTGGCGAACTCGACGCCCTCCTCGACGTTGCGGCGCACCAGGTACGAGCCGCGGTGGCCCTCGTGGCCGGCGACCCAGGGGAGAATCGTCGCGCGCAGGAGCTCCTCGTAGGCGTGCGCATTCTCCGGCGTCGCCGCCCAGCCTCTCCACCAGCGCGCGATCACGGCTCGATCCTACCGGCCGAGCCGAGAGCGCTATGGCTTAGAAACCCGGTCTCGTGGCGTACTCCCCCTGCTGTGACTTGATCTCCTCGAGCACGTCGCGGCGGATCCTCCTCCCGTGCACCGTCCGCGCGGCCAGGGTCTCGTAGAGCGTTTCCTGGGCCCTCGCGGCCTCGTCGGCGGCACCCTCGTCCGCCAGCCACTCGCTGTAGCGATCGGCGAGCCGCCGGTACTCGATGTGGCCGAACGACTCGACGGCTTCGTCGGGCCTGCCGGTCAACGCGCCGCCGATCAGCCGCTGGGCATCCTCGTGCTTCGCCTCCCGAACGTCGATCGTCAGCTCCTTCGGCCCTTCCGGGTCGACGACCAGCTCCTTGTAGTCACGCGCGAGGACGTTCCCGAGGACGTAGCGCGCGTGCAGCGCGACCCGCCGCGCCGGCAGCTTCTCCACCACCTCCTGCAGGGCGTCGTTGCCGTCGGACAGGAAACGGCTGCCGCCGAACGCGATGACGCGGGCGACGTCCTTCGTGAAGAACCTCGCCGCGAGGTGCTCCTCCTCCCTGGAGGCCGCGGGCTCGACACGAACCGAGATGGGGTTCGAGACGACGTCCTCGTCACCGACCCGGAGCGCAATCTGGACCGTGTAGCTCCCGGGGTCGGCGATCTCCCAGCCGTTGAGGCCAACGGATGCGAGCAGTGGCTCGTACATCGCCTCACCGGGCATGAGCACCACCGTCTCGGGCGCGTAGCAGCGCTCCGCGAACGGGAGAAGCTGGCGAGCCGGGCTGCCGTCCTTCTTGACGATGACGACCCGCGCATCGCTCTCCGCCAGGGCACGCCGGTCGACGAGCTTCGGCTCGGAGGAGACGTTCTTGAGCTTGAGCTCGAGGATCACGGGCTCCATGTGCTGGAAGACCGGCCGTTCCCGGTTGGCCCGCAACTCGAGCGAGAGCGGCTGGTCGAGGGAGACGGCCGCCTCCTCGAACCCGTGGTCGTCGAACCAGTCCGCGTCGCCCATGCGCACGAACCGCGCCGGGGCGTGCCGCATGAAGAGAAGCTCCTGGTTCGAGAACCGGTACTCGAAGTCGGCGAAGAACGCCGGCTCGCCTCCGGCCACGAAGAAGAAGTAGTTCATGAAGCTGCGCGCCTCGGGCTCGTCCGCGAGCGGGACCCAGGGAACCCCGAGCGACTTCTGCCACGAGTGGGCGAGGTTGAACGCGTGCCCCATCTCGTGACAGGCCGTCCAGAACCGGGTGCGGTCGACCCAGGCGGCCGGAGCCGGATCGCCGGCCGGGGCCTGCGAGATGAACGAGTCCACGAAGAGGGACGTTCCCTGCCTGTGCTCGGTGCCGATGTCGTCGAACATGATCCCGCCCAGTCCCGAGCCGTCCTCGTGCAGGGAGGCGAAGAAGGTCCACAACGCCCACTGCGCCTTCGCGGCGAAGCTCGACCAGTACGTCTGCATCGCGTCGTGCATCTCCTGATCCGACCACAGGGCGTTCCCGGCCTCGCTGATCGGGACGGGGCCCCCGGGCCTGACCGACACGTCGAAGCCCGCGCGCCGGAACACCTTCGCAATCGACAGGTCCTCGCAGGGCAGGGTCGCCGGTCGGTTCGGGTGCGCGCACGTGTCCAGCGTGAGGGTGGCGGCCTCTCCCTCGGCCCAGTCGAACTCGAACTGAGCGGGGTGGTAGTACGGGGACTTGAAGCGGAAGGTCCGCCGCCGCTTCGGCGCTCCGCCGCCCGTGAACGCGACCTTCGCCCGGCGGCGGTCGAGGGACTGACCCACGAGTCTGATCTGAACCGTGGTGTACGGGAACGACACCAGGGCGCCGTCCTTGTACCAGATCGTCCCGGTCCAGGAGTCCGGGCCGCTCGCCGTCAGGTTGGCAATCCAGTGGATCCGCGTCGCGAGCGCACCGCGAATCGTCCCGCTGGCGGTCATCTGCGGGTAGTGCCGGTCGACGTCGAGCCGGAGCTCCTCGCGCCGGACGGGCCGGATGCCCGCGACCGCTCCGAGGGGCTCCTGGGCCGACGGGCGGGACCCCCGCTTGCCCGCCTTGTAGAGCCCGCTTACCGCACCCTGCTCCTGGAGGGCGCCGAGCTCACTCTCTTCATCCCGTGCTTTCATCACGCATCACTCCCCCTGTTTCGACCCTTCCGACCTGCCGCACGAGCAGGTTCTCCACCGCTACCTCCTCTGTCAGAGATGCCCGAGCTGCTCCGGGAGGCGCGTCTGAACGACGCCCTCACGAAGCGAGAGGCCGACGAAGGGATGCCGGCCTGCGTCGATCTCGAGCGTCTGGTCGACCCCCTGCGACGGCACGTCGATCCGCAGTCGCAGCGGGCCGGGCCTGACGTCGAGCTCGAGCGACTCTGCCAGGCTCAACTGAGTTCTCGTCGTGACTCCGTCCTTGCGAAAGACTTCCTCGTCGTCGACGAGGAGCACGACGGTGTCGCCGTCGAACCCGTCTTCCAGCGCTATGTGGAGTTGAGTCATCGAGGGCCCCGGTTGCCGCAGCCCTCCACGGAGCGACGAGTGTAGTGGACGTCGTCACGAGAAACAACAAGGCCATAGCACCGACGGAAGAGAGCCCGGAGCTCGTCCGTCACGTGGTCAGCGGCTCCACGGAGCGGGCCCTCCTCGGAGGCAGGGCGCCGAGCTCGGAACGGCGCCCCGTTCCTATGCAGCGGCGAGGTCGGAGAACTTCGCGTAGCGCTTGAGGAACGAGAGCTTCACCGTGTCCGTCGGCCCGTTTCGGTGCTTGGCGACGATCACCTCCGCCAGGCCCTGCTGGTCGGACTCCTCGGCGTTGTAGTACTCGTCGCGGTAGATGAACATGACGATGTCGGCGTCCTGCTCGATGGAACCGCTCTCGCGGAGGTCGGACAGGATCGGCCGTTTGTCATGGCGCTGCTCGACCGCGCGCGAGAGCTGGGAAAGGGCGATGATCGGCACGTCGAGGTCACGTGCCAGCACCTTCAGCGAGCGCGAGATCTGGGAGACCTCCTGGACGCGGTTCTCGGCCGAGGTCCCGGAGGTCATGAGCTGCATGTAGTCGACGATGATGAGCCCGAGGTCGGGATGCTTGCTCTTGAGCCGGCGCGCCTTCGAGCGGATCTCCATCATCGTGATCGACCCGGTGTCGTCGACGTAGATCGGCGCCTTGGCCAGCTTGTCGCAGGCCGCGGTGAGCCGCGGCCAGTCGTCGGCCGAGAGCTTGCCCGTCCGCAGGCGCTGCGACTCGACCTTCGCCTCGCTGCACATGAAGCGCTGGGTCACCTCCGACTTCGACATCTCGAGCGTGAAGAGGGCCACAGGAACACCCTTGCGGACGGCGAGGTTGGCGGCCACGCCGAGGCCGAGCGCCGACTTGCCCATGCTCGGGCGGGCGGCGATGACGACGAGGTTCCCCTCCTGGAAGCCGGAGGTGATCCGGTCGAGGTCGCGGAAGCCCGACGGGACGCCCGTGACGTCCGCGCCCGACTCGTAGAGCTGCGTGATGCGCTCGAAGCTCTCCTTCAGCAGCGTCTCGATATGGCTGAACTCCGAGGTGGCCTTCTCCTGGGAGAGGTCGAAGAGGATCTGCTCGGCACGGTCGACCAGCTCCGGGGCCTCCCCGGGCCGCTCCCAGCCGAGCTGGGCGATCTCGCCGCCGACGCGGATGAGGCCGCGGAGCGTCGCCGCCTCCCTGACGATCTGGGCGTAGTGGCCGGCGTTGGCGCTCGCGGGCACGAGCGCGGCCAGCTCGTGAACGCGGACCTTGCCGCCGACGTCCTCGAGCTCTCCCCGCTCGTCCAGCTCGTCCACGAGCGTGATCGCGTCGACCGGCTCGCCCTTCGCATACAGCGCAAGGGCCGCTCGGTAGATCCTCGCGTGGCTGTCCCGGTAGAACTCGCGCCCCTCCGGGGAGAACACCTCGCTCACCGCGGCGATCGCCGACGGCGACAGCATCATCGCGCCGAGCACCGACTCCTCGGCGTCGAGGTTCTGCGGGGGCACCTGCGGCTCGGCGACGGCCGCGGCCCGGAGTGCATTCGTCGCCATCGGACTCGACCCTATGAGTCTTGGCCGGCGGATGTCGAGTTTCTGTGGATCCACAGGGAGGATCGCCCTTCTTGCAGGGAAAAGAACATATGTTCGCACGCAGATCGGACGACAATGCACGTGACGGCCCACAGGGCCTGTGCACGAGATTCCCGCATGACGCGGAAGATTTGTTCGACCCTCCACACCCCGTGTGGACGGGTCGTTCCGAGCCGGTGGTGTGACTAAGCTCTGACTCGGATGCCGGCCACCGTGATCGTAGGCGCCCAGTGGGGCGACGAGGGCAAGGGGAAGATCGTCGACCTCCTCGCGCTGGACTCGGACGTCGTCTGCCGCTACCAGGGCGGGCCGAACGCGGGCCACACGATCGTCCGCGACGGCGAGACGTTCGCCCTCCACCACGTCCCTTCCGGGATCCTCTCCGGGAAGCTCTGCGTCGTCGGCGCCGGGTGCGTCGTCGACCCGGGGCTGCTCGTCGCCGAGCTGGACGAGCTCGAGGGCCGCGGGATCCCGACGGAGCCCGTGCGGATCTCCGGGAACGCGCACCTGATCATGCCCTGGCACGTCGCCATCGACTCTGCGAGCGAGCGCCACCTCGGCCGCCTGCAGATCGGGACGACGCGCCGCGGCATCGGCCCGGCGTACGCGGACAAGGCCGCCCGCATCGGCATCCGGGTGCAGGACATCCTCGACCCGAAGATCCTCCGCCAGAAGTTCGAGACCGCGCTCGCCGAGAAGAACGTCGTGCTCGAGCGCGTCCACGGGGTCGCGCCGCTCGAGGTGGAGGAGCTGGCCGAGCGGATGGAGACCTGCGCGGCTCGGCTGCGGCCGTACGTCGCCGACACCTCGCTGCTGGTCGACCGCGCGCTTCGGGACGGGAAGCGCGTGCTCCTCGAAGGCGCGCAGGGGACGCTGCTCGACCTCGACCACGGCACCTACCCGTTCGTGACCTCGTCGAGCCCGATCGCGGGGGCGGCCACGACGGGGGTCGGCATCGGCCCCACGCGCATCGACCGCGTTCTCGGCGTCGCCAAGGCGTACGTGACCCGGGTCGGCGAGGGCCCGTTCCCCACCGAGATCGAGGGCCCCGAGCAGGCGCGGGTACGGGAGCTCGGCGCCGAGTACGGCACCACGACAGGCCGCGAGCGCCGCTGCGGCTGGCTCGACCTCGTCGCGCTCCGCTTCGCCGTCCGCGTCAACGGGATGACGAGCCTCGCGTTGACCAAGATCGACGTGCTCTCGGCGTTCCGGGAGCTGCCGGTCTGCACTCGCTACCGGCTCCCCGATGGATCCGAGACGGAGGAGTTCCCCGCGCACCAGAGCGACTTCCACCACGCCGAGCCGGTCTACGAGACGCTCGCCGGCTGGGAGGAGCCGCTCGAGGACGCCGAGTCCCTCGCCGATCTTCCCGCCTCCACGCTCGCCTACGTCGCCTTCGTCGAGGAGCGCCTCGGCGTGGAGGTCTGTCTCATCTCGGTTGGAGCCGAGCGCGAGCGCGTCGTCGCCCCGCAGGGGCTGGCGAGCGTGGTGGGATGAGCGGCCTGCGCCGCGTCAACCTCTTCTCGGCAGCGGTCGAGGACGCGGACGAGCGCCCGGACGGCTACGCCTTCGCCTTCGCGCGCCTGGGGCCGGCGCTCGGCGCGACCAGGCTGGGAGCGTCCGTCTACGACCTGCCGCCCGGCCAGAGCAGCTTCCCCTACCACTACGAGCACGGCTGCGAGGAGTGGCTCCTGGTCGTCGCCGGCCGGCCGTCGCTCCGCCACCCCGGCGGCGAGGACGAGCTCGAGCCCGGCGACCTCGTCGGCTTCCCCGAGGGCCCCGAGGGCGCCCACAAGGTCACGAACCGAACGGACGAGACCGCTCGCATCATGATTCTCTCCACGAAGGCGTTTCCCGCCGTCGCGGTCTACCCGGACAGCGACAAGATCGGCGTCTTCACCGAGGACGAGAGCGACGACGTGATGGTGCAGCCGCGAGAGCGACGTCGACTACTGGGACCGCGAGCGCTGAAGCTCGCGCTCGATCACATCGTCATCGCCGTCTCCGACTGGGAGCGGTCGAGGACCTGAAGACGCGAGGCGTAGCCGTCGGGACCGGCCCGTCGAGCGCACCGAGTCTGGCGGCCGGGACTGAGCAGGGGGCGAGTTGAGATCGCCTCGGGCGTCTTGACCCATTCGTCACAAGATGCTTTACTCGGAGTCAGCCGTTTGGAGCCGGGTCAGCGAGCGACAGCGGGTCGGAAGGTGGTGACGCTCGTGCGCGCAGCAACGAGCATCGGGAAGGGAGGCGTCGCCGAGTGCCACGGCCAAGGCGTGCGCTCTTGGTTCCGGCTGGCCGGGCTCAGACCGTGAGGGTGGACATTTAGTGATTAGATGTGGACTAGACATAACACGGCGGGATGACAAGCTGGCTGCTCTCACTTAGCTAAAACACTGCAAGACCCTTTCGAGGCGACAGGACTTGACTAAACACATTAGCTGATGTGATCTAGGCATGTCTAGCCAAAAGACGAGAGCCCGAGGAGAGGGGAGGCACCGATGAGTGCCCTGGACAGGCGCGCGTTCCTGGTTCGCAGTGCCGCGGTTGCAGGTGGTCTCGCCATCGCAGGACCGCTGGAGGCGTATCGGGCGAGGCTCGCGGCCGCTCAGCCGGTTGCGTCCGCCGGCTACGGCCCCCTCGTCGACATGGGCGATCTCTGGCTTCCGGAGGGATTCCAGTACCGAATCATCTCGCGCCGGGGCGATCCGATGAGCGACATCGATCCGGCCACCGGCCTCCCATTTCCGACCCCGAGCCGGTTCGACGGCATGGCCGCGTTCGTCGACCGGGAAACCGACGACACGATTCTGATCCGCAACCACGAGAACCGCAGCCGCCGTGGGACTGGGAACTTCGTGGCCGCGGAGACCCGGGTCGAGGTGCCCAACCCGTACGATCCGGCGATCCGTCCCGCAGGGGGCGGTCAGTTCTGCAAGGGCGGCGTCACGAAGCTCGTCGTCCGCGACCGACGAGTCGTGAGCAGTACAGCTCTCCTCGGCGGCACGCTCTTCAACTGCGCCGGCGGGGCAACAACGTGGGACTCGTGGATCTCGTGCGAGGAAGAGGCGGTCGACAGCGGGTCGGTGGAGGTCGCCCATACCGCACGGCTACGTCTTCGAGGTCGACGCGCTGGCGACCGGCCCCGTCGATCCGCTCCCGATCAAGGCTGCTGGACGCTTCGACCACGAGGCGGTCGTGTGGCATCACAAGGAGCTCTACCTCACGGAGGACAGACGGCTCGACCAGGGCGGCGCGTGCTTCTACCGCTACACGCCCACCCCGCACCCGAAGCGGGCGGGCGACCTCGCAGGGACGACCGGGCCGCTCGACGCGCTCGTCGTCGACGGGTACCCGAATCTGAACACGAGCACGGACTGGCCGGCGCCGCTCGGCGAGCCGCTTCGGGTCAGCTGGGTCACCGTGCCCGACCCCGATCCGCAGGTGGCTCCCAACGATCCGCCGAACGGGGTCAGGTTCCAGGCACAGGCGCTTGGGGCCGCCCTCTTCCAGCGGACGGAAGGCTGCTGGGAGAGCGACAACCGTATCTACTTCGACTGCACCACCGGCGGTCCGGCAGGTCTGGGCCAGATCTGGGAGCTCGACCCGGAGCCCCGGAAGCTGAGGCTGGTCTTCCAGTCGGAGGATCCCTCCACCCTCTTCCAGCCGGACAACCTCACCGTCGCGCCGACGCGCGACCTCTTCATCTGCGAGGACACCGGCGGCGACCCCGTCCCGCATATCCGGGCATTGACCCGTGACGGCCTCCTCTACGACTTTGCGCGCGCCGGCCGCGGCGGGCTCCCGACCCTCATGGGCGAGAACCTGACGGAGTTCTGCGGCGCATGCTTCACGCCCATCGAGTCGATGGGGCGCAAGGCATTCGAGGCGCTCACGCTGTACGTCAACCAGCAGGGCGCCGCGGGCACGGCCGGAGCTCCGGGCGTCACCTACGCCATCTGGGGGCCGTGGAAGCGGGACTAGCACTCCGGCCGTAGATCCAGGCGCTTCGACGGCTCATCTCGTGCCGGAGGAACCGGTCGGGCCGCCGACCGGTTCCTCCGTAGCGCCCGTGCAAGGGCGTGCCTTCAGCTAGCAGTTCCTGAGCGTGTTGTTGCCCGGTCCGCCGTTGCAGCTGTCGTTGCCGGGCCCTCCGTTCAGGAGGTCAGGGCCCTTCTGGCCGAAGAGGTCGTCCTTTCCGCCTTCGCCGAAGAGGCTATCGCCGCCGTCCCCTCCGCGAAGCTCGTCGCCGCCGTCGCCGCCGCGGGCCGTGTCAGCGCCCGCACTGCCGAGGATCTCGTCTGCGCCTCCGCCTCCGAGGATGAGGTCGTTGCCGCCCTTCGCCTTGAGGAGGTCGGAGCCGCCTTTGCCGCAGATGATGTCGCGGCCCGAGGTCCCGACGAGGGTTTCGCCCGCTCCGGTTCCGACGACATCGTTTCGCGGATCACCCTCGAAGCCGGGGCATTCCGGTGGTGGCGTCACCCACGTCTTGGTGGCGGTGTCGCTCGCCTCGCCCACGTCGCAGTCCGAGCCGCTGTCGCCATCAAGGCAGGCCGTGATCGTGTTTGTGCCCACGGTGGCGTTCGTGAACGTGAACGTAGCCTGGCCGGCCGCGTCCGTCACGTCGTCGCCGAGGGCCGGGACGGGCGTGCCGCCGCCGGTGACAGCGAAATGGACGTCCTCGCCGGCCACAGGGTTCCCGAACTCGTCCGAGACCGTGGCCGTTGCCGTGTGATTGGTGCCGACGGGGTTCGTGTCCGTCTCGGGCGTGAGTGCGATAGCGGTCGCCACCTCGGCGGTCCACGTCTTCGTTGCCGTGTCGCTCAGCTCACTGCCGTCGCAGTCCAAGCCGGCGTCGGCATCGACGCACGCCGTGATCGTGTTCGTCCCGGCCGTCTCGTTCGTGAACGTGAACGTCGCCTCGCCGTCAGCGTCGGTCGTGTCGTCCCCGCTGGCCGGAACGGGGGTCCCGACACCGGTGACGGCGAAGTGAACCGCCTCGCCGACCACGGGGTTCCCGAACTCGTCCACGACCGTCGCCGTGACCGTGTGATCGGTGTCCACCGTGTTGGTGTCGGTAGCTGGCTCGAGCGTGATCTCGGTCGGCTCCACCAGCACCAGGCCCGTGTCAAGCTCGAGGCCGAAGAAGCAGTTGGCGCACGAGTCTCCGGAGCCAATGACCGTGTTGCTGTTCAGATCCACGAACCCGTTGGTGGCCCCGGCCGGGGGCGCCGAGAACCCGCACTCGTTCGCCCCGGGATTCCCGAGGACGTCGGCTCCGTCCGTGGCGTCTCCGAGCCCGGCGTCGACCGCCTCCCCGATCAGGCCGAAATGACAGTCGAAGCCGTCGATCGCCTCGTTGCCGTTCGAGTCCACCCTGCCGCCGATCGCCGACCAGGCGAAGTCGGAGGCGCCGATGTCGGGATTGTCCGGATCACCAGCGTTGAAGACGGTCGGCAACCGGCCGTTGGCGACCTGGAAGTTGCCGCCGGAGACCACGATCGTCACGCCAAGTGCGGTGCCGTCGTAGCCGATCAGCTCGCAATCGTCGTCTGTCGCGATCGCTCCGTCACCAGCGGTGCCATCGTTCGGTGACACCCAGGCGTCGCAGTCGAGCCTGCCGTCGATGATCGACGTGGAGCCGTAGAACTCGTTCGAATCGTCGCGTCCGTTCACGACCCCGTCCCCGTTCAGGTCGGCCCGCTCGCCGATGATCATCGGCGAGAAGCCTCCCGTCAGCGGAACCGCCCCCGCCGGCGCCGCCAACACCAACTGGACGGACAACACCAACAAGGAGAGCACCCCCACAAGAACTGCGCGTCGTCGCACAGCTCGACCCCCGGTCGGGTGCATCGCACCCTTGACCGACCTTGGTCCTGGCTTCGTGCCGAACCGGCTCATGAGCCAGCCTCCTTTGGATGCGTCGGGCAGACTTCGGCGCTTACGGCCAGGAGCGCTTCGGACCCGTGCAGCCAGGCACAGCTGCTTCCCGACGGCGTGGATTGGAACCGGCGCCGACACTAGGACTTCAGCCACCTAGTGTCAAGTGTTGCCAGGAATTCACAATGTCCCCTAAAGATCCCTTAACGGCCCACTAGACTGAGCCTGGCCGGCGTTTGCCTCCCTGGATTGGAACCTGGGTCGTTACCGCCGGCCCTCTATTTCCCCTGAAGGTCGGCCGGTTCGTTGACATTCACGAGCAGCGCCTCATCCCACTGGAGGACCCGCGGCTCGAGCGCGATGCACGCTCGGTAGAGGGCGAGGTCGCCCGCGGCGATGCGCCGATCGAGGACGGGAAGCGCCGACCGGCTGTAAGCGCCGGGAAGCGGACCGGTCTGGGGCACTGCCACCTCTGCTCCATCGGCGGCGTCCGCCAGCGCGAGCAGCAGCTCGGTGTCCACGAAGGGCATGTCGGTTGGGAGCACGACCACCGTGTCCGCCTCGGCGAGGCGTAGGGCCGCGGCCACGCCGACGATGGCAGCGCGGACGTCGCTGCCGTCGTCGAGCACCGGGAAGGGAAGCTCGAGCCCGTCCCTCGCCTTGCCGACGACGATCACCCGCTCGAACGCCTCCGCCAGCACGCGGTGGGCGCGCTCGGCCAGCGTCTCCCCCTGGTAGCGGGAGAGCGCCTTCGGCGATCCGAAACGCGTGCTCGCCCCGCCGACGAGCAGCGCGCCCGCTACGTCCTGCCGACCGCGAGCCACGCGCGCGCGCTCAGGTCGAAGGGGCCGTCGGGCACGGCCAGCCGCCGGCGGTATTCGGCCCTCAACGCCTCCTGCCGCTCTCGGTCGAGGGAGGCGGCGTAGCCGCCCGCCGGCCCGACGCCCGCCGTGAACGGCTCCCAGAGGTCGTCGAAGCTCTCGTACGCCGCGGAGACCGTGAGCTCTCCCTCCTCGACCTGCTCGAGACCTGCCTGCCGCCAGAGGGCTCCCAGCTCTCCGCCGCTGCGGAAGCGCATCTCCCTGCGCTCGTCGATGGCGCGAACGTCGTCTCCGGCGAGCGCCTCTGCGGCGTCCCAGAACGTGGTCAGCATCGTCATCTCGCCCGCGTAGTCCCAGACGCAGGCGGCCACGACGCCGCCGCTGCGGGTGACGCGGCGCATCTCCGCGACTCCGCGCTCCGGGTCGGACATGAAGTTGACCACGAGCTGGGCGAGCGTCGCGTCGAACGCAGCGTCTGCGAACGGCAGCGACTCCGCCGAACCCAGGCGGATGTCGGCGCCGGGGAAGCGGTCGCGCAGCGCCTCGACGAACGGCTCCGATGGATCCACTGCCGCCACCCGCTCCGGCCCGAAGAGCTCGGCGAGCCGTCGCGTACCCGCCCCCGTGCCTGCGCCGACATCGAGCACGGACGCGGGAGAGGCGATTCCGGCGGCCTCGACCAGCGCTTCGCAGAGGTCGTAGCTGTAGCGGCCGACGAACCGGTCGTAGGCATCCGCCGGAACCGCGAAGGTCACGTGATCCTCCGGGGCTCCGAGTAGACGTTCAGCCTGTCGTCACGGACAAAGCCGCAGAGCGTGATCCCGCGGTCGCGCGCGAGCTCGACCGCGAGCGTCGACGGGGCGCCGACCGCGGCGACGATCGGCGCGCCGGCGACGGCTGCCTTCTGCACGAGCTCGAAGGACAGGCGCCCGCTCACGCAGACGAGCTTGTCGGCGAGCGGCAGGAGGCCGTCCAGGAACGCTCGGCCGACGACCTTGTCGAAGGCGTTGTGGCGGCCGACGTCCTCGCGGACGACCACCGGCGCCCCGTCGGTGTCGAAAAGGCCCGTCGCGTGCAGCCCGCCCGTCGCGGCGAAGGTCGGCTGCGCAGCGCGCAGTCGGTCCGGCAGCTCGGCCACGAGCGACGCCGGGACCGTCAGGTCGCTCTCGACCCGCGGCGCCTCGACGGCGACGGCCTCGAGCGCGCCCTTGCCGCAGACGCCGCACGAGGACGACGTGTAGAAGTTCCGCTTCAGCGGCTCGGGGTCGAAGCCGTCCACCGCCACGTCGACGGTGTTCGCGGCGAGATCGTCCGGAAAGGACGCGCCCCGGGGTCTGACCCCTTCGGAGAGGAGGAAGCCGAGCGCAAGCTCCTCGTCGTGGCCCGGCGTCCGCATCGTCACTGCAATCGCCTCGCCGTTGACCCGGATCTCGAGCGGCTCCTCGACGGCGAGCTCGTCCCGCTCCGTCACTCCGCCCGGGAGCCGCAGGACGTCGGTGCGGGCCGCGGAGTACGGCGGCAGGGCGTTCACTATGATCGAAACCATAGACGTCCTGAAGCTCACCGAGCTCCTCCCGGAGCTGCCGCAGGAACGGACGAAGCTGCTGGACAACCTCGGCCGCGTGCGGCGCGAGGTCGGCCCGGTCACGCCCGAGCTCTCCGACGCGGTCGCCGACCACATGAACATTCGCCGGGGCGAGGTGGACGAGGTCGTCTCCTTCTACTCCTTCCTGCGCGCGCCGATGAACGCGGTCCGCGTCTGCATCGGGCCGGTCTGCGACTGCCTCGGCGCCAAGGATCTGCTGGCGCGCGAGCAGGAGACCGCCAACGGCGTCACCGTCCTCGGCGTCGAGTGCCTCGGCCACTGCGACCTCGCCCCCGTCCTCCTGCGCGGCGACGACGTCGAGCCGGTGGTCGTCTACCGGACGAACGACGGCGCCTCCACGGGGCTCGCACAGGCCGACGAGACGCTGGCCGACTACGAGGCCAGGGGCGGGCTCTCAGTGCTCCGCGACCTGCCGCCGAACGACCGGATCGTGGCCGAGCTGAAGGCCAGCGGCCTCACCGGCTACGGGGGCGCCGGCTTCCCCACCGGCGTCAAGTGGGAGGCTGTCGCGCGCGAGCCGGGCCCGCGCTACGTCGTCGTCAACGCCGACGAGGGCGAGCCGGGGACGATCAAGGACCGCTACGTCATGGAGCGCCGGCCGCACCTGATGCTCGAGGGCATGCTGGTCGCCATGCGCTTCGCCGAGGCGACCGAAGGCTTCATCTACCTGCGCGAGGAGTACGCGACCGCACGTGACCGCCTGACGCGGGCGATCGACGAGCTTCGGGAGGCCGGCTTCCTCGACGGGCTCACGGTCGAGCTCGTCATCGGCGCCGGCGCCTACATCTGCGGCGAGGAGACTGCGATGCTCGAGTCGATGGAGGGCCGACGCGGGATGCCGCGGCTGAAGCCTCCGTTCCCGAGCGAGGTGGGTTACCTGGGCCGCCCCACGCTGATCAACAACGTCGAGACCCTGGCGCACATCCCCGCGATCCTGAGGCTGGGCGGCGAGGCCTGGCCCAAGGTGCGCCTGTGGTCGGTCAGCGGGGCTGTGCGCGAGCCCGGCTGCTACGAGGCGCCGATCGACGTCACCCTCCGGCAGCTGATCGATGACTACGCGGGCGGCGCAACGGAGGAGATCGGCGCGCTCGTGCCCGGCGGCGCGGCGAGCGGGATCCTCCCGCCGGAAGCGCTCGACGTCTCGCTGACCCGAGACGCCCTGCGTGAGTGGGGAGTCGGCGCGGGCTCGGCCGGCGTCCAGATCTACCCGACGAGCTACTCGCCGCTCCGGCTTCTCGCCGAGACGATGCGCTTCTTCGCGGAGGAGTCGTGCCAGAAATGCACGCCGTGCAGGATCGGCAACCGTGGGATGCACCACCTCCTGGAGGAGCTCGAGCGCGGCCAGGTGGTCATGTCCCGGGAGCAGGTGGAGGAGTGGCTGGACGCGATGGCGGCGACGTCGATCTGCGGTCTCGGCCAGGGAGCGCCCTTCCCGATGCGCGCGGCGTTCCGTTACTGGCCGGAGACGTTCGCGCCGCTCGGCGAGCCGGTTACGATGGAGCAGTGAGCCGGGTCATCAGCTTTGTGCTCGACGGTAAGTCCGTCAGCGCGCCCGAGGGCGAGCTCCTCGTCCATGCGGCGGTCCGGCACGACGTCTTCATCCCCACCCTCTGCCACGACGACAAGCTCGACCCCTACGGCGGCTGCCGGATGTGCGTTGTCGGCGTCGAGGGCTCGCCGCGGCCGCTTCCGGCGTGCGCGACGAGGGTGGCCGAGGGAATGGTCGATCTCCACGAACTCATCGGTGCCGCAGTTCCGAAAGACGCTGACGGAGATGCTGCTCGCCGAGCACCTGAACCCGAATCCGGGCGGGCGCCCGAACGAGCTGGTCGACCTGGCGGAGGAGCTGGACGCGGAGGCTCCCTTCATCCTCCCTGACGCCCGGCGCGAGCCCTACGACGACCGCAACAAGTTCATGGGCTACAACCCCGACGCGTGCATCCTCTGCAACCGCTGCGTGCGCTACACGCAGGAGGTCATGCAGTGCTCGGCGCTCTCGCTCGAGGGCCGCGGGCCGCACGCGCGCATCGTCCCCACGCACGGGTATTCCTGGCTCGACACGGAGTGCGAGCTCTGCGGCGGCTGCCTCTCCGTGTGCCCCACTGGTGCCATCTACGAGAAGTTCGAGGAGGGCACCGAGCGGCCGGAGAGCGCCCTCGAGAAGGTGAAGACCACGTGCACCTTCTGCGGGGTCGGCTGCCAGCTCGACCTCAACGTCGACCCGGAGACGAAGCGGATCGTCAAGGTGACCTCCGAGCCGCACTACGTCTCGAACGAGGGCAACCTCTGCGTCAAGGGCCGCTTCGCCTTCAACTTCGTCCACCATCCGGACCGGCTCACGGAGCCGCTCGTCCGCGGCGAGGACGGCGAGCTGCACCCGACGACCTGGGAGCACGCCTACCAGGTCGCCGCCGAGGGCCTGCTGCGCGTCAAGGCCGAGCACGGCCCGAACTCGATCGGCTTCCTCTCCTCCGCACGGCTGACCATGGAGGAGAACTTCCTCATCCAGAAGCTCGCACGGACGGCGATCGGGACGAACAACGTCCATTCCTGCGAAGCCACCTGACACGCTCCGACCCTCTACGGCCTGGTCAGGTCGTTAGGCAGAGGCGCCACCACCAACTCGATCCCCGAGATCGAGAACGCCCGCTTCATCCTCGTGATCGGCTCGAACACGACGGAGGCGCACCCGGTGCTCGCGCTGCGCATGAAGAAGGCGGCACGAAACGGCGCCACGCTGGTCGTCGCCGACCCGCGCAAGATCTGGCTGACGAAGCTCGCCAAGCGGCACCTTCAGCTCCGGCCCGGCTCGGACGTCTGGCTGATCAACGCGATGCTGCACGTCATCCTCAAGGAGGGCCTCCAGGACGACGCCTACATCGCCGAGCACACCGAAGGCGTCGACTCGGTCACCGAGGTGGTCGCGCGATACACGCCCGAGGAGGCCGAGAAGGTCACCGGCGTCCCAGCCGCAGACATCGTCGCCACCGCCCGCGAGTACGCCCGCGAGCGCCATGCGGCCATCTTCTACACCCTCGGGATCACCGAGCACGCCTGCGGCGTCGACAACATCTGGTCGCTCTCCAACCTCGTGCTCATGACCGGCCATCTCGGCTACGAGTCGACCGGCCTGAACGCGCTCCGCGGCCAGAACAACGTCCAGGGCCTGAACGACGCGGGCGCGAACCCTGCGTATCTCCCCGGTTACCAGCCGGTCGACGATCCCGAGATCAACGCGAAGTTCTCGGAAGCCTGGGGCGTCGAGGTGCCGGCCCGGCCAGGGTTCCGCCTCGACCAGATGATGTCGGGGCTCCACGACGACCGCATCAAGGCGCTCGTTCTCATCGGCGAGAACCCGGTGCAGACCGAGCCGAACGCGCACCACGTCGAGGAGGGCATGGAGAACCTCGATTTCGTGATCGCCCAGGACCTCTTCCTGAACGACTCGAACCGCAAGTACGCGAACGTGATCTTCCCCGCGTCGAGCTTCGCCGAGAAGGAGGGGACGTTCACCAACACCGAGCGCCGCGTGAATCGCGTGCGCAAGGCGGTCCCGTGCCCCGGAAACGCGCGCGAGGACTTCCGCATCATCGTCGAGTTGGCCGAGGCGCTCGGTGCGGGCTGGCCCGAGTACGCGACGCCCGAGGACGCCTGGAACGAGTTCGCCGACCTCGCGCCGCTCTGGTCGGGGATCCGCTACGACCGCATCGAGGAGGTCGGGCTCCAGTGGCCGTGCACCGACCGCGACGATCCCGGCACGCCGTACCTGCACGCGCCGAGGCCGGCGCGCCCGAACGGCAAGGGAAAGTTCTACCCGGTCGAGTACCAGCCGCCGATCGAGCAGCCCGACTCGGAGTACCCGTTCGTCCTCTCCACCGGGCGCACGCTCTACCACTACAACTCGGCGACGATGACGATGCGCGAGGAGGGGGTCACGCAGAAGCAGCAGGATCCCTTCGTCGAGATCCACCCGGAGGACGCGGGCGCCCTCGGCGTCGAGAACGGCGACTGGGTGCGGCTCGTCTCCCGCCGCGGCGAGCTGGAGGCGCGCGCGTCGATCGGCGACCGCGTCTTCCCCGGCCTCGTCTGGATGGCCCTCCACTTCGCCGAGGCGAAGGTGAACTGGCTCACCCACGACGTCGGCGACCCGCTCATCGGGACGCCGGAGTACAAGACGAGCGCGGTCCGCGTGGAGCCGGTCGGGGGCACGCTGCGACCGGCGGCGCGATAGCGCTACGGCCGTGAGCCGCGCCGTCCCTGCCGCACTCGCCGCCGCGACGGCCCTGCTCCTCGGAGCCCTCGACGAGCTCTCGCCCGTCCAGGCCCAGGCGGCCCGGCCGAACGTCGTGGTGGTGATGACGGACGACCAGACCGCCCGGTCGCTGCGGGTGATGTCGAACGTCAGGCGCCTGCTGGCCCGGCGCGGGACGACATTCACGCGGAGCTTCACCGTCTATCCCCAGTGCTGCCCGTCCCGCGCGAGCTTTCTCACCGGGCAGTACGCCCACAACCACGGCGTCCTCGGGAACAGCCCGCCGGCCGGCGGCTACGCGAAGCTCGACCACTCGAGCACGCTCCCCGTCTGGCTGCAGAACGCCGGTTACCGCACGGCTCACATCGGCAAGTACCTGAACGGATACGGGGCCGGCAACCCCCTGGAGATCCCACCGGGGTGGACCGAGTGGCGCGGCTCCGTCGACCCCTCCACGTATCGCTACACCGGCTACACGCTCAACGAGAACGGAACGCTGACGACGTACTCCCGCTACCAGACCGACGTCTACGCGAGGAAGGCCGTCGACGTCATCCGGCGTCGAGCCCCGCGCGCCCGCCCCTTCTTCCTCTGGGTCGCCTTCCTCGCCCCGCACCAGGGCGAGCCGGCCGACCCCGACGACCCGGGCGCGGGCATCGGGACGCCGTCCCCCGCGGCTCGCCACCGAAACGCCTTCGCTTCCGCGCGGCTTCCCAGACCGCCGAGCTTCAACGAGGCGAACGTCTCGGACAAGCCGCCTGGCATCCGCAGCCGTGTCCTCCTCCCGCCCGTGCGCGTCGCCGCCATCCGGGAGAACTACCAGCAGGAGCTCGAGTCGCTCCTCGCAGTCGACCGGGCGGTGGCCCGGGTCGTCAGGGCGTTGCGAGAGAGCAGCGAGCTCGGGAACACGTTCGTGATCTTCACGTCCGACAACGGGTTCTTCCACGGAGAGCACCGCGTCGCTCAGGGCAAGAACCTCCCGTACGAGCCGGCCATACGCGTCCCGCTGGTCGTGCGGGGGCCTGGCGTCCCTGCGGGGCGCCGCCTGACGAAGCGTGTTGCCAACATCGACCTCGCCCCGACGATCGTCGACGCGGCCGAGGCGCGGGCGGGCCGGGTCATGGACGGCCGCTCCCTCCTGCCCTTCTTCGCCCACCCGGGCAGACCGCTTCGGCGCGACCTCCTGGTCGAGCGCGGCCCCGGGGAGGACCCGTACGCGGCAATCCGGACGGGGCGCTACCTCTACGTCGAGTACGAGAGCGGCGCCCGGGAGCTCTACGACCTCCACCGCGACCCACACGAGCTCCGGAGCCGCCACGCCGACCCGGCCTACGCCCGCGTGCGGCGCGACCTCGCCGAACGCCTCGCCCACCTGCGCACCTGCCGCGGCGCCGCCTGCCGCAACCCGTAGCTCGCCTCATCACGCTCGGGAGCGGATTTCGGCTTACGATGCGCCCATATCTGCGCCTGGCACCCACGCCGGTGAGAACCGGTTTCTGTACTCGATCTTGTGGGATCGCAGAAGGGCCGATCAACTCACAGAGACCGGCAAGATGCCCTGCTAATGAGCACTTTCCAAGGCATACCGTGAGTGACCACTAGAACCCACGTTTGACCACAATTTCGGGGGCTATGAGGGGCGCAAGAGGGGCGCACGCTAGTCGAGCCGAGGGGCAGAGAGCCAGGCCGACATGCTGCGCGGACGCTAACCATCGACCAACGTGCACGCAACGTTCGGCCGTTTCCGGATACCTGCGCAGGCCGATGTAAGGGAGGCGAGAGGCCGGAGGTAGAGAAGGTAGTCGGCCGTCATCCCGTCCTCCGGCCTCGTTCTCCTCTACCCGCACGTGTTGGTTCGCAACCCTGGCCGCCGAGATCGCAAGCTGAAGACGTCAGTCGCCCACCGGCTGTGGGGGTGACGCCCAAGCGGGCGCCACCCCCGTTCGGCTGTGTTCGCCTCAGTGGATGATCTTGAACGTCAGCTGAGACTCCGTCTCGCTCACCTCGACCACCTTCAACTCTCCGTGGGCCTCCTTGTACTTCCCCGTCCCGCCTGTGATCGCCAGCCGGAACGGCTCGCCTTCGGTTTCTTCGGAGAACGTCAGAAGCCCTTGAACCGTGATCTGGCCCTTTGGAAATTCTGCCGTGGCGACGCACTGCGCCGTCGCGGAGACCCATCGGCTCCAACCGCACGAGCGTGCAGACGACGCCGTCGACGCCGACCTTCTCACCGCCGCGGAAAAAGTCACTCGAGGTGACGAACTGGTCTCCCAGGCTCTCTCCCGGCTCGCCAAGGTCGATCTCGGCCTCCTGCACGATAATCTCGGTGACGCGGATGATCTCGCTCGTTATCATCGTGTCGACGCCGGCTGTTATGAACAGCCGACCATAAACACCCTGACCACGTCTGAGTCCGAGATCGACCGACGCTGGCTCAGCGCTGAGTCTGCGATCGAATACGATGCCCGTCAGTGCCTTGGACGAGGACTACGACGCTCACGACTTGGCCGTCGTGCTGTCATGATCCTCGGCAATGAGCGTTCTCACGACATACGAGGTTCATCTAGGCGACGAGGACACCGGGCGCTACCTGAGTTGCCTCGTGTTGCCACCCCCTGACGTTGTCGCCAATGATCCGATCGGTGCGCTGGGGTTTGAGCCCTCGCAGCAAGTGCCCTACCCCAGCGACCTCTCAGTGGCGGTCTTGTCAATTCTCTTGGGCGACGACAGCCATGTCGCCGCTGCTCTCTACAACGACATGCACCGCAACGAGTTCTGGGATGAGCGCGGCGAGGAGCTACACCCCATCCTCTCGTTCAGCGAGTACGCCGCCTTTGCGCCGGGAGTTCACCGGGGGTCTAGCCCGGCGCCGCCGTTCAGCACATACCGGCGCCTCGTGCTTGCGCCTGCTGGCAGCGAGCGCCCTACCGGGCGCCGCTGCCCGTTCACGGCCGCGGGCTCGGCGGGTGCAAGCGCGAATGCCTAGCTAAGCCAGTCTGGCAGCCGGGCCGCCCGACGGCGGCCCGGCTGCCGCGGATCACCTCAGTCGCAGATCGAACTTGGATCGGACGTGCCGCAGTGGTTCCTCTCGAACAGGTTTCCCACGCCGGTCCCGTCCCAGAGAATGTCGAAGGGCTCGTTGTTGAAGGCCCTGTTGCGCACGATCCGGTTGTCGTTCGGGTCGTCCCCGCCGATCGAGGGATCGGCCGTGGAGAAGACGACAATGCCGCCCGAGATCAGAGACTCGCCGCTCGGCGTGTTCCCGAAGCACCTTATTGTGCTTGACGAGCACCTTGTCGGCTCCAGCCAGGGCGATCCCGATGCCCGAGAGACCCGGTTCGCCTTCCTCCGGGTCACCTTCGCAGGCCTCGTTGTTGTGCCGAACACGATTCTTCGTCAAACGCCACCGCTCCGCCGGGTCGGGCGCGCCCGTTTCCAGAACGACGATGCCCGCGCAGTTGTCGCTGACCTGGTTGTGGCGGACGACGCCCTTCGAGGCGTCGCGCAGGAAGATGCCGATCTCGTTGTGGTCGGCCCGGTTCCCGATGATCGTCGCGTCCGCGTTGGGCGAGTCGCCGACGTAGAACCCGGGCTCGACGTTGTCGTGCGCCCAGTTATGCAGCAGCTTGACGCCCGAGAGCACGAAGCCGCTGATGCCGTAGCCCTCGTTGTTTCGCGCCTGGACGTGGGCGACCGTCGAGCGTTCCGCGTTGAGCATGATGACGCCGAATCCCGAGAAGCCGTCGACGAGGAAGCCCTTGACCTTCGTGCCGACCACCGGATCGCCAAGCTCGAAGGTCTCTGGGTCGAACGCGCCGGCGACGCAGATGCCGTCCACGAAAAGCACGCCGTCTTCCTCAAACGTGCAAGGGCTCGGGTTGGGCGTCGCCGCCGGCACGAGCACCGTCCCGTGCTCCTTCGAGCCCGCGCCGCGAAGCGTGATGCGGTTCTTCGTGATGGCGAGGTTCTCCTCGAAGACGCCGCGGGCGACCTTGATCGTGTCGCCCGGCATCGCCTCGTCGATCGCCGCCTGGATCGATTCCCCCGGATCGACGTGAAAGACCTTTGCGCTCGCAGCCGGTGCGGTCCCGAGCACCCCGCAGACCAGTGCCACGAGCACGATGACCCTACCTCGAAGGTTCATGAACCCCTCTCCCTTCCTTCGGGTGAACTGCCCCTCGACCCTACCGCTCGACCAAGCCCCAATCAAATAGCGCCTTGACTAGATCCGCCATAATGATTGCTTATAGGCCCCTCAGCATCCCATGCGGGGTTGCGCAGCGTCGGGCGCCAGTCGTCCGGGTGCGCCAGTCGCCGCTTGAGCTGCAGTCCCTTGCCTAGCTCTTGGCTTCTGCTGTGCCGGGAGTTGGTAGTGGCGCGATGATCGGCGGTGCGATAGCGATGGGTGCGACTCCGCTGCTACTCGTCTATGTGCCCGCCGGAATCATCCTCGTCACCGCAAGCGTCGCATTCAGCGAAGGGCTGCGTCATCACATCCACCGCCTCATGGGGGTGCCCACGCCGCAGACCGCGCAAGAGGCCGAGGCCGAGTCCTCACAAGGGTAAGAGCGAGTTGGGGGCCGCGCGGGGGCGCGGGCAACCGCAGATCGCGTAAAGTCGCTGCTCGTGCCCACAAAGACTGACGAGAGCAACCGCTTTCTGTACTCGATCATCTCGACGGTCGGCTCGTCCCTGGACCTCGAAGAGGTGCTCGGTGCCGTCGTCCGGCTCCTGACCGACGCCTGCTCGGTGCACGCGTGCTTCGTCTACCTCGTCGAGGAGGACCGGCTCGTGCTCGCGGCCGCCTCCGATCCCTACGCAGACCTGGTCGGCGAGATCGCGCTCGAGCAGGGCGAGGGGCTCGCCTGGTGGGCCGCCGAGCACAAGGAGCCCGCCTGGATCCGCGAGGAGCTGCTCGCCGACCCGCGCGTGAAGTACGTCCCCGAGCTCGAGGAGGAGCGCTTCCAGTCGCTCGTCTCGGTTCCGATCGTGGGGAAGGACGGCGACGTCATCGGCGTCATCTCGAGCCACACCGAGGCGCCGCGCGAGTTCACCGAGGCCGAGGTCGAGGTGCTGGTCTCGAGCGCGTCGCTGGTCGCCGGCGCGATCGAGAACGCGCGACTGTACGAGGAGATGCGCCGGCGCGTGGACGAGCTCGAGCACCTGACCGAGCTCGGGGAGATCCTCGCGCGGGCGGAGACGCTCGACACCGTGCTCCCCGCCGTCGCCTCTCGCGCGCGGAAGCTGCTGCGCGCCGAGGCGTGCCACCTGTACCTGCTCGACCCTGCCTCCGAGGTGCTGCACCTGCGCGCCTCCGCGCCCGACGACGGCGGCGCGCGGCGCGAGATCGGCCTCTCCGAGCTCGGCCCCGAGCTCGCGCGGAGCGGCCGCTCGGCCTCCGTCGCCCTTCCGCTCGTCGCGAACGACGAGCTGCTCGGCCTCCTGGCCGCCACCGGAACCTCGGAGGTCGACCTGGCCCGCGCCGTCGCCAACCAGACGGCGGTCGCGCTCAAGAAGATCGAGCTGATCGAGCGGCTGACGGAGAAGAACCTGATCAAGGACTTCTTCGAGCAGCTTGCCCGCGGCGAGTCGCTGCCGGGGCTCGAGGGTCGCGCGGCTCGGCTCGGCTGCGACCTCGACCAGCGCTACGTCGTCCTCGCCGCCTCGCCGCCTGCGGACGCGCTCGAGCGCGGGCTCGCGGCCGCCGTTCCGGGCTCGCTTTTCGATCGCCGCGACGAGGAGACCCGCGCGCTCCTGCGGGTGCCGCCCGACGGCGAGGAGCGCCTGCTGGTGAGCATCCGCGAGCTCCAGGAGGGGCTGGAGACGCCGGTCTCGATCGGGCTCTCGAACGTCTGCCGCGGGGCTGCGAGCTTCGCGGCCGGCTTCGTGGAGGCCCGCCATGCGCTCCTCGGCACGACCGTCCTCCAGGGGACGCCCGGTGTCATGGCGTACGAGGAGCTCGGCCCCTACAAGTATCTGCTCCGCATGCCCTTCGACGGCGGCGTCCGCGACCCTCACCGTGACGCCGTCGCGCGTATCGCCGAATACGACCGCCAGCGCTCGACCGCGCTGCTCCGGACCCTGGAGGAGTTCCTCCGCCGCCGCGGCTCGATCAGCGCGACCGCCGAGGCGCTGTACGTCCACCCGAACACGCTGCGTCAGCGCCTGCGCCGGATCGGCGAGCTCTCAGGCCTCGACCTGCGCAAGGACGACTGGCTCATGGTCGAGATCGCCGTGAAGATGGTGCGCCTGCAGGAGGCGCTGGGGACGAAGGAGCCGCGCGACCTAGCCTAGGCCCGGCCGCGAGCAACCGGTGGGGGCGGCCTGCGGCCTTAGCCGCAGCGCTCGCGGCGCTCGGTGCTTCCGAACACGAGGTCGACCCGATCCGCGACAGCCCTGTCCCTGCCTGCACCGCCGATGACCCTATCCCGCACGCCGTCGCAGGCGTTTGCGAAGTCGTTGCCCGCGCCGGCGTCGAGCAGGTCTTCCCCCCCGTTTCCGAACAGGCGGTCGTTACCGCCCTGGGTGCGGACGATGTCCGCTCCGGGCCCGCCTCGCACCGTGTCCCCCTCTCGCCCTCCGACGACGAAGTCGGCGCCGCTCTTTCCTTCGATCACGTCGCGACCGGGGCCGCTGAGGACGCGGTCGTTCCCGGGCCCGCTGTCGATGGTGTCGCCGAGATCGCCCAAGCCGTCGAACAGCGAAGCGCCGTAGATCCGATCGTCTCCGGCGCCTGCCATCATGCGGTCGGCCCCGGCACCACCGTAGAGCCTGTCCAGAGAATCGCCGAGGCCCCCGTCGACGAGGTCGTTCCCGTCCCCGCCCCAGACGTCGTCAGGCTCCGGGCCACCCCGCAGCCTGTCGTTTCCCCCACCGCCCTTGATCGTGTCTGAGCCCCTGCCGCCGAGAATGGTGTCCCTGCCGCCACCGCCGCAGAGGACGTCGGCGCCGGGAGTGCCGTGAATGACGTCGGGCCCGCCGGTGAACGCGTTGGTGCAGAGCGTGATGTCGAAGTTCCAGGAGCTCGATCCCTGCGCGTGGGAACCCGCTTCCGTGAACGCGTGCGTACTGAGCGAGAGGGTGATCGTGTAGGTGCCCGCGGTAAGGCGGACCGCATCGTCGACCACCACCCTCGAGTCGCCGCCGCACCCGGGGCCGGGGCCGTCGGCCGCCTCGAAGCTGGGCCCGCCGGGAGTCACGGCCAGCGATGCCACCGAGCAGCTGGGGGACACACCGCTCACCCTCGCCACGAGCACGCCCTCGAGCAGCAGCGTCGTCGTGGCGTCCAAAGTGAAGTCGACCGTGAGCGTCGACGCGCCGAGCGGATCCATCCGCATGTCTATGTCGTCGGCGGAGGCGGTCAGCGAGGAGTCGCTGATGATGCCGGCAAAGTTGGCCGCCCCTCCTCTCAGCGTCGAGGTCTGCTCGACGGTGACTGTGTCGGTGCTGGCGCCGGGCGCGCTCGAGGCGCTGACCTCCTGAGCGAAGCGCGGCGGCAAGGGAACGTCGATGAACTGCACGGGCGCGCCCGTGGTCGGCACCGCGCGAATCGACGCCAGCGCACCGTCCAGCATCGGGGCCGCCGCGGCACTCGACCCCCCGACGGGGGCGAGCAGCGCCGCAGCGCCTACGAGCACCAAGAGGTCCCGAACGACGTGCCGCAAGCCACCGATCCTAGAAAATCGGCGCCCCAGGTTCAAGGCCAGGGTTCCAGAACGCTGGCGGCGCGCGGACATACGCATGCCCCAGGGCGTGTGCGGCGCCGCCATCGGCGCGCGCGCTGACGGCGGTTATCGTCAGGACGTCCCCAAAGGAGGAGTTGCATGGCCCCTGCCAGCGCCGCCGCGCCCACCGTCGAGGACATCCGCAAGGAGTCGAAGGAGCGCGGCATCGATTTCTACTTCGCCCAGTTCGTCGACATGTACGCGCGGCCGAGCGCGAAGCTCGTGCCGGCCCAGAACCTGGACGACCTCGTGAGCGACGGCGCCGGGTTCGCCGGCTTCGCCGCCGGCGAGATCGGCCAGGTGCCGAGCGACCCGGACATCGCCGCGATCCCCGATCTCGCGAGCTTCACGCCGGTGCCGTGGGAGCCGACCGTCGCGCGCTTCGCCTGCGACATCACCGTCGACGGCGAGGAGTGGCCGTACGACCCCCGCACGATCCTCCGCCGCCAGCTGACAGCCGCCCGGGAGCAGGGGTTCGAGTTCAAGATGGGCCTCGAGCTCGAGTACTTCCTCATCGAGCTCCTGGAGGACGGCTCCATCCGGCTCGCCGACGCGCTCGACACGCTGGAGAAGCCCTGCTACGACCTCAACGGCCTCTCGCGCCACTACGACTTCCTGACCACGGTCTCGCGCTACGTCAACGAGCTCGGCTGGGGCAACTACGCGAACGACCACGAGGACGCGAACGGTCAGTTCGAGCAGAACTTCACCTACGCGGACGCGCTCACGAGCTGCGACCGCGCCATCTTCTTCCGCTACATGGTCCACCAGCTCGCCGAGCGCAAGGGACGCGACGAGGGGCGCAACATCCTCGCCACCTTCATGCCGAAGCCGTTCTCGAACCTCACGGGGAACGGGTGCCACTTCCACATGTCCCTCTGGGACGGCGAGACGAACCTCTTCCTGGACGAGAACGACCCCCGGGGGCTCGGGCTCTCGGAGACCGCGTACCACTTCATCGGCGGCCTGACGAAGCACGCGCGCGCCTACAGCGCCGTCACCGCGCCGACGGTCAACTCCTACAAGCGGCTGAAGGTGGGGACGACGGCGAGCGGCGCCACGTGGTCGCCGGTCTGGATCAGCTACGGCTACAACAACCGCACGCAGATGCTCCGCATCCCGGGCCCGGGGCGGGTCGAGGACCGCACCATCGACGGCTCGTGCAACCCGTATCTCGCGGCGACAGCCGTGCTCGCGGCCGGGCTCGACGGGATCGCCAACAAGGTCGACCCCGGCGAGCCGAACGCGGAGAACCTCTACGCGATCCCGTACGACGAGCTCAAGGCGCGTGGGCTGGAGACGCTGCCGGCGAACCTGCTCGAGGCAACGCAGGAGCTCGAGGGCTGCAAGGTCCTGCGCAAGGCGCTCGGGCGCGGTCGCGACGAGGACTACGTCGACTACTTCCTCCGCGTCAAGCGAGAGGAGTGGGCCCGCTACCACGAGCAGGTGAGCCCATGGGAGGTGGCGGAGTATCTGACGCGCTTCTAGGTCATATGGAGGAAAGCTCCATATCGGAGGTGCCAAGATCGTGCTGGATGTGAGTATTTATCGGCCTTTCCACATGTAGATTTTGGACATATGTGCGGGATCGTCGGACTCTTCTCCAAGTCACCTGAGATCGAGCGGGCGCTCGGCTCGCACCTGGCGGCCATGCTCGAGCAGATGAGCGACCGCGGCCCCGACAGCGCGGGCGTCGCCGTCTACCGCGACCCGGCGCCCAGCGGCGCGAGCAAGCTGACCCTCTTCTCCGCCGATCCGCTCCAGGACTGGGATGCGCTCGCCGCGGAGCTTGGCAACGCCTTCGGCGGCTCGCCGGCCCCTGAGGTGCGGGCGAGCCACTGTGTCCTCGTCGTGGACGTGGACGCTCCCGAGGCCGAGGGCTGGATCCGAAGCGTCCACCCGAAGCTGCGCGTGATGAGCGCCGGGCGAACGATCGAGATCTACAAGGAGGTCGGCCGGCCGGAGGCGTTCGTGCGCGCGTTCGCGCTCGAGGACTTCCAGGGCACGCACGCGCTCGGGCACACGCGCATGGCGACGGAGAGTCGCGTCACCACGGAGGGGTCGCACCCGTTCTCGACCGGTCACGACCTCTGCCTCGTCCACAACGGCTCGCTCTCGAACCACAACCGCCTGCGGGAGAGCCTGCGTCGCGAGGGCATCGAGTTCCAGACGGAGAACGACACCGAGGTGGCGGCGGGCTACCTCGCCTGGCGGCTGCGCGAGGGCGCCTCGCTGGAGCAGGCGCTCGAGGGCTGTCTCGAGGACCTCGACGGCTTCTACACCTTCCTCGTCGGGACGGAGGACGGCTTCGCCGTGCTGCGCGACCCGATCGCCTGCAAGCCGGCCGTGCTCGCCGAGACGGACGACTGGGTGGCGATGGCCTCCGAATGGCGCTCGATCGCCCAGCTCCCCGGGGCCGCGGAGGCGCGCTCCTGGGAGCCGGTGCCCGGCGTCGTCTACGCCTGGGAGCGGGCGCGAGTCTGATGGAGGCCGCCGAGGTCGAGGCGGCGGTCGAGGTCGTCGACCTCGCCGAGACGCCCCTCCGCGAGCTCAACCAGCGCCTGCACGACCTGGCCTCCGCGCCCGGACCGACACACTGGCGCGTGCTCAACCCGAACGGAGCGCACGCCGTCGCCTGCGGCCTCGACGCGGAGATCGCGGTCGAGATCGACGGTCACGTGGGCTACTACTGCGCCGGCATGAACAAGCGCGCGACCGTTCGGGTGCACGGGAACGCGAGCACCGGCCTGGCCGAGAACATGATGTCCGGGACGGTCGTGATCGAGGGCAACGCCAGCCAGTCGGCAGGCGCCACCGGTCACGGCGGCCTGCTCGTCGTCCAGGGCGACGCGGCCGCGCGCTGCGGGATCTCGATGAAGGGCATCGACATCGTCGTGCGCGGCTCCGTGGGCCACCTGAGCGGGTTCATGGCGCAGACCGGCCGTCTCGTCGTGTGCGGCGACGCCGGGGAAGCGCTCGGCGACTCGATCTACGAGGCCCGGCTCTACGTCCGGGGCTCGGTCGCGGGGCTCGGGGCCGACTGCGTGGAGAAGGAGCTGCGGGCCGAGCACGCCGCCGAGCTTGCGGGCTTGCTGGCGCAGGCGGGCCTCGACGACGTCGACCCCGCCGGCTTCCGCCGCTACGGCTCCGCGCGGCAGCTCTACACCTTCAAGGTCGACAACGCGGGGGCCTACTAGTGCGTCCGTGGAACCTCCGGGAGTCGTACCTCTTCGACAAGCCGGTGATCGCCGAGATCCAGCGCGCGGCGAGGGAGGGCATCTACGACATCCGCGGCTTCGGGGCGAAACGGCGCGTGCCCCACTTCGACGACCTGCTCCTCCTCGGCGCGAGCGTCTCGCGCTACCCGCTCGAGGGCTACCGCGAGCGCTGCGACACGGACGTGACGCTCGGGACGCGCTTCGCGCGGACGCCGCTCGAGCTGAAGATCCCCGTGACGATCGCCGGCATGAGCTTCGGCGCGCTCTCGGCGCCGGCCAAGGAGGCGCTCGGGCGCGGAGCGACCGAGGTGGGGACGTCGACGACGACAGGTGACGGCGGCATGACCGCGGAGGAGCGGGAGCACTCGAGGATCCTCGTCTACCAGCTCCTTCCCTCGCGCTACGGCATGAACCCCGACGACCTGCGGCGGGCGGACGCGATCGAGGTCGTCGTCGGCCAGGGAGCGAAGCCGGGCGGCGGGGGGATGCTTCTCGGCCACAAGATCTCCGACCGCGTGGCGGAGATGCGCGACCTTCCGAAGGGGATCGACCAGCGGAGCGCGTCGCGCCACCCCGACTGGACGGGCCCGGACGACCTCGAGATCAAGATCGGCGAGCTCCGGGAGATCACCGACTGGGAGAAGCCGATCTTCGTCAAGGTCGGAGCCACGCGGACGTATTACGACGTGCAGCTCGCGGTGAAGGCCGGCGCCGACGTGATCGTGGTGGACGGGATGCAGGGCGGAACGGCCGCGACGCAGGACGTCTTCATTGAGCACGTCGGCATCCCGACGCTGCCCGCCGTGCGCCTGGCCGTCGACGCGCTCACCGAGCTGGGGATGCACCGGCAGGTGCAGCTGATCGTCTCCGGCGGCATCCGCACCGGCGCCGACGTGGCGAAGGCCCTCGCCCTGGGCGCCGACGCGGTCTCGATCGGGACGGCGGCCCTCGTGGCGATGGGCGACAACGCGCCGGAGCACGACGCCGCGTACCGAGAGATCGGGAGCGCGTCGGGCTACTACGACGACTGGCAGGCCGGCCGCGACCCCGCGGGGATCTCGACGCAGGAAGACGAGCTCGCAGCCCGCTTCGACCCCGAGCTCGGCGGCCGCAAGATCGCCAACTACCTGCGGGTGCTGACCCTCGAGACGCAGACGCTCGCCCGCGCGTGCGGGAAGTCCCACGTCCACAACCTCGAGCCGGAAGACCTCGTCGCGCTGACGGTGGAAGCGGCCGCGATGGCTCGCGTTCCCCTGGCGGGCACCGAGTGGATCCCCGGTCTGAAGGAGGCCTAGTCTCGGTGCTGCTCTACGACTCGGACATCTCGGGCAACTGCTACAAGGTGCGCCTCCTGCTCGCCCATCTCGGGCTCTCCTATGAGCGCTATCCCATGGACGTGGTCGACCGCTCGAACCGGCAGGAGGTGCTCGGCGGGTTGAATCCGGGGCTGCGCGTCCCGACGCTCGTGCTCGACGACGAGCGGCCGCTGGGGGAGTCCGGCGCGATCCTCTGGTACCTCGGCGACGGCACCGAGTACGTGCCCTCCGACCCGTATGAGCGGGCGAAGGTCCTGCAGTGGATGTTCTTCGAGCAGTACTCGCACGAGCCGTACGTCGCGGTCGCGCGGTTCTGGCTCACGAAGGGCATCGGGGTGGACGCGGAGACGCTGGCGGAGCGGCAGCGCGTCGGCTACCTCGCCTTCGACGCGATGGAGAGCCACCTCACCGGCCACGAGTTCCTCGTCGGCGAGCGCTACTCGATCGCCGACATCGCGCTCTACGCCTACACGCACGTCGCCCACGAGGGCGGCTTCGATCTGGGCGGCCACCCGGCGATCCGGGGCTGGCTCGGCCGAGTCGCAGCCCAGCCCGGCCACGTCCCGATCGACGCCTGAATCCACCGCCGCGTCCGCTCAGGCCACGTCCGGGGCCTGTCCCCGGACCCGCCCGCTACCGCCGTGTCCGGGACAGATGGTTCCCGCTCACCCGGCCTCGAGTGCCGCGCGGCCTGACGCTTCCCGGCCGGCGCATGGCCAGAGGAGACACGTCCCGGGCCTGTCCCCGGACGTGGCTGACGGAGACACGGGAGACTCCACAAGCTGCTGGGGACGCTCGTGGTTGACGCATGAGGTGGCGGCTGGGAGAATGTTTGATCAAAGGTCAAATGCCTGACCCACCGCTCACCCCTCTCGAGATCTCGTCCGTCGAGGACGGGGTCTACCGCGCGCTTCGCTCCGAGATCGGGCGGCTCGAGCTCGCGCCCGGCGACCGACTCCGACTCGAGGTGCTCGCCGGCCGCTTCGGCGTCAGCCTGACACCCGTTCGCCACGCCCTCCGCCGGCTGGAGAGCGAGGGGCTCGTCGTCAGCCTCCCGCGACGCGGCTCGCGCGTCGCTCCGCTCTCCGTCGAGGAGCTCGAGGAGATCCAGGCGCTCAGACTCGGGCTCGAGACCTTCCTCGCCCGCCGCGGCGCGGAGGCGATCACCGAGAACGCCCTCGCCGAGATGACCGCGGCCCGCGACGAGATGGAGCGCGCCTTCCGAGCCGGCGATCTCGACGCCTACCTCGCGTCGTTCTGGTCGCTGCGCGACGCCTGTTACCGCTGCGCCGACCGGCCCAGACTCGAGCGGACGCTGCAGGATCAGCGCGTGCGCGTCGAGCGCTACGTGCTCACCCTCTGCCGCGACCCGGAGGCCTTCGCCGACCTCCGGCGCGGGCCGGACACCCTGCTCGAAGCCTGCCGGGCCCGCGACGGCGAGGCGGCGGAGGCGGCGACTCGGGACGCGCTGCAATGGGTGCTGGCGGAGCTCCAGCGCATGCTCGACAATGCCGAGGCCAAGACCGCCTGATGTCGTTCCTCCTCCCCTGCCCCAACTGCGGGCCCCGCCCGGTGGACGAGTTCAGCTGCACCGGGGAAGTCACGATCCGCCCGAAGAGCTCGCCGACGCTGCGCGAGCTGACCGACTACCTCTACTTCAAGCGGAACGCCGCGGGTGTCCAACGCGAGTGGTGGTGCCATCGCCAGGGATGCGAGGCGTGGTTCACCGCCGAGCGCGACACGCGCACGAACGAGGTTCTCTCCGTCGAGGTTCCGGCCGAACGATGAGGCTCCCGCCGCAGCCGGGTGAGCGACTCGACCGCGAGCGCAAGGTCGGCTTCACCTTCGACGGCGCCGACGTGCGCGGGCTCGGAGGCGACACGATCGCCTCGGCGCTCTTCGGCGAGGGCCAGCGAGTCTTCTCGCGCAGCTTCAAGTACCACCGCCCACGCGGGCTGCTCTGCTGCCAGGGCACCTGCCCGAACTGCATGCTCACGGTCGACGGCACGCCGAATGTGCGCGCGTGCGTGACGCCGATCGCCGAGGGCATGCGGGTCGAGGCGCAGAACGTCCGCGGCTCGCTCGACCACGACCTGCTCGCGGTCACCGACAAGATCGGTGGGCCTTTCACCCCTGTCGGCTTCTACTACCGGACGATGATCCGCCCGCGCCGGGCCTGGCCTCTCTACGAGAAGTTCCTGCGCAGCGTCGCCGGGCTCGGAAAGGTGGACAAGCACCGCGGCCGCGAGGAGCGCTACGACGTCGAGCACCGCCACGCGGAGGTGCTCGTGATCGGCGCCGGCTCCGCGGGTCGCGAGGCAGCGCGACGGCACGCGGCTGCAGGACGCCAGGTCGTCGTCGTCGAGACCGACCCGGCGCGAGCCGATGCCGGCGAGGGGTTCACGGTCGTCACCGGGACCGCGCTCGGCGTCTTCGAGGGCGGCCTCGTCCCGGTGGACGCGGGCTCCCTGCTCCTGCGCTTCCGCGCGAGCCACATCGTGGTCGCCGCCGGCGCGGTCGAGCAGCCCCTGATCTTTCCCGGGAACGACCTCGTCGGGGTGGTGCTCCCGGAGGCGGTCCGCCGGCTCGTCGGACGCTGGTCGCTCAAGCCCGGCGAGCGCGCCGTCGTGATCGCCGCCGACGAGGGGGCCCTCGACAGCGTCCCCCTCCTGGAGCAGGCGGGCACCCAGATCGCCGACGTCGTCGACCTGCGGGAGCAGCGCGTCCGCCAGATCGCGGCCAAGGGCCGCGCCGGGCGCCTCGCCGGCGTCGAGCTCGACGGTCGCCAGGTCGACTGCGACCTGCTGGTCATGTCGGGAGGGCGCCAGCCCGCCTACGCGCTCCTCGCCCACGCCGGGGCGAAGGTCGAGTTCGACCGCGAGCGTGGCATCTTCGTCCCGGCCGACCTCCCCGACGGAGTCGAGGTCGTCGGCGCGGCCGCGGGCGACGTGGGCGACGTCGCGGTTCCCCCGGCGACGTTCAACGGCGCCGCGAAGAAGGGCAAGTGCTTCGTCTGCATCTGCGAGGACGTGACCGACAAGGACGTGAAGCGCGCCATCGGCGAGGGCTTCGACTCGATCGAGCTGGCGAAGCGCTACACCACCGTGACGATGGGCCCGTGCCAGGGCAAGCTCTGCCACGTCCCCTCCATCCGCCTCTACGCGCGCGAGAACGAGACCGACGAGGCGACGATCGGCACGACGACCGCGCGACCGCCGTGGCAGCCGGTCGAGCTCGGCCTCCTCGCCGGCCGGCCGCACGAGCCGGGGCAGCGCACGTCGATCCACCACCGCCACAAGGAGCTCGGGGCGAAGATGATGTGGACGGGCACATGGCGCCGCCCCCACTCCTACGGCGACCCCGCCGGCGAGGCGAAGAACGTCCACGACACACTCGGCGTGATCGACGTCTCCACGCTCGGCAAGCTGCTCGTGACCGGGCCCGACGCCGCCGAGTTCCTCGAGCGCCTCTACCCGAACCGCTTCGGAGACATGAAGCCGGGTCGCATCCGCTACGGCGTCCTCAACTCCGACGCCGGCCGGATCATGGACGACGGCACGATCGCCCGCCTCTCCGAAGAGGACTTCTACGTGACCACGACCTCGACCGGCGCCGGCGCCGTCGTCGAGTGGTTCGAGTGGTGGAACGCGATCTGGCGCCTGGACGTCGAGATCGTCGACGTCACGGGCGCGCTCGCGGCCGTGAACGTGGCCGGGCCGAACGCCCGCGAGCTGATGACCCGCCTCACCGACCTCGACGTCTCGAACGAGGGCTTCACCTACCTGGACGCCAAGCATGCCCGCGTGGCCGGCGTCCCCGCGCTCCTCCTCCGCATCGGCTTCGTAGGCGAGGTCGGCTACGAGATCCACCTCCCGAGCCCGTACGGCGAGCACCTCTGGGACGCCATCCTCGAGCACGGCGCCGATCTCGGCGTTCGGCCGTTCGGCCTGGAGCCGCAGCGGATCCTGCGCCTGGAGAAGATGCACATCCTGATCGGGCAGGACACCGACTCCGAGTCCAACGTCCTCGAGGCGTCGATGCCCTGGATCGCCAAGCTCGACAAGGACGACTTCGTCGGCAAGTGGACGCTCGAGCACGTGCTCGAGCGCGGCTTCCGCGAGCAGCTGGTCGGCTTCGAGATGGAGAAGGGCGTCGTCCCGCTCGAGGGAGGTCAGATCGTGATCGACGGCCGCCCCGGGGGACGCGTTACGAGCGCGCGCTTCAGCGACCACCTCGGCCGCGCGATCGGCATGGCCTGGGTGCCGCCCGACCTCGCCGAGGAGGACAGCGAGCTGACGATCAAGGTGAACGGCTCCTTCGAGAAGGCGCGCGTGCGCCTGAGGCCATTCTTCGACCCCGACGGGGAGAAGCTGCGGTCGTGAGCCACCTCGACTTCCTCAGCCCCGACCTCGCCTCGGCGGAGGCGGTTTGGCGCTCGCCGCTCGAGCGGGCGCTGGCTCAGGCCCCCGCGGGAATCGAGGACCTCTCGCGCACCGGCGTGCTCGACGTCCGGGGCGATCTGGACGGGCTCGACGCCGGCGATGGAGAGCTCGTGCGGCTGACTCCGGAGCGCGCGATTGTCCTCTGCCCCTTCGAGGAGACGGCCGGCCTCCGAGCACGGCTCGCCGGCGAGCGCCGCCTTGTGGTCGACGTCTCCGCCGGCTGGGCAGGGATCGCCATTCGGGACGAGACGGTGCTCAGGCGGCTCACCGATCTCGACCTCGAGCTGCTCCCCGCCGTCGGTTCCCTGGCACATGTCAGGACGATTCTCATCCGGCCCGACAACGAGACGTTCCGCCTGTACTTCCCGCAGGAGTACGCGGACTACGTCGCCGAGGTTCTGATCGACGCCGCCGAGGGCCTGGCGCCATGAAGGACGTCTTCCGCGTCAGGCGCATGTGGCGGCCGCGCGCCGAGCTGAAGGAGCGCTACGACGTCGTCATCGTCGGCGGCGGCTCTCACGGGCTCGCGACCGCCTACTACCTGGCCAAGAACCACGGCATCACGGACGTGGCGATCCTGGAGAAGAGCTACATCGGCTCGGGCGCGGCCGGGCGCAACACGACCATCATCCGCGCCAACTACCGCACGCCAGAGGGGGCGGAATTCTACAAGGAGAGCGTCAAGCTCTACGAGGGCCTCGGCGCCGACCTCGACTTCAACATGCTCTTCTCGCAGCAGGGGCACCTGACGCTCGCGCACTCCGACCGCGGAATCATCACCGCGAACGAGCGCGCCGAGGTGAACCAGCTGCTCGGCATCGACTCGCGCGTGATCTACCCGGACGAGATCGCCAAGCTCTGCCCGGAGATGGACCTGTCGGAGGACGTCACCTGGCCCGTGCAGGCGGCGCTCTACCATCCGCCCGGAGGGATCATCCGCCACGACGCCGTCGTCTGGGGGTATGCGCGCGGCGCCGACCGCAGGGGATCGAGATCCACCCGTACACGGAGGTGACGGGGATCGAGCGGTCGAACGGCCGCGTCACCGGGGTCGAGACGACCCGCGGGCACGTCAAGACCGACATGGTCGTGAGCGCGACGGCCGGCTGGTCGACGCTCGTCGCCGACCTGGCAGGCGTGCCGCTGCCGATCACGACCCACATCCTCCAGGCCTTCGTGACGGAGCCGGTGAAGCCGTTCCTCGACGTGGTCGTGGTCTCATCCCAGATGCACGTCTACATCTCGCAGACCGACCGCGGCGAGTTCCTGATCGGCGCCGAGATCGAGCCGTACACGACCTACTGCGGCAAGGGGACGTTCTCGTTCCTCGAGTACTCGGCGCGCCACGTCCTCGAGCTCTTCCCCCAGCTCGAGCGCATCCGGGTGCTCCGGTCGTGGACGGGCCTCTGCGACCTCTCCCCCGACTACAGCCCCATCCTCGGCAAGACGGAGCTCGACGGCTTCCTCGTCTCGACCGGCTGGGGCACCTACGGCTTCAAGGCGGCGCCGATCGTCGGCACGACGCTCGCTGAGCTGGTCGCCACCGGCGAGACGCCCAAGCTGATCGCGCCCTTCGCGCTCGAGCGCTTCCACACCGACACCCTCGTGTCCGAGCTGGCCGCCGCGGCCGTCTCGCACTAGCAAAGGAGCCAGCCAGATGGCCACGCACATGCCGAGCAGCCTGGAGATCGCCCAGGAGGCGACCCTTCGCCCGATCGCGGAGATCGCGGAGGAGCTGGGCCTCTCTCCCGACGAGTACGACCTCTACGGGAAGTACAAGGCCAAGGTCGACCTCTCCGTCGTCGAGCGACTCGCCGACCGTCCCGACGGGAAGCTCGTCTGCGTGACGGCGATCACGCCGACCAAGGCCGGCGAGGGGAAGACGACGACGTCGGTCTCGCTGACGCAGGGGCTCGGCCACGTGGGGCGCAGGGTGGCGCTCTGCCTGCGCGAGGCCTCGCTCGGCCCGGTCTTCGGGATCAAGGGCGGCGCGGCCGGCGGGGGCTACGCGCAGGTCGTGCCCATGGAGGACCTGAACCTCCACTTCACGGGCGACATCCACGCGATCGGGGCCGCGAACAACCTCCTCGCCGCCATGCTCGAGGCCCATCTGCTGCACGGCAACAAGCTCGGCATCGACCCGCTCAGCGTCAGCTGGCGGCGCTGCGTCGACATCAACGACCGCGCGCTGCGGCAGATCGTGCTCGGGCTGGGCGGGCGCGCGAACGGCTATCCGCGCGAGACGGGCTACGACATCACTGCGGCCTCGGAGGTCATGGCCATCCTGGCCGTGGCACGCGACTTGCACGACCTGCGTAAGCGCCTCGGGGCGATCACGGTCGGCTACACGTGGGAGGGCGAGCCCGTCGTCGCCGAGCAGTTGCAGGCGGCCGGCGCGATGACCGTTCTCCTCAAGGACGCGATCAAGCCGAACCTCGTCCAGACGCTCGAGGGCCAGGCGGCGTTCGTCCACTGCGGGCCCTTCGCCAACATCGCCCACGGCAACAACTCGCTCGTCGCCGACCTCGTCGCGCTCAAGCTCGGCGAGTACGTCGTCACCGAGAGCGGCTTCGGGTCGGACATGGGCATGGAGAAGTTCCTCGACATCGTCTGCAGGATCGGCGGCCTCCGGCCGAACGCCATCTGCCTCGTCACGACCGTGCGCGCGCTCAAGCATCACGGTGACGATCCCGACGGCGGCATCGACGCGATCGAGCGGGGCGCGGAGAACCTCAGACGCCACCTGGGGATCGTGCGCGAGTTCGGGCTCAAGGCGGTCGTGGCGGTCAACCGCTTCCCGACCGACCCGGACGAGGAGCTCGACGCCGTGCGCAAGCTCGCGCTCGACTACGGCGCCCACGCCGCCGAGCTGAACGAGGCGTTCGAGCGCGGAGGCGAAGGCGCCGCCGCGCTGGCCGAGGCGATCGTCGACGCGGCCGAGCAGCCGAGCGACTTCGACTTCCTCTACCCGGCGGAGGCGCCGATCGCCGAGAAGATCGAGGCGATCTGCAAGCGCGTCTACGGCGCGGACGGGGTCTCGTTCCTCCCCGCGGCGCAGGAGAAGCTGCGGACGTTCACCGAGCAGGGCTACGACACGCTGCCGGTCTGCATGGCGAAGACGCACCTCTCGCTCTCGCACGACCCGGCGCTCCTGAACGCCCCGACCGGCTTCACGGTCACGGTGCGCGATATTCGCGCCTACACCGGCTCGGGCTGGCTCGTCCCGCTCCTCGGCGACATGCAGACGATGCCGGGCCTCGGCGTGAAGCCGGCGGCCTTCGACGTCGACATCGACGAGAGCGGGAAGACAGTCGGCCTGTTCTGAGCCCGCCCAAGTAACAGACTGTTACTTGGCAACGCGTGGGCGCCCGTGACTCGCCGGGGCGGCATCGGAGAGAATCGCGCGGTGCCCTACGACGACGTCCCCTTCGAGGAGCTCCTCGACACGATCGCCGCGGAGACGCCCGCGCCCGGTGGGGGCTCGGTCGCCGCGTTCGTGACCGAGATGGCGGCGTCGCTCGCCGCCATGGTCGCCCGCTTCGCGCACGACTGGGACGGGGCGGCCGGCGCGGTCGCACAGGCGGAGACACTCCGCCACCGGGCGGCGCCGCTCGCGGACGCGGACGCGATCGCCTACGAGAACGTGCTCACGGCCCTGCGGATGCCGAAGGACCTCGAGCCCGAGGTACGCGACTCGCTCATCGGGGAGACGCTGTCGCGGGCGGCGGACGTACCCCTCGAGATCGCGGAGTGCGCCACCTCGGTGGCACAGCTGTCCGCGGAGATCGCAGAGTGCGGGAACCTCAACCTGCGCGGAGACGCGGCGGCAGCTTCGATCCTGGCTTCGGCCGCGGCCCGTGTCGCAGCCAACCTCGTCGAGATCAACCTGGCGACCGTGGAAGGGGATGACCGAATCGAGCGGGCACGCGGCCTCGTCCGCAGCGCCGAGAACGCCGCGCGCCGCGCTGCCGGCGAGGCGGAGTGACCGCCACCGTCATCGACGGCGGCCAGCTCGCCGAGGAGCTGCGCGCCGACGTCGAGCGCCGGGTGGCCGAGCTCGGGGCCGCCGGAATCACGCCGGGCCTGGCCACGGTTCTGGTCGGGGACGACTATGCCGCGCAGGCGTACGAGCGGCGCGTCCGCCGAGTCGCCGGGGAGATGGGGTGCAGGTACGTCTCCGAGCAGCTGGCGGCCGACGTGGAGGAGGCCGACGCGCTCGCCCTCGTGGGCAAGCTGAACGCCGACCCGCGCGTCTCCGGGATCTTGATCCTCCGTCCGCTCCCGCCTCAGGTTCCCGAGGAGCACCTCTACGAGCAGCTCGACCCGCTGAAGGACGTCGAGGCGGTCCACCCCGAGAACGCGGGCCTGCTCGCGCTCGGCGAACCACGCTACACGCCGTCCACCCCGGCCAGCGTCTTCTGGCTCCTCGACCGCTACGTCGAGGAGAGCGGGCGCGACCCGGGCACCTTCTACAACGGGCTCGACCTCGTGCTCGTCGGGCGGTCGAACAACGTCGGCAAGCCGGCCCTCTGGCTCGGCCTCGACCGCGGCGCCACGGTCATCTCCTGCCACCGCCTCACCGCGCAAGCCGGGCGCCTCGAGGAGCACACGTCGGCGGCGGACATCCTCGTCGTCGCCGCTGGGGTCCCGCAGTTCGTCACCGGCGCGATGGTCAAGGAGGGCGTGATCGCGGTGGACGTCGGGATCAATCCCGTCAGGGACGAGCAAACCGGCAAGGTTCGGCTGGTCGGCGATCTCGACTTCGAGAGTGTGGCCGAGAGGGCCGAGGCAGTGACTCCCGTCCCCGGCGGCGTCGGGCCGATTACCGACGTCTGGCTGCTCCGCAACACCGCCGAGGCGGCGGCGCTACAGGCGGGCCCCAGGCGAGGCTAGGCGATGCCGGGGACCCGCCGGCCTGCGGGAAGGCAAGGCCGTCGCCCCCGCTCGGGTCGTTCAGGCCGCGGAGTTGCGCCTCCCAGTCCGAGTGCAGCTCCTTGCACGTCGGGCAGGCGCAAAGCGCGTTCCCGCGTCCGGCGTCCACGTGACCCCAGTACCCGCGCGAGAGGAGACCGTCCGCCTGCTGGCGCCCGCAGAGGCCGCATTGAAGATAGAGACGCGCCATCGAGACTCGTTATACCACCAGGTTCAGCGAGGCGCTTCTACCAGGGGCCGATGAACTCGCCGCTCGGGTGGGCGAACAGGACGATGATCACAATGACGATGCAGGCCAGCGAGCCGAGCAAGCAGGCCGGCGTCAGCCAGCGGACCGGCGACTGCTCGGGCGGAAACTCGATCTGCTTCTCACGAGCCATCGTGCATCCCTCCTAAGGTCCAGGATCGGTCGAGGGGCCGGCGAGCGGGGGCTCGGCGAAACCGGGGCCCGGCGCCGTCGGGCTTGCGGGGGGCAGGCCGCCCGCGCCGCGCAGGAGCGCGGCCTGAGCATTCAGCTTCATGTTCTCGAGCCACACCCAGTAGATGATCGCGACCACCATCAGGATGACCCCGAGGGCGGTGAGGATGTACGTGCCGGTGGAGTTTTCCGGGCCGAACGTCCAGAACGTCGTGGTGACGTCCTCCCAGCCGTCAAAGGGGAAGCTGTCGATCACGGCTATCTCCTCTCCGCGGGAGCGCCCGCTCTATGCCCGTTCGTTCGCGAGTACTCGTCGAGCAGGATCGGCCCCGCCTCGACCTCCTGGCCGTCGGGGAGGACGATGACCTCGGGCACGCGCTCGAACTCGGGGAAGAAGTCCTGCTGGAACTCCGCCATGTCGAGGCCTTCCAGCTCGACCTCCGGCGGGACGCGGAGCAGGTTCGCCTTCTTGAGGAGCCAGCTGACGATGTAGCCGGGCAGGAAGGCGAGCGGGAAGAAAGCCAGCATGCCCATGAGCTGACCGCCGAACGAGGTTGGGACGTTGTTCACGCCGGTGGGGAAGCCGCCGGCGAAGATGCCGACCAGGAAGACGCCGTAGAAGCCGCAGAACCCGTGGACGGCCACCGCCCCGACCGCATCGTCCACCCGCAGCCTCTTCTCGATGTAGCCGCCGACCCACACGGCCACCATCCCTCCCGTCGCAGCGAGGAGGTAGCCGAGTGACGGATGGTAGACGTCGGCGCCCGCGGAGACCGAGATCACGCCCGCGAGACCGCCGGAAAGTGTCCAGAAAGGATCGCCCCGGCTGGCGATCCACCCGCCGGTGAAGCCTCCCGCGAACCCGAAGGTGATGACCATTGCGATCGTGCCCAGGGTCGTCGGCGAGAGATAGATGTTGAGCCAGCCCGGGAAGACCGTCGACTGGATAAAGAGGCAGGCGGCGTAGAAGCCGTAGAAGCCGGTGAAGATCAGCATCAGACCCATGAGGGTCATGTGCGTGTTGTGAGGTCTGAAGGTTCTCGCCCGCCCCTCACGGTCGAACTTCCCTATGCGTGGCCCCAGGTTCAGGAGCACTCCGAGCGTGAAGGCCCCTGCGACGCCGTGGACGACGAGCGAGGCGATCGAGTCGTGGAAGCCGTAGTTGGTCGTGAGCCAGCCGCCCGCGCTCCAGCCCCAGGCCGCGTCCATGATCCAGACGCCGGATCCGAGCACGACGGCGAGGATGAGGTACGCGGACAGGCGGACGCGCTCGATGAGCGCACCCGACATGATCGAGGCAGTCGTCCAGGAGAAGAGCAGGAACGCGAGGAAGAACACGAGGCTCAGATGGCCTGTGAGGCTCGACTCGAGGTTCCCGCCCATGCCGGCGCTCCACGGCGCTGTGAGGCCGCAGAATCCCGGGAACTCGGCCGGGCCCGCATGTCCTTCGGCGGGGCCGCCGTGCTCGAAGCAGCCGTAGATGTACCAGCCGAAGTAGTAGAAGCTCGGCGTGACGACGGCGATGGTGAGGATGTTCTTCATCGCCGTCGACATGATGTTCTTGCGCCGCGCGACGCCCGCTTCGTACGCCATGAAGCCGACGTGGATCAGCCACATGATCACGACCGTGAAGAAGTAGAAGACCTCGAGCAGGACCAGCGAATCGAGGTTGATCTGCTCCTGAAGCTCCTCAGGCGTCGGCGCCTGAGCGAGAAGCGAAGTCAGCACGGACGCGAGCGACGAGGTCATCACCAAGCCCTCCTAGGGACGCACGCCAGAGCGCTGCGGCACACCAATCCGCGAACTACCGTACGAAACGGGTCGGACGCAGCCCAGGTCCTCTCGCTCCACCTTTTCCAGACGATGAGTGTCCGGAGGTCACATACGCGCCGGCTAGCACGGTTCCGTCTCGGTCGCCCCCGTCTCAGCGTCGACGAGAACGGTCGCGCACTCCTCCCGGATGCCGGCGGCATTCGTCGTCGAGAGGGAAACGGCCCAGTACAGCTGCGCGTCGAGCCCTCGCTGGACGCCCCGGACGAGGACCTTCTCGGGCTCGAAATCGACCTGCTCCCGTGCGATCACCTCGGCTTCTTCGAAGGTGATCTCGTCCCCGCGTGACGCACAGGTCTTCAGCGCGATGAACGCGAGCAGGAACACCACGAGCAGCATTGCCACTCGTCCCAGCGGGCGGTCCCTGAACGGCCTAGGCTCGGGCTCGGGAGCGGCGTCGGTAGGCAGAGTAGCCCCGGAGGATGAGATAGCCCACGAAGTGGGTGAGGAAGACGAGCGACAGCCACCAGCCCCAGTAGACGAAGTGCAGCCGGGGCTCGAACTCGCGCAGCTCGACGACGGTCAGGTAGAGGGCGATCGCGAGCGTCAGGAAGAACATGATCTGAGGGAAACCGGCCGGCGCGAAGACGACGAGGAGCACCTGGAGATCGTTCCCGAAGGCGCCGCGCGGCGCAACCGTCATCGGCGGAAGGGAGAATCCCGACGGTGTCGACGCGCGACGTCATCGAAACCCTGGCGATCCTCCTCGCCGCCGGGCTGGTCTCGGAGGTGGTCGCAGGGCTCCTCCGCGTTCCGCGCATGGTCGTGTTGCTGGGTGCGGGCGCCTTGCTCGGACCGGACGTCGCCGACGTGGTCGAGCTGCCGCCCGACTCGATCGGCGTCCAGCTCCTCCTGACGCTCGGCGTCTCCCTGATCCTCTTTTACGGCGGTCTGAACCTCTCGTTCAGCGTGCTGCGGCCGGTGGCGCTCGGGCTCGGTCTGCTGGCGGTCCCGGGCGTGGTCCTGACGGCGCTGATCACCGGCGGCGTGGCAGCTCTCGCGTTCGACGTCCCGATCGAAGCTGGCCTCCTCATCGGTGCGGTCCTCGCGCCCACCGACCCGGCAATCCTCATCCCGCTCTTCGAACGTCTGCGCATCCGGGCCAAGGTGGAGCAGACGATCATCGCCGAGTCCGCGCTGAACGACGTCACGGGCGCTGTGCTCGCGCTCACTCTCGCAGCGTTCGTGATCGAAGGGGGAGGGTCGCTCGCGTCGCCGCTCGGAGAGTTCCTGCTCGACCTCCTCATCTCCAGCGCCCTCGGAGTGGTCTTCGGAGTCGCCCTGGCGATCGCGATCTCGACCAGGAGGGCCGGGATCTGGCGCGAGTCGCCGGCGATCGCCGTCCTGCTCGTCGTCGCGGGCGGCTACTTCACCATCGACTACGCCGGCGGCAGCGGCTACCTCGGCGCCTTCCTGGCCGGGCTGATCGTCTCCAACATGGACGAGCTCGGGCTCGGAATGCACAGCTCCCGCGAGACGGAGATGCGCGTCTTCACGGAGGCGGCCGCGGACATCGTCGTCATCTTCGTCTTCCTGACGCTCGGCGCGAACCTCCCCTTCGGCACGATGGCCGACGAGGCCCTTCCCGCGCTGATCACGCTCGCGGCGCTCATCCTCGTCGCGCGCCCGCTGACCGTCCTCGCGTGCCTGCTTCCGGACCGCCGCGGGCGCTGGCGCCGCGAGGAGCTTGTCTTCCTCTCCTGGACGCGCGAGACCGGGGTCGTGCCGGCCGCGCTCGTCGGCATCCTCGTCGCCGAGGGCGTGCCCTACGAGTCGGAGCTCGCGACCGTCGTCGCGTTCGCCATCGTGGTGACGCTGCTGCTGCAGTCGACGACCAAGGCCTGGCTCGCCAGGCGGCTAGACCTCATGGACGAGGCCGGCTGAGCTCGTCCTCTCCAGCCTCAGGAGCCCTCGAGCGGACGCCTCCTCCGTAGCGGCGCCGGCGCCACGCCTGAGTGATCGCGGGGAACGATCCGGAGAGGCTGTCGAGGGTGTCACGGGCGCCCCCGATCCTTTTCAGCCGCGCCCTCGAGGAGGAGCCGTTCGTCCTTGGAGAAAGGCTCGCCCACTGGGCGTGTCGCTGCGCGGATCGCTTCGACCGCCTGGTATGCACTCTTCACGGAGATCCAGTCTCCACGGCTGAGTTCCATCGCAAGCAGGCTGCGCCGATCCAACCACAGCTCGTCCCTGCAGGCCCCGGCGCCTGGCTGCCAACATGTCTTCCTCTGCAGCAACTCGACGAAGCTGAGTGTCAGATCGAGCTCCTCCCGAAGGAGGCGCGCCGAGCCCCGCACGCTTCGCGCGCTCGACCGCAGCTGCAGGACCGCGGCGAGCGCTCCTCCGACAACGACTCCGATCAACCCGATGATCGCGGAACTCATGGACTGCAGCCCTCCATCCGAGCATTGTCAGCCTGAGTCGAACGGGAGGCAAGAGTCGATCAGCGGTCGAAGCGACCTACGACCAGGGGTAGGGCGAGCTCGAGACCGGGTGGAGGTCGCCCGTCGCGAAGCGCTCGAAGCGGAACGGGTAGAGGAGGCTCGAGTGGTCGCCGAGCAGCACCTTCGCCACCTCTCGGCCGACCCCGATCATCTTGTAGCCGTGGTTCGAGTCGAGGACCGCGTACGTGTTCGGGCGCATGTAGTCGAAGACCGGGAAGTTGTCAGCGGTGAACGCGCCGACCCCGCCCGACCGCGCCGTCTTGTAGAGGGGCCGGCAGCCCTCGAAGCGGCTCATCGCGTGCGAGAGCGCGGCGCACCACATGTCCGGAAAGCCGGGATCGACATCCGTCGTGGACGGGTACGGGTCGAGCTCGACGTCCCCATCGACGACGAGCGGCGAGGCGCCGCCCTGCACGCCGTGGCGGTCGCGCTTGTAGTAGATGCCCCAGAGGTCGTCGGTGATCAGCTCGCCGTCGTCGGCGTAGAGCGGAGCGTCCGTGTCGAGGTGGACGACCGGCGGGGCGCCGCCGTCGGCCATGGCGAACATCTGCGGATCGACGGTGATCTCGCCCTCCTGGAGGTTCCAGTACGTCCACATCGGCTGGTCGCGCACGACCTCACCGGCGGGCGTACGAACATCGATCGTCGACGGGAGCTCGAGCATCGACCAGAAGCGCTTCGCCCAGGGGCCCGGGGCGAGGACGAGCTGCTCGCCGACCTCGATCCGGCCACGGCTGGTCTCGAGCGCGCTCGCCGTCCCGTCGCCTGCGAGCTCGATTGCCCGAACCTCCGTGCCGTTCACGATCTCGACGCCTTCCTCCGCGCACTTGCCCGCGAGCCCGAGCACGGACTCCCGGTTGAAGGCGAAGCCGCCCTGGTGCTCGTGCAGGAGCGCGGTCACGCCCTGCGCCCGCCAGTCCGGGAAGATCTCCTTCATGTAGGCGTCCACCTCGGCCTCGCCCGTGACGAACGTGGAGCGGTAGCCGATCTTCTCCTGCCGCTCGAAGGTGGCGGCGAGGTCGGGCTCCTGCGCGGCCGGGCCGAGCGCCATGTAGCCGACCGGGTTGTAGGCGTAGGCCGCCGGATCGGACTCCCAGACCTCGACACAGGCCTGCATCAGCTCGCTCATCGCCGGCTGGAAGTAGTTGTTCCGGACGACGCCGCACGCGATGCCCGAAGCGCCCGCGCCCGGCTCCGACTTCTCGAGGACGACCACGTCGGCGCCGGAGCCCGCGCCGCGCGCGCGCAGCTCCTTGGCGAGGTGGTAGGCGGTGGAGAGGCCGTGGATGCCGGCTCCGACAATCACGAAGCGGCGCGAGGCGGGCAGATCGGACATGGCGTGTGTTGCCTCCTGGGCAATAGTGTTTCAGTTCTGACATACTGACCGTACCATGGCCCGGACGGGAACGCCAGCAACGCGGCACGTCGCCGCGGTCGAGCGGGCCGCGGCCGTGCTCGACGAGCTGGCCGACGGCGGCGAGCTCGGCACCAACGAGCTCGCGCGGCGGACGAGGCTCCACCCGAGCTCGGTGTCGCGCCTGCTCGCAACGCTCGTCCACGCCGGGCTGGCCGAGCACGTCGTGGAGACGGGCCGCTACCGGCTGGGTCTCCGGCTCGTCGAGCTCGGGAACGCGGTGCTCGCCCGGCTCGACCTGCGCGAGGTCGCCCGTCCGCACCTGCGCGCGCTCGCCGAGGAGACCGGCGAGACGGCCACGCTCTCGGCGCCGGGCGATCCGGACGCGATCACCGTCGACTTCGTCCAGAGCGCCTCCTCCGTGCAGGGCGTCGCGCGCGTGGGGCGGCCGAGCGTCGCCCACGCGACGGCCACCGGGAAGGTGGCGCTCGCCTTCGGCACGGCGGCCCTCCCGCCGGGGCGCCTACGGGCGTTCACCGAGCGGACGGTCGTCGACCGGGCCGAGCTGGCGCGCGAGGTCGACCGGGTCCGTCGGCAGGGCTGGGCGCAGGCGGTGGGCGAGCGGGAGGACGATCTCAACGCCGTCGCCGCGCCGGTGCACGGGAGCCGCGGGGAGCTCGCCGCGGTCCTCGGGATCCAGGGGCCCGCCTCGCGCTTCAAGGGCCCGGCGCTCTCGCGCGCGGTCGGGCCGCTACTGGCCCATGCAGCGGCGGTCTCCGACGCTTTAGGCTGGCGCCCAACGGCGAAGGAGGGACAGTGAGCACCGACGCAGCGATCATCCGCACGGCCTTCGACGGCGTCCAGCGCGAGCTCGGCGCCGAGTTCATGGACTGGGAAGGCTGGTACTGGCCGGCCGACTTCGGCGACGCGGTCGCCGAGCACCACGCCGTGCGCCAGGACGTGGGCGTCTGGGACGAGTCGCCGCTGCGGAAATGGGACTTCTCCGGACCGGACGCGCTCGCCGCGGCCGACCGGATCTTCACGAACGACATGCTCGGGCTCGAGATCGGCCAGGTGCGCTACGCCCCCTTCTGCGACGGGAACGGGAAGATGGTCGGCGACGGCACGGTCTTCAAGTTCACCGACGCGAGCGCGTGGGTGATCACCGCGCTCGACTCCGACCTCGAGCACATGCGGGACGTCGCCTCCGGGCTCGAACGTCTCCATCGAGCCGATCACCGAGAAGCTCCCGCACGTGCAGCTGCAGGGCCCGCGCTCCCGCGAGCTGCTCGCCGGCCTCGTCGACGAGGACGTCGAGAGCCTCGGCTACTTCCGCTTCCTCCCGCACCAGGTGCACGTCGGCCGTGTCCCCGCCTGGGTCTCCCGCACCGGCTACTCCGGCGAGCTCGGGTACGAGATCTTCACCGAGCCGGACTACGCCGCGGAGCTCTGGGGCGTCCTCACCGAGGCGGGCGCGAAGCCGTACGGGCTCTCGGCCGTCGAGACGCTCCGGATCGAGTCGGGGTTGATCTTCATCGGCTACGACTACTTCCAGCACGAGACCGACCCCTTCGACATGTCGCTCGACAAGGTGATCCGGCTCGACGCCGGCGACTTCCACGGGAAGACGGCGCTGGCGGAGACGGCGAAGGCCCCGCCGAAGCGGCTGGTGACGCTGTCGGTGGACGGCTCCGACGTCCCCGAGTACGGCGCGGCCGTGACGAAGGACGGCGAGCCGGCCGGCACGCTGACGAGCCCGGCGGAAAGCCCGACCCTCGGCAAGGTGATCGGCATGGCAGCCTGGACTCGGGCCTCGCCGCGAAGGGCGAGACGGTGGAGGTCGCCCTCGGCGACGGCACAGTCTCGGCGACCGTGGACGACTTCCCGATCTACGACCCGCAGAAGACGAGACCGCGGAGCTAGGTGACGGCCGGCTCCCGTCCGTAGTGGCGGTAGGCCTCCCGCTCGAGCTCCTCGGAGATGGGGCTATCGGGATCGCTGTAGTCGGGAGCGCCCTCGACCTGCTCCTTCGACCACGGAACCGTCACCGTCACGCCCTTCCGCTCGATGTCCGAGACGGGAACGAGGTGGTGGTGGTGACGCCACGTGCCGGTCATGACTCCGAGCCATTCGGGTCTCCCGGTCGCGCGGTCGTTGAAGACGGTCTCGATGTATCCGACCGACTTCCCGTCGCTGTCGACGACCTCCCTGCTCAGGAGATCCTGAAACTCCGATTCGCTGATCATGTTTCCCTCCTTGGGAATCGAAGGATCGACCCGATGATACCCCCGACGCGAGGTCACGAAACGAGCCCGAGCAGCACGAGACCGCCGATCACGAGCGCGATGCCCGCCCACTGGGTCGCGCGCGGCCGCTCGTGCAGGAGGAGGACGCCGGCGACGATCGGGACGACCGCGTAGGGCGCGGCCGCGGTGGCGACGACCGACGTGTCGGCGTGGCGCACGCCGAAGTTGAACGCCACGTAGCCGACGGTGTCCACGACGGCGATCAGCGCGATCATCGCCAGCAGGGAGGGCGAGCGGTCGGGGAAGCGCCACTGGCCGCCGCGCAGGGACACCGCCACCAGGAAGAGCGTCGAGAAGCCGCGCGCAAGGACGATCGGGACGAGCCAGCCGTACTCGGCGCTGAAGTAGGCCACGCCGTAGACGAAAACACCGATCAGAACCGCAGTGGCGAGCGCGAGCAGGATGCCGAGCAGGGCGATCCGGTGGAGCGTGCGCATCTGCGCCAGGTCGGAGGAGGCGAGCAGGACGCCGAGGATGACCACGACGATCGCCGCGGTCTCCCCCGGCGCGAGGGTCTCGCCCCCGATCAGGAGGGCGCAGACCACAGTTACGGCGGCGTAGGCCGACACGATCGGGCTCACGATCGAGATCGGTCCGATGGCGAGAGCCTGGTAGAAGGCGAGGTAGGAGAGCCCGCCGAGGACGCCGACCACGGCGAACCAGGCGAGGTCGCCGCCCGAGACGTCCGAGAGCCCCTCTCCCGTGACGACGAGCAGCCCACCGAGGAGCACCATCGCCACGAGGTGGAAGCCGAGGACGACCCGGAACGGCCCGGCCTGCCGGGACGCGACCGCCGCGAAGTAGTCCGCGAAGCCCCACGACAACGCGGCCGTGAGGCCGAGGACGATCCCCATCTAGATGTCTGGCCGGTGGTTCGGGTGCTCGGCGGGGGCGGCTGCGACCAAGCCGGGCGTCGCGATCGTCCGTGGCCCGTACCCGAAGGTACGGGCAAGGGCGAGCGTGACGAGCCGGCGCCGCGTCGAAGGCGTCAACCGCGAGTGCGCGAATCGCCGGTCAGGCATCTACGTCTTGGAGGCGGCGGCGACGAACTGGGCGAACGGCTCGAGGAAGCGGCGGTCGACCCGCCACTCCTCCTGCAGCTCCCACTGGACGGCGAGGACGTACTGCTCGCCGTCCAGCTCGACCGCCTCGACGACGCCGTCCGGCGCCGTTGCGACCACGGTCAGGTCGGAGGCGACCTCGTCGAGCGCCTGGTGGTGGAAGCTGTCGACCTCGATCTCCTCGACGCCGAGGGCGGCGTGCAGCCGGCTGCCGGGCTCGATCGTGATCAGGTGCCGCGGGTGCGGCGGCACCTCGTCGGAGCCCTCGAGCGACGTGCGCTCGACCTCCTTCCAGGCCTTCCAGCCGCGGTCGGTCGGGTGCTCGGCCCACTCGGGCTTGACCGCGACGTCCTGGACGAGCGTGCCTCCGAGCGCGACGTTCAGGACCTGCATGCCGCGGCACATCCCGAGAATCGGGAGCCCACGGTCGAGCGAGCGCTCGGTCAGCTCGAGCTCGAATGCGTCGCGCAGCGGCTCGGTCGGCGCCAGGTGCTCGGAGGGCTCCTGGCCGTAGCGGCCCGGGTCGATGTCGCGGCCGCCTCCGAGGAGGACGCCGTCGCAGACGTCGAGGGCGTCATCGAGGTGTCCGTTCACCCGTGGGAGGACGAGGCCGACCCCACCGGCGAGGGCGACGGGCCGCTGGAAGCCGACTCCGGCGTAGTCGCCGAAATCGTGCAGGCCCAGGGAGAGGCCAATGACAGGCTTCCGCTCCGACATCACTGGCATTTCTACCGCACTCGTCCTAGAGTCGGCGCAACCGAGCGAAGGAGGCCAATGGCGACCGAGAAGACCACCGACGCCGGAGGGACGACCAACGGGCACGCCGCCGAGCTCGTCGAGGAGTGGCGGAACGCCGCCTACAACTGCTTCAGCTCGGGCCACAAGTTCTGCCGCGAGGTCTGCCCGGTGATGCAGGTCACGCGGGACGAGCGCCACACCCCGACAGCGTTCCACGCGAACGTCGTGGCGATGGACGAAGGGCACCTGACGATCGAGGACGTCGCCGAGGACTACGTGCACTGCACGATGTGCGGCGCCTGTGAGCTGCGCTGCCCGAACACGCTCTTCACGGGCGACTTCTATCGCTTCCGCCAGCGCACGATCGACGTCGTGCGGGCGATGCGGACGCTCGCGGTCGAGGAGGGCATCCACCAGGAGAACTGGAAACACTGGGCGGAGCTCACCGACCGGTGGGGCAACGAGCCGGTCCTGGGCTGGCGCACCGAGACCTCGGGCAACAAGGTGCGCGCCTGGGCGACAGGCCTCGACCTCCCCACCGGCGGGGAAACGGTGCTCTTCGCCGACTGCGAGGCCGCCTTCTACCGGCCCTCGGTGCCGCGCGCGGTGGCGCTCCTCCTCGGCGCCGCCGGCGTCGAGTTCGGGCTGATGAACCAACAGTGGTGCTGCGGCGGGCCGATGTGGGAGACCGGGTACGTGGAGATCGCCCACAAGATGGCCGAGCACAACATGATCGACTGGCGCAAGACGGGCACGAAGCGCGTCATCTGCCTCGACCCGCACGACTACATCACGATGATCGAGCACTACCCGACGCTGGACGAGAACTTCGACGAGTTCGAGATCGTGCTCGGCGTCGACCTCGTCGCGGAGCTGATCCGCGAGGGCAAGATCGAGCTGACGACGCCGATCGAGCGGACGGTCACCTACCACGACCCGTGCCGCCTGAACAAGCGCCTGGGCAAGTGGCAGTCCCCGCGCGAGATCCTGCGGGCGATCCCGGGGCTCACGTTCGTCGACGTCGACCACGTCACGCAGTGGTCGTACTGCTCGGGCGCCGGCTCGAACCTGGCGACCGAGAAGCCGGAGCTGACGGCGGAGATCAGCCGCCGCCGGATCGAGAAGGCGGCGGCGCTCGACGGGGTCGACACCCTGATCTCCGCGTGCCCCTGGTCGGAGCGGCCGCTCACCGAGCAGGGGAAGGCGCAGGGGATCGAGGTGTTCGACATCTTCGAGCTGGTGGCCGAGGCGGCCGGATTCGAGGTGTGAAATGACCGTTGCCGCCCTTCCCGACACCCTGATCGACGAGCTCGTCGCCATCTGCGGCTCAGACCACGTCTTCACCGGCCGCTCGGCGCTCTTCAACCGCGCCCGCGTCCCCTCGCCCTTCCCGAAGCACAAGTGGGAGGAGTACATCCCGCAGGCGGTCGTCCTGCCCACGTCGGCGGAGCAGATCTCCGAGGTCGTGAAGCTCGCCAACCGGGCGCGCGTACCCGTCGTGCCGCGTGCCGGCGCCACGGGCCTGACCGACGGCGCGGTGCCGCTGAAGCACGGGATCCTGGTCGACATCAAGCTCATGGACAAGATCCTCGAGATCGACGTCGAGGACCGCACGGTCACCGTCCAGCCGGGGATCAACATGCTGAAGCTCTCCCAGGAGCTGCAGCCCCTCGGCTTCATCTATCCGGACGACCCGGCGTCGTATCCATGCTCGCTCGTCGGCGGGCGCATCGGCACGAGCGGCTGGTCGCTGATCGGCGGCCGCTTCGGCCATACGCGCGACCTCGTGATCAGCTTCGAGATCGTGCTCCCGACCGGCGAGATCATCCGCGTCGGCGACGGCGGCGGGAAGAAGACGCGCAAGTCGTCGTCGGGCTTCCAGCTCAAGCACCTCTTCATGGGCCACCAGGGGACGCTCGGGATCGTCACCGAGGCGACGCTCGAGCTGGTGAAGCGCCCGGAGGCGGAGTTCTCCGCCTTCTACTCCTACCGCTCCTATGAGGACGCCTGGCGGGCCACCGGGGAGTTCGCGCGCTCGGGCGCGGCGACGCTCGCCGGGGTCGTCCTCTTCGACGAGTGGAAGGTCCGCTACCTCCGCCGCGACGACGAGGCGTACATCCCGCAGCCGGACTCGGTGCAGGCCGTCGTCGCTGTCGCCATGTACGGGAACGACGACGAGGTCCGAGCCTCGGCGAAGCGCATGCTCAAGATCGGCAAGGCTTCGGGCGGCGAGTACCTCGGCGACGAGATCTCGCAGGGCGACTGGGCCTCGCGGCACGACCGCTACGCAACGCCGCAGCACGGGCGGACACGGGACGGCCAGGTCGCCCTCATGAGCTGGCACTGCGAGGACGCGGCGATCCTCTACTCGCAGCTCCCCGCCGTTCGCGAGAAGTGGCATGCCGTCGCCGCCGACCTGCGCGAGCGCTTCGACATGTTCGACGACTGGGGCATGTTCGCGTACACGAACGGGGCCTTCAAGTCGTGGGGGGACTACCTGACCGAGATCGACATCGGCATCTGGGAGATGAAGTGGGACGACGAGAGCTGGGCCGCCTGGGTCGACGCGAAGCGCGAGATCGCCCGCATCGCCATCGAGCACGGCGGCTCCATCTCGGCGTGCCACGGCTCGTGCCGGGAGGGCGAGGTGGATCTCGTCCCCGACGAGCTCGGCGGCGGCTTCGAGGTGATGAAGCAGATCAAGCGGACGCTCGACCCCAACAACATCATGAATCCCGGCAAGTACCTGCTCGACCAGGCCTACGAGGAGGGCGACGAATGATCGGCTTCAGGCTCTCCGCGCAGAAACCGCCCGAGGCGAAGCGCATCAAGGAGGACGTGATCATGCGCTTCGACCACATCTACGAGGTCGACCCGGCGCTCATGACCGAGCACACGCCCCAGCAGGACATCCCGGCCTGGGACACCCTGCGGATCGTCGAGAGCCGCTGGGAGCACCTGGCGTGGATGCACGACCACTTCGCCGACAGCGTCGTCTCCGGCGAGGAGCTCCTCGAGGAGATCGAGGCGGAAGCCACCGAAGGAGGCAATACATGAAGTTCAGCTACACGACGCTGCTCGACTACCCGCTCACCGACTCGCTGGAGCACATCAAGAAGGCCGACGAGCTGGGCTACTACGCGTGCTATGCCGCCGACGAGACGTGGCACAAGGACCTCTGGCTGCTCTACGCGGCCGCGGCGGACAAGACGAAGAACGTCCGCTTCGGCCCCAACCTTTCGAGCGTCTACCTCCGCGAGCCGACGCTCATCTGCCAGGCGCTCGCCACCCTGGACGAGCTCACCGGCGGCCGCGCCGAAGGCGTGATCTCCTGCGGCAACTTCGGGATGCTCTCGCAGTACGGCGTCGACTGGAAGACGATCAAGCCGTTCTCCCGTGTCAAGGAGGCGCACGAGGTCATGCGCACCTTCCTCGACGAGGGCGTGATCACCTACGACGGTCAGTTCCACAAGTACGCCGGGCTCTTCACCTTCGCGCGGCCCGTGCAGGAGCGGCTGCCGCTCTACATCGGCGCGATGCGAGGCCCCAAGTCGATGCAGCTGGCCGGCGAGGTCTCCGACGGCGTCCACAGCGCCCTCGGCTACAACAAGGCCTGGTACGACTACGTCGTCGAGAACGTGAAGATCGGCGCCGAGAGCGCCGGTCGCGACTGGAAGACGCTCGACATCGGCGCCTGGTGCGTCGTCACCTGCGGGCCCGACTCGGAGAAGGCGAAGACGGCCGCGCGCGCGATCGTCACCTTCTACCTCTCCTCCCAGCCGGACGAGCAGTTCGAGGCGCACGGCATCGACCCGGCCGACGTCAAGGCGATCGTCGAGGTCCTCGGGACCGGCGACCTCGAGAAGGCGTACGAGATGACGACGCCCGAGATCGCCGAGAAGCTCTCGATCGCCGGCACCCCCGAGGAGTGCGCCGCGCAGATCAAGGAGCTCGAGTCGGCGGGCGTCAACCACATGATCCTCTGCATCACCGACCCCTACATCCTGAAGCTGTTCGCGCAGAGGGACGTCGACGTCCCGGACGTGCAGGGGCAGCTGGAGCTCATCGCCAACGAGGTGATGCCCGCCTTCAGCACCGCGGGGGTCGCGAGCTAGGGGCACTAGGAGGAGCTATGGCCGTCACGAGCGAGCAGACCCTGACCCAGGAGCAGCGGGCGACCTTCTGGGCGCTGGCCGACGTGCTCATACCGGCCACCGACGCGATGCCCGCCGCCAGCGAGGCCGGCTCCGCGGACAAGTGGCTCGACCGGGCGCTCGCGGCCCGCCCCGACCTCGTGGAGGCGCTGGCGACCGGGCTCGACGCCGCAGCCGACCGGGACGCTGAGGCCGAGGCCCGCCGGCTGCACGCCGAGGATCCCGACGGCTTCTCCGCGCTCGCGCAGATCGCGTCGGGCGGCTACTACATGAACCTGAAGGTTCGAAAGCGGATCGGCTACCCGGGTCAGGGAAAGCGGATCCCCTTCTCCGACGAGGCCGAGTACGACCTCCGCGACGGGCTGCTCGACCCGGTCTTCGAACGCGGGCCGATCAACACGACGCCGGCGCCGCCGCCGGATACTGTCGAGCCGGCGGCGCCGCTCTCCTTCTCGATCTCGGGCAACGGCGAGAAGGCCGACGTCGTCGTGATCGGAGCCGGCGCCGGCGGCTCGGTGGCGGCGAGACATCTCGCCGAAGCCGGCTTCAAGGTCGTCTGCCTCGAGCAGGGCGGCTGGGAGAACGCCTCCGACTTCCCGGGCGACAAGCTCGAGTGGGAGCTCGTCGCCGACGCGCAGTTCAGCCCGAACCCGAACACGCGGCAGCATCCCGCCGACTACCCGCTCGAGGTCTCCGGCTCGCCGATCACGCCGGTGATGTACAACGCCGTCGGCGGGAGCACGGTGCACTTCTGCGCGCAGTGGGTGCGGCTGCGGCCGCAGGACTACAAGCTGCGCACGCTCCACGGGGTCGCCGACGACTGGCCCGTCTCCTACGAGGAGATGAGGCCCTACTACGAGCAGATCGACCAGGAGATGCAGATCTCGGGCATGACCGGCGACCCGAACTACCCGCCCGGGCCGCCGCCACTCCTGCCTCCACTCCCGATCGGACCGATCGGGCGCCGGGCGGCCGAGGGCATGAATGAGCTCAACTGGCACTGGTGGCCGGCGGCGCACGCGATCCGCTCGGAGCCCGTCGGCAGCCTGGCCGGCTGTGAGCGCACGGGCACCTGCATGTGGGGCTGCCCGAAAGGCGCGAAGAGCTCCACGGACACGACCATGTGGCCGCAGGCACTCGAGCACGGCGCGAAGCTCGTCACAGGGGCGCGCGTCCGCGAGATCACGACGAACGGAAACGGCCTCGCCACCGGCGCGATCTACATCGACCGCGAAGGGCAGGAGCAGCGGCAGGAGGCCGACGTCGTGATCGTCGCAGGCAACGGCGTCGGCACGGCCCGCCTGCTCCTCCTCTCGGGCGGCGCCGACGGGCTCGCCAACTCGTCCGGGCTCGTGGGCAAGCGGCTGATGCTGCATCCGTACATGAGCGTGCTCGGGATCTACGAGGACGACCTCGAGGGCTGGCTCGGGCCGTGGGGGACGCAGCTCCTCTCGCTCGAGTTCGCCGATCACGACGAGTCGCACGGCTTCCCGCTCGGGGCGCAGTGGGACGTGATGCCGCTCGGCGGGCCCCTCTTCAGCCTCTTCCGCTACGACGAGCTGCCCTTCGACGAGCGCTGGGGCGCGGCCGTCCACGACCTGACGGATTCGACGCTCGGGCACGCGTTCGACTGGGGCGTCGGGATCGAGGACCTCCCGCACGAATCCAACACGGTCACGCTCGACCGGGAGCTGACCGACGCGGACGGGATTCCGGCGCCGAAGATCACGTTCACGATCGACGACGAGATGCGCGCGAACCTCGAATTCCAGCTCGCACGGGCCAAGGAGGCGCACGAGGCCGCCGGGGCCGTGAAGACGATCACGGCCGACTGGTCGCAGTGGGGCTGGCACCTGCTGGGCACGACGAGGATGGGCGACGACCCGGCCACGTCCGTAGTCGACCGCTGGTGCGCGGCCCACGACGTCCCTAACCTCTACGTTCTCGACGGCGCCGTCTTCCCCACCTCCGGCCCCATGGCGCCGACGTCCACGATCTGCGCGAACTCCCTCCGCTGCACCGAGCGCCTGATCGAGCGCGCCCGCCTGCAGGCTGTGCCCGCGTAGGGCACGAGGCACGAGCCCAAGTAACAGACTGTTACTTGGGAGGGGCTACCGTCTGCGGGGAGGCTCGGGCGGCAGCGTCCCTGCCAGGTAGTCGCCGAAGGCCAGCGGTGGACGGACCTGGAACGCGATGTCGAGCAGGACCTGACCCGCACCGGGCCGAGGACCGAGGCGGCGGAACTCGTGCACGATCGTCCGCACCTGCTCATAGCTCGGCCTGGGGAGGCCGAGCGCGTCTGCGACCTCGCCGAGCCGCCGATTCGTCTCCGCGATGCGCACCGTCGCATCGTCGAGACGCTCGATCGCGACGACCAGCCGCGAGTCGATCCTCGGCGCGGACACAGGCATCCACCGACGATCGCCGAGATCGAGCGATGTGTGTGTCACGGCTCGAGGCCGAAACTGCCAAGTAACAGTCTGTTACTTGGGGACGTCCGTCAGTCGGCGAGGTCGAACGTGATCTGCTTCGTCTCCGTGAGGGCGTCGAGCATCCAGCCGGCCAGCTCGCGGCCCGCGCCTGAGGCCTTCGCGCCGCCGAACGGGGCGAGCTGGTCCCAGTAGTTCGTCGTCTCGTTGATGTGGACGGTGCCGTGCCGCAGCTCCTCGGCCGCCCGCCAGGCGTCGTGGAGTGAGCGGGTGAACACGGACGCCGTGAGGCCGTACTCCGTCTCGTTGGCGATCTCGAGCGCCTCGTCGAGCGTGGAGAAGGAGATGATCGGCGCCACCGGGCCGAACGTCTCCTCCTGCGCGATCCGCATGTCGCTCGTGACGCCGGTGATGATCGTCGGCTCGTGGAACTGGCCCTCGTGGCCGCCGCCCAGCACGACGCGCGCGCCCTTGGCCTGCGCGTCGTCGAGGTGCTCCCGGGTCCGCGCCAGCACCTCCGGGGTGCAGAGCGGGCCCATGTCCGTCTCCTCGTCGAGCGGGTCCCCGACGCGGAGGGCCCTCGTTCGTTCGGCGAGCGCCTCGACGAACGCGTCCTGGACGGACTCGTGGACGAGAATGCGCTCCGCTGCCGTGCAGCACTGGCCGGCGAGGTAGAAGCAGCCGACGATCGCGGCGTCCGCGGCCTTCTCGAGGTTGGCGTCGGCGAGAACGATCTGCGGCCCGTTGCCGCCCAGCTCGAGCACGCGGTTCTTGAGGGCCGCGTCGCGCGCGACCTGCTCGCCCGTCCGTGAGGAGCCTGTGAAGACGACGGCGCCGACGTCCGGGTGGCGCACGAGCGCGGCACCCACGTCGCCCCGGCCGTGCACGACGTTCAGCGTCCCGGGCGGGAAGCCGGCGTCGTGGATGACCTCGGCGAACATGTTCGCGCAGAGCGGCGCGTGCTCCGACGGCTTCCAGACCGTGGTGCAGCCGACGGCGAGGCCGTAGACGATAGGGATCCCGGCGATGTCGACCGGGAAGTTCCAGGGCGTGACCGCGGCGACGACGCCGACCGGCTCCTGCGTGACGATGATCCGCTTGGCGTTCGAGCGCTCCTGCGTGGAGGGCAGCACCTGGCCCGCATGGCGGAGGACGTCCTCGGACGCGCGCCGGAAGTGGTCGGCCGTGTACTCGACCATCTCCTCACGGGACTCCCGGATCGTCTTGCCGACCTCGCGCGTGATCATCTCCGCGATCTCGTCGGCGCGCTCCATGCAGATCGAGAACGCCGCCCGGCAGAGCTCGACGCGCTCGAGCAGGGAGACCTTGCGCCAGGTCCGAAACGCCTCGACGGCGGCCTGGACCGCCGCTTCGAGCTGCGCGGGCGACGAGGCGGCGACCGTCCCCAGGAGCTCCCCCGTGGCCGGGCTCGTGACCTCGATCTCCTCGCCGTCACCGGGAATCCACTTGCCGCCGATGTACGCGTCCTGACGAGTTGCTATCGCCATTTCCCCTCCTTCCGTACAGTCGGCAGCAGTCTCGCATGTCCATTCGGCCATTGAAGTCGCAACCGCCGAGTGTTAACGTCGCGCATCCCATGACGGCGAACTGCCGACTGCGGCGAAGAATGCATGCGACGGAGCAGTCCGACGCACTCACTAGAGTCGCGGTCCGGCTGGGGCGTCTCTCGATCCAGAGGAGGGTGCATGGCTGAAGTTGCAGTAGACGAACGACGTCTCCTCAAGACGATTCGGTGGTGGGACGGGTTCGTCATCGGTCTCGCCAACCCGGGCTTCCTGCTGATCGGCCTGTGGGGGTCGATCATCGCGCTCGGCGGCCAGGTGGCGATCATCCTCTGGATCATCTCGGCCATCATCGGCGCGCTCCAGGCGTACATCTACTGCGAGCCCGCCGCGATGTTCCCGGACAAGCCGGGAGGCCTGTCGGTCTACGCGCGAGAGGGCTGGCGCAAGCACTTCTCCTTCGCGGGCCCGATCGCGGTCTTCGGCTACTGGTTCGCGTGGTCGAGCGTGCTCGCGATCTACGGGAGCCTGATCGGGTACCTGCTGCATCGCCGAGTTCGGAGGCGACGGCTACCTCGCGACCACGATCTCTGAACCCACCGATCATCCAGCCGCTCGGGTGGGCGCAGCTGATCGGCGTCGTCTGCATCGTCCTCTGCTGGATCTTCAACATCCGCGGCATGCGACCCGCCGTCGGGCTCAGCTACGTGGTCGGGGCCCTGATGATCTTCCCGATCCTCGTCATCGCGATCGGCGGCTTCCTCACCGGCGACTTCTCGAATCACGAGATCAACTCGAACTTCGTGGCCGCGAACGTCGAGTTCTACGGCGATTCGGCGACGCACCTTCAACCAGTTCGTGATGATCATGGTCTGGCTGTACATCCTCGGCTGGTCGACCTACGGCCCCGAGGCCGGGGCGACGTTCGCGCCGGAGTACAAGGACACGGCGAACGACACCCGCAAGGCGCTCGCCTCGGTGGGAGCGCTCAACGTCGTCCTGTCGATCATGCTCCCGATCGTCGTGCTCGGGACGATCGGCTACGACGGCCTCTTCAACGACCTGACGGGCGTCGTCTGGCTGACCGACGTCGTCAACTCGATCGCCGGCGACACGTTCGGGAAGTTCCTCGTCGTCAGTCCATCTGCGCCGGCCTGCTGCTCTCGATGAACACGGCCACCATGGACGGATCGCGGGCGCTCTACGCGCTCTCCGAGGAGAAGATGACGATCAGGCAGCTCGGCGTCCTGAACAGGCACAACGTGCCGGGCCGCGCCATGACGGTCGACATGCTCCTGAACATCTTCCTGCTCCTCTACTTCCAGAACATCTACTTCATCCTCGCGGCGGGCAATCTCGGGTACATGCTCTCGCACGTGATCGCCCTATCCGGGATGCTGCTCTTGCGCAGAGACCGCCCGAACTGGCCACGTCCGATCAAGCTCGGGAAGGCCTGGATGTGGCTGGCGGGGCTCTTCTGCGCCGCTGAACTCGCTCTTCATCATCTTCGGGCTGTACGGGCTGAAATACACCGGGTACGGCTTCGACTACCTGAGCGACGAGTACGCCGCCTTCCTCGCGGGAACAGGCGACGTGCCCAGCGCGACGGCGAGAGTGCCGGCAATCGTCATCGTCGGCGTCCTCGTGCTCGTGTGCGGCGTAGTCGGCTACATCATCGCCCAGAAGCAGTGGGGCAAGCCGGTGCGCTGGAAGGATCCGAGCGACGAGCAGCCGACGCAGGAGGCGATCGACGGAGCAGCGGCCGCCGGTCGCGCAGTGGCTCCCGCAACGGCGCGCTAGAGCGCCACAGACATGCTCGAGTACGAGGGGCGGGGCAACCCGCCCCTCGACGTTCGGGGACTAGAATCGGCAGGAGAGGCTGTGGCCATTCCGATCACCGTTCGGTGCGAGTGCGGCGAGACCCACTCGGCGAAGCTCGGGGACGTCGTCGAGTGCGCGTGCGGTCGCCGCTACGACACGTCCGAGATCTCCGAGAGCAACTACCCCCAGATACGTGAGCACCAGTCCAAGGCGAGGCTCTACGTCCGCGTCGGGGCCGTCTTCATCATCGCACTCGCGCTCGCCTCGTTCTTCCTCTGGGGCATCTGGGGCGCGGCGATCACGGTTCCTCTCGCCGGCATGCTCTGGTTCTGGTACATCCGCCGCTGGTTCATGCGGAGGTTCGTCCCCTCGCCCGGCGAGCTGCCGACGCTCGAGCTCGAGGCAAGCGAGAATGAGCCGGCGAGACGCTTGACCGTCCGGCGCCTCCCCGCGCGAGCCCGGTCGCGAGGAGCGTCCGACCGGTGATGCTGCTCACCCTGAACGTCGAGCTCGAGGAGCCGGCGATCAAGTTTGCCATCGACTCGGCGGCGCAGACGGGCGCCGAGCTCTACATCTGCGACGCGATCCCGCTCGAGTACCGCAACTACGTCGGCCACGTCGCCCGCCAGTACTCCGAGCAGAGGAATCCGGAAGCACCTCGACGCGGTCGCGCGCCGCGCCCGCGACCTCGGCGTCACGACGAGCCAGCTCGCCTTCCACAACCGCAGCCCGTGAAGACTGCGCTCGAGGTCGCCCGGACGGAGCGGATCGGCCTCCTTGTCTTCGGGGCGGATCGAAGGGGCTCGGCAAGCGCTACTTCCGCAAGGCGATCAAGCGCATCCGCGCGAACGCGCCCTGCCTCGTCTGGGTCGGCGACGACTAACACCCAGCGGCTGCGGCTTGAAGGCTGCCGCGACCGCTGGAAGAATGCCAGCTTCCGGTGCTGCCCCTGAAGGAGGTACGCGAGATGGCGCGCGACCCCAAGCACGACATCCTCTTCGAGCCGATCCAGATCGGCCCGAAGACGATGAAGAACCGCTTCTACCAGATCCCGCACTGCAACGGATTCGGCTCGGAAAAGCCGCTGAGCCAGGCGCATTTCCGCGCCATGAAAGCCGAGGGCGGCTACGCGGCCGTCTGCACGGAGTACTGCTCCATCCATCCCGAGAGCGACGACACGCACCGCGTGTCCGCGCGCCTCTGGGACGACGACGACATCAAGAACCTCTCGCTCATGTGCGACATGCTCCACGAGCACGGGGCGCTGGCCGCCGCCGAGCTCTGGTACGGAGGCCCGCACGCGCCGTGCATGGAGTCGCGCTGCGTCCCGCGCGCGCCGTCGCAGATCCCGAGCGACTTCGAGTTCCTCACCTACCCGAAGGAGATGGACAAGGACGACATCCGGGAGGTGCAGGGCTTCTACGTCGCGGCCGCGAAGCGGGCACGCGAGGCCGGCTTCGACATCGTGTACGTCTACGGCTCGCACTCGTACCTGCCGCAGCAGTTCCTGACGCCGTACTACAACCGGCGCACGGACGAGTACGGCGGCTCCTTCGAGAACCGCGCGCGCTTCTGGCGCGAGACGATCGAGCAGGTGCGCGAGGCGGTCGGCGACGACTGCGCGATCTGCGTCCGCATGTCCACGGACATGTTCATGGGCGAGGCCGGCACGCAGCTCGAGCGCGACTGCATCCCCTTCGTCGAGATGTGCGACGAGATCGTCGACGTCTGGGACATCAACGTCTCCAGCATCGCCGAGTGGGGCGAGGACGCGACTCCCTCGCGCTTCTATGAAACCGGCCGCCAGCTCCCGTGGCAGGCGGCGATCAAGGCCGTCGCGAAGAAGCCCGTCCTCGGGGTCGGCCGCTTCACGAATCCCGACGTGATGGTCGACGCGATCAACTCCGGGAAGCTCGACATCATCGCGACGTGCCGGCCGTCCATCTCAGACCCGTGGCTGCCGCGCAAGATCGACGAGGGGCGTCTCGACGACATCCGCGAGTGCATCGGCTGCAACATCTGCATCTCGCGCTGGGAGATCGGAGGCCCGCCGCTCATCTGCACGCAGAACGCGACCGCGGGCGAGGAGTACCGGCGCGGCTGGCACCCCGAGCGCTTCGAGCCTGCGAAGAACGCCGACAACGACGTGCTCGTCGTCGGCGCTGGGCCGGCCGGCATGGAGTGCGCGATGGTCCTCGGCAAGCGCGGCATGCGCCGCGTGCACCTGGTCGAGGCGGGCGAGGACATGGGCGGCGGGATGCGCTGGATCCCGCAGCTGCCCGGCCTGGGCGAGTGGGCCCGTGTCGTCAACTACCGCAAGATCCAGATCGACAAGCTCAAGAACGTCGAGTTCGTCCCGAACACCCGGCTCGACGCGCAGGGCGTCAAGGAGTACGGGGCCGAGATCGTCGTCATCGCGACCGGCGCGTACTGGGCAACCGACGGGCTCAACGGCTGCACGCACGACACTATCCCGGGCGCCGACGCCAGCCTCCCCTGGCAGCTCACGCCCGAGCAGATCATGTTCGAGGGCAAAGAGGTGCCCGGCGAGCGTGTCCTCATCCTCGACGACGACGGCTACTTCATGGGCGTCTCCCTCGCGGAGAAACTCGCGCGGGACGGCAAGAAGGTCACGCTGATGACGCACCTGGGCAACATCGGGCCGTACCTGCACTTCACGCTCGAGGCGCCGAACCAGCACCGGATCCTGCACAAGCTCGGCGTCGAGATCGTCACGTACCACATGCCGACCAAGTTCGAGGAGGGTCGCGTGCTCGCCAGCCACGTCTACGACGAGGAGGGACGCGAGCTCGAGTTCGCCGCCGACGCGGTCGTGCTCGTGACGCAACGTCGCTCGGACGAGGCGCTCTTCCGAGAGCTGAAGGACTCGGTGGGGATCGACACCCTCGTGGCCGAAGGCATCACCGGCTTCTACCGGATCGGAGACTGCGAAGCGCCGCGCTTGACGGCCGACGCCGTCTTCTCAGGCCACCGGCTCGCGCGCGAGATCGACACCGAAAATCCCGAGGTGCCGCTGCCCTTCAAGCGCGAGCGGCGCGTCGTCGAGCGCGAGGCCGTCCTGGC
>CAVZJM010000015.1:0-46293 GCA_963775625.1 uncultured Actinomycetes bacterium | reverse complement strand
GCTGGTTCAGCCGGTTCTCAATGCCAAGCACGACACGCTCGAGTGCCAGACAGTGTCGCGCTCCTCGCTACGTGGGGACCCGTCACGGCTGCAGGTTTACGCGGGCCTGTCCGAGAAGACGCGTAGACGTTCGCAGAGAAGCTCGCCGGTCCAGGTTCGGCACCTGAACGCGTGGCAAGAATGGCAAGGTTCGGCGTTCGCTCGGGTTCGCATGCGTTTCGCTCGATTGGACGCAAGCCCGCGCAAACAGGCGGTTTGAGCGAACGGCCTGAACGGAAGCGAACGGCCGCTCGCACTTGCCATGCAGAAGGTCGTGGGTTCGAGTCCCATCATCCGCTCCTGAAGGCCCCGCTCCGGCGGGGTTTTCGTCTGTTCGGGCGCAAGACGTCCTTCCTGCCTGCCCTTGTGACCTTGTACCGAGGCTCCTAAGATCGCCCGACGAGCCGGGCTGAACGATCATCGGAAAGGCCAGGAGGGTGGCTATGGACGAGCTTACGTTCGCAAAGGACATCAAGCGCAAGGATCGTGGCAAGAAGGTGAAGCGCGTCCAGGAGTGGTTGTCGCTGCAAGGCCCCGGCCCGGTGGCCGACGGCGACTTCGGCCCGGCGACGGAGACCAGCGTCAAGCGCTACCAGCAGCGGAAGGGGCTCCCTGTCACCGGCGTGGTCGACAGTGCGACGTACGACCTGCTGGTCGCCCCGATGCGCGCGGTGCTCGAGCCGATTCCCGCGGGCAAGAGGTCTCTGGGCAGGCTCGTCGTCGCCTATGCCAAGCGACACCTCAGGGAGCACCCGCGCGAGATCGGCGGGACGAACGCGGGGCCGTGGGTTCGCCTCTACATGGACGGCCTCGAGGGGCCGGCCGCCCCCTGGTGCGCGGGTTTCGCCTGCTTCGTCCTCAAGCAGGCGACCGAGTCGGCGGGCGTCGACATGCCGATCGTGAAGTCGTTCGGCGTCGACCAGCTGGCCTTCTCGGCGAGGGACCGCGACCGCTTCATCGAGGGGTCGGTCGCCGCCAACCGCCGCAAGGTGAAGCCCGGGGCCCTGTTTCTGAGCGCGAAGGACAATCCGAACGACTGGAGCCACGTCGGGATCTTCGTCTCGGGCAGCGCCGAGGCGTTCACGAGCATCGAGGGGAACACGAACGACGAGGGAAGCTTCGAGGGCTTCGAGGTCTGCACCCGCACCCGCGGCTGGGACAAGAAGGACTTCATCCGCATCTGAGCGCGGCACCCTCGGCAGGATCCCCGCCACGGTTCGGGTTTGGGCTTCGGCCTGCGTGGTAGGACGGCGGTAGTCAGTCGTCAGCGAGACCAGGGGGTCCAACCATGCACCTGACTGCCAGATTGGCGTGCCTCGTCGTGACCGTGGTGGCGCTGCTCGCGCTGCCGGCGGTCGCAGGCGCGCAGGCGCCACCGCCGGACACCGAGTTCGAGAAGGTGACGCTGAACGACGAGCCGGGCGAGCCGATGGACCTCGCCGTCCTCCCGGACGGCCGGGTCCTGCACGTCACGCGCCCCGGGGTCGTGTGGATGCACGACCCGACGAACGGCGTCAACTCGATCGTGGGCGAGCTCGACGTCTACCAGCACGACGAGGAGGGCCTGCAGAACATCGCCCTCGACCCGAACTTCGAGCGGAACCGGTGGGTGTACCTGTACTACTCGCCGCCGCTCGACACGCCCCTGGACGACCCGTCCACTCCGGACGTGAACGAGGGCGACGCGCCCTTCGAGGGCACGCAGGCCGACTGGGACCGCTTCAAGGGCTACCTGCAGCTGTCCCGCTTCAAGTTCCAGCACGACGAGATCATCCTGAGCACCGAGGAGAAGATCCTCCAGGTGCCGGTCGACCGGGGCATCTGCTGCCACGTCGGCGGCGACATCGTCTTCGACGGCGAGGGCAACCTGTACCTCTCGACCGGCGACGACACGAACCCGTTCCAGTCGGGCGGGTACACGCCGATCGACGAGCGGCCGGATCGCAACCCGGCCTTCGACGCGCAGCGCAGCTCGGCCAACACGAACGACCTGCGCGGGAAGATCCTGCGGATCACGCCCAAGAAGGGCGGCGGCTACACGATCCCGATGGGCAACCTGTTCGCGCCCGGGACGCCGTTGACGAAGCCCGAGATCTACGTCATGGGCTTCAGGAACCCGTTCCGGATCGAGCTCGACCGGGAGTCCGGCGACCTGTTCGTCGCGGACTACTCGCCGGACGCGGACGAGCCCGACCCGCTGCGCGGCCCCGCAGGTCAGGGCAGGTGGACGATCGTGCGCGAGGCCGCCAACTACGGCTGGCCGTACTGCGCGACCGCCGAGCTGCCGTACGTCGACTACGACTTCGCCACCGAGACGTCGGGGGCGCCGTTCAACTGCGCGGCTCCCGTGAACGCCTCGCCCCACAACACGGGCCGCACTGAGCTTCCGCCGGTCGTCCAGCCGGACGTCTGGTACTCGTACGGCCCCTCGGCCGAGTTCCCGGAGCTCGAGACCGGCGGCATCGGCCCCATGGCGGGGCCTGCCCTCGACCTCGACGCCGTGAAGCCCGGCAAGGTCAGCAAGCACCAGGGGCTGGCGTGGCCGGCCTACTACGACGGCGTCCCGCTCTTCCACGAGTGGACGCGCGACTACGTGAAGGAGTTCCGCCTCGACGCTGCCGGCGAGCTCGCGGACATCAACCCGGTGCTCGACTCGTTCGTCTTCGACAACCCGATGGACCTCGAGTTCGGGGAGAACGGGGCTCTCTACGTCCTCGAGTACGGCGATGGGTTCTTCAGCGAGAACCCGGACGCCCAGCTCGCCCGCATCGACTACATCGGCCCCGGCGGAAACCACGCGCCGCAGCCGATGATGACCGCCGAGCCGACGAACGGGCCCGCGCCCCTCACCGTCGAGTTCTCGAGCGAGGGGACGATGGATCCGGACGGCGACCGGCTCCGCTACAAGTGGGACTTCGACGGAGACGGGACGCGCGACTCGAACGATCCGAATCCCACGCACACCTACACCGAGAACGGCGTCTACCGCGCCACCCTGAACGTCATCGACGAGCACGGCCGCTCGGCCGCCACGTCGATCACGATCGTCGTCGGCAACACCGCGCCGATCGTCGAGTTCGTGACGCCGGTGGACGGGCAGGCGTTCGCCTTCGGCGACGCCGTCGCGTTCCAGGTGACCGTCACCGACGACCAGCCGGTGGACTGCTCGCGCGTCGAGGTCACGTACATCCTCGGCCACGACGACCACGGCCACCCGCAGACGACCGCGGTCGGCTGCGTCGGCACCATCCAGACCACCGAGCCCGAGGGCCACGACCCGGATACCGACGACCTGAGCGGCGTCTTCGTCGCCGTGTACGAGGATCCGGGCGTGGGCGACGTCCCGCCGCTGAGCGGCAGCGACGAGGTCGTCCTCGTCCCGACCGGCTAGGAAGAGCCATCCTGCGAGGGGGCGCCACGATCGGCGCCCCCTCGCGGGAAGAACGCCGGAGCCTGCTCCGTCCTGTCTTTGGACCGCAAGGAGAGGGAGAAGATGGAGCAGAACGGGGTCAGACAGAAGATCGGCGTCCGCGCGCGGCGCCTGCGGTGATGCTCGGCGAGCTCGAGCGGTGCGCTCGCTGCCAGCGGCGGTATCCGGCGCCTCTGGGCCACAAGTGCCCGCAGGCCTCGTTCGCCGAGCAGCGAGGGCAGGACTTCGAGCGCGCGTTCAGGGAGTGGCTGGGGACGAGCGCGGGGCTGTTCGCCCAGTACCTCGCCGCCCGGCCCGCTCCTAGACGTCTGCGTCGACGCGGCGCTCCAGGTAGCGCTCGAGGTCGGGGCCGTCCGGGTTCGCCAGGACGTCCTCGATCCACGCGCGCCGCTCGAAGTTCGACGATCTCGAGCTCCCACACGCAGCCGGCGGGCTGGTTCTCGACCGGGACGAACGCGATCGGGTCGTCCTTCGGGCTGACGTAGATGCGCTGGTGCAGCTCGTTCTCCGACTGCCACCAGTAGACGAGCGCGATGTAGAGCGGAGGTCGCGTCGTGGGCGGTGGCGAAGGCGACGCCGTAGTGGTCGTCGCCGGCCGGGGGCTGGGGGAGGACGGCGGCGGCGAGGTCGCGCGTCGCCTCGACGAACCCGGCGTCGGGCTCCTTCCCGTTGAGCGCGATGCCGTAGAGCTTGAGCTGCCAGCCGGCCACCTCCTCGCGGCGGACGAAGCGGACGTGCCTTGGCTTGTACGGAGCTGCGACGGTCGTCAGGGGAGTCATGCCGTTCCCAACGCAGGCGCGCTGCCGCTTCTTCCGAATCCGGGCTAAAGGTCTGCGCCGAAGCTGCCGAAAACTGGAACTGGTTCCGACGTGAGGCCGCAACACGCCGGGACTCCCTGGAAACGGGCCGCTCGCAAGGCGGCCCTTTCTTTTGCCCTGGGACCCGCTCAGCTCTCGAGGCGGCGGCGCAGCTCGTCCAGCGAGATCGCCCCGGGCTCGTAGCCTTCGAGCTTCAGCGTCGCCTCGAGGTCCGCGATCAGCGCGTCGCGGAACGCGAGGTCGGCTTCGGCCCTGGCGACGATGTCGTCGAGGCGTCCCCGCGCGAGCGGCAGCTCCTGGGCCGCTTCCACCCAGGCGTGCGGTGCAGGCGGCAGCGCCCTGATCAGCTCGGCGAGTCGTTGTTCGTCGTAGGCGGTCATCGGGTCTCCGTCAACTCGACGCGTCGGGGGCCGGATTTCTTCCCTCGAAGACTTCCCGCAGCCGTGCCAGGCAGCGGGAGATGCGGCTGGCGATCGTCCCCGACGGGATCTCGAGCGCGGCGCCGATCGTCTGGTAGCTCTCGTCACGGGCGAAGAAGCGGTCGAGGATCTCGCGGCAGTTCTCCGTGAGCTCGGCCATCGCCTCGTGCACGGCGAAGGCGTCGTCGAGGTTCGTCATCGCCTCGTCGACGCCCCCGGGCAGCGTCTCGGGGTCGACGATCTCCTCCCGCGAGCTCGAGCGGAGGTGGTCGATGCAGAGCCGGCGCGTGAGCTGGCCGATCCACGGGCGGATCGCCTCGTCGTCCCTGAGCTTCCCGAGGTGCTGGTACGTGCGGGCGAAGACCTCCTGGAAGACCTCCTCGGAGTCCTCCGGCCGCAGCCGGAACGCCTGCGAGCAGATGGCGAAGACGTAGCGCGAGAACCTGGCGACGAGCTCCCTCCAGGCGTCCTCGTCGCCTCCGCGGCAACGGGCGACGAGCTGGGCGTCTGGGAGCGATGCGAGCTGCACGCCAGGAGTATCAAACCGAAATGTTCGGCCGGAGGGAAGATCGCGGGCCGCCACGGCCCGAGCCATGCCGAACGTCAACCCGAATCGCGCCCGGCTAGTCCGTTCCAGAAAAGGGTGGAGCCCCGGTAGGGGGCCGGGGCTCCTGCCCACCAACGCGGTATCAACCCCGGGACAAGGTTCGCATCGGCGAGCGTGGTCCCTATTCTGCGCAAAACTATCGGATCCTCTCAACCCCCACCCGCCAAAAAGTTCGCTCGATACGATGTTTTCGTCGCCGGCGCGGTGGCCGAGTGGTTAGGCAGAGGCCTGCAAAGCCTCGTACACCGGTTCGAATCCGGTCCGCGCCTTGAGCCGTTCTGCCTCGAACTGGGCGGGCTACGACTCGAGCAGGAAATCCAGCAGGAGCGGGTTGACGAGCTCCGGGGTGCGGATGTCGGGCCGGTGTCCGCCGGCTGCGATGAGCTCCAGCCGCGCGTTCGGCATGGCGGCGACGATGCGCTCGGCGAGCGAGGCGGGGACGGCGGCGTCGTCTTCGCCGTGGATGACGAGCGTCGGGCAGGTGACCTGCGGGAGGAGGCGAGCCGGTCGTTGCCAGTCGAGCTCGAGCTCCTGCGTGACGGCGACCTCCGGCGTCGCCTCGAGGCCGATGGCGATCATCTCGGCGATGACGTCGGCGGAGTCCGGCTCCGTGAAGACCTCGTGCATGAACGGGACGATGAAGCCGGGCCAGTCGGTTCGAAGCGATTCGAGCCATTCGGGGTCGGGAGGCTCGTCCTCGAGCTCCATGTACGGCGCGACGACGGCCAGGCGGTCGAACCGCTCCGGGTCGTCGGCGACCAGCAGCAGCGCGGCGTTGACTCCTCGGGACGCGGTGACGAGCGCCGCCTGCTCGACCCCGGCGGCCTCGAGGACCGCGAGCGCATCGTCTGCGTGGAGCCGAAACTCGTAGCCGCGCTCGGGCCGCTCGCTGCCGCCGGCCCCGCGCGGGTCGTACGTGACGACGGTGGCGTGCGGCTCGAGGGCGGCGACCTGGTGCCCGACGACGCGCGCGTCGACGATGTTCCACGTCGGCACGAACAGAAGCGCCCGCTCGCCCCCGCCGTACCGGTACCAGGCGATTCGCGTTCCGTCGGAGCTCGTCGCCATGCCCTGGGCGCGTGGGCGGGGTGCGGGGATCATGCGCCGACGGAGCCTAGCCGTGCTCGAAGGGCTCGAGCTCGTCGCGCGTGCTAGCCGACGTGCTCGTAGGCGCCGATGTCGGGCGTCTGGCCGCGGGGGACACCGAGGATGTCGAACGGCGTCGCCCAGGCGACGTCCCCCTGGTCGATCGTGAGCAGCGACCCGGAGGTCGGCCTTCCCGCGTCATCGAAGGTGGAGCCACCGACGACGTCGAGCTCGCCGCAGGCCTCGCCCGCTTCGACCACGTTGCGGAGCGAGGCCTGGAGGAATGGGCAGAGGAGCTCGGGGTTGAGCGTGACGCCGAGGACGTTGTTGGCGAGGATCGGGCGCTCCTCGGGGGGAAGCGTCGCGTAGACGGGTGAGAGGATGACCGAGTTCGTGACGCCGTTGGTGCGCGGAGAGCCGGAGCGGATCGTGTTGTTTGCGATCACGACGCGCGTCGGAACGTGGTCGGCGACGGGGTTGCCGAGCACGATGCCCGTCCAGGCCGAGTAGTCGGGATAGGCGGGGTCGGTGCGGAGAAAGACGTTGTCGCGGATAGCGACGTCGGTCATCGCGCCCTTGAGATACACCTGCCCGGCGCCGACTTGCATGAGGCCGAAGTAGTTGCGCTCGATGACGATGCCGCTTCCGCCCTGGAGCTGAAGCAGATCCTGGTGGTTGCACGCCCAGGCGATGCCGCAGGGACCGGGCACGGCACGATCGAAGCGATTGCCGCGGACCAGCAGGCCGGCGCCGACCCGGCCGCGCACGAAGTCGCAGCCGAGGCAGTCGTGGAAGGCGTTGGAGAGAAGGCGGACGTTGCTCGAGCTGCCGGTGAGAACGCAGCTCGTCCCGTCGCCGCAGTGCGAGAAGTCGCTTCCGCGAACGAGCACGTCTCGCGCTCCCTGAAGCCTCAGCCGGGCGATGCCCGAGCTTCCGGCCGCCGTCAACCTCAGGCCCTCGAGGCGGATCTGGCGTGAGCCCCTGAGGCTCGCGAAAGCGTTCCGAACTGCGGGGGTGATTGTCAGGCCGACCACGCGAACGCGACGCGAGCCGTCCAGGTCGAGGTAGGACGTCCGCGCCCCGGGACGCGCCCGGATCGTGAGACCCCGGGCCCGGAGCGAGCGGTGCCCGACGACGAGCCTCGGATAGCGGCCAGGGGCGAGGACGATGATGCCGCCGCGGTCACCCATCCGCGCCAGGGCGCGGTCGAACTGGCGCTGGCTCTCGACGTGTACGCGAGCGGCGGCCGCGGCTGTCGGAAGCGCGAGGGTGGCGGCGATGAAGACCAGAACGACGGTGGCCCGTCCCCACAGGAACCCGTCGTGCGCGTGCATGCTCTCTCCCCTGGCCGCAGTGATCCCCTAAACGGGGTACGCACGAAGCGTGGTTGAGAGCCGGGCGCCCGTCGCCGGACCTTCGGGGGGTCCACAGGAGGGTGAAGGCGAGGCTCAAGCAGCAGTTCGTGACTGCCGATACAGCGCGCGAGGTCCTCTCCTCCTGGGTCCGGGGATGACGGCAACCACCTCCAGACCCAGTAACGCCCGAAGCGGCGGCGAACCCCCTTCGTCGCCGCTTCTCCTTTTGCGGCGGCGGTTCGGGGCGCTAGGCGGCCGGGTCGAGGCGCAGGTCGACCGGGGCCGACGCCCGCACGTCGGACTCGTCGTGCCAGCGGGCCACGCTCGCGGCCCAGCCCTGCCGGGCGTGGTAGGGGCAGACGAAGTAGGTCTCGCCGTCGGCGGCGGTCACGTGCCGGGCGCCGGTGCGATCGCACCGGCGGTTCTCGAGACGGTAGTAGCCCTCACAGCGCTCCATGCCTCCATGACTTCGGCAGGCGGGCCCATCTTCCTAACCCTCGTTCTCGGTAAGGCGCCGTCTCCAGGCTTCGCCCGCCGCGCGGCCCTCGGGCGTGGCGAGGAAGTGGTCGAGGGGGACGTGGAGGAACGCGCCGCGGGACTCGGCCACGACCTCGTCGCCGTCGCGCAGGTCGGCGTCGATGTGGATGCGGCGGCCGCGGCTGTCCGTGACCCAGGCGGCGAGGGCGAGCTCGTGGTTGATGAGGACGGGGCGCCGGTAGCGCACGAAGATGCGCGCGGTGACTGCCGGGAAGCGATGCCAGGTGGCCAGCAGGCCCGAGGCCTCGTCGAGCGCCGCGGCAACGAGGCCGCCGTGGACGATGCCCGGCCCTGCCTGGTGGTGGTCGCCGAACGTCACGACGGCCTCGTAGCGCTCGATCCCCTCCTCGGTCGGCTGCGGGAGATGGAGGCCCCGCGGGTTGTCGCCGCAGCCCCAGCACGCCGGGTCGTGATGGGGCGGGACGGCCGCCACGCCTTGCCTCTAGCGCAGGCCGCCGCGCTCGAAGTGGGCGCGGTAGAAGTTCTCGGACCCGGCGGTGGCCATGGCGGCGCTGGCCGAGATCTCGAGCGAGAGCGTCGCCGCGGCCACGATCTGCGCCAGCCGGTAGACCTTCCCCGGCCCGTCGCAGCCGAGCAGCCGGAGCCAGGAGCGGGCGTAGGGAAGCGTCGTTCCGCCGCCGACGGTGGCGACCTCGAGGCTCGCCAGCCGCATCGAGACGTGCAGGCCGCCCTCGACGCGGTGCGCGGTGCCGTGGGCCATCGAGCTCGTGCCGACCATGCCGATGTCCTGCCCGGTCGCGGTGAACATGGCCGCGATCGCCGTCGCCGGCGTGAAGGCCACCGACTGCATGCCGGACGCCACGGCGCCGTGCGTCCCGACGAAGGCCAGCTCGTCGAGGTCGTCGAGCGACGTCTTCAGCACCCGCCGAACGGCCTCCTCGGTGAGCGTCGCCTCGGCGATCACCGTCTTGCCGTGGCCGCCGCGCTCGAAGTAGCGCGCCGAGACCTTCTTGTCGCCGCCCATGTTCCCCTCGAGCATCGCGCGCGACGGCTTGACGGGGGCGCGGTCGAGCACGAAGCCCTGGTTCAGGGCGTACGAGTTCCGCGTGATCATGTTCATCCCGCAGGCGTCGCCGGTCGTGAACGCGTACATGACGTGGCACATCGGGCCGACGACGTGCGTCTCCAGCTCCCGGAGCTTCGCGTGCTTGGAGAGGTTGGCGACCGGCTCCGAGGCGAGCCAGGCCTTCATCTCCTCGAGCTGCCCCTCGATCCAGCGGGAGAACGCGAGCGCCTGCGCGGCATCGGCGAAGAGGAAGGCGGACGCGCGCGTGATGCGGTCCCGGACGACGTGCGTGCGGAAGCCGCCCGACTCGCCGACGGCGCGCGCGCCGCGGTAGAGCGAGATGGAGAGCCCGCCCTCGGTGTTGGCGAGCGGGACGTACACGCCCTCCTTGGTGCGCCCGCGCTCCACGAGACGCCCCTCCGGCTCCTCCAGCGCGTAGTCGCCGAGCTCGACGTCGATCGGCCCGACGACCGCCACCGGGACGAGCGCGACGCCGGTGACCGCCTCGGTCGCGCCCGCGAACGGCGCCAGGTCGTGCGCGAAGACCTCGCCGTCGCCGTCGAGCCGGGGAGCGAGCTCCTCCTGCCGCGCGCGGATCGAGTCGGGGTCGTTCTTGCGGGGCCAGCGCCGAAGCTCCACGGCGTCCAGCTTAAGGCTCCCAGGGGCTGAGCCGTGGGAGCCAGCGTGGGACGTTGGCCCGGTAGGCGTCGTACGTCGGCGCCGAAGCGCCTGCGGAGGCCCGGCTCCTCGACGAGCGGGAGGTAGAGGGCGTTCACCGCGAAGACTCCGGCGAACCAGAGGAGGAGCGGCACCGAGGCGAAGATCGCCGCCTCGCCGAGCAGGATCGCCAGGACGCCGCTGATCATCGGGTTGCGGACGTGCCGGTACGGCCCGAGGACGACGAGCCTCGCAGTCGGGTCCCACGGCGCGATCGTCCCGCGGCCGACCCTGGCGAAGAGCGTGGCGGTCCAGGCGACCAGCGCGATGCCGGCGGCGACGAGCGCGCCCCCGGCCAGGCCGAGCGCCCAGCCGCCCCCGTCCGTGCCGCTCCGCCACAGGATCAGGCCGGGCACGACCAGCGTGACGGTGACCGGGAGGAGCGCGACCGCGGCGAGCTGGCGGGCGAGGGTCATGGGCGGATCATGCCCGCCGTCCGTTAGGCTCCCGCGCCGTGGCCGCGACGCTCATGGACGGGAAGGCCCTCGCCGCGCAGGTGCGGGAGGAGGTCGCGCGCGACGTGGCCGCGCTGGGCCGCCCGGTCGGGCTCGCCACCGTGCTCGTCGGCGAGGACCAGGCCTCGGCGCTCTACGTCCGCCGCAAGCAGGAGGCGTGCGCGGAGGTCGGGATCGAGCCGATCCACCACGAGCTCTCCGCCGAGACCTCGGAGGAGGAGCTGCTCGCGCTCGTCTCGGGCCTGAACGCGGACGAGCGCGTCACGGGGATCCTCTGCCAGCTGCCGCTGCCCGCGCACATGGACGAGGGGCGCGTCATCCGCGCGATCTCGCCGATCAAGGACGTGGACGGCTTCCATCCCGCGAGCGCCGGCCACCTGCTCCAGGGCGAGCCGACCTTCGTGGCGGCGACGCCCGCCGGGATCATGGAGATCCTGCGCGCCTACGAGATCCCGCTCGAAGGAGCGAGAGCCGTCGTGGTCGGGCGCTCGAACATCGTGGGCAAGCCGATGGCGCTCCTCCTGCTCGCCGAGAACGCCACGGTGACCGTCTGCCACAGCCGCACGCGGGACCTCGCGGGGGTCGTCGGCGAGGCCGACGTCGTCGTGGCCGCGGTCGGCCGCGCGGCGATGGTGACGCGCGAGATGGTCAAGCCGGGCGCAGCCGTGATCGACGTCGGCATCAACCGCGTCGACGGCAAGGTCGTCGGCGACGTGGCCGAGGACGTGCGCGAGGTCGCGGGCCACCTGACGCCGGTGCCCGGCGGCGTCGGCCCCATGACGATCGCGAGCCTGCTCCGCAACACCGTTCGCGCGGCCTCCTACCAGGCCGGCGCGCTTGCCTTCCCGGGCGCGTAGGGGTTACATTTCGCGCGCCGTAAAACGCGGCTATGGCCAGACTCGACGGCTCCAAGCCGGGCCGTCGTTTGCGTCTAAGGAGGACAGTTCCGTTGGCTGAGGGCACCGTGAAGTGGTTCTCGAACGAGAAGGGGTTCGGGTTCATCGAGCGCGAGGGTGGCGACGACGTCTTCGTCCACCACAGCGCGATCGAGATGGACGGCTACCGCACCCTGACCGAGGGCCAGCGAGTCCAGTTCGACGTCGAGCAGGGCGACAAGGGTCTGCAGGCAAAGAACGTTACGCTGGCCTAGCCGGCGGAGGCTCGATAGTGGGTGACGGGCCCCGCTGAGGGGCCCGTCGCATTTGGGCGGCGGTTTCTAGACTGGAGGCGGGATGGCGATCACGAGGGAGGACGTGCTGCACGTCGCCGCGCTCGCGCGGCTGGAGATCCCCGAGGGCGAGGTCGACGCCGTGCGCGACCAGCTCGGGGCGATCCTCGAGGCCGTCGGCAAGGTGTCCGAGCTGGACTTGACCGACGTGGCTCCGATGACGCATCCCCTCGACCTCGTCAACGAGTGGGCCGAGGACGAGCCGCGCCCGTCGCTCCCGCGGGAGGAAGCGCTGGCGAATGCGCCCGACCCCGTCGACGGCCAGTTCCGCGTCCCGGCGGTCGGCGGGTGAGCTTGTTCCACTCTCGGCACGTTGCGCGCGAGACACGCGCGCTTTTCCTCGTTACGCTCACAGCGGGTGGAGGCACGGGGTGGCCCCTCAGGCGTCCGCGGAGGACAGGGCCGTGATCGACACCCTGAGGCTCACCGCCGAGGAGGCGGCCGGCCTGCTCGAGCGCGGCGAGGTCTCCGGCGAGGAGCTGGCCGGCGCCTACCTCGAGGCGATCGAGGCGCGCGATCCCGAGCTGCACGCCTACCTGCACGTGGCGGGCGAGCGCGGGGACGGCGTGCCGATCGCGCACAAGGACGTGATCACGACGAAGGGCATCCCGACGACCGCCGGCTCGAAGATCCTCGCCGGCTACACGCCGGTCTTCGACTCGACGGTCGCCGCGCGCTGCAAGGCGGCCGGCCTGCCCATCCTGGGGAAGACGAACCTGGACGAGTTCGCCATGGGCTCGTCCACCGAGAACTCGGCGTTCGGGCCGACGCGGAACCCGTGGGACCCCGCGCGCGTGCCGGGCGGCTCGTCAGGCGGCTCGGCCGCCGCCGTCGCCGGCGGGCTGGCCCCCTGGGCCCTCGGCACCGACACGGGCGGCTCGGTGAAGCAGCCGGCCTCCCTCTGCGGCGTCGTCGGCCTGCGCCCGACGTACGGCACGGTCTCCCGCTACGGGATCGTCGCCTTCGCCTCGAGCCTCGACCAGGTCGGCCCGCTGACGAAGACCGTGCGCGACAACGCGCTCCTGTACGAGATCATCGCCGGCAGGGATCCCTGCGACTCCACGACCGTCGAGCTGCCGGCGCCGGTGGTGATCCCCGAGGGCACGGACCTGGCGGGCGTCCGCATCGGCGTCCCCAGGGAGATGAACGAGGCCGAGGGGATCGACCCGGGCGTGACCGAGCGGGTGAACGAGGCGATCCGGCTCGCCGAGGAGCTCGGCGCCGAGGTGGGGGAGACGAGCCTGCCGCGCTCGGTCGACTACGGGCTCGCCTGCTACTACCTGGTCGCGCCGGCGGAGGCGAGCTCGAACCTGGCGCGCTACGACGGCGTCCGCTACGGGCATCGGGCCGAGGTGGACGGCGACCTCACCGAGCTCTATTCCCGCACGCGCTGGGAGGGCTTCGGCGCGGAGCCGAAGCGCCGGATCCTGCTCGGCACCTACGCGCTCTCCGCCGGCTACTACGACGCGTACTACGGACAGGCCCAGAAGGTCCGCACCGTGATCGCGCAGGAGCATGCCGAGGCCTTCGCGCGCTTCGACGTGCTCCTGAGCCCGACCTCGCCGACGGTCGCCTTCAGGATCGGCGAGAAGGCCGAGAACCCGCTGGCGATGTACCTCTCCGACGTCCTCACGATCCCGTCGAACATGGCCGGCCTGCCCGGGCTCTCGATCCCGTGCGGTCTCTCGGAGGGGCTCCCGGTCGGCTTGCAGCTGATCGGCCCGCAGTTCTCGGAGAACACGCTCTTCCGCGTCGGCCACGCGCTCGAGCAGGCGCTCGGCTTCGACTACGTCCCGGAGCGGCTGCGATGAACTGGGAAGCGGTCGTCGGCCTCGAGATCCACGTCCAGCTGAAGACGCGGACGAAGATGTTCTGCCGCTGCGAGAACGTCTGGGGCGAGGAGCCGAACACGCGCACGTGCCCGGTCTGCCTCGCGCATCCGGGGACGCTGCCGGTGCCCAACCGGACGGCGATCGAGTGGGCGGTGAAGCTCGGCCTGGCGCTCGACTGCGAGATCGCCTCGCGCTCGCTCTTCCACCGCAAGAACTACTTCTACCCCGACCTGCCGAAGGGGTACCAGATCTCCCAGTACGACGTCCCGCTCGCGTCGGCCGGCCGGTTCGTCGTGCCCGGGCCCGACGGCGATCGCGAGATCGGGATCGTTCGCGCCCACCTCGAGGAGGACGCCGCCAAGACCGTCCACGTGGGCGGCACCGCGGGGCGCATCCAGGGCGCGGAGGCGTCGCTCGTCGACTTCAACCGCGGGGGCACGCCGCTCGTCGAGATCGTGGCGGAGCCGCACGTCCGCTCGGGCGAGGAGGCGCGGCGCTTCCTCCAGCTGCTGCGCCAGACGGTCGTCGAGCTCGGGATCTCCGACGCGGAGATGGAGAAGGGCTCGCTGCGCTGCGACGCCAACGTCTCGGTGCGGGAGGCCGGGGAGGAGGGCTACCGCACGAAGACCGAGCTCAAGAACATGAACTCCTTCAAGTTCGTCGCCGACGGGATCACGGCCGAGGTCGAGCGCCAGATCGGCATCTACGAGGGCGGCGGCGAGGTCGTCCAGCAGACGCTGCACTTCGATCCGCAGTCGGGCTCGATCGCGCCGCTCCGCTCCAAGGAGGAGGCGCACGACTACCGCTACTTCCCCGAGCCCGACCTGGTGGCGATCGAGCCGCCTCCCGAGCTGGTCGAGCGCGCTCGCGCCGAGGTCGGGGAGCTGCCCGGCGCGCGCATCCGGCGGCTCGAGCAGGAGGTGGACTTCGACCTCGCCTACGGCCTCGTCACCGGCGGCCGCGACGGGCTCTACGCGCGCGTTCCCGGCGACGACCGGCGCGCGGTGGCCAACGTGCTGATGAACCAGCTCGCCGCCGCCGAGGTCGACCCGGCCACGGTGAACGGCGACGAGCTCGGCAAGCTCGTCGAGGTGCGCGAGACGATCCCGCGCCAGGCGTTCCTCGACGCGCTCGCGGCGAGCGGCGACCCCGACTTCGCGGCGGAGCGCTACCTGGGCGAGACGACGGTCTCCGACGCCTCCGAGCTCGATCCGGTCATCGACGGCGTCCTCGCCGCCAACCCCGGCCAGGTCGCCGCCTATCGCGGCGGCAAGGAGGGGCTGCTCGGGTTCTTCGTCGGCCAGGTGATGAAGGAGACGCAGGGCAAGGCCGACGCCGCGCGTCGTCAACGAGCGGCTGCGGGAGAAGCTCAGCGCGTGAGCGCGGAGGCGGTCCGCCTGCTCTGGGAGCGGATGGAGGCGCGCGACTGGGAAGGCGTCGCCGCGCAGCTCCACCCCGACGTCGTCGTCGACTGGCCGAACACCGGAGAGCGCATGCGCGGCCGCGAGAACTACCTCGCGGTGCAGCGCGAGTATCCGGAGGGCTGGCACATCGAGGTGCTCCGCATCGTCGACGGCGGCGACGAGGTCGTCTCCGAGGTGCGGGTCGACCAGGACGGCAAGCGGTTCTACGCCAGCTCGTTCTTCGAGCTCGACGCCGGCAAGATCGCCCGTGCGGTCGAGTACTGGTCGACGGGCGAGCCGGAGGAGCCGCCCGCCTGGCGCGCGCCCTGGACGGAGCCGCTCTGACCGGCCTCGAGATCCGGCGCGCCGAGCCGGCCGACCACGCCCGCGTCGTCGGTGTCCTGAACGAGTGGTGGGGTGGCCGGAACATGGTGGACATGCTCCCGAAGCTCTTCTTCGTCCACTTCCGCGACACGTCGTTCGTGGCCGAGCGCGACGGCGAGCTGGCCGGGTTCCTCGTCGGCTTCCTGTCCCAGAGCGAGCCGGACGCGGCCTACGTCCACTTCGTCGGCGTCGACCCGGCCGAGCGCGGCACGGGCCTCGGCCGCGAGCTCTACGAGCGCTTCTTCGAGGTCGCGCGCGCCGCCGGGAGGACGCGCGTGAGCTGCGTGACCTCCACCCTGAACACCCGGTCGGTGGACTTCCACGCCGCGCATCGGGTTCGAGCCGAGCGAGCCGCAGCTCGGCTACGACGGCCCGGGCGAGGACCGCGTCGTCCTCACCCGGGCGCTGTAGCTACGCGGCGAGGTTCGCCAGCGCCCAGGCGAGCAGCGGCAGCGCGGCGGCCGAGTAGACGGCGAAGAGCCAGAGCCAGAACCTCTGCAACATCTCGAGCCTCCTTTGGCGGCCGAGGGAACGTCGATGGCTCCAGCCTGCCGGTGCGCCCGCGCCGGGACAATGGAGCGGGCTCTACCTGCTCGGTTCGGTTATCCGAAACGGAGAGCGGCCGCCTTTCGGCGGCCGCTCTCGTCCTGCGTGACGCGTCGAGCGTCTCGACGCTGCTAGTCCATCGTTTGCGGGTTCAGCCAGCCGCGCTTGATCTTGGGCTCCGGAAGGTTGGCCCGGAAGACCACGAAGCCGCGGCCGTTCGCCGGGACGTGAACGCCATCGGAGGCGTAGACCGCGATGCCGTTCCTGCCCCTGATGTCAGGCCCGACATAGGGGTAGGCGGACCAGTTGTCCGAGCCGTCGAAGGCTCCACCCCTGATGTCGTACCACGCGATCTCCTTCAGCCTCTTGGGATTGGTGAAGTTGATCACGTCGACGCCGCCCGAGTACCAGGCGTTCACCAGCAGGTCCTTGCCGATGTCCATGACGGCCATGCCCATGTGCGCCGAGCAGTACGCGCCCGGCGTCGGATCGGGCCGCACGTCACCGACCTGGAACTCGCTGAAGAACTCACCGGTCTCCGCGTCGGAGAAGAACATCTTGCCGGTCTTCATGGAGCGCTGCCGGATGCCAGGGTCGTGCCACCCACTGGGTCATCGGCGGGCAGCCGGTGCCGAAGGACTCGTCGACGGTGTTCAGGACGGTCCCGTCGTTGTTGAACATCACCGAGTGGAAGAAGTCGACCGCCCCCGGGATGTTCCCGGTGCCGCCGGAGCTGAACTCGTCGTCGATGATCGAGACCGGATTGGCGGTGTCGGGGATCCCGTTCGCGTCGATCTCCCACACCTGGCCCTGCTCGGCGCAGGCCGCGCCGGCCATGTTCTCCTCCACGTGCACGACGATGTCGTGGCACGCGCGGGCTGCCTGCTCGATGGCTCCCGGGATCGGGCAGGGAGCGCCAGGGCCGGTCACCGACCGCTCGCACCAGTCGATCTGGTTGTCAGGATCGCCGGGGTAGCTGATCGGCGGCTCGGCGATGACCGAGGAGGCCGCCGGATTCGCCAGCGGCACCTCGATGACCGAGATCTTCGAGTGCAGCGGGTCGTTGCCGGCCGGTGGGCCGTTGACCGGGCCGCACGTCGGGCCGGGCCGGAGCGGATACGAGGAGACGTACACGATCAGCTTGCCGTCCGGCCCCTCGGCCTTGCCCGGCCAGAGGGTGATCGTGTGGGCGCCGCAGTCCGTGTAGACGGCGGCCACCTGCGTCACCGTGGCGAATGGGTTCGCCGGGCTGTCGCTCAGCTCGAAGACCCGGACGCCCTCCCAGCCGGTGGGGTCACCGTGCGCGACGCGCGGGGCGCCGCACGCGGGGCTCGCCATCGTGCGATCGACGGCCACGAGCAGCAGGTCGGCGATGCCGTTCCCGTTGCGGTCCCAGACGATGGGATCGTTCTGGTTGGCGTCGCACTGGATGTCCTTCACGAGCGAGGGTGCCGCCGGGTTCGAGATGTCGAAGATCCGCACCCCGCCCCTTGTCGGCGGCGTGTCGCCGGTGTAGTAGCCGGCGAACGCATGGTTGCCCCAGAACGCGAGGTCTGAATTGGTCGCGCCGCTGGGGTTCGTGTAGAGCAGGTCCATCCGTTGCCGGACGTCTCCGGGGTCGCGCTTCGCGCTGGCGGTGCCGGCGAACACGCCGAGCGCGACCAGGACGACGACGACCAAGCGGAACGAGAATCTCATCTGTACCTCCAGAGGTAGATTGGAGCGATTGCGCTGCCGCGGTAGGCCGCGGACGTGCACGTCACTCCTCGATAGAGCCTTGTCCCTCGAGACGCCCCCACTGGCATCTCACCTCCCTATCGCCGCGGGCAGTCTGATCGGGTCCCGGCGTCCTGTCAACCAGCCCGGCGAACGCCTGTACGGACGAAGCCCGCGTAGAGGAGGAGGGCGGCGAGCGGCGATGAACGCGGCCGTCTCGGCGACGCCGAGCCCCGCCAGGCCGCTGCCGGCCGCGGCGACGACCACCCCGGCCACGATGAGCGCGTTGCCGACCGGGCGCCGCCGGATCGTGAGCAGGGCCACGGCGACCACGGCGATCGTCCCGAAGCTGTTGCCGAGCACGGCGAGCAGCCGGGCGGGAACGAAGTCGAGGTGCTCCTGGGCGCTCGGAATCGAGTCGCCGGTGACCGGTGCCGTCAGCGGGACGGCGATCGCAACGCCGACCGCGAGGCCCGTGTAGACGAGGCCGAGCGGCGCCGCCCAGCGGCGGCCGTTCAGGAGCAGCGAGCCGACGCCGAGCAGCGCGGCCGTGAGGAGCCCGCCGAAGAGGTAGTAGACCCGGAACACGGGATCGCTCCAGCCGGACGCCGCCCCCCAGGCGAGCGCGGCCGAGGCGACCGCGTACGCGGCGAGGCCGGCAGCCCAGGCGACGAGCTGCGGATCGGCCCGTTCGCGCCGGAGCCCGACCAGCTTGCCGGCGAGCCGGAGAGCGAGCAGGGCGGCGCCGAAGGCAAGGAGCGCTTCCATCTGTGCGCGTCAGTTAACCTCAGTGCCGATGCCCGAGAAGCGCTACCTCGTCACGCCTGGGCCGACTCCGGTGCCGCCCGAGGTGCTCGCGGCGACGGCGCTGCCGATGATCCACCACCGCTCGGCGGACTTCAGGGAGTGCTTCACGAGGGTGATCGACGGCCTGAAGGCGGTGTACCGGACCGAGAACGACGTGCTCCTCTTCACCGCGGCCGGCACTGCGGCGATGGAGTCCGCCGTCGCCAACGTCTGCTCGCCCGGCGACCGCGTGCTCTGCGTCTCGCACGGGTACTTCGGCGAGCGCTGGGCGGCCATCGCCGAGCGCTACGGGCTCGACGTCGTCCACCTGCGCTACGAGTGGGGCGAGCTGCCGAGCCCGGACGAGGTCGGCGCCCGCCTGGAGGAGATCGGCGGCGCGAAGGTCGTCTACCTGACGCACTCGGACACCTCGACGGGAGGGGTCGCGGACGTGCAGGCGACCGCCGAGCGGATCGCCGGTTCCGGCGCGCTGATCGCGGTCGACGCGATCTCGAGCCTCGCCGCCGTCCCGCTCGAGACGGACGACTGGGGCCTCGACATCGTGCTGACGAGCTCCCACAAGGCGCTCATGTGCCCCGCCGGGCTCGCGTTCGCCGCTCTCTCGCCGGCCGCCCTCGAAGCGACGGAGACGGCCACGCTGCCGCGCTACTACATGGACTGGCAGCTCGCGATCACGGCGCAGGCGAAGAGCGAGACGCCGTTCTCGACCGCCATCTCGCTCGTGCGCGGGCTCGACGTCGCGCTGGAGCTGATCGCCGCCGAGGGGCTCGCCGCCGCCCACGAGCGGCACGTGCGCCTGGGCCGGGCCGCGCGTGCCGGCGTCAAGGCGATGGGGCTCGAGCTCTTCTCGCCGGATCTCGACAGCTCTGCCGTGGTCACCGCGATCCGCATGCCGGAGGACGTCGACGGGCAGGCGATCGTCGCGTCGATGCGGGAGCAGTCCGGCGTGACGGTGATCGGGGGCCAGGGGCAGCAGCGGGGGAAGATCGTCCGCTTCGGGCACATCGGCTACGTGGACGTCCAGGACGTCGCCGCGGCGCTCGCCGCCCTCGAGCGCGCGCTCGTGGAAGCCGGCGCCGACGTCGAGCGCGGGACGGCCGTCCCCGCCGCGCTCGAGGCGCACGCAGAACCAGTCGCGGCGTGAGAGTCCTCATCAGGGAGTCCATCGCGGAGGCCGGTAGTCGACCTCCTGCGAGAGCGATTCGACGTCGACGTCGAGCCCGACGGCGACCTGGCGGCGACGATCGGCGACTACGACGCGATCATCATCCGCAGCGGGACGAAGCTGACCGCCGACCTGATCGAGCGCGCCGACCGGCTGAAGGTGATCGGCAGGGCCGGCGTGGGGGTGGACAACGTCGACCTCGCCGCCGCCTCGAAGCGGGGCATCGTGGTCGCGAACGCGCCGCAGTCGACGGTCGTCTCGGCGGCCGAGCACACGCTCGGCCTGCTGCTCGCGCTCACGCGCCAGATCCCGCAGGCGCACGGCGCCCTCAAGGAGGGGCGCTGGGAGCGCTCCAGCTTCCCCGGCCTGGAGCTGGCCGACAAGACGCTGGGGCTGATCGGCTTCGGCAGGATCGGCCAGCAGGTCGCGCGCCGTGCCCGGGGCTTCGAGATGCGCGTGCGCGCCTTCGACCCGTACGTGGCGCCGGAGCGGTTCCGCGAGCTCGGGGTGGAGCGCGCCGAGACGCTCGACGACCTCGTCGCCGACGCCGACTTCGTCTCCGTCCACTCCACGCTGACGCCGGAGACGCGCGGCCTGCTCGGGCGGGAGCAGATCGCGCGGATGAAGGACGGCGTCCGCGTCGTGAACGTGGCCCGCGGCGAGCTGGTCGACGAGGACGCCCTCCAGGAGGCTCTCGCCAGCGGCAAGGTCGCCGGCGCCGCGCTCGACGTCTTCACGGAGGAGCCGTATTCGGGCCCGCTGCTCGGCTTGCCCAACGTCGTGGTCACGCCGCACCTGGCCGCCTCGACGCAGGAGGCCCAGGACCGCGCGGGCCTGATCGTGGCCGAGCAGGTCGCGGCCGCCCTCGACGGCGGCGTGGTCACGAACGCCCTCAACGTCCCGGCGGTCGCGGCGGAGGACCTCGACGCGCTCGGGCCGTACCTGCCGCTCGCGACCGACCTGGGTGCGCTGGCGATCGAGCTCGCCGGTGGGACGGCCGACCGCCTCGACTTCCGCTACCTGGGCGAGCTCGCCGACCGCGACACGCGCCTGCTCACGGTCGCCGCCCTGAACGGCGCCTTCCGCGGGCGGGTCGAGCAGCCCGTCAACTACGTGAACGCCCCGCTCGTCGCCAAGGAGCGCGGGATCGAGGTGCGCGAGGAGCGGCGGCGGGCGTCCCGCCACTTCAAGAACCTGATGACGGTCACCGCGGTCGTCGGCGACCAGGAGCTCGTAGTCGGCGGGACGACCACCGGCCGCGACGACGAGCCGCGCCTCGTGCGCGCGCTCGGCTACGACATCGAGATCGCCATCGAGCCGCTGATGCTCTTCGTCGTCAACGACGACCGGCCCGGCCGCATCGGCCGCCTCGGCACGCTCCTGGGCGAGGCCGACGTCAACATCGCCAACATGGCCGTCTCCCGCAACCGCCCGCGCTCGCGCGCCCTGATGGTGCTCACGCTCGACAATCCGATCACGCCCGAGGTCCTCGAGCGCATCCGCGCCGAGCCCGGCCTGCTCGACCCGCACGCCATCGTGCTCGAGCGAGGCGATGACGACGAGCGAGCGTAGCTGGCCCGAGACCGTCGAGCGGGTGGTGACCGTGCTCCGCGAGGCGAAGGTCGAAGCGCGCGTGGAGGAGTTCGGCGAGGGCACGCCGACTGCTGCCGACGCTGCCGCGGCGACGGGCGCGCCGATCGAGAGCATCGTCAAGTCGCTCGTCTTCGCGGGCGACGGGCGGCCGATCGTCGTCATGGTCCCCGGCGACAGGCGGGCCGACGCCGCCCGGGTCGCGGCCGCGGCCGGCTGCGAGCGCGTCAAGGTGGTGAGCGGCGACGCCGTCGAGCGCCTCACGGGCTTCCCGCCCGGCGGAGTGGCGCCGTTCCCGCTCCCCGGAATCGAGACCGTCCTGATCGAGCAGGCCCTCTTCGGGCACGAGGTCGTGTGGATCGGTGCGGGCTCGCCCAGGCACATGGCCGCGCTCGCCCCGAGCGACCTCGCCCGCCTCGCGCGAGCGCGACCAGCCCCTCTCACCGTGGAGTAACCTTCGAGCCATGAGAGCCACCGAGAAGATCTGGATGAACGGCGAGCTCGTGGACTGGGGCGACGCGAAGGTCCACGTCGGCGCCCACGGGCTCCACTACGGCTCGGGCGTGTTCGAGGGGATCCGTTGCTACGAGACGGATGCCGGCCCGGCCGTGTTCCGGCTCACGCCCCATCTCGAGCGCCTGCATCAGTCGGCGCAGCTCCTGCACATGGAGCTCCCGTACTCGGTGGAGGAGCTCCGGCTCGCGACGCACGAGCTCATCGCCGTCAACGGCCTCAGCGAGTGCTACCTGCGCCCGATCGCCTTCTACGGCTACGGCGAGCTCGGCGTCCACCCGGGGTCGAACCCGGTCGACGTCGTGCTGATGAACTGGCCGTGGGGCGCCTACCTCGGCGAGGAGGCTCTGACCAAGGGGATCCGCGCCAAGGTGTCCTCGTGGAAGCGCATCGGGCCGAACACCATCCCGCATGTCGCCAAGGCCACCGGCATCTACCTCAACTCGATGCTCGCCGTGATCGAGGCGACCAGCGCCGGGTACGAGGAGGCGATCCTCCTCACCGACGACGGCTTCGTGGCGGACGGCTCCGGCGAGAACATCTTCGTCGTCAAGGACGAGGTCATCTCCACGCCGCACCTCTCGGCCTCGATCCTGCAGGGGATCACGCGGCAGGCCGTCATCGAGATCGCGCAGACGCTCGGCTACGCCGTGCACGAGAAGCAGCTCATCCGCTCCGACCTCTACGTCGCCGACGAGCTCTTCATGTGCGGCACCGCCGCCGAGGTCACGCCCGTCCGCTCGGTCGACGACCACGAGATCGGCGATCCCGGCCCGGTGACGAAGGCGATCCAGGACGTGTTCTTCGCCGCCGTCCGCGGTCGCGACGAGCGCTTCACGCGGTGGCTGGAGTACGCGGAGAAGACACCGGCCGCTCCGGGCTCCTGAGCGCCGGCCCGATCGGGCTCTCGGCGCCCTGGCTCGGCGAGCGGGAGGAGGAGCTCGTCCTCGAGACGCTGCGCTCCGGGCAGCTCTCCCTCGGGCCGATGGTCGACCGCTTCGAGGCGGCGCTCGCCGAGCGAGTCGGCGCGCCCTACGTCGCGGCGGTGTCGAGCGGCACCGCCGGGCTCCACCTGTGCATGCGGCTGGCCGGGATCGCGCCCGGGGACGAGGTCGTCACGACGCCGTTCTCCTTCGTCGCCTCGGCGAACTGCGCGCTCTACGAGGGCGCGACGCCGGTCTTCGCGGACATCGACCCGCGCACGCTGAACCTCGACCCGGCCGCGGTCGAGGCCGCGATCACGCCGCGCACGAAGGCGATCCTGCCGGTGCACATCTTCGGCTACCCCGCCGAGCTGGCCGAGCTGGAGGCGATCGCGGCGCGGCACGGCCTGGCGTCGTCGAGGACGCCTGCGAGGCGCTCGGCTCCGCCTACCGCGGCCGGCCGGTCGGCTCCTCCGGGCATCCGGCCGTCTTCGCCTTCTACCCGAACAAGCAGATGACGACGGGGGAGGGGGGTGCGGTCGCCGTCTCGTCCGAGGAAGAGTGGGCGCTCCTCAAGAGCCTCTCCAACCAGGGCCGCAGCGACTCCGGCGGAGTGGCTCACACACGCGCGGCTCGGCTACAACTACCGCCTCGACGACCTCTCCGCCGCGCTCGGCGTCGCCCAGCTCGAGCGGCTCGACGAGATCCTGGCGGCCCGCGGCGAGGTGGCCGCGCGCTACGCGCGAGCTCCTGGCCGCGGTCGACGGCGTCGAGGCGCCGCTCGGCGACGACGCCGAGCACCGGCGCTCCTGGTTCGTCTACGTCGTCGTGCTCGCGCGCGGAGCGACCGCGACGGCGTCATCGGCCGCCTGGCCGAGGAAGGCATCGCCTCGAAGCCGTACCTGCCCTCGATCCACCTCCAGCCGTACTACCGGGAGCGCTTCGGCTACCGCGAGGGGATGCTGCCGGTCTCCGAGGACGCGAGCGCCCGCACGCTCGCGCTTCCGTTCCACTCGCGCCTGCCGGCCGAGGACCAGGAGCGCGTCGTGGACGCGCTCGCCCGCGCGCTCGGCTAGGCGGGCGCCGCCGGCGATGCGTGTGGCGGGCGTTGCGCCCAACGCACGCTCGGCGCATCTGGGGTCGGCGTCCGAGGCCGGTGCCCGGCGATCGGCGTGCGAGGCCGCCGATGCCAGGCGATCGGCACGCTCTTTGGCGCAGTTTCGTCTCCCACCTGTGCGGATTTCCGCGTTAGGCTCGAGGCCAACGGGTCGGGGAGGTGGGTCTCCCTCTACCCGGGCGCGTGAAGGTCCAATGCGCGAGGCCCCGCGAAGCGCGCCGCCGGGCTTGCGATAATCCTTCCGTGGCGGACGTCGCGGCCCGCATGGTCTTCCTCGGCTTCGGCAAGTACGCGCGCGCGGACAAGATCTACGCGCTCGAGCCGATCCGCGGCGAGGACCGCGGCGGGGGGAGGCGGACGCTGGTCTGGGTCGACGGCGTCGCCGAGCCGATCGTCGCCTCACGCACGGAGCGGACGATCCTGCACGACATGGGCCAGGACGTCGCCGCCGGGTCGAAGCTCCTCGACGACGCGCTCGCGTTTGCCGAGCGGATCGCCGAGGACGCCGAGAAGGGCCGCGTCGACCTGGGCGACCTCGGGCGGCGGGCGCGCAAGCTGCTCGAGGCGAGCGCGAGGCCGGCCGAGGCCGAACAGCTCTTTTGACCGTCCTCACGCGCGGCTTCTTCGCGCGGAGCGTCCACGAGGTCGCGCCCGAGCTCGTCGGCGCCACGCTGCTCGTGGCCGGCGTCGGCGGCCGCATCGTCGAGGTGGAGGCCTACGACCCCGGCGACCCGGCCAGCCACGGCTACCGCGGCCCGACCGCCCGCAACCGCGCCATGTTCGGCCCCGGAGGGCACGCGTACGTCTACCGCTCCTACGGCGTCCACTGGTGCCTCAACCTCGTCTGCGGCCCGGAGGGGAGCGCCGAGGCCGTGCTCGTGCGCGCGCTCGAGCCCCTGGCCGGCCTCGACCGGATGCGCGCACGCGCCGGGGCCTGGACGACGCCCGCCTGCTCTGCTCCGGCCCGGGCCGCCTCTGCCAGGCGCTCGGAGTCACCGGCGCGCACGACGGCCTTCCGCTCGACCGCCCGCCGTTCGAGCTGCGGGCGGCGGAGAAGGCCGTCGAGGTCGTCACCGGCACGCGCGTGGGGATCACGCGCGCGGCCGAGCTTCCGTGGCGCTACGGGCTCGCCGGCTCTCCGTTCGTGAGCAGGCGCTTCTAGGTCTAGGCGGCCGTCGCGCCCTTCCCTTCCCAGTACCGGTTGAGCGCGCCCTGGATCTTCACGAACCAGACGATCGCCGGGATGATGAAGACGCCGAAGGGGAAGAGCCAGAGGCCGGTCCAGCCGGTCACAGGCGGCTCCTGGCCGTCTCTGGCGTACATCCTCCCGACCTCGGACGGCGTCACGAAGGCCATGACGGCGCCGAGCCAGGAGCCAGATGACCAGGCTGAGGACGCCGCCGAGCCCCTCGCCGACGTGCCTGCCGATCTCCTCCATCGTCTTGTAGATCCAGTAGACGTGTAGATGCCGAAGGTGACGATGGAGAGGAGGATCACGAAGCCGACGCCGCGAGGATGCCCGAGCGGGCCGCTGTTGCCTGACGAGCTGGGACGACGGACGCTTCCATCTGTTACCTCCTTGTGTCGGCGGATTGTTTCATCGCCGGCGGAAACGTGTCAGCCGCGGCCGATGACGAGGCGCACGGTCATGTTGCGCGTGGCCGCCAGCCCGGCGCGCGGGAACTGGGCCAGGACGATGCCCGGGGCGCCCGCCGTCGGCGTAGGTCTCGAGCGACGCCGAGCATCCGCCTCGCCAGCTTCCTCCGGGCCTGCTCCACCGTCAGGCCGACCAGTCTCGGCACGCGTCCGTTGCCCGCGCGGGGGAGGACGATGCGCACGGTGCTCCAGGAGGAGAGCGTCCCGCCCCGCGGCTTCTGGTCGACGACGAAGCCGAGGCGCTCGCCCGGCTCGGCCCGCCGCCAGACGACGTCGGCGACGAGCGGCATCGAGGCGAGGTGAGCCTTCGCCGCGGCCAGGCGCGAGCCGATGACGTTGGGGACGTCGACCTCGTTCGGCTTGCAGTCGGCCTCGGCCTCCGGGCCGCTTCCGACGAAGTAGAGGATCTGCCGCGAGCCCTGGCAGTTGCCGTTGTCGAGCAACGTCTTGTTGTTGCGGAAGACGACCTGGCGGGCGACGATCGAGCTCGTAGGACGGGTAGGGGAAGCTCTCGGGCGGCTCTTCGAGGTGCCTGAGCGCGCGCTTGGCGAACGAGCGCCAGATGAGCGCCGGGAAGGTTCCCCCCGCCACGGGGTCGCCGTTGAACTCGGTCTCCATCGGCTCGAGCCGGTCCGGGTAGCCCACCCACACCGCGACCGCGAGCTGCGGGGTGTAGCCCACGAACCAGGCGTCGCCGTAGTTCTCCGTCGTCCCCGTCTTCCCGGCCACGGACCGGTCGTCGAGCGCGGCACGCTGCCCGGTGCCCTCGCTGACGACGCGCTGGAGGATCGAGGTGACGATGGCGGCGTCGTTCTCCTCCACAGCCTTCTTCTCGACGGGGTCGTTGGCGTCGGCGTTGACGCCGTCCTCCACCCTGAGCACCGCGCGCGGGACGTTGCCGAGCACCGAGCCGTCGACGCGGCGGCCGCCGTTGGCGAGCGTCGCGAACGCGCGCGCCATCTCGAGCGGGCTGACCGCCTCGACGCCGAGCCCGATCGCGAAGTAGTCGTCGAGCGGCCGGGTGACGCCGAGCTTGTGCGCCATGGTGGCGACCGACTTGCGGCCCGACCTGCGACGTGAGCTGTGCGTAGACGGTGTTGTCGGAGTGGATCGTCGCCTCCTGCAGGTCGATCGACCCGAGGTAGGAGCCCTCGTAGTTGCTGACCGACCAGAGCTTGTCTCCCAGGTTGATGACGGTCGGCTCGGAGGTGAAGACGGTCTGCGGCGAGATCCCCTGCTCGACCGCCGCCGTGAGCACGAACGGCTTGAACGCCGAGCCCGTCTGGCGCTGGCCCTGCACGGCCAGGTTGAACTGGCTCTTGCGGAAGTTCTGGCCGCCGACCATCGCCAGCACGCGGCCGTCGCGAGGGTCGATGGCGACGAGCGCGGCTTCGGGGCCGCGCGGGTCGGGGAGCCACTGGTCGACCGCGCTTGCGCGCCATCTCCTGCAGCTCGAGGTCGATCGACGTGTAGATCTCGAGCCCGCCGCCGAAGACCTCACCGGAGCCGTAGTACGGGACGAGCTGCTGCTTGACGTACTCGGCGAAGTACCCGACGCGCCCCTTGGAGCCCGGGCAGGCCGATGTCGTCCGCGGCCGGGAGCGGCGACTCGTCGGCCGTGCGGTAGTCGGAGGCCGTGATGAGGCCCTGCTCGAGCATCAGCCGCAGGACGGTCGTCCGCCGGGTCGTGGCCGCCTCGGGGTTCGCCGCCGGGTCGTAGGCGCCCGGGCTCGCCGGCAGGCCCGCGAGGAGGGCGGCTTCGGGGAGCGTCAGGTCCTTCGCGCGCTTGTCGAAGTACACCCGCGCCGCCATCTCGACGCCGTAGGCGCCGTTGCCGAAGTAGATCGTGTTGAGGTAGGCGGTCAGGATCCGCTCCTTCGACCACCGCTGCTCGAGCTGCCAGGCGAGCGCGGCCTCCTTGAGCTTTCGGCTGACCGTGCGCTCCTGCTGCGTGTACTGGTTCTTGATGAACTGCTGCGTGATCGTCGAGCCGCCCTGGATGAAGTCCTGCGAGCGGAGGTCGGCCCAGACCGCCCGGGCCATGCCCTGGACGTCCACACCCTTGTGCTCCCAGAAGCGGCGGTCCTCCACGGCGACGATCGCCTGCTTCATCACGGGCGAGATCTCCTCGGACTCCACCAGGATCCGGCTCTCGGAGCCGCGCAGGACGGCGAGCACGGTCTTCCCGTCCGAGGCGTAGATGTGGCCGATCCGCTCGGTCCGTCGCTCGTTGCCCGGCTCGAGCTGGGGAAGCTCGCTGGCGACGGAGCTGACGAGGCCGAACGCGAACGACACCGTCATCAAACAGGCGATGACGGTGAGGAGCGCGAGGAACCGAAGCTTGCGGATCCGGCGAGGGCGCCTGGGAGCGCCGCTACGTCTTCCGAACAGCACGAAGCAGGGAAGTCTAACGGCGCCCGCGGCGCCGACCGAGTGTCAGGCGGCGCCGCTGGTGATGATCGGCTGCTGCTCGGACTGCGTCGACGCCGCCGGCCTGCTCGACCGTGACGGCGACGATCGCCCCCTCGGGCACCGGGGTGTTCAGCGGCACCACCGTCGCCCGCTCGTCCCCGCCCGAGAAGAGCCCGGCCGGCACGGGCTCGCCGTCCTGGATGACCCAGGCCTCGTACGTCTTGTCCGTCGGGCGCCTCCTCGAGCCCGAAGACCAGCAGGTGACCCTCCTGCGTCTCTCCGTCGACCACGAGGACGCCGTTCGCGCCTTCCAGCGGGACCCGCTCGGCGTTCGGGTTGGCCAGCATGAGCGCGACCTCGTCGGCGGTGTGCTGGCGGGCCTGGAGGTCGTCGACCTGCTGGGAGAGGTCGGCAGCCCAGAAGGCGAGGGCGAGCGCGGCGCAGCCGGCGGCGACCGCGGCCGTGGCCGCGACGGGGAACGCCCAGCGCCGGCGCGGCGGCGGCGCGGCGACGATCGGCCGCTCGCTCGCCGCCTGCGTGAGGATGCGGTTCCGCAGGACGGGCGACGGAGCCGGCGCGTCGGCGTCGTACGCCAGCTCGGCGGCGGCCGCCTGGAAGGACGCGACGTTCTCCCGGCACTCGGGGCAGCGCGCGAGGTGCTCCTCGAAGGCCTCGAGCTCGCCGGCGTCGAGGGCGTCGAGCGCGTAGGCGGCGCTCAGCTCGTGGATCTCGGCTCGCTCCATTGCCCTTCCTCGATGTCGTCCTCCGCGAGCAGCTCGCGGAGCGTGGCCAGTCCGGAGAACATCCGGCTCTTAATGGTGCCCAAAGGCTCGCCGAGCCGGTCGGCGAGCTCGGACTGCGTGAAGCCGCCGTAGTACGCGAGCTCGAGTGCCTCCCGCTGCTTGTCGGGCAGGCGCTTGAGCGCCTCCTGCACCCGCGTTCGGCGCAGGCGCAGCCAGGCCTCCTCCTCGACGTCGTCTCCCGACTCGTGCGGGGCGGCGTCGAGCGGCTCGGCCCGGCGCGGCTGCTCGCGGCGCACGACGTCGACGGCCCGCCGGTGGATCAGCGTGAGGATCCACGTGCTCGCCTTGGCGCGCTCGGCGACGAAGCGCGCCGAGGAGCGCCAGACCGCCATGAAGCCCTCCTGCACCGCGTCCTCGGCGAGCGCCGGGTCGCGGACGATGCGCAGCGCGAGCCCGTAGGCGACGCGGCCGAAGCGGTCGTAGAGCTCCGCCAGGGCCTCTTCGTCGGCGCGGGCGACGAGGGCGACGAGCGCCTCGTCCGAGAGGTGGGCAAGCCCGCGAGCCATCACTCCATGCCTCTTCCGAGGCGGGCGCAACGCTAGCACGGCAGCCATGTGGGGCATTCGCGCGCCGCCTCCGGACGGTTCGGTCCGGCCGTCGAACCGGTCCGCCGGGGAGCGCGAATACGGCGCGTTCGACCCCATCACGGAGGAGAGGAAAATGAGAGTAATCGCGCTCCTAGGGGCGCTGGTCATGGCGGTGCTCGCGGCTGCGCTCGTGCGCGGCTCGGGCCCGGAGCCGAGCGAGGCGTCGAGCCATCGCGAGGCGCCCGTGATCAGCGAGGACCCGGCCGCGGACAACACGGACGTCTACGCGTTCGTCAGTCCCGACCGCCCCGACACGGTGACGATCGTCGCCAACTACATCCCGCTCGAGGAGCCGGCCGGCGGCCCGAACTTCAACGAGTTCGCCGACGACGTGCTCTACGAGCTGAAGGTCGACTCGAACGGCGACGGCCGCGAAGACGTGGCCTACCAGTTCCAGTTCTCGACGCAGACCCGGAACGGCGACACGTTCCTCTACAACACCGGGCCGATCAACACGCTCTCGGACCCGGACTGGAACCGGCCCCAGACCTACAAGGTCACCAGGGTCACGAAGGACCGGACCACGGTCCTCGGCCGGGACCTGCCGACCCCGCCCGTCAACATCGGGCCGCGCTCGACCCCGAGCTACGGCTCGCTGATGCAGGCGGCCGTCCGGCAGCTTCCCGGCGGGATCAAGGTGTTCGCGGGCCAGAGCGACGACCCGTTCTTCGTCGATCTCGGCTCGGTGTTCGACCTGGCCGGCCTGCGGCCGTTCAACCCCGCCCACGTCATCCCGCTCGACGCGGAGGACGGCGTGGACGGCGTCGGCGGCTTCAACACGCACGCCATCGTGCTCCAGGTTCCGATCAAGCAGCTCACCCGCGACGGGCAGCTGCACGCGGCCGACGATCCGAAGGCCGTGATCGGCGTGTACGCGACGGCGAGCCGGCAGCGCGTGCAGGTCATCGACGCGAACGGCCGGCGGCGCTCGGACGGGAACTGGGTGCAGGTCTCCCGCCTCGCCGAGCCGCTGATCAACGAGGTCGTGATCCCGCTTCGCAAGAAGGACCGCTGGAACGCGTCCGACCCTGCGAATGACGCGGACTTCGCCTCGCACTACACGAGCCCCGAGGTGACTCGCCTGGCGAATCTCCTCTACCCGGCGCTCGACAACGCGCCCGAGACGGGCCGCGGCGACCTGGCCGCGATCCTGCTCACCGGCGTCCCGGGGCTGAACTACACCGGCCCCAAGCAGGCCGACCTCATCCGCCTGAACACCGGCATCGCGCCGACGGCGCAGGTGGGTGCGGGCAACCGGCTCGGGCTTCTCGGCGGCGACTTCGCCGGGTTCCCGAACGGCCGGCGGCTCGAAGACGACGTGACCGACATCGAGCTCCGCGCCCTCACGTGCGGGTACGGGCCAGTCGTCGGTCCGCTGATCGAGAGCTTCGGCTTCTGCGCCGGCAACGCGAACCGCTCGCCGAACAACCTGCTCGGCGACGGGGTCGACGCGAACGACCGCCCGTTCCGGGCGACGTTCCCGTACGTGCCCGAGCCGCACCAGGGCTACGAGCACGTCCACCACGGCGCCATGGGTGGGCCGTAGCGGAAGGCGACGGAGGGGCCCGCCAGCGGCGGCGGGCCCCTCGCAGCCTCGAGGCGACATGAAGAGACGACACATTTTCTGGGCGGCCGGCCTGGCCGCGGCGGGGGCCGCGCTCCTCGGAGGAGCCCTGGCGGGCAGCCCGGCCGCGGAGCCGGCCCCGGCGGCCAGGCCGGACGTCGCGGCCTCCCGGCTCCTGAATGGATTCGCGGCCGGCGACACGGCCCTCCAGGTCGAGCAGCTCGAGCGCCGCGTCCGCGGAAACCCGCAGGACGCGGAAGGGCTGGCCCTGCTCGGCCTCGCCTATCAGCAGCGCGCGCGGGAGACCGGCGACCCCGGCTTCTACCCACGGTCGGAGGCCGCGCTCCGCCGCTCGCTCGAGCTGGCGGGCGCCAACGATCTCGCGCTGACCGGGCTGGCCGCGCTCGCCGCGTCCCGGCACCGGTTCGCCGAGGCCGCGCGCCTTGCCGAGCGTGCGCTCGCGGTCAACCCCTACTCGGCGGCTGCCGCTCGGCATCCTCGGCGACGCGCTCGTCGAGACCGGGGAGTACGAGGCCGCCTTCCAGGCCTTCGACCGCATGGCGGCCCTCAAGCCGACCGCCGCCTCGTACGCCCGCGTCGCGTACGCGCGCGAGCTGCTCGGGCGCACCGACGCGGCGATCGAGGCGATGAGGCTCGCCGTCTCGGCCGCGGCGACGGGCGAGCCCGCCGCGTGGGCGCTCGTCGAGCTCGGCAACCTCTACACCAACAGCGGGCGATTGCGCCTCGCGGAGCGCGCGTATCGCGAGGCGCTCGCCCGCTTTCCGGGTTACCACCGCGCCGACGCGGCCCTTGCCCGGGTCGCCGCCGCGCGCGGGCGCATGGACGAGGCCGTCGCGCTCTACCGCCGCGCGCTCGACGCCGTTCCCCTGCCGGAGTACGCGGCCCGCCTGGGCGAGACGCTGGCCGCGGCCGGCCGCGAGGCCGAGGCGGCCGAGGCGTACGAGCTCGTGGACGTCATGCAGCAGCTTCTCGAGGCGAACGGCGCGCGGACGGAGCTCGAGACCGCGCTCGTCGACCTCGACCGGAACGTCGACGTCGCGGGCGCCCTCGCGCGTGCGCGTGAAGCCTACGGCGAGCGGCGGAGCATCGAGGCCGAGGACGTCCTGGCCTGGGCCCTGTACCGCAACGGGCGTTGCGAGGAGGCGCTCGTCCATGCGCGCCGCGCCCTCCGGCTCGGGACCCGCGACGCGCTCAAGCTCTTCCACCGCGGAATGATCGAGCGCTGCCTCGGCCGCCCCGCGGCCGCCCGCGCGAGCTTCCGCGCCGCCCTCGACGTCAACCCGCACTTCTCGCCCCGCTGGTCACCGGTCGCGAAGGAGGCTCTGCGATGAGGAAGGCTCTCGTCGTCCTGCTCGCCGCTGGCCGCGCTGCTCCTGCCGGCCGCGGCGCTCGCCCATCCGCTCGGGAACTTCACCGTCAACCGCCACAGCGAGATCGTCCTGTCCGGCGACCGGGTCTACGTGCGCTACGCGCTGGACCTGGCGGAGATCCCCGCCTTCCAGGAGGGCTCGGCGGTTCGCGCTCGGGGCTTCGCCTCCGTCGTGGCGGATCGGCTCGTGCTCGAGCTCGACGGACGCCGGGTCGCGCTCACGCCGCTCGAGCACCGGGTGCAGGCCCGGCCGGGCGCCGGCGGGCTCGAGACGCTGAGGTTCGACGCGGTCTACGCCGCGCCCGAGGGGTCGTCCGGTCGGACGCTCGCCTTCCGCGACCTCAACTTCGAGCGGCGCCTGGGCTGGAAGGAGGTCGTCGTCGTGGCCAACGGGGGCGCTGAGATCGAGACCGCCGACGTTCCGTCGACCAGCACGAGCGACGCGCTCCGCGCGTATCCCGCCGACCTGCTCGCCTCGCCGCTCGACGTCACCGCGGCGCGCGTCGAGTACGAGCCGGGAACGGGCCCCGGAGCGGCCCCGCAGCTGCAAGGCGGCGAAGCTGCGGGCCCGTCGCGACGGCGGGTTCGAATCGCTGGTCGCGCGGGGGGACCTCGGCGTCGGCGTGGTCTTCGTCTCGCTCCTCGTGGCGATGTTCTGGGGCGCCGCGCACGCGCTCACGCCCGGGCACGGGAAGGCGATCGTCGCCGGCTACCTCGTCGGCACCCGGGGCAAGCCGCGACACGCCGTGCTGCTCGGCCTGATCGTCACCGCGACGCACACCGCCGGCGTCTTCGCCCTCGGGCTCGTCACGCTCCTGCTCTCCCGCTTCATCGTCCCCGAGCGCCTGTATCCGTGGCTGACGCTCGCCTCCGGCGTGCTCGTCGTGGCCGTCGGGGCGAGCGTCCTCGCGGGCCGGGTGCGCCGAGCGCGGGCCCACCACCACAACCACGCACCACCACCATCATCATCACCACCCGCACGAGCACGACCACGGCCGGGGCGGGCTGCTCGGGGTGGGCATCGCCGCCGGCCTCCTGCCCTGCCCGTCGGCGCTCGTCGTCCTGCTGAGCGCGATCGCGCTCCACCGTGTCGGCTTCGGCCTCGCGCTCATCGTCGCGTTCAGCCTCGGCCTGGCCGCGACGGTCACGGCGATCGGGCTGCTCGCCGTTCTCGCCCGCCGGGCCTTCGGCCGGCTCTCCCTGGACGGGCGGCTCGTCCGCGCTCTGCCTGCGGCAAGCGCGTTCCTCATCCTCGCGGTCGGCGTAGGTATTACCGTCCGTGCTCTCCCGGAGGTTTTCTGATGTTCGGACTCGATGACAGGATCGTCGCCCTCGCCGACGGGGGCTCCATCTGGATCGTCCTGGCGGTCGCCGTGCTCCTCGGTCTCCGTCACGCCACGGACCCCGATCACATCGCGGCCGTCTCGACCCTCGTCGCCGGCGGCAGCGATCGCGCCACCCGCCGGGCAGGCGGCCTCGGGCTCGCCTGGGGCCTGGGCCACGCCCTCACCCTCTTCGCCTTCGGGCTTCCCATCCTGCTGCTCGACAGCTACCTCCCGGAGCCGGTCCAGCGTGCTGCTGAGACTGCGGTCGCGGCCGTGATCGTCTACCTCGCCGTTCGCCTGCTCATCAGGTGGAGGCGCGGCGAGTTCCACGTTCACGCCCACCGCCACGAAGGCGAGGAGCACACGCACGCCCACACGACCCATCAGCACCGGCATGCCCGCAGCGGCGCCGGCGCGTTCGGCATCGGCCTCGTTCACGGCATGGGAGGAAGCGCCGGAGTCGGCATCCTCCTCGTCGCGTCCATCGAGTCGACGACGCTCGCGGTCGGGTCGCTGACGCTGCTTGCGCTCTTCACCGCGGTGTCGATGACCGTCCTCTCCGGCGGCTTCGGCCGAACGCTCGTCTCGCGGCCGGTCAGCTCCGCCTTCGGGGCGGTCGCGCCCGTCCTCGGAGCATGGAGCCTGGCCTTCGGGGTCTGGTACGCGACGTCGGCGTGGAGCCTGACGCCCTACCCCTTCTAGGCCCCTATGATCGGGGTCGGCCATGGCCGACCCCGATCTCACCCGCAACGCCGTCGACGTGCTCCCGGCGGGGGAGCTCGAGCGCAAGCTCGCGACCGGGCGGCCGCTGCGCGTCAAGCTCGGCATCGACGTCACGGCCCCGCACGTCCACGTCGGGCATGCAATCCCGCTCCAGCGGATGGCCGCCTTCCAGCGCGCCGGGCACGTCGGCGTCCTCATCATCGGCGACTACACGACGCGGATCGGCGACCCGTCGGGCCGGTCGAGCGAGCGCCCGATCCTCTCCGACGAGGAGATCGACGCGAACGCCAAGACCTATCTCGAGCAGGCCGCGCAGATCGTCGACACGAGCCCGGAGAAGCTCGAGGTGCGCATGAACGGCGAGTGGCTGGGGAAGCTCGACTTCGCGGAGGTCGTCAGGCTCACGCGCACGATCACGGTCGCCCGGCTGCTCGAGCGGGACGACTTCCAGAAGCGCTACGAGGCGAAGACGCCGATCTCCGTCTCCGAGCTCCTCTACCCGTTCATGCAGGCCTACGACTCGGTGGCGATCGAGGCCGACGTCGAGCTCGGCGGCACCGACCAGCTCTACAACCTCCTCGCCGGCCGCGACGTGATGCAGGCCTACGGGCTCGAGCCGCAGGTGGCGCTGACGACCCCGCTCCTGATCGGGCCCGACGGGCGCAAGATGAGCGCGTCGCTCGGCAACTACATCGGGCTCACCGACCCGCCCGAGGAGCAGTTCGGCAAGACGATGCGGATCTCCGACGAGCTCCTTCCCGAGTACTACCGGCTCGTGATGGAGTCGGACGCCGACCCGGCGTCGCTCGACCCGCTCGAGGCCAAGCTCGAGCTGGCGCGGTTCGTCGTGCGCCGCTCGCACGGGGAGGAGGCCGCGAAGGAGGCCGAGGCGCACTTCACGCGCGTCGTGCGCGAGGGCCAGGCGCCGGACGAGGTCCCGGAGGCCGATCTGCCTCCCGGCGACCCCGTGCACCTGCCGGCGCTCATCCGCGAGCTGTTCGGGCTCTCCACGAGCGAGGCGCGCCGGCTCATCGCCCAGGGCGGGGTCAAGGTGAACGGCGCTCCGACCGGGGATCTCGACCTGCCGCGGGCCGAGCTCGCCGGCGCGCTCATCCAGGTCGGCAAGCGGCAGTTCGCCCGGCTCGGAGCGGCCTGAGAGCCCGCTCCCGGCGGCGCTTGACGGCCCTTCGGCAGCTGCTATCATTGTTCGGCCGCAACGGCGGCTGCACGAAAACGGCAACCCACGAGACAACGGAGCGCCCTTCGGCCGAAGCCTGATACGACCGAGTATCACTTCATCCAAGGGCCTTCTGCGTGAGTTGGAGGCCTTTTTCGTGCCGGCCCGCGAGGGCACCGGTCTTTGAAAACTCAACAGCGTGTACGTCGAGAACCTCGCGCGCTTCGGCGCGGGAGGTCTTAATGAACCCGTCTCCTCTCTACGAGGGGACTTTGAGCTCAAGCTCAACTTGAACCGTTAGCAACCAGCCTTCGGGCTGACTGCGAAAGGTCTTCACGGAGAGTTTGATCCTGGCTCAGGACGAACGCTGGCGGCGCGCCTAACACATGCAAGTCGAGCGAGAACCAGGGCTTCGGCCCTGGGGAAAGCGGCGAACGGGTGAGTAACACGTGGGTAACCTGCCCTCGGCACTGGGATAGCCCGGGGAAACCCGGATTAATACCGGACAGCCTCATCAGCCCTCGGGTGGATGAGAAAAGGTGGCTTCGGCTTCCGGCTGAGGATGGGCCCGCGGCCGATTAGCTTGTTGGTGAGGTAATGGCTCACCAAGGCTCCGATCGGTAGCTGGTCTGAGAGGACGATCAGCCACACTGGGACTGAGACACGGCCCAGACTCCTACGGGAGGCAGCAGTGGGGAATCTTGCGCAATGGGCGAAAGCCTGACGCAGCGACGCCGCGTGCGGGAAGAAGGCCTTCGGGTTGTAAACCGCTTTCAGGAGGGACGAGGCCACTCAGGTTAATAGCCGAGAGGGTGACGGTACCTCCAGAAGAAGCCCCGGCTAACTACGTGCCAGCAGCCGCGGTAATACGTAGGGGGCTAGCGTTGTCCGGATTTATTGGGCGTAAAGAGCGCGTAGGCGGCCGAGTAAGTCCGACGTGAAATCTGGAGGCTCAACCTCCAGCGGTCGTTGGAAACTACTCGGCTAGAGTCCGGAAGAGGAGAGTGGAATTCCTGGTGTAGCGGTGAAATGCGCAGATATCAGGAAGAACACCGATGGCGAAAGCAGCTCTCTGGGACGGTACTGACGCTGAGGCGCGAAAGCGTGGGGAGCGAACAGGATTAGATACCCTGGTAGTCCACGCCGTAAACGATGGGTGCTAGGTGTGGGCGGTGTCGACTCCGCCCGTGCCGAAGCTAACGCATTAAGCACCCCGCCTGGGGAGTACGGCCGCAAGGCTAAAACTCAAAGGAATTGACGGGGGCCCGCACAAGCAGCGGAGCATGTGGTTTAATTCGACGCAACGCGAAGAACCTTACCAGGGCTTGACATGCACGGGAATGTCGTAGAAATACGGCAGCCCTTCGGGGCTCGTGCACAGGTGGTGCATGGCTGTCGTCAGCTCGTGTCGTGAGATGTTGGGTTAAGTCCCGCAACGAGCGCAACCCCTGTCCTTAGTTGCCAGCGGATAATGCCGGGGACTCTAGGGAGACTGCCGGTGACAAACCGGAGGAAGGTGGGGATGACGTCAAGTCATCATGCCCCTTATGCTCTGGGCTACACACGTGCTACATTGGCCGGTACAAAGGGCTGCAAACCCGTGAGGGGGAGCGAATCCCAAAAAGCCGGTCCCGGTTCGGATTGGAGGCTGAAACTCGCCTCCATGAAGGCGGAGTTGCTAGTAATCGCGGATCAGCAACGCCGCGGTGAATACGTTCTCGGGCCTTGTACACACCGCCCGTCACACCACGAAAGCCGGCAACACCCGAAGCCGGTGTCCTAACCCGCAAGGGAGGGAGCCGTCGAAGGTGGGGTTGGTGATTGGGGTGAAGTCGTAACAAGGTAGCCGTAGCGGAAGCTGCGGCTGGATCACCTCCTTTCTAGGGAACGCGGGAGCTCCAACTCCCGCAGGCGCCCGGCTCGTCGATGTCTCGGCTTCGGCCGATTCGTCCGATGCCCGGGCTCGCCTAGAACAACGTCGACCTCGACGAGTCCTACACGCTGTTGAGTTTTGAGAGACCGGCCTCGGGTCGGTTCTTCTCGAGCGGGATCGCCCGCGCGCACCTTGAAAACTCCATAGCGGCAAACACGGTGTTCTTCATGATCAAGAGACAAAGGGCACACGGTGGATGCCTTGGCGCCAGGAGCCGAAGAAGGACGTGGGCGGCTGCGATAAGCCCGGGTGAGGAGCTGACCATCCTTTGACCCCGGGATTTCCGAATGGGGAAACCTACGTGCGGTAATGCGTACGTGTCCCTGCCTGAATCCATAGGGCAGGGAAGGCAAGCCGGTGAACTGAAACATCTTAGTAACCGGAGGAAAGGAAAGAAACCTCGACTCCCTGAGTAGTGGCGAGCGAAAGGGGAAGAGCCCAAACCAGCGTGCCGTGATAGACGGCAGTCGTTGTCACGCTGGGGTTGTAGGGCTCGTCTGGATCCGTCTGCCGGCGGGTCGGGAAGTTACAAAACCAAGCGTTAGTCGAAGTGGGTGGAAACTCACGCCACAGAAGGTAATAGCCCTGTAGGCGAAAGCGTTTGGTCTTCCTGGACGAGTTCCTGAGTACGGCCGGGCACGTGAAACCCGGTCGGAACCTGCGGGGCCCACCCCGTAAGGCTAAGTACTCCCTGGCGACCGATAGTGAACTAGTACCGTGAGGGAAAGGTGAAAAGCACCCCGGAAGGGGAGTGAAATAGTACCTGAAACCGTGTGCTTACAAGCGGTCGGAGCAGGCTTTGTCCTGTGACGGCGTGCCTTTTGCATAATGAGCCAGCGAGTTGCTGTTCGACGGCAAGGTTAAGGAAACGGAGCCGTAGCGAAAGCGAGTCCGAATAGGGCGATTTAGTCGTCGGATGCAGACCCGAAACTGAGTGATCTACCCATGGGCAGGTTGAAGCGGGGGTAAGACCCCGTGGAGGACCGAACCGACTTAGGTTGAAAACTGAGCGGATGACCTGTGGGTCGGAGTGAAAGGCTAATCAAACTCAGAGATATCTGGTTCTCCCCGAAATATATTTAGGTATAGCGTCACGCGTTCAGCGTCGGCTGTAGAGCACTGCTTGGGCTAGGGGGCCTACCAGCTTACCGAACTCAGGCAAACTCCGAATACCGGCGTTCCAGAGCGTGGCAGTCAGAGTGCGGGGGATAAGCTTCGTGCTCAAAAGGGAAACAGCCCAGACCGTCGGCTAAGGTCCCTAATTTCTGGCTAAGTGGGAAACGATGTCTGAGTGCCGAGACAACCAGGAGGTTGGCTTAGAAGCAGCCATTCCTTTAAAGAGTGCGTAACAGCTCACTGGTCAAGTGTTCGGGCGCGGACAATGTAACGGGGCTCAAGCCAGGAACCGAAGCCACGGACTTCGAGCTTGCTCGGAGTGGTAGGGGAGCGTTCCCACGCCGGCGAAGCGGCGGCGTAAGCCAGCCGTGGAGGCGTGGGAAGTGAGAATGCTGGCACGAGTAACGAAAGAGGGGCGAGAAACCCCTCCGCCGAATGCCCAAGGGTTCCTGAGTAAAGCTAATCTGCTCAGGGTTAGTCGGGACCTAAGCCGAGGCCGAAAGGCGTAGGCGATGGACAACCGGTTGATATTCCGGTACCACGTACCCACCGCTTGACCGAAGGGGGGACGGGGTAGGCTAGGGAAACCCAGGCGCTGGTCGTCCTGGGGTAACCGCGTAGGGCGGCTGATAGGTAAATCCGTCAGCCATCAAGCCTGAGACGGGATGCCGAGCCCTTACCGGGCGAAGTTCCTAAAGCCATGCCTCCGAGAAAATCCTCTAGGAAGGTGGGGCGTGCCCGTACCTAAACCGACACAGGTGGGCAGGTAGAGAATACTAAGGCGATCGGAAGAACCCTCGTTAAGGAACTCGGCAAAATGGCCCCGTAACTTCGGGAGAAGGGGCGCCCCGGTAGGGTGAGGAGCCTTCGCGGTTCCGAGCCTGAGGGGGCCGCAGTGAAACGGCCCAAGCGACTGTTTACCAAAAACACAGGTCTCTGCGAAGTCGAAAGACGACGTATAGGGGCTGACGCCTGCCCGGTGCCGGAAGGTCACGCGGAGAGGTTAGCCATTAGGCGAAGCCTCAAAGCCAAGCCCCGGTAAACGGCGGCCGTAACTATAACGGTCCTAAGGTAGCGAAATTCCTTGTCGGGTAAGTTCCGACCTGCACGAATGGCGTAACGACTTGGGCGCTGTCTCAACGAGGGATCCGGTGAAACTGTAGTCTCGGTGAAGATACCGAGTACCCGTGGTTGGACGGAAAGACCCCGTGAACCTTTACTGCAGCTTGATGTTGGAGTCTGGGATGCGTTGTCCAGGATAGGTGGGAGTCTGTGAAGCGGAGGCGCCAGCCTTCGTGGAGACAATCTTGGGATACCACCCTTCGTGTTCTGGGCTTCTAACCCGATGCCGTAATCCGGGTCGGGAACAGCGTCAGGTGGGCAGTTTGACTGGGGCGGTCGCCTCCTAAAATGTAACGGAGGCGCGCAAAGGTTCCCTCAGCACGGTTGGAAATCGTGCGTAGAGTGTAAAGGCATAAGGGAGCTTGACTGCGAGACTGACAAGTCGAGCAGGTGCGAAAGCAGGCCTTAGTGATCCGGCGGTAGAGAGTGGAATTGCCGTCGCTCAACGGATAAAAGGTACTCCGGGGATAACAGGCTTATCCTTCCCAAGAGTCCACATCGACGGAAGGGTTTGGCACCTCGATGTCGGCTCGTCGCATCCTGGGGCTGGAGTAGGTCCCAAGGGTTGGGCTGTTCGCCCATTAAAGCGGTACGCGAGCTGGGTTCAGAACGTCGTGAGACAGTTCGGTCCCTATCCACCATGGGCGTTGGAGGCTTGAGAGGAGTCGTCCCTAGTACGAGAGGACCGGGACGAACAGACCTCTGGTGTATCAGTCGTCGTGCCAACGGCGCTGCTGATTAGCCACGTCTGGATGGGATAACCGCTGAAAGCATCTAAGCGGGAAGCCCACCTCGAGATGAGGCCTCCCATCCCCTCGAGGGAGTAAGGGTCGTGGGAGACCACCACGTTGATAGGCGGGACGTGCAAGCACAGCAATGTGTTCAGCGGACCCGTACTAATCACCCGAGGTCTTGATTTGAACACCGTAATAAAGTCGCTATGGAGTTTTGAGGGTGTGCGAGAGATCGCGCACGTGCCTCGCAATTTCCGGTGGCTATAGCGGCGGGGAAACACCTCTTCCCATTCCGAACAGAGAAGTTAAGCCCGCCCGCGCCGATGGTACTCGGAGGGCAACCTCCCGGGAGAGTAGGTCGCCGCCGGTTTTTTCTAGAGAGGGTCGCCGCGAGGCGGCCCTCTCGTCGTTAACGGTGGTCGGCTAGCCCGGTGCGACCACGCAGGGCGCAAACATGCGCACCCGGCGCAGCGCGCGCGTGTCGGTCCCGGGCCGGTCGCGGAACCACTCGAAGACGACGATGTGCCGGCTGAGCGCGCCGCCTTCGTCCGCGAAGGGGAAGAACCACTGGGTCCAGTGCAGGACGCCGCGGAAGCCCTCGAGCGACGTGTTCTTCGTGCGTGCGCCGCTGCCGCTGGACGGTCGCCCATTCGCTCGTGGTCTCGTCCTGGATCTGCCGCGTGAAAGTGAGCCGGACGTAGCCGTTGGCGGGGCTCGTGCTCCAACGGGTGTGCGCGCGAACGACGCTCGCGGTGCTGCCGACGACGCCGCAGCCGCGGCGCTTGGCCTCCCAGGCGAAAGGGCCCTTCGTACCCGACCAGTTGGTGAACGGGTCGGCCGCTGCCACGTCGGCCGCGATGAGGGCAAGCAGTGCCACCCAGATCCCGAGAGTGGCGCGGAGACGCCTCCGTCGCCGAGTCATGAGTCCTCCTTCACCCGCCTGTGCGGGGGGTAGCCGCAGAGCACGGAACGACAAGACACTACGCCTCGATCGGCCGGACAAACGCTGACGAGCTCAGGCCGCGCGCAGGCGGTCCCGCCACTCGGGGTCGAGCGCGCGCAGCCGCGCGACGCGCTCGCCGACCGGCGGGTGCGTGGAGAACATCGCTGCAAGCCCGACAGGCTCGAACGGGTTGACGATGTAGAGCGGCTCCGTGACCGGGCTCGCCTGAAAGCGGACGAGCTCCTCGGCCTGCTCGATCCGGACGAGCGCGTCGGCGAGCGGATGCGGAGTCCCGAGAATCGAGGCCGCGCGCGCGTCGGCGGCCGGCTCGCGCTTGGGCGAGAGGAAGACCTGGACGATGCTGGCGGCGACGGGGCCGAGCACGAAGAGCAGCGCGCGCTCGAGGAATCCGCCGATGCGGCTTGCCTCGACCAGCCAGCCGGCGAGCAGGACGACCGGCGTCTGGATCAGGGAGTCGCGATGGCGAGCGTGGGCGAGCTCGTGGGCGATCACGCCCTCGAGCTCCGCGGGCGAGAGCAACGTGACGAGCCCCTGGGTGAAGGCGATCCCGCAGGCGCCCGCTCCCCGTCCGACCGAGAGGGCGCGCGGATGCCCGTCGGCGATGAGGTAGAGCTTCGGGCGCTCCACGCCGGCCAGCGCTGCAAGCCGCTCGGCCGTCGAATGGAGGGCAGGCGACTCCGCGACCTGGAGCTCGCGCGCCCCCAGCGAGGCGAGGAGAACGCGCGGTCCGTACCAGAAGATCGTCGCGGCCATCAGCAGCCCGACCACCAGGAACACGCTTCCCAGCCGCAGGCCTCCGAGCCACCACCCGAGCGCGAACAGCCCGCCTGCGAGGACGCCGTAGAAGAGAAGTGCCTTGAAGATGTTGCGCGCGACGAGGAGCCTGCTGCGCACGGCCCCGCGCCCGCCTACGGCTCGCCTTCGCTCTCGGCCAGGCCGCGCGGAGGCCAGTCCGGCTCGGGAGCGTCGCACCGGCTCGAGCAGTGGAGCGAGGCGATGTTCTGGAGCGGGACGAGAATGTGCCCGTTCAGCTCCAGGTGGGGGACGCCGGCGACGGCGCAGTACGCGGTGAGCGTGCCCTCCTGGTACTCGCCGCCGAACAGCTCCACCTCCACCTGCTCGCCGGTGTACTTGCTCGTGTAGTCCTCCACGGGCTCAGTCTAGCCGGGAGATCTCGCCGTTCTCGACGGCCACTCGGGACAGGCGTGCATTGGGCTCGACTCGCTGGAGCCGCCGGAAGGCGTGCACGTCGATGCCGGCGGCGGCTGCGTGGATGGCGCGGATCGGGCCGCCGTGCGAGACGACGAGGACCGGGCGGCCGGGATGCTCGGCCGCGATCTGGAGAAGCGCAGCGAGCACGCGGTCGGACATCTCGGCGTAGGTCTCGCCGTCCGCCCAGCCCTCGCCGCCGTCGAGCCAGCTCGCGAAAGCGTCCGGGAACCGCTCCTGCACCTCGTCCCGGGAGAGGCCGGACCAGCTGCCGACGTCGACCTCGCGGAGGTCCGCGACGGCCACCGGATCGAGCCCGAGGCGGGCACCGACCGCGACTGCGGTGTCGAACGCGCGGCGCAGCGGGCTCGAGTAGATGGCGTCGGGGGCCTCCGTCGCGGCGAGCGCCTCCGCGAGCGCCTCGGCCTGCTGCCGCCCGAGCTCGGTCAGCGGCCGGTCGCTGTGACCCTGGAAGCGGTTCGCCGCGTTCCAGTCGCTCTCCCCGTGGCGGGCGAGGTAGACGGTCGTCACTCGGGCAGCCGGCGGATGACGGCTTCCTCGCCGGCGCTGAACGCCCGGCGCCGCTCCTCGTCCTCGGGGTCGACCATGTGACCGTCGCGGCCGATGTAGCCGCCGCGGCCGCCGACGACCAGGAGGACGAGGTCGCCGTCGCCCGCGTTCCAGACGCGGCGCGGCGAGGTCGACTCGACGTGGCAGACGCCGCCCGGCCCGAGCTCGAAGCGCTCGCTCTCGACCTCGAAGCCCGCGAGCCCGCGGTGGACGAAGTAGAGCTCGTCCTGCTCGTCGTGGAAGTGCTCGAACCAGCCGGTCTGGGGCGGCAGCACCATCGCGTTCACGCCGAAGGCGGTCACCCCGAGGGCCTGGCGGACCTTGCGGAAGACGCCGGTCCCGAGGTCGTCGATCGAGCCGTGGGCGTAGCCCATGGCCGATATCGTAGGCGCGTGGAGCTCGGGCTCGCCGATCGCGTTTGCGTCGTCACCGGCTCGACCGCCGGCATCGGGCTCGAGACGGCCCGCCTGCTCGCGGCGGAGGGGGCAAAGGTCGTCGTCTCCGGGCGCGACCCGGAGCGCGTCGAGGCGGCGCGGGCCGAGGTCGGCGCGGCGCTCGGCGTCGCCGGCGACCTGGCGCTCCCCGAGGCGCCGGCCGAGCTGATCTCCCGCGCCGAGGCCGAATTCGGCCAGGTCGACTGCCTCGTCAACAACGTCGGCCTCGCCGTCCAGGTCGGGTTCGACGAGCTCACGGACGCCGACTGGGAGTCGATGTGGCAGCTCAACGTCATGAGCTACGTGCGCGCCATCCAGGCGGTACTGCCGGGGATGCGCGGCCGCGGCTGGGGCCGGATCGTCAACGTCAGCTCGACCGCCGGCAAGCGGCCGTCGACCTCGATGCCGAACTACAGCGTGACCAAGGCCGCGGTGCTGTCGCTCTCGCGCCTCGTCGCCGACCTCTACGCGGCCGACGGGATCCTCTGCAACGCGGTCACGCCGGGGCCGACCGCCTCGCCTGCGTGGCTCGCGCCCGGCGGCCTCGCCGACCAGGCGGCGGAGCGGTCCGGAAAGAGCAGGGAGGAGGTCCTGGCCGGCGTCGCCAAGGGCCGGCCGCTCGGGCGCCTGGCCGAGCCGGAGGAGATCGCGGGCGTGATCGTCTTCCTGTGCTCGGACCGTGCCGGCTACGTGACGGGATCGGCGTGGAGCGCCGACGGGGGCACGGTCCCCATCATCATCTAGGAGTAGCGTAGGACCATGCCCGACGTCGCCGGACGGGTGGCGGACGCCTTCGAGGCCCGCGTCCGCGAGCAGGAGGAGAGCTCGCTCTCCCCGCTCGCCGTGCGCTCGTACGAGACGCAGGGGCGGGCGCACGCCGAGGAGGAGGAATGCCGCCTCAGGACGCCGTTCCAGCGCGACCGCGACCGCATCGTCCACTCGAAGGCCTTCCGGCGGCTGAAGCACAAGACGCAGGTCTTCATCGACCCGCAGGGCGACCACTTCCGCACGCGGCTCACGCACACGCTCGAGACGGCGGGGATCTCGCGGACGGTCGCCCGGGCGCTGCGGCTCAACGAGGACCTGACCGAGGCGATCGCGCTCGGCCACGACCTCGGGCACACGCCCTTCGGGCACACCGGCGAGGAGGCGCTCGACGCGGCGGTCTCCGAGCGCTTCGGGCGCCGGTTTCGCCACAACGAGCAGTCGCTCCGCGTCGTCGAGGTGCTCGAGCGCAACGGCCGCGGCCTCAACCTCACCGTGGAGGCGCGGGACGGCATCCTCCACCACACCGGCCCGGGCGAGCCGGCGACGCTCGAGGGGAAGATCGTGCGCCTGGTCGACCGGGTCGCGTACATCAACCACGACATCGACGACGCCGTGCGCGCGGGCGTGCTCCGGCCCGAGGAGCTGCCGCAGGAGGAGATCGCCCTGCTCGGCGCGCGCGGCTCGCGCCGGATCGACACGCTCGTCCACGACATCGTCGAGTCCTCGGCCGAGGCGGGCGACATCGTCCAGAGCGAGGAGATCGGCCGCGCCATGCTCGCCCTGCGCGAGTTCATGTTCGCGCGCGTGTACCTCGGCCCCGCCGAGGAGGAGCAGCGCGCGCTCGCCGTGGGCACCGTGCGCCGCGTCTTCGACCGGCTGGTCGAGCATCCCGAGGAGCTTCCGCCCGACAGCCCCGGCGACCTTCCCGAACGAATCACCGACTACGTGGCCGGCATGACCGACCGCTTCGCGCTCGCTTGGCCGTCATAAGGCAGTCCTCGGTCGACGAGGTGAAGACGGCCGCCGACATGGTCGAGATCGTCGGGGCCCGCACGCAGCTCCGGCGCACGGGCGCCCAGTGGAGCGGCCGCTGCCCCTTCCACGAGGAGAAGACGCCGAGCTTCTCCGTCGACCCGGTCGGCAAGCTCTACCACTGCTTCGGCTGCGGCAAGGGCGGCGACCTGATCACGTTCGTGCAGGAGACGGAGGGGCTCGACTTCGTCCAGGCGATCGAGTGGCTCGCCGACCGCTACCGCATCACGCTCGAGTACGAGGAGACCTCGCCGCAGGACGAGGCCCGCCGGGCGCGGCGGGGGCGGCTCATCGCCCTGCTCGAGCAGGCGGCGCGCTTCTACGAGCGCTACCTCTGGGAGGCCGACGCGGGGGAGTCGGTGCGGGCCTACCTCGCCGAGCGCGGTCTGGCGGAGGAGGTCTGCCGCGAGTTCCGGCTCGGCCTCTCGCCCGGCGGCGCCGTGCTGGCGCAGAAGGCCCGCGGGAAGGGCTACTCGCAGGACGAGCTCGTCGCCGCCGGCCTCGTCAACCGCCGCGGGAACGACTACTTCGCCGGCCGGCTCGTCTTCCCGCTCGCCGACGCGCGCGGCCGGGTGCTCGGCTTCGGCGCGCGGCGGCTCCGCGACGACGATCCCATTCCCGCGAAGTACGTGAACTCGCCCGAGGGCGAGGTGTTCCGCAAGGGCTCGATCGTCTACGGCCTCGACCGAGCCCGCTCCGCGGTCGCCAAGGAGGAGCGGGCGCTCGTCGTCGAGGGCTACACGGACGTGCTCGCGCTCCACCAGGCCGGCCTCCATTCCGTGGTCGCCTCGATGGGGACGGCGCTCACGGAGCCGCAGCTCAAGGAGCTTCGCCGGCTCGCGCGCCACCTCTTCCTCTGCTTCGACGCCGACGCGGCCGGCGAGGCGGCGACGCTGCGCGGGATGGAGCTGGCCGTCAAGGCGGGGTTCGACGTCCGCGTCGTCCCGCTCCCGGCCGGACTCGACCCTGCCGACGCGGCCGAGGGCTTCGAGGAGCGTCTCGCGGGCTCGGTCGGCTACCTGCGCCATCGTGTGGACACCGAGCTCGCCACGCATCCGAA
>CAVZJM010000014.1:0-289857 GCA_963775625.1 uncultured Actinomycetes bacterium | reverse complement strand
TTTGCGGCGAGGGAAGGCGAAGTTCGCGGATTCGAGGCGGAAGACCTGCCTTCGTTGCTGTCGAACGGCTCGACCCTGAAGCGTCGGCGACCTTGCTCGCCCGGGTCGCAAGCTCGGCGGCTCCGTCGGTCCGCGAGCGTCTGATCGAACAGACGCAAGGGAACGCGCTCGCGCTCGTGGAGCTCCCGTCGGCGCTCAGCGAAGGTCAGCTGGCCGGCGACGAGCCGCTTCCGGAGTCGCTGCCGCTCACGCACTCACGTCAAGAGCATCTTCCTCGAGCAGGTCCGCCGGCTTCCGGACGAGGCCCAGCGCGTCCTGCTGGTCGCCTCGGCCGACGACCTGGAGGACGCAAAGCTCGTCGCCCGAGCGAGCGAGGCGCTCGGCGCCGGCCCGCGCGGGCTCGACCTTGCCGAGCGGGCAGGCCTCGTCTCCGTGCACGGAAGCCGGCTCGATTTCCGGCATCCGCTCGTGAGGTCGGCGGTCTACGAGGCGGCGACGTCGAACGAGCGTCTGGCCGTCCATCGCGCGCTTGCCGACGCACTGGCGGATGACGAGGAGCACGCGGACCGCCGAGCCTGGCATCTCGCAGCGTCGGTTCTCGAGCCCGACGAGGAAGCCGTCCGCGCGCTGGAGGAGGCGGCGGAGCGCGCCGAGCATCGAGCGCGGCTACCGGGCCGCGGCGAAGGCGTTCGCGCGTGCCGCCGACCTCTCGTCGGACGAGCACGCTCGAGGCCATCGGCTGACCCGGGCCGCGCGAGCTGCGAGCATCGCAGGCGCTGACGACTATGCGATCGAGCTTGCCGGCGAGGCCGACCCTCTGGTCGATGACACTCTCCTTCGGACCGAGCTCGACCTCGCGGTCGGAGTCGCCGAGCTTCGTTGTGGCCACCCGCTGAATGGCTTCTCGAGGCTGACCAGCGCTGCTCGCGAGGTCGCCGAGCTCGACGCATCGAAGGCAGTCGAGCTCCTCATCTGGGCAAACGCCGCTGCATCGATGAGCGGCGACCCTGCGGCTCGCGCTGAGGTTTCCGGACTGGCTGCCGAGGTCGCCTCCGCGGGCGGGGACGACGAGCTCATGTCCGTCGCCCGGGCCCTCGCCGCCTTTGCTCAGGTTCGCGGCGGCGATACGTCGTCTGACGGTGCCCAGCTCGAGGAGGCGTTCGCCCGGGCGTCCACCTCCGACGATGCTCAGCATGTCTACGCCGTCAGCGTCGCCGCACTCTTCGTCGGAGACAACCAGCGTTTCGCAACGCTGATCAACCGAGCTACCTCGCTCGCTCGGGCACGCGGGGAGCTCGGGGTGCTCGCGGAAGCGCTCTGGCCATGAGCGCAGCTCAGCACTACCTGGCGCAGCGCTTCGACGAGGCAGCGCTCGTGGCGGGCGAGGCTCTGCAGTTCGCGCGCCAGCTCGGCGCCGCAAATGCCGCCTCGACTCCTCTCGGGCTCCTCGCGTTCGCAGCGGCCATCCGCGGTGACGACGACGAGGCGCGTCGAGCGAAGCGGTGAAATGCTCGAGCTCGCCGACTGCCCACGGCCTGCCGGCGCGCGCCACGTACGCGATGTACGTGCTCGGCCATGCTCGAGCTTGGCCGCGGACGCTGGACCGAGGCTCTCGAGCACTTCAGGGTCGTCGCCGATCCCCGCCCGGACGTCGGCGACCCGTTCCTCGCCAAGGGCGCAACTCCGGATGCGATCGAAGCCGCGGTGCGGGCAGGGCGCCTGGAGGAGGCTCGGGCTTCGCTCTCGGGGTTCGAGGAGTGGGCGCCCGACTCGGGCTACGCGTGGGTGCAGCCCCGACTCTCGGGCTGCCGCGCGCTTCTGGCCGAGGGCGAGGAGGCGACCGCGCACTTCGAGGAAGCGCTCCGGCTCGGCGCGGACGGCGGCCCGTTCGACCTCGCGCGCATCCAGCTTCTCTACGGAGAGCACCTGCGGCGCGAGCGCCGGCGCACCGATGCGCGTGTCCAGCTCCGCGCCGCGCTCGAGGCGTTCGAGCGCTTGCGCGCAGAGCCGTGGGCCGAGCGGGCGCGGGCCGAGCTGCGCGCATCCGGCGAGACCGCGCGAAAGCGCGACCCGAGCACGGTCGACCAGCTCACGCCCCAGGAGCTTCAGATCGCACGCCTCGTGGCGGAAGGCCTCTCCAACAAGGAGGTCGCCGCCCAGCTCTTCCTCTCGCCCCGGACGATCGAGCATCATCTGCGCCATGTGTTCACGAAGCTCGGCGTCAAGTCCCGCACCCAGCTCGCGCGCCTCCCTCTCGGCCCCGGGCTCCTCGCGGCGATCGGGCACCTGAGCGTCGTGGCTTCCGCCTGACGGGACGCTCACCCACCGGCGTAATCACCGATGCGACGGCGCCGGCGGCGCCCTAGGTTGGCCTCACGGACCGCTTCGAGCGGAAGGAGACTGACGATGCGCGGTGCCTCTCCCGAAAAGGACTCGACCCGACCGACCAATCTCGCGGCGCGGATGGCGCGATGGAGCGCGCACCACCGCAAGAAGGCGATCTTCGGCTGGCTCGCGTTCGCGCTCGTGGCGTTTGCGATCGGGAACTCGGTCGTCAAGCAGAAGCAGATCGTCACCGAGACTGCCGGACCCGGTGAGTCCGGCCGCGCGGACACGATTCTCTACGAGGACTTCAAGCAGCCGTCGGGTGAGAGCATTCTCGTTCAGAACGAGAAGCTGACGGTGTCCTCGCCGGAGTTCCAAGCAGTCGTGCAGTCGGTGGTCGACGAAGTCTCCGCCCTTCCGGAGGTCGCCAAGGTCGAATCGCCGTTCGACGCCGAAGGAAGCGGCCAGATCTCAGGCGACCAGCACTCGGTTCTGATCCCGGTCGAGATTGCCGGTCCCTCCGACGATGCCGCCGACCACGTCGATCCCATCGTCGCCTCCGTCGACGAGATTCAGCAGGCGAACCCAGCGTTCTACGTCGGATCGTTCGGCGAGAGCACGGGGAAGGAGATCCAGGCTGCGTTCTTCGACGACCTCAAGAAGGCCGGGCTCTACTCCATCCCGTTGACGCTGGGCATCCTCCTGATCGCCTTCGGCGCGCTCGTCGCAGCGGGCATCCCGCTCCTGCTTGGGCTCACGGCCGTTCTCGCGGCAATGGGCCTCGTGGCGGTCTTCAGCCAAATGCTGCCGATGGGCGAAGGCGTCAGCGCGATCATCCTTCTGATCGGGCTCGCCGTCGGCGTCGACTACACGATGTTCTACCTGAAGCGCGAGCGCGAGGAGCGTGCCGCCGGTCGTAGCGAAGAGGCTGCTCTCGAGGCGGCGGCGGCGACGTCCGGTCGAGCGGTCCTCGTATCGGGCCTCACTGTCCTCGTCGCCATGGCGGGCATGTTCCTGACCGGGGACGCCGGTTACGCCTCCTTCGCGGTCGCCACGATGACGGTCGTCGCGGTGGCGATGCTCGGGTCGCTGACGGTGCTGCCCGCGCTTCTCTCGAAGCTGGGCGACAACGTCGACCGCGTCCGCGTGCCCTTCGTCCACCGGTTGCGCCGCGACGACGGCGAAGGCCGGATCTGGGGAGCCATCATCGACCGTGTGCTCCGACACCCGGCCCTGTCCGTGACGTTGGCCGGCGGCCTCCTGATCGCGCTCGCCGTGCCGGCGCTACAGCTGCGCACGGCGCAGGCCAGCATCGACTCGTACCCGCCCCAGTTCCTGACGTCCTACAACCGCGTCAAGGACGCCTTCCCGGGTACCGAGATCGGAGCGAACGTCGTCGTCAAGGCGGCGAACGTCGAGGCGCCCGCCGTCCAGGAAGCGATCGGCCAGCTCGAGTGGCGCGCTCTGCAGAGCGGCCTCATGAACGAGCCGATCGACATCGACGTCAATCCGGCGAAAACGGTCGCGAACATCTCGATCCCCGTCGAGGGAGAGGGAACCGATTCGACCTCGAACTCGGCCCTCGCCGCCCTTCGCGACGACGTGATCCCGCCGACGCTGGGGGCACTGCCCGAGGCCGAGGTCGCCGTCACCGGCACGACCGCGCAGGCGAAGGACTTCAACGACCAGATGAAGGCCGCCGTACCGCTGGTCTTCGGGTTCGTGCTCCTGTTCGCGTTCTGCCTGATGCTCCTTTCCTTCCGGTCGGTGGTGATCGCAGCCAAGGCGATCGTGCTCAACCTGCTCTCGATCGGGGCCGCCTACGGCGTCCTCGTGCTCGTGTTCCAGCACGGCTGGGGGAAGGGCCTTCTGGGCTTCGAGTTCACGGGCGGAATCGACCCGTTCCTCCCGATCCTCCTGTTCGTGATCCTGTTCGGCCTGTCGATGGACTACCACGTCTTCATCCTCAGCCGCATTCGCGAGTCGTACGACAAGGGGATGAGCACCGACGAAGCCATCTCCCACGGGATCAAGACGACAGCCGCCGTCGTCACGAGCGCCGCGATCGTGATGGTGGGCGTCTTCGCCATCTTCGCGACGCTCTCGATGCTGATGCTCAAGCAGTTCGGCGTCGGCCTGGCCGTGGCGATCCTGATCGACGCGACGATCGTCCGGGCGGTCCTCCTCCCGGCGTCGATGAAGCTGCTCGGCGACTGGAACTGGTACCTGCCGACAGCTGGCTCGAGTGGCTTCCGCACTTCGAGCACGGCGAGAAGCTCGAGCCGGTCAAGGCGCAGCCCGTTCCCACTGCCTGAGCTCCTAGCACGGTCGTGGCGAGCGCGAGTCACCCGGCTTCCGAATCCGGAAAGGCTGCCGCGACGCGGGTCGCGGCAGCCCTTCGCACGGAGGCGGGTCTTGCGCGGCTCGCACTCGGCGTCGCAGCCCTCCACGTCGTCGACGACAACTTCCTCCAGCCGCAGCCGGGAACATCGGCCGCCGACCACCTGGTCGGCGGCCTCGTGCAGGCCGCGCTCTTCGTCCTCTCCGCCTGGGCCTATCCGCGCCTTCGGCCGGGCGCTCCGCGGCCACGCTCGCGATCGTCTTCGGCGCTCTTCATGGTCGTGATGGGCGTCGGCGAGGCCGGCTACTACACCCGCGAGAACGGCCCGTCCGGAGACGACTACACCGGGCTCCTCGCGATCCCGGCCGGCTTCCTCCTCATCGGCATCGGGCTCGTGACGCTCTGGAGATCGAGGAAGGGCGGCAGCGTGATCCGCCGGTACCTTCGGCGGGCTCTGCTGGCGGTCGGCTCCCTGCTCGTCGCTTTACTTCGTCTCTACCCGGTCTCGCCGAGTCGTACGTCGTCACCCACGCGGCGCGCGCCTACGTGCCGACCGCGGAGCTCGGCGCGCCGTTCGAGAACGTCGCCTTCACGACGAGCGACGGCCTTCGGCTCGAAGGCTGGTACGTGCCCACGAAGAACGGCGCCACCGTCATCGTCGTTCCCGGGTCGCAAGGGCCCGCAGAAGCCGGCCAGGATGCTCGTCGCAGCACGGCTACGGCGTCCTGCTCTTCGACCGGCGCGGGGAGGGCGAGAGCGAGGGGGATCCGAACGGGCTCGGCTGGGCAGGCACGCGCGACGTGAAGGCGGCGATCTCGTATCTCCAGATCCGTCCCGACGTCGATCGACGAACCGCATCGGCGGCGCTCGGCCTCTCGGTCGGCGGCGAGGTCCTCCTCCAGGCGGCGGCCGAAACGAATACCTGCGGGCCGTCGTCTCCGAGGGCGCCGGCATCCGCTCAGTCCGCGAGGCGGTGGAACTGCCCGGGCTGGACTCGGGATCACCACCGGCGTCTTCGGCCTCGATCACGCTCGCGACGTCGCCTTCGCGAGCGACCTGCCGCCCCCGAGCCTCAACGACCTCAGCGCAGACATCTCGGAGCCGCTGTTCTTCATCTACGCCGACCCGGGCCAGGGCGGCGAGAACCTGACCCCGCACCTACTACGAGGCGGCGAACGAGCCCAAGGAGGTCTGGGAGGCCGAAGGCGACCACGTCGGCGCGTTCGACGCCGAGCCCGATGAGTACGAGCGGCGGGTCGTCGGCTTCTTCGACCGCTCACTCCTGGAAACCGAAGGAGGAGCGCCATGACCCATGTCTACCTTCGCGGCGCTGTTCTTGGTCCTGACCCCGCTGGTCCTCGCCGTCGTGCTGTGGTGGCATCCGCCCGGCGGCGACGAGATCTACGAAGGAGTGCGCCACGACGTCGGCGCGTGGCTGTTCGTCCACACGGCCATTCTTGTTCCTCATCCCGCTCCTGGGCTTCGCGGTCTTCCTCCTGCTCCGCGGCCTGGAAGGCCTCGCGGCGACCGTCAGCCGTGTCGCGCTCGTGTTCTTCCTCGTCTTCTACACCGCCTATGAGGTAACCGTCGGCGTCGGGACACGGTCTCCTCGTCGACTACGCCAACGGACTGACGCCGGCGACCAGGCGGTAGTCGCCGACGCGATCCAGGACTACAACGAGAACGCCATCGTCGCCGACCCGGTTTCGTTCTCGCTCATCCTCGGCTTCTTCGGCTGGGTCGTTGCGATTGTTGGCGGCCGCGGTCGCCTTCCGCCGCGCCGGCGACGGGCTGGCCCGCGACCCTTCTTGTCGGCGCTTCCGCGATCTTCGCCGTCCATCCGCCGCCGATCGGCCCGATCGGCCTCGTCTGCTTCGCCGCCGCCGCCGTGCTGATCGAGCGCCGGCGAGCCCGCGACGCACGAGCGGCCACCGTTACGCGGGCGACGGCCGGGCTCGCACCCAGCGCCTGACCCGACGTAAGCACCCGAACCACGAGCGGTCTGGAGCAGTCGACGAGATCGGTGGTCAGGCGGTATCGCAAGACGTCCGACCGCCGCGGTCGTCGGGGTGAGCGCCTACCCTGTGACGAACATGTCTGCCGTTCGTACCATCGTCGTCGCGTTCGACGACCCCGAGAGTCGCACCCTCGCCCGGGCCGCGGACCTCGCCGAAGGCCTGAGCGCCGCCCTCGTCGTCACGAACGTCGCGCCGCGCGATCACGACTCCGCCGAGAACGTGACCCACTACGGCCGGGAGCGGCTCGAGCAGGCGCGGGCCTACCTGGCCGAGCGCGGCATCGACGCCGAGCTCGTCCAGTCGGTCGGGCAGCCGGCCGAGGCGATCGTCTCGCTCGCCGAGGAACGGAAGGCCGATCTCATCGTGGTCGGGATGCGCAAGAAGAAGTTCTTCGAGCGGCTCGTCGAGGGAAGCGTGGCACAGAACGTCATGCGCCGAGCGGCGTGCGACGTGCTCGCGGTGCACTGATCCGGACGCAGTGAACGACCCGCGGCTCATCCTCGCCGGTCTCATCACCGGGCTCCTCGTCGGGATGACCGGCATGGGCGGCGGGGCCCTGATGACGCCGCTACTCATCTTCATCTTCGGCTTCAACCCGGCGACGGCGATCGGCACCGACATCCTGCACGGCGCCATCTTCAAGTCCTTCGGGGCCGTTCGCCACCGGCGCCTCGGCACCGTCAGGGCTCGGCTCGCGGGCTGGATGCTCGTCGGGAGCGCGCCCGCGTCCCTCCTCGGCGTGTGGACCGCCACGTACCTGACCGACCGCTACGGGGACAGCGTCGACTCCGTCCAGGGCCGGGTGCTCGGGTACACGCTCCTCGTTCGGGGCGATCGCGTTCGTCGTCAAGGCGCTCGTGCACCCGAGCAGGACGGAGGCGAGCCTGGGCCGGCTGTCGACCAGGGATCGCATCGTCGCGGTCTCCATCGGCCTCGTCGGCGGCTTCATCGTCGGGCTCACCTCGGTCGGGAGCGGGACGCTCTTCGCGCTCGCCATGCTCCTCCTGTTCCCGCTCGCAGCGAAGTTCGTCGTCGGGACGGACATCGCCCATGCGGCGGCGCTGCTCTTCGTCGCCGGACTCGGCCACCTCGTCGCGGGCAACGTCGACGTTCCCGCCATGGCCTGGCTCCTGGTCGGCTCGATCCCGGGCGTCCTGATCGGGAGCCAGATCAGCGTCGGGCTCCCGGAGACGGTCCTGCGCTTCTCCCTCGCCGGCGTACTCGCCCTGAGCGGCCTCAAGCTGCTCGACGTCCCCTATGCGAACCAGCTCGTGCTCGTCTCGCTCGTCGCCGGGCTCGCCGCGCTGGCCGTGTGGGGCGTGACCCTGGTCGTCCGGCGCACCAGGCCGGCGCCGGAGAAGCCCCCGCCTACGCGAGCAGCGCCCTGACGGAGCCGAGAGCGTCGGGCGCGACGCGGTAGTACGCCCAGCTCCCGCGCTGCTCGCGCGTCACCAGGCCGGCCTCGAGGAGCGCTTTCAGGTGGTGGCTGACCGTGCCTTGCGTGAGGCCGAGAGGCTCCACCAGATGGCAGACACAGGCCTCGCCGTCAGGCTGGGCCTGGATGAGGCTGAGAAGGCGGAGGCGTGCCGGTTCGGCCAGCACCTTGAGCACGGCGGCGAGCTCGTCGGCCTCGGCCGGCTCAAGGGCTTGCTGGAGGAGCGGGGGGCAGCTGCCTGCGAGCGTGGCGATGGTTCTCATCCCGTGAAGGATATTGACGGTCATCGATGACTTCGGCAAGATCGAGCCGGTGACTGACGTCCCGGAGGTGCTCTTCGTCTGCATCCACAACGCGGGCCGCTCGCAGATTGCGGCGGCGCTCATGCACCACCGGGCGAAGGGCACGGTGCTCGTGCGTTCGGCGGGCTCGGATCCCGCCGCGGAGGTCAACCCGGTCGTCGTCGAAGCGATGGCCGAGCTTGGCATCGATCTTTCCCGCGAGCTCCCCAAGCCGCTGACCGACGAGGTCGTCCGGGCTGGCCGACGCCGTGGTGACCATGGGCTGCGGCGACGCCTGCCCGTCTATCCGGGCAAGCGTTACGTCGACTGGGAGCTCGACGATCCGGCGGGGAAGGACCTCGAGGCGGTGCGGGCGATCCGCGACGAGATCGAGGCGCTCGTGCAGGGCCTGCTGGCCGAGCTGGCGCCCGGCGGCCGCGCGTGATGGCCGCGCGCCGCCTCGCCGCCGAGGCGCTCGGCACCTTCGCGCTCGTCTTCTTCGGCGCCGGGCGCGATCATGGTCGATGCCGAGGGCGGTGGTCTCGGTCAGCTCGGCATCGCGGTTGCCTTCGGTCTGGCTATCGCGACCATGATCTACGGGCTCGGCCACGTCTCCGGCGCCCACTTCAACCCCGCCGTCTCGTTCGGCTTCGCCCTCACGCGGCACTTCCCGTGGAGCCGGGTCGCCGGCTACTGGGCCGCCCAGGCCGCCGGGGCCGTCGTGGCGGCGCTGCTCCTGCGCGCCTCGCTCGGGGACGTGGCCAACGTCGGCGCCACGCTTCCCTCGGGGTCAGATCGCCAGGCGTTCCTCTGGGAGGTCGTGCTGACCTTCTTCCTGATGCTCGTGATCATGGCCGTCGCGACCGACACCCGGGCGGTCGGCGAGGCCGCCGCGCTCGCGATCGGCGGAACGGTCGGGCTGTGCGCGCTCGTCGGCGGGCCGGTGAGCGGCGCGTCGATGAACCCGGCGCGCTCCCTCGGACCGGCGCTGGTCTCCGGCGACCTCGACTCGCTCTGGATCTACCTGCTCGCGCCCCTGGTCGGCGCCTCGCTGGGCGCAGTCGCCTACCAGCTCTTGCGAGGCGGGACCATCAGCAGCAGCCAGTCGTCGAGGCGGTGACGGGGAGCGCGGCGACCTCGCCGGCAGGCCGTCTGGCTTTGACGATCGCGCCGTGGATGCCGTCGGCGACCTCGTGCGTGAACTCCACCGAGACGTCCTCGAAGCCGGCCGCGGCGAAGGCCGCCTCGTACTCGCCCTTCGAGAGCGCCCCGGCGATGCAGCCGACGTGCGAGCCGCGCTCGGCCCGCTCCTCGGGCGAGAGGCGGTCCTCGGCGACGACGTCGGAGATCCCTAGGCGCCCGCCGGGCTTCAGCACGCGCGCGAGCTCGGCGAAGACGGCGGGCTTGTCGGTCGAGAGGTTGACGACGCAGTTCGAGATGACGACGTCGACGGAATCGGCCGGGAGCGGCACGTCCTCGATGATCCCCCGGAGGAACACGGCGTTTCGTACGCCGGCTTCCTCGGCGTTGCGCTGGGCCAGGCTGAGCATCTCCTCGGTCATGTCGAGCCCGTAGGCGATGCCGGTAGGGCCGACGCGCTTCGCGGAGAGGATGACGTCGATCCCGCCGCCCGAACCGAGGTCGAGCACGGCCTCGCCCTCGCGCAGGTCGGCGACGGCGGTCGGGTTGCCGCACCCGAGACTGGCCTGCGCGGCCTTCTCGGGAAGCTCGCCGCGCTGCTCGGCCTCGTAGAGCGCCGAGCCGAAATCGGTGTCGGGCGCCTCGCCGCTGCAGCAGCTTCCACCCCCGCAGCTTCCCTTCGACCCCTCGCTCACGGCCAGGGCGGACTCGGCGTACCTGCGGCGGACGTCCTCGCGCACGGCGTCTGCGGACGTGTTCATCTAGGTCTCCTGTACGAACCCGTGTCGAAACGAAGCCTTGTGCCGCCGGGCCGCGCTGGTCGGCGCGATTCTGCGTCCTCGGTTGCGCCCGTAGCCTCCGGCTACGAACGCGCCCTGCGTCCTTGCCTCGCACTCGCCCAGCACACCCCGGCGACGAAGCGTCATTTCGAAACGGGTTCCAGGTCGAGGAGAGGGGCCAGGGTGGAGGCCGCCTCGGGGCTCAGCGTGTAGTAGGCCCACTTTCCGCGCTGCTCGCGCTCGAGCAGGCCTGCGTCGGTGAGCTTCTTCAGGTGGTGGCTCACCGTCGGCTGCGAGAGGCCGAGCGGCTCGACCAGCTCGCAGCCGCAGACCGCCTGGTCGGTGGTCGCCAGCGCGTTCACGATGCGCACCCGCGCCGGATCGGCCAGAGCCCGGAAGAGCGCCGCGGTGGCAGCGGCCTCCTCGCTGGAGAGGATCGGCGCCGTGAGGGGCGCGCAACAGGCGAGGGGGGTGGCGGGCTCGAGGAGGGGGAGCTCGGTACGCATCGACGGAGATCAATGTATCGAAGAACATCGATGCATGTCAAGCCCTTGGGCGATCGGCGTCCGTCGTATCATTCGTGGATGCAGGCCCTGCCACCGCCTCCGCCGCCGACTCCGATCGTGGCGCCGTGCCCGGCGGAGGCGCGCCAGCTCCACCGGGCGGCCCACTGCGGCTATGTGCGCGTGCCGCTCGACCGGACGAAGCCCGGCGGCAGGTCGATCCGCGTCTACTTCGAGCGCTACCCGCGGAGGAACCGGGAGCTGCCGCGGATCTCGACGGTCGTCTCGCTCGAGGGCGGGCCAGGCTACGCGGTGACCCCGGGCCGCTCCGACCGCGTCGATCTCTGGCGCCCCGTCTCCGGCGGCCGCGACCTCGTGCTCATCGACCTGCGGGGCACGGGCGGGAGCGCGCCGCTCGGCTGCAAGGCCTTCTCGCGGCCGACGCGCCGGTACGTGGCCCGGGCGGGCCGTTGCGCGGCGCAGATCGGCCCCAAGCGCGATCTCTTCTCGACCTCGCAGGCGGTTCAGGACATGGAGGTGGTGCTCCGGGCCCTTCACGCAGGGAAGATCGACCTCTACGGAGACTCGTACGGCACCTACGCGGCGCAGGCCTACGCGCTTCGCTTCCCGCAGCGGCTCCGCTCGCTGACGCTCGATGCCGCCTACCCGCTGCCCGGCACGGACCCGGCCTGGGCCGACCTGGTCGAGGCGATCCGGATCGGGCTCGAGCTCTCGTGCTCGCGCTCGGTGACCTGCCCGGTGCAGGATCCCGTCAAGCTGGTCACGCGTTTCGCCGATCGTGTGCGCGAAGAGCCGATCCTCGGCTTCGGGCGCGACGGCGACGGGACGCGCACGCGCGTCCGCCTTGACGAGGACGCCTTCGTGCAGCTTGTCTCCGCCAGCTACTGGTACCCGGGGCTCTGGCGCGACCTTCCGGCCGCGCTCCTGGCGGCAAACAGGGGCGACACCGCCGCGATCCTTCGACTCGCCGCCGAGACCGTGACGGTGGAGGCCCCGCCTGACGATCCTCCGACCTGGTCCGAGGCGCTCTACCTCTCGGTCATCTGCCACGATTATCCCCAGCTCTGGGACTTCGCCACGCCGATGGCCGCCCGGCGCGCCGAGGCAGAGAGCGGGATCGCCGCCTACCCGCCCGGCACGTTCGCGCCCTTCAGCGCCGCGGCCTGGACCGGAACCGACTACGAGGGCGCCCTCGCCTGCCTCCGCTGGCCCTCGCCGTTGCGGCCGGATCCGCCCGACCCGCCCGGAGCCGTGTACCCCGACGTCCCGACGCTCGTCCTGAACGGCGACCTCGACACGATCACGGCCTCGTCCGGAGCCCGCGAGGTGGCGCGACGCTTCCCCGGCTCCACCTTCGTCGAGGTCGCCAACTCGGTGCACGTGACCGCGCTCGCCGACTGGGATCTGTGCGCCTCGCGGATCTACGCCCGCTTCGTCCGCAACCTGGCTCCCGGGGACATGTCCTGCGCCGGGGAGGTCGGCGAATGGAACGTCATCCCTGAGTTCTCGAGCTCGGTCGAGGACGTGGATCCGGCCCGCCGCGCCTCGGGCGACGACTCGACGCGGGAGGACCGGCGCCTGGCGGCGGCGGCCGCCCTGACCGCGGCCGACGTGATCGCGCGCTGGATGGTGAACTACGACGGCACGGGCGTCGGCCTCCATGGCGGGCGCTGGTGGTATTCGGGCTACCCCAACGTCCGCTTCCGGCTCACGAACGTACGGCTCGTGCCGGGCGCCTCGGTGACGGGGACGGTTCGCTGGGCCTACGAGGGCGGTGCTTCGAGCGCCAAGGTCGACGTGCGAGGCCCAGACGGCGTCACGGGGACGCTCCGGATCGCGTGGCTCAAGCGCCCGCAGGCGACGGCGACGCTCGAAGGCACGATCGGCGGCCGGCAGCTCCGGGCAACCATGCCCGCACCGTAGGCTTCACCACGTGCTGCTCATCATCGGCCTCGTTCTTCTGTTCGTGCTGCCGACCCCGTGGAACCTGATCGCGCTCCTCGCCGGCCTCGTTCTCTGGCTGGCAGAGGTCTTCGCCATCTGGCGCCTCGTCAGGAAGAAACAGGTTCAGACGGGCGCCGAGACCCTCGTCGGGCGCACCGCCAACGTGATCGTGGCGTGCCGGCCGCTGGGCCAGGTGCGCCTCTCCGGCGAGTCCGAGATCTGGCGCGCTCGCTGCGCAGACGGAGCCGAGGTGGGCGAGACCGTGCGGGTCGTCGGGCTCGACCAGCTCACCCTGATCGTCGAGCGCTAGGAGGGCTAGCTCGAGAGGCCGCTGATCGCGTCGCCGATCAGCTTGACGCCGATCAGCACGAGGATCACGACCATGATCACCGTGTTGTTGCGGGCCATCCAGCTCTGGATCCCGTCGAGCAGCGGGCGGGAGCGGTCGTCCATTGCCAGGGCGATCACAACGGGGTTGCCACGCCGAGGCAGCCGATCACGACGAAGAGCACGAGCGCGACTGCCTGCTCGCCGGCCGGGCTGCCCGTCTGCGCGATCGCGGCCGCGCCGGCGACGGTCAGGATCAGGTTCTTGGGGTTGAGCGCCGTGAGCACGACGCCTGCGCCCAGGGCCTTCGGCGGGCCGAAGCCCTCCAGGGCGCTCATCCATTTCGGCGTCGGGGCGGTCTCGCCGGCGCGGGGCCGGCCGCGCCACTGCTTGACGGCGACGAGCAGGAGGAGGAGGCCGAGCACGAGCTCCAGGGCGGAGACCCAGGTTGCCGGCGCCCCGCTCTCGCTTGCCGAGGCCCCCGACGCCACGACGAGCACGATCGTGCCCACGACGGCGGTGCCGAGCGTACAGCCGAGGACGAACGCAGGCCCGTTCACGCGCCCGCGCGGCGTCCCCAGGAAGAGCACGGAGGCGATGATCGGAAACGGGCTGATCGCGACCCCGACGGCCGCCGGGAGCATCTGCCCGATCGCCTCGCCCATGCGCGCGTCCTCTATTCAGCCGTGCGGCGCCGCGGGGCTCGCTCGAGCGCCATCACCGTGACCCAGGCGGCGACCCCGGCCAGGATCGCCGCCGGGACGGCGTCCGCGCCGGCCGGGCCGACGAGGAGCGACCCGATGACGATGGAGGCGAAGAGGAGCCTCGTGACCGCGGCGCTGCCCGCCGCCGTCCCGGCCGCGACGGCGAGCGTGGGCGAGACGTCGAAGGCGATGACGGCGAACATGATCACGCCGATGCCGAGGAACATCGCCGGGAAGACCTGGCCGCCCCTGAACCCGCACCCGAGGGAGACGGCGTAGGCAAGGAGCTTGGCGACGAGCACGACAACGAGGACACCTGCCGACGTCTCCTGGGCGAGGCTCGGGATCGACGCCTGGCCGGAGAAGAGGACGTCCTGCGAGTCGGCCCCGAGCGCGTCCGCGACGACCGCGATCAGCCCGACCGCCAGGCCGCCGGCCAGGAGCAGCTTCCCCATCCCCGCGCGCTCATCGCCGGCGCTCACCCGGCGGGCGAGCGCGAAGCTCACCTGGACGACGAGCGCGATCAGGACACCCGCCACGACAGCGACGAGCAGGTCGCCGAAGTGCACCTCCTCGTACGGCGGCAGGCCCGGGACGGAGAGCGTCGTCTCCTCGAGGCCCCCCCAGTCGCCAAACCCCGTGAAGATGAGGAAGCCGATCGCCGCGGCGACCAGGCCGGGGATGATGAGCGGGATCAGAAGCTTTCCCATCCCGAGGCTGGCCTCGATCAGCAGGATCCCGGCGGAGATCGGGCCGCCGAAGAGCGCCGAGATCGCCGAGAACGCGCCGGCCATCGCCAGGATCTTGTGGTGCGCCGGGTCGATGTCGACGAAGTGGGTGACCGCCAGGCCGACCGCCGACCCGAGCGCGATCAGCGGCGCCTCCGGGCCGAGCACGGCGCCGAAGGCCAGGCTGCCGATGGCCGCCAGGGCGACGCCCGGCATGTAGGCCACGGGCGTCGGCGCTGAGGCGCCGAAGCCGTCCAGCGGGCGGTGGCCGCCGTCTCCGGGGAGCAGGCGGCGTGCTGCGAGCACCAGGGCCGCGCCGGCGACCGGGAGCGAGACGACGAGGAACCAGGGCGGCGCGTCGTAGCCGAGCGCGTCCGGCAGGTCGTGCCAGAGGACGTCCTCGAGCTCGTGGATCAGCGCCAGGAAGACGGCCGCGAGGAGCGCGGCCGGGATGCCGATCAGCGCGCCGAGGGCGATCAGCTTGAGATAGGCGCGGCCGCTGATCTGCGGCGTGGGCGCGGCGGCCTCGGTCACGCGCGGGACGCTATAGAGCGGGCCGGGCGACCGTCCATTGCTCCGCTGCGCTCTGACATAGTTGCGAGCGCCAGCGAGCCTCGACCGCGAGCGCCACCCTGTCGCCGCGTGGCCCGCGCCTACCAGGGAGAGAAATGCCGACGAACGCCGACAGCCTGCCCCGCGACGTCCTGCCCATCCCCGACCGACAGCACGTCGGCGTGACCACATACGACGCCAAGGATCCCGCTACCTCCTTTCCCCCGATCGAGCCCCTTCGGCCTCCTGAGGAGGCCCCCAACGTCCTGGTCATCCTGATCGATGACGCCGGCTTCGGCTCCTCGAGCGCCTTCGGCGGCCCGTGCAACACGCCGAACTTCGAGCGCCTGGCGACGAACGGGCTCAAGTACTCGCGCTTCCACACGACCGCGCTCTGCTCGCCGACGCGCCAGGCTCTTCTGACCGGCCGCAACCACCACGCGGTCGGCATGGGCGGCATCACCGAGATCGCCACGTCCGCGCCGGGCTACAACTCTGTCCGGCCGAAGTCGGCCGCCCCGCTGGCGGAGACCCTGAAGCTGAACGGCTACTCGACGGCGCAGTTCGGCAAGTGCCACGAGGTGCCGGTCTGGGAGACGAGCCCGATGGGTCCGTTCGACTCGTGGCCGACGGGCGGCGGCGGCTTCGAGCACTTCTACGGCTTCATCGGCGGGGAGACGAACCAGTACGCGCCGGCCATCTACCAGGACACGGTCCCCGTCGAGCCCGACCGCACCGCGGAGGAGGGCTACCACTTCACCGAAGACATGACCGACCACACGATCGACTGGATCCGCCAGCAGAAGGCGCTCATGTCCGACAAGCCGTTCTTCGTCTACTACGCGCCCGGCGCCACGCACGCGCCGCATCACGTCCCGCCGGAGTGGTCGGCCAAGTACAAGGGCAAGTTCGACCAGGGTTGGGACGCGCTGCGAGAGGAGACGAACGCCCGCGAGAAGGAGCTCGGCGTTATCCCCAGCGACGCAGAGCTGACGTCGCGACCGGCCGAGATCCCCGCGTGGGACGAGACGCCGGACGACATGAAGCCTGTCTTCGCAAGGCAGATGGAGGTGTACGCAGGCTTCCTCGAGCACACCGACCATCACGTCGGACGCGTGATCGACGCGCTCGAGGACCTCGAGATCCTCGACGACACGCTGATCTACGTGATCATCGGCGACAACGGTGCGTCGGCGGAGGGCACGCCGAACGGCTGCTTCAACGAGCTGGTCGTCTTGAACGGCGCGTTCGGGCTCGAGACGGCGGAGTTCATGACCGAGCGCATCGACGACTTCGGCACCCCGAAGGCCTACAACCACTACGCGGTCGGCTGGGCGCACGCCATGGACACGCCCTACCAGTGGACCAAGCAGGTCGCCTCGCACTGGGGCGGGACGCGCAACGGGACGATCGTCCACTGGCCGAGAGGGATCAAGGCCAGGGGCGAGGTCCGCAGCCAGTTCCACCACGTGATCGACGTGGCGGCGACGGTTCTCGCCGCGGCAGGCCTGCCGGAGCCGACGTTCGTCCACGGCATCCAGCAGATGCCGCTGCACGGGACGTCGATGGCCTACTCGTTCGACGACGCCGAGGCGGCGGAACGACGCGAGACGCAGTACTTCGAGATGTTCTGCAACCGCGGCATCTACCACCAGGGCTGGACCGCGGTCACCCGCCACAGCACACCGTGGGTCGCGACCGAGATGCCGGCGTTCGACGACGACGTCTGGGAGCTGTACGGCCCGGACGACTGGACGCAGGCGCACGACCTCTCACAGGAGCAGCCCGACAAGCTCGCAGACCTACAGCGCCTGTTCGTGATCGAGGCGGGGAAATACAACGTCCTCCCACTCGACGACCGTCGCTTCGAACGCTTCAACCCCGACCTCGCCGGGCGGCCGCAGCTGGTCAAAGGCACCACGCAGCTGCTCTTCGGTTCCATGGGCCGCCTCTCCGAGAACTCGATCGTGGTCGTGAAGAACAAGTCTCACGCCGTGACGGCCGAGATCGTCGTTCCGGACGAGAGGGCCGAGGGCACGATCATCGCGCAGGGAGGCGCTTTCGGCGGCTGGACGCTGTATGCGCACGAGGGCAAGCCGGCGTACTGCTACAACCTCTTCGGGCTGCAGCAGTTCAAGGTGTACGGGGAGGCGCCGATCCCCGCCGGAGAGCATCAGGTCCGCGTCGAGTTCGCCTACGACGGCGGCGGTCTCGGCAAGGGTGGGACGGCCACCCTGTACCTCGACGGCGACAAGGTCGGCGAGGGTCGGATCGAGGCGACAGTCCCGATGGCCTTCTCCGCCGACGAGACGACCGACATCGGCTCGGACACCGCCACCCCGGTCACCGACGACCTGAACGAGGGCAAGACGCAATTCACGGGCCGGGTCCGCTGGGTTCAGATCGACCTCGGCGACGACGCCGAGGACGCCGACCACCAGATCTCGCATGAGGAGCGCTTTCGGATCGCGATGGCGCGACAATAGGCCCGGCGACCTCGCGGGCGGCTATGCCCTGACGATGCAGCGGAAGCCGATGTGGCCCGTGGAGGTGTCCACGGCCTCGCCCTGGCGCGCGGCCGGGCGGTAGCGCAGGCAGTAGTTCGGCGCGCACAGGTGCGAGCCGCCCTTGATCACGCGGCGCGGGAAGCGCTCGCCCTCCGCGACCGGCGGCGCGCAGCACGCGGGCGCGTCCTGCTCGCCGTTCTGCACGAAGAAGTCGGTCGTCCACTCCCAGACGTTGCCGCACACGTCGAAGAGGCCGAAGCCGTTGGGCGCGAAGCTTCCCACCGGCGACGTGTCCGTGAAGCCGTCGAGCTTCAGGTTCTCCCAGGGGAAGCGGCCCTGCCAGGTGTTCGCGGCCGGCTTCCCGCCCGGGAAGTGCTCGTCGCCCCACGCGAACGCGGCGCCCTCGAGGCCGCCGCGGGCGGCGCGCTCCCACTCGGCCTCCGTCGGAAGCTCCTTGCCGGCCCAGGCGGCGAAGGCCTCGGCGTCCTCGAAGGCGACCTGGACGACCGGGTGCCGGTCACGCCCGTTGACCGTCGACCTCGGCCCGCCCGGGCGCTTCCAGGACGCGCCGCGGACGTACTCCCACCAGTTGGTGTAGTCGTCAAGCGGGACCGGGCCGGCCGTCGGCCGGAAGACGAGCGCGCCGGGGACGAGGAGCTCGGGCTGGGCGTCCGGGTAGTCGTCCGGGTCGAGCGGTCGCTCCGCGAGCGTGACGTACCCGGTCTCGCGCACGAAGCGGCGGAACTCCGCGGCGGTCACCGGACGCTCGTCCATCCAGAAGCCGTCGACGCGGACGGACCGCACGGGGCGCTCGTCTGGGTAGAAGTCCTCGGAGCCCATGAGGAATTCCCCGCCGGGGACGGCGACCATGCCCGGCGGCGGCGTCGGCGCGGTCGGCATCCGTATCGATTCTGCCGGTGGCCTAGCGGATGCGCCAGCTGGGCGTCGCCCGGTCGCGGGTCGCGCGGCTAGACGGCGGCGTCCTGCTCGTGCCGCTCGGCCCGGACGGCGGCGTCCAGGATCTCGCGGACGTGCGTGGGCTCGAGCAGCGCCTTGAACTCGAACGCGCCGCCGGAGGAGCCGGCCGTGTCGATCAGGAGCTTGCCCACGCCGAACATGCGGTCGAAGAGCGTCTGGTGCAGCGTGATGTCCTGCACGCGCTCGAGCCGCGCGGTCTGCTCGCTGACGGAGACGAGGCCGTGGCGGACGAAGACCCGGCGGTTCGTGATCGTGTACTTCCACCGGATCGTCTCCAGGAAGGCCCAGACGACCGTGACGAGGGCGACCACGACGACCACGCCGCCGGTGACCGTGAACGACGCCCCCGCCCAGAGGCAGACGACCAGGACCAGGATCGTGAGGAGCACGCCGGGCACGAGGATTGCCATCCGCCCGCGCCAGGACGGGCGGCCTGACCAGATCTCGTGCTCTTCCTCGACGGCGGCGGCCACGGCGGGACGATACCCCCGGGGCCGGATGCGCCGCCAGCGGCCGCTCGGGTTAACCCCACGGCGAGAAGCCAGCTAGCCGCCTTCCTGCCGCGAGGGCCCGCTGTGACAGTGAGTCCACGCACGAACCACCCCCTTTCGACTCGCACCGGAGGACACCGACCATGACACCCACGCTCACCGTCACCGCAGAAGAGGTCGCCGGCGTCGGCGTCCTCCGCGACCTCCTCGACGGGGAGGTCTTCACCTCCGCAGACCCCGAGTGGAACGAGGCCCGCCTCGCCTGGAACCTTGCCGCCGACCAGCATCCCGCGGCCGTCGTCTACGCCGAGTCGGCCGCCGACGTCGTCGCCGTCGTCGGCTACGCCCGCGACAACGGGCTCCACGTGACCACGCAGGGCACGGGCCACTTCGCCAACACGATCGCGTCCTTCGACGACACCATCCTCCTCAAGACCTCCCGTCTCCGCGACGTCGAGATCGACCCCGAGGCGCAGACTGCCCGCGTCGAGGCCGGCGTCCTCTGGGAGGAGGTCAGCCTGGCCGCGGCCGAGCACGGGCTCGCTGCGCTCGCCGGCTCCTCCCCTGACGTCGGCGTTGTCGGCTACACGCTCGGCGGCGGCCTCGGCTGGCTCGCCCGCCGCTACGGCCTCGCCGCCAACAGCGTCCTCGCCGTGGAGCTCGTCACCGCCGACGGCCGCCGCGTCCGCGCCGACCGCGACAACGAGCCCGACCTCTTCTGGGCCGTGCGCGGCGGCGGCGGGAGCTTCGGCATCGTCACCGCGATCGAGTTCGCCCTCTACCCGGTGCCCAAGGTCTATGCAGGCGTCCTCTTCTTCCCCTTCGAGCGCGCCTCCGAGATCCTCAACGCCTGGCGCGAATGGGCCGAGGACACGCCGCGGGAGGTCACCTCGGTCGGCCGGCTCATGCAGTTTCCGCCCCTCCCTCAGGTCCCGGAGGCAGTCCGCGGCCAGTCGTTCGTCATCGTCGAGGCCACCTACATCGGCGACGAGGAGGGCGGCGCCGCGCTGCTCGCGCCGCTGCGCGAGCTCGGGCCCGTGATGGACACCTTCGCCACGATCCCGGTCGAGGAGCTCCGCCACCTGCACATGGACCCGCCCGCGCCCGTCCCCGGCGTGGGCGACGGACTGAACCTCGACGACGTGACGCCGGAGACGATCAACGCGCTGGTCGCGGTCGCCGGCCCGGGCTCCGGCTCGCCGCTTCTCTCGGTCGAGCTCCGCCAGCTCGGCGGCGCGGTGGCCGAGGAGTCGCCCGAGCACGGCGCCGTCGGAGCGATCGACGCCGGCTTCGCTCTCTTCGCCGTCGGCATGGCGATCGACACCGAGATGAGGGAGCTCGTCGAGGCTCGGGTCGCGGCGCTGAAGACGGCACTGACGCCCTGGACTGCGGAGCGCGGCTACTTCAACTTCGCCGACAACTCGAAGAGCGGCGAATCCTTCTATCCGGCGGATACCTACCGCGGCCTGCAGTGGGTGAAGGCTGCGTACGACCCGACCGAGCTCTTCCGGGCGAGCCACCCGATCCGGCCTGCCGCCAGGCCGTAGCCCAGCCCCCGCGAGAGAGAAGCCCGCTGCTCCCGGCGGGCCTCTCTCCTTTTTACTACCTTGCCCGCGTGCGCCTGACTCTGATCCGCCACGCGACGCTGCTCGTCGAGCTGGGCGGCCGCCGCATCCTCGTCGACCCGATGCTCGACCCACCGGGCGTGCGGCCGCCGGAGGAGTCCGCGAATCCCCGCCCCAACCCGCTCGTCCCGCTGCCTCTGCCAGCCGAGGAGATCGTGGCCGGCCTGGACGCGGTGATCGTGACCCACCTCCACGAGGATCACTTCGACGAGACGGGCGCGCGCCTCGTGCCGCGGGAGGTGCCGGTCTTCTGCCAGCCCGAGGACGAGGGGCACCTTCGCGGGCTCGGCCTGGATGCCCGACCGGTGGACGACGAGCTCGTCTGGGACGGCCTCAGGATCGCCCGAACCGGAGGGTGTCACGGCTCGGACGCTGCCACGATCGCCGATCTCGCCCCGGTGAGCGGCTTCGTCCTCGACGGCCTCTACATCGCGGGCGACACGGTTTGGTGCCCGCACGTCGAGGAGGCGCTCGAGCAGCACCGGCCTCGCGTCGCAGTCGTCAACGGCAGCGGCGCGTGCTTCCTGACCGGCGGGCCGCTCGTCATGACCGCGGAGCAGGTCGGCGAAGTGGTCGAGCGGGTGCCGACCGTCGTCGTCGTCCATCTCGAGGCGATCAACCACTGCCTCGAGACGAGAGCCGAGGTGCGCACTGCCGTCCCCGGCGCCCTGGTCCCCGAGGACGGCGAGACGCTCGAGCTACACCCCTAGCTCCCTAGTACGGCGACGCCATGTCGTAGTACTTCGTGCTCAGCTGATAGATGATGATCATGTCGAGGGTGATGATCAGGATCGACCAGAGCGGATGGATCGGTATCCAAGCGATCTGCCCGAAGGCATTCACCATCACGAAGAAGATCGCGGTCCAGCGCGCCCATCCCTGGCCGGCGAAGAGCCCGAGGCCGGTGCAAACCAGCACGATGCCGAGGAGCAGGTGGATCCAGCCCCACGCCGTGATGTCCCACACGATCACACTTTGCCCGGTCACCGTCAGGGTCTTGTCATCGAAGAGGGCCGTGAGGCCCCAGATGATGTTGAAGACCCCGACCATGAAGATCAGGATCCCGACGAAGAGGGCCCAGCCGCTCCCGCCGGTCCTCCCGGTTCCCCCGGCTTCCATTCGCGTGCGCGTCGCCTGTGTTTGCGGGTCGGTCATACCGAGCTCCTTTCGCAGCTTGTCTCCGGCCGGATTCTGGCAACCGCCACGGATGGCCCGCTAGGCTCGCGCCGTGGCAGAACGGTCGGACACCCTCGTCTTCGTCCCGGCGTGGAACGAGGAGAAGAACCTACCGGCCGTCCTGGACGAGGTTGCGCAGCAGCTACCGGAAGCCGACCGGCTGGTCGTCGACGACGGCTCCACGGACGGGACCGCGAGGGTAGCGCGCGAGCGCGGGGCCGAGGTGGTCGGCTTCGAGGAGAACCGCGGCCTCCCCTACGGCGTCGCGGCCGGATACGCCTACGCGGCCGAGCAGGGCTACGCGTTCTGCGGGCGGGTGGACGCGGACGGGCAGCATCCGGTCGTCGAGCTGGCCCGGCTGCTCGAGCGCGTCCGCTCGGGTGAGTGCGACGTCGCGGTCGGATCGCGTTTCGTCTCCGGCGACGGCTACGAGCCGGGTCGCTACCAGCCGAGCCCGGCGCGCGTCGTCGGCACCTCGCTCCTGCGGAAGGGCATGGGCCACGTGCTCGGCCGCCCCTTCGCGGACGCGACCAGCGGCATGTACGCGGTCAACGCGCAGGCGATGCCGATCCTCGCCGAGCCCTACGCGACGGGCGCCCCGGAGGTCGAGGGCCTTCTGCGCCTGCGCGACGCGGGCCTCGTCGTCGAGGAGATCCCCGTGAACATGCGCGAGCGCGCGAGCGGAGAGTCGAAGCTCGCGGGGAAGAAGGCGCTCCTCCTCGTCCTGACCGTGATCGGGACGCTCTTCGCGTACCGGCGCGTCCGCAGGCACTAGAGGCTAGCCCGGGAGGACTGAGCGCGCGCCGGCCAGCCGGTCCTGGGCCCACGCGCGCCACTCCTCCCCGATCTCCGGCGCCCGCAGAAGCTCGGCGCACTTGGCGCGGTCGCCGTGGTAGATCTCGGCGACCTCGCCCACGGTGAGCCCGTGCGCAGGCCTTGGACGATCCTCACCTCGTCGCCCGCTTCGAGGGCGCCCTCGGTCAGCACCCGCAGGTACGCGCCCGGGCGGCCTGCGGCGGCGAAGTGGACGGGAAACTCGACGTTCTCCATGCGCGCTCCGAGCTTCCAGCAGGGCGTCCTGGGGCCCGTGACCTCGAGCACGGCCGAGCCCACCTGCCAGCGCTCGCCGACGAGCGCGGACGTGACGTCGACCGCCGCGAGCGTGAGGTTCTCGCCGAACGTCCCGTCTGCGAGCGCGACGCCGAGCTCCTCGCTCCACCAGTCGTAGTCCTCGCGCGCGTACGCGTAGACGGCCTTGTCGGCCCCGCCGTGGAAGCGGCGGTCGGCCTGCTCGTCGCCGGCGAGATTGACGGGCCCGACCTGCACCCGCCCTGACACGGGCTCCTTCCAGATCGACGTCGTCGCGCGGCGGCCCAGCCACTCGATCTCGCGGGGCAGGGCGACGTTCACGGAGAGGACGGCGCCGGTCATCTCGACCCGAACGGTAACGAGGCCGCTCTCCCCAGCGTCGCATCCTGACGCTACGATCCGGGCAATGGGTAGCTGGGGGCTCTACTTCGCCTTCCTCATCCCGCCCCTGCTCATCGGGCTCGCGGTGCAGTGGTGGCTGAAGAAGACGTTCGCCGAGCAGGCACGCGTCGCGGTCTCGCACGGGATGACCGGAGCGCAGGTCGCGCGCGCGGTCCTCGACGCCAACGGCCTCAACGAGGTGCCCGTGCACGTCTCGCCTGGGGGCCCGCTCTCGGATCACTACGACCCGCGCAAGCGCTCGGTGCACCTCTCGCACCCGGTCTTCGACGAGGTGTCGATCAGCGCCACGGCTGTCGCGGCTCACGAGGTAGGGCATGCGATCCAGCACAAGGAGGCCTACTCGTTCTTCCGCTTCCGCTCGGCGCTCTTCCCGGCCGTCGCCTTCTCGTCGAGCATCTGGATGTGGCTCCTGATCATCGGGTTCCTTCTCAACGCCGCCGGCCTCGTGCTGGTTGCGATCGTCCTCTACTCGCTTGCCGTGCTCTTCCAGTTCGTGACGCTGCCGGTCGAGTTCGACGCTTCGAAGCGCGCGGCCGTGCAGCTCGCGAACATCGGGTTGACCACGACCCAGGAGACGGGCGGGGTCAAGAAGGTGTTGAACGCGGCTGCGCTGACATATGTGGCCGGCGCGCTGGCCGCTCTCACGCAGCTCCTCTACTTCGTTCTGCTCTACCTGGGCAACCGGGACTGAAAAACCGCCTCGAGACGAGGTTCTGAGCCTCGGCCGGCCCGCGTATCATCGGGGTCGCATGTTCTTCCGGCAGGTGCTGCACGAGGACCTCGGGTGTGCGTCCTACGTCGTCGCGGACGGCGGCGAGGCGGCCGTGATCGACCCGAAGTGGGACGTCGAGGACTACCTCCGGCTCGCGGAGGAGCACGGTTTCGCCATCACCCACGTCCTCGAGACGCACAACCACGCCGACCACGTCTCCGGCAAGGGCCGGCTGGCGCAGGCGACCGGGGCGACCATCCACGTTCCGGCGACGGCAGGGGTCGAATTCCCGCACGAGCCGCTCGCAGACGGGGACAGAGTCGTCGTCGGCGACATCTCGATCACCGCCCTCGCCACGCCCGGGCATCGGCCGGAGCACACGGCCTACGTCGTGGCGGACGAGAGCCGCGGACAGGAGCCGTGGCTCGTCGTCACCGGTGACTCGCTCTTCGTCGGCGACGTCGCCCGTCCCGACCTCGCAGTCGACAAGGAGGAAGGCGCGCGCGGGCTCTACGAGTCGCTGAAGCGCCTGCTGGCGCTCGGAGACTTCGCCGAGGTGTGGCCCGGGCACATCGGCGGCTCCCTCTGCGGCGGCGCCGGCATGAGCGAGAAGCCTGGCACGACGATCGGGTTCGAGCGCCGCTTCAACCGCCTGCTTGCGAGCCCGGACGAGAAGACGTTCGTCCGCTCGCTCACGAGCAGCCTCGCTCCCCAGCCGCCGAACTTCCAGCGCATCGTCGCGCTCAACCGAGGCCCGCTGCTCACGGACGCGACGCCGGTCGACGGCCTGCTGCCGGCGGCCGTCCGCGCACGGCTCGAGGCCGGCGCCACGCTCGTCGACGGGCGCGACACGCTCGAGTACGACGCCGGTCACGTGCCCGGCTCGATCAACGTCACGATGGTGCGCGCCGCAGTGGGAACGCGGGCCGCCTGGGTCGTCGACCCGGAGAGCGAGGTCGTGGTCGCCGCCGAGACGGACGGCGAAGCCCGCCGCCTAGCGCTTCTGCTCGAGGCGGTCGGGTTCCGTCGGATCGCCGGGCTCCTGGCCGGCGGGGTCGCAGCCTGGCGCGAGGCCGGCTTGCCGGTCGAGTCCACGGTCGCCATCGACGTGCCCGAGCTGGCGGCGCGGCTCCGGCGCGGGGACGTGAGCCTGCTCGACGTCCGCGACCAGGACGAGTGGGAAGCGGGGCACGTCGAGGGCTCGCGCCACCTTCCGTACCACGACCTCCGCGACGGCATCCCGGAGGACCTGCGAAACGGCGGCAAGCCGCTCGCGGTCGCCTGCTCGGTCGGCAACCGGAGCTCCATCGCCGTCTCGCTCCTCCGGAGAGCCGGGCTCGACGACGTCATCCACGTCGTCGACGGCGGGGTCGCCGAGCTCGCCGGCGAAGGGATCGAGCTCGTCCAGACCGGCTGAGCAAACCCGCTGCCTTGCTACACTCCGCCGCGCAGGGCGGCGTAGCTCAGCTGGTTAGAGCAGCGGAATCATAATCCGTGTGTCGTAGGTTCGAGTCCTACCGCCGCTACCTGGAGACCCCTCTCAGAGAGACAAAGGACGATGGCAACCGGAGTACGAGTAGCGATCACGCTTGCCTGCACGGAGTGCAAGCGGCGCAACTACCAATCGCAGAAGTCGAAGCGGAATACGCCCGACCGCTTCGAGGCGAGGAAGTACTGCCGCTGGTGCAGTCGTCACACGCTGCACCGGGAGACCAGGTAGCTTGGCGCGCTCGTCGAAGACCCGCCGCAGCGACTACCAGGCGCCGGCGCAGCCGGAGCGCTCGCGCTCCCGCCAGGTCAAGCCGACCGGCCAGCCGAAGAGCCAGACCGGGCAGAAGAAGGAGAAGCGCGGCGGCTTCCGGGCGTTCGTCGGCGAGTGCTGGGCAGAGCTGCGCAAGGTCGACTGGCCCGGCCGCCAGCAGCTGGTCTCGGCGACGATCGTCGTGATCATCGCCGTCGCGATCACCGGCGCGTACCTGTTCGCAGCCGACTGGGTCTTCCAGCGGTTCGTCCGCGACGTCCTCCTCAACCTCTGAGCCCATGTTCCGCTGGTACGTCGTCAACACCTACTCGGGCCATGAGAACAAGGTCAAGGCCAATCTCGAGCACCGCATCGACTCGATGGGCCAGACCGCGCGCTTCCGGCGCGTTGTCGTGCCCACCGAGCAGGTGGTGGAGACGAAGGACGGCCAGAAGGTGCAGACGGAGAAGCGCGTCCTGCCCGGCTACGTGCTGGTGAACATGGATCTCAACGACGAGGCCTGGACGGTCGTGAAGAACACGCCCGGCGTCACCGGCTTCGTCGGCTCCGGCACGAAGCCCGTGCCGCTCTCGCAGCCGGAGGTCGACCGCATCCTCCACACCGCGAGCGCCGCCGCCGACCGGCCGCGGACCGCCGTGGAGTTCGGCCTCGGCGAGACCGTCAAGATCACGTCGGGGTCGCTCTCCGACTTCGACGGCGAGGTGATCGACGTCAACGCCGATCAGCAGAAGCTCAAGGTGCTCGTGAACATCTTCGAGCGCCAGACCCCGGTCGAGGTGAGCTTCGATCAAGTCAAGAAGATGGACTAGGAACCTAAATGGCGAAGAAAATCCTCACCCTCATCAAGCTCCAGATCCCGGGCGGCCAGGCCAACCCGGCGCCCCCAGTCGGGCCTGCGCTCGGCCAGCACGGGGTCAACATCATGGAGTTCTGCAAGGCGTTCAACGCGCAGACGCAACAGGAGAACGGGCGCATCACGCCGGTGGAGATCACGGTCTTCGAGGACCGCTCCTTCACCTTCATCACGAAGACGCCGCCCGCCGCCGTCCTCATCAAGGAGGCGCTGCGGCTCGACAAGGGCTCCTCCGAGCCCAACCGCGACAAGGTCGGGACGATCTCCTCGGCTCAGGTGCGCCAGATCGCCGAGACGAAGCTCGTCGACCTGAACGCCCGCGACGTCGAGCAGGCGATGCGGATCATCGAGGGCACCGCGCGCTCGATGGGCGTGGAGGTCGCTCGGTAATGGCCCGCCACGGAAAGCGGTACGCGGCGGCCCGCGAGAAGATCGATCGCGAGCACGCCTACACGCCGCTCGAGGCCGTCCGGCTCGTCCGGGAGGCCCCCGCTGCGAAGTTCGACGAGGCGGTCGAGGCCCACTTCAACCTCGGGCTCAACGTCCGCCACGCCGACCAGCAGCTGCGCGGGACGCTGATGCTGCCGCACGGGACGGGCAAGGACGTTCGCATCGCGGTCTTCGCCGAGGGCGAGAAGGCCCGTGAGGCCGAGGAGGCGGGCGCCGACGTCGTCGGCTCCGCGGATCTCGCCGCGCAGATCGAGGAGGGCTTCGACGACTTCGACGTCGCCGTCGCCACTCCGGACATGATGGGCACGGTCGGGAAGCTCGGCCGCATCCTCGGGCCGCGCGGGAAGATGCCGAATCCGAAGACCGGCACGGTCACGTTCGAGGTCGGCAAGGCCGTCCGCGAGGCGAAGGCCGGCAAGCTCGAGTATCGGACCGACCGCGGCGCCAACGTGCACCTCGTGATCGGGCGCAAGAGCTTCGACGAGCGCACGCTGCTCGAGAACTATGCGACCGTCGTCGAGGAGATCGTCCGGGCGAAGCCGGCAGCGGCCAAGGGCCGCTACATCCACTCGATCACGCTCACGAGCTCCATGGGCCCCGGCGTCCACGTCGATCCTGCGAGGACGCGGGACATCGCGGCGGAGCTCGAGGAGGAGCAGGTCACCGCGTAGGTTCGTCAACACGCCCGTCGCCGAAGACAGCCGGCAGCCCTTCGGGGCGTAAGACCTGCCGAGGCGGCCCGAGCGAGACGATTCGCCTCTGCTCGTGCCCGCCCGGAAGGCGGGCACGACTCGTTCGAGGAGGTGATTCGATGCTGAGAAAGGACAAGGAGCAGGTCGTCACAGACCTGGCCGAGAGGCTGCGTGCCTCGGACACGCTCATCCTGGCCGACTACCGCGGCCTGTCGGTGAGCGAGCTGAACGACGTGCGCACGAAGATCCTCGAGCACGGCGCGCGCTTCACCGTCGTCAAGAACACGCTCACGAAGCGGGCCGCCGAGGAGGCCGGTCTAGGGATGCTGACCGCGCTTCTCGACGGGCCGACCGCGATCGCCTTCGTCGGCGACGGCGACATGGTCGGCGTGGCGAAGGCGCTCGACGAGACGGCCAAGCGCACGAAGGTCCTCTCGATCAAGGGCGGGATCCTGCAGGGATCGCCCCTGGAGGCCGCCCAGGTCGTGGAGCTGGCCTCGCTGCCGCCCGCGGACGTGCTCCGGGGCCAGGTGCTCGGCGCGATCGTCGGCCCGCTGACGGCGATCGTCGGGCTGTTCTCCGCCCCGCTCCAGGACTTCGTCGGGCTCCTCGACGCGCGCGTCGACCAGCTCGGCGAGCCCGAAGAGGCACCCGCCGAGGCCGAGGAGGCCGAGGAAGAGGCAGTTGAGGAGGTTCCGCCGGAGGCCTCCGCAGAGACATCCGAAGACACGGCTGACGAAGCAGCCGACCAGACCACAGAGGAGGAATAGCCATGGCTGCCACAGCAGTCGACAAGGTGTTCGACGAGCTCGGGAAGATGACCGTCCTCGACCTCGTCGAGCTGAAGAAGAAGATCGAGGAGGAGTGGGGCGTCACCGCCGCCGCTCCGGTCGCGGTCGCCGTCCCCGGGGCCGCGCCCGCCGCCGCCGGCGACGGCGCAGGCGCCGAGGAGAAGACCGAGTTCGACGTCGTTCTCACCGGCGCCGGCGACAAGAAGATCCAGGTGATCAAGGTCGTCCGCGCCATCACGGGCCTCGGCCTCAAGGAGGCCAAGGACCTCGTCGACGGGGCGCCGAACCCCGTCAAGGAGGCCGTCGCCCAGGAAGAGGCCGACTCGATCAAGGCCCAGCTCGAAGAGGCCGGCGCCAGCGTCGAGGTCAAGTAGCTCCGAGCCTCATGCGGAGCCAGCGAAGGGCCGGGCTTGACCCGGCCCTTCGCGTTGTCCACACCTTCCCCACGCCGCCTCGGCCATGCCTGCCACCCGCAGGCTCTGCTCCGGCGCCGCGCACTGTCCCCTCCGGCCACGTCTAGGGGTCTGACCCAGGCGATGTCCGCCGGAGCCCGCTGTGGAGATGTGGAAGAGGCCCGCGGCGAGCGGGCCTCTTCCACGGAGGAGGGGTGTGGGCGCCGCGGGACGCTAGGCCGCGGTGTCCCAGTAGCGGACGTTGCCGGAGGTGTCGCCTCCGGAGCCGCCGCCGTCATCGCCCCCGTCGTCCGGGGCGAAGCCTGGAGGCCCGCCGAAGGGCCGGATGAACGCGCCGCTGCGCAGACCGGGCAACATCCCGTTGACGAGGTCGTCGATGGAGCCCTGCAGCCGCTCGTAGAGCGCGTCCGCGAGCTCCTGCGTGAGCCGCTCGGTGGCGACGGCCTCGTCGAGGGCCGACTTGGCGGCGTCGAGGATGGCCTGCTCGAGGCCGTCGACTGACTTGCCTTCGGCCTCGGCGACCTGGGCGAGTGACTTGCCCTCGCCGAGCTGCTCGAGGAGCTCCGCCTCGGTCAGGCCAAGGTAGTCGGCCGCGGGGGAGAGCTTGTCCTGGAAGAAGTGGTGCTTCGGCCCGTGGGCGCCGGGGCCGTCCGGTCCCCCGGGGCCGCGAAAGCCGAAGAGCTCGGGCCCGAAGAAGCCGGGCGCCTCGCCCGCTTCGATCCGCGCCTTCAGCTCGGCGGCCTGCTCCTCGGTGATCCTGCCGTTCTCGAGGGCCTGGTTCACCTGGTCGATCGCCGCAGCCTTGGTCGCGTCTTCGAGCTCCTCCGAGGAAACCCCGAGGTGTCTGGCGACCGCGTCGAAGAACGTCGATCCCGGCGCGTCGGACTGGGACGCGGCGATCGCCGCTCCCCCGCCCGCGACGGCGAGGCCGGCCACGGTGGCCGCAAGGACCTTCTTTGAAGTCAGCTTGCTCATGGGAAGTCCTTTCGCTCGCTCTTTCCCACGATGGAACCAGGGAGCCCTAAGGGCAACCTGAGAGGCCTCTAAGAGGTTTCTAAGAGCAGAACCGGCTTACGAAGCGAAAGAGGCCGCCTCGTGCGCGGCCCCTTTCGTCCTGCTTCCGGCCCTCGCGTCAGGAAGGCCGGGTCCCGAGGGACACCTCGACGGTCGTGCTGGTGCCCTCGCGCGTGTAGGTGAGCTCGACCGAGTCACCGGGGCTCTTGGCGTCGACAGCGCTCTGGAGCTCGGCGCCGTCCGTGATCGCGGTGCCATCCACGGCCGTGATCACGTCGCCGCCGGTCGGGTAGCTCTGGCCGGCGACCATGGCGGACCCGGTCGCCGCCCGGAGGCCGGCCTCGGCCGCGGGGGTGGCCTGCCGCACCTCGGTCACCATGACTCCCGCCGGGACACCGAGCTCCTGCGCAACCGTGTCGGAGAGAGAAGCGACGCCGACGCCGAGGTAGGCGTGCTCTACCGATCCGCTGGAGATGATCTGCGGCGCGATCGAGGCGACGGTGGCGGACGGGATCGCGAAGCCGATTCCGTCGCTGCCGCCCGAGTCGCTCTTGATCTGCGTGTTGACGCCGATCACCTGACCTGCTGCGTTCAGCAGCGGACCGCCCGAGTTGCCGTGGTTGATGGCGGCGTCGGTCTGGATCGAGTTCGAGATCGTGAAGTTGTTCGGGGACGTCATCTCGCGGTTGAGCGCGCTGACGATCCCGCTGGTCGCGGTGCCCTCGAGCCCGAAGGGGCTGCCGAGCGCGACGACGCCCTCGCCGACGCTCAGCTGGGTGGAGTCGCCCAGCTCCAGGGGCTTCAGCGCCTCGGCGGGAGCGTCCACCTTGATCACGGCGAGGTCGGTGGACGGATCGGTGCCCACGACGGTCGCGTCGTAGCTCGAGCCGTCCCAGAAGCGGACGGAGACCGACTCCGCCCCCTCCACGACGTGATCGTTCGTGACGATGTGGCCCTCGCTGTCGAAGACGAAGCCGGAGCCCTGGCCCTGGGCCTGCTGCTCCCCGCCGAGCGGCGAAGACTGGTTGGACGTCGAGGTGATCTCGACGACGCTCTGGTAGCTCTGCTCGTAGATCTCGCTGACGGAGAGCGACTCGCTGGTCGACGCCGCAGGCTGCGGGCTCTCGACGGTCACCTGGGGGACGGCGGTGCCGCCGTCCTCCGCGCCGAGCGTGGCATAGGTCGCCGCGCCACCGCCGGCGCCGACGGCTGCGGCGGCAACGAGCGCTGCGGTGACGGTGACGGTTCGGGTGGTTCGGGATCTCATGACGCTTCCTTTCGAGACGTGGATGCGTCCATGGCAGCAACGCCGTCTAAGACGCGTCTGAGATCGCCCTAAGAACTCCGTAAGAAGCGAGCCTCTTAGCGTTCCTTCAGGTTCGGCAAGCACAATGGCCGCATGCAGGTCCTGGTGGTCGACGACGAACGGGCCGTGCGCGAGTCGCTGCGGCGCGCGCTCGAGCTCGAGGGCTACGAGGTGGAGCTCGCCGCCGACGGGCGGGAGGCGCTCGACCGACTCGATTCGGGGGCGCGGGAGCCCGACGCCGTGCTCCTCGACGTGCTCATGCCCGAGGTCGACGGGCTCGAGGTGTGCCGACGCCTGCGCAGGGCCGGCAGCCGCGTGCCCGTGCTGATGCTGACCGCCCGGGCCGAGGTCGAGAATCGGGTCGAGGGCCTGGACGCGGGCGCCGACGACTACATCACGAAGCCGTTTGCCCTCGAGGAGCTGCTGGCGCGCCTCCGAGCCCTGCTCCGGCGCACCGCGGACGGGTCCGGCGAGGCCCTGCGCTTCGCGGACCTCGAGCTCGACCCGAAGACCCGCGAGGTGCGCCGCGGCGGCGAGCGCATCGATCTGACCCGCACCGAGTTCGCGCTTCTGCAGCTCTTCCTGCTCAACCCGCGCCAGGTGCTGACCCGGTCGCTCATCTTCGAGCGCGTCTGGGGCTACGACTTCGGCGCGACCTCGAACTCCCTGGACGTCTACATCGGCTACCTGCGACGGAAGACCGAGGCCCGCGGGAAGCCGCGGCTGATCCAGACGGTGCGCGGCGTCGGCTACACGCTGCGCGAGCCGTGAGAACGGCATGAGCTTCCGCGCGCGCCTCACGATCGCCGCCGCCGTCGCGGTCGCCATCGCCGTCGCGGTGGCGTCCGCGGCCGCCTACCTCGCCGTCCGCAACCAGCTCCGGGGGCAGGTGGACGACGCGCTCGGCGACCGGGCCCGCATCATCGGCCAGATTCCTCTCAGCGTCGTCCGCACCGGCGACCAGTTCTTCCTGCGAATTCCCGGGCCGCAGCTCGGCGGCCCCGGCGGCTACGTCCAGGTGTTCGGCCCGCAAGGCGCGATCCGGGCTCCCGGCGACGACGTGGCGCTCCCCGTGGACGCGCAGACCCGCAGGGCCGCGCTCGGGGAGGAGGATGCGTACTACAGCGACGCCGAGGTCGCGGGCACGCACGTCCGCATCCTCACGGCGCCAATCGGGGAGGGCTACGTGCTGCAGATCGCTCGCCCGCTCACCGAGGTGGACGCCTCCCTCGATCAGCTGCGCACGATCCTCATCATCGTGACGCTCGGCGGCATCGGGCTCGCGGCCGGGCTCGGGCTGCTCGTGGCCCGCACGGCGCTCGCGCCGGTGCGGCGGCTGACCGAGGCGACGGAGGAGGTCACCGCGACCCGCGATCTTTCCCGCCGCATGGCCGACGAGGGGACGGACGAGCTCGGCCGTCTCGCCGGAAGCTTCAACACCATGCTGGCGGCGCTCGAGGACTCGGCGCGAAGCCAGCGCCGCTTCGTGGCCGACGCGTCCCACGAGCTGCGCACTCCCCTGACCAGCCTGCGAACGAACATCGAGGTGCTCGCGCGCGAGGACGCTTTGCCGGCCGGCGAGCGCGAGCGCCTGTTGGCGGACGTCGTCGAGCAGCTCGCCGAGATGAGCGAGCTCGTCGCCGAGCTCGTCGCGCTCGACAGAGCTCAGGAGGACCCCGCCACGCGCGAGGAGGTACGGCTCGACCTGCTCGCGGCCGAGGCCGTCGAGCGCGCCCGGCGCAATCGGTCGGGGGTCACCTTCACGACGGAATTCGAGCCGTCCGTCGTCACCGGGATGCCGCACTCGCTCGAGCGGGCGATCGACAACCTGCTCGACAACGCCGCCAAGTGGAGCCCGCCCGACGCGGACGTCGAGGTGAGCGTCCACGACTGCGAGGTCGCGATCCGAGACCACGGGCCGGGGATCGACGAGGCGGACCTCCCGTACGTCTTCGACCGCTTCTACCGTGCTCCCTCGGCGCGCGGCCTCTCGGGCTCCGGGCTCGGCCTCGCGATCGTCCGCCAGGTGGCCGAGAGCCACGGCGGCGAGGTGACGGCCGAGCGCGCGCAGGGTGGCGGCACGCTCGTGCGCCTTCGCCTGTCCCGAGAATCAGCCCCTGGCGGATTTCCGTCATCCGCGCTATGATCCAGGGCGATCAAGCGGTTTCCCGCGCGTCTTGCGTTGCGTGGGGACCGCTGTTCGTGCTACTCTTATCGGTCGCGCCGCTGTACCGCAGATTCTGCCTGTTTTCTTGTCGCTAGACCCTGCCTAGAGGGAGGTCTCCGTCCTTGGCTACCAAGGTCGCTGCGCGCCCTGCGCGCAAAAGTTTTTCTCGTCTCAAGCACGTCATCGACCTACCGAACCTGATCGACATCCAGAAGGCCTCGTTCCACTGGTTCCTGGAGGAGGGCCTGCGGGAGACGATCGCCGACATCTCGCCCATCGAGGACTACACCGGCACGCTGGCGGTGGAGTTCCGCGATTACGAGTTCGGCGAGCCGCCCGTGCCGATCAAGGAATGCCGCGAGAAGGACCTCACCTACCAGGTCCCGCTCTCGATCTCCGTCCAGTTCGTGAACAAGGAGACCGGAGAGATTCGCGAGCAGACGGTCTTCATGGGGGACTTCCCGATGATGACCGACCAGGGCACGTTCATCATCAACGGTACCGAGCGCGTCATCGTGACGCAGCTCGTCCGCTCGCCCGGCGCCTATCTGATGGAGCCGAAGGACGCGACCAAGCAGGTCTTCATCGCCAACCTGATGCCCAGCCGCGGCTCGTGGCTCGAGCTCGAGATCGACAAGAAGGGCGTCGTCTACGCGCGCATCGACCGGAAGCGCAAGCTCCCGATCACGACGCTCTTGCGCGCGCTCCCGGCTGAGGACCCGTCGACCGGCTTCGCCCTCGACACGAGCACCAACGAGAAGATCCTCGAGCTCTTCGACAACTCGCCCTTCATCGCGAACACGCTCGAGAAGGACACGACCACCCGCGAGGAGGAGGCGGTCGTCGAGGTCTTCAAGAAGCAGCGGCCCGGCGAGCCGCCGACGCTCGAGAACGCGCGCAACCTTCTGCGCGGGCTCTTCTTCGACCCCAAGCGCTACGACCTGACCAAGGTCGGCCGCTACAAGCTGAACCAGCGCCTCGAGGTCGACGTCCCGGACGACGTTCGCGTCCTGACGACGCTGGACATCCTGGCGCTCGTCCAGCGGCTCGTGCGCCTGCCGAAGACGCTCGGCGTCCCGGAGGAGTCCAAGGACTTCGCCGCCGACGCGATCGTTCTCTCGCGCGAGCCGATCCGGAGCGAGCTCGACGAGTACGAGCACTTCGGCAACCGGCGCCTGCGCACGGTCGGCGAGCTGATCCAGGAGGCGTTCCGCGTCGGCCTCTACCGCATGGAGCGCGTCGTGCGCGAGCGGATGACGACCGAGGACGTCGACACGATCACGCCGCAGACGATCATCAACATCCGCCCGGTCGTGGCCGCGCTGAAGGAGTTCTTCGGCTCCTCGCAGCTCTCGCAGTTCATGGACCAGACGAACTCGCTGGCCGGCCTCACGCACCGGCGCCGCCTGTCGGCGCTGGGCGCCGGCGGTCTCACGCGCGAGCGCGCGCCGATCGAGGTGCGCGACGTTCATCCGACGCACTACGGCCGCATGTGCCCGATCGAGACGCCGGAGGGCCCGAACATCGGGCTGATCGGCTCGCTCTCGTCGATGGCGACGGTCTCCGAGTTCGGCTTCGTCCAGACGCCGTACCGGGTCGTCAAGAGCGGCAAGGTGACCGACGAGATCGTCTACCTGGACGCCGCCGAGGAGGAGAAGCTCACGATCGCCCAGGCCAACGAGGCCGTCGACGAGCGCACCGGCAGGTTCGTCAACGCCACGGTGCTCTGCCGCGGCCCGGGCGGCCAGCCGGTCGAGGCCGACCCCAAGCGGGTCCAGTACATGGACGTGAACCCGGCCCAGATCGTCTCGGTCGCGACGGCGCTGATCCCGTTCCTCGAGCACAACGACGCGAACCGCGCCCTCATGGGCTCGAACATGCAGCGCCAGGCCGTTCCGCTGATGATCACGGAGCCGCCGCTGATCGGCACGGGGCTCGAGTACCGCGCGGCCATCGACACCGGCGACGTGACCATCGCCCTGAACGCCGGCACGATCGCCGACGTCGACGCCGAGCTGATCGTCGTCGAGACCAAGGACGGGCGTGACGAGTACGAGCTCGAGAAGTTCATGCGCTCGAACCAGGGCACGCTGATCCACCAGAAGCCCACGGTGCTCCTGGGCGACAGGGTGAAGGCCGGCGACGTCCTCGCGGACGGCAGCTCGACCTCCGAGGGCGAGCTCGCGCTCGGCAAGAACCTGCTCGTCGCCTTCATGCCGTTCGAGGGCTACAACTTCGAGGATGCGATCGTGATCTCGGAGCGGCTCGTCAAGGACGAGGTGCTCTCCTCGATCCACATCCACGAGTACGAGATCGACGCCCGTTCCACGAAGCTGGGCGACGAGGAGATCACGCGCGACATCCCCAACCGCTCGGAGGAGTCCCTCAAGGACCTCGACGACCGCGGCGTCGTCCGCATCGGCGCCGAGGTCGGCTCGGGCGACCTGCTGGTCGGCAAGGTGACGCCCAAGGGCGAGACCGAGCTGACCGCCGAGGAGAAGCTGATCCGGGCGATCTTCAAGGAGAAGGCGCGCGAGGTGCGCGACACGTCCCTGAAGGTCCCGCACGGCGAGGGCGGCAAGGTCATCGACGTGAAGACGTTCTCCCGCGACGCGGGCGACGACCTCTCGCCGGGCGTGAACGAGCTCGTGCGCGTGTACGTCGCCAAGAAGCGCAAGATCGCCGAGGGCGACAAGCTCGCCGGCCGACACGGCAACAAGGGCGTGATCGCGCGGATCGTCCCCGAGGAGGACATGCCCTTCCTGGAGGATGGAACGCCCGTCGACGTCGTCCTGAACCCGCTCGGCGTGCCGAGCCGGATGAACATCGGCCAGGTCCTCGAGACCCACCTCGGCTGGGCCGCCCACCACGGCGTATTCGCCGTGGACGGCGAGCCCAACGGCCCGACGCCCGTGGCGAGCTCGGTCTTCGACGGCGCCACGCCCGAGCAGGTGGACGAGGCTCTCGTCGAGTGGACGCGCCAGAACCCGGACTCGCCGATCAAGTTCGTGGTCGACGCGAAGCGGCCCGAAGGCCGACACTGCTCCGGCAAGGCGCGGCTCTTCAACGGCCGCACGGGCCAGCCCTTCGACCAGAAGGTGACCGTCGGCTACATGTACATCCTGAAGCTGCTCCACCTCGTCGACGACAAGATCCACGCGCGCTCGACGGGGCCCTACTCGCTCGTGACGCAGCAGCCGCTGGGCGGCAAGGCCCAGTTCGGCGGCCAGCGCTTCGGCGAGATGGAGGTCTGGGCGCTCGAGGCCTACGGCGCCGCCTACACGCTCCAGGAGATGCTGACCATCAAGTCCGACGACACGGTCGGTCGCGTCAAGGCCTACGAGGCGATCGTCAAGGGCGAGAACATCGCCGAGCCGTCGATCCCCGAGTCGTTCAAGGTTCTTCTCAAGGAGATGCAGTCGCTGGCGCTCGACGTCCACGTCATCTCCGAGGAAGGCGCCGAGGTCGAGGTGAGGGAGGAGGACGACGAGCTGCTCCGCGCTGCCGAGGAGCTCGGCATCGACCTCTCGCCCGGCTCGCTCCGCGCGGCCGCCCGCCAGCCCACGGCGGAGGAGGCCGAGGAGGGGCAGGAGCGCGTCGACACCGACGGTGAGCTGACCCTTCCGACCGACGAGCAGCTCGGCGACGTCGACGAAGCCCCGGCCGGCGAGGTCGCGGCTGAAGAGGGCACGGCTGCCGCGGAAGCAAAGGACATGGCCGACGTGGAAATCGAAGAGAGCTAGGGAGCGAACGTGATCGACATCAACAACTTCGACGCGATCCGCATCGGTCTCGCGTCGAGCAAGCAGATCAGGGACTGGTCGTCGGGCGAGGTCACGAAGCCCGAGACGATCAACTACCGCACGCTCAAGCCCGAGAAGGACGGCCTCTTCTGCGAGCGCATCTTCGGTCCCACGAAGGACTGGGAGTGCTACTGCGGCAAGTACAAGCGCGTCCGCTACAAGGGCATCATCTGCGAGCGCTGCGGCGTCGAGGTGACGCGCCAGAAGGTGCGGCGCGAGCGGATGGGTCACATCGACCTCGCCGCTCCGGTCTCGCACATCTGGTTCTTCAAGGGAGTTCCGAGCCGCATCGGCTACCTCCTCGACATCGCTCCGAAGGAGCTCGAGAAGGTGCTCTACTTCGCGGCCTCGATCGTCACGCAGGTCGAGGTGGAGAAGCGCGCCGCCGATCTGAACGATCTCGAGGACAAGGTGCGCGGGGAGTACGAGCGCATCAACGTCGACCGCGACGAGGCACTTGCAGCGCTCGAGGACCGGCTCTCCCGTCGGCGCGACTACTTCACCAAGGGCAAGGAGCGGAACTTCGACGAGGACGACGAGTTCTGGGTCCGCGGCCTGACCGCCTGGGCCGAGGAGCAGGGCCTGCCCACCGTCGAGGAGGCGCGCACCCTGGCGAGCGGCATCTTCACCGAGGTGGCGCAGACGGTCACGACGGAGGATTCGAAGAAGATCCGGGAGCTCGTCCGGTCGACCGCGGTCCGGGACGACCGGCGTCTGGCCCCGCGCGACACCGAGGCGGTCGGCAACGCGGCCGTGCAGATCCTCGAGGCGCTCGCGCCCCTCGCCAAGCAGGCCGACAAGGCGACCGGCTCCAAGAAGGGCGCCATCACGAAGCACATGAACAAGGTGCGCGATGCGCTCCTCGCCGGCGAGGCGCTCGAGGGCGAGGACGCGGAGCTCGTCTCCGGCGTCGACGCGAAGAACCTCGAAAAGGCGCGCGAGCTCGGCGCCGGGCTGCTCAGGGACGTGCTCGACCAGTCCGAGTCGGGGGGCGACCCCGCCGCGGTCAAGGAGCTCGCCTACGACCTCTGCCTGCGCGAGGGAGCGAAGAAGGAGGACTTCGACGCCCTCTCGCAGTGGGCGCTCAAGGTCCGCGAGATGTACCAGGACATCGAGTCCCGGCGCGGCGACGCGCGCGAGGCGGCGGTCGACTCGGTCGCCCGCCTCGAGCAGACGTGGCAGCTCTTCCGCGAGCTCGAGCCGAAGCTGATCGTCAACGACGAGATGCTCTTCCGGGAGCTGAAGGACCGCTTCGGCTCGCCGTACGGCTTCGGCGTCTACTTCAAGGGCGGCATGGGTGCGGAGGCAATCCGCGAGCTCCTCAAGGACCTCGACCTCGATGCCGAGGCGAAGTCCCTGCGGGAGACCATCAGCACCTCGAAGGGGCAGAAGCAGCAGCGCGCGATCAAGCGGCTGAAGGTCGTCAACGCCTTCATCACGTCGGAGAACCGCCCCGAGTGGATGGTCCTCGAGGCGATCCCGGTGATCCCGCCGGAGCTCCGTCCGATGGTGCAGCTCGACGGCGGACGCTTCGCGACGAGCGACCTCAACGACCTCTACCGGCGCGTGATCAACCGGAACAACCGGCTGAAGCGGCTGCTCGACCTCGGTGCGCCCGAGATCATCGTCAACAACGAGAAGCGCATGCTGCAGGAGGCCGTCGACGCGCTCTTCGACAACGGGCGCCGCGGCCGCGCGGTCACGGGCCCGGGCAACCGGCCGCTGAAGTCGCTCTCGGACATGCTCAAGGGCAAGCAGGGCCGCTTCCGCCAGAACCTGCTCGGGAAGCGCGTCGACTACTCCGGCCGGTCGGTGATCGTGTCGGGGCCGACGCTGAAGCTCCACCAGTGCGGCCTTCCCAAGCTGATGGCGCTCGAGCTCTTCAAGCCGTTCATCATGAGCCGGCTCGTCGAGCGGAAGTCCGTCCAGAACATCAAGGCAGCGAAGAAGTACGTCGAGTCGATGGTCCCGGAGGTCTGGGACGTGCTCGAGGAGGTCATCGCCGAGCACCCGGTGCTCCTGAACCGGGCGCCGACGCTCCACCGCCTCGGCATCCAGGCGTTCGAGCCCGTGCTCGTCGAGGGCAAGGCGATCCAGATTCACCCGCTCGTCTGCCACGCCTTCAACGCCGACTTCGACGGCGACCAGATGGCCGTCCACCTGCCCCTCTCCGCGGAGGCGCAGGCCGAGGCGCGCATCCTGATGCTGTCGTCCAACAACATCCTCTCGCCGGCCCACGGGAAGCCGCTGTCCACGCCCTCGCAGGACATGGTGCTGGGCGGCTACTACCTGACGTACTGCGGGCACGATCTCGGCTCGATCACGGCCGAGGAGCTCGATCCCCGCCCGCGCCGGTTCGGGTCCGAGGAGGAGGTCATCCTCGCCCTCGACTCCGGCCAGGTCGGGCTCCAGGATCCGATCGAGTACCGCCGTGGCGGCGAGCTTCTTCTGACCACGGCCGGGCGCGTCATCTTCAGCGAGGAGGTCGCCCGGGCGGTCTCGACCGCGCTGCCCGACGTCGACCCCGCGTCCGTCGAGTTCATCAACCGGACGCTCGGCAAGAAGGAGACGAACGACTTCGTCACGAGCCTCGTCGACGTGTACGGCGCGGCGGTCATCTCCGTGCTCCTCGACACGATCAAGGAGCTCGGATTCCACTTCGCCACCCAGGCGGGGATCACGATCTCGAAGAACGACATCGTCATCCCCGAGGACAAGGAGAAGATCCTCGAGGACTACGAGGAGCGTGTCGCCAAGATCGAGACGCAGTTCGAGCGTGGGCTCATCACCGAGGAGGAGCGCCACGAGTCGATCGTCAACATCTGGACCGAGGCGACCGACACCGTCGCCGACGCGATGGAGAAGACGCTCTACGAGCTCAACCCGATCTACATGATGGCCAACTCCGGGGCCCGCGGATCCTTCAAGCAGATCCGCCAGCTCGCCGGCATGCGCGGCCTCATGGCCAATCCGAAGGGCGAGATCATGGAGCTCCCGATCAAGGCCAACTTCATGGAAGGCCTCTCGGTGCTCGAGTACTTCATCTCGACCCACGGCGCCCGCAAGGGCCTGGCCGACACGGCCCTCCGCACGGCCGACTCGGGTTACCTGACCCGGCGCCTCGTGGATGTGTCCCAGGACGTCATCATCCGCACGGAGGACTGCGGGAGCGAGGAGTCGGTGGAGCTGCCGGTCCTCGTGCCCGAGGGCCTCAATCGCTCGCTCGCCGGCCGCGTCGCGGCCGCCGACGTCCGCAAGCCGATCAAGGACGGCAAGCCCGGCAAGAAGGTGCTGATCGCGAAGGGCGACGAGATCACCTTCCTGCGGCTCCGTGACGTCGCGGAGGAGCTGGAGGAGCACGTCGAGGGCTTCACGATCCCGGTGCGGAGCGTCCTCAAGTGCCGCAGCGAGTACGGCGTGTGCCGGGCCTGCTACGGCACCTTCCTGGCCACGGGCCAGATGTGCGAGATCGGCGACGCGGTCGGCATCATCGCCGCCCAGTCGATCGGCGAGCCGGGCACGCAGCTCACCATGCGGACGTTCCACACGGGCGGGGTGGCCGGCGCGGACATCACGCACGGGCTCCCTCGCGTCGTCGAGATCTTCGAGGCCCGCAACCCGAAGGGCGCGGCCACGCTCGCGCTGCTCGAGGGCCGGGTCGAGATCGAGGAAACCGACCGCGGGCCGAAGGTGACGATTCATCCCGACGGGGTCGACGAGGACGGCGAGCCGCTGCAGCCGAAGGAGTACCAGCTGCCCCGGCGGACTCGACTCCTGGTCGCCAACGGGCAGGTGGTCGAGCTGGGCGACCCGCTCCACGAGGGCTCGCTCGCTCCGGCCGAGCTGCTCGCCGCCCACTCGAAGTCGGGCAAGGGCTCGACGCCGACGGAGCTCTATCTCGTCGGCGAGGTGCAGAACGTCTACAAGTCACAGGGCGTCGACATCCACGACAAGCACATCGAGCTGATCGTGCGCCAGATGCTCAAGAAGGTCCGCGTCGAGAACGCCGGCGAGACCGACCTGCTGCCGGGCCAGCTGGTCGACAAGACCGTGCTCGAGCGTGAGAACGCGCGCGTCAAGGGCGAGAAGAAGGAGCAGGCGACCTTCGAGCCGCTGATCCTGGGCATCACCAAGGCCTCGCTGGCGACCGAGTCGTTCCTCTCGGCGGCCTCCTTCCAGGAGACCACGAAGGTCCTGACGGACGCCTCGATCGAGGGCAAGGTCGATCGCCTCCTCGGCCTGAAGGAGAACGTCATCATCGGCAAGCTGATCCCGGCGGCGACGGGCCTCAAGCGGTACCGCAACGTCGAGATCAAGCCGAGCGACAAGGTGCCCGCGTCGGCGCTCGTGCGCCCGCAGACCGAGGAGCAGCTCCTGGCCGCGCTGGAGGAGATCGGCTCAGACGGCGAGAGCCTCGGCCTTCTGGACATGACGTTCGAGGGCGAGGCCGAGACGAACGGCGGCGACGGCCGTAGCTCGCTCGAGGCCGAGGAGATCCCCGAGGTCGACTCGCCGCTCGACGAGGAGTGATTCGGGAGTCGGGGGCGTCCGAAAGGCCGCCCCCGATTTTCCCGCTCTTTGCGACGACTTCGTGGAGCATCCCTCGAAAGGGGGATCGGACGCGCGGGACGCCGACGTAGACTGGCCTTCGTCGACGGCGAAGAGGCGCTCGATGAGCGGCGGCGGGGCGCTGGCGGCGAGTTATCCACAGGATCCACAGCGAGGTGGGGAGGAACGTGACTGGTCCCGGTGAACGAGAGCGCCCGACTGCGGCCGAGCAGGCCCAGGCGGTGCCACCTGGGCATTTCCTCTCCGACGAGCTCGAGTCGGACTGCGCGCGCTTCCTCGAAGACGTGCGCACCCTCGTCCGACGGCGAGAAGAGGTCGGCGCCGTCCGCCTCACTCCTCGTGGCTGAGGAGGGCTCTTAGAGCACGTCTCAAAATGAAGCCCTGTGCCGCCGGGCCGCGCTGCTCGCCCCGAGGACTGCGTCCTCGGTCGCGCCCGTAGCTTTGGCTACGAGCGCTCCCTGCGTCCTTGCCTCGGAACGACCATCGCACCCCGACGGCGAGGCGTCATTCTGAAACGTGCCCTTAGCCCGAGCCGGGCTCGAGGGCGAAACCGCCGGGCGGGCCCTCGGCCTGCTGCACCTGGCCCTTGCCGCCCTCCTTCGCGCGGTAGAGGGCCTCGTCGGCCCGCTGGAAAACCGACACCGCATCGTCCTCGGGCCGGAGCTCGGCAATGCCGGCCGAGAGACGCACGCGCTCGGCCGGCCCCGACGCCCCGGAGCCGACCGCGAACTGGATCCTGCGGTACAGCTGCTCGGCGTCTCGCGCCCCGGCCTCCGGGAGGATGACGGCGAACTCGTCGCCGCCGACGCGGCACGCGATGTCGGACTGGCGAACCGCTCCGCGCAGGCGCTCGGCGACCGCCGCCAGGACGGCGTCTCCGGCGAGATGGCCGAGGCGATCGTTCGTCGCCTTGAAGTCGTCGATGTCGAGGATGACGAGCGCGATGCCGCGCTCGTAGCGATGGGCCCTGGCGCATTCCCGCTCGAGCGTCTCGTGGAAGTAGCGACGGTTGTGGACGCCGGTGAGGGCGTCCACGTCCGCGAGCTGGCGCGCCTCGCGGAACTCCTGGGCGTTTCGGATCGCGGGCGCGCTCGTTCGGGCGAGCGTCTCGAGCTCGGCGATCTCCTCGTCCTTCGGCACGCGGTCGTCGTCGCGCCAGAAGACCGCGAGCGTTCCGATCGTCCCCACGTGATCCTCGCGGAGCGGGACGGCGACGCCGCCGCGAATCAGCCGTCCAGCTCGCTCCGGGTCGGAGTCGGCGGCCTCGTCGTAGCGGTAGCTGATGCGAACGGCGCTCGCCCCGCCCGAGGGCGAGCTGGACACCGGTTGGCGGGCTGCCTCCTCGGCCGTCATGCCGAAGATCGCGACGAGCGGCGTCTCCTCCGTCTCGCGGATGACCGCCATGGCCGCATCGACCCCGTCGGTGGACACGGCCGCCTCCAGCGTGCGCTCGAGCACCGCGTCGAGGTCGATCGTCGTCGCGATGTCGGAGAGGAGGCGCGAGCGCGCCGACTCGACGCGTGCCTCCTGGAGGGCGGTCTCGGGCTCCTCCGCGGGCGGCAGCTCGTCGGGGAGCGCCGGCAGCTGTGCGCTCGGAGGTCGCCGCAGCACGACGACGAGGAGGACGACCGACGCGACGAGGGCGAGCAGCGCCGCCCCGCTGGCGAGGCCGACGCCGATCCAGGTGGCGGTATCTGCGAGGGGCGGCATTGCTGGGTGCGAGCCCACGATACGCGGGCGCCGGGGTCGGGACAATCCCTGGCGACGGCCGGGCGGCAGCTGCTAGCATGCCGCGAGGTTCGGCTTGGGCCTGCCCCACGCCGACCTTTTGTTGCGTCTGGAAGCCGTCCGGACACACCTCGGAAGCGAAGGAATCCCACCGCGTGCCAACCGTGAACCAGCTCGTGCGGAAGGGTCGGAAGACCCCTCCGACCAAGGTCAAGACTCCCGCCCTCAGGGGCGCCCCGCAGAAGCGGGGAGTCTGCACGCGCGTGTACACGACGACCCCGAAAAAGCCGAACTCCGCGCTGCGCAAGGTCGCGCGCGTCCGGCTCACCAACCAGATGGAGGTCGGCGCCTACATCCCCGGCGAGGGTCACAACCTCCAGGAGCACTCGGTGGTACTCATCCGCGGCGGGCGCGTCAAGGATCTCCCGGGTTTCCGCTACAAGGTGATCCGCGCGGCCCTCGACGCCGGCGGCGTCGCCGAGCGGCGCCAGGGTCGCTCCAAGTACGGCGCCAAGAAGGGCTCTTAGGTCATGCCCCGCCGCGCCGAGATTCCCGTCCGCGAGCTCGACCCCGATCCGCTGTACGGATCGAAGCTCGTCTCGCAGGTGGTCAACAAGGTCATGCTCGAGGGCAAGAAGTCGACTGCAGAGCACATCGTCTACTCCGCGCTGGACAAGGTCGGCGAGCGGACCGGCAAGGCGCCGGTCGAGGTGCTCGAGCAGGCCGTGAAGACCGTGACCCCCGTGCTCGAGGTTCGCTCCCGCCGTGTCGGCGGCGCCAACTACCAGGTTCCCGTCGAGGTGCCGCAGCGCCGCGCGCGGACGCTCGCCGTGCGCTGGCTCGTCGGCTTCGCGCGGGACCGGCGCGAGAAGTCGATGGACGAGAAGCTCGCCAACGAGATCATGGACGCGCTCAACCAGCAGGGCGGCGCGTACAAGCGCAAGGACGACCTCTACCGGATGGCGCAGGCCAACAAGGCCTTCGCGCACTACAGGTGGTAACCGTGGCGACCGTGAAGACAGGCGGGAAGGTCGGTCTCGACCACGTCCGCAACATCGGGATCATGGCGCACATCGACGCCGGCAAGACGACGACGACCGAGCGCATCCTCTACTACACCGGCCGCACCCACAAGATGGGCGAGGTGCACGAGGGCGGCGCCGTCATGGACTGGATGGCGCAGGAGCAGGAGCGCGGGATCACGATCACGTCCGCTGCCACGACGGCGTTCTGGCGCGATTTTCGTATCAACATCATCGATACGCCCGGGCACGTGGACTTTACGGTCGAGGTGGAGCGCAGCCTCCGCGTCCTCGACGGCGCGATCGCCGTCTTCGACTCGGTCGCCGGCGTCGAGCCGCAGTCGGAGACGGTGTGGAGGCAGGCCGACCGCTACGGCGTCCCGCGCATCGCCTTCATCAACAAGATGGACCGCACCGGCGCGGACTTCTTCGCTGCCGTGCAGTCGATGGTCGACCGCCTGGGCGCCAACCCGATCCCGGTGCAGCTGCCGATCGGCCAGGAAGAGCACTTCCGCGGCGTCGTCGACATCGTCGAGATGCAGGGCACCGTCTGGGAGGACGACCTCGGCACCAAGGTCGCCACCGTCGAGATCCCCGAGGAGCTCTCCGAGCAGGCGGACGAGTACCACCACCAGCTGATCGACGCGGTCGCCGAGCACGACGAAGAGCTCCTCGAGACCTACCTCACGGATGAGAGCGCGGTCACGCCGGAGATGATCCGGCGGGCGCTCCGCAAGGCCACGCTCGCGATCACGGTCACGCCCGTGTTCCTCGGCTCGGCCTTCAAGAACAAGGGCGTGCAGCCGCTCCTCGACGCGGTCGTCGACTACCTGCCGAGCCCGCTCGACGTCCCGCCGATCCACGGCGTCGACCCCCGCACGGGCCACGAGCTCTCGCGCCGGCCGTCGGAGGACGAGCCGTTCTCGGCCCTCGCCTTCAAGGTGATGAGCGATCCGTACGTCGGCAAGCTCACCTACTTCCGCGTCTACTCCGGCAAGGTCAAGGCCGGCGAGCGGGTCATGAACGTCACCACCGGCAAGACCGAGCGCGTCGGCCGTCTGCTCCAGATGCACGCGAACCACCGCGAGGAGCGCGACGAGATCGGGGCCGGCGAGATCGTGGCGGCGGTCGGCCTCAAGGCCACGACGACCGGTGACACGCTGGCCATCGACACGGCGCCCATCCGGCTCGAGTCGATGGAGTTCCCCGACCCGGTCATCTCCGTGGCGATCGAGCCGAAGACGAAGGTCGACCAGGACAAGCTCGGCCAGGGCCTCGCGCGCCTGGTGGAGGAGGATCCCACCTTCCGCGTGCGCACCGACGACGAGACGGGGCAGACCCTGATCGCCGGCATGGGCGAGCTGCACCTCGAGATCATCGTCGACCGCCTCATGCGCGAGTTCTCCGTCGACGCGAACGTCGGCCGTCCCCAGGTCGCGTACCGGGAGACGATCGGCCGGGCCGTCGAGAAGGTTCAGGGCAGGTTCGTCCGCCAGACCGGCGGCCGCGGCCAGTACGGCCACGCTGTCATCAACATGGAGCCGTCCGAGCCGGGCGAGGGCTACGAGTTCCTCGATCGGATCGTCGGCGGCAAGGTTCCCAAGGAGTACATCCCGTCCGTCGATCTCGGCATCCAGGAGGCCATGGAGGCCGGCGTGCTCGCCGGCTATCCGGTGGTCGACGTGCGTGTCGAGCTGGTGGACGGTTCGTACCACGATGTCGACTCGAGCGAGATGGCGTTCAAGATCGCCGGCTCCATGGCGTTCAAGGAGGCCATGCAGCGGGCGAAGCCGAAGCTGCTCGAGCCGGTCATGGCAGTCGAGGTCGTGACGCCCGAGGACTATCTCGGCGACGTCATGGGCGACCTCAACTCGCGCCGAGGTCGGGTCGAAGGCCTCGAGCCGCGAGGCAACGCGCAGGCGGTGCGCGCCCGCGTCCCGCTTGCGACGATGTTCGGGTACGCGACGGACCTGCGGTCGATGACCCAGGGCCGCGCGACCTTCACGATGCAGTTCGACCGCTACGAGGATGCGCCGCAGTCGGTCGCGGGCGAGATCGTCTCCGCGGCGCAGGGCACATGATGCTTGCCAATTACCGGCCAAGCATCGAGAAAGACCACCGGAGGAGCTGATGGGAAAGCAGAAGTTCGAGCGCACGAAGCCGCACGTCAACGTCGGCACGATCGGTCACATCGACCACGGCAAGACGACTCTCACCGCGGCGATCACCAAGGTCCTCGCCGAGCAGGGCACGAACACCGAGCAGCGGGACTTCGCGTCGATCGACAACGCGCCTGAGGAGAAGCAGCGCGGCATCACGATCAACACGGCCCACGTCGAGTACGAGACGGAGAAGCGCCACTACGCGCACGTCGACTGCCCGGGCCACGCCGACTACATCAAGAACATGATCACGGGCGCCGCCCAGATGGACGGCGCGATCCTCGTGGTCTCGGCCGCCGACGGCCCGATGCCGCAGACGCGCGAGCACGTCCTGCTCGCCCGCCAGGTCGAGGTGCCGTTCATCGTCGTCGCGCTCAACAAGGCCGACATGGTCGACGACCCCGAGCTGCTCGAGCTCGTCGAGCTGGAGGTGCGCGAGCTCCTCAACGAGTACGAGTTCCCGGGCGACGACGCTCCGATCGTGGCCGTCTCGGCGCTGAAGGCGCTCGAGGGCGACGCGGAGTGGACGCCGAAGATCCTCGAGCTGATGGAGGCGGTCGACTCCTACATCCCGGAGCCCGAGCGCGACATCGACAAGCCGTTCCTGATGCCGATCGAGGACGTCATGACGATCCAGGGCCGCGGCACCGTCGTCACGGGCCGCATCGAGCAGGGCAAGATCGAGTCCGGCAACGAGGTCGAGATCGTCGGGATCCATCCCGAGATCGAGAAGACCGTCGTCACGAGCCTCGAGATGTTCCACAAGACGCTCGACTACGCCCAGGCGGGCGACAACGCCGGAGCGCTCCTGCGCGGGACGAAGCGCGAGGAGGTCGAGCGCGGCCAGGTGCTCGCCAAGCCCGGCTCGATCACGCCGCACACGGGGTTCAAGGCCGAGGTGTACGTCCTCTCGAAGGACGAGGGCGGCCGCCACACGCCGTTCTTCAACGGTTACCGGCCCCAGTTCTACTTCCGGACGACGGACGTGACCGGCTCCATCAAGCTCCCCGAGGGCCAGGAGATGGTCATGCCCGGCGACAACACGAACATGGAGATCGAGCTCGGTCAGCCCATCGCCATGGACCAGGGCCTCCGCTTCGCCATCCGCGAGGGCGGGCGCACGGTCGGCGCCGGCGTCGTCACCGAGATCGTGAAGTAGGGAACGAGGCCCGCTTGCCGCAGCAGAAGATCCGCATCCGCCTCAAGGGATACGACCATTCGCAGCTCGACCGGTCGGCGCTGTCGATCGTCGAGACGGCGCAGCGCACCGGCGCGACGGTGACCGGGCCGGTGCCGCTGCCCACCGAGAAGAACGTCTACACGGTGATCCGAAGCCCCTTCAAGGACAAGGACTCCCGCGAGCACTTCGAGGTGCGCACGCACAAGCGCCTGATCGACATTCACTCGCCGACCCCGAAGACGGTCGACTCCCTGATGCGGCTGGATCTCCCTGCCGGCGTCGACATCGAGATCAAGCTGTAGTGGCCTGATGAAGGGCATCGTTGGCAGGAAGCTCGGCATGACGCAGGTCTTCGACGAGGAGACCGGCGTGCTCACGCCCGTGACGGTGATCGAGGCGGGGCCGTGCCCCGTGGTCGCCGTGCGGACCGCCGAGGCCGACGGCTACGACGCCGTGCAGCTGGCCTTCGACGAGGTGCCGGAGCGAAAGCTCACGAAGCCGGAGCTCGGACACCTCGCCAAGAGCAAGCTCGGGCCGCACCGGCGGCTGGTGGAGGTCCGCGGAGCGAGCGAGCTCGCTCCGGGCGAGACCGTCACCGTCGAGTCCTTCGAGCCCGGAGACAAGGTCAAGGTGACCGGCGTCTCCATCGGCAAGGGCTTCCAGGGAACGATCAAGCGGCACCGCTTCCACCGCGGCCCGGTCTCGCACGGCTCGCACAACGTCCGCAAGCCCGGCTCGATCGGCGCTTCGGCCACCCCCTCGCGCGTCTTCAAGGGCCAGAAGATGGCCGGCCAGATGGGGGCGAAGACCGTTACCCAGGTCGGGCTCACGGTCGTCGACCTGGACGTCGAGCAGAACCTGCTCCTCGTCAAGGGCGCCGTGCCCGGCCACAAGAACGGCTACGTCCTTGTCCGAGAGGACCAGAGGTAGTGGCGGCGCCGAAGGCACCCGTGCTCGACGCGTCCGGCAAGAAGGCCAAGGACGTGACGCTCGCCGAGGCCGTGTTCGCGGCCGACGTGAAGCCGCATCTCGTCCACGAGGCGGTCCGCGCCGAGGCGGCCGCCGCGCGCTCGGGCACGAAGGCCGCGAAGAGCCGCAGCCTCGTCTCGGGTGGGCGCTCGAAGCCCTGGCGCCAGAAGGGCACCGGCCGGGCACGCGCCGGCACGACCCGCGCTCCGCAGTGGACCGGGGGCGGCGTCGCGTTTGCGCCGCAGCCGCGCAGCTTCGACCTCAAGGTCAACCGCAAGGCACACCGCGCGGCGTTTCGCGCCGCGCTCTCCGACCACGCCCGGCGAGGGACGCTGGCCGTGGTCGGCGCCGGCGCCTTCGCGGAGCCCTCGACCCGCGAGGCGGCAGCGCTGCTCGCGGCCTGGGGCGCCGACATGCCGCTCCTCGTCATCGCGCAGCCCGACGAGGAGGCGCTCGTGAAGAGCTTCCGCAACCTGGCGAAGGCGCTCGTCGTCGAGCCCTCCGAGCTCGAGGTGGGCGCGATCGTCTGGGCCCGCTCGGTGCTCGCCACCGAGGGCGCCCTCGAGCGCGTCACGGAGGTCGTGTCACGATGATTGCGACCCCCTCCGCTACATCTCGCACTCTCGGAGCCGCTGCAAAGCTTCGCCTCGCGGCGTCCTCAGTCGCGTCCGTAGCCTCTGGCTACGAACACTCCCTGCGTCCTTGCGACGCTCGCTTTTCGCGGCCCGAGAGCACGATCTGCACCGGAGGTGATCGCAAATGAGCCTCGACCCGCGCCAGGTCATCATCACCCCCGTCGTCTCGGAGAAGAGCTACAGCCTGATCGAGGACAACAAGTACTCGTTCCGGGTGCACCCGAAGGCGCACAAGACCCAGATCCGGCAGGCCGTCGAGGAGCTCTTCGACGTCAAGGTCGTCTCCGTCAACGTCCTCAAGGTGCAGCCGAAGCCCAAGCGCCGCGGCTGGTCGCGCGGGGTGAAGCCGGGCTGGAAGAAGGCGATCGTCCAGCTTCGCGCCGGCGACAAGATCGAGATCTTCGAAGGAGCGGCGGTCTAAGGCCATGGCCCTGCGAAAGTACAAGCCGACGTCGCCGGGCCGGCGCTTCCGCTCGGTCTCGGCGTTCGACGAGATCACGAAGACCGAGCCGGAGAAGAGCCTGCTCGAGCCCGTGAAGCGAAAGGGCGGCCGCAACAACCAGGGCCGCATCACGACGCGCCACCAGGGCGGCGGGCACAAGCGGCGCTACCGGGTGATCGACTTCAAGCGCCGGAAGGACGGCGTCCCCGCCAAGGTGGCCGCGATCGAGTACGACCCCAACCGGTCGGCGCGGATCGCGCTGCTCCACTACGCCGACGGCGCCAAGGCCTACATTCTCGCGCCGGCCGGCCTGCGGGTCGACGCGCGGGTCGAGTCGGGCCCCGAGGCCGACATCAAGCCCGGCAACGCGCTCCCGCTCGCCAACATCCCGACCGGCACGCTCGTCCACAACGTCGAGCTGAAGCCGGGTCGCGGCGGCCAGCTGGCGCGCAGCGCCGGCTCCGGCATCCAGCTCGTGGCCAAGGACGACGGCTACGGAGTCCTGCGCCTGCCGTCCGGGGAGATGCGCCGCGTTCCGCTCGCGTGCCGCGCCACAGTCGGCCAGGTCGGGAACACCGACCACGAGAACATCTCGAGCGGGAAGGCGGGCCGCAGCCGCTGGCTCGGCAAGCGCCCGACCGTGCGCGGCTCGGCCATGAACCCCGTCGACCATCCGCACGGCGGCGGCGAGGGCAAGTCGAAGGGCGGCCGCCACCCGGTCACGCCCTGGGGCGTGCCGACGCTCGGCAAGCGCACGCGCCGCAAGCACAAGGAATCCAACAAGCTCATCGTCCGCGGCCGCCGCCGCGGGAAGGAGAGGCGCTAAGTGTCCAGGTCGTCGAAGAAGGGGCCCTTCGTCGAGGCGAGCCTCATGAAGCGGATCGAGACGATGAACGAGACCGGCGAGAAGCGTCCGCTGCGCACGTGGTCGCGCACGTCGACCGTCTTCCCCGAGATGGTCGGCCACACGATCGCCGTGCACAACGGCAAGAGCCACATCCCCGTGTTCGTCACGGAGGCCATGGTGGGCCACAAGCTGGGCGAGTTCGCCCCGACGCGGCTCTTCCGCGGCCACTCCGGCGACCGCAAGACCGAGGTGAAGCGCAAGTAATGGCCGCCGTCGAGACACGCTCCGAGGTACGCGCGGAGGCGCGCTTCGTGCGCACAGCCCCGCGCAAGGCGCAGCTCATCGTCGACGAGATCCGCGGGCGCTCCGTTCCCGAGGCGCGCACGATCCTCGCCTTCATGACGCGGGATGCCGCCCGCGACGTCCGCAAGGTGCTCGACTCCGCCGCGGCGAACGCGGAGGCGAATCACGGCCTCGACTCCGACGAGCTCTACGTCGTCGGCGCCTACGTGGGCGCCGGGCCGACCCTGAAGCGCTGGAAGGCCAGGGCTCGCGGCCGCGTCGGGCGGATCAAGAAGCGGACGTGCCACATCACGATCGCGCTGGCCCAGCCCGGCGGCGAGGCGATCCCGGCGCCGATCGAGCGTCCTGCTCCCGTCACCCTGACCGAGGAGCCCGAGCCGATCGTGGTCGACGACACCGGAGCCGAGGTCGAGGCCGTCGAGGAGCCCGCAGTCGAGGAGGCGCCCGCCGAGGAGAAGCCGAAGCGGACGCGGGCGCCTCGCAAGAAGCCGGAGGCCGAGGCCGAGGTGGCCGAGGAGGCACCGAAGCCGAAGCGCACGCGCGCCGCCAAGCCGAAGGCCGAGGCGGAGACCCCAGAGCCGGAGGCCGACGCGGAGACCGCCGAGCCGACGGCCGAGGGCAAGCCCAAGACCACCCGGAAGAAGAAGATCGTGATCGAGGAAGAGGGCTACTAATGGCAAGCCACGCGATTCATTCAGGCGGTGATTGCTAGTGGGTCAGAAGATCCATCCCGGTGGGTTGCGCGTCGGCGTCATCCACGACTGGAAGTCGAACTGGTACACGGGCGCGAAGGAGTTCCCGTCGTACATCATCGAGGACGTCAAGATCCGCGAGCACATCTACGGCAAGCTCGGGCACGCGGGCCTCTCCGACATCCTCATCCGCAAGGACAAGCAGCGGATCACGATCGACATCTACACCGCCCGCCCGGGGATCGTGATCGGCAAGTCCGGCGCGGAGGTGGACGCGCTCAGGCGCGAGGTCCACGGGATGACGCACAAGAACGTCCAGATCAACATCAACGAGATCAAGCGGCCCGAGCTGGACGCGAAGCTCGTGGCCCAGTCGATCGCCGAGCAGCTCCAGAACCGGGTCAGCTTCCGCCGGGCGATGAAGCGCTCGCTCGCCTCGGCCATCCGCTCCGGCGCCAAGGGCGTCAAGATCACCTGCGGCGGCCGGCTCGGCGGCGCGGAGATGTCGCGCTCGGAGACCTACTCCGAGGGTCGCGTCCCGCTCCACACCCTGCGCGCCGACATCGACTACGGGTTTGCCGAGGCGAAGACGACCTTCGGCCGCATCGGCGTCAAGGTCTGGATCAACAAGGGCGAGATCATGCCCGAGGGCTTCGACTCCGGCGAGAGCGGAGCCGCCGGCCGGTTGGGCGAGCAGGACCAGGCGCGCCGCCGCGGCGGCCGCCGTGACGGTCTCGGCCCTGTCGGCCAGGGCGGCCGCCGCGGAGGCGGCGACCGCGAGGGCCTCGGCCCCGTCGGTAGGCCGCGCCGCCAGCGGCGCCGCTCCGCCGGGCGCGAGGAGCAGCGCGAGCAGCAGCCCGCGCCCGAGCAGGAGACGCAGAAGGAGGCTCAGGCCGAGGCAGCTCCCGCCTCCGAGGAGGTCGCGGAGACGCAGGCGCCGGAGGCTCCGGCCCCCGAGGCGCCCCCCGTCGAGGACGGAGGCGGTGAGTCGTAGTGCTGATGCCGCGAAAGACCAAGTTCCGCAAGCAGCAGCGCGGTCGCAGACGCGGGGTCGCCAAGGGGCAGCAGCAGGTCCACTTCGGCGATTTCGGCCTCAAGTCGCTCGACACCGCGTGGGTGACGAACCGCCAGATCGAGGCGGCCCGAATCGCGATGACCCGCCACATCAAGCGCGGCGGCAAGGTCTGGATCAACGTCTTCCCCGACAAGCCGGTGACCCAGAAGCCGGCCGAGACCCGTATGGGCTCCGGGAAGGGCTCGCCCGAGCACTGGGTGGCGGTCGTGAAGCCCGGCCGCGTCCTGTTCGAGCTGTCAGGCGTGTCGGAGCCGCTCGCCCGCGAGGCCATGCGCCTCGCCGGGATGAAGCTCCCCGTGAAGACCAGGTTCGTAAAACGGGAGGCGGATCTCTTTGAAGGCTAAGGAGCTCAGAGACCTGTCGGACGAGGAGCTCGTGAAGCGCCTCGCCGAGAGCCGCGAGAACCTGTTCAACCTCCGCTTCCAGATGGCGACCGGGGCGCTCGACGCGACCTCGCGCCTGTCGCTCGCCAAGCACGACATCGCCCGGATCCTGACGATCCAGGCGGAGCGGAGCCACTCATTGGAGAGAAGGTAGATGGGAAGGCCAAGGAAGAAGACCGAGGAAGAGACGCAGGAGCAGGTCGAGGAGACTCCGGTCGAGGAGCCGGAGGCCGAGGCCGCGCCTGCGGCTGAGGAAGCCCCTGCCGAGGAGCCCGAGGCGGAGGAGGCTCCCGTGGCCGAAGAGCCCCAGGAGGAGCCCGCCGAGGAGCCGGCACCCGAGCCCGTGGCCGAAGAGGAGCCTGCCGTCGAGGAGGAGCCCGAGCCGGTGGCCGAGGAGGAGCCTGCCGAAGCCGAGGAGCCTGCCGGCGAGCCTGCGGCGGAGGCCGAGGAGCCGGCTGCAGAGGCCGACGAGGCCGGTGCCGAGGCTCCGGCCGCCCCCGTCGCTGCGCCCAAGCAGAAGCGCAAGCGCGTCTCGCGCGCGCAGCGTCGCCAGCGACCGAAGGCGAAGCGCGAGCAACCCGCCGAGCGCAAGCCGATTGTGCGCCTCCCCAAGCCCGAGGACACGCGAGGCACGCGGAAGGAGCGCCGCGGCGTCGTCGTCTCGGCCGCGATGGACAAGACCATCGTCGTCCGCGTGAGCACCGTGAAGCCGCACTCGGTCTACAAGAAGATCGTCCGCCGCTCCACGAGGCTCCACGCCCACGACGAGGCGAACGTCGCCAAGCTCGGCGATCTCGTGCGCCTGGTCGAGACGCGACCGCTCTCGAAGACGAAGAACTGGCGCCTCGCCGAGGTGCTCGAGGAAGCCAAGTAGTCAATGACGGCCCGATGATCCAGCAGGAATCCCGCCTCCGCGTCGCCGACAACACGGGAGCCCGTGAGCTCCTCTGCATCCGCGTGCTCGGCGGCTCGCATCGCCGCTACGCGCGAGTGGGCGACGTGATCGTGGGCACGGTCAAGACGGCCACCCCGCAGGGGACGATCAAGAAGGGCGAGGTCGTGAAGGCCGTCGTGGTCCGGACGAAGAAGCCGTTCGGGCGAAACGACGGGACGTCAATCGCCTTCGACGAGAACGCCGCCGTGATCATCGACGCACAGGACAACCCGCGAGGCACGCGCATCTTCGGGCCCGTCGCCCGCGAGCTGCGCGAGAAGAACTTCATGAAGATCGTGTCGCTCGCCCCGGAGGTCCTCTAATGACACAGACGATGAAAGTCAGGAAGGGCGACGTCGTCCAGATCCTCTCGGGCAAGGACCGCGGCAAGCAGGGCCGCATCATCGAGGCGGACCCGAAGAAGCGCCGGGTCCTGGTCGAGAACCTGAACACGGTGCATCGCCATCGTCGGCCGCGGCCGATGAAGGACTCGAGCCGGATGGGCCAGACGCAGATCCAGCCGGGCGGGATCTTCGAGCTCTCGGCGCCGGTCGACGTCTCGAACGTGATGGTCGTCTGCCCGACGTGCAACCGGGCGACGCGCGTCGGCTACGAGTTCCGCGACTCGAAGGACGGGCGCGTCAAGGTGCGCGTCTGCAAGCGGGCCGACTGCGGAGAGGTCCTGGATCGCTGATGGCCGCGAAGACGAAGACAGACAAGGGCTACGCCGCCCGCCTCAAGCGCCAGTACGAGAGCGAGGTGCGCCCCGGGCTCAAGGACCAGTTCGAGCTCACCTCGATCATGGAGGCCCCGCGCATCCAGAAGATCACCGTGAACATGGGCGTCGGCGAGGCGAAGACGAACGCCAAGGCGCTCGACAGCGCCGTCGAGGAGCTGACCACGATCACGGGCCAGCGCGCCCAGATCACGCGCGCCAAGAAGTCGATCGCGGGCTTCAAGATCCGCGAGGGAATGCCCATCGGCGCGAAGGCGACGCTTCGCGGCGTGCGCATGTACGAGTTCCTCGACCGGCTCGTCTCGATCGCGCTGCCGCGCATCCGCGACTTCCGCGGCCTCTCGCCCCGGAGCTTCGACGGGCGCGGGAACTACTCGATCGGGATCCGCGAGCAGATCATCTTCCCGGAGATCAACTACGACGACGTGCAGGAGGTCCGGGGCCTCGACGTCGTCATCACCACGTCGGCGAAGACGGACGAGGAAGGCCTCGCGCTCCTGCGCGGGCTCGGCCTCCCGTTCCGAACAGAGGAGTCCTAGGAAAGCCATGGCCAAGAAAAGCCTGATTGCGAAGGCCGCCCGCCCGCAGAAGTACAGGACGCGGGCCTACAGCCGGTGCAACCGGTGCGGGCGCCCGCGAGCCGTCTACCGGAAGTTCGGTCTCTGCCGGATCTGCCTGCGCGACCTCGCGCACGAGGGCTTCATCCCCGGCATGACCAAGTCGAGCTGGTAAGGAAGAGGTTCCGATGCTGAACGACCCAATCTCCGACATGCTGACCCGGATCCGGAACGCCAACCGGGCGCTCCACGAGACGACCACGATGCCGGCGTCGCGCACGAAGATCGAGATCGCCCGGGTGCTCAAGGACGAGGGCTACATCAAGGACTACCGCATCGAGACCGGCGAGGCCTTCGATAGCCTGGTGGTCGAGCTCAAGTACGGGCGGAGCCGCGAGCGCGTCATCACCGACCTGCGCCGCATCTCCAAGCCCGGACGCCGCGTCTATGCCCGTAAGGACCGCCTGCCGCGCGTCCTGGGCGGGATGGGCACGGCGATCATGTCCACGTCGAGGGGTCTCGTCACCAGCCGGACGGCGCAGGAGCTCGGCGTCGGCGGCGAGGTGCTCTGCTTCGTCTGGTAGCTGCATGTCCCGGATCGGAAACACACCCATCAAGCTCCCCGCCGGCGTCTCGGTGTCGCTCTCCCCTGGCCGCGTCATGGTGAACGGCCCGCTGGGAGAGCTCTCCCAGCACGTGCCGCAGCGGATCTCGATCGAGCAGCGCGACGGCGAGCTCGTGGTCGCGCGCCCGACGGACCGCGGGGAGGACCGGGCGCTGCACGGGCTCACGCGCACGCTCGTCGCCAACATGGTCGAGGGCGTGACGAAGGGCTTCGAGAAGACGCTGGAGATCCAGGGAGTCGGCTACCGCGCCGGGCTGCGCGGCGCCGACCTGGAGCTCAACGTCGGCTATTCGCACGCGGTCGTGAAGAAGGCCCCCCAGGGCATCACCTTCGACGTCCCCCAGCCGACGCAGATCGTCGTCAAGGGCATCGACAAGCAGCACGTCGGACAGGTCGCCGCCGAGGTGCGCGCAGTCCGGCCGCCGGAGCCGTACAAGGGCAAGGGCATCCGCTACGCCGGCGAGTACGTCCGCCGCAAGGTCGGAAAGCGGGCGTAGTGATCCTCACGGTCAGACAGGCACGCGAGCGCCGCCACCGGCGCGTTCGGCGCAAGATCGTCGGCACTGCCGAGCGGCCGCGCCTGACGGTGCATCGCTCGAACCGCGGCATCGAGGCACAGCTGATCGACGACGTCGAGGGCAAGACGCTGGCCCACGCGGGCCACATCGGCCTGCCGAAGAGCTTCAAGGGGTCGAAGACCGAGCAGGCGGCCGAGGTCGGCAAGCTCCTCGCCGCGGCCGCGACGAAGGCCGGCGTCGAGACGGTCGTCTTCGACCGCGGCGGCTACCTGTACCACGGCCGCGTGAAGGCGCTCGCCGACGGCGCACGAGAGGGAGGACTGAGTTTCTGATGGCAATCGACGCCAAGCAGGTGCGTGACCGCGAGATCGACGCGCGCGAGCTCAAGGAGCGCGTGGTCGAGATCAATCGGGTGGCCAAGGTCGTCAAGGGCGGCCGGCGCTTCTCGTTCACGGCGCTCGTCGTCATCGGCGACGAGGTCGACCGGGTCGGCGTCGGCTACGGGAAGGCGCGGGAGGTCCCGCTCGCCATCTCGAAGGCCGTCGACGACGCGAAGAAGAACCTGTTCCAGGTGCCCAAGCACGGCCAGACCATCACCCACGAGGTGCTGGGCCGCTCGGACGCTGCGCGCGTCCTGCTGCGCCCCGCGAGCGAGGGAACCGGCGTCATCGCCGGCGGCGGCGTCCGCGCCGTCCTCGAGCTCGCCGGCATCCGCGACATCCTGGCCAAGAGCCTCGGGAACCCGAACCCGATCAACCTCCTCAAGGCGACGGTGAACGGGCTCCAGAGCCTGCGCCGGCCCGAGGAAGTCGCCCGCATCCGGGGGAAGCGGGTCGAGGAGATCCTCTTCCCGCGTGAGGCTCCCGCCGCCAAGCCCGAGGCCGCCGAGGCCGCCGAGCCCGTTGCGAAGACTGATGACAGTGACGAAGTTGAAGATCACCCAGACGCGTAGCCAGATCGGCCAGACGGAGCGCCACCGCGGCACGCTGCGGGCGCTCGGCCTGGGCAAGATAGGCCGGACGACCGAGCGCGACGACAGCCCGGAGACGCTGGGGATGCTCCGCAAGGTCCGCCACCTCGTGAAAGTGGAGGAGGCGTAGTGGCACAGACTCCCGAGCAGCCCGAGCAGCCCGAGCAGCAGGAGGGGCTCACCCTCTCGAACCTGAAGCCGGCGCAGGCCCGGCGCGCGCGCAAGCGGGTCGGCCGCGGCCTGGGCTCGGGCAAGGGCCGCTACTCCGGCCGCGGGATCAAGGGGCAGAAGTCTCGCGCCGGCTCGCACACGATGCGGCCCGGCTTCGAGGGCGGCCAGATGCCGATCTACATGCGGCTCCCCAAGCAGCGCGGCCCGCACTCGAAGGACGCGATGCCGATGGGCCCGCATCGCACGCACACCGTGCCCGTCAACCTCCGCGACCTGGAGCGCGTCTTCGACGACGGCGCCGAGGCCACGCTCGAGGCAATGGTCGAGAAGGGGCTGATCAAGAACACCCGCACCGACGTCAAGGTGCTCGGGCAGGGAGAGCTGACCAAGAAGCTCGCCGTCACCGCTCACTCCTTCTCGGCCAGCGCGCGGCTGAAGATCGAGCAGGCCGGCGGGTCCGCGACGGCTCTTCGCCCTCCGAGGGAGGCGAAGAAGAGGCGCAGGAAGGCGGTCGTCGCCGAGCCGGCCGACGAGCCCGAGGCCGCCGCGGAGGTGACCGAGCCCGAGGCTGCCGACGAGCAGCCTGCCGAGGCGCAGCCCGAGGAGACCGACGAGTAGTGCCCCGTCAGGCAATACATACCCGCTTCTGCCCCGCGATCACGCGGCGCCTGAGCCCACCCGCGCCCTTGCAAAGGCTCCCGGCCTTGGCTGCGGACGAGTGCGGACTCATGCTTGGTGCTCGCGACGCAGAAGCTGGGCGGCATTACCTGAAGGGGCACTGATGTTCTCCTGGCTGACCAACGCCTGGCGGGTCCCGGAGCTCAGGCGCCGGCTGCTCTTCACCGCGATGATCCTGGCGCTCTACCGCCTGGGGAGCTGGATTCCCGTCCCGGGGGTCGACTCCGAGCAGATCGAGCAGTACTTCGACACCCAGAGCGGCACGATCCTCGGCTTGCTGAACATCTTCTCGGGCGGCGCGCTCTCGCAGTTCGCGGTGTTCGCGCTCGGGATCATGCCGTACATCACGGCGTCGATCATCCTCCAGCTGATGACCGTGGTGATCCCGCGGCTCGAGCAGCTGCAGAAGGAGGGGGAGGCCGGCTACGCCAAGATCAACCAGTACACGCGCTACCTGACGGTCGTCCTGGCCGCGCTCCAGGCGGCCGGGTACTCGTACCTGTTCAGCCGCCAGGGCGCGCTCGACCTGACCGCCGGCCGCTTCGTCCTGATCGTCGTCTCCCTGACCGCGGGCACGACGCTGCTCATGTGGATGGGCGAGCTGATCACCAAGCGCGGCGTCGGCAACGGCATCTCGCTGCTCATCTTCGCGTCGATCCTCGCCGGGCTCCCCGGCGGCCTGCGCGCCTGGTGGTCCGGCGACTCCTTCGACCGGCTCATGCTGCCGCTGATCGCTCTGGCGATCATCGTCGCGGTCGTCTTCGTGCAGGAGGGCCAGCGCCGGATCCCGATCCAGTACGCCAAGCGCATGGTCGGCCGGCGCATGACGGCGGGCGGCTCCACCTACATGCCCTTGCGCGTGAACATGGCAGGCGTCATCCCGATCATCTTCGCCGCCGCGATCATGGCCTTCCCGCCGACGGTCGCACAGTTCTTCCCGCAGACGCAGACCTTCATCAACGAGCACTTCTCGCCGACGGCGCTGCCCTACCTCCTGCTGCAGGGCTTGATGATCGTGATCTTCACCTACTTCTACACGGCGGTCCAGTTCAACCCGATCGACCAGGCCGACAACCTGCGCAAGCACGGCGGCTACATCCCGGGGATCAGGCCCGGCCCGCCGACGGCGCAGTACCTGGACCGCGTGCTCACCCGCCTGACGCTCCCCGGCGCCCTCTACCTCGCGCTCGTGGCGACGCTGCCCACGCTCTTCATCCGCTACGGCGGCTTCTCCCAGGCGACCACGTCCGCGCTCGGCGGAACCTCGATCCTCATCGTGGTGGGCGTCGCGCTCGACACCATGCGCCAGATGGAGTCGCAGATGATGATGCGCCACTACGAGGGCTTCCTTCGCTGAGAGTGGCTCGCTGATGGGGCTCGACATCGTCATCCTCGGCCCTCCGGGGGCAGGGAAGGGCACCCAGGGGAAGCTCATCGCCGCCGAGGCCGGAATCCCGCACATCAACACGGGCGACATGTTCCGCGCCGAGTGCGCCGCCGGCACGGAGCTGGGCGAGCGGGTCAAGGCGATCCTCGACGACGGCGACCTCGTCCCGGACGATCTGACGATCGAGGTCGTGCGCGTGCGGCTCGATCAGGACGACACCGTCGAAGGGTTCATCCTGGACGGCTTTCCGCGAACGCTCGCGCAGGCCGAGGCACTCGACCGCGTGCTCGAGGAGATCGACCGGGGCGTGCTCTCGGCCGTCCTCGACTTCGAGCTCCCCGACGACGTGGCCATGCAGCGCCTGCTCGGCCGGGCGACACTCGAGGGGCGCAGCGACGACCTGCCCGACAAGATCAGACACCGGCTCGACGTCTACCACGAGAAGACCGAGCCGCTCGTCGACTACTACCGCTCCCGAGGGCTGCTGGTCCCCATTCACGCAGCCCGCTCCGTCGAGGACGTCTTCGCCGAGGTGCAGGAGGCGCTCGAGGCGGCCTCGACGCGATGATCATCAGGAAGTCCACCGAAGAGATCGAGACGATGGGCCGCGCCGGCGCAGTCGTTGCGAGCACGCTGACCCTGCTCGGCGAGCTCGCGAACCCCGGCGTCACCACCGCCGAGCTGGACGATGCAGCCGAGACCCACATCCGCTCCGAGGGCGGGGTGCCGACGTTCAAGGGCTACCGCGGCTTTCCGGCCGCGATCTGCACGTCGCCGAACTCGATGGTCGTCCACGGCATCCCGGGCCCCTACGCCCTGGAGGAGGGTGACCTTCTCTCGGTCGACGTCGGCGTGACGCTCGACGGCTTCGTCGCCGACTCCGCCTACACCTTCGCCGTCGGCACGGTCGACGACGAGGCCGAGCGGCTGCTGGAGGTCGCGCAGGCGGCGCTCGCGGCCGGCATCGAACAGGCGCGGGCGGGGAACCACGTGCAGGACATCTCCGCCGCCGTCCAGCGCACGACCGAAGCCGCCGGCTTCTCGGTCGTCCGCTCGCTGGTCGGGCACGGGATCGGCCGCTCGATGCACGAGGAGCCGCAGGTGCCGAACTTCGGCGAGCCCGGGCACGGCCCGCTGCTCCAGCCGGGGATGACGCTGGCGATCGAGCCGATGATCAACGCCGGGGGGCCTGACGTCTGGATGGCCGACGACCGCTGGTCGATCTCGACCGACGACGACTCGCTCTCGGCGCACTTCGAGCACACCGTGGCGATCACCGACAACGGCCCTCTCGTCCTCACGAAGGCAAGGGCGAGGGCGGGATGAAGCGCTTTGCTACGATGCACGGTCGCGGCTCGTCCGCGCTTTCGCGTGGATGCCGCCTTACCCCCGATCTCCCATGAAGGTACGTCCATCCGTCAAGCCGATGTGTGACCGCTGCCGCGTCATCAAGCGGCACGGCAAGGTGCTGGTCATCTGCTCGAACCCGCGGCACAAGCAGCGGCAGGGCTAGGAGCGAAGGAGAACCGTTGGCCCGAATCGCAGGAGTGAACCTCCCCCGTGAGAAGCGGCTCGAAGTCGCGCTCACGTACATCTACGGGATCGGCCAGCCGACCGCGCAGCGGATCTGCACCGACCTCGGCCTCTCCTACGAGGAGAAGGTCCGCGACCTCACGGACGAGGAGATCACGAAGCTGCGCACGTACATCGACACGAACCTCGAGGTCGAGGGCGAGCTCAGGCGCGAGCGCTCCCAGGCGATCAAGCGCCTGCAGGAGATCGGCGCCTACCGCGGCATCCGGCACCGCCGTGGCCTGCCGGTGAACGGGCAGCGGACGAAGACCAACGCGCGCACGCGCAAGGGCCCCAAGAAGACCGTCGGGCGCGGCAAGAAGGCAAAGGCTAGCGTCTAGTGGCTCCTCCAAGGAAGCAGTCCAAGGGCCGTGCTCGCCGCCGGGTGAAGAAGAACATCGCCATCGGTCAGGCGCACATCAAGACGTCCTTCAACAACACGATCGTAAGCCTCACCGACAAGGAGGGGAACGTCATCGCGTGGGAGAGCGCCGGCTCCGCCGGCTTCAAGGGCTCCCGCAAGTCGACCCCGTTCGCAGCCCAGGTGACTGCCGATAGCTGCGCCCGCAAGGGCATGGAGCACGGGCTCCAGAAGGTCGAGGTGTTCGTCAAGGGCCCCGGCTCCGGTCGGGAGACGGCGATCCGCTCGCTTCAGGCCGCCGGCCTCGAGATCCTCGGCGTCAAGGACGTCTCCCCGCAGGCCCACAACGGCGTTCGCCCCAAGAAGCGGAGACGCGTCTAATGGCCCGCCCGCTCGGTCCCAAGTGCAAGCTCTGCCGCCGCGAGGGCATGAAGCTCTTCCTGAAGGGCGAGCGCTGCCTGACGGAGAAGTGTGCCGTCGAGCGCCGCAGCTACCCGCCGGGCGAGCACGGGCGCGGCCGCATCAAGCAGTCGGAGTACCTGCTCCAGCTGCGCGAGAAGCAGAAGGCGCGCCGCTACTACGGGCTGCTCGAGAGGCAGTTCCGCAACTACTACGAGAAGGCCGCGAAGCGGTCGGGGATCACGGGCGAAGAGCTCCTGCGGATGCTGGAGACGCGCCTCGACAACGTGGTCTACCGGCTCGGCTTCGCCGCCTCGCGCGCGCAGGCGCGCCAGCTCATCCGCCACGGCCACTTCGGCGTGAACGGCCGCCGGGTGAACATCCCGAGCTTCCAGGTGAAGCCGGACGACGTCGTGGCGCTCAAGCCCGGGAGCCCCGTCGAGCAGGTCGTCCGTGACGCCACCGACCTGACCGCGTCGGTCTCCCCGTGGCTCCAGGCCGACCACGACAACCTCACGGGCAAGGTCTTGAAGCTCCCCGACCGGTCGGACATCGACACGCCGGTCCAGGAGCAGCTCATCGTCGAGCTCTACTCGAAGTAGAAAGGAAGCATGGCCACCAGAACGTCGCTCATGGAATTCCAGGTGCCCCGGATCACTCACGAGGAGGTGACCGAGGAGCGCGGCATCTTCGTGATCGAGCCGCTCGACCGCGGCTTCGGCTACACGTTCGGCAACTCCCTCCGCCGCGTGCTGCTCTCGTCGCTCGAGGGCGCCGCCGTCACCTCGGTCAAGATCGAGGGCGTCGCCCACGAGTTCACGACTCTGAAGGGCGTGCGCGAGGACGTCACGGACGTCATCCTCAACCTGAAGAGCCTCGTCTGCCTTCTCCACGGGGAATCGCCGGAGGTCGAGGTGCGGCTGGAGAAGAAGGGCCCCGGCGTCGTGAAGGCGTCGGATATCGAGGCGCCTGCCGATCTCGAGATTCTCAACCCCGACCTCGAGATCGCGAACCTCTCCGACAAGGGCCGCCTCGAGGTCACCCTGACGATCGGCCGCGGCCGCGGCTACGTCCCGGCCGAGCTCAATCGCGGTCCCGAGCACACGATCGGCGTCATCCCGGTGGACTCGATCTTCTCGCCGGTCCGCCGCGTTTCCTACGAGGTCGAGGCCGCGCGCGTCGGGCAGCGCACCGACTACGACAAGCTGACGCTCGACGTCACGACCGACGGCTCCGTCGCCCCGCGCGACGCGATCGCGGAGGCCGCCGAGATCCTCATCCGCCAGCTGGCGATCTTCACGGACATCGACAAGATCGAGGGCTTCCGGGAGGACGCCGAGGCCGAGGCGGAGGCGCCGCAGGCGCACGGGATGGAGAACTTCCCGATCGAGGAGCTCGAGCTGGGCGTCCGCAGCTACAACTGCCTCAAGCGCGTCGGCATCGAGACGATCGGCGACCTCGTCTCGAAGACCGAGAGCGAGCTCGCGGCGATCCCGAACTTCGGCAAGAAGTCGATCGAGGAGGTCAGCGAGACCCTCCAGGCCCACGGGCTGACCCTCAGGGACGAGTAAGGGAAATGAGGCACAAGCGCGCAGGCAGGAAGCTGGGCCGGGACTCGGCCCACCGCAAGGCGCTCTACGCGAACCTCGCCTGCGCCCTGATCGAGAACGGCCGCATCAAGACCACCGAGGCCAAGGCCAAGGAGGTGCGGCCGATCGTCGAGCAGATGATCACGCTCGGGAAGCGCGGCGACGTGGCTGCGCACCGGCAGGCGGTGGCATTCCTCCGCTCGAAGGGAGCGGCGCACGCCCTCTTCGCCGACGTCGCCCCGCGCTTCGCCGACCGGCCGGGCGGCTACACCCGGGTCGTGAAGCTCGGCCCGCGCCAGGGAGACGCCGCCTCGATGGCCTACCTCGAGCTCGTGGACTACGTGCCGGTGCGCGCGCCGGTCGGCGCTCCGGCGTAGCGTCGCGGCGCGGGGCGCCGGAGCCACCGGAGCGGGCGGCGCCGCGACCGAACGGCCGAGGCCGGCATCTCAGCTCTTCCTGCCGGCCGCCTCGACGAACAGGTCGAGCACCTTCGGCCAGCCTTCGTCGTACCCGGCCATGCGCTCGCGGAAGTCGGGCCCGATCCGTTCCCAGCCCGTGTGGACGACGTCGACACGCGTCCCGCCCTCCTCCGGCGTGAACCGGATGCTCAGCTCCTGCGCGGTCTCCTCGCCCCGGGCGGGGTGCCAGGTCATCGCGAGCTCGTTGGGGGGGTCCCAGGCGATGATCGTGCCCCAGACGCCCTCCTCGCCGCTCGAGGAGCGCTCGTACACGCGCCCGCCGACCTGTCCCTCCCAGACGATCGTCGCCTCGGGGTCGTCGAAGATCGAGTGCCCTTCGATCGGGTACCAGTCGTTCATGCGCTCCGTGTAGACGTGGAAGGCGTGCTCCGGGGTGCAGCGCACGAACACCGACTTCCGCACGGCCAGCTCATCCGTCATCCGGCTGCTCATTTCTGTCTCCTCCTTGATCGCTTTCCGCGGCGGCCTTGAAGGCCGTCAGCGCCTCGTCCCAGAACCCTTCGAAGTACTCACGCAGGTCGGCGAGCCCGTCGCCGTCGACGCTGTAGAAGTTGCGCGTGCCCTGGCGCCGCTCGCGCACGAGCCCGGCTGCCTTGAGCACCCGCAGATGCTGCGAGACGGCAGGCCGGCTCACTGGCAGGCCGTGGGCGAGGTCGCCCACCGAGCGCGGCCCGTCGCGCAAGGTCTCGAACACCGAGCGCCGCGTAGGATCGGCGAGTGCTGTCAGAGCGTCTGCGTAAGCCACAACTTACCGTAAGTTATTGCTTACCATGAGCGTTGTCAAGCTCACGCTCGAGTACGACGGCACGGGGTTCTCGGGCTGGGCGGCGCAGCCCGGGCTCAGGACCGTGGAGAGCGTGGTCCGCGAGGCGCTCGACAGCGTGTATCCGAGCTGGAGTGCGCTCGCCGTCGCCGGTCGGACGGACGCCGGCGTGCACGCGCTGGGCCAGGTCGCGAGCTTCGAGGCGGACAGCGGGCCGCCGCCCGAGCGGGCGGCGCCGGCGCTGAACGGCGTCCTTCCGGACGACGTGGCCGCCGTCGCCGGGGAGGCCGCTCCGCCGGGGTTCAACGCCCGCTTCTCCGCCCTCGCTCGCTCCTACCGCTACCGCGTGTGGCGGCGCGCCGTGCACTCGCCGCTCGAGCTGCGGCGCTCCCTCTGGCTGCCGCGTCCCGTGGACGACGACGCGCTGGACGCTTCAGCAGCGCTTCTGGTCGGCGAGCACGACTTTCGCGCGTTCACACCCACGGAGACGCAGCACGACTCCTTCGTCCGAGTCGTCCGGGAAGCCGCGTGGGAGCGCGACGGCGACATCCTCGGCTTCACGATCACCGCCGACAGCTTCCTGCGCCACATGGTGCGCACCCTGGTCGGGACGATGCTCGAGCAGGGCCGGGACGAGATCGAGCGGTTGCTCGCAGGCCGCCCGCGAGACGAGGCCGGGGCCACGGCCCCGCCCTGGGGCCTGTACCTGGAGCGCGTTCTCTACAAGCGCTAGCGAGCGCGCATACGGTTGTTGCGCGGGTTGTGCTCGACCTCAGCGCGGCCCAGCGCCTCCAGAAGCGGCGGGACGTACATGGCGAAGCGACCGCGGAGGCCCTTCTTGAGCCCGTACCAGCCGCCGACGGGGTTGTCCGGCGAGCGCGCCCACGCCTCGACGGTGCCCTCCGCCGCCGGCTTCTGCTCGTCCGCGCTGCCCAGGAGCATCCAGTCGCCGTGCGCTTTCAGCATCGCGTGCAGGTCGTCGAGCGCGCGCAGCTGGTAGCCGAGCGTCGTCTTGCCGACCACGCAGACGAGTACCGGCGGGTCGGCCGCTTCGTCCCGGTACATCTGGTACTCGGACGTCCCTGGCGGGGTCTTCAGAACCCACGGCGATTCCTTCGTGCCGTCGCCCTGTGGCATGAGGCGATCATGGCGCATCGCGTCGATACGATCAACGCGATGCGCTATCCCAACGTCCTCTTCGACCTCGACGGCACCCTGATCGACTCCGGGGCGATCATCCTCGCCTCCTTCAAGCACGCTACCCGCACGGTGCTGAGCCGGGAGATCCCCGACGCCGAGCTCGCTGCGATGGTCGGTGGCTCCAGCATCTACGACCAGATGCGTGCGATCGACCGCGCTCAGGCCGACGAGCTCGTTCGCGTCTACCGGGAGCACAACGAGCCGCTCCACGACGAGCTCGAGTCCTTCGAAGGAGTCGAGCACGTGCTCGCCGAGCTGAGGCGGCAGGGACGCCGCCTCGGGATCGTCACGGCGAAGCGTCGGAAGACGGTCGAGCTCGCCTTCGCCGTGCTGCCGCTCGAGCGCTACTTCGACGCCGTCGTCACCTCGGACATGACCGATCGCCACAAGCCCGACCCGGCCCCGGTGCTGGCCGCGCTCGAGCTGCTCGAGGCCGAGCCCGCCGAGGCGGCGTTCGTCGGCGACTCGCCGTTCGACGTCGGCGCCGGCAAGGCGGCGGGCGTGTACACGGTCGCCGTCGCCTGGGGCAACATCCACCCGGTCGAGGCCCTGGCCGAGGCGGACGCGCTCGTCACGAGCCCCGAGCAGCTCCTCGATGTCCTCTAAGACAGGCGAGAAGCGCGCGGCCGAGCTCCGCAAGCTCGTCGCCCACCACCTCTACCGCTACCACGTTCTCGACGATCCGGAGATCTCGGACGCGGAGTACGACCGCCTCTTCGACGAGCTGCAGCAGCTCGAGGAGGAGAACCCCGGCCTGGCCACCCCCGATTCGCCCACGCAGCGCGTCGGCGCGCCTCCTTCGGACAAGTTCCGCAAGGTCGAGCACCTGACGCCGATGGGCTCGCTCGAGAAGGTGACGACCGACGAGACGCTCGTCAAGTGGGCCGACGACGTGCGCAAGCGCCTCGACTCGGACGAGCCGGTCACCTACGTGACGGAGCCGAAGATCGACGGCTCGGCGGTCTCGCTCGTCTACGACGACGGCCTCCTCGTCCGCGGCGCCACGCGGGGGGACGGGGAGCGGGGCGAGGACGTCACCGTGAACCTCCGCACCATCAAGGCGATCCCCCTGCGCATGCGCGGGGACGGCGAGCCGCCGCCCGTGCTCGAGGTGCGCTGTGAGGTCTACTTCCCGCTCTCCGCCTTCAACCGCCTGAACGAGCGCCTCGCCGCCGAGGGCAAGAAGACGGCGCCCAACCCGCGGAACGCGGCCGCGGGCTCGCTGCGGCAGCTCAATCCGCAGATCACGGCCGAGCGCGACCTCTCGATCTGGGTCTATGGGACCGGCCGCGGCGACGGCCTCGACTTCGGCACGCACTGGGAGACCCTCGAGTGGCTGCGGGAGCGCGGCTTCCGCACCAACCCCCACGCGAAGCGCCACGAGTCGCTCGAATCCGTCGCGCGCGAGTGTGCCGAGTGGGAGGCGAAGCGGATCGAGCTCGACTACGAGATCGACGGCATCGTCATCAAGGTCGACTCCCTCGACCAGCAGCAGCGTCTCGGCGCCCTCCACGGACGCCCGCGCTGGGCGCGCGCCTTCAAGTGGGCGCCGATGACCGCGCAGACGAAGCTGCTGAAGATCCACGTGCGCGTCGGGCGAACCGGCGCGCTGAACCCCTGGGCCCAGCTCGAGCCCGTGGAGGTGGGCGGCGTCACCGTCTCCCAGGCCACGCTGCACAACGAGGAGGACATCAACCGCAAGGACATCCGCCAGGGAGACACGGTCATCGTCCAGCGCGCCGGCGACGTGATCCCGCAGGTGGTGGGCCCGGTGCTGCCGCACGCGAAGGGCACGAGGCGGTTCCGGATGCCCAGCAAGTGCCCGCTCTGCGGCGCCGAGATCGTCAAGCCCGAGGGCGAGGTCATGCACCGCTGCCCCAACAACGCCTGCCCGTCTCGCGGGCTCGAGTCGCTGATCAACTGGGTGATGGCGGCCGCCGACATCGAGGGGGTCGGAGAGCAGTTCGTGCGCCGCCTCTGGGACCTCGGGCTCCTGCGCTCGATCCCCGATCTCTACCGGCTGACGGCCGAGCAGCTCGCCGAGCTCGACGGCTACGCCGAGATCTCGGCCCGGAACGCGGTCGACGCCATCGCGGCCTCCAAGCAGATCCCGTTCTCGCGCGTCCTCTTCGGGCTCAACATCCCGGACGTCGGCTGGGTGACGGCGCAGAACCTCGCCCGCCACTTCGGCTTGGTGGACGCGCTGCTCGCCGCCCGCCAGGAGGACATCGAGGAGGTCGAGGGCATCGGGCCCGACCGTGCCGAGTCGATCGCCACCTGGTTCGCCGACGAGAAGAACCGCGCGCTGATCGAGGAGCTGCGCGCCCTGGGGATCCGCTTCGAGCTGGGCGAGGCCGAGCGTCCGATCGAGGGGCCCCTCACCGGCCGGACGTACGTGATCACCGGGACCCTCGAGCGCTGGTCGCGCGAGCAGGCCCGCGCCGCGCTCGAGGCGAAGGGCGCCAAGGTCACCGACTCGGTCTCGAAGAAGACGACGGCCGTGATCGTCGGCGAGAGCCCCGGCTCGAAGGCGGACAAGGCCCGCAAGGCCGGCGTCGAGATCCTCGACGAGGCCGCGTTCGAGAAGATCGTCTAGAGCGCTCGCGCGAGCGCCTGGGCGAAGCGGTCCTGGGCGCGACGGGCCATGCGTCCAGTTGACCGGGCTGCCGTTCTGGAGGATGGCGAAGACGTAGCGCGTGCCCGCATAGCCCGAGAGCGCCGACGACGCGCTCGTCGTCCCCGTCTTCGCGCGTACGCGGCCGCGGGCGGGGCCGGTGCGCATGCGGTCCTCGAGCGTCCCGTCCACGCCGGCCACGGCGAGCGAGGAGAAGAACGGTGACCGGACGACCGGGTCGCGCCACGCGGAGACGAGCAGCTGGGCCAGCGCGCCGGCCGTGGCGCGATCCAGGCGCGACAGCCCGGAGCCGTCGACGATCCGGACGCCGGCGAGCGGGACGCCGCGCGCAGCCAGCTCGCGGCGGATGACGATGCAACCGGCCTTCGTCGTCCCCTCGCCGCGGATCGCCGCGCCGAGGTGCTTGACGAGCATCTCCGCGAAGAAGTTGTCGCTGATCTTGTTCATGCGACGGACGATCGTGGACATGACGCGGGAACGCACGACGGCGAGCGTCGCCGAGCCGGCGGGAGCGCTGCCGCGCGCGGCCCGGCCGCCGACGGAGATCCCAGCACGAACGAGAGCCTTCCGGAACGCCCTGGCAGCCGAGAGGGCCGGAGCGTCGACCGTCCGCCCGCCGACCTTGGCCCGGTCGACGACGAGGGCTGAGAGCGGAGGCGACTCGTTCTTGTAGTACGAAGGGCGCCAGCCGGCCGCCGTGCGCCGCGTGTCGAAGTACGTCTCGTCGCCCGAGACTCGGCCGGTCACGCGCCGAATGCCGGAGGCGCGCAGCTTCGCTGCGAGCCTTCGGAGGTCGTCCGTCTTGAGGGTCGGGTCGCCGTAGCCCCTGAGCACGAGCCTGCCCTGCCAGGTGGCGCCGGCCTGTGAGCCGGCGCCGAGCACCTCGGTTCGGATCCGATACTCGGGGCCGAGCCGGTCGAGGGCGGTGAGCGCGACGCCCAGCTTCTCGTTGGAGGCGGGGCGGAGCGAACGGCCGCGGTGCCACCCGTAGACCACGTCGCCGGTCCGGAGGTCGAGCGCGAGCGCCCCGGTCTGGGCTCGGGAGACGCCTGCGATCGTGAGCGCCCGGTCGAGCTCCTGACGCAGCGACTGGGCGCCCGCCGGCGCCGCGACGGCCGCCGCGAAGACGAGCGACGCGACGCCCGCGAGCATGCGCTTTCCGGTGACCCCTACCCTCCTCATAGGTCCAGCTGCCGGGCAGGATAGGCCGTTCGGCCCTTGGACGGGCGGCTCCGGCTCGGTACGTTCCGTTTCCGCATGAGCGACGACCTCTCGATCCTCTTCGACCGCATCCGCCTCCTGCTGGATCGCGCCGAGACGCAGCGGCGGGCGGACGAGAAGACGGTCGAGCTGACGCTGACGGACGGCTATGCGCGCGCTCTCGCCCTCGACGGCGAGCGGCTCCGCACCGGGGAGCGGATCCGCGAGCTGGCGGGCAGCGACGAGCACGTAGGCGATGTGCGCATCCTGAAGGCGCGGCTCACACTCCTCGAAGAGGAGCTGGCCCGGCTCAGAGGCCTCCTCGGCACCCTGGCGAGGACGCGCTAGAGCCCCTTCCGGAGTGGTGACTCGGCACAGATCATCGCTTCGGGAGGGGCTCTCTAGACGATTCCGCTCCGAACGGCGTAGACCGCCGCCTGGATGCGGTTCTCGATCTGGAGCTTCATGAGGATGTTCGAGATGTGGTTCTTGACCGTCTTCGGGCTGATGTAGAGGTCGCGCGCGATCTCGGCGTTGTCCTTGCCGATCGCGATCAAGCGGAGGACCTCGAGCTCCCGGTCGGACAGCTCGGCGCGGATCGTGCGCGCGGCCGCGGTGTCTGCGCTCTGCGAGCGCAGGCGCTGGAGGACCTTCGCGGCGATGTGCGGCGAGATGAGCGACTCGCCGCTCGCGGCTGCGCGGATGCCCGCGATCAGCTGGTCGATGGAGGAGTCCTTCAGCAGGTAACCGCACGCGCCTGCCATGACGGCGGCCATGACGTCGTCGTCGTCCACGGAGATGGTCAGGACGACCACGCGCGTCCTGGGCGCGATGCTCGACACCTGGCGCGTCGTCTCGACGCCGGTAAGCTCGGGCATCTTCAAGTCCATGACGACGACGTCGGGCGCGAGCTCGCCGACGAGGCGCAGCGCGTCCCGGCCGTTGTCGGCCTCACCGACGACCTGGAGGCCCTGCTCCTCGAGCAGGCTCCTCAGGCCGCTCCGGAACAGGTCGTGATCGTCGACGAGCAGGACGCGCAGCTCCTCGAGCTGCTTCCCCGGGGGCCGATCCTCCGCGACTGACGTCGCTGCCTCCTCTGCTCGCCGGTGACGAGAGGAGAGTCTAGCGCCGTTGCCGCACGATGCCTGACCGGCAAACGCGGCCGGGCATTACCAGTAGACCGTGATCGTCAGTGTCTTCCGGCCCCACGCCCGCGCCTGCGCGCACGTGGGGAACCAGATGTCGATGATCCTGCCGATGATCGCCGACCCGGTGTCGGCGGCGACGCCGTCGCCATAGCCGGGGATGAACATCTTCGTCCCGAACGGGAACACGCGCGGGTCGACGGCGACCGTGCCCCAGCCGAGCGGGAGCCCGCTCGCGGTGCCCACCCCGCCGCAGTAGGCGACGACGTCGACCACCATCTGCGAACCGCCGGGCTTGGGGTCGGACGATTCGGGCTGGGTCTCCGGTCTCGAGCCCGGGCTCGGTGTCTCGGCCGAGGCCTCCGCGGCCTGCGCGCTCAGGCGGGCGATCTGGCGGTCGTTCAGCTCCCGCCGGCCCGCGAGGCCGGCGAGGTAGGCCTTCCGCTCGGCGTGCGCCGAGGCGAGCCCGGCCTGCTCCGCCTCGGTGCGGGCGACGACCTGGCGCAGCTCGGCGCTGCGCTCGCCGAGCGCGCGGAGCGAGCGCTGGAGCTCCAGCCTTGCTCCGCGGAGCTCTGCGAGGATCGAGCCGTCCTGGTCGGCAAGGCGCGTGAGGCCGTCGAAGGCGGAGAGGGCGTCGTCCAGCGACTCGGCGGCGAGAATCACCGCGAGGGGGTCGACCTCGCCTTGCACGTAGAGCTCGCGCAGATGGTTGCCCAGGCGGCGCTCGGCCTCCTCGACATCTGCCCGGGCGAGCTCGAGGCGACCCCGAGCGGCCGCCTCCTCGCGCTCGAGGGCCGCTCGCCGTCGCGCCGAGCGCGGCCAGCCGCCGCTCGGCGCGAGCGAGCCGCGTCTCGAGCGCATAGAGGTCGAGGAGCGCGGCCTGCGAGCGGGCGGCGAGCCCGTCGTTCTCCGCCCGGAGGCGCTCGACCTCGCTCCGCAGAGTCGCCGGATCGTCGGCGCGAGCCGCCGAGGAGGAGAGGAGAGCGGCAAGGGCGAGCGCGCCTACTGCCGCGAACCGGATCCAGGGTCTTCGAGCACCCGCGTCCACGAGCGGAGGAGCGTACCAGCTTCCGCGAGCGCTCCGGGGCGACGCTTCCGTTTGCGGCCCGTCCAGAACCCCTGTTACCATGCCCGACTTGTGCAGGCGCCGGGCACAGGCGTAGCGCGCATCTTGTCCCCTGGCAGGGGTTGAGCATCAGACTAACCACTCGACACGCCCTCCTTCTCGTGCTTCTCGCGCTGGCGGTTCTCCCGCTGGCGGGGCCGGCAACCCCGGCTCCTCCGATCGAGACGAAGGAGGCCGAAGCCAGGCAGGTTCTCGCTCAGATCCAGGAGCTCGACTCGAGCCTCGAGCTCGTCGTCGAGGCGTACAACAGCGCGCAGGTCGAGCTCGACGAGATCGTCGCCGCGCAGAAGCTCAACGAGAAGCGCTTGAAGATCGCGCGCTCCAACCTCGGTTCCGCGCAGGGAACGCTCGAGGCGCGGCTCGTCCAGCTGTACCAGAACGGCAGCCCGGACCTCGTCGAGATCCTGCTCGGGTCCTCCAGCCTGGACGAGATCCTCGACGGCATCGACACGGCCAGCCGTGTCAGCGACCAGGACGCGCAGATCCTGACCGAGGTGCGCAAGTTCCGGGAGGAGATCAAGCAGCGCGAGGCCGAGCTCGAAAAGGCGCGGAGCCGGCAGGAGCAGGTCGTCGCAGAACGAGCCGCCAAGCGTCGCGAGATCGAATCGACCCTGGCTCAGCGCCAGGAGCTGCTCTCCTCGATCAAGGATCAGATCGCCGAGCTGAAGGCAGAGGAGCGCAGGCGCCAGGACCGCCTCGAGGCGGCCGCGCGCGCCCGAGTCAGCACCCAGTCGACGACGAGCGGCGGTGGCGGCGGGTCAGCCCCGCCCTCGAAGTACGGCGGCGTCGTCGGGATCGCCATGCAGTACCTGGGCATCCCGTACCAGTGGGGCGGCGAGTCGCCCAGCACCGGCTTCGACTGCTCCGGCTTCACCTACTACGTCTTCTCGCGGGTCGGCGTCTCGCTGCCCCGGACGGTCTCCACGCAGTACGCCGTCGGCGTCGGCGTCTCCCGTTCTCAGCTCCAGGCCGGCGACCTCGTCTTCTTCAACGGCCTCGGCCACGTGGGCATCTACATCGGCGGCAACCAGTTCATCCACTCGCCGCACACGGGTGACGTCGTGAAGATCTCGGCGATGACGGGCTACTACTCGTCCACATACGTGGGCGCGCGGCGCATCCTCTAGGCACGTCTCAGAGGGGTCTGTTAGCCTCCCGCCCTTCGTCGCACGTCGGCCGTCGGGAAGGGGGTCTGCCATGACCGCGACGCTGGATCGGGTACGGCGCGATCTCGGAGAGACCGAGCTCTGGGAGCGGTCCCTGGCACGGTCCCGGTGTCGCCGGGAGGGTCGGGATCCCGGCGACGGCGTTCGTCGCAGCCTCGTTTCTCTGGCGCTCCTCGACCTCGACGGGCCGGTCCGAGTCCAGGACGGTCGGGGCGGAGCTGCGCGCGATCTCACCGACCCCGAGGTCTGGGACATCTCGCAGACCAGGGCGCGGGCGAAGCGGCTGGCCGCCGAGCCCGGGACGCTGCCGCAGGCGCGGGTTGCAGGCGCGGCGCTCGTCGTCGCCGCCGTGGCGGCCGCGCTTCCGGTTCCGGGCGGCGCCCACGGTCGCGCACGAACCTCGGGCGCCGCAGAGGTTCGAGTCGAGCTTCTCCGCGTGGGCAGCCGCGGCCCGGCGGTCGCCAAGCTGCAGCGGAAGCTCGGCGTCGCGGCCGACGGCATCTTCGGGCCGCGGACGCGCGCCGCCGTTCGCGCCTTCCAGCAGCGGCACGGCCTGCTCGTGGACGGGATCGTCGGGCCGCAGACCCGGGCGGCGCTCCACCGCACCACCCCGGCGGAGAGGATCGTCCGCGCCTGGTGGGTCGCCCCGGTCCAGCGGGCGCTCGGCGTCCCGGTGGACGGCCTCTACGGGCCCGTGAGCAGGGCCGCCGTCCGCGCCTTCCAGAAGAGGAAGGGGCTCCTCGTCGACGGCATCGTCGGCCCCCAGACGCTCGGCGCGCTCGGAATCCGGCGCGAGGCCAGAGCGTCCAAGCCGGCTCCTCCGAAGCACGCGGCGCCGAAGCCGTCGGGCCGGGGCGCGCGGGTCGCCGCCGTGGCGCAGCGCTACCTGGGAACCCCGTACCGCTGGGGCGGTGAGTCACCGCGCGCCGGCTTCGACTGCTCGGGCTTCGTCATGTACGTCTTCTCGCGCGTCGGCGTCTCGCTTCCGCGCGTCGTGTCCGCCCAGTACCGGGTCGGGAAGAAGGTGGCGCGAAGTGCGCTTCGGCCGGGCGACATCGTCTTCTTCGACGGCCTCGGCCACGACGGCATCTACATCGGCGGCGGCCGTTTCGTGCACTCGCCGAGCTCGGGCGACGTCGTGAAGATCTCGAGCCTCCGCGAGCCCTGGTACCGCTCGCGCTGGGTCGGCGCCCGCCGGGTCGTCTAGGGGCTGGCGGAACGTCGCTCGTCGTCGGGGTGCGATGGTCGTTCCGAGGCAAGGACGCAGGGAGTGCTCGTAGCCGGAGGCTACGGGCGCGAGTGAGGACGCAGTCCTCGGGGCGAGCAGCGCGGCCCGAGGCACAGGCTGCGATCCGTCAGACCCTCCTGGAAGAAAATCCCTGGTCCCGCTAGGCTTTCTGACTTCGATGCGAACGATCTGGAACGGCTCCATCAACTTCGGCCTGGTCAACATCCCGATCGGGCTCGCCGTCGCGCAGCAGCGCAAGGACGTGTCCTTCCGAACGCTCCACCGCGAGTGCGGCACGCCCATCAAGCAGAAGCGCTGGTGCCCCTTCCACGAGCGCGACGTCGAGGCCGACGAGCTCGTCAAGGGCTGGGAGTTCGCCAAGGGCCAGTTCGTCATGGTCGAGGAGTCCGACCTCGAGGCGGTCGCCCTGACGCGCTCGCAGTCGATCGACATCGACCGCTTCGTCGACCTCGACGAGGTCGATCCGATCTACTTCGACCGTGCCTACTACCTCTCGCCCGCCGAGGCGGATGCGCAGCGCCGGCCGTACGTGCTGCTGCTGCGCGCGATGCAGGAGGCGAATGTCGCCGCGATCGGCAAGTTCGTCCTCTGGGGCAAGGAAAACCTCTGCCTGATCCGCCCACTCGGCGAGTCGCTCGCGCTCGAGACTCTGTACTACGCGGAGGACATCCGCGCGCGCGAGGAGATCGACCAGGCCGTGTCGGAGACCGAGGTGCAGGACGCCGAGCTCGAGATGGCCCGCCAGCTGGTCGCCAGCCTCGTCGGCACGTTCGACCCTGAGGATTTCCAGAACGAGTACCGCGGCGTCCTCAAGGCCATGCTCGACGCCAAGCTCGCGGGCGAGGAGATCGTCGCGCCCGAGCAGCCGGCTCCGGCGCCCGTGGTCGACCTGATGGAGGCGCTCAAGGAGAGCGTCGCCCAGGTCCGGAAGGACAAGAAGCCCGCGGCGAAGAAGCCGGCCGCGCGCAAGAAGCGCGCCGCGTCGGGCTCCCGCTAAGAGCTCGGTTCAGAATGACGACGGCGCCGTGCTCATTGTGAATCGAGCTCTGAGTCCTCCCAAGTAACAGACTGTTACTTGGCAACGTGGGGCCGCAGGCTACGCGGCCGGGGTCGTGGTGGCGATGCCCGTCGCTTCGAGGTGCGCCTGGAACAGGGTCTTGTCGATCTTCCCGTGGTAGATCGGGATCGACTCCTCGATGCACACGCGGATGACCATGTCCCGGTCGATTCCCAGCTCCTTCGACAGCTCCTCGGGCGTCAGGTGATTCGCCAACGTTGCCTCCTTCGGCTCAGCGCATGAAAAAGCCCGCCGGCAGCGCACGGGCGGGCAGGGGCGCACAGACTCTCGCGTACAGCAACGAAGCTCAACGGCCTCGTGCTCCTTCTCCGATCATGCACACAGAATACGGTGTCGCGGGTGACGAGGGCAACGCTCCTTCGGGGGTTTGAGGCGCACGTTGCGGAGATCGGGGGCGTCCGCACGCGCTACTGGGTCGGCGGAGAAGGGCCGCCCCTCGTGCTGGTGCACGGGCTCGCGGGCGCCGCGTACAACTTCACCGAGCTGGCGCCCGTCCTTGCGCGCAGCCGGCGCGTGTTGATCCCCGACCTGCCGGGCCACGGAGGGACCGCGGCGCTGCCGGCCGTGCAGAGCCTGGGCGACCTGGCGGCGCACGTCGCCCTCGTCATGGAGCACGAAGGGATGGCGCCCGCGGCCGTGCTGGGCTACTCGATGGGCGGCGTCGTCGCCCTCCGTCTCGCGGCCGAGCGGCCGGACGTCGTTGCCTCGGTCGTGCTGCTCGCGTCGGCCGGGATCGTCTCGACGACGCGGCGCGCAGAGCTGTGGCTGAGGCTGACGACCGCGCTGCGCCCGGCGCGACTCGTCGCGCACGCGCGACCGGCGATCGCGCGCCGCCCGGCGCTTCGGGCTGCGGTCTTCGGCTACTGGGGCGCCGAGGAGCCGCGGGCCCTCTCCCCCGAGGCCGTGATCGGCTTCCTCGAGGCGCAGCCCGAGCACGCGGACGTGAAGAGCGCCGCCAGGGCGCTCCTCCGCGACGACCCGCGCGGGTACCTCGACCGCGTCAGCTGCCCGGCGCTCGTCGTCTGGGGCGCCCGCGACCGGCTCCTCCCGCTGGACGACGGCTTCGAGCTCGCCCGGGGGCTCGACGCGCCGCTCAGGATCCTGCCCGCGACGGGGCACCTGGTGGTCGGCGAGTGCCCGCGGGAGTGCGCGGCGCTCGTTCTCGAGTTCGCTAGACGGGGTTCGGTAGGTCGACGAAGTCCCAGGCGACGTCGAAGCGCTCGCCGATCCGGGCGGCAAGGGCTCGCACGCCGAGGGTCTCGGTCGCGTAGTGGCCCGCCGGCGATGAAATGGACTCCCGCCTCCTTGGCGGCGTGCTTCGTGGGCTCGTCGGCCTCCCCGGTGAGGAAGCAGTCGTAGCCGCCCGCAGCTGCCTCCGCGATGTAGCGGGCGGCGCCGCCGGAGCAGACGGCCACGCGCTCGACGAGCTCGGGGCCGTACGAGAAGACGAGCGGCATGCGACCGAGCCGCTCCTGGACGCGCTCGGCGAGCACGCTGACCGGGATGGGGTCGGGGAGGCGTCCGCCGAAGCCGTAGCCGTCGGCGAAGCGCTCCTCGCGCTCGATCCCGAGCTCGTCGCAGAGGAGCGCGTTGTTCCCGACGTCGGGGTGCGCGTCGAGCGCCAGGTGGTAGGCGACGAGGCTCAGATCGGCGTCGAAGAGGGCGCGCAGGCGCTCCCGCATGACCTCCCCGATCCGCCGCGGTTCCTTCTCCCAGAAGAGGCCGTGGTGCACGAGCACCATCTGCGCGTCAGCCTCCGCCGCCCGCTCGAAGAGCTCGCGCGAGGCCGAGACGCCGCAGACGAGCTTCCGCACCTGCGGGGCCCCGACGACCTGGAGCCCCATCGGCCCGTAGTCCGGGTAGGAGGCCAGGTCGAGGTATTCGTCTGCCCAGGCGACGATCTCGTCACGGTCCGCCATCGCGGCCACAAACCTAGCCCCTCTGTCGGTTGACACGTCAGGGTGGGCTCACTTAGGGTCAATGCGCACGAGTCGCCCGGGATCGGACCTCGGGTGGAGGGGCTTGCGTATGACGATCGTGATGTGGGTGCTCCTCGGAGTTTTCCTGTTTGCGATGGTGTCGCTTGGCTGGCTCCTGGTCCAGGTGCTCCGGCAGCACGGGCGCCTGTTGCTTCGGATCGAGGCGCTGGAAGGGTCAAGAGACGCTCTCGAGACGTCTGCGGTCGATCCGGCTCGGGGTGGCCTCCCACTCGCGACCTCCTTCCCGCCCTTCCGGCTGCCGGATCTCCATGGTGAGGAAGTGGGGCTGGAGGACTTCGAGACGCGCGTTCTGCTCGTCCATTGGAGTCCCGAGTGCGGGTTCTGCAAGGAAATCGCGGCCGACCTCGCCCGCCTGCAGACGGATCTGCGGCGAAGGAAGACCGAACTCGTCCTCGTCAGCTACGGCAGTCCCGAGAGCAACCGTGCGCTCATGGAGGCACACGGCCTCGACTGCTCCGTGCTTCTTCAATCCGACGCCGAAACCATCGAAGGGTTTGCTCGGATGGGAACACCGGTGGCGTACCTCGTCGACGAGAAGGGCCGAATCGCGAAGCCCGTCGCCGTGGGAGCACGCGAGGTTCCCGAGCTCGCAGAGGAAGTTGCTGGTCGGGGCAGGCGCCTGGCGAGCGAGCGTCCGCTCTCGGAGAGCTTGATCGAGCGGGAAGGGTTGAAGGCCGGCGTTTCCGCGCCGACCTTCAAGCTGCCGGATCTTGGCGGTCGCCCTGTTTCGCTGGCCGATGAGCACGGGCGGCGTGTGCTGCTCGTCTTCAGCGACCCCGAATGCGGGCCCTGCGACGCGCTCCTCCCCGACCTCGCAAGACTCGAGCGCGAGCATCGGGGGAACGGTCTTGCTGTCGTCATGGTCGGCCGCGGGGAGCCGGAGGAGAACCGGCGCAAGGCCGAGGCGTTCGGTGTCGAGTTCCCAGTCGTGCTCCAACCAGGCTGGAGGCTCTCGAAGCAGTACGGAATCTTCGCGACACCGGTCGCCTTCCTCATCGATGAGGAAGGCGTGATCGAGCGCGACGTCGCCCGCGGGCCGACGGAGATCCTGGAGCTGGCCCGCGAGGCGCTGAGCGCGGAAAGGAGGGTGCCTATCCCCTAGATCCCGAAGGAGCCTCCTCGAGCCAGGAGGGCCGGGGAGGACACGAGCGAGGAGAGAGTCATGAGTGACGAGAAGCTGGACGAACTCTCGAAGGCCCTGGCGACGACCACGTCGCGTCGCCAGATGCTGAAGGTCCTCGCTGCCACCGCCGCCGGCGGCGCCCTCACGCTCGTCGGGGCGCGTGAGGCTGGCGCGGCCCGGTGCCGAAGGGTCGGGCAGCCCTGTCGCGCCAACTTCGAGTGCTGCGACTTCTTCTGCCCGCCCGACACCGGCAGGTGCGCCTGCCGGCCGGGCGAGAATCTGTGCAGCAAGACGCGGCGCTGCATCAGGTGCGACCCCGAAGCGACGTTCGACCCGGAGACGTGCCAGTGCGTCTGTCCGCAGGGGACGACGCAGTGCGGCACCGAGTGTTGCTCCGGGGAAGAGGAGTGCTGTCCCGGCGGTTACTACGGCCCGACGTGCTGCCCACCGGGCGAGATCTGCTGCCCGGGAGGGTTCTGCTCGTACTACGGGGGCCAGTGCTAAGACGTGAGAGGGCTCAGGGCCGCCGTGGGGCGGCCCTGAGCTACTCGTAGCCGAGGTCGCGCAGGCGTCGGACGATCAGGTCCTCCTCCTCGCGCGTATATCCGGCGCGTTCGACGGGAGTTTGTGGAACCACGCCCGCCTCGCGCCGCGCGCCAGGGATGCCAGGATCGAGAATCGCCTCGACGGCCGCAGCGTCGAGCGGTGCCTTGAGGCCGTGCAGAGCGAGGAGCGTCGCGGGAATCTGCGTGATCTCGGTGCCCTGCGGAACGTCCGCGACCACGATTCCCGGTCCGGCGGCGGCCAGGATGCCGGTGACCGCATGCTGGCCCGAGAAATGGGCCGTACCTCGGGCGAAGAGGCGCTCGTGGCGCTGAAACGTCTCGCTCCAGCGCTGACGAGTCGAGTCGACGTGGATCCGCTCGTCCCGGGGGAGGAGGACGAGCTCCGGCGCCTTGTCGAGGTAGAAGCCGTGGTAGAGCTCGTCCTTCCGCAGCACGTCGAACGCCGGCTCGCCGAACTCCGGATGCGGGATTCTGGCGAACGCCTCAGCGAGCTCGTCAGCCAGTCGGCGATCCCCTTCGGCTCCGGTGACCTCGCCGAGGTAGATCTGGCCTCCGTACCCGAAGCAGTAGGCACGCGTCGCCCCGAAATCGATGTCGGCAAACGGCGGCTGCTCATCGACGACCGTCCCTTCGAGCTCCGGAGCGTACGCAGCCGGCTCGTCCTGGGCATCAGCGTTCTCTCGTGTGCGGAAGCGGAGGTAGCCTGCGTCCTCGAGCCAGCGGTTGGCGCGGAAGAGCCAGTGCGTCGGCTTCATGCCGTGATCGGAGAGGACGAAGACCGTAGGCTCCTCATCCCAGAGCCACTCTGCCTGTTCGATAAGGCGGCCGCACGCGGCGTCGACCGCCTCGTAAACCTGTACGAGCTCGTCCCCGGCCTCGTCGGGTCGATGCGCCGGATGCGCAGGGTCGAGTCGGTGCCACATGAGGTGCCCGGCGATGTCCGAGCTCATGAAGTCCACGCACAGGAGACTGAGTTCGGGCTCGAGCTCGAGTGCGAGGAAGCAGACGTCCGCGATCTCGTCGACATGTCCCACGAGGGTGGCGGTCGCCGCCGCGAAGTCCTGCAGGTCGGCGGGATGGCGCGACACGCGCAGGTCGGGGTGAGCCGAGAGAATTGCGTTGCGTGCAGCGAGGGGGACGATCTCCGGGCGCGGCGGCCCTCCGAACCCGGTCACGATCAGACCGCTAAGCGGCTCGGGCGGGTGGGTGAAGGGCACGGTCACGAAGGCCGAACGTATCCCGGCCGCACTGAGGTAGCGCCAAAGCGGCGCACCAGCCCGGCTTGCGGCGTTCTCGAGCCCCCCGCCCCCTCGGTTTGGATTCGCGGTGAAGGCGAAGATGCCGTGCCCGGCCGGGTTGAGCCCGGTGAGGAACGACGACCACGCCGTCGGCGTGAAGGCCGGGATCGTCGACCTGAGCGCTCCGAACGTTCCCCGGCGCGACAGCCCGGCAAGCGTCGGGAGCCTTCCCTGCGCGAGTAGCTTGCGGACGAGGTCGTAGTCGGCCCCGTCGAGGCCGAGACAGAGGACCCGCATCGGTTCCGATACCCTATTGCGCGTTCGGGGTGTAGCGCAGCCTGGTAGCGCGCGCCGTTCGGGTCGGCGAGGTCCCCGGTTCGAATCCGGGCACCCCGATTTGCGCCTGTTCTAGGTGGACTGCCGGTGGACGATGGCCGCGCAGGCGTTCTCGACGTAGTCGAGGCCGGCCCCCTCCGCGATCGCCCGGGCCTCGGCGGAGACGATGCCGAGCTGGAGCCAGAGGGCGCCCGCGGCCGCCTCGACCGTCTGGCGCGCGACGTCCGGGCAGAACTCGGAGCGGCGGAAGACGTCCACGAGGTCGATCGGCTCCTCGATCTCCGCCAAGGACGAGACGCGAGGCTGCCCGAGGATCTCCTGCGGCCCGACCGGGCGCACGGGAATCACGCGGTAGCCCTCGCGCAGGAGGTAGCGCATCACCAAGTTGCTGGGCCGCTCGGGGCGCGGCGACGCGCCCACGAGCGCGATCGTCCGCGCCGCGGCGAGGATCTCGGCCGGGGTACGGGGCACGCTCGAAGGCTATCCTTCGACCGATGGCCGATCGCCTCCGCGTCGCCTGCGTTCAGATCAACTCCTCGCCGTCGAAAGCCGAGAACCTCGAGCGCGTGGAGCCGCTCGTCGCCCGCGCGGCAGCGACGGGCGCCGACGTCGTCCTCCTCCCGGAGAAGTGGAACGGCCTCGGCAGCCACGAGATCCTGCTCGACGTCGCCGAGCCGCTCGACGGGGGCGAGACCGTCGAGGCGATGAGCGGCTGGGCGAGGACGCACGGCATCACGCTCGTCGGCGGCTCGATCGCGGAGCGCCGCGAGGGCCGCGAGAAGCTCTCGAACACCTGCGTCGTCTTCGACCCGGAGGGCGAGGTCGCGGCCGTCTACCGGAAGATCCACATGTTCGACGTCGAGGTCGGCGGAGTCGTCTACCGCGAGTCCGACAGCGAGGAGCCGGGCGACAGGCCGATGAGCTGCGAGGTGGAAGGCTGGCGCCTCGGGTTGAGCGTCTGCTACGACCTCCGCTATCCGGAGCTCTACCGGATCCTCGCCGTCGAGGGCGCCGAGCTCGTCACCGTCCCGGCCGCGTTCACCCTCTACACGGGCAAGGATCACTGGGAGATCCTGCTCCGGGCCCGCGCCGTCGAGAACCAGTGCTACGTCGTGGCCGCGAACCAGTGGGGCGTCGTCGAGGGCAAGGCCTCCTACGGCCGTAGCTCGATCGTCGATCCGTGGGGAGTCGTGCTCGCGCAGGCGGCGGACGAGGACGGCGTGATCACGGCGGAGCTCGACCGCGCGCACATGGAGCGCATCCGGGACAGCCTGCCGTCGCTCGCCAACCGCCAGCCCGCCGCGTACACGTGGCCGGCGGGGGTCTAGGCCCGCTGGGCGCCGTCGAAGCGGTCCTCTTCGACGTCGACTTCACGCTCGCCAAGCCCGGGCCGCTGCTCGGGCCCGACGGCTACCGCGAGGCGGGCGACCGCCACGGGCTGACCCTCGTTCCCGATCGCTACCCCGAGGCGCGGGCCGCGGCGGTCGAGGATCTCAAGCACCATCCCGAGCTCGAGCACGACGAGGAGATCTGGATCCGCTTCACGGAGGACATCGTGCGCGGCATGGGAGGCGACGGCCCGCGGGTGCGCGAGGTCGCCGAGGCGATCACGGCCGGGTGGCTCCACTCGGCCAACTTCGAGCTCTACGAGGACGTGCTCCCGGTTCTCGCCGCCCTGCGGGAGGACGGTCTCAGGATCGGGCTGGTCTCCAACACCAGCCGCGACCTGACCGCCTTCGTCGGCCACTTCGCGCTGGACGTTGACGCGTGGATCTCCTCGGGCGTGCACGGCAAGGTGAAGCCGAGCCCGACGATCTTCCTGGCCGCGCTCGAGCTCTTGGGCGTCGAGGCCGGCGTCGCCGTGATGGTCGGGGACTCGCTCCTCGACGACGTCGAGGGCGCCCGAGCCCTGGGCATGCGGGCCTACCTCATCGACCGCGAGGGGCGCTTCCCGGAGCGAGACGACGCGCTGCCGACCCTGCTGGCGCTGCCCGCTCTTCTGAACACGTAGTCAGACGCAGGGCGAGCGCCCGCGCGCGAGCAGGCCGAAGCCCCAGACCTCGTCCTCGTAGACGTAGTACGCGCTCGTCGCGCCCGGTCCGTTCTCGACGAGGGCGAGGTAGTCGCCGCAGTCGATCTCCGCAAGCTCTCCGTACGTCGCGCCGATGTCGCCCGCAGGCGCACCCAGCTCGAGACCCTCGGGCGTCGTCCAGCCCTCCGGCTGCCACACGGTGAACGCGTGCACCACCCGGTCGGCCTCGAAGACGACGCCCATCCCCTCTGCCTGGAACGGCTGCTCGTTGAAATACCACGTCGGCTCCTCGCAGTCGCGGCAGACCCCGTGGCGGGAGCCCCAGGCCTGGAGCACCTCGGGGCGGGTGACCCCGAGCTCGACGCCGGCGAGCGTGACCCCGGGCGTGAACGTGCCTCCTGTGGGCGGCTCGGCGGCTGCGGGAAGGACGACTACGAGCGCGGCGACGAGCGCCGCTAGCGGGCCAAGAGGGCGGGAGCCCACGATGCGAGGGGGGAGATGTCGCCGTCGCGCCCGTTCAGGTTGCGCCACCCGAGCGCGTGCTCGGCCTGCATCATCTTGTGGATCTGGGTCGTGCCCTCGTAGATGATGGGCGCGCGGGCGTTGCGGAAGTACCGCTCGATCCCGTACTCCGCCGAGTAGCCGTAGGCCCCGTGCACCTGGATCGCGTTGTGCGCCGCCTTGAAGGCCGACTCGGTCGCGTGCCACTTGGCGAGGCTCGTCTCACGCGTGTTGCGGACGCCCTTGTCCTTCAGCCAGGCGGCCTGCATCACGAGGAGCTTCGACGTCTCGTAGTCGAGCACCATCTGCGCGATCAGGTCCTGGACGAACTGGTTCTTGCCGATCGGCTGGCCGAAGGTCTCCCGCTCGCGCGCGTAGGAGACGGAGCGCTCCAGGCACGCGCGGATGACGCCGAGCGCGCCGGCGGCGACGGTGAAGCGGCCCTGGTCGAGGCTGTACATGGCGATCTCGAAGCCCTGGCCCTCCTCGCCGACCAGATTCTCGGCGGGCACCTCGACGTTCTCGAAGAAGAGCTCGCCGGTCGAGCCCGCCCAGATGCCCAGCTTGTGCTCGGTGTCCGCCGTGGTGACGCCCGGCCAGCCTCGCTCGACGATGAAGGCCGAGATCCCCTTGTGCTTCGCGGAGGGGTCCGTCTTGGCGAAGACGAGCGCGTGATCGGCGACAGACGCGTACGAGATCCAGTTCTTCTGCCCGTTCAGGACGTAGCGGTCGCCGTCGCGCCGCGCGCTCGTCAGCATCGAGGCGACGTCGGAGCCGGCGGCCGGCTCGGTGAGCCCGAAGCAGGCGAGCTTCTCGCCGCGGGCCTGCGGGGCGAGGTAGCGCTGCTTCTGCTCCTCGCTCGCATAGCGCAGGAGGCTGAGCGAGTTGAGCCCGACGTGGACGGAGATGAGCGTCCGGAAGGCCGCCTCGCCGCGCTCGATCTCCTCACAGGAGAGCGCCTCGCAGACGAAGTCCATCCCCGCGCCGCCGTATTCCTCGGGGATCACGATCCCGAGCAGTCCGAGCTCGGCCATCCCCTCGATCACGGACATGTCCAGGTGGTGGTTGATGTCGTTCTCGATCGCGTTCGGGAGCACGCGCTCGTCCACGAACTGGCGGACGGTCGCCTGCACCTCGCGCTGCTCGGGCGTGAGCTCGAAATCCACGGCACCAGTCTACGCGCGGGCGGGCTGGATCGAGCTTGCACCCGCGCCCTGGAGCTGCTTTCCTGATGGCGTGAGGAACGGGGCCGTCACCCTCCTCGCGGCCCTGGCCGCAGCCGCTGCTCTCTCGTCGCCCGCAGGCGCGGCGCTGACCGCGACCGACATCCGGATCGGCAAGCACCCGGCCTTCGTCAGGGTCGTGGTCGACTTCACAGGAGGCAGGCTCCAGGACAACCAAACGCTCGCGATCGATCCCAATCCGTTCGGCGGGCGCTCGGCGATCGAGGTGACCGGGTCCGGCATCGACACGGACGCGGTGCCTGTGTCCGCGCTCGGCGTCGAGGCGCGTCTCGTTCAGCGGACGAACCGGATTGTGCTGCGGCTGCGGACGGACCGCCATCGCTTCAAGTACCTGGCCTACGAGGAGTTTCGCTCGCCGACGCGGCTCGTGGTCGATCTCTGGAAGGCGAAGCCGCCGAGCGCCGACGCCGAGTTCCCGACCGCGCCGCAGCGACGCTGCCTGAAGATCGAGACGTTCTCGGTGGATCCAGGAAGCGCGAGCGCCGCCGGCACGGAACGCCGCCTCTTCGAGCACTCCTTCGTACTCGCTCTCCGCAACCGGCGAGGCGAGCGCGTGCGCCTGGTTCCCGTAACCTCCGCGGGCGGGAGCTGGAGCGAGACGTTCTCGTACTCGGTGGGCGTGCGACAGCCGGGCACCCTCGAAGCGGCCGGCTTCTCCGCCAAGGACGGCGCCCTGGTGTGCATCGCGCAGGTGCGCGTGACGCTCAAGCCCGCTTAGAACTCGTTTTGTTCTGGTTCGAGTTCTTGGGCTCGGGCAAGCAGCCGGCACGTTGGTAGACTCGGACGCCTTGCGCGCGGAGGCTGGTGCCCGGCCTGTCCGGAGGGAGCGTCCTGCCCGCACTCGCGGCGGGCGTGTGTGGCTGGTCCGCTTGGGGAAGATCGCTCTGGGAGCGCTGTCGGTGCTCGTCCTTCTCGCTGTCGTGGCTGGAATCGCCTTCGCCGGCTCGGCCGGCCGCGTCGCCGCCGGGATCACGGTCGGGGGCGTCAGCGTCGGCGGGCTCACAGCGGACGAGGCCGAGGCGAAGCTCCAGGCCGTCGCCGCCCGTCACGCGTCGGAGCCGGTCGTCTTCATCGCGGCCGAGCAGCGGTACAGGATCCGCCCGGCCGCTCTCGAGGTTGAGGGAGACTGGGCCGCCGCGGCCGAGGAGGCAGTGGATCGCGGCGACGCCCCCTTCCCGCTTCGCGGCCTCGAGCGCGTCTGGCTGCGCCTCTTCGGCGCCGAGATCGAGCCCACTGCCGACGTCTTCCGGGCGGCGCTCGACGAGCGGCTCGATCGGATCGCCGCCGAGGTCGACCGCCCGGCCGTCGAGGCCTCGCTCGTGCTCGACGGCTTCGAGCCCGAGATCGTCCCGGCTCAGGCCGGGCGGGAGCTCGACCGCGAGGCAGCGGCGGGGATCATGGTCGCGGCGCTCACGAGCTTCGAGCGCGAGGAGACCGCGCTTCCGGTCGTCGTCGACGCGCCCGAGGTCACGAGCAGCGCCCTCGTCCCCGTCGCCAGGCAGCTCCGCACCGTTCTCTCGGCGCCAGTGCAGCTCGTCCACCAGGGTGCCACGTTCACGCTCGAGCCGAGCGAGCTGCTGGGGCTGCTCGAGCTTCCGGCCGACGGGGCCAGCAGCCTCCGGATCAGGCCCGAGGCCGCCGCCCGCCGCTTCGAGAACCTCGCCCGCGGCCTCGCCCGTGCTCCGCGCAACGCCGACTTCGCCGTCCGGGCCAACGGGCGCGTGCGCGTCGTGCCTTCACGGCCGGGGCGCGAGCTGAACGTCGCCGCGACCTCGTCGGCCCTCTTGCGGGCCGCCTCGCGCCCGACCGAGCGAACGGCGACGGTGGTCGTCGCCCAGTTCGAGCCGCGGATGACGACCGCCGATGCCAGGGCGCTGCGCGTCGAGCGGCAGCTCGCGTCCTACGCCACGCTCTATGCCGGCACCGCGGACCGCATCAACAACCTCCAGCTCGCCATCGAGCTCCTGGACGGCGCCCGCATCGCTCCGGGAGCTACCTGGTCGTTCAACGAGTACGTCGGCCCGCGCACCGCCGAGCGCGGGTTCCGCTCCGCGCCCGTGATCATGGACGGGAAGTACGACGAGGGCATCGGCGGCGGCGTCTCGCAGGTGGCGACCACGGTCTTCAACGCCGCGTGGGAGGCGGGGATCAAGATCGGGGAACGCCATGCGCACGCGCTCTACATCAGCCGCTACCCCGACGGGCGCGACGCCACGGTGAACTACCCGGACGTCGACCTGAAGCTTGTCAACGACACTCCGCGCTGGATCGTGATCAAGTCCTCCTACGACGAGAGCGGCATTCTCGTTCGCCTCCTCGGTGCAGGACCGGAGCGCCGAGTCGAGAGCGTCGCCGGGGAGCTCAAGGTGACGGGCAAGCCGGAAACGGAACGCAAGCCGGACCCGAAGCTCTACGTCGGAGACCGGATCGTCGAGTTTGCCGGCCAGCCCTCGCGTGAGATCAGAGTCGAGCGGATCGTCTACCAGGGCGGCGAGGTGCTCTACCGCGAGTCGTGGTACACGCACTACCGCTACGAGGCGAAGATCGTCCGCGTCGGGACGAAACCGCGCCCGGAGCCGGCCACCCCGGTGCCCAAGGGTGACGAGAAGCAGGCCGAAGACGAGGGCCCGGAGACGACCACCGGGCCCGGCGGCGGCCGCTAGGCCGTCCCTGCCTCCGACTCGACGCCGGCGATCGCCTCCGCGAGCCAGGCCGGCATCCGCGTCGGTCGCAGCGTCTCCGCGTTCACGCAGGCGTGCGCCGTCCACCCGTCGGCGACGATCCCTTGCGGCTCGTTCGTCCGCTCGATGACGTACTCGAAGCGGAAGCGCGCGCCGCGCACGTCGGACGCGCGGACGTGGACGAGCAGGTCGTCGTCGAACTGCGTCCCGTCCAGGTAGCGGACGTAGGCCTCGGTCGTCGTCGCGTCGACGCCCTGCTCGACGAGCCCCTTGTAGCCGCCCGGGAACTGGGCGAGATATGCGATGCGCGCGATCTCGAACCAGACCAGGTAGACGGCGTTGTGCACGACGCCCTGGGCGTCGGTCTCGCTGAAGCGCACGGTCAGGCTGGTGGAGAAGCGGAATCCGTCCATCGACCGGGAACTTTCGCAGCGCGGCTCCTGTCCAAGCAAGCACGAAACGAAGGAGGACAGGATGCGGAAGCTGATGATCGTCGCGCTGGTCGGGGCCTTCGCCCTCGTTGGAGCCGGGTGCTCGTCGGGGGACGACGACGAGGGCGCCACGGCCGGCGGGGAGGTCGCAGTCGAGGACTCGGCCGGAGGCGCCGAGGCCGGGAGCCCGGAGGACGCCGTCGCGGTCGCCCGGCCCTCCGGCGGCGGGGGCTCGCTCCCCTCCGTCGGGCCCAGCATCGTCCAGACGGCCTCGCTTGCGCTCTCCGTGCCGCGAAACGAGTTCGACACGACGGTCCAGCGCGCCCGGACGATCGCCACTGGCTCGGGCGGCTTCGTCGTCAGCTCGAGCGCCTCCCAGGGGGATGAGCAGCGGCTCGTCCGAGGGTCGCTCGTCGTGCGCGTCCCCGAGCCCGCGTACGCCCGCGTGCTCGAGCAGCTTTCCCGGCTCGGCACCGTGGAGGCGCGGGAGGAGGCAGGCCAGGACGTCTCGCAGGAGCTCGTCGACCTGGAAGCCCGCATCCGCCATCTCGAGGCGGTCGAGGCCCGGCTCCTCGGGTTCCTGGAACAGGCCAGCACCGTCGCGGCCGCCCTGACCGTGCAGTCGGAGCTGAACCGCGTGCAGCTCGAGCTGGAGCAGGCACGCGGCCGTCTGGACTACCTCGACGACCAGGTGGCCTACGCGACCATCTCGCTGGAGGTCAGGGAGCGCGAGCTCGCCGCAGCCGAGGGCGACGGCGGTCCGTGGGGCATCGTCGACGCGTGGCGCGCCGCCGGCACCGGCTTCGTCACGGTGGTCGGCTGGATCTTCGTCGCCGCCGCGACGATCGCGCCGGTCGTCCTGCTCCTCGTCGTCGCGTTCGTCGCCGCGCGGCTCGCCGGCTGGCGCGGCCTTCCCCGGCTGAAGCGGCCGCAGGCATAGGAGGCGTGGTCACGCGCCCTTCCCCGCTATCGTCCCCGCGACGAACCGACTCGGGAGGGCCGCATGGCCAAGAAGAAGAAGGCGAAGGAGACGGACGCAGGCACGCTGGGCCGCCTGTCGAAGGCGGGCGAGGAGGCGTTCACGCGGCTCTTCGACGAGCTGGGAAAGAACGAGCGCGTGACCGATGCGCTCAGCAAGGCGATGTCGGCGAAGGGCAAGGTCGACGAGGGCGCCAGGCGCACGCTGGGGCAGGTCGGCCTCGCCGCCGCGGACGAGCTCAAGGAGCTCCGCACGCACATCGAGCGGCTCGAGAAGCGCCTCGCCAAGCTCGAGTCGGACGCCAAGCCGCCGCCGAAGCGGAGGGCGACCAAGCCGAAGGCCCCCGCGGCCACCCAGGCGAAGAAGCCGGCCGGGCCGGCGACCCCGAAGCCGCCGGTCTCCGACGGCGGCGAGCCGCCGCCCGCCGCCTAGAACTCGGTTCAGAATGACGACTCGGCACAGTGCTCATTGTGAATCGAGTTCTTAGGGTCGGCCGGGCACTCGCAGCCGCAGCGCCTTCGGCAGCACCTCGAACTCGGCGGGCGTCGTGCCCGGCTGCTCGCCGTCGAGCTCGACGGGAACCGGCGTCGCGGCGCGCACGACCACCCGGCTGCCGCGCAGCGCCTCGGCCTTCGGGTGGGGGAGATGGGTCCCGCGGTAGACCTTGGGGAGCGTCAGGGCGAGGTCGCGGCGCGTGATGTCTCCGATCAGGAGCACGTCGAGGAGGCCGTCGTCGGGCTGCGCGTCGGGGGTCATCGCCATGCCGCCGCCCAGGTAGCGGCAGTTGGCCACGATCGCGTCGTACATGAGCCCGGAGCGGCGCTCGCCGTCGACCTCCACCTCCATCTCGCTCGCGTGCCAGCGCGCGAACACCGCGAGCGTCGCGTACAGGAAGGAGACCTTGCCGCCGAGCGCCTTCGAGGAGGCGTTCGCCCGCTGCGCCACCGCCCCGCTCATCCCCGCGCTGGCGCTGTTGGCGAAGTAGGCGGATTCCTGCTCGCCGCTCCAGCTCCGATAGGTGATGCGGCCGGCGTCGATCGCCCGCTCCCTTCCGGAGGCGGCCACGCGGACGGCTGCGTCGAGCTTCGTCGGGATCTTGAAATGGCGGACGAAGTCCGTTCCCGTCCCGCGTGGGATCACTGCCAGCTCGGGGCGCTCCCCCTCGACGGCGACGAGGCCGTTGACGACCTCGTTCACGGTCCCGTCGCCGCCGACCGCGACGACGAGGCGCGCCCCGCCTTCGGCCGCGAGCCGCGCGAGCTCGACGGCGTGGCCCGGCCGCTCGCTCAAGAGCGACTCGCCCTCGAGCCCGAGCTCCGCGGCGCGGTGGGCGATCTCGGGCCAACGCCTCCGCGTCGACCCGTTCGCCGAGGCCGGGTTGACGACGAAGACGACGTCGGAGGACATGTCAGTGGTCGTCCGTCGCCACTTCCAGCGCCAGCTCGGTCATCTGGTCGACCGCGGCCTTCATCTCCTCGTCGGTGATGCGCACGAACTCGCCCTCGACGACCACGTCGCTCACGGTCAGCAGGCACCCTGCCGCGACCTTGCGGAGCGCGCCGAGGGTGAAGAGGACGGCCGCCTCCATCTCCACCGCGAGGATGCCGCGGTCGGACCAGCGCTGGTACTGGCCCTCGTCCGAGTTGTAGAAGACGTCGCTCGAGACGATCGGCCCGACGCGGACCGGCTTCCCCAGCTCCTTCGCCGCGTGGACGGCCGAGTGCACGAGGCCCCAGTCGGCGGTGGGCGCATGGATCTCGCGCGTGATGTGAAGCGCCGTCGAGTCGGCCGGCACGGCCGAGATGGCCACGATCAGGTCGCCGAGCGCGAGATCGGGCTGGAGGCCGCCGCAGGTGCCGATGCGCAGCATCCGCTTGACGCCGAGCATGACGAGCTCCTCGACGACGATCGCCGCCGACGGGCAGCCCATCCCGGTCGCCTGGACCGAGACCGGCTTGCCGCGGAAGGTCCCCGTGAACCCGAGCATCCCGCGCTCCCAGTTCCGCTGCTGGACATCTTCGAGGAACGTCTCGGCCACGTAGGCCGCCCGGAGCGGGTCGCCGGGGAGAAGGCACGCCTCGGCGTAGTCGCCGGGCTCTGCACGAACGTGAATAGGCATGGGGGTATCGTCCCCGGGCATGGCGCGCCTGGTCAAGCGCCCTCGTCATTCCCAGGTCCTGGCGTTCTGCGCGGGGGACCCGATCGAGCGCGTGTTCCTGGAGGACGTGGCCCGGCGCGGCCTGGGGCGCTTCGCCGGCCTCCGCGAGGCGGGGCGGCTCACCGCCCTTCTCCACCTCGGCGCCAACCTCGTCCCCTCGGGCCCGGGCTGCGCCGCGTTCGCCGAGGTGGCTTCGAAAGGCGATCCCCGCATGGTCGTGGGGGAGGAGGGCGCGGTGACGGAGCTCTGGGACGCCGTGCGCGACGCCTTCCCCGAGCCGCTGGACGACCGCCCCGGACAACCGGTGTACGTCCTCGAGCGGCCGCCTCCAGAGGGACGGAGCGGGCTGCGCAGCGCCGCGCTCGACGACCTCGACCGGCTCGTGGTCGCCGCGGCCCAGGCCTACCGCGAGGAGGCGGGAGTCGATGCCTACGCCCGTGACCCCGCCCTCTTCGAGTGGCGCACCAGGGCGCAGATCGAGGAAGGGCGCAGCTGGCTGTGGACGGAGGGCGGCCGCATCCTCTTCAAGGCCGAGGCCTCGGCATGGACGCCGGACGCGGTGCAGCTGCAGCAGGTCTGGGTGGAGCCCGAGCTGCGCGGGCAGGGCTACGGGAAGCGCGGCCTCGCCGACCTCTGCCGCCTGCTCCTGGAGTCGACGCCCGCCGTCTGCCTCTTCGTGCGCCCGGAGAACGCTCCTGCGATCGCGCTCTACGACGGGATCGGCATGCGCCGCACGATCACCTACAGGTCGCTGATCTTCGCCTGAACGGGTGATTGCGCGGGCGCGGAGCCCTGTCGATCATGCTTGTGAGTTGCTGAGGGCCACCCTCACTGCGGCAGCGCTCAACTGCGCGACCCTTGCCGGCTGTCGGCCCGGACTGCGATGAGGAGGTCCGGAGCCCAGCGGGGTGTCTGTTGCGGGCGCGTCGGCCGTCGAACGGCGCCGAGGCCACTCCGGCGCAGGCGCACCAGGTCCTGCACGGCAAATGCGCCATCGTTCCGCCGTTCCTGCCGGCGGTAGCATCCTCCTGTGGACACGGCGGCGCTGCGCGCTCGGATCGAGGAGCACGTCCGCCGGCACGACCTGATCGCGCCCGGCGGCGAGGTCACGTGCCTCGTTTCCGGTGGCGCCGACTCGACCTGCCTCTGGCACGCGCTGGGGGAGCTCGGCTACTCGGTCTCCGCTCTGCACGTCAACCACACGCTGCGCGGCGAGGAATCGGAGGCCGACGCGCGCTTCTGCGCCGAGCGGCTCGGAGCCGCGGTCGTCGAGGCCCGTCCCGAGGGGCGCGCCACCGAAGCCGAGCTCCGTGACCTGCGCTACGCGGTGGGCGCCGGGCCGCTGCGAGCGACCGGACATACGGCCTCCGACCAGGTCGAGACGATCCTCTACCGGCTGGCCGCAAGCGGGACGACGAGCGGGATCCGCGTGCGGCGGGACGACGGCGTCGTGCGCCCGTTGCTCACGGTCTGGCGCGAGGAGACCGACGCGTACTGCGGCGCCGAAGGCCTGGCGTTCCGCGTCGACTCCTCCAATCCGGACAGCGCGCGCGGGCTCATTCGCGCCGAGATCCTGCCCGCGCTCAGGAAGCTTCATCCCGCTGCGGAGCGAAACGTCCTGGCCGCCCTCGAGGAGGGCGAGCGGCTCCCGCGACCGGCCGAGAAAGCGCTGTTAGAGTTGCTCGCCTCTCGTGAAGGATCGAAGCGTCTCGACCTGGGCGACGGCCGCGTGGCGGTGAGGGAGTACGAGAGCGTCTGGCTCGAGCGCGGCCCCGTGCCGCTCGAGGGCCGGGTGCGCTGGGGCCGTTGGACGCTTGAGTCCACGCGTCCCGGCCTGCACGTGCGCGGCTGGCGCGCGGGCGACCGGCTGGGTGGGCACGGCAAGAAGGTGCAGGACGTCTTCGTCGACGCGAAGGTGCCGCGCTCGGAGCGCGAGGCGTGGCCGCTCGTCGTCCGTGGGGACGAGGTCGTCGCCGTCCCCGGGATCGCGGAAGCGCCGGGCTACGAAGGCGCCGTCAGCGGGGAGCGAGAATGAGCTCGGTGAACGAGCTCACCGCGGCCGTCTCGGAGATCCTCGTCGACGAGGACACGCTCCAGGGCCGGATCGCCGAGCTCGGCGCCGAGGTCAGCGACGACTACCGCGGCCGCGACCTCCTGCTCGTCGGCGTCCTCAAGGGCGCCGTGTTCTTCATGGCCGACCTGATGCGCCGGATCGACATCCCCTGCGAGGTCGACTTCATGGCCATCTCGAGCTACGGCGCCGGCATCGACTCCTCCGGCGTCGTCCGCATCCTCAAGGACCTCGACATGTCGATCGAGGGCCGAAACGTGCTCGTCGTCGAAGACATCATCGACTCGGGGCTGACGCTCTCCTACCTCCTCCGGAACCTCGAGGCCCGCGAGCCCGCATCGCTCGAGATCTGCGCCCTCCTGACGAAGCCGGAGCGGCGCGAGATCGACATCCACTGCCGCTACACGGGCTTCGAGATCCCCAACAGGTTCGTGATCGGCTACGGGCTGGACTTCGCCGAGCGCTACCGGAACCTCCCGTTCGTGGGCGTTCTCAGGGACGAGCTGGCCGCCCAGGCGGAGGAAATCTCGTAGCAAGACGTAACGAAACACTCATCCGCAACCTCTCTGGAGCCGAATAAGAGGCTGCTACGCTTCGACCAAGCCCGAGGACCTGCCTTTGAGCCGTTTTTTCCGCAGCGCACTCTTCCCGCTCATCGTCATCGTTCTGCTCGTCTACCTGGCGTCGCAGACCCTGCTCCCGCGCTCCGAAGAGGCGGAGAAGATCACCTACAGCGGGCTGATCAGCCAGGTCGAGACGAACCCGGAGAAGTTCGAAGAGGTCCTCTTCAACCCCAAGGGCCGCTCGATCGAGGCGACGCTGGACGACGGCGCGAAGTGGAAGGTCAACTACCCGAGCGACCAGTCGCAGATCGAGTTCCAGAACCTCCTGCAGGAGAAGGGCGTGGCGTTCGACTCGAAGGGCACCGGCCAGAGCGGGTGGTGGTCGATCCTCACCTATCTGCTGCCGTTCGTCCTCTTCTTCGGGTTCTGGATCTTCCTCATGAACCAGATGCAGGGCGGCGGCTCGAAGGTCATGAGCTTCGGCAAGAGCCGCGCCAAGCGCATGGCGCCCGACTCGCCGAAGATCACCTTCAAGGACGTGGCCGGCGTGGACGAGGCGGTCGAGGAGCTGCACGAGATCAAGGAGTTCCTCGAGAACCCGAAAAAGTTCCAGGCGCTCGGCGCGCGCATCCCCAAGGGCGTGCTCCTGTACGGGCCGCCCGGGACGGGCAAGACGCTGCTCGCCCGCTCGGTCGCCGGCGAGGCCGGCGTCCCGTTCTTCTCCATCTCCGGCTCCGACTTCGTCGAGATGTTCGTCGGCGTCGGCGCCTCGCGCGTGCGTGACCTCTTCGAGCAGGCCAAGCAGGCGAGCCCCTGCATCATCTTCATGGACGAGATCGACGCCGTCGGCCGCCATCGCGGCGCCGGCCTGGGCGGCGGCCACGACGAGCGCGAGCAGACCCTGAACCAGCTCCTCGTCGAGATGGACGGCTTCGAGATGAAGGACAACATCATCCTCATCGCCGCCACGAACCGGCCGGACATCCTCGACCCGGCGCTCCTCCGCCCGGGTCGCTTCGATCGCCAGATCGTCGTCGACCGCCCCGACCGGATCGGCCGCCGCAAGATCCTCGAGGTGCACACGAAGGGCAAGCCGATCGACAACTCGATCGACCTCGACACGCTGGCGGCCGGCACCCCCGGGTTCACCGGCGCCGACCTCGCCAACCTCGTCAACGAGGCAGCGCTTCTCGCAGCGCGCCACGGACGGAAGACGATCGGCGAGCTCGAGCTCGAGGAAGGGATCATGCGCGTGATCGCCGGCCCGGAGAAGAAGACGCGGCTGCTCTCCGAGCACGAGCGCAAGGTGACCGCCTACCACGAGATGGGCCACGCCCTCGTCGGCCACCACCTGCCGAACTGCGACGCCGTGCACAAGATCTCGATCATCAGCCGCGGCCAGGCCCTCGGCTACACGATCTCGCTTCCCGCCGAGGACAAGTTCCTGACGACGAAGTCGGCGCTCATGGACCAGATGGCGATGACCCTCGGCGGCCGCGCCGCGGAAGAGCTCGTCTTCCACGAGGTCACGACCGGCGCCGCCAACGACATCGAGAAGGTGACGGCGACCTCGAAGCACATGGTCATGCGCTACGGCATGAGCGAGAAGCTCGGCCCGCGCCTCCTCGGCCGCAACCACGACATGCCGTTCCTCGGCCGCGAGATGGGCTCGGCCGAGCCGGACTACTCCGAGGAGATCGCGCGCGAGATCGACGACGAGATCCGCCGCGTGATCGAGGAGGCCCACGACCGGGCGCGCAAGGTCCTGGCCGAGCACATGGAGGAGCTCCACAACCTCTCCGTGCTCCTCATCGAGCGCGAGACCATCGACAAGGATCAGTTCGAGCGGCTCCTCGCCGGCGAGTCGCCGGAGACGGTCTTCCCCGAGGCCGAGGAGGAGGCCGCAGCGGCGGACGAGGCGGAGCCCAAGCCGCGCGCGGAGCCGAAGCCCCGCCCCTTCCCGATCCCGGGCGCGACGATGCAGCCTCCGCCCGAGCCCGAGGGCGCCAACTAGCTTCCTAGAAGAGCAGGAAGCGCCGGCGCCGGCTCGCTCTTGTCGGCGGCGCGGGCACCGCCTCGCCGGCGACGATCGCCGCCGGCGCCTCCATCGTCATGTAAGCGGCGAGGCGCTCGTCGCCGATGGCGGCCGCGGCGGCGCCGAGCCCGGCCTCGCGGATCTCCGGCGTGTGCGCGTCGCTCGCGAGGACGTGCGCGAGCCCGCTCTCCAGCAACCGCCTGGCCGTCTTCTGGGAGGAGCGGCCGAGGCGCCCGTCGACGGACGCCGCCGTCAGCTGTATCAGCGCCCCGAGCCGCACGGCCTCGGCCAGTCGGCTCGGGTTGCCCTGCACCTCCCGGTTTCGCTCCGGGTGGGCGAGCAGGGAGACGAACCCGCGCGACCTCAGGTCGCGGACAGTCTCCTCGAGCCCGGAAGGCCAGCCGGAGTAGGGGAACTCGAGCAGGAGGTAGCGCTCGGAACGGGCGAGCGAGAAGTGGCGCAGATCGTCGTCGTCGAGCGAGCCGAGCATGACCAGGTCGAGCTCACCCCCCGGCAGCACCTCGACGTCGATCGCCTGCTCCAGGAAGTCCTTCCGGAGCTCGAGGACGCCGCGCTCCATCTCCTCCGGACGTGTCGGGAAGTCGTCGCGAACGTGCGGCGTGGCGACGATCGCGGTGACCCCGTCTTCGGTGGCGAGGCGCGCCAGTAAGCGGGCGTCCTCCACGGTGCGCGACCCGTCGTCGAGGCCGGGGAGGATGTGGGAGTGGAGGTCGATCACACGGGTCGTAGGATACGGTTTCGGCGTGAGACCCCCGCTGGAGCAGGCCCTTCCCCGGCCGGCAGTGGTCGGGGTGGTGAACGTGACGCCGGACTCGTTCTCCGACGGCGGGCACTACCTGCGGCCGGAGGCGGCGGCCGCGCTCGCCCTCGGCTTTCTCGAGGAAGGGGCCGCGCTCGTGGACGTGGGCGGCGAATCCACCCGCCCCGGCTCCGAAGGCGTCTCCGCCGAGGAGGAGCTCAGTCGCATCGAGCCCGTGCTGGAGCGCCTTCGCGGGTGCCCGGTGTCGGTCGACACCTCAAAGGCCGCCGTGGCCCGGCGGGCGCTCGAGCTGGGCGCAGTGATGGTGAACGACGTGACCGCGCTGCGCGGTGACCCGGACCTGGCCGGAGTCGTCGCCGAGGCCGGCGCGTACCTCTGTCTGCTGCACATGCTCGGCGAGCCTCGGACGATGCAGGACGACCCGCGCTACGACGACGTCGTCTCCGAGGTCAAGTCCTTCCTGGAGGAGCGCCTGGCCCTCGCGGTCGAGGCGGGGATTCCGGAGGAGCACGTCTGCCTGGATCCCGGCATCGGCTTCGGCAAGACCGTCGAGCAGAACGTCGAGCTGCTGGCCCGGCTCGACGAGCTCGTGGCGCTCGGGCGGCCGGTGCTCGTCGGCGCCTCCCGCAAGCGCTTCCTCGGGCGCCTTCTCGGCGACCCGGACGCGCTCACGGGGCCCGTCTCCGCCGGCGTCGCCGTGGCAGTCCTCGCCTTCGAGCGGGGCGCGTCCCTCTTCCGCGTCCACGACGTCCGCGAGCACGTCGAGGCCCTCGTCACGGCCGAGGCGGTCGTCGCGAGATGAGCGAGGTCGTGATCGAGGTGCGCGGCCTCGAGCTGCTCGGATTCCACGGTGCTCTGGAGGTGGAGCAGCGCGCCGGCCAGCGCTTCGTCTTCGACGTCAGGCTCGTCGCGCACGACGCGGGCGTCCGCAGCGACCAGCTGGCCGACACCGTCGACTACACGGCCGTCGTCGCCCGGATCCGGGAGATCAACGGCGCGCAGCGTTTCAACCTGATCGAGGCGCTCGCCGCGGCGATCGCGGACGACCTGATGGAGCGCTTCCCCGTCTCGCGTGTGCGCGTCCGCGTGCGCAAGCCCCAGGTTCAGCTCGGGGCGTCCGTCGAGTACACGGCCGCCACGGTCGATCGCACCAGCCGTTGACCCGGGCCTTCGTCGGGCTCGGCGCGAACCTCGGCGACCGGGAGGAGACGATTCGCCGGGCGGTCGAGCTGCTTGGCGCCGAGCCCGGGATCGAGGTCGTCGCCGTCTCGACGCTCCGCGAGACCGAGCCGGTCGGCTACGCCGAGCAGCCGCCCTTCCTCAACGGCGCCGTCGCGGTCGAGACCGAGCTGGGCCCACGCGAGCTGCTCGACCGCCTCCTTTCGGTCGAGCGCGAGCTGGGGCGCGCCCGCGGGGAGGGCCCGCGCTTCGGGCCGCGCACGATCGACCTCGACCTCCTCCTCTACGGCGACCGCGTCGTGGACGAGGCCGGCCTGACCGTCCCGCATCCCCGCCTGGCGGAGCGGCGCTTCGCCCTGGAGCCGCTCCACGAGCTGGATCCGAGCCTCCGGCTTCCGGACGGTCGCGCGGTGCTGGAATTGCTCGGCACGCGGTTACAATGAGGCCCATGTCCCACCTCGACGAGCTCGACGAGTACGAGGCCGACCTCGAGCTCCGGCTGAAGCGGGAGTACTCGGCCGTCTTCAGCCTCTTCCGCTACTGCATCGTCACCCAGGACTCGACGTATCTGTGCAACCGGCACGAGCTCAAGGTCCTGCCGCAGACGACCTACCCGTTCTTCCACCTGACCATGGAGGACGTATGGGTCTGGGACAAGAACCGGCCGACCCGGATCATCCCGCGCGCCGAGGTCTACACGTCGAGCGACGTCACGATCGAGGAGCTGCGCGGCGAGGGCGACGGCCCCGCGCTCACCCCCGAGGCGCTCGCCGAGAAGCTCGGCGAGACCCTTGGCGGCGACGACGAGCAGCTCTAAGCGGTCGGATTCATGCTGCTGGCCGTCGACGTCGGCAACACGCAGACGGTCCTCGGGCTGTACGACGGAGACCGCCTGGCCGAGCACTGGCGGGTCGCCACGGAGACCGAGCGCACGGGCGACGAGCTCGGCGTGGTCGTCGGGCAGCTCCTCGAGCTGCGCGACCTAGGCTTCGAGGACGTCGGCGGCGTCTGCCTCTCGTCGACCGTGCCGCCGCTCGCCCGCGCCTACGAGGAGTTCGCCCGCGACTACGCGCAGGCGCCGCTCCTCGTGCTCGGCCCGGGGACGAAGACCGGCATCCCGATCGTCTACGACGACCCGCGCGAGGTCGGCCCGGACCGGATCGCCAACGCCGTCGCCGCTCGCGAGCGCTACGGCGCTCCGTGCATCGTCGTCGACTTCGGGACGTCCACGAACTTCGACATCGTCTCCGCCGAGGGGGAATATGTCGGCGGCGTCCTCGCACCCGGGATCGAGGTCTCGATGGAAGCGCTCTTCGCCCGGGCCGCGCGGCTCGTGAAGGTCGACTTCTCGGCGCCGCCCTCCGTGATCGGGAAGACGACGGTAGCCGGCCTCCAGTCGGGGATGGTCTACGGCTTCGCCGGCCAGGTGGACGGGATCGTCAGGCGGGTCCGCGCCGAGATCGGCGACACGGCTCCCGTCGTGGCCACGGGCGGTCTCGCCGAGCTGATCGCCCCGCACGCGGAGACGATCGACACGGTCGACCCGCTCCTGACCCTCGAGGGCCTACGCCTCGTCTGGGACCGGAACGGCTGAGGGCTCGACGAGCTCGGGCTCCGTGACGACGCGTTCGCCGACCACAACGGTGTCCAGGTGGGCGCGAGAGAGCGGGCTCGCCCACAGGCCCTCGATCCACGGCCGGCGCAGGAGGATGGAACGCGGATAGGCGATCGGGAGGATGGCCGCGCGCTCGCCCACCCAGAGGTGGTCGACCTCGTGGTAGACGCGCATGCGCTCGCCCTGGTCGCGCAGCGAGCGTCCGCGGTCGAGCAGCTCGAGGATGTCGTCGTCCCGGTAGAAGGGCCACCGGCCGAGCGTGAGGAGGCCGCGGAAGAAGCCGTCGGGATCCGGGTAGTCGGCCGTCCACCCCGTCCACCACATGTCGGCGTCCTCGAGAGTGTCCCACTCGACGTGCGCTTTCCTCGGGAGCGGGTTCACCCGCGCGCCGATCGGCTTCCACAACTCGGCGATCGGCTCGAGAGGCTGAAGCCAGTGCGGGACGATCAGCTCGATCTCGGGCAGGCCCTTGCCACCGGGATAGCCGGCCTCGTCGAGCAGCGCGCGAGCCTTCTCGAGGTCGTACTCGAGGCCGACCCGGTGCGAGTGCGCCGGCATCGCCGGCGGGATAGCGCCGCCGCGGCTTGCCGCCTGGGCCAGGCCCGAGCGTGGATACTCGGCGACGAGGAGGTCGCGGTCGACGGCGTGACAGAAGGCCTTCCGGACGAGCTCGTTCGAGAACGGCGGGCGGTCGGCGCGGAAGCCGATGTACTGGAGGCCGAGCTCCGGAACGACGTCGCTGAGCGTCAGGGACTCGTCCTCGGAGATCGGGTCGTACGCGTGGAGAAGGTCGAGACGGCCCTCGCGCCACTGCTCGATCATCCTCGAGCCCTTGGCATAGAAGGAGAAGTGGATCTCGCCGACGTTCCCGCGGGCGCCCGTCCAGTGCGGGTTCGCCCGCAGGAGTGCATGGTCGTCGTCGTACTCGACGAGGACGAAGGGGCCGTTGCCGACGAGATTCTCGGGCTCCGCCCACGCGTCGCCGAGCGTCTCGCAGACGTGACGTGGCCAGGGGAAGGCCCAGGGCGAGCAGAGAACGTAGGGGAAGTAGCTACGGGGCTCGCGCAGGCGAACCTCGAGCGTGCGGTCGTCGAGGGCCTCGGCCGTCTCGACGTCCTCCATCAGGAAAGCCGTCCGCGTCTCGCGCTCTCGCATCCGCCGCCACGCGAACGCATAGTCCTCGGCGGTGACGGGCTCGCCGTCGCTCCAGCGGGCGTCCTCCTTGACGCGGAAGAGGTAGGTGAGCCCGTCCGAGGAGACACGGAAGTTGTCGGCCATCGCGGGGACGACATTCAGCTCCGAGTCGACCATCAGGAGGCCGCGGAAGAGAAGCTCCGCGAAGTAGCCGCCCTCCGTCGTGTAGACCTCGCCCGGAGAGAGCTTGTCCGGCCGGCCCGAAGCTGTCTCCAGCCGCGCAGTGGTCGGGAGCCGCGGATCCTCGCCCACGCGGCAGCAGAACGCCTCGTCGTACATCTCCTCGGCGTTCTCGAAATCGAAGGCGAGATGGTAGGCGAGCGCCATCTTGAACAGCGTGTCGCGCGCGCGGCGCTCGTCGCCGAGCTGCGCGAGGAAGGAGCGCGCCTTGCGGTAGTGCTCGAGCGCCTCCCGGTCCGCATAGACGGCGCGCGCGGCGTCGCCGGCCTTCAACAGGTACTCGACCGCCTTCTCGGGCTCGTCGGCCTCGGTGAAGTGGCGCGCGAGGAGCCCGTAGGCCTCTTCCGGCGACTCCTTGTAGATGTCCTCGAGCACCTCGCCGACGCGCTTGTGCAGCTTGCGCCGCTTGGAGTCGACGAGGCTCGCGTAGGCCACCTCCTGGACGAGGCCGTGGCGGAAGCGGTACTCGGGGTTCGGGCGGCGGCGCTTCTCGACGATGAGGTCGAGCCGCATGAGCTCGGTGAGCGCGTGCATCAGCTCGTCGCGCGGAACCAGCCGCTCGAGCAGCGGGAGCCCGAAGGTCCGTCCGATCACGGCCGCGAGCGACAGGACCTCGCGGGTCTCGGGGTCGAGCCGGTCGAGGCGCGCCTGGAGCGTTCCCTGCACAGCCGCCGGGATGGCCAGCTCGTCCACGCCGACGGCCAGCTGCCAGCCGCCGTTTCGGCGCTCGAGGGCGCCGCGCTCGATCAGGTCGCGGATCGCTTCCTCGAGGAAGAAGGGGTTCCCGCCCGAGCGCTCGGCCAGGAGCTCGGCCACCGACTCGGGCAGCTCGCCCTCGGCGGCGTGCGAGACGAGGACGCGCGACGAGTCGGCGGGCAGCGGGCGCACCTCGATCTCCCGGTAGCGGTGCGGATAGCGCTGGCGCGCGCGCTCGCCGAGGCGCCATGACCCGTGCTCCCGCTCCGCGCGGTAGAGGAAGAAGAGCGCGACGGCGGCCTCGTCGGTGATGCCGAGCAGCGTCTCGAGCAGCTCGAGCGTCGCCTCGTCCGCCCAGTGCAGGTCCTCGAAGACGAGGCAGAGCGGCTCCTCCTCGGCGAGCTTGTAGACGAGCTCGGAGAAGACCTCGAACGTTCGCGACTGGATGCCTTCGCGGTTCAGCTCGCGGATGGCGCTCTGAGCCTCGGGCTCGAGGGTCACGCCGATCAGGTTCGCCAGGAACGGGTAGGCCTCCTCGGCCTCCTCCTTGCCCAGTAGGTGGGCAAGCTCGGCCTTCAGCTCCAGGCGGACGCGCGCCTCCGGCGTCGACGCGCCCACGCCGAGCCACTCCCGGAGCAGGTCGCGGATCGGCCAGTAGGGAAACGTCTGGGCGTAGGAGACCCCGCGCGCCTCGACGAAACGGACGCGGTCGCGGTAGCGATCGCGCACCTCCCAGACGAGGCGCGTCTTGCCGATCCCGGGCTCGCCCATGATCGAGACGATGGCGCCGCGTCCCTCGACGAGCGCGTCCATCGTGCGCTCGAGCACGGTGAGCTCGAAGTCGCGGCCGACGAGCGGCAGGCTGGGGGGCACCGGCTCCGAGTCGAGAACCCGGGTAACCCGGAAGGTCTCCAGCTGCTCTCCGACGCCCTTCAGGTCCTGGGAGCCCATCTCCTCGAGCTCGAAGCAGGACTCCACCTGGCGCTTCGTCGTGGGGCCGATGACGACGCCGCCGCGATCGGCGATCTCCTGGAAGCGCGAGGCCACGTTCACGGTGTCGCCGAGAGCGTTGAACGGGTCGTAGCCGTCCTCGCCGTCGCCTTCGACCCCGACGACGACAGGGCCGGTGTTGACGCCGATCCGGACCGAGAGCTGGACGCCGTAGGCGGCCTCGACCTCCTGCGCGTACTGCCCGAGCGCGCGCTGGATCGCGAGCGCGGCCCGGAGCGCGCGCTCGGCGTCGTCCTCGTGCGAGACCGGCACGCCGAAGAGCGCGAGCAGCTCGTCCCCCACGAGCTGCGCCACCGTCCCGTCGAAGCGCCGCACCTGCTCGGTCATGATCCGCATGACCTCGTCGATCAGGAACTTCGAGCGCTCGGGGCCGAGCTTCTCCCCGATCGCGGTCGAGCCGACGACGTCGGCCACCAGCACCGAGACGATCCGCCGTTCTCCCGTCGCAACCGCCATAAGGGAGTTATAGCGGCGTGGAGGGCGTCTCTACCCGCCCCCGTAGATGGAGATCGGAAGGTCGAGCAGGACGTCGTCGTCGGCCGGGAGCTCGCCCTCGAGGCGGGCGAGAGCCTCGACGGCTCCCGGGGCGGCCGCGACGAGCCGTTCCTCCACCTCGGCGAGGGTCCCGAGCTGCACCAGCTCCTGCTTGAAGGGCTTGGGGAAGCGGCCGCGGCCCAGGTACCAGCCGTAGAACTTCTTCAGGAAGCCGGTCGCGCGCTGCTCGCCCAGCTCTGCGACCGTTGCCCGCATGAAGAGGACGAGCTCGGCGACGACCTCCTCCGGGCTCGGCTCGCCGCCCACGGAGCCGGCGATCTCGCCGACGGCCCACGGATTCCCCTGCGCTGCGCGGCCGACCATGACCGCGGCGCAGCCGGTCTCGTCGAGCAGCTGCTGCGCCCGAGCGCGGGAGGTGACGTCGCCGGAGGCGATCACGGGCACGCCCGTCCGCTCCACGAGCTCAGCCGTCAGCGAGTGGTCGGCCACGCCGGTGTACATCTGCTTGGCGGAGCGGGGGTGAAGGGTGAGCGCGGACGCGCCGGCCTCGACGAGGCGCGGGCCCACGTCCAGCGCGTCGCGCGAGCCGTTGGCCAGCCCGCGGCGCATCTTCACCGTGACGGGCACCGAGACGGTCTCGGCGACGGTGGCCACGATCTCGCAGGCGCGCTCGGGGTCCTCGAGGAGCGTCGCGCCGGCCCCGGTCTTGGTCACCTTCCGGACGGGACAGCCGAAGTTGATGTCGACCATGTCGGCGCCCGCGGCCTCGACCATCCGCGCGGCCTCCGCCATCACGGCCGGCTCCGAGCCGAAGATCTGCACCGCCAGCGGGCTCTCGTCGCGCGCGATGCGCAGGTAGCCGAGCGTCCGTTCGTTCCCGTGGCTCAGGCCGGCGCAGCTCACCATCTCCGAGCAGACGAGGCCCGCTCCGAAGCGCTTGCCCTGGCGGCGGAAGGCCTGCACGCTGACGCCCGCCATCGGCGCGAGGACGACCCGCGTCGGGATCTCGACGGGCCCGATGCGCCAGGGAGACCGGATGTCCACCGCCATCGCAGGAAATCGTAGCTCCGCCCACGTTTGGGACTTGACGAAGCGGCTACAATTCCGCCTTCGGCGGCGCACGGTAGCGCCGCATTTCCCTGTCATGGGGCCAAGTGGAGGGTACGTCGTGAAGGAAGTGATTCTCACTCCCGAGGGTCATGAGAAGCTGAAGGAAGAGATCGAGCACCTCTCCACCGTCAAGCGGCGCGAGGTGGCCGAGCGCATCAAGCAGGCCCGCGAGTTCGGCGACATCGCCGAGAACTCCGAGTACGACGACGCCAAGAACGAGCAGGCGATGCTCGAGCACCGGATCGCCACGCTCGAGGAGCGGCTGAAGAGCGCGCGCGTGATCGAGAAGCGAGACGTCACCACCGACGTGGTCAGCGTGGGCACGATCGTGCGCCTGCGCGACGTGGACGCGAAGGAGACGATCGAGTACGCCATCGTCGGGTCGGCCGAGGCGAACCCCGCCGAGAACAAGCTCTCGAACGAGTCGCCGGTCGGCAAGGCGATCCTCGGCAAGAAGAAGGGCGAGACCGTCGAGGTCTCGGCGCCCCGCGGCTCCCTGAAGTACAAGATCATGGACATCAAGGCCGCCTAGCGCGCGCCCGGCCGGCGGCGGCTCCCGCCGGGCGAAGCCCGGCTCCGCCCCCGCCTCGCGCCGTACACGCTCTAGGTAGCGAGCGCCCGGCCGGCGGCGCCCCGTCGGGCGAAGCCCGTGAGGTCCGTCGTCCTGGCCCGGGATGAGGGCGACGCTCTGCCGGCTGGCTCGTCTGGAGCTAGCGGGCCGGCCACGAAACAGCCGCTTGTGTTCCACGAGCACAACGTCGTCCCCCGAGCTTCGTACCGCTGCGACGAGCTCGTGCTGGGCCGTTTGGGCCGAGGGCAGGGCTTGTGCCGGTGGAACACAAGCCGGGCTTCTCCGGGGGACTCACTAGACTCGGCGCGGACATGAGCGACGCCGCGGCGAGCCTGCCCAAGCGCTTCCCCGACCGGGACGAGGTTGCCGCCGTGCGCGCGGAGGCGGAGCCGCTCGCGGCCGGGGAGGAAGGCGCCGAGACGCGCCGGCTCGCGGGGCGGGTGCTGGGTCGCCGAGGGCACGGGAAGCTCGTCTTCCTCGACCTCGCCGACCGCTCGGGCCAGATCCAGCTGCTCTGCACCGCCGAGCGGGCGGGGCCCGTCGACCTCGACCTCGGAGACATCGTGGGCGTGGTCGGCAAGGCGACCAAGACGAAGCGCGGGGAGCCCTCCCTCGCGGTCGACGAGCTCGTGCTCTTGGCCAAGACGGCCAGGCCGCTTCCGGACACCTATCACGGCCTTGTCGATGCCGAGACGCGCTACCGCAGGCGCTACCTCGACCTGCTCGTCAACGAGGGCGCTCGGCGGGACTTCGTCCTGCGAAGCGCGATGGTCGCCTCCATCCGCCGGCATCTGGACGCCGCGGGCTTCGTCGAGGTGGAGACGCCGGCGCTGCAGCCTCGCTACGGCGGCGCCTTCGCGGAGCCGTTCGTCACGCACTCGAACGAGCTCGACGCCGACCTCTACCTCCGCATCGCCACCGAGCTCTACCTCAAGCGCCTCATCGTCGGCGGGCTCGAGAAGGTCTACGAGCTGGGCAAGGACTTCCGGAACGAAGGCGTCTCGTACAAGCACCAGCCCGAGTTCACGATGCTGGAGTGGTACGAGGCCTATGCCGACTACGCGGACACGATGGAGCGCATCGAGAGCCTCGTAGCGGCCGTTGCGCAGGAGACCACGGGCACGACGAAGGCCGTCTTTCGCGGCTACGAAGTGGAGCTCGCGCCACCGTGGCAGCGGCTGAAGCTGGTCGACGCGCTCGAAGAGCTCGGCTTCTGGACGCGAGACGAGGCCGACCTGCGAGGTCGCCTGGAGGAGCGCGGCGTCGACACCGCCGCCGACCGCTCCTGGGCGCAGCTGGTCGACCACACGCTGAGCCACTTCGTCGAGCCGGAGCTGATCCAGCCGACGATCCTCTACGACTATCCCGTCGAGCTGTCGCCCTTCGCGCGGCGGACGGACGACGACCCGGCGTTCACCGAGCGGTTCGAGTACTTCGCGGTCGGCATGGAGCTCGGCAACGCTTACTCGGAGCTGAACGACCCGGAGGAGCAGGCAGCGCGCTTCGCCGAGCAGTCAGGCGAGGCCGGAGGCGTGCAGGGCGACCCCGACTACGTGGAGGCGCTCTCCTACGGGATGCCGCCGACCGGTGGGCTCGGGCTCGGCATCGACCGGCTCGCCATGCTGCTCACCGGGCGCGAGACGATCCGGGACGTGATCCTCTTCCCGGCCCTGCGCGAGCGGGCCGACGCCGACTAGCGCAGGAGCACGAAGGCGTCGACAGGCGCGCGGCGCGCGATCGGGTGGACGGCGACCGAGTGCCGTCCGGATCTGCGCCAGCTCATCGAGAAGACGACCGCACGTCGCCTGCTCGTGGGCGAGTACAGGCTCACCGTCCCCGCATACCGGCCGTCGACCAGCACCCGCGCCCGCCCGCCCGCCGGGCCGGTGCGGGAGACCCACGCGATCCCGCGCGCTCTGAACGCCAGCCGCGCGTGCCGGTGGCGCCAGCGGCCGCTATAGGCGATCGAGGGGCTTCGGTCGTCGAGCACCCCGACCGAGAACGAGGGCCCGAACACGGCCGGGCTTGCGTTTCCGGCCGCGTCGTAGGCATGGACGAGGAACCGGTAGCGGTGTCCTCTCCGCAGCGGGAGGACGGTCTGCCGCGCGGAGGGGTTGGGCACGGGCACGAACTTCCAGCGGCGCCCGTCGACGCTCTTCCAGAGCCAGAAGCCGACCGTATCCCGGTCCCGCGAGGACCAGCGCAGCCTCACAGGCACGCGACCTCCGCCCACCGTGCCGACGACCCGCGGCCGGGGCCGGGTCGGCCGCGGTGCCGCGCTGTCGGCAACTGCAGGCGGCCCGTCGGAGGTCAGGAAGCTGCTCGACGCCACGTTCCAGTGCGTGGCGAGGTAGCTCCCCGCGGGCGGATCGGTGTGGAAGTAGTCGTCGTGGCCGCAGTCGAGCAGCCGCTCGTGGGCGAGGTTGCAGACCGACCGGAGCGGAACCTGGCGACCGTGCGCCCAGACGAGCCCGTCGAGCACGCCGTCGTCGTCGTAGCAGAGGACCTCCGCGTTGTCCGTGCAGTGGAAGTTGTCGTTCGCGTTCGGCGCGCTCGCCTGCACGCCGCCGAGGAGATGCACCAGCTCGTGCGCCTCGATGGACGGGTTGACGCCGCCCCAGCAGCCGCGATCGACCCGCGCGACCATGCCCGGCTGATCGTCCCCGTTGTTCGCGTTGTCCGCGGACGGCCGGTCGTCGGGCTTGACCGTGGCGAGCCCGCAGAACTCGTAGGCGTCCACCCAGACCAGATACTTGCGGTCCGGGCGGTCGAATCCCTGGGCCGCCAGCTCTGCGGCCGTGCCGCTGAGGCTGGCGATCCCGGCGGGGGAGAGTGCCACCTTCGCGACGTCCAGCATGCAGTCCGGCTCGGTGACGAAGCGGACGTGCCGCACGCCGCCGGTCTCGGCCGCGCTGTCGTTGACGACCGTATCGACGACCCCCGCCCAGAGCCTGATGAACGGCGCGATCCTCCGGTGGTGGTCGACGCCGTCCGCCGGGTAGGCGTAGACGGCCTGGACGCGGTTGCCGGACACGCCGTCTCCGGTGCAGGGAACGGCTCTCGCGATCGCAGCGGACGTGTCGCGTGCGACCCCCGCCGCTGCTGCGAGCTCCTGGAGGGTGCGTTGGCGGCGAACGTCCCGTCCGGGCGGCGCGGCGTCCGGCCCATGCGTGCAGCCGAGCCCGCCTCGAGGGAGGACGAGCTCGAAAGCCGTCTTGCAGGGACCCTCCTGCGCTCGTACCAGGCCGCGGTAGACGAGCCCGCTGGCAGGATCCTGCGTCGTGCGCGCAGGCGCTTGCGCGAACGCGGAGCCCGCGAACGTCACGACGACGAGAACTGCGGCGGCACTGACCTTCATCTCTGACCCGGGAGCCGGTTGGCGTCCAGGGAGTCGGCGGCCTAGCTCTCACCCGGGATCCCTCGTTCGAGGGCGAACCGAGTTCGTCCGTGAGCCGGGCGAAGAGTTCGGCCGCTCTTTGCGGCCCTCGTCCGCAGCAGGTGCTTGAATTGGGCCCGTGACGCGTGTAGAAAGGTGCGCGGGAGGCTCTCTTCTGCCTGCGGCACCCGGTGGAGAGGGAAATCACTCAGCAGTCGAAAGGGAGAAGAGAGGTATGAAGCGATTTTTCGTTGGCGTCGCGGTGGCGCTTGCTGCGCTCGCACTGGCGGCCCCCGCGAGCGCGCACCGCGCGGAGGTGGCGATCACCTGTCAGCAGTGACCTTCACCTACTTGGAATTTCCGCTCGGAGCTGACGGTCTAGCTCCGCTGAGACCGTCGTGGTGGACGGAGCGACCGTCTACGATGCGACGTGGCCCTTCACGCGCCCGGGCAACACGACGTCGTCCCCTTGACCGATCTCCGGGAGCGCAACGGTTGTGGCCACCTTCACCTGGACCTCGCCGGATCAACCGAGCCCCGTGACCGATGGCGATTCGGAGGATGTCGAATGCGGCACCACCACCGGTGGCACGACCGGCGGGGATACGACGACCGGCGGTGACACGACCGGCGGTGACACGACGGGCGGCGACACGACCGGCGGCGATACGACCGGCGGCGACACGACCGGCGGCGAGACGACCGGCGGCGGCACGACCGGGACCGGAGGCGCCATCGGGAACACGACCGGCGGGTCCGGCGAAACGAGCGGCGAGCTTCCGTTCACGGGCCTCCCGATCTGGATCCCGATCCTCCTGGCGGCGGGTCTCCTCGCGAGCGGCGGGCTCCTCCTGCGCCGCAAGCGCGACGACGCCTCGTAGCGGACTCTGATCGCGGTGAACCGGGGCGGCCGAGAGGCGGCCCCGGTTCACGCTTCTGCCTGGCATCCCTCGATCGAGGGACGAATCCGACGCAGGCTGCCTACTCCTTGGGGTAGTCCCGGCCGCCGTTTGCGGGGGTTCGACGCGCCAGAGCTTGTATTTCGCCCTGTGCGTGCTACAGAACGGCTTGGGAGGCTCCCTTCGGCTGCTGCGGCAACTCGGCGGAGAGGGAGACCAACGAAGTCGAAGGGGAGATGAGGGATGAAGCGACTATTCGTTCTCGTCGCGGCTGTGCTCACCGTTCTGGCGCTGTCCGCGACACCCGCCCAGTCGAATGGCTCCCACGACGAGTGCAATCCGGATCTCGGTGCGAGCTCGTGGGGTGGCGGCGGTCAGTGCGACGACGAGTGCCCGGATCCAGCAGCGAGCTCGTGGGGCGGCCATCGTTGCGACGACGAGTGCCCGGAGCTCCGCGCGAGCTGGGGCGGCGGGCACTGCGAGTGCCCGGAGCCGACCGCGAGCTGGGGCGGCGGGGAAAAACCAGACGACTGCGGTGGCGGGACGACCGGCGGTGACACGACCACCGGGGGCGACACGACCGGCGGTGACACGACCACCGGAGGCGACACGACCGGCGGCGACACGACCGGCGGCGATACGACCGGCGGTGACACGACCACCGGAGGCGACACGACCGGGGGCGATACCACCGGCGGGGACACGACCGGCGGCACGACCGGCGGGGGCGGCACGACCGGCGGCGGCCCGATCGGCAACACCACCGGCGGGGATCCGTCGGCAGGGACCGGCGGCGAGCTTCCGTTCACGGGCCTCCCGATCTGGATCCCGATCCTCCTGTCGGCGGGTCTCCTCGCGAGCGGCGGGCTCCTCCTGCGCCGCGGGCGCGACGAGGTCTCGTAGGCAGGAACGGCGAACGCGGTTGACACGGGGCGGCCGATGAGGCCGCCCCGTTCACGAGACCCTCGGGCAGCCGGTGTATAAGAAGACTGGAGTGCAACAACGGCTCGAGTCGAGCCGCGCCGGGCGCGCGGCGATCAGCGTCTTCATCGTCGTCACGATCGTGAGCGTCGTCGTCTGGAACCTCCCGCCGTCTGCGATCAAGGAGGACGCGCTCGCCGTCACCGGGCCCTACATCCGCGCGACCGGCCTGAACCAGAACTGGGGCGTCTTCTCGCCGGATCCGCGGCGCCACACCCTCCTGCTGCTGGCCCGCGTGCGCTACGCCGACGGCAGCGAAGAGCTTGTCGCGCCTCCCCGCGGCGGCCGCCTGGTCGGCGGCTACTGGGACTACCGCTGGAGGAAGTGGGCCGAGTGGACGAGCACCGACGCGCACAGCGACCTCTGGCAGCCTGCGGCCGACTGGTTCGCCAGGCGCGCACGCGCCCAGGGTCGCAATCCCGTCAACGTGACCCTGGTGCGCCGCTGGCGCGACCTGCTCCCGCCGGGCCCGGGCCCGAGCAGGGGCGAATGGCAGGAGTACGACTTCTACACGTACGCCGTCCCGGGCGCCCGAGAGGCCGAATCCCGGTGACGAAGGCGGTCGAGACCTGGGAGCGGTTCTGGTTCAGGGACGCAGAGACGTCCACGCTCGCTCTCTTCAGGATCGCCTTCGCCATCGTGGTGGTCGCCTGGACGATCTCTCTCGCCCCGGCGCTGTACTCGTTCTTCGGCGACGACGGCATCCTCCCCAGCCACCCCGACGGCGGTCTCGGCGCCTGGGGCCTGCTCCAGCTCAACTCGAGCTCCGCAGCCGTGACGACCCTCTACCTGTTCCTCCTCGTCGGCGCGTTGTGTCTCGCGTTCGGTTTCAAGACGCGCCTCGCGGCCGTCGTCGTCTTCGTGTGCCTCGTCTCGTTCGCGCGCCGGGATCCCTGGGTGCTGAATTCCGGCGACCTGCTGATCTTCGTGTTGGCCTTCTACCTGATGCTCGCGCCGTCCGGCGCGGCGCTGTCCGTCGACCGCTGGCTCGAGTCGAGGCAGCGTTTCTGGGAGTTCCCGCGACGCTCGCTCTGGCCGCTTCGGCTGATCCAGGTTCAGGTGAGCCTGCTCTACTTCTTCGCGGTCTGGGCGAAGGTCCGCGGAGAGACGTGGAGCGACGGGACGGCCGTCTCCTATGCGTTCCGGATCGAAGACCTCGAGCGGTTTCCGGTTCCCGGCTTCGTCACCGACTCGCTCCTCCTCGTAAACCTTCTGACGTACGGCACGCTGGCGGTCGAGCTGGCGCTCGCGATCCTCGTCTGGAACGGGAAGCTGCGCCCGTGGGTGCTGCTCATCGGGGTGATGCTGCACCTCGGCATCGACTTCGCGGTTCGCGTCGGCTTCTTCAGCTACGCGGCCCTCATCGCCTACATCGCCTTTCTCCCGCCGGAGACGGTCAGCACCTGGGTCTACCGCCTGCGCGATCGGACGGCCAGGAGCCGGTTCGCGTGGCTCGTTCCCCGGGTGGAGCCCGTCGAGCCCGGAGGCGGGCCGTGAGCCAGGCCGTCCTCCTCTACGACGCGGACTGCGGCTTCTGCCGCTGGGCGATCGATAGGCTCCTGGTCTGGGATCGGGCGGGCAAGCTCCGCTCCGAAGCCCTCCAGGGACCGGAGGCCGATCGGCTGTTGCCCGAGCTGAGCGAAGAAGCGAAAATGGCATCCTGGCACCTCGTGGTCGACGGAAACGTCTACTCGGCCGGCGCCGTCGCGGCTCCGCTCCTCCGCCTCCTTCCCGGCGGCCGGCCGCTTGCCCCCGTGGTGGCAGCGTTCCCCGGACTGAGCGAACGTGCCTACCGCCTGGTGTCGCGAAACCGAGACCGCTTCGGCCGGCTCGCGGGAGCGCGCTGCGCGGTTGATCCCGGGCGGCGCCGAGAAGCGACCGTCGCCGATCGCGACGACCGCGGGGAGGGCGAGTCGTGAACCGCCGGCGCCTCGGCGTGGTTCTGGCCGGGATCGGCGTCCTCGTCGCCGCGTACGCGGCGACGGTCGTCCTCTGGCGCGATCCCGCAACGGATCTGTATGCGCGCTGGAAGCAGCACACGCTCAGCGAGGCTCTCGACGAGGCGTTCGCCCAGCAGGAGCCGATCGTCACCGCCCCGGCCGACAGCGAGCCCGCAGCCGCGGCGCCGAGCGAGGAGGAGCAGCTCGCGGCCGAGAGGCTTGCCGTCGCCCGCGCCGCGAACGAGCTGCACGCGAAGCTCGAGCTCGGGACCGCGCTTGGCCGCCTGACGGTGCCCCGGATGGAGTTGAAGACCGTGTTCGTGCACGGAACTCGCTGGGGGCCGGACCTCTCCCAGGGGCCGGGCCACTATCCGCAGTCCTCGCTCCCGGGCGTCGGCAGGACGATGGCGATCGCCGGTCACAGGACGACCTTCGGCGCGCCGTTCCGGCACATCGACTCGCTGCGCCGAGGTGACGCGATCACCGTGTCGCTGCCGTACGCGACTTTCAACTACCGGGTCTTCGCGCACGAGATCGTCGACAACGAGGACTGGAGCATCATCCGCGACCGCGGCTTCGACACGCTCGTGCTCTCCGCCTGCCACCCGCTCTACAGCGCGAAGCAGCGGTGGGTCGTCTATGCGCGCCTCGTGCGGTCGATCCGGCCGGCGGCGCACCCTAGCCGTCTAGGAGGGTTTGGCGGAGCGTCGCTCGTCGCTGGGGGACACGTTTCGGGGCGAGCAGCGCGGCCCGGCGGCACAGTCTGCGTTTCGCCGTCTCTGAGGCCCAGACTATTCCTCTGGCCAGTACCCGAACGGGGTACGCCGCGCTTTCCTCTGTAGCACGACCTGCGGCAACGGGGGAGGCAATGAGGGGAATCGCTCGAAGTGCGGCCTTGGCCGCGTCGCGCGACATGGCCGACGCATCGGCCCGGCCGGTGCGACCCCGCGCGCAGGCAGCGTGGCCCGCGAAGCCTTCCTCGCGGTGCCCACGTGCTCGTCCGTCGAGCTGGGGACGGATGAGATCCGGACCGGGGGCGGTGCTCGCGGCTCGAGCAACGCCCCCGGCCCAAGCTTCCTGGGCCTGACGGCGGCCTGTCAGGCGGGCTTGGCGAGCAGGTAGACGCTCGCCAGGCCCGCCCACTCGTCGTACGGCTCGAGCAGCCGGCGGGTGTCCTCGGGCTCGGCCCGGCGGCCCAGCAGCGCGGCGCAGAGCTTGACGAGCCCGAGATCCCCGACCAGGCCCTGCTCGTAGCGGCCGAGGCCGTAGAGGCACATCATCCCGGCCGACCACGGCCCCAGCCCTCGCTCCCGCTCGATGCGCGCAGCCGCAGCGCGGGTCTCGACGCCGCGCAGGCGCTCGACGTCCCACTCGCGCGACAGCCGAACGAGCGCGTTGGCCTTCCTCGCGACGAGCCCGTCGCGCGCGAGCTGCGCCGGCGCGAGCCCGCCAAAGGTCGCCCTGGTCGGAGGCAGGAAGAGGTCGCCGACCGGCGTGCCCAGCGCGCGGAGGAGGCGAGCCTCGAGCTGGCGTGCAGCCCGCGCCTGGATCAGCTGGCCGCAGACGGCCTTGAGGAGCGAGTGCGTCACCGTCGCGGTCCGGAGCGGACGGAGCCCACGCAGGCTCCGGACCGCGCGACCGATGAGCGGGTCGTCGGCGAAGCGGTCGACGAAGGGCGTGTGATCCGCGTCGGCCGCGAGCACGAAGCGCAGCCGGTCGAGCGCCTCCGCCGGCTCCGCGCTCTCGATCGCGACTGCGAGGCTCCCGTCCGGGCGCTGCCGCACACGGGCGAGCGCAGGCCGGGCGGCGGCCTCGAGGGCAACGGTCAACACGCCGTCCCGGAAGCGCCGCGTGGTGTCGCTCCTGAGCCGGGCCGAGAGTGCGAGCGAATAGGGCGGGCGGGGGACGATCGTCGTCTCGAGCAGCACGGCGCGAGCCTACCGCGCCGGGAGCAGGTGTTAGCGCCGGGCCCCGAACTCGGCGGCGACGATCGTCACGTCGTCCCACGCCGCGTAGTAGCCGCGCGGGTGGCTGACGTGGACGGCGCCGACGCCGATCTTCCGCCAGGCAGGATTGAGGATGTTCGCCCGATGACCCGGGCTCGCCATCCACCGGCTCACCGTTCCCGACGCCGAGATGCCGGGCGCGCCCCAGGCGAGGTTCTCGCCGGCGCTCCAGGACGAGTAGCCCGGGCCGGGCCAGTACCAGCGGATCCAGGTCGAGAACGCCGTCCAGGCGGTCGCGCGCGTCGGGGTGTAGAGCTCGTGACGGAAGTAGCTCGCGGCTGCCATCGACGTCGCATGACCGTCGGCGGCGTTGTCCAGGCGGGAGGCGACCGAGAGCTGACGGAGGCCGTGGGTCCGGCGAACGGCGTTGATCCTGGAGACGATGCTGTCCTCGAGCGAGTCCCGGTCGCTCATCGTCAGCGCGCCGGCGGGGGCCGGCACCGCCATCGCCAAGATCGCGAGCGCCGCCACCAGCGCAGACGAGGTCCTCCTCATGCTCCAACGATCGGCGGATGCACGGGCCCGCGCGTCCCCCGAAGGGGGCACCCCATACGAGTGACCGGGCGCCGGGAAATTGCCTCTCTAAAGCCTTCGTCGCAGAGCCGATACGGACTCCATGACGCGCGCGGGTTCTGCGGACAGGTTCGGTACCATAGGTCCGGCTGTCGAGCGGAAAGGATTCTGAGGCTTGTTCGAGCGCTTCACCGAGAGAGCCAGACAGGTCGTCGTCCTTGCCCAGGACGAGGCCCGCGCCCTCAAGCACAACTACATCGGCACCGAGCACATCCTGCTCGGGCTTCTCCGCGAGGAGGAGGGGCTCGCCGCCCGCGTGCTCGAGAGCCTCGACATCACGGTGGAGGAGGTCCGCGCCCAGGTCGCCCGCATCGTCGGCCAGGGCGACGAGGTGACGACGGGCCAGATCCCGTTCACGCCGCGCGCGAAGAAGGTGCTGGAGCTCGCGCTGCGCGAGGCGCTCTCCCTCGGGCACAACTACATCGGCACCGAGCACATCCTGCTCGGCCTCGTGCGCGAGAACGAGGGCGTCGCCGCGCGAATCCTGCTCGACTTCGACGCTGACGCCGAGAAGATCCGGAACGAGATCATCCGCATGCTCTCCGGCCCCGGTCGCAGGCAGCAGGGCGGCGCGGCGGCCACCGGCGAGAAGGCCAAGAGCTCGAAGCTCCTCGACCAGTTCGGGCGCAACCTCACGAAGCTCGCGGCCGAGGGCAAGCTCGACCCCGTCGTCGGGCGGCAGACCGAGATCGAGCGCGTGATGCAGATCCTCTCGCGCCGCACGAAGAACAATCCGGTGCTGATCGGCGAGCCGGGCGTCGGCAAGACCGCCGTCGTCGAGGGCCTCGCGTCCCGCATCTCCTCGAACCAGGTGCCCGAGCTCCTGAAGAACAAGCAGATCTACACGCTCGACCTGGCCGCGCTCGTGGCTGGCTCGAAGTACCGCGGCGAGTTCGAGGAGCGCCTGAAGAAGGTGATGAAGGAGATCACCCAGCGCGGCGACATCATTCTCTTCATCGACGAGCTCCACAACCTCGTCGGCGCCGGCGCCGCCGAAGGCGCGATCGACGCAGCGTCGATCCTCAAGCCTGCGCTGGCCCGGGGCGAGCTGCAGACGATCGGCGCGACGACGCTCGACGAGTACCGCAAGTACCTCGAGCGCGACGCCGCCCTCGAGCGCCGCTTCCAGCAGATCCGCGTGGACGAGCCCTCCGTGGACGACACCGTCCAGATCCTGCGCGGGCTCCGCGACCGCTACGAGGCGCACCACCGCTGCACGATCACCGACGACGCGCTGCGTGCCTCGGCCGTGCTCGCCGACCGCTACATCCAGGACCGCCACCTGCCGGACAAGGCCATCGACCTGATCGACGAGGCCGCCTCCCGCATGCGCATCAAGACGATGACCGCTCCGCCGCGCTACCGCGAGCTCGAGGACGAGATCGAGAAGGTGCGCGAGGAGAAGGAGGCCGCCATCGAGGCGCAGGAGTTCGAGAAGGCGGCGAACCTGCGCGACAAGGAGCGCAAGCTCACGCAGAAGAAGCGCGAGCTCGAGGACAAGTGGCGCTCCTCCGAGCAGGTCGAGCAGCCCGAGATCGGCGAGGAGGAGATCGCCGACATCGTCTCCATGTGGACGGGCATCCCGGTCTTCAAGCTGACGGAGGCGGAGTCGCAGAAGCTCATCCGCATGGAGGACGAGCTCCACAAGCGCGTGATCGGCCAGAACGAGGCGATCGTCGCCGTGTCGAAGTCGATCCGCCGCGCCCGCGCGGGCATCAAGGACCCGAAGCGCCCGACGGGCTCGTTCATCTTCCTCGGCCCCTCGGGTGTCGGGAAGACCGAGCTGGCGCGCACGCTCGCCGAGTTCCTCTTCGGCGACGAGGACGCGATGATCCAGGTCGACATGTCGGAGTACATGGAGAAGCACTCCGTGTCCCGGCTCGTCGGCTCGCCCCCCGGCTACATCGGCTACGACGAGGGCGGCCAGCTCACGGAGGCCGTGCGCCGCAAGCCGTACTCCGTCGTCCTCCTCGACGAGATCGAGAAGGCCCACCCGGACGTCTTCAACATCCTCCTCCAGATCCTCGAGGACGGGAAGCTGACGGACGCCCAGGGCCGCAAGGTCGATTTCCGCAACACGATCGTGATCATGACGTCGAACATCGGCGCAGCCACGATCTCCAAGAACCAGTCCCTCGGCTTCTCCGTCGGCGACGACACCGGCCTCTCCTACGAGGAGATGAAGGACCGGATCATGGGCGAGCTCAAGAAGGTCTTCCGGCCCGAGCTCTTGAACCGGATCGACGAGGTCATCGTCTTCCACAAGCTCACGAAGGACGAGATCAAGGTGATCGTCGACCTGATGATGAAGCGGCTGAAGGAGCAGATGGTCGAGCACGAGGCCGCCATCGAGCTGACCGAGGAGGCCAAGGAGCTGCTCGTCGAGAAGGGCTACGACCCGGCCATGGGCGCCCGGCCGCTCCGCCGCGCGATCCAGCGCTTCATCGAGGACCCGCTCGCGGACTTTGTCCTCGGCCGCTCGATCAAGCCCGGCTCGACCATCGTCGTCGGCAAGAAGGACGACGAGGAGGAGGTCGACATCTCGATCGTCGAGGGCGAGGCCCCGCCGCCGGAGCCCGAGAAGGTCACCGTCCCCGCCGAGGAGCCGACGGCGGAAGCGGACGGCGACGAGCCCGCCGCAGACGACGAGTAGATGCCCTTGGTCGAGTACGACGACGCCTCGCCGGAGGTGCGCGCCGTCTACGACGACATCATGGAGACCCGGCAGGTGGACTGGGTCAACAACTTCTGGAAGGCGCTCGCCGTCGACCCGGTCTCGCTCCGGCGCACCTGGGAGTCCGTCAAGGAGGTCATGGCGCCCGGGGCGCTCGACCAGCTGACGAAGGAGCTCCTCTACGTCGCGGTGTCGGTGACGAACGGCTGCGAGTACTGCATCGCCTCGCACACGGCCTCCGCTCGCAAGAAGGGCATGACGGAGGAGCAGCTCGCCGAGCTCCTCGCCGTCGTCGGCATGGCGAACGAGACGAACGCGCTCGCCACCGGCTACGGCGTGCCGGTCGACGACGCGTTCCGCCGCTAGCCACGCCCCGTCCGGTCAGGTCCAGGGTCTGACCCCTGCCATGGCCGCTTCGGACAACGTTTGGGGAGAGATCCGCGTCCGACGGCGACGTGTCCGTCGATCGGATGCCGCTTGTCCATTGCGCTGGGCGGCTTCCACACAGGATCGCGTGCAACCCCGTCCCCGCCGGGCACGGCCGGGGTCAGACCCGCGGCCTGGCTCAAACGGTTACCCGGCGCAGGATCCGGCGCCGGAGCGCGCTGCGCTGTGGCAGACTCCGCAGCACCTTCACTCTTTCCCCAGGAGGCAAGCTAATGAGCATCGGCCCGATCGAGTATCTCGTCGTGGCGTTCCCCGGCAACAAGTTCAAAGGCGAGATCGTCCCGGCGCTGGCCGAGCTCGTCGAGAACGAGACGATTCGCATCCTCGACCTCGTCTTCATCCTCAAGGACGAGGAGGGCAATGTCGCCGCCATCGAGCTTGCGGACCTCGACCCCGAGGACGAGGCTGCGGCGATGTCCGATATCTCCGAGGTCGACAGCGGCCTCCTGAACGAGGACGACATCGAGCTCGCGGCCGAGGCCCTCGAGCCGAACTCGTCCGCCGGCCTGCTCGTCTTCGAGAACGTGTGGGCGACCCGCTTCGCCGAGGCGGTGCGAAACGCCGACGGCCAGCTGATCGCCAACGAGCGCATCCCCTACGACATCGTCCAGGCGGCGCTCGCGTACGCCGCCGAACCAGGAGAGGAGAGCTGAGATGTTCAGAAGACGAGGACCGGGCCTGGTTCGCGCCGCCGCCACGACCGCGGTTGTGGCCGGCACCGCCGGCGCCGTGCGCCACCGTCAGGACCAGAAGTACGCCGCGCAGGATCAGGAGCGCTACGACCAGGAGATGGCGGAGCAGCAGGCAGCCGCGCCGCCCCCGGAGGCGCCTGCCGAGGATGACAAGTACGCGCAGCTCGCGAAGCTCGCCGAGCTTCAGAAGCAGGGAATCCTCACGGACGAGGAGTTCGCGGCCGAGAAGGCCAAGATCCTGGGGTCGTAGCGGCACGCTTCCGGCACGGATCCGCGCGGGTTCGGCGTCGGACCGGCTGCCTAGACTGGGGTCGCCCATGGCGAAGGCGGCTCTGCAGCATGCGTGCTCCGAATGCGGGTACACCACCGGGAAGTGGCTCGGTCGCTGCCCGTCGTGCGGTGAGTGGGGGACGCTGGTGGAGGAGCGGGCGCTCGCGCCGGCGCCCGGGGTGCGCGGCGGCGCCGCCCAGGGCCGGCCCTTGCTTCGCCTCGTCGAGGTCGAGGCGACCGATGCCGAGCGGATCCCCACCGGCGTCGCCGAGCTCGACCGCGTGCTCGGCGGCGGCCTCGTCCCGGCGAGCCTCGTGCTCGTCTCCGGCGACCCCGGGATCGGCAAGTCGACGCTCCTCCTCATGGCTCTCTCGGCCATGTCCGAGGAGCGGCATGTCGTCCTCGTCACCGGTGAGGAGTCGGCGGCGCAGGTGAAGCTTCGCGCCGACCGGCTGGGCGGCGCCGCCGATGTCCGCATCCTCGCGGAGACGAATCTCGACGAGGTCTGCGCCACTCTCGAGCAGGAGCGTCCCGACGTCTGCGTCGTCGACTCCGTGCAGACCCTCTACGCCCCCGAGCTCGGCTCGGCGCCCGGCTCGGTGGCGCAGGTGCGCGAGGCGGCGGGCCGCTTTCTCCGCGTGGCCAAGGAGCAGGGGATCGCAACGTTCCTCGTCGGCCACGTGACCAAGGAGGGAGCGGTCGCCGGCCCGCGCGTCCTCGAGCACCTCGTCGACTGCGTCCTCCAGTTCGAGGGCGACCGCTATCGCTCGCACCGCGTGCTGCGGGCCGTGAAGAACCGGTTCGGCTCCACGAACGAGCTGGGCGTCTTCGAGATGACCTCGGCCGGCCTCGAAGCGGTGGACGACCCTTCGGAGCTCTTCGGCAGGCCTGACGAGGAGCAGCCCGGATCGGCGGTTGTCTGCACGATCGAGGGGACGCGACCGCTCCTGCTCGAGGTGCAGGCGCTCGTCTCGCCCACCGATCTCGCGATGCCGAGGCGGGTCGGCACGGGGGTGGACCCGAAGCGCCTCTCGATGATCGTGGCCGTCCTCGGCCGCCACGCGGGCGTCGCGCTCGGCCAGGCCGACGTCTTCGTCAACGTCGCCGGCGGCGTCCGCATCGACGAGCCGGGCGCCGACCTGGGCGTCGCCCTGGCCATCGCCTCGGCGGCGCGCGGAACGCCCGTCAAGCACGGGGTCGCCTGCTTCGGCGAGGTCGGCCTGACGGGCCGTCTACGCCCGGTCAGCCAGGCCGAGCGGCGGGTCGCCGAGTGCGAGAAGCTGGGCTTCACGGAGGCACTCGTGCCTGACGGCACCGAGTCCCGTGGCAGAATGCGCCTGACAGCAGCGGGAACGCTGCGGACGGCGATCACTGCGGGGCTCGATGCGAGCGGATCCTCGGAAGGATAAGACCCTCCTCTCGGCGCTCAAGCAGGTCGCGCCGGGGACGCCGCTGCGCTCGGGGATCGACGACATCATCCGCGCCGAGCTCGGCGCGCTCATCGTCATCGGCGACCCCAACGCCCTTGCCTTCCTCTTCTCGGGCGGCATGCGCCTCGACCTGCCGCTGACGTCTCAGCTGCTCTACGAGCTGGCGAAGATGGACGGCGCGATCGTCATCAACGCCGACGGGCGGAAGCTCGTCTACGCGAACGTCCAGCTCATGCCCGATCCCGCGATCCCGTCGAGCGAGACCGGAACACGCCACCGCACCGCCGAGCGCGTTGCCAGGCAGACGGACGCGTTGGTCGTCTCGATCTCGCAGCAGCGGGAGACGGTGACCGTCTTCGTCGGCGACCTGCGCTACCAGCTGGGGGAGATCTCGGACACCCTCGCCCGGACGAATCAGGCGCTCGGCACGCTCGAGACCTATCGCAGCCGGCTCGACCAGGGGCTGACGCGGCTAACGGCGCTCGAGTTCCAGAGCGCGGTTGTCCTCGACGACGTGCTCGTGGTCCTCCAGCGGGCCGAGATGACGACGCGCATGGCCGAGGAGATCGAGCGCAACTGCGTCGAGCTCGGCGACGAGAGCCGCCTCATCCGCATGCAGCTCGACGAGCTCATGGAGGACGTGCCCCGCGAGAAGGCCGCCGTCATCTACGACTACGAGCGCTCGGGGGACCCCGCCTCGTCGTCGAGGGCGCTCGAGGGGGTTGCCCAGCTCGACTACGCGCGGCTGCTCGAGTTCGAGGTGCTAGCGGAGCTCCTCGGGTACCACGACACCAACCCGCTCGACTACACCGTGCAGCCGCGCGGCTACCGCGTCCTCTCCCGCATTCCGCGCCTCCCCGACTCGGTGATCCGCCATGTGGTGCGCGACTTCGAGAGCCTCGACGCCGTCGTCCGGGCGAGCCACCGCGACCTCGAGGCGGTGGACGGAGTCGGCTCCGTCCGCGCCCGCGAGATCCGCGAAGGGCTGCGCCGCCTGCAGGAGCACAACCTCGTCGACCGGTACCTGCAGCTGTAGCCGCTGCCGGAAATGCCCTGAAGCTCGCTTCCCAAGCGGGTTTCCGGTAGAATGGCGTCATTCCGCAGGCGTCTGGGCGCATCTTTCTCTGCGCCCGCGTGTCACATAGAGGAGGAGAGGCTTGTACAAGGTCGGCGATAAAGTCGTCTACCCCCATCACGGCGCGGGGACCGTGGTGAAGAAGGAGACGAGGACGATTCTGGGCCAGGAGCGCGAGTACCTCACCATCAAGATCCTCCACAACGACATGACCGTGAACGTCCCGACCGAGAACGCCGATCGCGTCGGCTTGCGCAAGGTGATCGACGAGGAGATGGTCGTCCGCGTCGTCAAGGTCCTCCACGGCAACGGGACGAAGATGCCGAAGAACTGGAACCGCCGCTTCAAGTACAACCGCGACAAGATGAAGACCGGCGACATCTTCGAGCTCGCCGAAGTGGTCAGGAACCTGTCCTTGCGCGACCAGGAGAAGGGTCTCTCCACCGGCGAGAAGCAGATGTTCGTGAAGGCGAAGAAGATCCTCGCCTCCGAGCTGATGTACGCCAAGAGCATGGACGAGGACGACGCCGCGGTCTGGCTCGACGAGGAGCTGGACTCGGTAGGCGCCAAGGTCGCCTCCTAGCGGGCGGCCGCTAGCGTGGCCGGCGGCACCGGCGTCTGGGCGGTGCTCGTCGCGGCGGGGCGTGGGGAGCGCTTCGGCGGCGATCGCCCCAAGGCGTTCGCCAACCTCGCCGGCCGCCCGCTCCTGGCCGAGAGCCTCGAGCGCCTGGAGGGCTCCGACTGGATTGACGCCCTCGTCGTCGTCGCGCCGCCGGAGTGGGAGGAGCCGTGCATCCTCCTCGCCGAGGAGATCGGCGCGGGCAAGGTGCACGCTGCGGTGGCCGGGGAAGCGACCCGGGCGGACTCCGTGCGCGCGGGAGTCGCGGAGGTGCCCGAGGACGTGGCGGTGCTCTTGGTGCACGATGCCGCGCGGCCGCTCCTTCAGGAGGGGGTCGTCGAGCGGGTCGTGACCGCGATCGGCGACGGGTGGGACGGCGCCATCCCTGCGCTTCCCGTCGCGGACACGGTGAAGCTGGCCGAGGGCGAGGCGGTCGTCGAGACCGTCGATCGCACGCGGCTCGTCGCCGCCCAGACGCCGCAGGCTTTTCTGGCAGAGCCCCTGCGGCGCGCGCTCGCCGGCGGCGCAGAGGCCACCGACTGCGCAGGGCTGGTGGCGTCCGCCGGCGGCCGCGTGCGGTTCGTCGAGGGCGACCGGCGGCTCGTCAAGGTCACCACGCCGGCCGACCTGGACTTCGTCGAGCTGTTGCTCGGGGCGGGCGCGTGATCGTCGACTATCACATGCACCTGCGAGGGCCGGCGAACGGGCGGGAAGGCCGGATCGAGCTGTCGGTGGAGGCCGTGGAGCGCTTCGTGGAGCAGGCCGCGGCCCGCGGCGTCGACGAGATCGCCTTCACCGAGCACATGTACTACTTCCACCAGGCCGAGTCGCTGCTCGGGCATCCCTATCATCGCTCGCGTGTCGCCCACGACCTCGACGACTACTGCGACGCGATTCTCGAGGCCAAGGCGCGGGGGCTGCCGGTGAAGCTGGCCCTCGAGCTCGAGTGGCTGCCCGGGAGCGAGGACGAGCTCTCCGAGATCATGCGCCCGTACCCCTGGGACTTCCTGCTCGGCTCCGTGCACCTCATCGACGGTGAGGCCGTCGACATGGAGCCCGGTGCCTGGGCCGGGCTCGAGGTCGACGAGGTGTGGCGGCGCTACTTCGCCGAGCTTGCTTCGCTCGCTCGCAGCGATCTCGCCGACGTCCTGGCCCATCCGGACCTGGTGAAGATCTACGGCCGGCGCCCGGATCCGGAAACGGTCGCGGCGTGCCACGAGGAGGCGGCCGCCGCGATCGCCGAGGCCGGCGTGGCCGTCGAGGTCTCCACCGCCGGCCTGCGCAAGCCGGTGGGCGAGCTGTACCCGGACGCCGGGCTCCTGGAGCGCTGCCGCCGGCAAGGCGTCGGCGCGACGCTCGCCTCCGACGCCCACGTCGCCGACGACGTCGGCCGCGACTTCGAAGCCGGCCTCGAGCATCTTCGCTCGGCCGGGTACGAGACGGTCACCGTCTTCGAGTCCAGGGCCGGCCGGCAGGAGCCGCTCGGATGAGCGAGCTGCGAGTCGGCATCGGCGTCGACGCGCACGCGTTCTCCGACGCGGCCCGTCTGGTCCTCGGAGGCGTGGAGCTCGCGGGCGAGCCGGGCCTCGCAGGCCACTCGGACGGCGACGTCGTCGCTCACGCCCTCGTCGACGCCGTGCTCGGCGCGGCCGGGCTCGGCGACATCGGCAGCTTCTTCCCCTCGGACGAGGCGGAATGGGAGGGAGCCTCCTCGCTGCTCTTCCTCGAGCGCGCGATGGCGGCAGTGCGCGAGGCAGGCTACGAGCTCGTGAACGCCGACTGTGTCCTCGTCGGCGAGCGACCCCGGATCGCGCCGATTCGCGGCGAGATGGAGGAGCGGCTCGCCTCCGCCCTGGGCGTCGAGCGCGAGCGCGTCTCCGTGCGCGCCACCACGACGGACGGCCTCGGCTTCACCGGCCGCGGCGAAGGCCTGGCCGCACACGCCGTAGCCCTTCTCGCTAGCAGGTGAGGTGGAGGGCCGCGGCCGTCGCCGCGGGGTCGAGCTCCTGGAACCGGCGTACGGCCTCGTCCGTCGGCAGCGACTCGACGTCGATTCCCCGCTGGCGCAGAAGCTCCAATGTGACGGGGTCCGGGTGGAGGCGGCCGTTCGCGCCGGTGCCGATCACCAGGCGGTGCGGCAGCTCCTCGAGGACCTCGTCCAGATCTTCCAGCACGAGGCTGTGGCCGTTGCGCCGCCGCCAGTTGCGGACGATCCGGTCGGGGAGGACGATGACGTCGGCCGTCTCCTCGCTGCCGTCGACGACGATTCGCCCGAACCGGTAGTTCTCGATGCGTGGCACCGCCCCAGAGTAGCGCTCAGGACGGCAGCCCTACGCGGCCGTCCTCGACCCGCACGAGGCCGTCCCGCTCGAGCGCCGCGACCGCGTCATCGTCCAGCTCCGCAGCCGCACGCGGCCGCTCGGCAACGGCGCGGAGCACGCGAGCCCTCCGCTGCCGGAAGGAGCCCTCGAACCGGCCCTGGCGCCGCAGCGGCTCGTAGCGGCGCCCGCGCGAGGGGCACGCCGAAGCCAGCGGGCAGACGCCGCACCGGGGGATGCGGGCCAGGCAGACCGTCGCGCCCAGGTCCATCAGCGCCTGCGCGCACGCGGGCCCGAAACGATGGCCGGTCCGCTCCTGCACGCGGCGCACGTTGGTGTCCTCGGGGAGGACCGGAGCGCCGAACGCAAACGCCGCCACGGCGTCCGCGGTGTAGCGCCCCACGCCGGGGAGCTCGGTGAGGTCGTCCGGCCAGCCGCTCTCGGCGATTTGCCGCCCGGCCCGGTGGAGGTTGACCGCGCGCCGGTTGTACCCCAGCCCCTGCCATTCGCGGATCACGTCGGCGACGGGCGCGGCCGCCAGCGCCGCGGCGGTCGGCCAGCGCGCGAGCCAGGCGAGGTACCGCGGCACGACCCGCTCGACCTGCGTCTGCTGGAGCATGACTTCGCTGACGAGGATCGCGTAGGGATCGCGCGTCCCTCGCCAGGGGAGGTCGCGTCCGTTCTCTCGAAACCAGGCGAGGAGCAGGTCGTCCAAGACCTCGTCAGTTCCAGTGGAGCCCGCGGAGTTGCGAGACGTCGAGGTTGCCGCCGGAGAGGACGCAGACGACCTTAGTCCCCGGCGTCGCCTCGACGAGACCCGAGCGCACGGCTGCGACGGTGGCCGCCGCGGCGCCCTCGGCCACGAGCTTGCAGCGCTCCATCACCCAGAGCACGTTCTCGAAGATGACTTCGTCCGGAACGGTCACGATTTCGTCCACGAAGCGCCGCACCAGCTCGAACGTGTGCACTCCGACGCGCTTGACGCGCAGGCCGTCGATGATCGTGTCGCACCGCTCGCAGCGTCACGAGCTCGCCGGCCTCGACGCTCCGCTGCATCGCCGGGCCGTCCGCGGACTCGACGCCGACGATCCTGATCCCGGCCCGCTCGCGCTTGAGCGCCGCCGAGATCCCGGAGATGAGCCCGCCCCCGCCGATGGGGACGACGACCACCTCCACCTCGGGCCAGTCGTCGTAAATCTCGAGGCCGACGGTTCCCTGCCCGGAGATCAGGTCGACGTCGTCGAACGGGTGCACGTAGGTCAGCCCGTCGTTCGCGACCAGCTCGCGCGCCTTCTCGTCGGCCTCGTCCCAGATCGAGCCGTGGAGGACGACCTCCGCGCCGTAGCCGCGGGTCGCGGCGATCTTCGAGGGCGTGGCGTTCTCGGCCATGCAGACGACTGCTCGGACCCCGAGCATGGCGGCCGCGAGCGCGACACCCTGGGCGTGATTTCCGGCCGAGGAGCAGACGACGCCGCGCTCCCGCTCTTCCTGGGAGAGCCTCGCGAGCTTCACGAGCGGCCCACGGATCTTGTAGGAGCCGGTTCGCTGGAAGAGCTCAGCCTTGAGCCGGACGTCGAAGCCGGTCTCCTCGCTCAGCGTTCGGGAGGCGAGGAGCGGCGTGCGGTGGATGTGCGGTGCCACGAGCGGCAGGGCCGCACGGGAGTCGGGCAGTGCCGTCACGCTCATCGGGCGGTACAGTAGCCCGGCGACGTGGCGGACTACTTTCTCAAGGTGGACGGAATCCCCGGCGAGAGCGCCGACGCCAAGCACAAGGGCGAGATCGACGTGCTCGCCTTCAGCTGGGGAGTCAGCCAGGCGGGGAGCCCTTCGACCGGAGGCGGAGGAGGCGCCGGCAAGGCGGTCTTCGACGACCTGCTCTTGGTCGCGCGGCACGAGCAAGGCCTCGCCGCAGCTCTGGCTGGCCTGTGCGGGCGGAACCCACATCTCCTCCGCCGTTCTCACCTGCAGGCGTCGCGGCAAGATCGGCGCACGAGTTCCTCACGATCACTCTCTCGGACGTCATGGTCGTCCCTCGTACGAGATCGACGGCTCCGACGAAGGGCACCGCTCGACCAGATCGCGCTCTCGTACGGACAGATCGAGACGACGTACACCCCGGCCGACAAGACCGGCAAGCCCCAGCCGCCGGTCCGCGCCGGCTGGGACGTGAAGAGCAACAAGAAGGTCTAGCCACCGGTGGTGAGGGTGCGCTTCGCGCCGAGCCCGACAGGGTCGCTGCACCTCGGCGGCGCGTTGACGGCGGTCGCGAACCGGCGCTTCGCCGACGAGCACGGCGGCGCGCTCGTTCTGCGGATCGACGACACCGACGTCGCACGTGCCGTGCCCGGCGCGGACGAGGAGATCCTCCGCGAGCTCGAGTGGCTCGGGGTCGCCTGGGACGAGGGCCCGGTGCGGCAGAGCGAGCGGGTCGAGCGGCACGTCGAGGCGGGGCGGGAGATCGGCGCGCCCGACGCGGACGGCGCCCTGCGCTTCCAGCGCGCCACGCTCGTCCGCGCCGACGGCCGTCCGACGTATCAGCTCGCGTCGGTCGTCGACGACCTCGACTTCGGGATCACGCACGTCATCCGCGGCAAGGACCTGCTTCCCGAGCACGCGGCTGCAGCAGGCGATCGCTCGCGCCCTCGGCGCCGAGCCGCCGGAGTACGTCCACCACGGCCTGCTGGTCGGGGACGACGGGCGCAAGCTCTCGAAGCGGGAGCGGGCGGCTTCCGTCGCCGGCCTCCGTGAGCTGGGCATCCCTCCGGAGGCGGTGCGGGCGTACCTCGAGGAGCTCGACCTTCCGCGAGGCGACGTGCACTACGACGAGGCCCGCCTTCGCCGGCTCGCCGTCGACGTGCTCGGCTCGCTCATCCGACGATGAGCTCGCGGCCCGCGCGGGCGTCGATGCGCGGCTCGGCCCGGCGCTTCGCGGTGCCCGGGACCTGGTCGAGGCGCGCACGATCGCCGAGCAGCTGACCGGCGCGCCTCAGGCCCCGCCGACGAGCTCCCCCGAGACGTTGCGGCGCTTCCGCGAGCTTCGCGAGGGCACGCCAGGCGACCTCGACAAGGACGCCGCGAAGGCGATCGTCCGGGAGCTCAAGGCCGTCGGGGGCGATCTGCGCGCTCTCCGCCTCGCGCTCACGGGCGCCGAGCGCGGCCCGGAGCTGTGGGCTGTCCTCGTCGCCCTGCCCCGAGAAGAGGCTCTGGCTAGGACCGGCTGAGCTCCGGCTGCATCTCCCGGAGCGTGGCGAGGAACGACTCGGCGGCGCCTCCCGCGGCGCTGCGGTCGCGGCGGCGCACCGCGACGATCTGGCGCCGGAGCGGCTCGGCGTCCTCGATCTCGACCCGGCACAGGAGCCCCGCCTCGAGCTCGTCCGCCACAGCCGTCAAGGGGATGAGCGCGACCCCGAAGCCCTCCTGCACCATCTTCTTGGCGGCGTCGATGTTGTCCAGCTCCATGACGCCCTCGGGCCGTACGCCCGCGCCGCGGAAGACGGCGTTCGTCAGCTCGGAGTAGCTGGACGTGCGGTCGAAGAGGACGAGCTGCTCGTGCGTCATCTCCTCGAGCCGGATGCGCCCCCGCGCCGCGAAGCGATGGTCGGCCTCGACGACCAGGATGATGCGGTCCTCGTAGAGGGGCGTGCTGACGATGTCGGGGTGCCGGAGCTCCCGGACGAGCCCGAGGTCGACCTGCTCGCGGAGCACGAGCTCGAGCACCTCCTCCGAATGCCCGGTACGCACGCTCACGCCGACCCGCGGATGGCCGATCGAGAAGCGCTTGAGGATGCGTGGAAGGACGTACGTCGACACCGCAGGCGCGGCGCCGAGCGTCAGCCGGCCCGCGCCGCCGCGCTCGAAGGCGTTCACGATCCGTCTCCCGTCCGCGAGGCTGTCGAGCGCCCTGACGGCGTGGGGGAGGAACACCTCGCCGGCCTCGGTGAGCTTCATCCCACGTGGGGTGCGCACGAAGAGCTTCGTGTCCAGCTCCTCTTCCAGGCGCTGTAGCCGGGCGCTGAGCGCCGGCTGGGTGATGAACAGCGCATCGGCGGCGCGACTGACGGTCCGCGCCCTCGCGACCTCAACGAAGGCTTCGATCTGCGAGACCAGCATAGAAGAAGGTTATATCAAGCATCGAAAAAAACAATTTGGTGAATATCGAGACCGCACGTACCATGAATACACGGGTTATGGAGGCAGCCACAGTCGACACCACAGGGCTCGGACGCGGTCTACGTGACGTTCCGCGCAAGGATGCGACAGGCATCGTCGTGAGCACGGCCGAGCTGGCCGAGTGCACCTGCCCGGATCACTGCGACCGCGACCACGATCGCGACTAGGTAGCGACCATGAGAAGTACCGAGGTCGCCGCAGGGGTCGAGCTTCGCGCGCCCCTGGTGGAGCGTGACGAAGAGCTTCTGAGCACGGACGCGCTCGCGTTCGTCGCCGAGCTGCACCGCCGCTTCGACGGCACCCGCCGCGAGCTGCTGGGCGCCCGCGCCGAGCGGCAGTCCCGGATCGACGCCGGCGAGCTGCCCGACTTCGTCCCGGAGACCCGCGAGATCCGCGAGGGCGACTGGCGTGTCGCGCCCGTCCCCGCCGACCTCCAGGATCGCCGCGTCGAGATCACGGGGCCGGTCGACCGCAAGATGGTCATCAACGCGCTCAACTCGGGAGCGCGCTGCTTCATGGCCGACTTCGAGGACGCCAACTCGCCGACCTGGCGGAACAACCTCGACGGCCAGGCGAACCTCGTCGACGCGATCGAGCGGACGATCGAGCTGGACACCGGAGAGAAGGCCTATCGCCTGGGCGACGACCCCGCGGTGCTGATCGTCAGGCCGCGAGGGTGGCACCTGACCGAGCGGCACGTGCTGGTCGACGGCGAGCAGGTCTCGGGCAGCCTCTTCGACTTCGGGCTCTACCTCTTCCATAACGGCCGGCGCCTGCTCGACAAGGGCAGCGGGCCGTACCTCTACCTCCCGAAGCTCGAGAGCCACCTCGAAGCGCGCCTCTGGAACGACGTCTTCGACTTCGCCGAGGAGGAGCTCGACCTGCCGCCCGGCGCGATCAAGGCGACCGTCCTCATCGAGACCATCCTGGCGGCCTTCGAGATGGAGGAGATCCTCTACGAGCTGCGCGACCACGCCGCCGGGCTGAACGCCGGCCGCTGGGACTACATCTTCAGCATCATCAAGAGGTTTCGGGAGAACCAGGACTTCGTGCTCCCCGATCGCGCCCAGGTGACCATGACGGTCCCGTTCATGCGCGCCTACACGGAGCTGCTCGTGAAGACGTGCCACCGCCGGGGCGCCCACGCGATGGGCGGCATGGCGGCGTTCGTCCCCAGCCGGCGCGACCCGGAGGTGAACGAGGTCGCGCTCGTCAAGGTTCGGGAGGACAAGCGGCGCGAGGCCGGCGACGGCTTCGACGGCACGTGGGTCGCCCATCCGGACCTCGTGCCGGTGGCGACGGAGGAGTTCGACGCGGTGCTCGGCACGCGGCCGAACCAGGTCGAGCGCCTGCGCGAGGAGGTCGACGTCGCGGCGGCCGACCTTCTCGACGTGCGCGTCCCCGGGGGCGAGATCACCGACGAGGGAGTGCGCATGAACGTGAGCGTCGGCCTCCGCTACCTCGAATCCTGGCTCCGGGGAACGGGAGCTGTCGCCATCTACAACCTGATGGAGGACGCGGCGACGGCCGAGATCTCGCGCTCGCAGATCTGGCAGTGGCTCCGCCACGGGCGCATCGAGCGCGACCAGGTCGTCGCCTTCGAGGACGCGGAGCTCGCCGAGGCCGGCGACGGCCGCTGGGACGAGGCCCGCGCGCTCTTCGACGAGGTGGCTCTCTCCGAGGAGCTCGACGAGTTCCTCACGCTTCCCGCTTACGAGTTGATCGACTAGGAAAGGACTGCGGCATGGACAGATGGCAAGGAATCGAGCGGCCGTACGCTGAGGAGGACATCGAGCGCCTCCGTGGATCGGTCACGGTGGAGCACACGCTGGCGCGGCTGGGGGCAGAGCGCCTCTGGCAGCTCCTGAACGACGAGCCGTATGTCGCCGCGCTGGGCGCGATGACGGGCGGCCAGGCCGTCCAGATGGTGAAGGCCGGCCTGCAGGCCATCTATCTGTCCGGCTGGCAGGTCGCTGCCGACGCGAATCTCGCCGGCCAGACCTACCCCGACCAGAGCCTCTATCCGTCGAACAGCGCCCCCGCGCTTGTCCGCCGGCTCAACCAGGCGCTCCTGCGCGCCGACCAGATCGAGCACGCCGAGGGCAACGGCACGGGCCGCCACTGGCTGGCGCCGATCGTCGCCGACGCTGAGGCCGGCTTCGGTGGGCCTCTGAACGCCTTCGAGCTGATGCGCTCGATGATCGAGGCCGGCGCCGCCGGCGTCCACTTCGAGGACCAGCTCGCGTCCGAGAAGAAGTGCGGCCACCTCGGCGGCAAGGTGCTCGTCCCCACGAGCCAGTTTGTCCGCACGCTTGCGGCCGCGCGCCTCGCGGCGGATGTCTGCGACGTGCCGACGGTCATCGTCGCGCGCACCGACGCGCTCAGCGCCACGCTCCTCACGAGCGACGTCGACGAGCGCGATCACGAGTTCATCGCAGGGGAGCGGACGCCCGAGGGCTACTTCCGCGTCGAGGGCGGGATCGAGTCCGCGATCGCCCGCGGCCTCGCGTACGCGCCGTACGCCGACCTGATCTGGTGCGAGACCTCGACGCCGGACCTGGGCGAGGCCCGCGAGTTCGCCGACGCGATCCGCTCGCGCTTCCCCGGCAAGCTGCTGGCGTACAACTGCTCGCCTTCTTTCAACTGGAAGCGGCACCTGGACGACGGCCAGATCGCCCGCTTCCAGGAGGAGCTCGGCGAGCTCGGCTACGCGTTCCAGTTCATCACGCTGGCGGGCTTCCACGCCCTCAACGAGTCGATGTTCGAGCTGGCGCGCGGGTACCGCGCCCGGGGCATGAGCGCCTACGTCGAGCTCCAGCAGCGGGAGTTCGAGCTCGAGGAGGTCGGCTACACGGCCACGCGCCACCAGCGCGAGGTCGGCGCCGGCTGGTTCGACCTCGTCGCGGAGGCGGTCAGCGGCGGCGAGAGCTCGACGCTCGCGCTCAAGGGCTCGACCGAGGAGGCGCAGTTTCACGGGTAAGAGCTCGGTTCGGAATGACGACTCGGCACAGTGCTCATTGTGAATCGAGCTCTTAGGAGCGCCCGAGCGGCTATAACCCGCGGGTGCTCCTCTACGACTCTCTGACTCGCCGGAAGCACGAGCTGCCGCCCCCGCCGGGGCCGATCCGCATCTACGTCTGCGGGCCGACCGTCTACCAGCGCATCCACGTCGGCAACGCGAGGCCGTACGTGGTCTTCATCTGGCTGAAGCGCTGGCTGGAGGAGCGTGGCTACGACGTCACGCTCGTCGAGAACGTCACCGACGTCAACGACAAGATCTACGAGGCCGCCGAGAAGCAGGGGATTGGAAGCGCCGAGCTCGCTGCCGCGGCGACGCAGTGGTACTTCGACGACACGGACGCGCTCGGCCTCGGCCGCCCCGACCACGATCCGCTCGCCAGCGAGACGATCCCGGAGATCGTCGCGCTGATCGAGGAGCTGGTCGGGCGTGGGCTCGCCTACGAGTCGCAGGGGGACGTCTACTTCCGCGTCGCGCAGTACCCTGCCTACGGCGAGCTCTCGGGCGCCAAGCTCGAGGACATGGTCGCCCAGGAGCCCAGCGACCTGAAGGAGGACCAGCGCGACTTCGCCCTCTGGAAGGCGGCGAAGCCGCACGAGGACACGTCCTGGGACTCGCCCTGGGGGCCCGGGCGCCCCGGCTGGCACATCGAGTGCTCCGCGATGGCCGAGAAGCTCCTCGGCCCCGTCTTCGAGATCCACGGCGGCGGCATCGATCTCCGCTTCCCGCACCACGAGAACGAGCTCGCCCAGTCGCGCGGCGCCGGGCGGGAGTTCGCACAGCTCTGGGCGCACAACGGCATGCTCGAGCTGGCGCAGGAGAAGATGTCGAAGTCGCTCGGGAACATCGTCTCGCTCCGGGAGGCGCTCGACACCTACGGCCGCGAGGCGATCCTGGTGCTCTTCCTGGGCGCCCACTACCGCAGCCCGGTCGAGTACTCGGACGAGGCGATGGAGGCGGCGCGCCGGCAGGCGGAGGACTTCCGCACGGCCTTCCGCGTCGTCGAGCAGGTCGAGGGCGCTCCGACGTGGGACGAGTTTGCAGCAGCCCTGGAGGATGACTTCAACACGCCGTTGGCGCTCTCGATCCTCCACTCCTGGCGCTCGGCCGGCGAGCTTTCCCTGCTGGAGCGCGGCCTCGGGATCTTCGGCCTCGCGGTGGAGCCCACAGTCGACGCGCCCCAGGAGATCGTCGGCCTGGCCGAGCAACGCCGGGAGGCCAGGGAGGCGGGCGACTTCGCGCAGGCCGACGAGCTGCGAGCCGAGATCGAGCGCCGCGGGTGGGAGGTCCAGGATGTCTCCGACGGCTTTCGCCTGATCCCGAGGGCTTGACCCGCGAGCTCGTCTACGGCCGGCAGCCCGTGCGCGAGGTCGTCCGCGCCGGGAAACGGCAGGTCCTCGAGCTCCTGGTGACCGAGCGCGCCCTGGCGGCCGAGCCGTGGCTCCGCGAGATCTCCGGTCTCCGGCTCCAGATCGCGCGCGAGCGGAGCCTGAGCGACGCTGCGCACACGACCGAGCATCAGGGTGTGGTCGCGTTCTGCGAGCCGTACCGCTACGCCGACGCGCACGAGGTCGCGGCGGGCGAGAGCCCGCTCGTGGTCTGCCTCGACCAGGTCACCGATCCGCACAACCTCGGCGCGGTCATCCGCAGCGCCGAAGGCGCGGGCGGGAGCGGAATCGTGATCACCGAGCGAAACGCTGCCCGCGTCACGCCGGCCGTCTGCAAGGCGTCTGCGGGCGCCGTGGAGCACCTGCGCGTAGCCGTGGTCGTGAACCTCGCGCGCTACCTGGAGGAGATCAAGGGCGCGCAACTGTGGGTCTGGGCGGCGGACGGCAGCGCCGAGACGCCCGTCTGGAGCGCCGACCTCGCGACCGGCGTCGCGCTCGTCTTCGGCGCGGAGGGGAAGGGCCTTCGGCCCGGCGTTCGCAGAGCCTGCGACGATGCCTTCAGCGTCCCGCTCGCCGGCAACGTCGAGTCGCTGAACGTGAGCGTCGCGGCCGGCGTGGCGCTGTTCGAGGCCGCGCGGCAGCGACGCGGCGCGTGAGGGCGGCCCGAGGCCCGCTCTTCGCCTTCGCCGCCTACGAACCCCTGGGGTCAGGTCTTGCAACGCAGCACGCTGCGGCGAATGCTCGCATGCAAGACCTGACCCCAACGTGGGGCAGGCATCCTTAGACAGTGCTCTACCTCTTCGACGGCTACAACATCCTGCACGCTGGAGACTTCGCCGACCGGCGCGAGCTCGTCGACGCGCTCGCGAGCTTCGTGGCCGTCCGCGGCGCCCGCGGCGTCGTCGTCTTCGACGGCCACGGGGAGGACGACGGCCTTCGGCGCGCTCGAGGTCCGGTTCGCCTCGCCGGCCGACCCGCTGCTCGAGCGCCTTGCCGCCGAGCATCGCCGCGCGTGAGGAGGTCTGGGTCATCTCCTCGGATCAGGCGATCCGCGGCACGCGGGGCAGGAGACCCGTCGGGTCTCGTCGAACACGTTCGTTCGCGAGCTCGCCGCCGACCGGGAGGTCGGGCCTGGCACCCGACCGCTGGGCCGGGGCGCTCCCAGATCGAGGGCGCCCTGGATGACGAGACGCGAGAGCGGCTCGAGCGGTTTCGCCGGAGTCGTTGAAGTTTGCAGGGCTCCCTGCTACGATCGAGACCTCAACTTGAGGGTTAGGGTTTGCGGAGCGGCTCACGAGAGCCCCTCCGAACACCGATCCCAGGAGGAACGTCGTGGCCCGCCGTCAGCCCGCAACCGTCCGAACCGCGCAGGAACGGAGCCAACGAGAGCTCGCCGACCTGCAGCTCGTCGTCCGCGCCCGAAACGGCGACTCGGCGGCGATGGACGCGCTCATCCGCCGCTACACGGGCTTCGTCAGGCTGAAGGCGAGCTCCTACTTCCTGGCGGGCGGCGAGTCCGACGACCTCAACCAGGAGGGGCTGATCGGCCTCTACAAGGCCGTCCGCGACTTCCGCGCCGACAAGGAGACGTCGTTTCGCAGCTTCGCGGAGCTCTGCATCACGCGCCAGATCATCACGGCGATCAAGACGGCGACCCGCTTCAAGCACGCGCCGCTCAACACCTACGTCTCCTTCAGCCAGACGCCGGCGGGGCAGGACGACGGGGAGTGCACGCTCGGCGACGCGCTCCCGGGCCCCGGCGTCGACGACCCTGCCGTCTGCGTCATCTCGACGCAGGAGCTCCAGAGCCTCGTCTTCTGCCTGGGCACGGGCCTCTCCCCGCTCGAGTCGGACGCCCTGCGCTTCTATCTCGAGGGAAACTCCTACGAGGAGATGGCGGAGGAGCTCGGCTGCGACACGAAGACGATCGACAACGCGCTCCAGCGCGTCAAGCGCAAGGTGCTTCAGCACCAGAGCGGCCGCGCGGTCCTCGACGATTAGGCGTCCATCAGGCTGCGCACCGGCGCAGTGTTCCTCGTCCACGAAGCCGTGATCGTGAGCGACTTCGGAAGGAGCCGGAGGCGGGACTCGAACCCACGACCTACGGATTACAAATCCGTTGCTCTACCAGCTGAGCTACTCCGGCACGAGGAACATGGTAGGCGAGGCGGCATCCACGCTGCGAAAGGGACGTCCGCCTGTCGTCACTCGTGACGGGCGCACGGCCGCCACCGGCGTCGCCCTGCTGGGCCCCGGCGTGCTTGTGGTGGAGCGCCGATGCGCCCGGTTCGCGCCGCGTAGGCGGCGGAATTCGCGTTCCCGAGGCCTCGTTTAACAAGGTGTATGCGAACGATCAATGACATCCGGGAAGAGCTCGAGCGTGCCGTCGAACGGCGTGCCGAGCTCTGGCACGAGCTCAACGACGGCGTCGACCCGGTCAAGTCGGCCGAGGCCGCGGAGCTCTCCAGGCAGATCGACGAGCTGTGGGCGGAGGCGCGCGCTCTGCGCGCGCACGACCGCTTCGGCCCGACGGATGCCATCCGCGCCCGCGCGAGAGCCGAAGAGCGGCTCGAGCGCGACTCGCGGCGACTCAAGGCCGCTTAAGCGGTCACCTCGAGAGGGCCGCTCAGGCGGCCTTCTCCTCTGCAGGGGCGATGCGGTCGGCTGCGAGCGGCATCAGGTAGCCGCACCGGGTGCAGACGACGACGATCACCGGGATCGAGTCCTTGGCGCCGTTCGTCGACGCAAGCTCGCACGGCTGCTGGCCGACGCCGAGCTGGTCCACGGCCTTGCACAGGGGGCAGGAGACCGCGTAGCGAGCCAGGTGCTCCTCGACGACGGCAACGTCGACGCCGGCGGCGGCCGCAGATTTCGCCATGCTCCGGACCGTAGCGGCGTGCCTCGCACCCGGTCATTCCCCCGTTCGGGGAGGAACGACAATAGTCAACGCTGCCCGGTCGGGCGGGAGCCACCTGCTAGCCTGACCCCCGTGCTCGGGCTCTTCGCCGTCATCCAGGTTCTCCTCTCCGCCGGGCTCATCGGCCTCGTGCTCATGCACTCGGGCCGCGACACGGGCTTCGGCGGCATGGGCTTCACGCCGGCTTCCCAGGGCGGCCAGCACATCGTCGAGCGGAACCTGACCCGCCTGACCGTCGTCGTGGCGCTCCTCTTCGCCGCCAACACGGTCATCCTCTTCTACCAGTTCGACTAGCGATCGCCGCCGGCGATTGCGGCGACGAGCCTGATCTCCTCGGCGCCCTCGAGCTTCGTCGCCAGGCCGTCACGGTCTCGCGCGTCGACGCCGTCGACGTAGACGTTGACCAGGGCGCGAAGGCTGCCGCGCTCGTCGAGGACGAGGTTCGCCACGGGGAGGGCGCGAAGCGCGTCGCCGACGGTCTCGGCGTCCACCTCGAAGCTCTTGCGGCCACCGGCTTCGGCGGCGAGTAGGGAGGGGACGAGGACTACCGTCACACGGCCGCTTCCACCGAGAGGACCGGCGGGAGCTGGTCGGCGGCCTCCAGCCAGGTCTCGCCTGCGTCGGGGGAGACGAAGACCGAGCCGCTCTGGGTGCCGAGGTAGACGCCGGGCGGGTCGAGGCGGTCGAAGGAGAAGCCCTCCCGCATGACCGCGCCCCAGGCGCGCTGCGGCAGGCCGTCGGTCAGCAGGTCCCAGGACGAGCCGCCGTCGCGCGTGCGATAGACGCCGAGCCGCCCGTTCGGGGTCACCCGGTTCTCGGAGCTCTCCTCCGGGACGACGAAGGCGGCGTCGGGGTCGCGATGGTCGAGCGCGAGCGGGAAGCCGAAGCCGCTCGGGAGCCCGTTGCCCTCGAGGCGCTCCCAGCTCTCGCCGCGGTCGTCCGAACGGTAGACGCCGCAGTGGTTCTGCTGCCAGAGCCGCTCGGGCCTGGCGGGATGGAGGAGCAACTTGTGCACGCACTGGCCCAGCTCGGGGAACGGGTCGGGCATGAAGTCGGCGGCCGTTCCCTGGTTGGCGGGCGTGAACGTCTCGCCGCCGTCCTCGCTCCGGAAGACGCCGGCGGCGGAGATTCCGACGTACATCCGCTCCGGCGCGTCAGGGTCGAGCGCGATCGAATGGCAGCACATGCCTCCGGCGCCGGGGTGCCAGCGTTCGCGGGTCTCGTGGCGGACGATGCCGTCCACCGGCTGCCAGGTCGAGCCGCCGTCGTCGGTGCGAAAGAGGACGCCGGGCGCGGCGCCGAGCCACAGCCGCCCGTCCTCGCCGTCCCGCCCCGGCTCGACGTGCCAGGTCTTCTCCAGGGTCAGCCCGGTGTCCTCGGCAAGGACGATGTCCTCGGCGCGGGCCCAGGTCTCGCCTCGGTCGGACGATCGGTGGACGGTCGCGCCGTAGACCTCGTTGTTCGTCGCCGCGTGGATCGTCCCGTCCCGCGGGTCGACGACCGCGTGGAAGACCGACCAGCCGGTGAGGAACGGTCCCGTGAGCTCCCAGTCTCGACGACTCTCGTCGCTCTCGAGGAGGAAGAGGCCCTTCCGCGTTCCGACGAGGACGGCAGGCATCAGAGCCCCGGTCCCGACCCGGTTCCCACGACTGTGAACGCGTCCGTCGCCACCGCAGGGACGAGGGTACCGAAGGGGTAGCGCTCGTCGTAGAAGTCGCTGCGGTTCACGAGCGTGACGTCCTTCGTGAGCCCGAGGAGGCCCGCCGCGAGGGCGGGGAACGACGTCGTGAACCGGAGGTTGACGACCGGGGTGGTCACCTTGCCGCCCTCGATGCGGAACGTCCCGTCGCGCGTCATGCCCGTGATGATCCCCTCGCGCGGGTCGACGACTCCGAGGTAGTGGAGGCGCGTCACGTAGATCCCGTCGCCGACCAGCTCCGAGAGCTCGTCGACCGAGGATGCGCCTCCGCCCGCCATCGAGAGGTTGAACGGGATCGGCCCGAACGCCTGGGCGGGAGGCGCGAGGCCGTGACCGGTGGAGACATGGCCGTCCCCTGCCTGCTTGGCGGTGCGGCGGTCCCAGACGACGTCGCGGGCGACGCCGTCCTCCACCATGAGCACGGGCTGCTTGGGCACGCCCTCCAGGTCGAACGACTTCGGGTAGCAGAGCGGGTCGAGCCCCTCGTCCGAGACGGTGAAGCTCTCGTCGAAGAGCTTCTCGCCGAGCCTCCCGGAGAGGTAGCTGCGCTCCTCGAGAAGGGCGAGCGCGTTGAGCGAGGTGAAGGCGAAGTAGAAGAGAAGCTCCGAGATCGCGTACGGCTCGAGCACGGCGCGGAAGGTCTGCGGCTCGATCGGCGCCGCACCACGCGTTCGCAGCGCCTTCTCGGCGGCCTCGCGCGCGGCGGCTGCCGGATCGAGGTCGGACGCCCGCCAGGACGTCGCCTCCGCGTAGCCCGACGAGTCGTCGGAGGCGGCGAGCGTCAGCACGCTCGCATCGGTCATGGCCTGGGAGACCGCGAGGCCGGTGGTCGATGCGACCGCGAGCTCCGTGACGCCGCTCGTGTAGTAGCCGTAGAGCCCAAGGTCGGGCGCAGCCGCGATCGCCTCGGCCGCCGCTTCCGCCTGGTCCTCGGGCGACAGGGCCGCGGTCGCCTCGTCGTAGCCCTCGACCGCCGGGACGGGCGCGGGCTCCTGGAGCCCCGCGAATCCCGGGTCCACGGGCGAGCTGTCGGCGGCCTCGGCGGCGTGTCGCGCTGCCGCTCCCAGCCCTTCGTCGTCGGTGCGATTCGTCGTCGCGCAGCCCACGCGGCCATCGCGAACGACGCGGAGCGTCACCGTCTCGTCCCGAATCAGGGTCGGCTGGTGGACTGCCGAAGCCGCGAAGCGCGCGAACCCGGAGCTCTCGACGTGGACGGAGGCGTCGGCCTCGTCGCCCTCGGCGGCCTTGACGGCGCGCTCCGCGAGGTCGAGCGCGCGATTCACGAACGGACGCCCACCTGGACGTCGCGGAAGCGCGCGGGCGACGTGCCGTGCGAGACGTGCGCGTGCTGGCCCGGTTGGCCCTTCCCGCAGTTGGTGAGGCCGAACATCGTCCACTCCTCCGGCCCGGCGACGGCGTCGAGACGCCCCCAGAACTCCGGCGTGACGCCCATGTACGTCGGGTCGCGCAGCATCCTGCCGAGCTTGCCCTTCTTGATCTCCCACGCGACCTGCGTGCCGAACTGGAAGTTGAGGCGCTTGTCGTCGATCGACCAGCTCTTGTTCGTGCAGAGATACAGGCCGTCGTCCACGTCGGCGAGCAGGTCCTCGAGCGTCCCGGCGCCCGGCTCGAGGTGGAGGTTGGTCATGCGGACGAGCGGCATCCGGCTCCAGTTGTCCGCGCGCATGGAGCCGCCGAGGTCGCGGCCGATCAGCGCCGAGGTCTCGCGCGAGGCGAGGTAGCCGGTGAGGAGGCCGGCCTCGACCACCGGCTGGCGCTTGGCGGGCGCGCCCTCGTCGTCCCAGCCGAACGTACCGAGGCCGAGCGAGGTCGTCGGATCGGCCGTGACGTTCATGTGCTCGGAGCCGTAGCGCAGGCTGCCGAGGTCGTTCGGCTTGAGGAAGCTGGTCCCGGCGTATGCGGCCTCCGTGCCGTAGACACGGTCGAGCTCGGTCGGGTGGCCGACCGACTCGTGCACCTGGAGCACCATCTGCTCGGCGTCGACCACGATGGTGGTGACGCCCGAGGGGCAGGCCGGAGCCCTGAGGAGCGCCGCGGCCTCTTCGCCGACCCGGGGCGCCTCCCGGTCGAGCCCGAGGGCCTCGACGAACGTCCAACCGGCCTGGGCGCTCGAGCCGCCGTGGGCGCTGGGATAGGCGCGGCTCTGGACGTGCCCGTCGTCCGACACTGCGAGCGCGTCGATGCCACCGCCGCACTCGACGAATCGCTGCGTGACGCTTGCGCCCTCGGACGAGCGGTAGACACGCTGCTCCCGCATCGCGCGAACGCTTGCCTCGGTGATCTTCACCTCGGGGTGTCTCATGCCCTCCTCGGCGCGTAGGCAGAGCGCGATCTTCTCCTCCAGCGGGACGTCGACGGGGTCCCGCTCGACGGCAGGCGCGTAGTCGCCGGTCGCGGGCGGGATCGGGGTCAGCTCGACGCGCGTGCGCGCGCGGGACGCGCTCGCACGCGCGAAGGACACGGCCCGGATCGCTGCGTCGCGGGCTCCGTCGTCGGAGAGCCGCGGGTCTCCGGCGAAGCCCCAGGCGCCGTCGACGAGCACGCGCACGCCGACGCCCTCGGTCTCGGAGTCGGAGACCGAGTCGACCTCGCCGTTCTTCGTCGCCACGAGCTGCGCACGGCGCTGCACGACGCGGGCGTCTGCGTAGCCGGCACCCGCGGCGACGGCGGCGTCGATGGCATGTCCTGCGAGGTCCTGCACGGCCGCCCGTACATTACTGACGCGGGTCAGCGGAACGGCGCCAGGCCAGGCCCTCGGTCGCGGCCAGGAGGCTGAACCGGGTCGTCCAGTCGGACGTGCGGAGGAAGTAGACGTTGCGGTCTTCTGCCGCGTAGGCGAGCCAGTCTCCGTTGGGCGACCAGTCGAAGGCGACCACGGTGGCTGACGAGGCCCAGACCCTGAGGGCGTCGCGGTCGTACACCTCCAGGTAGCCGTTCGGGGTGAGGGCCACGTACCTCGCGGTCGGGTCGGCGAGCGGTCTCGTCGTGGTGCGGCCGATGAGGCCGTTCGCTCCTCCCGGCCGGCGGCCCTTTCTGTACGCGGCCAGCCACGACGCGCCGGGGGTACGGAGCACCGCCACGAGCCGCGCGGAGTCGAGCCAGGCGAGCGCGTCGACCGACCTGAGGCGGTCGCCTTCGGGCAGCGCCCGCGCGAGCTTGCGTCGTGACACTGCCGTCTGCGAGCAGTACGGCCCGACCTTCTCGCGCCCGAGGGAGATGGGAGGGCTGATGAGCTCCTGGGCCTCGTCGCACTCGTTGCTCCACTCGACCACCCGTCTCGACAGCGCGTGGGTGAGCGTTCCGTTGGGCTTGAACGCAGGGGCTGAGCCGGCGAGGCTGAGAGCGGCCGGGCGGCTCGCAGCGACGACCTCGAAGCGGTCGGGCCTGGTCTGCGCGGCGAAGGCCGAGACCCTGGGGCTCCAGGAAGCCCCCGGGCCCGCCGCGTCCTCGCCGTCGGCCGAGACGGTGAACGGGCAGCTGCTCACCGGAGGGCCCCGGGTGAGCTCGAGCTCGGGCAGGAGAAGCGCCCGGAGCGGCCGTATGTCCCCGCCGCCACAGCCCTCGGCACTCAGGTAGAGCGTCCCCCGGATGCCGCTGCTCCTGAGGCGGTCGCCAAGGCCGGCCCGATCCTCGACCCACGGCGGCGTTTCGGGCGCCGGCTCGGCCTCGACCTCCGGGGCAGGGGGCGCCGGCGCGGTGTCCGCCGGCGCGGGCTCGGCACGAGGCTGATCGCGTGGATCCCGAAGCGCATCGCCGACCGCGACGGCGAAGAGCGTTGCCAGGCCGAGGGCGAGCACCAGCGTCACGGTATGGCGCATCGTCCAGTGACGATACGCCGCCGGAACGACGAAGGGCGCCCGCGGGCGCCCTTGCATGCGCTGGAGAGGACTTGAACCTCCACGGCCCGTTCGGGCCACAAGGCCCTCAACCTTGCGCGTCTACCAATTCCGCCACCAGCGCGTGACGAGGCGAATTGTAGCGAGTGGGCACGGGTTGACTCCGTCCGAGGGTCGCGCTACCTTGTGCGAACAGACGTTCGACCAGCGAGGGAGGCAGATGCTCACCCAGCGTCAGCGGGAGGTCTACGAGTTCGTCGTCAGCTACGCGGATTCGCACGGGTATCCGCCCACCGTGCGCGAGATCGGCGAGGCCGTGGGGCTCGCTTCGCCGTCCACCGTCCATGCCCACCTGGCCAACCTCGAGCGCGCGGGGTACCTGCGGCGCGACCCGACGAAGCCGCGGGCACTCGAGCTCACGAAGCGCGAGCGAACCGCCGCGGGCGCGACCGTCTCGGTGCCGGACGTGGGCGAGGTGCGCGTCCTGCCGCTCGTGGGCGAGATCGCGGCCGGCGGGCCGTTGCTCGCCGAGGAGAACGTGGAGGATCACCTGGCGGTTCCCGACACGCTCTCGCGCGGCGGGGAGGAGTTCCTCCTGCGCGTGAAGGGGGAGAGCATGGTCGAGGCCGGCATCCTCGACGGGGACTTCGTCGTCGTGCAGCGGCAGCAGACCGCGCGCGACGGGGACATCGTGGTCGCGCTCGCCGGCCAGGACGAGGCGGCCGACGAGGCCACGGTGAAGCGCTTCTTCCGGGAGAAGGGGCGCGTGCGCCTTCAGCCCGAGAACTCCACGATGGAGCCGCTCTACCCCGAGCACGTGAGCGTGCTCGGCAAGGTCGTCGGCGTCTTCCGGAGGGTGGGCTGAGCGTCTGATGGAGGTCGTCACGCTCAACCGCACCCTCGACCAGGAGCTGATGGCGCTCATGCGCGGCGCGAGCCTCGAGTGCCCGGCGTGCGGGGAGTTCGTCCTGCACCGCGACGGGGCGATCGAGTGCCCGGAGTGCGGATCCGGCTTCAGGATCCCCGCCGGCGCGGCGCTACACTTGGGAGCGCAGGCCGGGTGACCGCGTGCCGCGCGAGCGGCTCGAGGAAAGTCCGGACACCGAAGGGCAGGACGCTGGGGAAACCCCAGGCGGCGAAAGCCGACGGAAAGTGGCACAGAAAGGAGACCGCCACCGGCGAACGTCTCTCTCCGGAGACGCCGGCGGTAAGGGTGAAAAGGTGGGGTAAGAGCCCACCAGCGTCGTGGCGACACGGCGGCTGCCAAACCCCGTCCGGTGCAAGGCGAACAGGCTCCGCTACAGGTGGCCCGCCGAGGAGCCGGGTACGCCGCACGAGCCTCCGGGGAACCGGGGGCCGAGATAGATGGTCACCCCCGACAGAATCCGGCTTACAGGCCTGCTACCGAGAAGCCCCGCTTCGGCGGGGCTTCTCCATTCTGGTCGGACTCACCCGACCGCCTCCTCACACGTTACGCAGCGCAGATCGAAGGTGAGAGTGATCGTGTAGTCGTTCGGCATGTGCCTTGTCACCGACCCTTCCGCCACCCCCGGGGCGGTGATCGGGACGGGGACCGGGTCCAGAGCCCCTCCCGGCGTGAAGAAGCCGTGAGGGAAGTAGCCGGCCGTCGTGCCGTCCGTGTGTCTGAGCGTCAGCGCGGACGAGGAAGCCGTTCCCTCGAGCACCCGCTCTCCGGAGCTGGCGGACTCGAGGAGAGGCGCCAGGGCGTCGGCGTCTTCCGGCTGCAGGGTGATCGACAGCGCGTAAGCGGCGGCGATCCGCACATCCGGGCTCTCGGACTCGAGCCCGGCGAGAGCCACCTCACGGCTGGCATCGGGCTCCGCCAGCACGGCAGCGTTCAGGCGCGCGCGCGGCCGTGACCCCGCTTCCGGCGCCGCGTCGAATCCCTCAATAGCGGCCGACGGATCGACCGTAAGCTCGTCGCCGCCACCGCCACCGCAACCCGCCGCGAGACACAGAATCAGCAGGACGGGCGCCATCCGTCCGCAACTCATGGCGGACGAGTATAGGACGGCTGACCCACTTCGCCTAGCTTCGTGTCGGGAGGCCGGGCTCCGGGTTTTGTCGTGGCCGCTCCGGGCCTATGCCGCCGCCAGGAACGCGCGGGCGATCCGGAGGGCGGCCTCCGTGGGGGTAACGCCGTCGGCGGTCGCCGCGGCGAGCACACGACTGGTTGTCTCGCCGACGAGTCGCTCGACCGCGGCCAGGCAACGCGCCGGATCGTCCCGACATTCGGGGGCCTCGTACAGGTGGATGCCGCCTGCGTTCGTGACGAAGTCGGGCAGCGCCAGGATGCCTCGCGCCGCCAGCGCTTCGACCGCACCCGGGGCATACGGAATGTTCGCGGCGGGGACGACGGCCCCGCAGCGAAGCTCACCCGACGACGTGGGCGTGATGACGTGCGGGCGCGCTCCCGGGACGAGGACGTCGCATTCGACGGCGAAGAGCGCCTCGCGAGGGCGGGCGGGAACCGGGCCGTGATGGACGAACCCATCGCCGTACCGGGCGCGGAGCGCGAGCAGCTCGTCCACGTCGAGCCCGGCGGGGTCGGTGAGCGCGCCCTCGATCGTGCTGACCGCGACTACGCGCACGCCCGCGCGAGCGCAAGCATGCGCGGCGCCGGCGCCCGCCTTCCCGAATCCCTCGATCGCCATGCTGGCGCCGGCGAAGGGCCGCCCGAGCCGCTCGAGGGCGACATTGGCTGCGCCCTTGATCCCATGGCCGACGGCAAGGTCGTCCATGCCCATCCCGCCGTGCGTGCGGGCCCAGACCGGGGCCGGGCCCCCGACGGGCTCGAGGACGAGAAAGTCCGCCGGATGCGTGCCCATGTCGGGGCCCGTGAGGAAGAAGTCCTGCCACTCGCCGACGCGATCGAGATACGCGCCGAGCACCGCGGCGCGATCGCCCTCGCCGAAACGGATGCCCGCCTTTGCGCCCGCGTAGGGGACGCCGCACACCGCGAGCTTCCAGGTCATCGCTCGCGCCAGGCGGGCGACCTCGTCGGTCGTCACGTCGGGAACCATGCGGGTTCCACCGGCGGAGGTCGCGAAGAGCTCGTGGTCGATGACCACGACTGCGTCCAGCCCCACCTCGGGCTCGACGATCTCGATTACGCGCGCAGGAGGCGCGTCGTCGCGGTCGAGGATCGACATGCGGTCGGACGCTATCTCAACATGCCGTCGCCACCTCGAAGGACTCGGCGTCCGGCTCGGCGAAGCGCGCGAGGCGCTCGGCCTCTCCGCGAGCCTCGCTTCGTGCTGCGGACGGAAGGCGCTCGAACGGTTGCAGGGTGACCTTCGCCTTCGTCCCGCCTCGCTCGAGGATCCACGTGCCGGCGACGGCGCCCTCGACGACGAACGTCGGGCTGGAGTGGGGTGTCTTCGTGTCGAAGACGAACGGTCGATACTCCTCGGGAAGGATCTGCGTCCGGCGCGCGTGGACGAGCAGCGTGGCGTCCCAGGTGGGGAGCAAGCGTACGGGAGCCGGCGCTGAGCCTCCGGGCAGCGGCGCCCGCGGGAGGTCGACGAGCTCGCGCCCCTCCTCGTCTCGAAACCGTCGTAGCGTGAGCCGCTCCGCGACAGGCTCGAGGTCGGCGACCGGGACCCCGGCCCAGTTGGCCGCGTCGGCGAGGCGGGCCGGGCCGAAGCCGCCGACGTAACGCCGCAGAAGCAGCTCCAGGCCCTGTTCCGGCGTCGTGTCCGGCGGGCCGAGCCACTCCTCGGCGAGGGCGTAGAGGTCGGCGCGGCGGCGCTCCCACGTCCCGGACGGAGGGGCGCGCACGAGCTCGACCCAGGCGCTGAGGCCGTTCCAGAGATGCGTCGGGCGCTCGGGGTCGCGCTCGCGCGCCAGCTTCAGGAGCTCGTCACGGTGCTCGACCCGGCCGGCGAGCTCCTTGCGAACGGCCTTCGCCGCGGAGCTCATCTCCGCTCGCGAAAGCCGTTTCTTGTCGAAGCGCAGCCACGACTCCTGCCGCGCCGGTCGGCTGCCCAGGGCAAACCCCCAGTAGTCGCCTTCCGAGACAAGGTGAATGGTCGAGCGCAGCAGCGTCCCTTGGACTGCGCGGCGCCGCTCCAGCGCACGGGTGAGATCTCCGAGGGCAAATCCCTCGAGGCGGCTCCAGAGGCCGATGTAGGAGGAGGGGGCGTACTGGGCCTGGATGCCCCCCACACGCTCGAGCGCGCGCGGAACCGGCAGCTTCGCGCGCTCGAGCAGGAGCTGGCGCGCGAGAAGCGCGCGGTTCAGGTCGGCCGTCGTCAGCACCCGGTCGGGCACGGCCTGGGAGCTACCGGCCGGCGCCCGGCCAGGGCTTGAACGCGTTGTCGTGCCGGATGACCGGCGCGAGCTCCGGGTGGTGCCGGAGGAGCACCCTCGACATCGTCGCGTCGTCGATCCAGTCGAGACCGGTCTGGGTGTACACCTCGGGCGTGTAGTCCGCCGTGAAGAAGCGGTCGCTCTTGAGCCGCCGCGAGGCCATGAGGAGAAACACGCGGAACGCCGTGTCCCCGAAGGCGAACCCCTGCGGCCGCGGCTCCGCGAAGAGGCCGACCATCGTGTCCACCCGGTCGACGTGGCCGTAGATCTCCTGCAGCTCGGCCGCCACGCCCGGCTCGCGCGTCAAGTCCTCGAACGACGCGACCGGCTTTCGGTGCATGAGAGCCCGGAACTCGTTGTAGCGGGGGACCCCGCGCTCGCGGTCCCGCAGGACGTCGACGGTCGCCAGGTCTACCAGTGGGCCGTCGGGGTCCGGCCGGAAGTTCTCGATCAGGGAGGCCGGGTAGTTGTGGAGGACGATCGCGCCGGGGTGGGAGATCCCGAAAGAGCGGAAGGCGCCGGCCACCCCGATCTCGCTCAGAGGCTCCCGCCATCTACCCGGCCCGATCGAATGGAAGTCGTACCGGGTTGGAGAGGCTCCGCCGAGCGGCGCGAGCTCGTACTCGTCGGGAATGAGCGGGTGCATGCGGTAGACCGAGACGAACTCCTCGGTCAGCGAGTAGGGGGCGCTGTGATGGTCGGTCGGCGAGCCGGGGATGCCGCTGAGGATGTCGCTTCGGCCGAGCCGTCCGAAGCGGTTGCGGAACCGCTGCCCCAAGAGCCCGTACCAGTTCGCGTGCATGCCCCGTACGGTCGTCGGGTGGGCGATGATCGCGGGCGTCCACTCGACCGTGTGGATCTTCGCCATCACCGCCGCGTTGACGAGGCGGGCCGTGTCGTAGAGCTGCTCGTCGGTCCAGTCGCGGTGCTCGCGGCGAAGCGCGTCGCAGATCGCGTTGTGCTCGCGAATGAAGAGCGCATGGAGGATGGCGAGGCCGACCCAGAAGTTCCCCCGCGGGCCCTTCGGCTCGAGCAGGGGATCGAGCGCCGTCGGATGCAGCCCGTCCTTGCCGATCCGGAGCTTGCCGTCCTCGCGCGTGCGCGCCAGCTCCTGGAAGGCCTGGTCGTGGCCGTAGATCTGGGAGCCGTCCCACCAGTGCGTGTCGTGAGTCGAGTAGACGGGAGGCCTCCCGTCAGCGGCCGCGTCGGGGTCCGGCACGGTGCTCGAGATCTTCATCGGCTGCTCGGGCCAGTCGTCGTCGTCGAGCTTGAGCGAGATGGGTTTCGCCGCATTCGTGTCGTGGCTCAACCAGTCGTGCACCTCGAACTGGATCCAGGCCGCGGCCAGCAGGTTGATCGCGGTGGCGGGGATGAACTCCTCCCGGGCGAGGAGCCGGCGGCTGACCACGCGCGGGCTCGGCTCGAGCAGGTCCGACTTCCCCTCCGGGTAGACGCGGGCAAGGGGAACGTTGCGGCCAAAGCGTGTGCCCATGCTGCCCATCGAGGGCCGGCGCACGTCGTTCCAGCCGCCGTCCAGCGTCCGCGCCTTCAGGGTCGGCGGCCTGGGGGGTGGCGGCTTGACCAGCCCGGTGTCGGAGAGGTTCTGCGTTCGGAGCTGCTCGCGCAGGCCGATCAGCGTCACGATGCCGAGCGTGCGCGGTAGCCGGTCCCACCCGATCCTCTTGTCGAGGAGCGAGGAGAGTGGGATGAGAATGCGTGCCAAGCCCATGCGACCGAGACCCGCGGGCGATGAAACACCCTTCCCAGACGAGCGTCAAGCTGGAAGACTGCCGCCCGTGGAGCTCGCTCCGGGAATCGTGGCCGTGGGAGACCAGACCCGGGGCTGGGTGCGCGCGTTCCTGGTCGCCGACGGCAAGGACCTGACCCTGGTGGACGCCCTCGCGGACGCGCATCCCTTCCAGATCCTGGCGGCGATCCGACAGATGGGGCGCTCGGTCTCCGACGTGAAGCGGATCTGGGTCACGCACGCGCACTTCTCCCACCTGTGCGGGCTGGCCGCCATGAAGGAGCTCAGCGGGGCGAAGGTGTGCTCGCACCCCTACGAGGCGGACATCGTCTCGGGAGACCGGAAGGCACAGCGGGTCTCTCCCGTGCCGAAGCGTCCCCTCCGCGCCTACATCCCTTTCCAGCTGGGCCTCGCGCTCGGCCTCGGAGACCATCCTCCTTGCGGCGTGGACGATGCCCTCGCCGACAAGCAGGAGGAGGGCGGCCTGGCCGTCCTCCACACACCCGGCCACACGCCGGGCCACCTCGCGTTCTGGTCGGAGAAGCACAAGGTGCTGCTCTCGGGCGACGCGATCGTGACGTGGCCCGAGCTCGCCGCCGGCTGGGACTCCTTCACGCTCAACGAGCGCCAGCGGCAAGCGTCGCTGAAGCGCATGGCGGGCCTCGCCCCCGCGAAGGTCGGCGTCGGCCACGGCGATCCCATCGTGGAGCGAGTGGAAGAGCGCGTGGGCTGCCTGCTTTAGACTCGGCTCGAGCGATCACGTCCCAAACTGCGGTAGGACGCGGCCCGGGAGGTCGGCCTCGCCCCGCGCGGAGGGCCCTGTATTGACGGAAGCGAGATCCCCCTCGCGGACACGCAAGACGGTCACGGTGATCTTCTCCGACGTCGCCGAGTCCACCAGGCTCGGCTCGGAGCTCGACCCCGAGGCGGTCCGCAGCATCATGTCGCGCTACTTCGAGGCGGCCGCTCGAGCCGTCGAGCGCCACGGGGGCACGGTGGAGAAGTTCATCGGCGACGCCGTCATGGCCGTCTTCGGAATCCCGGTGGTTCACGAGGACGACGCCCTTCGTGCCGTGCGCGCGGTGATCGAGATGCGCGACGCGGTCGACGAGCTCAACCGCGAGCTCGAGCAGGAGCAGGGCCTGCAGCTGCGCGTTCGCACGGGGGTCAACACCGGCGAGGTCGTGGCCGGCGACCCCGCCGACGGGCAGACCCTCGTCACGGGGGACACGGTGAACGTCGCCGCCCGCCTCGAGCAGGCCGCAGGGCCCGGGGAGATCCTGATCGGCGAGGTAACGCACCGGCTCGTGAAGGACGCAGTCCGGGCCGAGCCGACGGGCCCACTGACGGTCAAGGGCAAGGAGGACGGCGTCCGCTCGTGGCGTCTGCTCGAGGTCGTCGAAGGCGCGCCCGGCGCACTGCGAAGTCCCGACTCCCCGTTGGTCGGGCGCCGGCCCGAGCTCGCGCAGCTCCGCGAGTGCTTCGACAGCGCCGTCCGGGACGCGAAGGTGGTCCTCTTCACGGTGCTGGGCGGAGCGGGCATCGGGAAGTCGCGGCTGGCGAGGGAGCTGGAAGCCTCCCTGGGAGACGTTGCCCGGGTGTTGACCGGGTCGCTGCCTCCCGTACGGCGACGGCATCACGTACTGGCCGCTCTTCGAGATCGTCCGCGACCTCGTCGGCGACGAGGACCCGCGGCCCGCGATCGCCCGTCTCGTGGCGGGCCGGGAGGGCGCCGATGCGATCGCCGAGCGGATCGCGGGCGTCCTCGGCCACTCGACCCAGGCAGGTTCGGCAGAGGAGACCGCCTGGGCCGTTCGCAAGCTCTTCGAGGCGCTCGCCCAGGAACGTCCGCTGGTGGTCGTGTTCGAAGACGTGCACTGGGGCGAGCCGACGCTCCTCGACATGATCGAGCACATCGCGGACTGGTCGCGCGAGGCACCGGTCTTCATCCTGTGCCTCGCGCGTCCCGAGCTGCTCGAGAAACGAGCTCGGTGGGGCGGCACGGCGCCCGCCGCCTCCATGGTGCTCGAGCCGCTCACGGCGGACGAGTCGGGCGCCCTCATCGACAGCCTGCAGGGAATGGCGGAGCTGACGGACGAGACTCGCCGGCGGATCGCCGAGAGCGCCGAGGGCAACCCGCTCTACGTCGAGCAGATGGTGGCAATGCTCGCGGAAGGGAAGCCTTCGGAGGGCCCGCTCGAGATCCCACCGACCATTCAGAGCCTCCTTGCAGCGCGCCTCGACCGGCTCAGCCCCGACGAGCGCACCGTGATCGAGCGAGCGAGCGTCGTCGGCAAGCGCTTCTGGGCGGCGGCCGTCGTCGACCTGTCCGCCGAGAGCGCTCGGGAATCCGTGCAGGCGAACCTGGAGCTCCTCGTCGGCAAGGACTTCATCGGCCCCGACCGCTCCGTCGTGCCAGGGGAGGAGGGGTACCGGTTCCGCCACCAGCTCATCCGCGACGCTGCCTACAACGGGATCCCGAAGGGCGAGCGCGCGGGCCTCCACGAGCACTTTGCCCGTCTGATCGAGGACCGAGCCGGCCCGAACGTGGTCGAGGTGGAGGAGATCCTCGGCTACCACCTCGAGCAGGCCGTCCACTACCGCACGCAGCTGGGCCGGCCCGACGAGCGCACGGCCGCGCTCGCGGGCGAGGCGGCGGAGCGCCTGGCGAGAGCCGGCAGCCGCGCCCACGCCCGGGAGGACGCCGGCGGTGCTGCCAACCTGCTCGGGCGAGCCGCTGCCCTTCTCCCCGAGGGGGCGCCTGGGCGCGCGGAGCTGCTGGGGACCCTGGGGTCGGCGCTGGTGCTCGCCGGACAGTTCACGGAGGCGGACGCCGTCCTGACGGAGGCGATCGCGGCAGGCGTCGCGTCCGGCGACCGCCGGCTGGAGCTCCACGCCGTCCTGGAGCGAGCGTTCCTCCGTGCCCTGACCGACCGCGAGGGGGTCGAGGAGCTCCGCAGCGTCGCGGAGCAGGCTCTTCCCGTGCTCGAGGAGCTCGGCGACGACCTCGGCCTGGCGAAGGCCTGGCGGCGAATCGCGGACGTGAACTGGATGGTGAATCACTGGACCGAGCAGGCCCAGGCGCTCGAGCAGGCGCTCGTGCACGCCGAGCGGGCGGGCGACCGCCGCGAGGCCGCGGGCGCGCTCATGCGCCTGCCGATGTCGCTCTACTACGGGCCGATGCCGGTGGCCGAGGCAACGGTTCGGGCCGAGGCGATCCTCGAGCGCGCCCAGGGCGCCCGGGTGGTGCAGTCGACCGCGCTCGTCTGCCTGGCCGGCCTTGAGGCGCAGTCGGGGCGCTTCGAGGACGCTCGTCGACTCCTCGCCCAGGGACGCGCGATCTCGGACGAGCTCGGCTTCCGCGTCTGGGTCGCCGGCTTCTCGCTCGCTGCCGGCGACATCGAGCTGCTCGCCGACGACCCGGCCGCCGCCGAGCGTGAGCTTCGCCGCGGCTACGAGGCCCTCGAGGCGATGGGCGAGCGCGGGCTGCTCTCGACCGTCGCCGCCGACCTGGCACGCGCTGTCTGCGCACAGGGACGGTACGAGGAGGCCGAGGAGCTGACCAGGGTGAGCGAGGAGCTGGCGCGGCCGCTGGACGTCGCGGCTCAGATCTCGTGGCGAACCGTGCGCGCGACGTGTCTCGCCGGGAACGACGACCTCGTAGCGGCGGAGGTTCTGGCGCGCGATGCCCTGCGCGCGGTCGAGGAGACGGACGACCTCAACCGGCAGGCGCGCGTCCTCGCCGGTCTGGCGGACGTCGTTGGGCGGGCCGGCCGCGAAGCCGAGTCGCGAGCACTCCGGGAACGGGCGCTCGAGCGCTTCGAGCGCAGGGGCAACGCCGTCTCGGCCGAGAGGGTTCGGAGCGAGCTCGGAGCCCGCGCGCAATCGCCACAATAGGTGGATGCCGAAGACGCTCTTCGACCGCGTGTGGGAAGCGCACGTCGTGGCCGAGCCCGACGGCGAGGCGCCTCTCCTGTACGTGGATCTCCACCTCGTCCACGAGGTGACCTCGCCGCAGGCCTTCGAGGGCCTGCGGCTCGCTGGTCGCCCTGTCCGGAGACCGGAGCTCACGCTCGCGACGATGGATCACAACGTCCCCACGGACGACCGGCCGGCGGACGACCTCGCCGCCGCGCAGCTCGAGGCGCTCCGCCATAACTGCGAGGAGTTCGGCGTCCCGCTCTACGCGACCGGCAGCGGGCGCGAGGGCATCGTGCACGTGATCGGGCCCGAGCTGGGCCTCTCTCAGCCCGGGATGACGATCGTCTGCGGCGACAGCCACACGTCGACCCACGGTGCCGTCGGAGCGCTCGCCTTCGGCATCGGCACCTCTGAGGTCGAGCACGTGCTGGCCACGCAGACCCTGCCCCAGCGGAGGCCGAAGACGATGCTCCTCGACTTCGCGGGCTCGCTCCCGCTCGGCGTCACCGCCAAGGACGTCATCCTCGGCGCCATCGGCCGGATCGGCGTCGCGGGAGGCGTGGGCCATGTCGTCGAGTACGCGGGCGACGTGATCCGAGGCCTCGAGATGTCCGGGCGAATGACCATCTGCAACATGTCCATCGAGGCTGGCGCGCGCGCGGGGATGATCGCTCCCGACGACACGACCTTTGCCTTTCTCGAGGGCCGCCCGGCTGCACCGCAGGGCGTCGAGTGGGAGCGCGCGCTCGACCGCTGGCGCGAGCTGCCGTCCGATCCGGACGCCGCCTACGACCGGGTGGTCGAGCTCGACGTCGGCGAGCTGGCGCCGCAGGTCAGCTGGGGGACGAATCCGGGCATGGTCGTCCCCGTGGACGGGGTGGTGCCGGATCCCTCGGACTTCGACGACCCGGGGGAGCGCGACGCCGCCGAGCGGGCACTCGCGTACATGGCCCTCGAGCCGGGGACGCCGATCCAGGACATCGAAGTCGATCGTGTCTTCATCGGCTCCTGCACCAACGCGCGAATCGAGGACCTGCGCGAAGCCGCCTCGGTCGTCGCCGGCAGGCGCGTCCATGCGCGCGTGCGGGCGCTCGTCGTCCCCGGCTCGGCGGGCGTCAAGCGCCAGGCCGAGGAGGAGGGGCTCGACCGGATCTTCGAAGCTGCCGGTTTCGAGTGGCGCCGCGCGGGCTGCTCGATGTGCCTGGGCATGAACCCCGACATCCTCCAGCCGGGCGAGCGGTGCGCCTCCACCTCGAACCGGAACTTCGAGGGACGGCAGGGCCGCGGCGGGCGGACGCACCTCGTCAGCCCGGCGATGGCCGCGGCGACCGCGCTCGCCGGCCACTTCGTGGACGTGCGCGAGCTCGCGCCGGAGCCGGTCGCGTGAAGCCCTTCCGCCGCACGACCGGACGGGTCGCGGTGCTCGACCGTTCCGACGTCGACACCGACCAGATCGTCCCGAAGCAGTTCCTCAAGCGGATCGGGCGGACGGGGTATGGCGAGGTCCTCTTCTTCGACTGGGCGAAAGAGCCGGGCTTCGAGCTCAACCGTCCGGAGGCCGAGGGCGCGACCATCCTGGTCACGGGGCGGAACTTCGGCTGCGGCTCGTCGCGCGAGCACGCCGCCTGGGCGCTGCAGGACTACGGATTCGAGGCGATCGTGGCGCCGTCGTTCGGCGACATCTTCCGGACGAACTCGCTGAAGATCGGCCTGCTCACGGTGGTGCTGCCCGAGGACGAGGTGCGGTCGCTGATGGCGGCGGGCTCGGGTGCCGAGCTGACCGTCGACCTGGAGGAGCAGACCGCCGGCCCGTATCGCTTCGAGCTCGACGCCTTCGACCGGCGCCGTCTGCTCGAGGGCCTCGACGACATCGGGCTCACGCTGCGGCACGAGGCCGAGATCGCCGCCTTCGAGGCGGCGCACCCTTCGGCTATCGCGACGAGAGCTCTCTGAGGACGGCGTCCGTGAAGTCGGCGGTCGTCGCCCGGCCGCCGAGATCCGGGGTCGGCGTGGACGCGAGCGTAGCGTCCACCGCCGCCTCCAGCCGCGCGGCCTCCACGGTCTCGTCCAGCCCGTGCGCGAGCATGAGCGCCGCCGAGCGCAGCATGGCAGCCGGGTTGGCGATCCCCTCGCCGGCGATGTCCGGGGCGGAGCCGTGCACCGGCTCGAAGATGCCGGGCCTCCCGTCACCCAGGCTCGCCGAGGCGGCCAGCCCGAGCCCGCCGGTCACGCCCGCGGCCACGTCCGAGAGGATGTCGCCGAACGTGTTCTCCGTCAGAAGGACGTCGAACTGCCCGGGCGCGAGCACGAGCTGCAGGCCGCAGTTGTCCACGAGCATGTGCCGGAGCTCGACGTCGGGGTAGTCGGCGGCAACGCGCTCCACGACCTCGCGCCAGAGCCGGGACGTGTCGAGGATGTTCGCCTTGTCGACCGAGGTGACGTGCGCGCGCCTGGTGCCCGCCAGCTCGAACCCGCGGCGCGCGATCCGCTCGACCTGGTCGGGCCGGTACTCCATCGTGTCGTAGACGGTGCCGTCCTCGCGAACGCCACGGGCGCCGTAGTAGAGGCCTCCGACCAGCTCGCGGACCACGAGCAGGTCGACCTCGTCGCTCCGGGCCGGGCGGAGATTGGCATAGACGTCGAGCTCACCCCGGAGTCGGATGAGGCCCTGCTCGGGCCGAACCGCCGCGCCGTCGAACTCGGGTGCGCCGACGGCGCCCATGAGCACCGCGTCGGCCTCCCTGGCGGCGGCGAGCGTCTCGGGTGGGAGCGGGTCTCCGGTTGCGTGGATGGCCGCGCCGCCGAAGAGGTGCTCCTCCACGTCGAGGCCGAGCGGCAGCTCGCCCAGAACCCGAGCCGCGGCGGCGGCGACCTCCGGCCCGATGCCGTCGCCGGGGAGAAGCGCGACTTTCACAGCGGCGAGCTGGTGACCGCGCCCTCGGAGGCCGACGAGACCAGAGCCGCGTACTTGGCGAAGACGCCGGTGACGTAGCGGGGCTCGGGCGAGCGCCAGTCGGCGAGCCGGGCCGCCAGCTCGTCGTCGGCAAGCTCGACACGGAGCTCGCGCGCCTCGACGTCCACGACCACGACGTCCCCGTCCTGGAGGGCGGCGAGCGGGCCGCCACGAACGGCCTCGGGGGAGACGTGGCCGACCATCAGCCCGTGGGTGGCGCCGGAGAAGCGCCCGTCCGTGACGAGCGCGACCTCGTCGCCGAGCCCCTCCCCGACGATGGCGGCCGTGACGTGGAGCATCTCGCGCATGCCCGGCCCGCCGGCCGGGCCCTCGTAGCGGATGACGACGATGTCTCCGGCTTCGATCTGCCGCGCCTTCACGGCCGCGAAGCAGGCCTCCTCCGAGTCGAAGACCCGGGCCGGCCCGCGGTGAAGCAGACGCTCGTGTCCGGCCAGCTTGACGACGCAGCCCTCGGGGGCGAGGTTCCCGTAGAGGATGGCCAGCCCGCCGGTGGGCTTCAGCGGGGTCTCGATCGGGACGACGACCTCCTGGCCGGGTCGCTCCTCGACCGACGCGGCGATCTCGCCCAGCGAGCGTCCGTCCACGTTCGGGGCGCCAGCGTGCACCAGCTCCCGCTTGAGGAGCTCGCGCGCGACGAGGGCGACGCCGCCTGCCTCGTAGACGTCGGTGGCGACGAAGCGGCCGCCGGGCTTCAGGCTGGCAACCACGGGCGTTCGCGATGCGATCCGGTCGAAGTCGTCGATCGTCAGCGGAATGTCGAGCTCGCGCGCGATCGCGAGCAGGTGGAGGACGCCGTTCGTGGAGCCGCCGGTGGCTGCGATCGAGGCGATTGCGTTCTCCAACGCCTCGCGTGTCATCACCTGCGACGGCCGCACGTCACGCCGCAGGAGGTCCATGACCAGCCTTCCCGCCTCCTCGGCCGCCTCGGTCTTGGCGGGGACGAGCGCGGGGATCCCATTGAGGCCGGCCGGGCTGATGCCGAGGAACTCGAGCGCCGTCGACATGGTGTTGGCGGTGAACTGGCCCCCGCAGGCCCCGGCGCCCGGGCAGGCGACGCCCTCGAGCTCGTGCAGCTCCTCGCCGGTCATCTTCCCGACCGCGTGCGCTCCGACGGCCTCGAAGACGTCCTGGATGGTCACGTCCTTTCCGCGGAAGCGACCCGGAGCGATCGAGCCGTTGTAGAGCACGAGCCCCGGGATGTCGAGGCGCGCGAGCGCCATCACCGCCGCCGGGATCGTCTTGTCGCAGCCGACGAGGCAGACGAGGCCGTCGAACAGGTGGCCGCGCGCGACCAGCTCGATCGAATCGGCGATCACCTCGCGGGAGACCAGCGAGGCGCGCATCCCCTCGGTTCCCATGGAGACGCCGTCGCTTACGGAGATCGTGTTGAACTCCATCGGCGTCCCACCCGCCGCGCGGACTCCCGCCTTCACGTGCTTGGCCAGCTCGCGCTGGTTGAAGTTGCACGGCATCGTCTCGATCCAGGTCGTCGCGACCCCGATCAGCGGCCGCGCGAGGTCGTCGTCGGTGAGGCCGATTCCCTTCAGCATCGCGCGCGCGGGCGCGCGCTCGGGGCCGTCGGTCAGCGCGGCGCTGCGCCGCTTGGCAGGGTCGGACGGGCGGTCGTACGGATCGGGGCTCATGTGACGACTTCGGCTCCTTTCGCGGACGTCGAGAGCCAGAGCACCTCGACGTCGGGGAAGCGGGTGGAGAGCTCCACCGAGCACTCCTTCGCCTGGTCCGGGTCTGCCCAGACGATCACGGTCGGGCCCGAGCCGGAGATGGTCGCGCCGAGCGCGCCGGCGGGCGGCTCCTGGCGGACGTCCTCGAGCAGCGGCGCGTGCTCGGCGCGGTACGGCTCGTGGAGGCGGTCGTTCAACGCAGCCGCGAAGATCTCCTCCGAATGCGAGGCGAGGCCGGCTCCGAGGAGCGCGGCGCGCGCGACGGAGAAGACGGCATCGCCGAAAGGAACCTGCTCGGGAAGAGCAGCCCGCGCCTCCGCGGTGGCGACAGTCGAGTCGGGGACGAGCGCGATCGGGACGGCCGGGACGGTGTCCGCGACGCGGTGGATGGTGCCTCCGGACGTCAGGCAGGCACCGCCGGCCAGGGCCGCGGCCAGGTTGTCGGCATGGCCCTCGAGCCGGACGCCTTCGCGGAGCAGCCACTCCGGGTCGGGCTCGCGGTCGGCGACATGGGCGGCGGCGACGAGGCCCAGTGCGATCACCGCCGCGCTCGATCCGAGCCCCTGCTCGCGCGGGATGCGGTCGAAGAACTCGAAGCGGAGGCCGTCGGCGGGGTCGACCAGCTCGAAGGCCCGGACGCCCAGGTGCGACCGGTCCGGCGTGCCGCCGTCGGAGACGACGACCTCGTTCCAGAGGTCGAGCGCGACCGCGGCGCAGTCGAAACCGGCGCCGAGGTTCGCCGTCGTCGCCGGGGCGCGGACGGAGATCCTCACCGGGCGCTCCCTCCCAAGTAACAGACTGTTACTTGGGGGGTCACGACGCTGCCTCCGCGATCGCGTCGGGGTCGGGCGGGACCGGGATCGGCGGGGTCGAGAGGCGTGCGGCCGCGTCCGGGTCCTTGAGGCCGTGGCCGGTGACGACGCAGACGACGCGGGTGCCCGGCGCCGGCCGCTGGCGTGTCAGCACGGCGAGCCCCGCCGCGGACGACGGCTCGCAGAAGACGCCCTCCAGCTCGGCGAGGTCGCGCCAGGCAGCGAGGATCTCCTCGTCGGCCAGCGGAACGACGGAGCCGCCCGAGCGGGCGATCGCCTCCCCGGCCTCCGCGCGATGGGCAGGCTCGGCGATGCGGATCGCCGTCGCCATCGTGAAGGCGCGCTCCGATGCCTCGCCGGCCAGCAGGGGCGGCAGGCCCTCGCCGAGCTCGTCGAAGCCGAGCGCGTAGGAGCGGGTGTTCCCGCCGCCTCCGTATGGGAGCGCGAGGACGTCGGGCGTGGCGCCGAGCTCCTCGACGATCTCGAACACGGCGGTCTTCTGGCCCTCGAGCCGATGCGGGTTCAGCGAGTTGACCAGTGCGTGGGTGCCGCGGCGCCCGAGCTCCCGCGCGGCCTCGAGCGCAGCCTCGAACGGTCCCTGGACCTCGAGCACGCGCGCTCCGACGGCCTGCGCCTGGGCGATCTTCCCGCGCGCGACCGCGCCGGCGGGCTGGAGGATCACGGCCGTGATGCCCGCCCGCGCGGCGTATGCCGCCGCCGAGGCCGCCGTGTTCCCGGTCGAGGCGCAGACGACCGCGGTCGCGCCCTCCTCGACCGCCTTCGAGACGGCCACCGTCATCCCGCGGTCCTTGAAGCTTCCCGTCGGGTTCGCGCCCTCCCACTTGAGCCAGAGCTCGACTCCCAGCCGCTCGGAGAGGCGGGGCGCGGCGAGGAGCGGCGTTGAGCCCTCGCCCAGCGAGACGACCGGCGTCGAGTCGGTCAGCGGCAGGCGATCGCGATAGCGCTCGGCGAGCGGGGTCGGCACGCGCTGGACCCTACTGGCCACCGAGCCTAGGCCCAGCCGAGGCCCGGGACGCCGCGGTCGGAGATGACCGGAAGCGCCGACGGCGCGCCGCGCGTCTCCGGCAAGGCCTCGATCTCCCGGAGCGCGCTCTCGAGGTCTCCCTCCGCGCCCTCGTGCGTGACGACGTGGAGCGTCGCCGAGCCGTTCTCCTGGTGCTGGATCAGGCGCGCAATCGAGACCCGGTGTGCCGCCAGGCGCAGCGCCACCTGCGCCAGGACGCCCGCGACGTCGTCCACGTCGATCCGGAGGTAGTAGGGCGAGCGCATCTCCGCCCGCGGCAGCCGTTCCAGCTCGCGCCAGCACGCGTCGTTCTGCAGGAAGCCGGTGCCGGTCGTGCCGATGACGCTGACCATGTCGGCGACGACGGCCGAGGCGGTCTCCATGCCGCCCGCGCCCGGGCCTTCGAGCGTGATCTCGCGGATGGCGTCGCCCTGGAGCATGACCGCGTTGAATGCGCCCTCGACGGCCGCGAGCGGATGGTGGCGGTCGACCAGCGCGGGCCCGACCCGCACGTCCAGCCTCTCGTCGCGGAGGGTCGCGGCGCCGATCAGGCGCACGACCATCTCCATCTCCCGGGCCGCGCGCACGTGCTCGCCCGTCACGCCCTCGATCCCGTCGTAGGCGACGTCGCCGAGGGTCACGCGCGAGCCGAACGCGATGGTGGCGAGAATGGCCATCTTCGCGGCCGCGTCGGCGCCGTTCACGTCCTCGGTCGGGTCGGCCTCGGCGAACCCGAGCTCCTGCGCCTCGGCGAGCGCCTCGGCGTACTCGGCGCCCTCCTCCATCTTCGTGAGGATGTAGTTCGTCGTCCCGTTGACGATTCCGAGCACCCGGTGGACGTTGGTGACGACGAGGGCCTCGCGCAGGATCTTGATCACGGGGATGGCCGCGCAGACGCTGGCCTCGAAGCGGAGCTGCACGCCGGCCTCGGAGGCCGTGGAGAAGAGCTCGGCGCCGCGGCGGGCGATCAGCTGCTTGTTGGCCGAGACGACCGGCTTGCCGGCGCGGAGGAGGTCGAGGACGTGCTCGCCCGTCGGCTCCAGCCCACCCATGACCTCCGCGACGAGGGCGATCGACGGGTCGTCGCGGATGTCGGAGAAGTCGGTCGTGAGGATCTCGCTCCCCGGCGGGTGGGGCCGCTCCTTGGCGGGGTTGCGAACGAGGGCTCGGACCACCCGAAGGCGGTGCCCGGTCGCGCGCTCGATGTCCTCTGCGTTCTCGGCGAGCAGCCTGTCGACGGCCGAGCCGACGGTGCCGTAGCCCAGAAGAGCTACGGGAACGTCAACCGCGGACGGCACCGGCCTCCGCGCCGAGGAGCCCCTCGCGGCCCGCGAGCTCGCGCAGCTCGCTGCCGACGGCCTCCACGGGGTGGCGCGCGGCCATGCGCCGGAGCGCAGTCATCCGGGGGCGCCCGGCCTCCTCCTCGGCGATCAGCTCCCGGGCGAAGGTGCCGTTCCGGATGTCCTCGAGCAGCTGCCTCATGTTCGTCCGGACGTGCTCGTCGATGACGAGCTGCCCGCGCGTCAGGTCGCCGTACTCTGCCACGTCGGAGATCGAGTCGCGCATGTAGCCGAAGCCACCCTCGTAGATGAGGTCGACGATCAGCTTCATCTCGTTGATGCACTCGTAGTAGGCGATCTCGGGCTGGTAGCCGGCGTCCACGAGGATCTCGAAGCCCGTCTGCATGAGCGCGCAGACACCGCCGCAGAGCACCGCCTGCTCGCCGAAGAGATCGCTCTCCGTCTCCTCCGCGAACGTGGTCTCGATCATCCCCGCCCGGCCGCAGCCGATCGCCGTGCCGTACGCGAGCGCGAGGCTCAGCGCGTTGCCGCTCCCGTCCTGCGCGACGGCGACGAGCCCCGGCACCCCTCCGCCCGCTTCGAAGAGCTGGCGGACGCGGTGGCCCGGCCCCTTGGGAGCGACCATGATGACGTCGTGGCCCTGCTCGGGCGCGATCTGCCCGAAATGGACGTTGAAGCCGTGGGCGAAGAGGACGGCGGCCTCGGGCTCGAGGTTCGGAGCGACGTCGCGCTCGTAGACGCCCTTCTGAACGTGGTCAGGAAGGAGGACGGCGACGAGCTGCGCGCCGCGCACCGCCTCGGCGAACGTCTTGACCGTGAGCCCGGCCTCCTCGGCGGCCGCCCGGGAGGAGCTGCCCTCGCGGAGCCCGACCTCGACCTCGACCCCCGAATCGCGCAGGTTGAGCGCGTGGGCGTGGCCCTGGCTGCCGTAGCCGAGCACGGCGACCTTGCCGGAGAGGAGATCGGTGTTGCCTTCGCGATGGACTGTCGCTGCCATGAGGTGAGCTCCTTTTCTATCTGAGGACGTGTTGGGGGCGAGGGCTGCGGTTCGCCGACGCACGCGCGAGCCCGATCCGCCCCGTGCGGGCGAGCTCGATCAGGCCGTGCGGGCGCAGGAGCTCCTCGAAGGACTCGAGCTGCTCCGGCGTCCCCACGACCTCGAAGACCATGGAGTCGGGGCCGAGGTCGGCGACCCGGGCGTCGAAGACGTCGGCGAGCGCGATCAGCTCCGCGCGCCGGCTGGGCTCGGCCGAGACACGGACGAGCGCGAGCTCGCGCTCCACGGCCTCGCCGGCCTCGAGCGTCGAGACGCGGAGGACGTTCACGAGCTTGTGCATCTGCTTCTCGATCTGCTCGAGGAGCGCCGCCGGGCAGTCGACGGTGAGGACGATCCGCGAGACGTTGTGGCGCTCCGTCGGCCCGACGGCGAGGCTCTCGATGTTGAAGCCGCGGCGCGCGAACATGTTGGACACCCGGGCAAGCGCGCCGGGCTGGTTCTCGACGAGGACGGAGACTGTGTGAGTCACGAGCCGGTCTCCGGCTCGTGACGCAGGGGAAGGTGTGTGAGGGAACCGGGAGGTTCCCTCACTGTCTCAAAGAAGGGGGCTCGTGGGGGAAACATGGTTTCCCCCACGAGAGCGAGCCGAAGGCGAGTGAGGGTCATGCTTCGACGGTCTCCTCCTCGGAGAACTCGATCACGTCGGTCGCGGCCGCGCCCGCGGGGATCATCGGGAAGCACTTCTCCTCGGGATCGCAACGGGCGTCGACGACCGCGGTGCGGCCGCACGTGAGCGCCTCCTCGAGAACGCCCTCGAGCTCGTCGTCGGACTCGACCGTGAAGCCGGCGGCGCCGTAGGCCTCGGCGAGCTGCGCGTAGTCGGGCACCTGGTGGGTCAGATGGGTCTCGGAGAAGCGGTTCGCGTAGAACATCTCCTGCCACTGGCGCACCATCCCGAGCCAGCCGTTGTTGACGATCACGACGACGATCGGGAGCCCCTCGAGGACCGAGGTGGCGAGCTCCTGGCACGTCATCTGGAAGCAGCCGTCGCCGTCGACGCAGACGACGGTCGCCTCGGGCCGGGCCGCCTTCGCTCCGATCGCCGCGGGCAGGCCGTAGCCCATCGTCCCGAGGCCGCCGGAGGTGATGAAGGTCCGTGGCCGGTCGCAGACGAGGTACTGCATCGCCCACATCTGGTGCTGGCCGACGCCGGTCGTCCAGACGACGTCCTGGCCGGTCGTCAGGTCGCGCAGCGTCTCGACGACCGCCTGTGGCTTCAGGTACTCGCCCTCACGCACGTAGCGGTACGGGAACTCCTCGCGCCACTCGTCGAGCTGGCGGCGCCAGGAGACCGGGCCCTCGCGCCCGGGCTTGGCCTCGGCCCGCAGCGCCCTGGTCAGCTCGGCGAGGGCGGCCTTCAGGGGACCGGTGACAGGGATGTCCGCGTGGCGGAGCTTTCCGATCTCGGCGGCGTCGATGTCGAAGTGGATCACCTTGGCGCCGGGCGCGAACGCGGAGAGCTTGCCGGTGACCCGGTCGTCGAAGCGCGCGCCGACGGCGACGATCAGGTCGGCCTTGTTCAGGCCCCAGTTCGCCCACTTGGAGCCGTGCATCCCGGGCGGGCCGTAGCAGAGCGGATGGGTCTCGGGGAACGCACTCTTCGCCATCAAGGTCGTGATCACCGGAGTGCCTGCGGTCTCCGCCAGCTCGAGGAGCTCGTCGGTGGCGTCTCCGTTGACCACGCCCCCGCCCACGTAGAGGACAGGCCGTGAGGCGGCGAGCAGGGCTCTCGCCGCCTCCCGAACCTGTCGGGGGTGGACACCGGCAGGTGGTTTCCACCCCGGGAGATCGACTTGATGGGGGTAAGTGAAGTCGATCTCTGCCTCCTGCACGTCCTTGGCGACATCCACGAGGACCGGGCCAGAGCGCCCGGTTCGGGCGACGTGGAAGGCAGCCTTGAGGACGTGCGGGAGCTCTTCGACGTCCTGCACCAGCCATGAGTGCTTGACGATCGGAAGCGTGATGCCTGTCGCGTCGGTCTCTTGGAACGCATCGGTGCCGATCAGGCTCGTCCGCACCTGGCCGGTGATGCAGACCAGCGGTGTCGAGTCCATCCACGCGTCGGCGATGGGCGTCACGAGGTTCGTGACTCCCGGGCCGGACGTCGCCATGGCGACGCCGACCTTGCCCGACGCGCGCGCATAGCCCTCCGCCATGTGCCCGGCGCCCTGCTCGTGGCGAGCGAGGACGTGGCGCACGGTGGTCCCGCGCGCGAACGCGTCGTAGAGCGGGAGGATGGCGCCCCCCGGGATGCCGAAGCTGATGTCGACGCCTTCGGCCTCGAGCGAGCGCAGGATCGCGTCGGAGCCCAGCATCTTCATGCGGCAGCCCCCGCGAACTCGGTGTCCCTGCGGGCCGCGGGCAGCGACGCGAGCAGGGTATCCATGAACTCCCTCGTCGTCGCCCCGGCGCCCGAGGAGAGCATGTCAGGCGTGCGCACCCCCGTCTCGAGCGTCTCGAGGACGCCGCGCTCGAGCGTGCGGGAGGCGCTGCGCTCGCCGAGGCCCTCGCCCAGCATGAGCGCGGCGGCCAACAGCATCGCGCTCGGATTGGCGACGCCCTGACCTGCGATCTCGAGCGCCGAGCCGTGGGTCGGGCCGAACATGCCCTTGCCGTCGGGGCCGATCCGGCCCGAAGCGACCATCCGGGTGCCCTCGTGGGCGAACGCGGCGGTGCTCGCGAGCGCCTCGGCGAAGGGCTGCTCGCTCGCGATGACGTCGAATTCGGACGGATCTCGCAGGAGACCGGTGACCGCTGCCTCGAACGGCAGGTGCTCGACCAGCACGCCCTCCCAGCGCTCGGACGCCGCCGCGAGGGCAGCGTGCCAGAGAGCGCCCGTCCCGACCGACGTCAGCCGCGCCCGGCGGCTGAACGCCAGCCGGAAGGCGCTGTCGACCGCGAGCTGGACGGCATCGTCGGGAAGCGGACTGACGACGGCGAGCTCGCTGCCGCGGGCGCACACCCGCGTGATCCGCCAGCGGAGGTCGAGCTCGGCCTTCAGGACTTCGAGCGCGGGCTCCCGGGTTGCGGCGACCAGCATCGCGTCGGCCTCGGCGCAGGCGGCCCGGGTGACGGACGGCAGCGGATGACCGAAGCGGCGCACGGCGTCGCCGCCGAAGGGCACGTGCACCTCGTCGACCTGGAAGCCGTGCATGCCCGAGACGACCGCGAGCGCACGGCTCGCCTCGGCCGTCACCTCCGGCCCGATGCCGTCGCCGGACAGGCATGCGACCGTGTAGCGCTTCTTCCTCATCACACGCTCACCTCCTCGAACACGTCCCCGAGGGTCACGTGCTTTCTTGTATCGGCAAGCTGCTTGAAGCGCACGAACGCCTCGTTCAGCGCCGCGCGGTCGAGCGTGATCCCCGCGTCGGTGCACGCCCGTGCGAAAGCGTGGCGGCCCGAGTGCTTGCCGAGCGGGAGCGACATCACGAGGCCGAGCTCGGTGGGATCCATGATCTGGTAGGTCTGGGCGTCCTTGAGCATCCCGTCCTGATGGATGCCGGCCTCGTGGGCGAACGCGCTCGCCCCGACGATGGCCTTGTTGCGCTGGACGCGATAGCCGGTGCGCTCCTCGACGAGGCGTGAGGTGCGGCCGATCTCGCCGACGTTGACGGCGGTCTCGGCGCCGAGAGCCGCCTTGCGGACGCGCAGGGCCATGACGACCTCTTCGAGGGCAGCGTTTCCGGCCCGCTCGCCGAGGCCGTTGATGGTCGCCTCGACCTGCGTCGCGCCGGCCTGGATGCCGGCGAGCGTGTTGGCGACGGCGAGGCCGAGGTCGTCGTGGCAGTGCACCGAGAGCTGGGCGTGTTCCAGCTCGGGGCAGAGACCGACGATCTCGCGCAGGAACTCCGCGTACTCCTGGGGAAGGCAGTAGCCGACCGTGTCGGGAAGGTTGATCGTGCTCGCGCCCGCCCGGATTGCCTCGCCGCAGACGCGCGCGGCGAACTCGGGCTCCGAGCGGGTTGCGTCCTCGCACGAGAACTCGACCTCGTCGGCAAGGCTGCGGGCGTAGCCGCAGGCCCAGCGGGCCTGCTCGACGACTTCCTCGGGGTCGAGGCGAAGCTTGCGCTCCATGTGGATGGGGCTGGTGGCGATGAAGACGTGAATGCGCGACCGGCGCGCGTTCGCAAGGGATTCTGCGGCGGCGTCGATGTCCTCCTTGCGCGTGCGTGCAAGGGAGGCGACGGTGGGACGCTCGATCGCTGCGGCGACTGCCCTCACGCCTTCGAAGTCTCCCGGCGAGGAAACCGAGAACCCTGCCTCGACGATGTCGACTCCGAGCCGCTCGAGCTGCGTCCCGATCTCCACCTTCTCGTCCGGCTGGAGCGCGATGCCCGGCGATTGCTCGCCGTCGCGCAGCGTCGTGTCGAAGATCGTGATTCTGCGGCTCACTGCTCATCCTCTCTGCCTCCGTCTGGAGGCGCATTGCTCCTGTGGTCAGGTCGGCGTGTGCGCCTGCTCGGCGCGTGAGTCGCGTTCTCCCCCTAGAGGGGGAGAATGGCGATGAGGATGAGGACGAGGGCGAGCGCGAGCGTCCGGGCGGAGCCGGTGACGCCGAGCGATGTGATGGCATGCCTCGTCAAGCTGCGTTGAAGTGTGGTGATTGCGGGGTGCGCTTGTCAAGCCCCAACGGTGTGACGAGTCTGCAAACCCGTTCAAGGAGGTGCGCGCGGCACTCCCGGTGTTAGCCTCGCCGACGACGTGGCGGCGAGCGACACGCACTTCGACGCAATCGTGGTCGGCTCCGGCTTCGGCGGCTCCGTGCTCGCCTACAGGCTGGCCGAGGCGGGCAGGTCGGTCTGCGTCCTCGAGCGCGGGAAGCCCTATCCGCCGGGCTCCTTCCCGCGCGGCCCGCGCGAGCTCTCGAGGGCCTTCTGGGATCCCAGCGAGGGCCTCTACGGGCTCTTCAACGTCTGGTCCTTCAAGGGCCTGGGGGCGGTCGTCTCGAGCGGGCTGGGAGGCGGCTCGCTCATCTACGCGAACGTCCTCTTGCGGAAGCCCGAGCGCTGGTTCGTCCAGGAGGACCTGGCGAACGGCGGTTACGAGCATTGGCCGGTGAGCCGGTCCGACCTCGATCCTCACTACGACCGCGTCGAGACGATGCTGAACGGGCAGCGCTACCCGTTCGCCGACACGACGGCCAAGACCGCAGCCCTCAGAGACGTGGCGGAGAAGCTGGGGCGTGAGTTCATCCTCCCGAAGCTCGCGGTCACATTCGCCAACGACGGCGAGGCGCCGGCGGTCGGCGTCCCGCTCCACGAGGAGCACCCGAACCTGCACGGCGTGCCCCGCTACACCTGCCGCCTGGTCGGCGAGTGCGACATCGGCTGCAACTTCGGCTCCAAGAACACGCTCGACCTCAACTACCTCTCCGAGGCGAAGCGGCTCGGCGCCGTGATCCGGACACGGCATGAGGTGCGCTCGTTCGAGCCGGGAGACGGGGGCGGCTACGTCGTCCGCTACGTCGAGCACGAGGCGGCCGACGAGGGGCGGAAGATCGACACGCGCAACCCGCAGGTGCGCCCGGAGCGAGAGCTGACCTGCGACCGGCTCGTCCTCGCAGCGGGAACGCTCGGCTCGACCTACCTCCTCCTCAAGAGCCGGGCCGCGTTCCCCGGGCTCAGCGCCAGGCTCGGCACGCGCTTCGGCGGCAACGGCGACCTGCTCACGTTCGCGCTCGGCGCCGACCGGCCGCTCGAGCCCAGCCGCGGGCCGGTGATCACGAGCGCGCTCCACGTCCCCGACGAGCTCGATGGAGGCCAGGGCCGGGGGTTCTACGTCGAGGACGCCGGCTTCCCCGAGTTCGCGTCCTGGCTCGTTCAGGCGACGCAGGGCCCCGGCGCGCTCTGGCGCCTGCGCCAGGTCGCAGCGCGCGTCGTCCTGGGCCTGCTTCGGCGCCATCCCGAGGTCGACCTCTCGGCCGAGGTTTCCCAGCTGCTCTCGGACACGCGCGTCGCGGCCGGCTCGCTCCCCCTGCTCGGGATGGGGCGGGACATCCCCGACGGGGCCATGGCGCTCACGGACGACGGTTCGCTCCAGGTGGACTGGGTCAAGGGGAAGTCGGGGCCGTTCTTCGACCGGCTGGGCGACTTCGCGAGCGAGATCGCGGAGGCCCTGGGGGCCAAGTTCAAGCGGAACCCGACCTGGTATCTCGGCAGGCTCATCACCGTGCACCCGCTCGGCGGCTGCCCGCTCGGGAGCTCGGCGGAGGAGGGCGTCGTCGACCCGTACGGCGAGGTCTTCGGCTATCCGGGCTTCACGATCGCCGACGGCTCGGTCATGCCGGGCCCGGTGGGGCCGAACCCGTCGCTCACGATCGCGGCGCTGGCCGACCGCTTCGCAGACCGGGCTACCGGAAACGCCTAGCGGAAGCGGCGAACGAGGGCGCGGGCGCCGGCGGCGAGGAGCAGCGCGCCGAAGGCCATCGCCATCAGCTCGCCGATCACGTGCGCCGCGTCGGGCGACTCGCTGGGGCTCACGATGCCGCTCGCGATGATCGCCCCTCCCCAGAGGACCCCGACCGTGCCGAGGATCGTCGCGCGCACGGACCACTCATCGGCTTCGCCCGGTCGCTGCTTGAGATCCGATTCCGCATACTGGCCACGTGGGCCACGAGCTGGGGAAGGACGGCAGGCCGATCCTCGCCTTCGCCTCGCAGGCGGAGTGGGAGGCATGGCTCGACGCCGAGCATTCCGGTTCCGACGGCGTCTGGCTCAAGTTCGCGAAGAAGGGCTCGGGCGTAGCGACCGTCGTCTATGCGGAGGCTCTCGAGGCCGCCCTCTGCTACGGCTGGATCGACAGCCAGGTCTTGGGCTACGACGAGCGCTTCTACCTGCAGAAGTTCACGCCGCGCCGGTCGCGGAGCAAGTGGTCGCGGATCAACCGCGGAAAGATCGAGGAGCTGGCGAAGCAGGGCCGGATGAAGGCTGCCGGCCTCGAGCAGGTTGAGCTCGCGAAGGCCGACGGCCGCTGGGACGCGGCGTATGCGTCGCCGGCGAGCGCCGAGATGCCTGACGACCTGCGGAAGGCGCTGGACGCGAGCGCGAAAGCTGCCGGGTTCTGGGCCGGCCTGAACAAGTCGAACCGGTACGCGATCATCTACCAGCTCGAGGACGCGAAGAAGCCGGAGACGCGGACGCGGCGGCTGGAGAAGTTCGTCGCCATGCTGGAACGGGGCGAGAAGGTCTACTAGCCTTGCGCTCACTCGGAGCGTAGAGTCGTGCGGTCTGGCACAAGGAGGTGCCCATGTCTGCGGTTACCGAGCAGGAACTGGCGGGCCTCGAGGGATTCTCGGGTGAGATCCTTCGGCCCGGAGAGGCGGGATACGACGAGGCGAGGCGCCTCTTCAACGGGCTGATCGACAAGCGGCCGGCGCTGATCGCGCGCTGTCTCGGAGAAGCCGACATCGCCGACGCGGTCGCGTTCGCGCGAGACGCGGGCCTCGAGATCTCGATCCGCGGCGGGGGCCACAGCGTCGCCGGACGCGCCGTCACCGAGGGGGGAATGATGATCGACCTCTCGCTGATGAAGGGCATCCACGTCGACCCGTCGACACGGGCTGCGCGCGTCCAGCCGGGGGTCAACTGGTCGCAGCTGAACCGCGAGACGCAGCTTCACGGCCTCGCGGTCACGGGCGGCGTGATCTCGACCACCGGAATCGCAGGGCTGACGCTCGGAGGCGGCATCGGGTGGCTCATGCCCACGTACGGCATGGCCACGGACAACCTGCTCTCAGCCCGGATCGTCACTGCGGACGGGCGCACGCTCACCACGAGCGAGCAGGAGAACGCCGATCTGTTCTGGGGGCTCCGCGGGGCCGGGGCCAACTTCGGCGTCGTCTCGTCCTTCGAGTACCGCCTCCACGAGGTCGGGCCCGTTGTCATCGGTGGGCTTGTCGCGCACCCGTTCGACGCGGCCGCGGACTTCCTCCGCTTCTACAGGGACTTCACCGCGAAGGCGCCGGAGGAGCTCATGACCTTCGCCGGCGTCGGGCACGCGCCCGATGGCTCCGGCACGAAGCTCGCGCTCGTCGTCGCCTGCCACATCGGCGCTCCCGAGCAGGCGGAGAAGGATCTGCAGCCCCTCAGGGAGTTCGGCTCGCCCGTCATGGTCGAGCTCGGGCCGCTGCCCTACACGGTCATCAACTCGCTGCTCGACGGCGGGTATCCCACAGGAAGTCTCAACTACTGGAAGTCCGGTTTCCTGAGCGGGTTGTCGGACGAGGCGATCGACGAGCTGCTCGAGCGCTTCGCCGTCTGCCCGTCGCCGATGAGCGCGGCTCTCCTCGAGCACTTCCACGGGGCGGTGACTCGCGTGCCCGTGGACGCAACCGCGGTGCCTCACCGGGAGCCCGGCTACAACTTCGTGATCACGTCGGTCTGGACGGATCCGGCGGCGACCGACGAGAACGTCGCCTGGACGAAGGAGACCTTCGCCGCGCTGGAGCCGTTCCTGGCCGATCGCCGCTACCTCAACTACTTCTCCGAGGACGACGTCGGCGACGACCCGGTGCGCGCCGCGTACGGGCCGAACTACGAGCGCCTCGTCGAGCTCAAGAAGAAGTACGACCCCGCGAACCTGTTCCACATGAACACGAACGTGCCCCCGGGGGCGGCCTAGGGGTTCACGCGCGGCCGGAAGAAGATCCGCGTCTTGCCGCTCTTGCGCAGGGCGCTCGCGGCCTTGGCCTCGTCCAGCCACCCGGGGTGGGGAACGCCGGTCTCCGGCAGCATGCCCGCGACGACTCCTTCGCCGTGCTTGCGGAGGGCGATGTCGGCCATCAGGTAGCCGTGGTTCTCGAGGACGGCGATCTCGCCGGGGGAGAACTCGTCCAGGTCGATGCGGATCGGCGCGATGAAGTTGCGGATGAAGCCTTCCGAGTAGGCCTCCGGCGGAGGGTCGAGCTCGTAGCTCGCCGGTCGCGAGGCGATGCCCCAGTAGGCCCCTTGCATCGTCTCGTCGATGAAGTTGGCAACGAGCCAGCGCTTGCGCACCTCGGTCGCCTGCTCGAGCAGGATGACGCCCTGGCGAAGCGCGCTCCAGAGCCAGCCGACGTCGGGGTCCGGCTTGAAGGACGGCGCGGCATCGGAGACGAGCACGGCCTTGTGGTCGCGCCAAACGGGCTCGAGCCCGAGGTTGTCGAACATGCCGCCGTCGGAGAGGTCGATCTCGCGGACGAGCCGGTCGCGGTCGGGCTCCTCGTACGATCCGCCGGCGAGCGCCGAGGGCTCCCACTTCGTGTGCACGACGCCGAAGGCGCCGGGGACACACGAGGACGCCGCCACCGCGTCCGCGAGCGTCCAGTCATCGAGCGGCGCGTAGCCGGCCGGCCGGCTCCCGACGCGGCGCTCGCCGGTGTCGAAGACCCACTGGTTGCGGAAGCGCATGTCGCTGGCGAGGAAGACGAAGCGCGGCTGCTCGGGAAGGTCCGCGAGCCTGCCGGGGGCCGGCCCCTGCGCGTAGGCCTCCGCGAGCGCCTCGCTCTGCGCGCCGGGCACGAGCCAGTTGCGCGGGTGGAGCCTGGCCAGGGCGGCGCCCGTGCGGATGTCCCTGCTGACGAAGGCCCTCATCGGATCGGCGACGCCCGCGTCGAAGCCCTCGATCTGCGTGCCCGGCCGGCGCTCTGCTCCGGCCAGGAACGTTGCCAGCTGAGCCGCCATGATGCTTCCGCCCGAGACCGAGGTGAAGGTGTCGACCTGCGACAGCACCCCGAGCTCGTTGAGCCTCCGCAGCGCCCCCAGGTGGAAGAGGGCGGCGCGATACCCGCCCCCCGACATGCAGAAGGCGAGGCCCCGGCGCTCCTTCTCGGGCAGGTAGGTCGAGATCCCGTGCTGGGTCGCTTCGCTCATTGGCTTGCCGGCGTGTAGACGGACATGATCTCCTCGATCATCGCCTCCCGCGAGGGAAAGCGCCGCTCGTCGTAGCAGCCGATCGGATGCTCGAGCACGTTGTAGAGGCACTTGTTGCAGTACGTGCACGGCCGCGGCGGCAGGTCGTGGCCGGCTCGGAAGAGCTCGACGAGGTCGTTGTTCGCCACGAGCCCGCGTGCGATCGAGACGGCGTCGCAATCGCCCCGCTCGAGGGCGCCGGCGATCAACGAGGCCTGCTGGAAGCCGCCGGTGACGATGACCGGGATCCCCACAGCCTGCTTGACCGCCCGGGCGTCGGGCAGCGAGCGCCCGGGAACCTCGTCCGGGTCGCGCTCCCAGCGGGCCTTCATGACACGGTTCGCCGGCCAGGCCCGGAAGAGGAGGTAGTTGCGAAACGTGCTCTTCCCGCTCGAGAGCATGACGTCGTAGGTGCGCACCATGTCCTCCAGCGAGAACTCGCCCGCCGGGTTCTCCGGGTGCGGGAACGTGCTGCCGGAGGAGACGTGGATCGCGTCCGCGCCGGCCTCCTCGAGCCAGCGGCAGACCTGCACCGAGTCCTCGATCGTGTTCCCCTTCCCCAGCCAGGGGAGGAAGGCATCCGCGTGCTCCGTCGTCGAGATCTTCACCTGCAGGTGGAAGTCGTGGCCGATCTCGGCGCGAATCGCCTCCACCGTCTCAATGAGAAGACGGGCACGGTTCTCGAGCGTGCCGCCGTACTCGTCCGTTCTGTCGTTGATCGCCGACGAGAGGAACTGCGTGAAGAGGTAGCCGTTGGCGCCGTGGACCTCGATCCCGTCGAGCGAGGCCTCGCGGGCGCGCCGCGCCGCCGCGGCGAACGAGCGCTTGATCTGCTCGAGGTCGGCCCTCGTCGCGCGCTCGGCCTCGAAGCCGTGCAGCGGGTCGGGCTTGCTCGTCGAGGAGAGCCCCTTGCCGAAGGCGACCGTCGGCACGTCCCGCTGCCGGCCGGCGTGGGCGAGCTGGAGGATGTAGCGGCAGTCGTGCTCGTGGACGCGCTTTCCCAGCTCGCGCCAGAAGGGGATGCGCTCGTCCGTCTCGATCCCGGCGAAGCCCGGGACGATCTTGCCCCGCTCGTCGACCGCCGTCCACGAGGAGACGATCGCGCCCACGCCGCCGCGCGCGAACTTCAGCTCCCAGTTGATCCGCGTCGGCGTCCCGCCGCCGTCGTAGTCGTCGAGTCTCCCGGCGACGTTCGAGCGGAAGATGCGGTTTCCAACCTCGAGGCTGCGGAAGCGGAGCGGCTCGAAGATCGCGTCGGCGTTCATGGCTCGGTTGTCTCGTAGACGGCGAGCGCTTCGCGCAGCATCTCCTCGCGGGAGTCGAAGCGCGCCTCCTCGTAGCAGGCGAGCGGGTGCTCGATGAAGCTGAACAGGCACTTGTTGCAGTACGTGCACGGCCGCGGCGCACGGTCGAGCCCCTCCTCGAAGTGGCGGACGAGGTCGGGGTTGGCGACGAGCGGGCGCGCGATCGTGACGCCGTCGCAGTCGCCGCGCTCGATCGCGCGGGCGATCACCGAGGCGGTCTGGAAGCCGCCGGTGACGACGACCGGGATGGAGACGACCTGCTTCACGGCGCGCGAGTCGGCGAGGTTGAGTCCCTCGATCTCGCCGGCGCGGTGCGGGCGCGTCCACCACCAGCCGAAGGCCCTGGCAAGCACGGGCGTGCGGAAGGTGAGGTAGTTGCGGAAGGTGTACCTGCCGCTCGACAGGATCGTGTCGTACGTCTTCACGACCTGCGCGGCCGGGAACTCGCCGGCGGGGTTACGCGGGTGCGGAAAGCCGCCGCCGGCGCTCACGTGGAGGTAGTCGGCGCCGGCCTCCTCGAGCCAGCGGCACATTTGCAGCGACTCCTCCAGCGTGTTCCCGCGCTTGAGCCACGGCATCAGCTCGTCGAGCCGCTCCTGGATCGAGATCTTGTAGCCCACGCAGAACTCGGGCCCGACCGACTCCCGGATTGCGCGCACGACCTCGAGCCCGAAGCGGGCGCGGTTCTCGAGCGGGCCGCCGTAGACGTCCTTGCGGTCGTTGATCGCCGAGGAGAGGAACTGCGTCGGCAGCATGCCGTTGGCGCCGGCGACCTCGACCCCGTCGAGCCCGGCCTCCTGCGCCCGCCGCGCCGCCTGCGCGAACATCTCGACGACTTCGGCGATCTCCTGCACCGTCATCGCCTCGGCCGGGAAGCCGTTGAGCGGTTCCGGCTTGCTCGAGGCCGACAGCGCCTTGTCCCACTGGAGGAACGGGACGATCCGCTCCCGCCCGGCGTGGACGATCTGGAGGATGTACCGGCAGCCGGCTTGCCGCACGCGCTCGCCGAGCTGACGCCAGAACGGGATCGACTCGTCCGAGTCGATGTGCGCGTAGCCGGGAACGATGCCCCCGCGCGGGTGAATGGGCGCGTTCGAGGAGATGATCGCGCCGACGCCGCCGCGGGCGAAACGGAGATCCCAGTTGACGCGGACCGGCGTCCCCGAGCCGTCGTAGCTGTCGAAGCGCCCGGCGACGCTGGAGCGGAGAACACGGTTCTTGACGGTCAGCGGCCCGAGCGTGAGCGGCTCGAAGATCGCCTCGGCACCCACCTCACTTGACCTCGGCCGGCAGAGGCGCCCCTTCGTAGACCGACATGATGTGCCGGATCATCTCCTCGCGGGAGCGGTACCGGCTCTCCTCGTAGCAGCCGAGCGGGTTCTCGACGAAGCTGATCAGGCACTTGTTGCAGTACGTGCACGGCTGCGGCGCCCGGTCGAGGCCCTCGGCGAACAGGTTGGGAAGGTCGGGGTTGGCGATCAGCGGGCGGCCTATCGTCACGCCGTCCGTCGAGCCGTCCTCGATCGCCCGCGCGATCACCGAGGCGGTCTGGAACCCGCCGGCACAGAGGACGGGCACGTCCACGACCTGCTTGATCGCCCTGGCGAGCGAGAGGTTGATGCCCTCGACGCCGAGCTGGCGGACTCGCCGCTCCCACGCCCACGCGAACGCCTTGTTGATGGGCGGGGTACGGAACATCAGGTAGTTCCTGAAGGTGTTCGTCCCGCTCGAGAGCATGGTGTCGAAGGAGCGGATGACCTCTGCGATCGGAAACGCCCCGGCCGGGTTCCGCGGATGGGGGAAGACGTAGCCGGACGAGATGTGGAGCCCGTCCACGCCCGCCTCGATGAGCCAGTTGCACACCTGGATCGACTCCTCGAGGGTCGTGCCCTCCTTGCTCCAGGGAAAGAGCGCCTTGCCGTCGTCGATCGCGCTGATCTTGAACTGGAGGTGGAAGTCGTCGCCGACCTCCTTCCGGATCGCGCGCACGACTTCGAGCGGGAAGCGCGCGCGGTTCTCGAGCGACCCGCCGTACTCGTCCGTTCTGTCGTTGATCGCGGGAGAGAGGAACTGGGTGATGAGGTAGCCGTTGCAGCCGTGCACCTCGATCCCGTCCAGCTCGGCCTCGCGGGCGCGGCGGGCGGCCTGGGCGAAGCAGTCGACGATCTCGTCGATCTGCGCCTTCGTCATCCGCTCGCACTGGAAGCCGTGGATAGGGTCGGGCCTGTCGGTCGAGGAGAGGCCCTTGTCGTAGAGGACGCTCGGGATGTCTCGCTGCCTCCCCGAGAAGGCGAGCTGGACGATGTACTTCGCGCCCGCGTCGCGCACGCGCTTTCCCAGCTCGAGGTAGAACGGCACCCGCTCGTCCGAGTCGAGGTGCGAGTAGTTCGGCACGATCGCTCCGCGTGGGTGCACCGGGGTGTTCGAGGAGATGATCGCCCCGATTCCCCCGCGGGCGAACTTGACGTCCCAGTCGATCCGCGTCTCCGTGCCGGAGCCGTCGTAGTTGTCGAAGCGCCCGGAGATGCTCGAGCGGAAGAGCCGGTTTTTCACCTCGAGGTGGCGAAAGCGAAGCGGCTCGAAGATCGCCGGCCAGGCTGCTGCATCAGGCAAGGAGAACCTCCCAGGTCCAGGTTCCGTCGCCGCCTCGCGTGCCCTTGATGTGGTCCTCGAGCGGCGGCTCGTCGGCGTGCTCCTCGCAGCCGGTCGCCCCGAAGCAGCGGATCTCGACCTCGCCGGGCCGCGCGTCGACGCGGAGGAAGCTCTTGAAGAGCGGCGGGTCGGGGTCGTTCCAGTCGAGGAACTCGGAGAAGTTCTTGTTGAGCGGCCCCATGATCCCCGCGTCCGAGAAGGGGAACACGATCTTCGCCTTGCGCCAGACGTCGGGCGGGACCTGCTTGTCCCGGTCCTCGACGCGCGCCGGGTCGACCACCTTGTCGAGCCGCAGGCTCATGACCGCCGGCGCCAGCTCGTACGGGATGGCCACGTCCAGGGGGATCTTGCGGTCGAGCAGGATCGAGTACGCCGCCAGGGAATCGCCCCGGCGCGGGTAGCAGCGGAAGTCGGCCTCGTCGCAGCCGCAGCCGTCGAGCGTCGCCTTCGGGATCTTGTGGGTCGCCTTCGTGTACGCGCCCCCGGCGCCGCTGATGATGTGCTGCACCACGCGTCCGTCCGCATGGCGCACCGGATAGCGCTGGAAGTTGTGGATGTCCCCGCCGATGACGGCGATGTACCGGTTGGCCGGGTTCTGGACGATCGCGTTCACCGTCTCGTCGGAGCCGGCGATCGGGCAGCGCTTGCGCGCCGCGTCGACGACGAGCGGCTTCCCCGTCAGGAGGATCTTGTCCTTCGGGAGCTTCGAGATCGTGCGGAACCACTCGCCCTGCTCGTCGTCGATCCCCGACTGGATGCCGGTGTCGAGGCCCACGAGCACGAGCTCCTTCAGATCGACGGCGAAGTAGGATGCCGGCTGCCCCGAGGGCTCCGGCCGGAGTGCCTGCATCTCCTTGATCTCCTCCTGCATCGCCTCGGTCGGCTCGCGCCAGGTGAGATCCAGGAAGGCGCGCTTCCAGCGGCTCTTGCTCGCGTGCACCGGCGGGCGCAGGTCGGGGTCGGCGCCGCAGAGGAGGGTCATGAACCCGTGCAGGCCGTCGTACCAGTCGTGGTTTCCGGGGATCGCGTAGATCGGCCCCGGCAGCCCGCGGTACGGCCAGTAGAACTTGTCGTGGTAGTCGGCCAGGTCGCCGGCCGGGTAGATGACGTCGCTGACGATGAACGTGAAGTCGGTGTCCTTCGACGTCGCCCGGAGCGGCCGCAGCACCTGGTACTGGGAGTCGTCTCCCTCCCCCGGGTCGCCGAGGACCATGAACGAGATCTCGTCCTTGTCCGCGTGCCGCGAGATCGTGAGCCGCGGATCGACCCCCTTGCGCCGCTGCGCCTCCACCCAGCGCTTCCGCTCGTCGTCCGTCGAGTCGCCGACCCAGCGGGCGATCTTGTCGTTGCGGGACTCCCAGAGCGGCTTGGGGCTGATCCACGAGAACTGCTTCTGCTCCTTCCGCCCGGGGCGGTAGAGCTCCGACGGGTCAACCTTCGTCGTGCAGAGCCAGCCGGCGGCCTCCCGGGATGTGCGGGACGAGAGGACGTCCGTTGTCGGGCGAGAAGCGCTGGACGGCACGTGGGCGATCTCTCGAGGGAAGGGCCACGCTACGACGCTGCCCTCGCGGCGTCAAGCCGCCGACTACTCGGCCGTCACGTATGCGGCGGTGAGGCCGCCGTCGACGAGGAACGTCGCCCCGTTGACATACGAGGACTCGTCGCTCGCCAGGAAGAGGGCGCCCTGGGCGATCTCCTTCGCCTGGGCCAGGCGGCCCATGGGCAGGTGCTGCAGCCGGCGCTCGAGCGCTCCAGGAGTCTCGGCGAAGAGGCGCATGAGCAGCGGCGTCTCGACAGGCCCGGGGCAGAGCGCGTTGACCCGCACACCGCGGCGGGCGAACTCGACCGCGAGCTCACGGCTCAGCGAGAGGACGGCGCCCTTCGACGCCGTGTAGGAGATCTGCGAGGTGGCGGCGCCCACGAGCGCCACGAAGGAGGCGACGTTGATGACCGAGCCGCCCCCGCGCTCGAGCAGGTGCGGGATCCCGTGCTTGCAGCAGAGGAAGACGCCCTTCGTGTTCACGTCCTGCACGCGCTGCCAGGCGTCCGGCTCCGTGTCCAGGATGGACGCGTCGTCCGCGGGCATGATCCCCGCGTTGTTGTAGAGGACGTCGATGCCGCCGTAGCGCTCTGCGGTGGCCGTGTACATGGCCTCGACGCTCGCCGGGTCGGCGACGTCCACCTGCTGGAAGAACGCCTCTCGCGCCTCCGAGGCGGTCTGCTCGCCGGCCTCCCGGCTCATGTCGGCGACGCAGACGCTCGCTCCCTCGACGGAGAAGAGGAGCGCGGCCTCGCGGCCGATGCCGCCGCCGGCACCGGTGATGACCACGACCTTCCCGTCGAGCCGCCCCATGGCGGCGGAGCTTATCGCTCTAGCCCGCGGCGACGCTCTGCATCAGCTGGTCGAGCCGCTCCCAGCGCTCGTCCGTGCCCCGCTCGCGCTGCTCGTTCCACCAGACGAGGACGGCATTGGGGCCATAGCGCTTCTGGGCGACGTACGACTTCGCCAGTTCGTCGTAGTCCCAGTAGATGCCGCTCGCGTCGGCCTCCAGAGGCTCCGCCGTGTCCTTGTCGGCGAGGAGCGACCGAACCGCCTCCGGGTCATCGGGGGCGACGACGTAGATCGTGAACGTGCCGTACTCCTGCTGGTTGCGGGCGGCACGTTGAGGCCTGGGCCGAGCTGGGACCAGGACTCGTCCGGCACGTTCGCGCAGGGTCGGCATACCGGGCACCTCGCTGAACGTCTGCACGACCGTCTGGGCGGCAATCGGCGCCGCCTCCTGGTCGTCGTCCCCGTTGCCGGAGGCACCGCAACCCGCGAGGACGGCGGCGAGCAGGAAGACGAGGGCTGGGCGTCTCATCGCATCCAAGGGTACGTGCCCGTTCCGACGCGATCAGTATCGCGACGGCATGTAAGGGCTTCGTGACCGCCTAGCCGGCGGCGCTCTCGAGGATCCCCAGCTCGGTCCCGTCACCGCCCACGAGGCGCCAGCGAGTCGTCGTCACTGGCCGTCCCCTACTCGGTCGAGACGAAGACGTTCTTGACCTCGGAGTAGCCCTCGAGGGCGTGCAGGCCCAGTTCGCGGCCGAAGCCCGACTGCTTGAAGCCGCCGAACGGGGTCGAGACGCGTACGGAGCTGTTCGAGTTGACGGAGAGGACGCCGGAGTCGAGGCCGCGCGCCATGCGTAGCGCCCGGGCGCCGTCGCGCGTCCAGATCGAGCCCGAGAGGCCGTACGGCGTGTCGTTGGCCAGGCGAAGAGCTTCCGCCTCGTCCTCGAACGGGATCACGGCGGCGACCGGGCCGAAGACCTCCTCGCGGGCGACGCGGTCGTCGTTCGAGGCCTCGACGAGCGTGCAGGGAAACCAGAAGCCGGGCCCCTCCGGGACGTCTCCCTGGAACGCGACGCCTCCGTCGACGAAGGACGAGACCGTCTCTCGATGAGCCGCGGAGATCAGCGGCCCCATCTCGGTCGCGTCGTCGGACGGGTCGCCGACCTTCACGCCGCGCGTCGAGTCGACCAGTAGCTCCAGGAAGCGATCGTAGACGGGGCGCTCCACGAAGATGCGCGACCGGGCGCAGCAGTCCTGGCCGGCGTTGTCGAAGACGGCGTAGGGCGCCGCGGAGGCGGCCTTCTCCAGGTCGGCGTCGGCGAAGACCACGTTGGCCGACTTGCCCCCGAGCTCGAGCGTCACGCGCTTGATCGTGGCGGCCGCGCCCTGCATCACCCCGCGCCCGACCTCCGTCGAGCCGGTGAAGCCGATCTTGGCCACGTCGGGGTGCTCGACGAGGCGCTGCCCGACGACGGACCCTTTGCCGGCGACGACGTTGACGACGCCCTCGGGGAGCCCGGCCTCGAGCGCGAGCTCGCCGAGCCTCAGGGCCGAGAGCGGCGTCAGCTCGGCGGGCTTCAGCACGACCGTGTTCCCGCAGGCCAGCGCCGGCCCAAGCTTCCAGCTGGAGATGTTGAGCGGGAAGTTCCAGGGGACGATCAGGCCGACGACCCCGAGCGGCTCGCGGAAGGTCAGGTCGACTCCGCCGGCGACGGGGATCGTCTCGCCGTGGTGCTTGTCGACGGCGCCCGCGTAGAAGTGGAAGACGTCGGCCACCATCCCGACCTCGGCGCGGGCGCCGCCGATGGGCTTGCCGACGTTCTCGGACTCGATGCGGGCGAGCTCTTCGGCGTGCTCCTCGACGAGCGTGGCGACGCGTCGAAGCAGCCGTGCCCGGTCGGCCGGGGCGACCGCCCGCCAGGCCGGGAAGGCGGCCTTCGCCCGTGCGACGGCGGCGTCCGTCTCATCGGCCGACGCAGCGTGGACCTCGCGGATGACCTCCTCGGTCGCCGGATTGAGAACGGCGGTCACGAGCGTTCCTCCCGGTAGCGCTTTGCCTCCTCCACCAGCGCCTGGAAGAGCGCAGCGTCCGCGCCCTCCTCGGGATGCCAGAGGACGCCGAGGGCGAAGCGTCGCGAGGGATCCTCGATCGCCTCGACCGTGCCGTCCTCGGCGCGGGCGGCCTCCCGCAGGCCCTCGCCGAGACGCCCGTAGCCCTGATGGTGGTGGCTCTTCACGGGGGCACGCTCGCCGACGACGTCGTGCAGCTTCGTCTCCGGGAGGACGTCGACGTCGTGCTCGGCGAAGACTCCGGGCACCTGTTTGTGGCCCTCGTGGCCGACGACCTCGGGAAGGTGCTGGACGAGGTCGCCTCCCCGGGCGACGTTCAGCACCTGGCTCCCGCGACACACGGCGAGGACGGGCATGTCGCGCGCGAGCGCCCCCTCGAGGAGCGCGAGCTCGGCCTGGTCGCGCTCGGGCCGGACCCCGTTCGTCTCCGGATGCGACTCGGCGCCGTAGGAGCCCGGGTCGAGATCGGCGCCGCCCGAGAGCAGGAGCCCGTCGAGGGCGTCAAGCGTCTCCTCGACGCCGTCCGTGCTCGGCGGGACGAGCAGCGCCCGGCCCCCGGCGGCCTCGATCGCGCTCACGTAGGAGAGGGGGATGAGCGCCGCGGGGGCCTCCCAGACTCCCCAGCGTGCGTTCTCGGCGTAGCTCGTGATGCCGACGATCGGGCGCACGCTACGAGTCTACGTCGCGCTATCCGCGCTCGTAGAGCCGTTCGCGCTCGTAGCAGGTGACCGCCTCGTCGAAGAGGCGCTGCTCCGTGCGCGCGTAGTTCAGGTAGTGGTCGACGACGTCGTCGCCGAGCGCCGCGCGCGCCATCGTGCCCTCCTCGAGAGCCGCGATCCCCTCGCGGAGGGAGTGGGGGAAGCGCTCGGCGTCCGATTCGTACGCGTTCCCCTCGAGCGGCGGCGGCAGCTCGAGCTCGTTCTCGATCCCGTGCAGGCCGGCAGCGAGCAGCGCCGCGAACGCGAGGTACGGGTTGACGTCGCCGCCGGGGATCCGCGTCTCGGCGCGAAGGCCCGCCCCGTGGCCGACGATGCGGAAGCCGCAGGTGCGGTTGTCGTGGCCCCAGGCGAGCGTCGTCGGAGCCCAGCTGCCTGCGGCGAAACGCTTGTAGGAGTTGATCGTCGGGGCGATGAAGACGGCGAGCTCCTTCAGGCAGGCGATCTGCCCGGCCAGGTACTGCTTGAAGACCTCCGACTCGCCGGCAAAGGCGCTCTCGCCGTCGCGCCAGAGGCTCGAATGGATGTGGCAGGAGCTTCCGATCCACGTGTGGTCGGGCTTGGCCATGAACGTGATCGAGCAGCCGTTCAGGTGCGCGATCTCCTTGGCGCCGTTCTTGTAGACCGTGTGGTTGTCGGCCATCGTCAGCGCGTCGGCGTAGCGGAAGTTGATCTCCTGCTGGCCCGGCCACGCCTCGCCCTTGGACGTCTCCACTCTGATCCCCGCGCCCTGCATGCCGTTCCGGATCTGACGGATCAAGGGCTCGTCGTAGGTGGTGGCGAGGATGTGGTAGTCGAGGATGTACGGCACCGAGGGCGTCAGGTCTCGGTAGTGCTTCGCGTGAGCCTCCTCGTAGCTTTCTTTGAGGAGGTAGAACTCGAGCTCGGAGCCGAACATGGGCGCGAAGCCGAGCTCCGCCGCGCGCTCCACCTGGCGGTTGAGGACCTGCCGCGGCGACGGCGTGACGGGCGTGCCGTCGTGCCACGTGACGTCGCAGAGGACGAGCGCGGTCGCCTCGAGCCAGGGGATGCGCCGAAGCGTGGCCAGGTCGGGCTGGAGCACGAAGTCGCCGTAGCCCTGCTCCCAGCCGGCCATCCTGTAGCCCGGGACGGTGTCCATTTCCATGTCGAGCGCGAGCAGGTAGTTGCAACCCTCGACGCCGTGCTCGCCGACGTGCTCCTCCACGAAGAACTCCCCGTGCAGGCGCTTCCCCATGAGGCGGCCCTGCATGTCGGTGAACGCGACGATCACCGTGTCGACGGATCCGTCGGCTACCGCACCCTTCAGCTCGTCCAGTGTCAGCATGGCCCGGGAGTCTACGCGGCTGCCAGTGGCTTGACAGGAACTCCCTGCGGGGCGTAGAAACCCCGGTCTTAAGGCCGCCGAACGGAGGAGGAACGATGAGTCAAGGGCCGGAGACGAAGGGCTACCACACCTCGGAGGACGAACACATCCTCCACAAGCTCGGGTACGCGCAGGAGCTCTTCCGCGGGATGGGAGGGTTCCGCAACTTCGCCATCAGCTTCACGATCATCTCGATCCTCGCGGGGTGCTTGACCTCGTACAACATCGGCTTCGAGCACGGCGGCCCGATGTGGGTGGTCTTCGGCTGGCTGCTCGTCGGCCTCATGGCGACGATCATCTCACTCGCCATGGCGGAGATCGCCTCGGCCTATCCGACGGCCGGCGGCCTCTACTACTGGGCGTCGAAGCTCGGCAGCCCGGGCTGGGGCTGGGCGACCGGGTGGTTCAACCTCATCGGCCAGGTTGCGGTCACCGCGGCGATCGGATACGGGCTCGCGCTCTTCGGGCAGGCCCTCTTCGACTTCTGGTTCTCGTACACGGAGCACATGAACGACTGGTTCGGCGCGTCGTTCGATGCCTCGACGTACATCCTGTACGCGATCTTCCTGTCCACTGCGGCGCTGGTCAACCTGCTCAACATCCGCCTGACCTCCGGCCTGAACATGATCTCGGCGTGGTGGCACATGGTGGGCGTCGTCGTGATCGTCGGGATCCTGATCATCGTCCCGAACGACCACCAGTCGGTCTCGTACGTGTTCACGCAGACCATCAACAACTCGGGCTTCGGAGACGGAACGACCCAGTTCGGCTTAGCGTTCCTGCTCGTGCTCGGGCTGGGCATGCTGCTCCCGCAGTACACGATCACGGGGTTCGACGCGTCGGCGCACACGGCCGAGGAGACCAACAACGCGTCGCGGATGGCGGCGATGGGGATGTGGACCTCCGTTGTCGTCTCGGTGATCTTCGGCTGGATCCTCCTCGTGGCGGTGACGTTCGCGATCCCAAGTAATCAAGGGGCGCTCGACACCGTCAACGCCCTCGGGCTGCTCGTGCCCTGGATCTGGGCCGAATCGATGGGCCAGGACTGGGCGGAGGCGCTGCTCTTCATCTGCGTCGTCGCACAGTTCTTCTGCGTGACCGCGTCCGTGACCTCGGCGTCGCGGATGATGTTCGCCTTCTCGCGCGACGGCGCCGTGCCGGGCCATCAGCTCTGGCGGCGCGTCGCGAAGAACCGCGTGCCGACGTGGTCGGTCTTCGGCATCTGGCTCTTCGCGGGCATCCTGATGATCCCCGCGGTCTGGAACTACTTCGTGGGCTATGCGGTCGGAACGGCGATCGCGGTCATCGGCCTCTACATCGCCTTCGTGATCCCCGTCTACCTTCGCTGGCGCAAGGGCGACAGCTGGGACGAGCCGAGGGCGTGGAGCCTCGGCAAGCACTACAAGTGGATCGACCCCCTTTCCATCGCCTGGGTCGCGTTGATCACGATCATCTTCCTGATTCCGCTGTACAAGGTCGGCCTCCCGTGGGAGGAAGACTTCGACTGGCGCTTCACGAACTACACGATCCTCTGGTTTGCCGGTATCGGCCTCATCTTCGGCGGCTGGTGGATCCTGTCGGCGAAGAACTGGTTCAAGGGCCCGGTGCGGATGGGCACCGAGGAGGAGCTCGAGCGCTACGAGGAGGAGCTCGAGCAGAGGACCGGAACGGCGCCGACGACCGGAAGCTAGCGCGCTAGCGCCCGCCGCACGGCTTCGACGTCAAGCGCCGGAGCGAGCTCGTCCGCCAGGGCGAGCCGCTCCGGCGCCTGCGTTCCGGGGATCGCGACGCAGCGCATCCCGGCGGCCTTCGCCGCGATGACGCCGGGCTCGGTGTCCTCGAAGACGGTCACCTCCTCGGCGCGGAGGTCGTGGTTGAGGAGCTCGAGCGCCAAGGCGTAGCCGGCGGGGTCGGGCTTGCCGCGCTCGACGTCCTCGATCGTGACCACGAGCGTGACCACATCGGCCAGCCCAGCTGCCTCCAGGGCGGGAACGACCTCGTTCCGGTGCGCGCCGGAGACCACGGCGACGGGAACGTGCTCGGCCGCATGCAGGACCGCTCGGCGCGCCTCCGCCGAGATGGTGGAGCCGTCGGCGACCTCCTCCCGGTAGCGGGAGACGCGCTCCGCGAGCACCGCGTCGACTGCAGGATGATCCGCGCCGAGCCAGGTGCGGACGATCTCGGGGTCGGAGAGACCGGCCAGCCGATCGAAGTAGACGTCCTCGGGGAGCGGCTTCCCCTGCTCGGCGAAGAGGTCGCCGAGGATGGCGAAGAGGAGGCGCTCGTCGTCGGAGAGCGTCCCGTTGAAGTCGAACATGAGAGCGCGTGTGCCCACTACAGGGCCAGTCTAGAATCGCGCGATCGCTTCCTTCTCCTCGCTCACCACACGATCCAGGCCAGCCCGTTCCAGTACCCCTGGACGTGGCGGCGCGGGAAGCGGCGCAGCTCGATCTCGAGCTTCTTCGGCTCTCGGGTCATGCTCGCAGGCAGGTAGAGCTCGAAGCCGTCCGTGGGCACGCGACGAAACCTTCGGTCGGGCGCAGGCTCGGTGGAGCTTTGAAGCCGCCAGCTGGGGCAGCAGTAACCGCTCCTCTGCGGCCAGAGAAAGAGTCGGCCGCCGCGCTCTCGCACGAACGCGACGGCCTCCTTGGAGGCGACGACGCGCACGCCATCAGGGTAGCTCGCCGGACGACGCCACGGAGGAGGGAGACGAGGTGAAGCTGTTCGACGATCCGCTGCACGACGAGTTCGCGAGCTGGCCGCTCGGCCTGCTCGGAGCCGACGGCGGCGCCGTGGGAGAGGTGACGGCAATCGCGGCAGCGCTGACAGCACCGGACGACGATGCGTTCGTCTCGGCCTGGACCGCCGCCGCCGACAGGCATGTCGAGGAAGGGGAGCAGGCTGAACGCGCAGGTCGGGCCGTGCACGCGCGGGGTCACTACCTTCGAGCGGCGTCGTTCTACGAGGTCGGCATCCACGCGCTCTACGGCCGGCCTGTCGACAAGCGGCTGACCGAGGCGTTCGACCGGCTGACGAAGGCGTTCGACCGGGCGATGGCGCTCTGCGCTCCGCCGGGAGAGCCGCTTTCGATCCCCTTCGACGGGCACGCGATGCCTGGCTACTTCCTTCGAGCGGCGGACGCCGAGGACGGCGAGGTGCGTCCAGTGGTGATCTGCACCAACGGCTACGACGCCACCATGGCCGACATGTACCTCGCCCAGGGCATCGACGCGTGTCGGCGGGGCTACCACTGCGTCCTCTTCGACGGCCCCGGGCAGGGCTCCATGCTGGTCGCCGAGGGCGTGGCGCTGATCCCGGACTGGGAGCGGGTCGTCACCCCGGTGGTGGATGCCCTCGTGGCTCGCGACGACGTCGATTCCTCGAAGATCGTGCTCCAGGGCTGGAGCCTGGGCGGCTACCTCGCCGCCCGCGCGGCAACGGGCGAGCATCGTCTCGCGGCCTGCGTCCTGGACCCGCCCGGGTGGAGCCTCCTCGACGGCATGCCACAGCTGGCCAGGCATCTGGGCCTGTCCGAGAAAGCCGCGACGGCGCTGCCCGAGATCTCGGACGCTGACGAGGCGACGATGATGGCCGCGATCAACGCGAATGCCGGCCTGCGCTGGAAGGTCGTGCAGCGGGGGTTCTGGGTGAACGGGGTCCCCGACCTCCGCGGGTACCTGGCGTCCATGGCGACCTACACCCTCGAGGGCCGTGCGGGCGACATCCGCTGTCCGGTGGTGGGGACGTATGCCGAGAGTGACCCGCTCGCGACCGGAGCCGAGGCGTTCCTCGGCCGGCTCTCGTGCCCGACCACGCTGATCCGGTTCAGCGCGGCGGAAGGCGCGGGTGAGCACTGCGAGCTGCAGAACCGGTGGCTCGCGAACCAGCGGATCCTCGACTGGCTCGACGACCTCTTCGCCTGACCCGGCCGTTAGGGTAGCCCGCGCATGCGAGACCGGGCGCGAGCAGTTGTCATCGGCGGCGGCGTCGGCGGCGCCTCCATTCTCTACTGGCTGACGCGACTGGGGTGGGAGGACGTCCTCCTCGTCGAGCGCGCCGACCTCACGAGCGGCTCGACCTTCCACTCGGCCGGGCTGGTCGGTCAGCTTCGCGGGTCGCTCAGCCTGACCCGGATGATGATGAGCTCGGTCGAGCTCTACCGCTCGCTCGCCGACGAGGTCGGGCTCGAGACGGGGTGGCACGAGGTCGGATCGTTGCGTCTCGCCTCCACGGAGGAGCGCATGCAGGAGCTGGCGCGTCAGGCAGGCTGGGCGAAGACGTTCGGCCTGCCGCTGGAGCTGATCTCCGCCGAGGAGGCGCAGAAGCTCTTCCCGCCCATGTCGACCGAGGGACTCCTCGGGGCCGCCTATCTGCCGACTGACGGCTACATCGACCCGAGCCAGCTCACGTTTGCCCTCGCCGAGGGGGCTCGCCGGGGCGGCGCCGAGATCGCCACGCACACGCGCGTGACCTCGATCGGCGTGGAGAAGGGGAGCGTGACCGGCGTCGAGACCGACAAGGGCTCCGTCGAGGCGGAAGTGGTCGTCAACGCGGGCGGCATGTTCGCCGGGGAGATCGGCCGGCTCGCCGGCGTCACCGTGCCGGTGATCCCGATGGCCCACGAGTACCTGATCACGAAGCCGAGCGGCGTCCCGCTCGAAGTGCCGACGATGCGCGACCCGTCGCTGCTCGTGTACTTCCGCGGCGAGTCCGGCGGCCTGGTGATGGGCGGCTACGAGCGCCACCCGGCGCCCTGGGGCCTCGACGGCATTCCCTCCGACTTCAACGGCCAGCTTCTCCCCGAGGACTGGGAGCGCTTCGAGGAGCTGATGACGAACGCGGTCGTCCGCGTCCCGGACCTGGAGGAAGCGGAGGTCGTGAAGCTCGTGAACGGCCCCGAGGCGTTCACGCCCGACGGCGAGTTCATCCTCGGCGAGACCGACGTCCGCGGGTTCTGGGTGGCCGCCGGCTTCTGCGCGCACGGCCTCGCCGGCGCGGGCGGGATGGGGCAGCTCGTCGCCGAGTGGATCGTGGAGGGCGTTCCGAGCCTCGACGTCTGGGAGATGGACTCCCGCCGCTTCGGCTCCGCGTACGCGAGCCAGGCATACACGCTCGCGCGCACGCTCGAGATCTACTCCACCTACTACGACGTCAAGTACCCGGGCCACGAGCGCCAGGCGGGGCGTCCGCTGCGCCTCTCCGCCGGCGTACGAGCGCCTGCGCGAGCTCGGGGCCGCGTTCGGCGAGAAGTCGGGCTGGGAGCGCGCCAACTGGTTCGAGCCCAACGCCGGGCGCGGGGACGAGTCGCTGCGACCGCGCGGCTGGGCCGGCAGGCTCTGGTCCCCCGCAATCGGCGCGGAGCATCGTGCGTGCCGGGAGTCGGCGGCGCTCTTCGACGAGAGCTCGTTCGCCAAGCTCGACGTCGTCGGCCCGGGCGCCGCGGGCTTCCTCGAGTCTCTCTGCGACAACCGCGTCGCCCGCGACGTCGGCGTCGTCACCTACACGCAGATGCTGAACGCCCGCGGGGGCATCGAGTGCGACTTCACCGTGACGCGCCTCGCCGAGAACCGCTTCCGGATCGTCACCGGCACGGCCTTCGGCCAGCACGACTCGGCCTGGATCCGCTCGCACGCGCCGGACGACGGCTCGGTCGTCGTCGAGGACGTCACGTCGCGCTTCGCGTGCCTGGGCCTGTGGGGGCCGGCCGCGCGCGACCTCCTGCAGCCGCTCACGGACGCCGATCTCGGCAACGACGCGTTTCCGTATATGCGCGCGCAGGAGCTCAGCATCGGCGTCGTCCCCTGCCTGGCAGTGCGCGTGACGTACGTCGGCGAGCTCGGCTGGGAGCTCTACTGCCCCTCCGAGTTCGGCCGGCGCCTGTGGGACACGATCTGGGAGGCCGGGGCCGGGCACGACCTCGTCGCGGGAGGCTACAAGTCGATCGACTCGCTGCGGCTCGAGAAGGGCTACCGGGTCTGGGGCGCCGACATCACGCCGGACGAGACTCCGTACGAGGCCGGCCTTGGCTTCGCCGTCAAGCTCGACAAGGGCGACTTCATCGGCCGCGAGGCGCTCGTCTCGGCGCAGGAGCGACCCGCCGAGCGGAAGCTCGCCTGTCTCGTCCTCGACGACCCGCGGGCGGTCGCGCTCGGCTCCGAGCCGGTGAGGATGGGCGGCGAGGTGCTCGGCCGGGTGACGAGCGGCGGCTACGGCTACTCGGTCGAGCGCTCGATCGCGTACGCCTACGTCCCGGCGGGCTCCGCCGAGGCGGGCCGGCCGGTGGAGGTGGAGATCTTCGGCGACTGGGTGCCGGGCCGGATCGCCGACGAGCCCCTCTGGGACCCGGAGGGCGAGCGGATCCGAGCTTAGAACTCCTCGCCGAGCGCCTGCGCTAAGAGGCCGGCGGAGTAGGCGCGCCAGGCGACGTCCGGCGCGTCGATCAGCCCGTGCAGGGCCTCGCTGACGTGCGGCAGCCCTTCGGTCTGCAGGCGGAGCTGCCTCAGGCCTTCCTCCAGCGCGATCTGCCGGTCGACCGAGCGAAGGTCGTCGGCGATCGCCGCGACCGCGCGGCCGTGCAGGTCGAGCCCGCGGTCGGGATCGCCCCCGGCGCTCAGGAGAAGGAGGGCGCGCCGCGCGGCGCCGTGAGCTTCGTCCGGGTCGACGTGAACGTCACGGCCCGCCACGGTCGCCAGGACGACGACCCCGTTGGCGAGCGCCTCCGTGCCCTCGTCGTCGGCGAGCGAGCGCTCGAGGCCCTCGAGCCAGCTCACAGCTCGAGCTGGGTGCCCGCGCCGGCGGCCCGAGCCGCTTCCAGGACGGCGTTGGCGAAGGCGGCGTCCAGCGCCCCGATGCCGAGGTTGCAGCAGAGGACGCGTTGGGGAGTGTCCTCGCGGGCGAGACCCTCGCCGACGTTTCCCTCCGGCGCAGGCCAGCCCTGAAAGTGGCCCAGCTCGCGGTAGTACTCGAACTGGCCGACGTCGTCCGCGAGAAAGAGGTCGGCGGAGGCGACGGTCTCCGCTCCGAAGTAGAAGTCGAAGTCGATCGGCAGCGCGAGCCACCGCTCCCCGAGCTGCTCCGCGCGCAGGGGCGGGTCGGGATCCTCGATGATCGGCCCGGCGGTCACGATCACCTCCGCGCCCACGAGCGCGTCCTCCCAGCCGGGGGCCGGCTCGGCGAGCCCGATGAGCCGCTCCACCCGCTCCGGGTGCGGGTCCCAGGCCCGGATCACGACCTGCGGGTTGAGCTCGTGCAGGAGCCGCGCGTGGAAGAGCCCTTGCTCGCCGCAGCCGAGGATCGCCGCGCGGCTCCAGCCCTCCGGCGCGAAGCGGCGCACGCAGACGCCGCTCGCCGCGGCGGTGCGCGCCGCCGTGATCTCGGCGCCGTCCATGATCGCCACGGGCAGCCCCGTCTCGGCATCGTTCACCACGATCAGGCCGGTGATGTACGGCAGCCCCCGCGCCTTGTTGGCCGGGTACCCGGCCACCCACTTGAGCGTGACGACGTCCTCGTCGCGCAGGTAGGCCGGCATCGCATGAATGAAAGAGTCCTTGCGGGGATGCACGCCCGGCTTCGGCGGCAGCTCGACCCGTCCCGCCGCAAGCGCGCGGTAGGCCCCCTCGACGAGGTCGAGCTGCTCGTGGACGTTCGGCAGGAGCACGCCGACCTCTGCGCGGCTGAGGAAGAGAACGCGTGCTCACTCGGCCACGGTGAGGGGCTCGACGAGAACCTTGACTCGGACCTCCTCGGGCCGCCGCCACGGGTACTGGTCCCTGCCCAGGTACTTCCTGGCCAAGTCGTCGATCTGGCGCTCGGCCTCCTCGCCCTCGATCAGCTCCACGACGCGGCCTCGAATCTCGACCCGGTCGTAGAAGTCGTCTCTGTCGGCGACCGAGATGGCGACGCGCGGGTCGCGGCGCATGTTCTTCTCCTTCCGGCGTCCGGCCGCTGTGTTGAAGGTGATGTAGCCGTTCTCCAGGCCGATCCAGACCGGGGTCACCTGGGGCGAGCCATCATCCATCACAGTGGCCAGAAAGGCCAGGTTGGGTGCGTCGATCTTCTTGCGGGCGCTGTCGGTGAGCTCGGCCATGCGGCTCCTCCTGGTTCGACTGGGGTCCGTACGGACCAACGGAGCCTCCCGCGGTTTCTTCCCGGCTCAGGATTTGTAAGTTGACTCTTACGTAAGTCTGTGCTTAACTAAACCCATTGTGGAAGCCACCATGCGAGCGCTCGCTGAGCCGCGCCGTCGCAGGATCCTCGAGCTCGTCCGGGACGGGGAGCTGACCGCGGGGGAGATCGCCTCTGCGTTCGACGTCAGCCGTCCCGCCGTCTCCCAGCACCTCACCGTCCTCAAGCATGCAGGGCTCCTCGCGGAGCGCCGCGACGGGACGAAGCGCCTGTACCGGGCGCGGGTCGAGGGGTTGGAGGACGTTCGCGAGTTCATCGAGGCCTTCTGGGACGGACGGCTCGAGCGGCTGCGGCTGGCGGCGGAGCTCGAGGAAGGGAGAAGGCGCAGTGGCAGTTCGCCAGGATGAGGCCGTCGAGCGCGAGGTGCGGATCGCCGCGCGCCCCGAGACGGTGTTCGAGTTTCTCACCGACCCGGAGAAGCAGCTTCTCTGGATGGGGCGGCGGGCCGAGCTCGACGCCCGCCCGGGAGGGATCTACCTCGTGGAGATCAACGACCAGGCGACCGCGCGCGGGGAGTTCCTCGAGGTCGAGGCCCCGGGCCGCGTCGTGTTCAGCTTTGGCTGGGAAGGTCAGCAGGCCGGAGAGGGCGCGCACGGCGTCCCGCCCGGCTCCAGCCGCGTCGAGATGACTCTCGAGCCGGAAGGGGACGGCACGCTCGTCCGCCTCCGGCACTTCGACCTTCCGGAGGAGGCTCGCGAGATGCACGGCCAGGGCTGGGGGCTGTATCTCGCTCGGTTGGAGGTCGCCGCGGCGGGCGGCGATCCCGGGCCCGACCCGAACCTGTCTGCCGACGAGAGCTGAGGCGATTACGGTACGCGGGTGCCGCTCCTCACGGGCACCCGCGTCCTCGCCTTCGAGAACGGCCTTGCAGGGCCGCTCGCCACCCGGCTGCTCCTGGATCTCGGCGCGGACGTCATCAAGGTCGAGCGGCCCGACGGCGGCGACGTCACGAGGTCGTGGGACACGGTCGCGGCAGGCCTCTCGAGCGGCTTCGTCTGGGTCAACCGGGGGAAGCGGAGCCTCGCTCTCGACGTGAAGGATCCGGCGAGCCGGCCGGCGATCGAACGGCTGATCGAGCGGAGCGACGTCTTCCTCCAGAACTACACGCCGGGCTGGGCCGAACGGGTCGGCCTGGGGGAGGAGTCGGTGCGCGCGCTGCGGCCGGACGTCGTCTACGTCGACATCTCGGGCTACGGCCCGGACGGGCCGTACGCAGGCAAGAACGCCTACGACCTCGTCATGCAGGGCGAGGCGGGGCTGATCGCCGTGACGGGCACGCCGGGGGAGCCGGCGCGCGTGGGCGTCTCCATCTGCGACGTGGGCGCCGCCAGCTACGCGGCCGTGGCCACGCTCGGCGCGCTCGCGCGGCGGGCCGAGACCGGCGAGGGCGCGCGCGTCTCCGTCTCCCTCTTCGACACGATGGTGGACTGGCTCGGCTACTTCCCGCACCTGTGGTGGCACAGGCGCGAGACGCCCGAGCGAACGGGCATGCGCCATCCGCTCTTCTGCCCGTACGGCCCGTTTCCGGCCGGAGACGAGCGGCTCTTCAGCTTCGCCGTGCTCTCCCCGGACCACTGGCGCGCGCTCTGCCTCGACGTGATCGATCGCCCGGACCTTCTCGCCGACGTCCGCTTCGCGACGAACGAAGCCCGGGTCGAGCAGCGCGCCGTGCTCGAGCCGGTCCTGGAGGAAGCGTTCGCCGCGCTGCCGGCACAGGACTGGCTCGACCGGCTCGAGGCAGCGCGGATCCCCTGCGGCGCCGTCAACGACGTCTCGGACGTGGCCGAGCACCCGCAGCTCGCCCACAACGGGCTCGTGGTCGAGGTCGGCTCGCCGGCGGGGCCGATCCCGGTGGTCGGTAGCCCCTTCCTGGTGGACGGCGAGCGGCCGCCGTCGGGCCCGGTGCCCGCACTCGGGGAGCACACGGAGGAGATCCTCAGAGAGCTCGGGCTTTAGAAGTCGTTCGAGTTCTTAGGGCCCGTAGCAAGCGCCTCCACGAGCCGGCGCTCGTCGGGGCCGAACCACGGCGGCGAGCCCGCTGCCGCGTTGTCGCGGGCGTGAGCCGGGTTTCGGGTGGCGGGGATGACCGCGGTCACGCGCCGGTCGGAGAGCGCCCAGCCCAGGAGAGCCTGTGCCCACGTCTCGACGCCGAGCGGCTCGAGCTCCCGTGGGCTCGGGGCGGGAATGAGCGACCCGGCGCCGCCGAGCGGGCGCATGACGATGACGCCGAGCCCGAGCTCCTCGGCGAGCGGCAGGATCTCCCGCTCGGCGTCGCGCTCGAGCGGGTTGAGCGGAATCTGGATCGCGTCGATCCGGCCGGTGCGCATGACGGCGGCGAGCTCGTCGAACGCGGAGGCGGCGTAGTGGGTCGCGCCGAGAAAGCGGACTCGGCCGGCGTCGCGCTCGGGCTCGAGCCAGTCCAGGTGCTCGCGCCAGGCAACGAGGTTGTGCACCTGCTCGAGGTCGACCCGTCCCCGGTAGTGCCGAAGCTGGGCCTCGAGCTGTGCGCTGCCCTGTTCGACCGACGGTGTCCAGATCTTCGTGGCGACGAAGGCCCGCTCCCGCAGGTCGCCGAGCGCTCGGCCCAGCACCCGCTCGGCGCGGCCGTACATGGGCGAGGAGTCGACGAGGCTCGTCCCCGCGCCGAAGGCAGCCTCGACCACGGTGTCGGCAACGTGCTGCTCCTCGTCGGGGAGGTCGAGAGTGGCCCACGTGCCGAGGCCCACGACCGGGAGCTCGACTCCGGTGCGCCCGAAGGGGCGCCGCTCCATACTGTCTCCCACCATGCCCCCGGCGAGCCTACTCGACGCGCCCGAGCTCGCCGCGGCCCGGATCGACGAGCGCGCCTCCGGCGAGAACTTCCCCGTCGCGTCGGTGCTGGCGCCCCGCTCCGCGCGTCCGCACCTGCGGGCGGTCTACGGCTTCGCCCGGCTCGTCGACACCCTCGGCGACGAGGCGGTGGGCGACCGCGGTGCGCTTCTGGACGAGCTCGAGCGCGAGCTCGAGGGCCCGCCTCGCACGGGGATCATGCGCCGCCTGCACGTGACCATCGCCGACCGGAGGCTGCCGCTCGAGCCCTTCCGCCGGCTCATCCAGGCGAACCGGATCGACCAGGAGCGGCAGCGCTACGAGAGCTGGGACGACGTCCGCGAGTACTGCACCTACTCGGCCGACCCGGTTGGCCGCCTCGTCCTCGGCATCTACGGCCGGGCAGACGAGCCGGCTCTCGTCGCCATGAGCGACGCGGTCTGCACGGGGCTCCAGCTCGTCAACTTCCTCCAGGACCCGCCTCGCGACCTCTCGCTCGGCCGCGTCTACCTGCCGCAGGAGGACATCCGTCGCTTCGGAGTCGCCGACCGCGACCTCGCCGGGCCGCTGACCGGGCAGGTCGCGGAGCTCCTCCGCTTCGAGGGCGGCCGCGCACGGTCGCTGCTGGAGCAGGGGCTCGAACTGCGGTCTGCGCTGGGGGGGCGAGCGGGGCTGTCGGTGGCGCTCTACGCGCGCGGCGGCCTCGCGGCGCTCGACGCGCTCGAGCACGCCGGCTGGGACGTGTTCGCCGGGCGACCGGCTCCGACGCGCCTGACCTTCGCCCGCCTCGCGGTGCGCGAGCTTGTGCGCCGATGAAGGTCGAGGACGCCTACGCCGAGGTCGTCCGCATCACGCGGCGCGAGGCGCGGAACTTCGCCTGGGGCATCGCCGTCCTGCCCCGGCCGAAGCGGCTTGCGGTCGCGGCGCTCTACGCCTTCGCACGCAGGGTCGACGACATTGCCGACGACGGGAGCCTGCCCGTGGAGGAGCGGCGGCGCGGGCTGGATGCCTGCCGCGTCGCCGTGGAGGCGCTTCCCGCGGCGCCGGCCGACGATCCGGTGCTGGTCGCTCTGGCCGACACGACCTCGCGCTACCCCGTGCCGAGGACGGCTCTGCTCGACCTCGTCGCCGGGGGGCTCATGGACGCGGACAGATCGCGGTACGCGAGCTGGGAGGAGCTGCGCGAGTACTGCCGCTGTGTCGCGGGGGCGGTCGGGCTGGCCTGCACGGCCGTCTACGGGCCGAGCGACCCGGCAGCCGCCGAGCCGTGCGCCGAGTCGCTCGGGCTCTCCCTCCAGCAGATCAACATCATGCGAGACGTCGCCGAGGATTGGCGCCTCGGGCGCGTCTACCTTCCCCAGGACGAGCTGCAGCGCTTCGGCGTCAGCGAGCCGGACATCGCCGCCGGGCGCGTCAGCCCCGCCTGGCACGGCCTGATGGAGCAGCAGGCGGTACGCGCTGAGTCGCTCATGCGCGACGGCCTCGGCCTCCTCCCGCTGCTCGACCGCCGCAGCGCGCTCTGCGTTCGCGCCTTCGCCGGCATCTATCGAGGGCTCCTCGTCCAGATGCGGGGGCGCGGGTACGACGTCTTCTCCCGCCGGCCGCACCTCTCGGCCGTCGGCAAGCTGCGGGCGGTCGCCGCGCTGTGAAGGCGGTGGTCGTGGGCGGAGGCCTGGCCGGCCTCGCCGCAGCGCTCGACCTGGCCGACGCGGGCCATGACGTGATCGTCCTGGAGGCACGTCCGACGCTCGGCGGCGCCGTGCAGACGCTGCCCGCGCGCGAGGGCGACCCGGATCCCCCGCCCGACAACGGCCAGCACATCGCCCTGGGGTGCTGCACCGAGTACCTCGCCTTTCTGGCGCGAATCGGACAGGCCGAGTCGGTGCGCCGCGAGCCGCTCGCGCTGCCCGTGATCGCCGAGGACGGGAGCGTGGCCCGCATTGCCCCAGGCGCGCTCGGGTTGCTCCGCTACCGGCATGTCTCGCTCCGCGATCGGCTCGGGATCGCGCGTGTGACGCGCCGGCTCGGCCGGCTGGATCCGGCGAAGCACGACGGCGAGACGTTCGCAGTCCTGCTCCGGCGGCTCGGCCAGTCCGAGGCCGCGATCGACCGCTTCTGGGACGTCTTCATCCGCCCGGGGCTGAACCTGCGCTGCGAGGAGGTGAGCGCCGCCCCGGCACTCTTCACCGTGCAGACGGCGTTGCTGGGGGAACGCGACGCGAGCGATGTGATCCTCCCTGTCCGGCCGCTCGGCGAGATGCATGGCGACGCGGCCGGAGCCCGGCTCCGCGACCGGGGCGTCGTCATCAGGGCGGGCGAGCGCGTGGCCGCGCTCGAGGAGGGCGCGGTCGTGCTGGGAGACGGCGCGCGCATCGAGGCGGAGCTGATCGTCGTCGCCGTGCCTCCCCAGGAGAGCGCACGCCTTCTCGGCGAGCCGGACGGAGGCCTCGAGGACTCGCCGATCGTCAGCGCCCACCTGCTCTTCGACCGTCCCATTCTCAGCTTCGAGGTGGCTGCGCTGCTCCGGAGCCCCGCTCACTGGGTCTTCGACCGGGGCGTGTTGACGGGGCGGCCGCCCGAACGCGGGCAGTACCTCACCGTCGTGTCGAGCGGGGCGCCCGAGCTGCTGGAGATCCGCGGGCGCGAGCTCGTCGACCTCCTGGCCGGCGAGCTGACCGGGAGGCTCGGCCCGGCCGAGCTTCTGTGGTCACGCGTGAGCAGGGAGCCGGGCGCGACGTTCGCAGCTCGGCCCGGGACCGCGGCGCGGCGGCGAGGGGTCGAGACCGCCAGGCCCGATGTCGCGCGCGCCGGCGCGTGGACGGATACCGGCTGGCCGGCGACGATGGAGGGCGCCGTGCGCAGCGGCCGTGCCGCGGCGCGCCACCTTCTCTCCTCAGCATCGATGCGGGCGCCCGCGTGAGACACTGCTTAACGTCTGGGGCACCCCTCTCCCACCACCCGCTTTCCAGCGTACCGTCGAAAAGCGCGCGCGTGGCGCGAGGAGTGTGACAGGAGCGTGACAGCGTGAGCACGACGCGGGAACGAGGAAAGACTGCGGCGAGAAGGGCTGGGGGCTCGGAGCTCGACCGGACTCTGAATCGGGCTGTCAGGCGGCTGCTCTCACTCCAGCGGCCGGACGGCTGGTGGGTCGGCGAGCTCGAGTCGAACGTGACCATGACGGCCCAACATCTCCTGCTGCTGGAGTTCCTGCGGCTGCGCGACGAGGACACGACCCGTCGCTGCGCGAACGAGCTGCTGGCCCGGCAGCGCCCGGATGGGCTCTGGGCGATCTACTGGGGCGGTGAGCCCGACCTCGCCGCGACCCTCGAGTCGTATTCGGCGCTTCGGCTGGCGGGGCTCTCGGCGGACGACGAGCGGCTCGCGCCGGCGCGCCGGTTCTGCGAGGAGCATGGCGGCATCGGCGGTGCCCGCGTCTTCACCCGGATCTGGCTCGCGCTCTTCGGTCTCTGGCCCTGGGACGAGATTCCGCAGCTTCCGCCGGAGCTGATCCTGCTCCCACCCTCGCTCCCGCTCTCCGTGTACGACTTCGCCTGCTGGGCACGCCAGACGGTCGTCCCGCTCACGGTGGTCATGCACTACCGCCCCGTGCGCAACCTCCCGCCGGAGCGCGCCTGCCACGAGCTGAACCTCGGGCCGGTTGCGCGCAAGGCGACGGCGGGCCTCCTCAGCGACAAGGCGTTGGCGTGGTACGCGGGCCGAAACTTCCAGCCGGGCCGCGAGCGGGCCCTCGCCTCGGCAGAGCGCTGGATCGTCGACCGCCAGGAGGTCGACGGCTCCTGGGGCGGCATCCAGCCGCCGTGGGTGTGGTCGCTGATCGCGCTCGCGTGTCGGGGCCACGGGCCCGAGTCCCCGCAGCTCCGCCGCGGGCTCGACGGGTGGAAGCGGTTCCTGGTCGAGGACGGTGACCGCTTGCGCCCCGAAGCCTGCCAGTCGCCCGTCTGGGACACGGGGCTCGCGCTCCTGGCTCTACGGGCTGCCGGCGTTCCCGCAGACGAGCCGGCGCTTCTGCGGGCTGCGGAGTGGCTGGTCGCCGAGGAGATCCGCGAACGCGGCGACTGGGCCATCCGCCGCCCGGGCGTCGAGACGGGCGGCTGGGCCTTCGAGTACGACAACGACCTCTACCCGGATATCGACGACGCGGCCATCGTGGCGATGGCCCTCGAAGAGGTCGGCAGCGGGCGCGGCGCGGTCGACCGGGCGAGCCGCTGGATGGCGGGCATGCAGAGCGCGAACGGCGGCTGGGGCGCCTTCGACGCCGACAACGACGCGGAGTGGCTCTACAAGATCCCCTTCTGCGACTTCGGCGCCGTCACCGACCCGCCGTCCGCCGACGTCACCGCCCACGTCGTCGAGCTGCTCGCGCGCGAGGGCGGCTACGAGGACGCGGTGCGCCGCGGGGTCGAGTACCTGCTCGCCGAGCAGGAGGAAGACGGTTCGTGGTTCGGGCGCTGGGGCGTCAACCACGTCTACGGCGTAGGAGCGGTGCTCCCGGCGCTCGAAGCGGTGGGCTTTCCTCCGGACCACCCGGCGCTCCGGCGCGCGGTGGCCTGGCTCGAGGCGCATCAGAACGAGGACGGCGGCTTCGGCGAGGACTGCCGATCCTACGACCGCGGCGAGGCCGGCCTGGCCTGGCGCGGCCGGGGCGAGTCGACTCCGTCGCAGACGGCCTGGGCGCTCCTGGGCCTGGTCGCGGCCGGAGAGGCCGGCTCCGAGTGCGCGTCACGCGCCGTCGCCTGGCTCTGCCGAACGCAGAAGCGAAACGGCGGCTGGGACGAGCCGTACTTCACCGGCACCGGCTTCCCCCGCGACTTCCTCATCAACTACCACCTCTACCGCGAGGTCTGGCCGGTCCTGGCCCTCGGGCGCGTCCGCCGCGCGCTTTGAAGGTCTACGTCACGGGTGCGACCGGCTTCGTGGGCGGCCACGTCGCCCGGGAGCTTCGCGAGCGGGGCGCGGATGTGCGCGCAGAGCGCGTCGACCTCTTCGACCGCTCGGGTCTCGCGCGCGTGCTCGCGGGCTGTGACGCGCTGGTGCACGTCGCCGCCCTCTATAGCTACGACGCGCCCGCCGCCGAGCTCGAGCGCGTCAACGTCGAGGGGACGCGCACTCTGCTCGACGTCGCCAGGCGAAACCGCGTGTGGCGGCTCCTCCACTGCTCGACGGCCGGGACCTGCGGGCCCGTCCCAGGCCGGCCCGCCACCGAGGACGACGAGCCTCCGTCCTGGGAGCTCCGGGTTCCGTACAAGCGCACCAAGCTGGCGGCCGAGCGGCTGGCGCTCGACGCGGGCGCGATCGTGGTCAACCCGACGACGCCGGTCGGCGAGGGCGACCGGAAGCCGACGCCGACCGGGCGCATGATTGCGGGAGTCGCGAGCGGCCGGCTCCGCGGCTTCGTCGCGACGACGGGGCTCAACGTCGTCGACGTCTGCGACGTCGCTCGCGGGCACGCGCTCGCCCTCGAGCGCGGGGAGGCGGGGCAGCGCTATCTGCTCGGGGGCGTCGACCTCAGCCTGGAGGACCTGTTTGCGGCAATCACCCGCCTTGCGGGCCGTCCGCGACCGCGCCTTCGCGTTCCGTATGCTGTCGCCCAGATGGCTGCCGCGACCGGAATCGCCAACCGGGACGAGGTTCGCCTGGCCAGGCTGCCCATGTACTTCTCATCGGCCAAGGCCACCAGTACACTCGGCTACGAGCCGGGCCCTGTCGAGCCGGCTCTCGCCCGTGCCGTCACCGAGGCGCTCTCGAAGGGAGGAGCATGAAGTTTCCGCTTCGCAGCACCGTCCAGATCGGACGCTACGTCGCCTCGCAGAAGGGCAAGGACCGGTACCCGCTCGTGATCATGCTGGAGCCCACGCTGGGCTGCAACATCGCCTGCATCGGCTGCGGGAAGATCCGCGAGTACGAGTCGAACAAGGCTCGCCTCACGGTCGAGGAGTGCCTGCACTCGGCCGTCGAGTGCCCCGCCCCGGTCATTTCCGTCTGCGGCGGCGAGCCGCTGATCTTCAAGGGCATCGAGGACGTCGTCGCCGGTTTCCTCGAGATGAAGCGGAACATCCAGCTCTGCACCAACGCGTTGCGGCTCGTCGACATGCTCGACCGCTTCGAGCCGAACCCGCGCCTCACCTTCGTCGTCCACCTGGACGGCATGCAGGAGATCCACGACTACATCTGTGACTACCCCGGCCTCTGGGACATCGCCGTGGACGCGATCACGACGGCGCGCGAAAACGGCTTCCGAGTCACGACGAACACCACGATCTTCAAGGAGACCGAGGTCGACGACGTCATCCAGATGATGGAGTACCTCACGAACGAGGTGGGCATCGAGGGGATGCTCGTCGCGCCCGGCTACCAGTACTCCCAGATCGACCCCAACCTGACGATGACGCGAGACGAGCACGAGGTGAAGTTCCGGCTCATCCGCGACTCGGTGCGGCGGCACGGGTACAAGTGGCTGGCGAGCCCGGTCTACCAGGACTTCCTCACCGGCGAGAAGAAGCTCCCGTGCGCGCCGTGGGGCTCGGTCACGCGGAACCCGTACGGCTGGAAGGGCCCGTGCTACCTGCTCACCGACGGCATCTTCCCCACGTACGAAGCGCTGGTCAACGGGATCGAGTGGGAGCGCTACGGGCCCGGCAACGACCATCGCTGCGAGCACTGCGGGATCCATTCCGGCTTCGAGCCCGCCGCGACGATCGCGACGACCTCGAGCGTGAAGGAGACCGTCAGGAGCCTCGCGTGGACCTTGCGCTGAGAGCGGCCACGGCCACCGATCAGCTCACGCTCGCCTGCGCGCTCGCGGTCGAGGAGAGCGCCGCGCGCAGCGGAGGCGCGCGAGCCGCGCGCGTCGGCTTCCAGGCCGGGCTGCCCCTGCCCGAAGGACGCCTCGTCTCGTTCGGGCTGGCGGGAGCGCTCGTGTCCGGCCTGGCTCCGGGCACGCTCGTGACGGCGCGGAGGGTCGTGGACGCGGACGGGACGGTGCTCTGGGAAGACGAGCCTCTCAGTGTCCCCGGCGCGCTGATCGGCGTGGTCTGCGACGCGGGGCACGTGGTCGACGATGCCGCCGCCCGCCGTGAGCTCGCCCGCGAGAGCGGCGCGGCGGTGGTCGACACGGAGAGCGCTGCGCTCGCCGGCACCGGTCGCCTGGCGGGCGTCGTCCGCGCGGTCTCCGACACGCCCGAGGAGCCGGTCGGGCAACTGGCCCACGCGGCCGTTCCCGACGGACGCACCGACTGGGGCGTCGTCCTCCGCGCGCTCCTCGCCGAGCCGGGCGCGACGGTTCGGACCGCGCTGGCGACCCGGCAGGCGCTCGCGTCGCTCCGCGCTGCGGCGGCGGCCCTGGCGCCGGGAGCAAGGCCATGAACAAGCGGGTCCTCGTCGCGAGCCCGCGGAGCTTCTGCGCCGGCGTCGTCCGCGCGATCGACATCGTCGAGAAGCTGCTGGAGCGCCACGGCCCGCCGGTCTACGTCCGGCACGAGATCGTGCACAACGTCCACGTCGTCCAGGACCTGGAGGCGCGGGGCGCGGTCTTCGTCGAGTCGGAGGACGACGTGCCCGAGGGTGCGCTCGTAGTCCTCTCGGCCCACGGGGTCGCCCCGCAGGTCTACAGGAGGTGCGAGGAGCGCGGGCTCGAGGTGGTCGACGCCGTCTGCCCGCTGGTCTCGAAAGTCCACGCCGAGGCCCGGCGGTACGCGTCTCGGGGCCACAGGATCGCCCTGGTCGGGCATGCCGGGCATGTGGAGGTGGAGGGCACGATGGGCGAGGCGCCGGACTCGATCGTCCTGGTGGAGACCCCCGAAGACGTGGAGGCGCTCGAGCTGGACGAGGGTCAGAGCGTTGCCTACTTGACCCAGACGACGCTCTCGCTCGACGACACGGCCGACGTCGTCGACGCCTTGCGGGAGCGGGTGCCGGACCTCGTAGGGCCCCCGTCGGCAGACATCTGCTACGCGACTCAGAACCGCCAGGACGCCGTCAAGCGGATCTGCGAGGACGCGACCGTCGTCCTCGTCGTCGGGTCGGAGACGAGCTCGAACGCGAACCGTCTGGTCGAGGTCGCCCACAGCTGCGAAACCGAGGCGTATCTCATCGACGACGAGAGCGATCTGGACGTCGGCTGGCTCGAGGGCCACGAGACCGTCGGCCTGACCGCCGGTGCTTCCTCGCCTGAGAACATCGTCGAGCGCGTGGTGGCCCGGCTCGACGAGCTGGGCTTCCACGATCGCGAGGACGTCGAGATCGCCCGCGAGGACGTCTTCTTCCGCCTGCCCGCCGGGCTTCGGTAGGTTCTCGCGATGAAGTCGAGCGTCGCCTACCCAGGCCGCGACGGCGCGCACAGCGCCGCGGCCTGCGATCGCCTCTTCCCGAGCGGCGTCGATCTCGTCTCCCTGCCGAGCTTCACGGCGGTCGTCGAGGCGACGGCGGGTCGAGAGGTCGCCTTCGGCGTGCTCCCCATCGAAAGCTCCCTCTCCGGTCCCGTGAACGAGACGCACGATCTGCTCTACGACTCGCCTCTCGCGATCACCGGCGAGACCGTCCTGCCGATCCGGCACTGCCTCGTCGGCCCGGCCGTCGTCCCGGTCGAGGAGATCCGCGTCGTCCGCTCGCACCCGGCCGCGCTCGACCAGTGCCGGCGTCTGCTCGCCGCCATGCCGTGGGCGACCGCGATCGCTGCCGCCACGACCGCGGACGCAGCCCACGAGGTGGCGGAGGGCGGCGACCCGTCCGAGGCCGCGATCGCCAGCGAGCGCGCTGCGGCCATGTACGGCCTCACCGTGATCGTCGGCGACGTCGGCGACCATCCCGAGGCCTACACCCGGTTCGTCGCAGTCGCGCCGTACACGCGCCTCGATCGTGAGAGCGAGGGTTGGCGGACGGCGTTCTGGTTCGTCACGGATCACCAGCCCGGCGCCCTCCATCGGGCGATCGAGCCCTTCGGCCGCCATCGGCTGGACATGGTGCAGCTCGTCTCGCGGCCGATCCCGCGGACGCCGTGGCGCTATCGCTTCGACGCCGTGCTCGCCGGGCATCCCCTCGACCGGGTCGTGAGCGAGACGCTCGCCGAGGTGCAGGGCCTGACGCGGGAGCTCCGCGTCTTCGGCTCCTACCCGGCACACGAACCGGAATAGCTGCCGGTCGGGGGAAGCCGGGTCGGACCCCTATCCCGAGGCCGGGAGGGTCTTCTCGAAACGGACGTGCTCGCGGGCCACGGTCATCCCTGCCCGCTCGTAGAGCTCCTTGGCGCCCGTGCGGTTCCACGAGTCGACGACGAGCCCGAGCTCCCTGCGGCCGCGACGGCTGAACTCGGACATGGCCTGGCGGAGCAGGGCGGTTCCCAGGCCGCGGCGGCGCCAGTCCCGCGAGACGGCCAGCTGGCGGATCCAGCCCTCATCCTCGTAGTTGGGGCAAAGGACGCAGCCGACGATCTCGCCCTTGGACTCGGCGATGAACCAGAGCCCCGGCTCGAACGCCTCCCGATCGATCATGAACGCCTGCCACTCCTCGAAGGACTCGGCGGTATGCCTCTCGTTGTCCGCGAACGCGTCCTGGATCAGCGCGTAGACGGCACGCGTGTCGCGCTCCTGGTCGAAGGTGCGGACGAGGACGCCCTCCGGCCAAGCGGGCGGGGGCGGCCGCTCCTCGAGGGGCATGGACATGCGCCAGTACGTCCGAACCGGCGCGTAGCCGCGACTCTCGAGCAGGAGGCGCGCGCCTTCATGGGTCGACGTGACGACCTGCCCGAGCCGGATCTCCTCACCGGGCGGTGTGCGCTCGCGGCCCCGCCGCTCGGACCACTCGAGCAGCCGCGTGCCGAGCCCCTGGTTGCGGCGCTCCGGGTGGATGTAGACGTCGACGTAGTCATTTCGGATGAAGGCGGCATAGGCAACGAGGCGGTCGCCCTCTTCGACGACCACGGCGTCCAGGGCGATGTCGAAGCCGGGCATGTTCCAGTCCGTGAGCAGGTCGTCGAACTCGAAGTCGGGGGCGCCGAGCTCGTGGATGTCACAGGCCACGACCAGGTCGGTCACCGCCTGCGCCTCGTCGGGCCTGGGGGCTCGCATCGTCTCCACGGCGGAATTAGTAGAGGGTCGCTGCGAGTCGGCGTCGGTACTGCGTCGTGAGGGGATCCTCGGGCCCGAGCTCGCCGAAGAGCGCGACCATGATCTCCCGGATGCGCTCGCGCCGTTCCGGATCGGCGTTCTCGAGGTCCCCCAGGAGCCACTCGAGGACGCGCTCGTAGTCGTGCTCCGCGAGCGGGCCGAGGATCTCGGGGAACTCCCCGGACTCTGCGAGCTCGGTGAGGAGGACCTCGGACGCCGGCGGACCGGTGAGCCTCTCGAGGAAGTCCTCGACGGCCGCCGCGGGGAGCGCTCCCGTGAACTCGTCCACGACCTGGCCGTTCCGGAAGGCCTTCACGTTCGGGATCCCGCGCACGCCGTAGCGCTCCGCGAGCTCCTGGTTCGCGTCGGTGTCCACCTTGGCGAGGACGATGCGTCCCTCCCGTGCCTCGACCGCCTGCTCGAGGACCGGCGTGAGCATCTTGCAGGGGCCGCACCACTCGGCCCAGAAGTCGACGATGACTGGGACGGTCGAGGAGCGCTCCAGCACGTCCTGCTCGAAGGTGTCGGTGGTGACGTCCATCTCAGGTGGCGGCGAGGACGGAGCCGACGAGCCCGGGAAGGGCCTGGGTGTCGTAGCCGCCTTCGAGGACGAACGCTACCCGCTCGGAGATCGTGACCGCACGGGCTGCGAGCGCTCCGAAGCCTGCTTCCGTCAGCTCGAGGCCGCCGATCGGATCGGTCGCGGCGGCATCGAAGCCGGCCGAGACGAGGAGCAGGTCGGGGTCGAAGGCTCCGAGCGCGGCGACCACGTCCTCGAAGGCCTCCAGCATCGCGTCGTCGCCCGAGCCGGCAGAGAGCGGGACGTTCAGCGTCGTCGCGTTCCCCTCACCGGGCCCGCCCGAGCCGGGGTAGAACGGCCACTGGTGTAGGGAGGCGAAGAACACCGTCTCGTCGTCCCAGAAGGCGTCCTGGGTGCCGTTGCCATGGTGGACGTCCCAGTCGAGGATCGCCACGCGGCCGAGGCCGAGCTCGCGCTGTGCGAAGCGGGCCGCGATCGCCACGTTGTTGAAGAGGCAGAAGCCCATGGCGCGGTTCGAAAGGGCGTGGTGGCCGGGCGGCCGGACCAGTGCGAAGCCGCCCAGCTCGGCGGCCTGAACGGCGCCTCCCGCCGCCAGAAGCGCGGCGTCGTACGTCGACTCGGTGCAGACCGTGTCCGCGTCGAGCAGGGTCGGCTGCCCGCGTGCGGAGACGAGGCGCACGGCCTCGACGTAGTCGGGCTCGTGGACGGCCGTGAGCTCGCCAACCGTCGCCGGGCGCGCCTCGAGGAAGTCGGGGAAGGCCTCGTTGAGGACGCGGAGGCGCTCCTGCCGCTCGGGATGGTCCCCGGTCGGGTGGAGCTCGGCGAAGGCCCGATGGCTGACGAGGGGAATCACACCTACGCAGCCCGCTCGGCGAAGCGCTTCGCCACGCCCGCAAGACCCCACGCCTCGGCGAGAGCCGCACCCGCCTTCCAGTCGGGCTCGACGTCCGGGAGCTCCGGGATCGGCGCGTCCCGCTGGAGCTGTGCGATGCGCAGGTAGTCGCGGAGCGTGTCGGCCTGGTCGGGAAAGCCGCCCGCCTCGAGGCAGGCCTCGAGGGAGTCGTGCTTGGCGAGGATGCTCGCGGCGCGGCCCGGCCCGATGCCCTTCGCGCCCGGAATGCGGTCCGACGGGTCGCCGCGGAGGGCGACGAAGTCGGGGACGAGCTTGGGCGGGACGCCGTAGATCTCCTTCACCTCCGCCGGGCCAACCCGCACGAGCTCCCGCTGGCCGGGCTTGGGCCTGAGGATCGTCGTCTTCGCGCTCGCCAGCTGGAAGAGATCGCGGTCGTTCGTGAAGACGAGGGTCTTCCCGCCGCGGGCCTCCTCCGCGGCGACGACGGCGCCGAGGAAGTCGTCGGCCTCGTAGCCGTCGGCCTTCGCCCAGGCGAATCCGAGCGTGTCGACGAGCTCGGGCAGGCGGTCGAGCTGCGAGGTCAGCACCGGCGGGAAGTCGCGTCCGGACTGGTACTCCGGCAGGAGCTCGCTGCGGTAGGTCGGGACGCCGACCGAATCGAAGCCGACGAAGACGGTCCGGGGCTCCTCATCCTCCCAGGAACGGGCGAGCATGTTGGCGAAGCCGACGATCATGTTCGCCTGGTTCCCCGCGCCGTCCTTGATCGACGAGGGCAGCGCATGGAAGGCCCGGTGGGCCAGGTTGTCGCCGTCGATCGCCAGGAGAGGTTTCAGAACCCGTTTCAAAACGAAGCCCTGTGCCGCCGGGCCGCCCTGGGCGGCACGATGCGGCGTCCTCGGTTGCGCCCGTAGCCTCCGGCTACAAACGCGCCCTGCGTCCTTGCCTCGCACTCGCCCAGGGCACCCCGGCGGCGAGGCGTCATTTCAAAACGGGTTCTCAAGTCCGCGGGCATTCTTGCCGTTCTAGCGCTTCGCTAAGGTGACCGCCGTGTCGAAGACGCTCGTCATCGCCGAGAAGCCTTCCGTCGGCCGCGACCTCGCGGCCACGCTTCCGGGCGCCTTCAAGCAGAGCAAGGACAAGACGCACCTGGTCGACGGCGACTACGTGATCACCTGGGCGGTCGGCCATCTGGTCGGCCTGGCGGAGCCCGACCAGTACGACGAGAAACTGAAGAAGTGGCGCTTCGCGGACCTGCCGATCGTGCCGAAGCAGTTCAAGCTCATCCCCAACGACGACAAGGCAAAGAAGCAGCTCAACGCCGTCCACAAGCTCATGAAGGCCGAGGACGTGGAGCTGATCGTCAACGCCTGCGACGCGGGACGCGAGGGCGAGCTCATCTTCGCGTACCTCTACGAGACGTCCGGCGTGAAGAAGCCGGTGAAGCGCCTGTGGCTCAACTCGATGACGAAGGCGGCCATCGGGAACGCCTTCGAGCACCTGCGCGAGGGCGACGAGATGCGCCTGCTCGAAGAGGCGGCGCGCTCGCGCTCCGAGGCCGACTGGCTGGTCGGCATGAACGCGACTCGGGCGGCGTCCATCCGTCTCCGCGCCGCCTTCGACGGCGCCGTGTCGCTCGGCCGCGTCCAGACCCCGACGCTGACGCTCGTCGTCCGGCGCGAGCTCGAGATCCGCGCCTTCGTCCCCGAGCCGTACTGGCTGGTCGAGGCAAGGTTCGCCGCGTCGAACGAGCGCCTCTACAGCGGCCGCTATCTGGGCGGGAAGCGGATCAAGGAGGACGAGGCCACGACGATCGTCGCCGAGACGACGGGCCAGCCGGGCACGATCACCAAGCTCGAGCAGAAGGAGGAGCGTGAGGCGCCGCAGCTCCTCTACGACCTCACATCGCTCCAGCGGCACGCGAACACGCTCTTCGGCTTCTCCGCGCGGCGCACTCTCGCCGCGGCCCAGAGGCTCTACGAAGAGCACAAGGCGATCACGTACCCCCGAACGAGCTCGCGTTTTCTCACCTCCGACATGATCGGCGAGATCAAGCCAACCGCCGCGCACGTCGGCCGGCACGAGCGCTACGGGCAGGCGGCGTCGTACGTCACCCGTCTGGAGAAGCTCCCGCTCGGGCGCGTCGTCAACGACAAGCGCGTCGAGGACCACCACGCGATCATCCCGACCCGCTCCAATCACGACCTGACGAAGATGGGGCCCGACGAGGGCCGCATCTACGACCTCGTCGCCAAGCGCTTCCTGGCCGTCTTCCACCCGGATGCCGTCTACGAGCGGACGCGGGTCGAGACCACGGTTGCCGAGCACGTCTTCCGCACCTCGGGGCGCGTGCTCGTCGAGGCGGGATGGAAGGGCGTCTACGGCGCCGAGGCGCAGAAGCCCGGGGAGGAGGACGACTCGGGCGGTGACCAGCTCCTCCCGCGGCTCGAGCAGGGTGAGGGCGTCGAGACGCGCTCGGTGGAGTCGCTCCGCAAGGAAACGCAGCCGCCGCGGCGCTTCACGGAGGCATCCCTCCTGGGCGCGATGGAGACCGCAGGCAAGGACATCGAGGACGCTGACCTCCGCGAGGCGATGAAGGATTCCGGCATCGGCACGCCTGCGACGCGCGCCTCGATCATCGAGCGGCTGATCCAGGTCGGCTACCTCGAGCGCGAGGGCCGGGCCCTACACGCGACCGAGAAGGGCGTCCAGGTGATCTCGCTCCTGGGCGAGCACCCGCTGACGTCCCCCGAGCTGACCGGCAGCTGGGAGCACCGGCTCGCGCTGATCGAGCAGGGCGAAGACACGCGGCCGGCGTTCATGTCCGACATCGTCAAGTTCACCACCGACACGGTCGCCGAGCTCGACAAGCTCAAGGGCGTGAAGATCGAGCGGGCCAACCTCGGCCCGTGCCCGGTCTGCGGCCGCGACGTGATCGAGAACCGCAAGGGCTACTCCTGCTGGTCGAAGGACGACCCCGGCTGCGGCTTCGTCATCTGGAAGAAGAAGGCGAACAAGATCCTCCCGGTCTCCGTGGTCAAGGAGCTCATGGCGACCGGGAAGACCGCCAAGCCGGTCGGCGGCTTCCGCGGCCGCTCCGGGCGGGCGTTCAGCGCCAAGCTCGCGCTGGAACAGGGCGAGGACGGCAAGTGGCGGGTCGAGTTCGACGAGGAGTGGGCGAGGACGCCCCGCGAGCAGCCGGAATCGGAGTCGGCCGCCGACAACGGCGATCGCCAGCCCGACTCCGCCAACACTTCCGCCCAGGCGGCGTCTTAACCAGGCAACACCCGGCACCACCGGGGCAGGCCTTGCGCGTTAACCCATGGTTAAGCCATCCTTCCGCGGGTAGGACGGCAAGGGAATGCGTCATAGAGTGAGAACGTTCCTTAGGGTGAGCCGCAATCCAACCTGCCGTTTTTTGGCGAAAGGACGTAGAGAGACGACGTGAGCCAGAACTCCGTGCACGAAGCGCTTGACACCCAGGCGGGCCGCCACCTCCTCGAGAGCGCAGAGGAGCGTGGGTACGTGGAGCCCGCCGAGCTCGAGGCGCTCGCGCTCGAGCTCGACCTCGGTGACGAGGAGATGGCCGAGGTGACGCACGAGCTCGAGACCATCGGCGTCGAGATCGGTGCTCCCGCGGAGGAGGCCGCTCCCGTCGTCGCCGAGACCGCGGCTCATGGCGCGGGCGACAGCCTGCAGCTCTTCCTGGCCGACGTCGGCCGGCACAAGCTTCTCACCGCGGCAGAGGAAGTCGCGCTCGCCAAGCGCCTCGAGAAGGGCGACCTGCTCGCCAAGCGGCGCATGATCGAGTCCAACCTGCGCCTCGTCGTCTCGATCGCCAAGGGCTATCGGGGCCTCGGCGTCCCCTTCCTCGACCTGATCCAGGAGGGCACGCTCGGCCTCAACCGCGCCGTCGAGAAGTTCGACTGGCGCCGTGGCTTCAAGTTCTCGACCTACGCGACCTGGTGGATCCGCCAGTCGGTGCAGCGCGCCGTCGCCAACAACGCACGCACCATCCGCGTTCCCGTCCACGTCGTCGAGCGGCAGCAGAAGCTCGGCCGCGCGGCCCGCCGGCTCGAGGTCGAGCTGGGCCGCGACGCCACCCGCGAGGAGCTGGCCGAGGCCACCGGCCTGCCGGTCCAGCACGTCGACGAGGCGCTCTCGGCCGCGCAGGCGTCCGTCTCGCTGAACCAGAGCGTCGGCTCCGACGACGAGGGGGAGCTGGGCGATCTCTTCGCCGACCGCGAGGCCGCGGATCCGTTCGACGAGGCGGAGGAGTCGCTGCGCAAGCAGGGCGTTCGCAAGGCGCTCAACGCTCTTCCCGAGCGCGAGCGGCGCATCCTCGAGCTGCGCTTCGGCTTCGAGGGCGATCCGTGGACGCTCGAGGCGATCGGCGCCGAGCTGGGGCTCACGCGCGAGCGCGTCCGCCAGCTCGAGGGCCAGGCGCTCCAGCGCCTCGCGGCTCTCCGCGAGCTCGCCTCGGTCGCTGCTTAGTCCTAACGGAGGGCACTCCGCGACCGCGGTCGTGCGCTGCACTCGGACGCGCGGCGGGGCGGGAACCCACCGCATGGGGTCCCCACCCCGGCTTTGTCGGCCAGGTGCCCCCGCCGCATCGGGGCCGGCCGAACAAGTCGCTTCCTCGAGTATGCGATGCCCGGCGCCTGTTCATCCATCCCCCGGCGGTTGGTTCACCGGGGAGGTTGACCCTGGTCAAAAGAGGGGTTCCCGCGTAGATTCGGCCTATCCGCCTCCGGCCTGCCGCTTCCACAAGCGCTGCCCCTTCGTCAAGGCGAGCCGCTGCAGGGACGAGGAATCGGCGCTGCGGAAGCTCGAAAGGGCCACTGGGTCTCGTGCCACTGGGCGGAAGAGATCAGGGCCGGCGCCCATCCTGGCTCACGAGGTCGAGCCGATCCTCGAGGCACCGCCGGCTCCTGCCGTCTACGAGCCGCCGGTCGTCTAGCGACAGGACTGGCGACATACGGCCCGAACTCCTGCGGAAATGGGAGACCACTTCGGCACGGCGCGGCTGGAGGCCTTCAGCGACGGCGTGTTCGCGATTGCGATCACCCTTCTCGTGCTGGAGCTCTCCGTCCCGGCCGACGAGTTCGACGATCTCCTGGCCGGGATTCTCGATCAGTGGCCCTCGTACCTCGCCTACCTCACCAGCTTCCTGACCATCGGCGGTGTCTGGCTCGTCCACCACGGCATCCTCAGGCGGATGCGGTACGCGGACTTATGGGTCATTCGCATGAACCTCGTCCTTCTGCTCGCGGTCTCGTTCCTGCCGTTTCCCACGAAGCTGGTGGCTGAGGCGATCTCGAGCACGAGCGCCGAGCGGGTAGCCGTTCTCTTCTATGGAGCGACGCTGCTCGCCATCTCTGCGATCGTCTCGGCCCTGGGCCGATACGTCGCCGCCCGGGAAGGCCTTCGCGTCGACGGCGTCACCTCGTCGGACGTTCGGACGGTGGTCGCGCTGGCCGAGCCCAGCCTGGGCTTCTACGTTTTCCTGCTCGTGTTTGCGGTCTTCGCCCCGCAGCTCGCCGCGTTCGGGCTCCTCGCCGTTGCGGCGGCCACTATCGCGCTTCCTCCCCGGCTCGTGCGCCGCCGTCTCCGCCGCGTAGCGTGAAACGCCGTCGAACGGCTTGCTCCCTCGTTTTGGGGTGTTGTCCACAGTTGGGGGTGCCGATCACGGCTGCGTGGACGCTGCTGAGCGCAAGAACATCCTGAGCAGATACCTGGACCACTCACGTCGCTTCGACGAGGTGGCCGCGCGGCGCAACGGCCGCAATCCGAGCGCCGACGTGATCCCGATCAGCCCGCCCCTTCGCGAGCTCGAGCAGGAGCCGACCATGCGCGAGATCGAGGTTCTGCAACTGATCTCGGACGGCCTGGTCAACAGGGAAATCGGCCAGCGGCTCTTCCTCTCCGAGGAGACGGTCAAGTCGCACGTCCGCCACCTGCTGGCCAAGCTCCAGGCCCGCTCCAGAGCGCATGCGGTGGCCATCGGCTTCCGCCGCGGCCTGATCTCCTAGCCCAGTCTTAGAACGCCGGAAAGCCCGGGCTCTTCGTCGGTGAAGTAGCCCGGGCCTTCCACAGCTTCCACAGCCCTGTTGACAAATCCCTCATCGGAGGGATGTCGCTTGCTGTGGAAAAACTAAGAATTCGGGAGGTTTGCTACCAGCCTCTAGAAGTGCCGGCAAGTGCGGCGATCGATGCGAGCGAGGCGAGAACAGCCAGCAGGCGGCTTTGCCAATGCAGCATGGAGACTCCTCTCCCTGACGGGGACAACGGCTTGAGGGAGCTTATCCCCCTTTTGGGTGATAAGCAAGAGCTTTGACTAGCTTTGTTCAGAATCCAGCCCCAGCGCGGGGCAACGCATTCGGTAGAACCGTTCAGCCGGTCAACGTTTACGGCGTCGGCCTTCTCTGTTTGACGGTCGGGCTCGCTCTCGCGCTCGTGCTCATGGGAACGCCAGTCGGGCCACTTTGGGCGATTCTCGCTCTCGGAGTCTTTTCAATGCTCGCCGAGCGCCAGCCTGTTCGCATGAGCGCGAACCTTGAGATCACGGTGTCCGTTCTGCCTGTCGTCTTTGCTGCCGTGGCGTTCGGTCCCTCTCACAGCCATGGCCATCGGAGCCTTGGGCCTCGCCGTTACCTTCGAGCGTCCCTACATGCGCTGGCTGATCTGGACATGCAGTAGGGCCCTGGCCGCAGGTCTGGCTGGCCTCGCTGCCTTCACGGTCTTCGCTGAGATCTCGTCTGCACGGCTTTTCGGTGCTGTGTTGGTCGCAGTGGTTGTCCTTGAGGCCGTTGATGGCGCACTCGCCGCGTGTGTCGTTGCAGTCAGAAAGAGCGGTGACTACGCTGGTTTCCTCAGGCTCTTGAAGCCGATCCTTATAGGCGCTGTGCCGCTTTACGTTCCTGTGATTCTCCTGCTTGTTTACGCATACGAGCAGGTCTCGGCCTGGAGCCTGGTTCTCTTTCTCGCGCCCGCCATTGCCGCTCATCGACTGCACGGCCTATATCGCCAGCAGCAGGACACGACTGAGCAGCTCCAGGTCGCCAACGACCGCCTCGAGCGGGCCAGTCTGTCATTTGCGACGGCCCTAATCGCGGCGCTTGGACGCGCGGGATCAGTACACGGCCGGTCACTCCGCGGCTGTGGCCGTCTACGCGCGAGATATTGCCGTCGCGACTTGGTCTGTCGGAGGATGAGCAGCAGTTGGCTCATCTTTGCGGGCTTGTTCATGACATCGGGAAGGTCGGACTTCCGGCCGGTCTCCTCGAAAAACCCGGTGCACTAACGCTCGAGGAGCGCCGTCGCATGGAGGAGCATTCCGCAATTGGTGAGCGGATCCTTGCGAGGGTTGACGATTATGCCGAGATCGCCCGAGTGGTGCGACATCACCATGAGCGCATGGATGGCAACGGCTACCCGGATCGCTTGCGCGGTCCGACGAGATCCCGCTCGTGTCTCGAATCATCGCTGTGGCAGATGCTTACAACGCCATGACGTCGGGTCGGCCATACCGCGACGCGATGCCAAGTCGAGTTGCCCGCTTTCGTCTTGCCCAGGCATCAGGGACCCAGTTCGATACGACAGTTGTCGCGGCCTTCGAGGCGATCCTCGCCGGTGCCTGCGAGACTTATCTCTCCGGCGCTCGTTCCGACTTTCACCGTCGAGGCTCAGCGACAGCAGCCAATGCCTGTCGCTAGCGTCGCCTAGCTGTCCTCAGGTTCAAGAATGTCGGGAGCTTTGAGGGCAGCCTGGAGTCGTGTGCGGACGCCGAGCTTCTCAAAGATGTGTCGCACGTGTACCTTCGCGGTACTTTGGGTGATGAACAGGCGCGTTGCTATCTCAGCGTTCGTCATTCCCTGGGAGAGAAGCCCTAGCACTTCTCGCTCTCGATTAGTCAGACCTCCGGAGGGGTGAGTGGTGCCCTCGATGCGGACGTCGATTCCAACTGACCGGGCGAGTTCGTGATCGCGACTCCTTGCAAGGAGCCTTGCCAGAATGCGAGCCGCCTCCGGCTCGGTCGAGGCGGCCTGAAGTAGACCCGGATATACCCGGTAAGCGAACACAAGCCCGTCGAGGTACGACGCTCGGCTGCACTCAACCACAATCTCCGCAGCCCTGGCTCGGAACCTCTCCGAGTCTCCGTCGACATCCTCTGCAATGGCGCACCCTAGGTCAGCGAGGTGGATCATCTCGATGCTCGAACCATTCCGACGTGCATGATCCGCCGTCTGACGCGCGCACCCGACGTCTCCGCTCGCGGCCACGAGGATGGAATGGGCAGCCAGATGGCTTCCGAGTGCCCTTGGCGGCGCTTGAATCCCAACAAGCTCCTCATGAGTGGTGAGCGCATCCTCAAGACGACCCGGTACGCCCGAAGCCGAGCCTTCAGGGTCAGGCTCTCCGACTCGATAAAACGGATCCTCCCCAGAGATCGACGTCCGCCCGAACCCGGCGAGGCTTCGCTGGGCTTGACCAAAGGCTCGCAGGCCGAGTTCGGCGGCAGCTCGGTGGAGCAGTGAAGCACCTAGTCCAAGATCAAACCGAAGCTCGCGGCACATCTGAGCAGCTCTTTCTGCCAGATCCCGACTTAGCGTGTAGTTAGCATCCAACCGCGCGGCGGCGGAGGCCATCGCGAGGAAAGCTCGTGGAAGCTAGCGGGTCATTGGAGTATTCAAGGGAATCAAGGAGAACAGCAAATCGATTCCACTCGCCTGCGACGGATGCGGTCTGCTCTGCCGTCCCATAGCGTCCAACCGCAAGCCGGAGGCGGACGTCGAGGTCGTCCGAGTACCGCTGTTCCAACTCGTCAAGGTAGCCCGGCATCTGCTTCGGATCTAGCTCGGTGATCGCCAGGAGTTGCCCCCAGAGAGCTTCCTTGAGGTCCTCGTCGCTGCTGGCTGCGCCTCGAGCGCGCTGGAAGCTCTCAAACGCTGCTTCTTCTTGAGACGTGAAGTGAAGGGCTCGGCCGCTGGCGTTACACGCCCAGGCGTAGTCCGGGTGACCCTCTGTGAGCCGTCCGACTGTGTCGCCGGCGAGGGTTGCGGCCGCTGACATCTCGCCGCTGCGAATGAAGAGCTCCGCGCGGGCAAGGGCCGCTCCGGGCACCGTCACCCCGGCGGCGCCGCAGGCACTGAGCCATTTCTCCACGGTCTCTCCCTGGCCACGTGCGAGCAGGCTCCGGGCGGCGCAGCCGACGATCTCGGCCGCCTCGTCCTGGTGGCCTGCGGCCAAGGAGAGGTCGAACGCCTCTTCCCAGCGGGCGTGCTGCCTCGCGTCGTCGACGACCTTGCGCCTCTGAGAGGCGAGCCCTACAGGGTCGCCCTCCTCGAAGCGACGGCGAAGGAAGTCGTGGATGAGCGGGTGGAAGACAAGCTCGCCACCGGGGATCTCGTGCAGGAGATCCTCGTCGCGCAGCCTCACGAGCAGAGGCTCTGCATCTTCGAGCCCGAGCACGTCCTCGGCCAGGCGAACGGTGATGGCCGAGGGCACAGCGGCCGTCAGCATCAGAAGCTGAACCTCGGGCGGCTCCGCCCGGAGGACCTCTTCGGCGAAGTAGCGGTACAGGGACTCGGAGGCACGCTCCTCCGGGAAGGCGACATCGGCCGACAGAGCGGCGAGGCCGATGACGGCGGGCCAGCCCTCGGCCTGGCGAACGAGTGCGCGCACCGCCTCGGTCGAGCGGCCCGCGAGCACGCGCGTCGCCTCCTCGTCGGTCATCGCGAGCTGGTCGCGGCCGATCTCGAAGGCCTCGCCGTAGAGGAAGCGGCGAGCCGTGGCCCAGCGCGGCCGGCGACGTGTCGTGACGAGCACGCGCATCGGAGCCAGGGTCAGGAGCCAATCGAGGAAGTCCTCGACCGGCGCCGACTCGGCCAGAAAGTGGTAGTCGTCGAGGACGACGATGCCGCCGGCCGGCCAGGCCTCGACGTCCTCCGCCAGGAGCTCGGCGAGCGGGCGCGCGAGCCGCTCCGTGGCGTCCCCGACCCGCAGGCGCTGCCGCACCCGCTCGCCGGCGCCGGGGACCAGCGGAGCAATTGCCTCGGCGAGCGCGGCGGAGAACGCTCCGACGTCGGCGGAGGCCGGAGTCGCCCGGTACCACGCAATGTCCTGGCGACCCTGCAGCCATTCCCGCGCAAGGGTCGTCTTTCCGTACCCTGCCGGCGCTGTCAGCATGATCGACTGCGCCGTCGCTCCGTCGAGCAGCGCGGTCAGCCGCGGCCGCCGCGCGTGTCGCCGGAAGAGCGGTGGCAGAGCGATGTCCCGCGCGTTCCCCACGGCCGAGCTCCCGCGTTGAATGGACACGAGCCTACCGCCTGCTCTTGCCCCCGGCTAGAGCCCATTGGAGACGAGCCCGCGCCCGCGGCACGGGCCACGGGCGCGGGGCCGTCATCCCCCGATGCCGGTCAGCGCAGCGTGCGGGAGTCGTCGCGCACGCCGAGTTCCGGCTCGAGGCTCTCGAGGGGGTCTTCCCCCGTGGCTTCGCGGTAGGCGGCTGGGATCTGCCGCCTGCGGCTCACGCCGAGCTTCGTCCTCAGAACGTCCGAGTGGGCCTTCGCAGTGCGGGGCGAGACGCCGAGCCGTTCGGCGATCTCGACGTTCGAGCACCCCGAGGCGATCAAGCGGACGACCTGGCGCTGTCGCTCTGTGAACCGTATGCCGCCGTAGACGCTGAGCATGCCGGCGATCTTGGCAGCGACCCGCCCGCCCGGCTATTGGCTCGGCGGGGGATCTTGCCGGCTACCCCCTTGGGCGTACAAACGTCGCGGCGTGTCCCCGCGCGTTCACCGCGACGGCCTCGTCCCGCTCCAGGGCGCCGATCCGCAGCAGGAGCGCCAGCTCGTCTCGGAGGTGCGTCTGCATCATCTCCGGGCCGTCGGTGGCGATCGTGAACGCCACGCCCCGGTCCGAGAACGTGCGCACCGTCTCCCTGAGCTCGTCCTCGTCCGCGAGCGCGCCCGTGAGGAGGTTGGAGCTGGGGCAGACCTCGAGCACCGTCTCGGCCTCGCGCAGGGCGCGCATCGTCTCCTCGTCCTTCGCGGCGAGAATGCCGTGGCCGATGCGGTCGGGCCGAAGGTGCTCGACGACCTCGCCGATCTCCTCGATGCCGTGGCGGCCGCCCTCCTCTCCGACGTGGATCGTGACGCCGAGGCCGCCCGCCCGCGCCTCCTCCACCTGCGGCGCCAGGTCGCGGTAGGGGTAGCGGCCGCCGTCGGGACGGGGGCCGGCGATGTCCACGCCGACCACGCCGCGGTCGGAGTAGCGGATCGCCTTCTCGACGATGACCCCGTTCTGCTCGGCGGTGAAGGTGCGGTCCATCATCAGGATCAGGCCGGCGCGCACCTTCGGGTACTCGAGCCGGGCGCGGTCGAGGCCGCGCGAGGCGGCCATGATGATGTGATCGAGGTCGCGCTCGCCGCCGCGGTTCCGCTTCATCGGGTTGAAGCGGAGCTCGAGCGTCGTGATGTTCTGGGTGCGGTAGGCGCCGCCGATGGCGCCGTGCACGGAGCGCTCGACCGCGAGCGGGCTCGACTGGATCAGCTCCGTCCACTTGTAGATGGCGTCCAGCTCGGGGAGGCCCTTGACGCCGCGCGGGTCGACGGTGACGAGCTCGACGAAGTCCCAGTAGTCCTTCACCGGGAGCGCGATGCCCTGCTCGTGGGCGAGCGTCCACATGACCGCCGGGTCGACCGACCCGCCGAGGTGCGTGTGCAGCTCGGCCAGGCCCTCGCGGCGCAGCTCGTCCACGAGGGCGAGGCTCTCGGGCACCGCTAGCCCCGCCCCGCGAGGGCGGCCGCGAGTGTGCCGCGCGCCAGCCGGTCGGGGATCGTCGCGATCCGCTCCACGGGCTCGGCGCTGAAGACGAAGCGGACGTGCCGCTCCGCGATCGGCCCGCCCCAGCCGACCATGGCCGTCGCCGCGATCGCGCTTTCCTCGAGCAGGAGGCGCGACGCCGTCGGCGCGTCGAGGCCGAGCTCGGCGACGTCGAGGAGGAGCGACCAGCCGCCGCCGGGTCTGACGAACGGCCACTCGGGGAGCCCGGCGAGCAGGGCGTCGCGCCGGCGCTCGAGCTCGGCGACGCACTCGGCCACGTGCTCCTGCTGGCCGCGTAGGACGGCCGCGGCCGCGGCACGTGCGATCTGGACGGGCGCGGTCGTGTTGTAGACGTGCGCCCAGCCGGCGTCCTCGACCGTCGCTGCGGGCCCGGCGACCCAGCCCACCCGCCACCCGATCATTCTGTGCTCCTTCGAGAGGGATCCGGCGACGACGGTTCGCTCGGCCATGCCGTCGAAATGGAGCGGGTGGTGGAGCGGCCGCCCGTCGTAGAGGATCCGCTCCATCGCCGCGTCGTAGACGAGGAAGAGGTCTCGCTCCCGGCAGAGATCGCAGACGAGCCGCCAGTCCTCCTCGTCGAAGGTGCCTCCGGACGGCATCGAGGGGCTCATGAGCAGCAGGCACGTCGTCCGCTCGCCGACCGCGTCCACGAGGGCGTCCCGGTCGAGCCTCCACTCGCCCTCGGTCGCCCGGAACGGGACCGCCTTAGGCGTCCCGCCGGCGAGGTGGACGCGGTTGACGAGGCCCGCGTACGTCGGGTCGGTGACGATCACCTCGTCTCCCGGGTCCACCGTCACCAGCAGCGTGTCGAGGATGCCCTCGAGGCCTCCGCACGTGATCACGATCTCCCGCTCCGGATCGAAGGGGTGACCGGTGCGAGCGGCGAGAAAGGCGGCGATCGCCTCGCGCAGCTGGATGTCGCCGGTGAACGGCAGCCAGCTGTTTGCCTCCGGCGTCTCCAGGCTCCTGGCCGTCACGCCGACCGCCTCCGGCGGCAGGGGCAGGTCGGTGTCGAGGTTCTCCATGCGGAGCACCGGCCATCTGGTGCTCGCGCGTGCCGGCTGCTCGACCGCCGCGGCGACCCGGTCGATCCCGAAGCCGCGGATCGGGTCGAGCCGCTGCGCCCTCTTGATCACGTCGCGAGTCTAATCAGCACGGATGGGTAGGGTTGCACCATGAAGGTGTGCATCGTCGTCCCCTACTCCTGGTCCTTCTGGGGTGGGGTCCAGGAGCACGCCGACCAGCAGGCGCGGGCCCTCCGGCGCCTCGGAGTCGACGCCCGGATTGTGATGGGGCACGACCCGCCCGGCCGGCTCACATGGCTCCTGCACCCGAAGCTCGGGCGGCACGGGCGCCCTCCCGAATACGTTCACCCCGTCGGCCGGTCGGTGATCGTGCCGGCGAACTCGTCGCTTCCGAACATCATCCTCAGCCCGCCGGCGATCTTGCGCATGCGACGGTTCTGGGCGGAAGAGCAGTTCGACGTCATCCACGTCCACGAGCCGTTTGCGCCCGTTCTCTCCGCCTTCGCCCTCGCCCTCGCACAGCTCCCCGTCGTCGTCACCTGCCACGCCGCGGGGGAGCGACTCGGCTGGTATCGATTCGCGAGCCGACTGTACGGCCTGGTCGCCGATCGGATCGACTACCGGATTGCCGTTTCGGAGGCGGCGCGTCGCGCGGCCGAGCCGTATCTGCGCGGACCGTTCGAGATCATCCCCAACGGCATCGAGTTGCCGGCCCACTCGGAGCCCGGCAATCGCAACGGCAACGTCGTCTTCATCGGTCGAAACGAACCGCGCAAGGGCCTTCCCGTCCTGCTGCGAGCCTGGCCGGAGGTGCGCGCGCGCACGGGCGCGCGCCTGCGCCTCGTCGGCGCGGACCCGCTCTCGGTGCGGTGGCTCGCGCGCCGCCGCGGGTTTTCCCTCGAGGGGATCGATTTCCTCGGGGCCGTCCACGACGACGAGCTCACCGAAGAGCTCCAGGCGGCGAGCCTCCTGGTCGCCCCGTCGCTCGGTGGCGAAAGCTTCGGCATGGTGCTGACGCGCGCGTTCGCTTCTGCCACGCCTGTCGTCGCCTCGGACATCGAAGGCTACGCCCGCGTCGCCGATCACGGCGAAACGGGCCTTCTCGTCCCGCCCGGCGACCCCGGCGCACTCGCAGCCGCGGTCGTGGCGCTGCTGACGGACGAGGAGAGACGTCGGGAGCTCGGCGCGGCGGCGAGGAAGGCGGCGGAGCCGTACTCCTGGGACCGCATCGGCGCCCAGCTCCTCGGGATCTACGAGCGGCTCGTCGCTCCGACAGGGGCGGTCAAGGCGGCGGCATGAGGCGGATCAGGCTGCCGCGGAGCCGTTCCGGCCGTCTGCTCTTCGTCCTCGTCCCGATGGCGGCCCTGGTCGGGCTCGCCGTTTGGCGCGGGCCGGACCCGGGCCCCGTCGAGCGGGCGTTCCGCGCGGTCGAGTGGGAGTGGGTCGCGGCGGCCGTGCTGATCAACCTCTTCTCCGTGATCGTCCGGGCCTACGCGTGGAACATCGTCATCAAGCAGGCGATTCTCCCGCCGTGGCCTCGGCGCCGGACGGTGTTCTCGGCCTTCTGCGTCGGCCTCCTCGGGAACGCGGCGCTGCCGGGCCGCGTCGGTGAGTTGGCGCGCGTTGCCGTCGTGACGCGGCACGTCCGCCGCCGGCCTGGAACCTGGGCGACGATCGTTGGGACGGTCTTCGCGCACCGCCTCTTCGACGTGGTGGCCGCGGTCGTGCTCGTCCTCCTCACGCTCTACATCGCGCCGATTCCCGAGTGGGCTTCGCCGGTGCTCGCGGTCGCCCTCGGGGTCGGGCTCGGGCTGCTGCTCGCCGGGTTCCTGATGGCGCGCCGGCACCACCGGCCCCTCTCGGAGGAGCTCGGCGCCGTCCGCCGCGTGCTGCACCTGGCGCGCCGAGGGCTCACCGTGCTGCGGCGGCCCGGTCCGGCGTTCGAGGCGCTCTTCTTCCAGCTCGTCGGCTGGACGGCGCAGCTCGCCGCCGTCTACGCGACGCTCCTCGCGTTCGGCATCGACGGGTCGCTCGAGGCCGCGGCGCTCGTCCTCGTCGTCATGAACGTCGTCATGATCTTCCCGTTCTGGCCGGGGAACGTCGGCCTGGTGCAGGCGGCCGTCGCCGCCGCGCTGCTCCCGTACGGGGTCAGCTATGCGCACGGGGTCGTCTTCGGGATCGGGCTTCAGGCGATCGAGGTCTCCGTCGGCGTCGGCCTGGGCTTCCTCTTCCTGGCCCGTGAGGGCTTCACGTTCGCCATGCTCAGGCGCATGCCCGAGATGACCGAGGTGGACGTTGACGAGGACGAGCGGGTCGAGCGGATCGCTTAGAGCCTAGTCGGCGGAGCCGGGTGCTGGTCTAGAGGGCGTCCTTCGCCTTCTCGCCGGCGTCCTTGGCCGCGTCCACGGCCTTGTCGCCGTACTCCTCACCCGCGTCCACTGCCTTCTCTCCGTACTCCTTGCCCGTGTCCGCCGCCTTGTCTCCGTACTCCATCGTCTTGTCACCGGCGGTTTCGGCGGCGTCCTTGCTGCGACCTAGCAATTTGTCGAGAAAACCCATATTGACCCTCCTTTGTCGGCGTCAGCATAGACGACCCGGTTAGAGGGCGGGCCCTGCGAGGAGGCCCAGGGCCAGCCGGTTGAACTCGTCGGGCTGCTCGAGGGCCGGCAGGTGCCCCGTCTCCAGGACGACGTGCTCGGCGGCGGGGATACCGCCGGCCAGGAGCTCGCCGATGGCCCGGAAGTCGCTCAGGTCGTGCGCGCCCGTGACGACCAGCGTCGGCACGGCAATCTCGCCGAGTCGAGAGATCGCCGGCGGCTCGCTCCAGCCGACGGGACCGGGCGGCGGGGATTCGTCGTAGGCCGCCACGATCGTCTCGAAGGACTGCCGCTGCATGGTTGCCAGGAGCTCGCGAGCCTCTGCGGGCACCGGTGCGCTGCCGCGGCCCTTGCCGTCGAGCCAGGTTCGGACGTTGAGGGCGACCGCCTCGTTGATCTTCCCCGCATCGATCAGCGCGTCCTCCTCCTCGTCGAACGCCTCCAGCTCCGGCGAGGCTTCCCAGCCTGTCAGCGCGGGCGCGGCGAGCACCAGCGCGCGCACGCGTCCGGGGTGGGTCAGCGCGACGTCGAGCGCGACCTTGCCGCCGAACGAGTTCCCGACGAGCGCGGCCTGGTCGAGCCCGAGGTGGTCGAGCAACGCCCGCACGTCCTCCACGTACGAGAACGGGCCGCCCGGGAGCGGCGACTCGCCGAAGCCCCGCAGGTCCGGGCGAACGACGCGGTGACGCTCGGCGAAGGCCTCGACCTGGCCGTCCCAGAGCCGGCGGTCGCCCACGCCGGCATGGAGGAAGACGACTGCAGGCCCCTCGCCGAGGACGTCGTAGGCGATCTCGGTGCCGTTGACGCGCGCGGAGCTCAGTTGCCGGACGTCTGCTGCGCCTCGCGAAAGCGCCGCGCGAGCGTGTGGAGGAGCGCCCAGGCGACTTCCGGGTGCTCCTCGACGAACGGGCGGAACTCCCACTGCGTCAGTCCGTAGCAGAGGAGGTCTGTGGCGGCGACGATGGAGGCCGAGCGGACGCCGTCGTCGATGAGCGCGATCTCGCCGAAATGATCGCCCGGGCCGAGCGTCGCACGATGCTCCCCGCCGACCGAGACATCGGCGTTGCCTTCGGCGATGACGAAGAATCCGGCGCCGGTGGAGCCCTCGTTGGTGACCTCGGAGCCCTCGGGGAAGCGGCGTTCGCGCATCTGCCGCGCAAGCTGCTCGAGGTCGCGCTCCTCGAGCCCGGCGAACAGCGGGACGTTGCGGAGGGCGTCAACAGGCGTGCTCATCGCGGCGATCATAGACGCAGGGCAGGTTCGCGGGGCGTCGCGGCGAAGTGGAGCGACGTGCGCACCCAGGCCGCTCTCTACGAGGAGATCGACCTCGAGCTCTCGTGGTCCGAGGCGGAGCTCCCCGAGCGGGAGCGAACGAAGCACGTCCACCGGCTCCATCCGTATCTCGGCAAGTACGTGCCTCAGCTCGTCGAGGTCTTCCTGCGGCGCCATGCGCGAGCAGGAGGGCTCGTGTGGGATCCCTTCGCCGGCTCGGGGACGACCCTCGTCGAGGCGAACGCCTTCGGCGCGCCTGCTGCCGGCTGCGACATCTCGGCCTTCAACTGCCTTCTCATGCATGTGAAGACGTCCGTCTACGAGCGGGAGGCGCTGCTGACGGACGCCGAGCGGCTCGCCGAGGCTGGAATGCAAGATCCGACCCCGGGCGAGCTCTCGCCGTACCTGCAGAGCTGGTTCGCGCCGCGGGCGCTGGCCGAGCTGCTCGCCTTCCGCGGCCGGATCGAGGGGACCGCCTATCCCGACCTCTGGCGAGTCGTGCTCTCGCGGGCGGCACGCTCGGCGCGGCGGGCTCGCCACTTCGATCTCGACTTTCCGGCCGAGCCGGTGCAGGGCGAGTACTTCTGCCACAAGCACCGGCGGACGTGCCGCCCGGTCGAGGAGGCCGGCAAGTTCCTGCGCCGCTACGTCCGCGACGCGGTCTCGCGGGTGCTCGCCTTCGACGAGGTACGGCGCTCGTCGGAGGCGACGGTGCTGCACGGCGACGCCCGCGCCCTCGACCCGCCCGGGCCGGTCGGCCTCGTCGTCACCTCGCCGCCCTACCCGGGCCTGATCGACTACCACGAGCAGCACGCCTACGCCTTCGAGCTGCTCGGTCTGGAGCGCCGGGACGCGGATGAGATCGGGCGCGGCGTCGCCGGGTACTGCGAGGCCGTTGCCGAGATCCTCGGCCGGGCCCGTGGCGCCCTCGCGCCCGGGGGCAAGGTCGTGGTGGTCGTCAACGACCGCCGCGGGCTCTTCGAGGGCATTCTCGGCGCCGCCGGCCTGCGGCTCGAGGAGCGCAGCGCGCGCCACGTCAACCGGCGTACCGGGCGGCGGAACGGCGAGTACTTCGAAGACGTGCTGGTGGCCGTCCGGGCGCGGCGCCGGGTCAGGCCTCGGGCCTGACCGCCTCGGCGCGGCGGCCGAGCTCTTCGATCTTCCCCTCGGCCGCGTCGAGCTTTGCGACGCAGAGGCGGTGGAGCTCCTCGCCGCGCTCCCAGAGGCGGACGGCCTCCTCGAGGTCGGCCCGGCCGCTCTCCAGCTCGGCGACGATGCGCTCGAGCTCGGCCCGCGCCTGCTCGAACGACAGCTCCGAGTCCTGAACCCGTGTCAAAACGAAGCCCTGAGCCGCCGGGCCGCCCTGAGCGGCGCGATTCTGCGTCCTCGGTTGCGCCCGTAGCCTCCGGCTACGCGCGCGCCCTGCGTTCTTGCCTCGCACTCGCCCAGCGCACCCCGGCGACGAGGCGTCATTTCGACACGGGTTCTGCTCATTCGCGCGTCTCCTCGACGCGCGCGCCGAGACCGCCTTCCGCGAGCTCGACGTCGATCAGCGTCCCGAGACTCGCCGCGCTCGCGGAGCGGACGATCCCGCGTTCCGTCCTGACGATGGCGTAGCCGCGCTGCAGGGTCGCACGCGGGGAGAGCGTCCGGAGCCTGCCGGCGAGCGTGTCGAGCCGTGCCCGCTTGCGCTCCAGGAACAGGGCCGGCGCGCGGGTCAGGCGCTGGGCGTCGGTCGCCAGCGAATGCCGGCCGCGCTCGACGATACGTCGCGCGTCCCGGCCCAGCGCCGCCCGCAGGCGGTCGAGGTCGGCACGGAGCTGGCGCTCGTCGGGGACGACGAGGCGGGCGGCGGCGGTCGGGGTCGACGCGCGGGCGTCGGCTGCAAGGTCGCAGAGCGGCGTGTCCTGCTCGTGTCCGACCGCCGAGACCACCGGCACGGGACACGCGGCGACGGCCCGTACGACCCGCTCGTCGCTGAAGGGGAGGAGGTCCTCGAAGCTGCCGCCGCCCCGGGCGAGCACGAGGACGTCGATCTCCGGCTCGCGGCACAGCGCCTCGAGCGTGGCGACGATCGCACCCGGCGCCTTCGCCCCCTGGACGAGCGTCTCCGCGACGAGGATGCGGGCGGCGGGGAAGCGGGCGGCGACCGCAGTGAGGAAGTCGCGCTTCGCAGCGGCCTCGTTGCCGGTGAGGAGCCCGATTCGCTTGGGAAGCACGGGCAGGTGGCGCTTGCGCTCGGCGGCGAAGAGCCCCTCGGCCGCGAGGGACTTCTTCAGCCGCTCGATGCGCGCCAACGCGGCACCGAGGCCGAGCGGCTCCAGCGAGAGCGCCCGCAGCTGGAAGACGCCGCGCGCCTCGTAGAGCTCCGGCCGCCCGTAGACGTGAACCCTGTCACCGTCGGCGATCTCGAGCCGCAGGGCGTCGAAGCTCGACCGCGGCATGGAGACGGGCAGGCACGATCCGTCCTCGAGGTCCTTCAGCGTGAGGAAGACGCTCTGCCAACCGCTCTGGCGCCGCAGCTCGGTGACCTCGCCCTCGACCCAGAGCGTGGGCAGTCGGGCGAGCCACGAGCCGATCCCGCGGTTGAACGCGGAGACGGAGTAGACCTTGCGGTCGCCGTGGAGCGTCGCCTCGACCTTCACCGCCCGACTGTAGCTCAGGCTAGAGGAGGATCTCGGCGGCGGTCTCGGGCGCGCAGCCGCGGTGGCCCACCAGCTCGACGGCGAGGTGAAGGTCGGCGTGGCTCGACGCCAGGCGCTCGGCGAGAGGCAGGGGGTAGCCGGCTTCCATCAGCACGTGGAGGCGCCAGCTCTCCACCTTGCCGCGCTCGTCCTGGGCCGTTTCGTCGAGAAGCGTCAACTGATCCATCGCCGCATCGGTTCTCTCTCGTGCAGACGTTTCCTGCGCCGATGAGTTTGTTGCGTTCGCTACTCGCGCTCGACGGTTCTGACGGCCCGCTCGACGTGGCCGAGCTTGGCCTCGAGGCGGACGTCGACCTCCTCCTCGTACGTCGCGATCCGGTGCTCGGCACCCGCGAGCGCGGCGTCGAGCCGCTCCGAGACGTGGCGTAGGCGCTCGGTGGCCACCTCCCCCTGTGCCTCGGCCGCGCGGGCGACGTCCCGCAGCCGGCGTTCCATCCGGTCGGCGGTCTGCCGCGCGAGCTGGACGATCCGGTCCGAGACCTCCGACTCCGCCTGGCGGACGAACTGCTCGATCGACTTCTCGAGCTCGCGTGAGAGTCGCTCGGCGGACTTCTCGCGCGACTCCTTGATCTGGGCGTCGAATCGCCGTTCCGCGTCCTCCGAGAGGCGTGAGGCCGCACGGTCGAGGGCCTTCTCGAGCTGTGCGAGCTGCCGTCGCTCCGCCTCGGCCTGGCCGGCGACCATGCGCGAGCGCGACTCGGCCTCCTCGCGGTCGACCTGCTCGCGGAGCCCGCGCTCGCGGCTCCGCAGGCGCTCGCTGACCTCGTTCAGCGCAGAACGCCGCTCGGCGGCGTGCGCCTCGAGCTCGCCCCGCCCTTCCTCGACGAACTCGGTGATGAGACGCTCGAACTCGCCGCGCAGCTGCGTCAGCGCCTTCCGCTGCTCTTCGCTCGCTGCTGCAAGCCGCTCGGCGTCGGCGAGCAGGCGCGCGTCGTACTCGTCCAGGGCCTCCTGCTGGCGTTGGCTCAGCTTCGTGAGCTGGGCTTCGAGCTCCCGCTGGCCGCGGTCGAGGTCGGCGGCCCAGGTCCCGAGCCGGGTCTCGAGCCGCCCCTGTGCCCCCGAGACGGCCTCGGTCAGCTCGACCCGGGCGTGCTCGGCCTGACGCGCGACCGCGTCCCGCCGCTCCTCGGCGAGCTGCCGCTCCTGCTCGCCGAGCGCGTGGCTCGCCTCAGCGCGCTCGCGGGCGAGGACGCGCTCGAGCTCGGCCGTGCGCTCCTGCGCGTGCTGATCCAGGTAGGCGTCGAGCTGCGCTCGCGCAGTGTCGCCCACCTGCTCGAGGTCGCTGATCCGGCGCAGGCCGCGCGCCAGGATCCAGAGACCGGTCTGACAGAGCGCCGCGGCGACAAGCCCGCCGACGGTGACCAGCAGGAGCTCGGCGTCGTCCGTTCCCTCGGCGATCTCGAGGCCCGCGACGACCGCGCCGGCGAGCGCCAGGACCGCCAGGGCGACCGCCGTTCCGAGCAGCAAGCGCTCGGGCACGCGGGCGAACGCGACGGCCACGAGGGTCAGGGCGACCACCGCCAGCGCGGTGACGAAGGCGATCTCGAGGATCAGAGCCACCCCTGAATCCTAGGGCGGGCTCAGAGGGTTCGCATCAGGACGAGCCCGACCGCCAGGGCGACGGTCGCGCCGGCAAGCGCGCGGAGCGCGCTCTCGTTGGCGCGGACGAGCAGCTCGCTCGTGACCGGCTCGGACGTGCCGTCGAGACGGTCGATGCGCCCTTCCACGTGGACGACGCGGCGGCGGACGTCGCGCACCGGCGTCGAGAGGCTGCGCTGCGCCCGGCTCGAGAAGTACGCGAACACCGCGCCGGCCGCCGCGACGAGGTCGAGCTTTCCGGCCGCTGCGAAGTACGCGGTGAGGAGCGGAAAGGCGCCCCAGGCGAGCGCGAACCAGGCGTCGCCGTGGAAGCGCCCGCCGAGCAGCTCGAGGTTGTACGCGACGACGATGAAGCCACCGGCGATGACGAACGCGGCGATCCACGGGTCGACGGTCACCACTCCCACGACGCCGATCGTGACGGCGCCCGCGATCGAGACGACGGCGAGCGCGACCAGCATCGCGCCCGGGATCCTCGTCCCGAGCGGCCTCCCGCTGAGCTCGTCGAGCGCGTGCGCGCCGATACCGACTGCCAGGAAAAAGGCGGCCAGCGTGGGGAGGAACCGGTCCCAGGCGAAGGCCGAGGTGAGCGCGGCGCCGATGGCGACGTAGCTCAGGTGCCACGCCGTGTAGGGCAGGTGCAGCAGCGTGACGTAGTCCCGCCAGCCTCCCGGCGCGAGCGCGTAGAAGGCAGGGCGGCTCGCCTCAGTGTGCACGCTCGCCCCACATCACTATCCCGCCGCCGAGGCTGAGGAGGCGAGCCTGTATCTCCTGGATGCCGGCGCCTTCCCAGACACCGCGGAGGCGCTCCGGCGGCCAGCGATCCCAGAAGCTCCGGATGCTCGGCCCGAGGAAGGAGCCGACATCGGCCCAGCCCGGCGAGACGGCGCGACCGGCGAGCGGAAGCCCGGCGCGGACGTAGGCCTCCCAGGCTGCGCGCGGCAAGGGTCGCGGCGGGACCGCGAACTCGAGCATGGCGATTCGCCCTCCCGGCCTGACGACGCGGGCGAGCTCACGCATCGTCGTCGCGGGGTCGTCCACGTAGCGGAGCAGATAGGTGAACGTGAGGCCGTCGAAGCCCGCGTCCTCGAATGGCAGCTTCTCGGCGCGACCCTCCCTGAGCTCGATCCGGTCGCCGAGGCCGGCCGCCTCGACGCGGCGACGGCCCTCCGCGATCATCTCCGGGCTCTGGTCGATCCCGACGACACGGCAGCCGTGGCGGCGGGCGACCTCGACGGCGACGGCCGCGGTTCCCGAGGCCACGTCGAGCACGGTGTCACCGGGCCCGGCCGCGATGCGCGAGGCGAGAAACGAGCGCCAGCGCGGATCCTGGCCGAAGCTGAGGAGTCGCGCGTAGCGGTCGTACGTCCCTGCGAGCGGCGCGAAGAGCTCACGCGCGGCGCGGTTCCGCTCGGAGGCTGGGGCGACCACCGGGCTATTGTTGCGCCCCGTGAGCCTCGAGGAGGAGTTGAGCGCCGCAGGCGAGGGCGCCCGGGCGAGCGCGGCCGCCGGGGAGGAGGTCGTCGCGGTGATCCCGACCGAGCCCGGATCGGGGGCGCGCGTCTACCTGTGCGCCTACGAGGCGAACGGCGAGCGCTCGTGGCTCGCGCTCGACGCCGCAGGTCTTCCGATCGCCGATCGCGTCCTCGTCCGCGACGCCGTCGCCATCGCGGCGATGTGCGAGCTCGCGGAGGAGAGCGCCGGCGGCGGCGATCTCGGCGACCTCCGAGCCCGGCTCGTGGAGCTGCGGCTGACGGACAACCCGGAGGGGATCGAAGAGGCGGAGGTGGCGGCCGCCGAGCTGCAGGCAGTCGATCGAGCCGCCCCCGCGGGTTGCGAGCGTTCGCTACCTGGACGCGCTCGGCCTGGCGGCCGCCAAGCTCGAGCAGGCGCTCGGCCAGCTGGGTGCCTCGCCGTTCGCGGAGGCGATGAAGACCGGGGTCGCGGCGTCGGACGAGCTCGCCGACGAGGTCGAGGCCCGCTACCGGGGCCCGCTCGCCTAGAGGGAACCCCCGGCCGCGGCCGGGGCGGAGGGATCGGCGCCGCCGTCGCCGATCGCGGTGCGGGAGAGGTAGTCCTCGGCGAGCAGCAGGTTCGACTCCGCGGCGCGCGTCACGATCGAGAGGAGGTCGGACATGCTCGCCACCTCCTCGCGCTGCTCCTTCAGGAACCAGTCGAGGAACTGCGCGCCGACGAGATCCTCCTCCTCGCGCGCGAGCGAGGCGAGGCGGCTGATCTGCGCGGTCACGTGCTTCTCCTGCTCGAGCGCAAGCTGCACCGGCGCGACCGGATCCGGGAAGGTCGTCTTCGGCTCGGTTACCGACGGGACGGTGACGGGCAGATCGGCGTCGAGCAGGTACTGCACGATCATGTGCGCGTGGTTTCGCTCCTCCACGGCCTGCCGGTAGAAGTGCGCGGCGAGCTGGGGGAGCGTTTCCTGATCGTAGTACACGGCAATCGCCACGTATTGCTGCGAGGCCGCGTACTCGTTGCCGATGTGGGCGTTGAGGTCTTCTGCGAAGCTCATGGGTGCGTACATTACGTGGAGCGACCGACGAAAGGACGCCATGGAAGGTGGATTCGGCTTCCCCATGGGAGGCGACCCGGAAGACCTGATGCGCGGGCTGCGCGAGTTCGCGGAGCGGCAGACCGAGGCGATGCAGGAGTCGCAGCGCGAGCAGTTCGCGACGCTCACGCTCAACACGGCGGTCGAGCTCACCGGCGCCGCGCTCAAGCAGATGCACGTCGACGGCACGCCCGACGAGCAGGCCATCGCCTTGCGCGACGGCATGCGCGTGCTCTTTCCCGAGGCGGTCGCGCTCGTCTCGGCCGCTCGCCAGGGTTTCATGCGGGAGCGGTAGTTGCCGTTTCCCGAGCCCGGGACGCTCGCGGTCTTCGCGGCGGCGGCGATCGCACTGCTCGTGATCCCCGGCCCGGCGGTTCTCTACATCGTCGCGCAGTCGATCGAGCACGGGCGCGGGGCGGGGCTCGTGTCGATGCTCGGCGTCCAGGTCGGCGGCCTCGTCCACGTTGCGGCCGCGGCGCTCGGGCTCTCGGCGCTGTTGCTCCAGTCGGCGACGGCGTTCAACATCGTCAAGTTCGCCGGCGCCGCCTACCTGATCTTCCTCGGACTGCGGAAGCTGCTCACCCGGCAGCGCTTCGAGACGACCGGCGAGCGCCCACCAAGGCAGTTGAACAGGCTGTTCGCGCAGGGCATCGTCGTCAACGTCCTCAACCCGAAGACGGCGCTTTTCTTCTTCGCGTTCCTGCCGCAGTTCGTGGACGTGAGCAAGGGCTCGGTCGGGCTCCAGATCGCGATTCTCGGCGTCGTCTTCATCCTCATCGCCGTCGTCAGCGACGGGATGTACGCGATCGCGGCCGGCACGGCGTCGGACTGGCTCCGCGGGAACCCGGGCTTCCTGCGGGCCGAGCGCTGGATCTCGGGGACGGTGCTGGTCGGGCTCGGCGTGACGGCGGCGCTGTCCGGGTCGAACCGCAAGTGACGTTCTTCCTTCTTGGGGCACCCCAGCCCACCACCCGCTTTCGAGCCTAACGCCGAAAAGCGCACCTGTGGCGCGCGGACTGTGCCGGAAGCGTGACGATCAGCCCAGGGCTCAGCCGATGTTCACGCGCCGCGCAAGCCGGTGGAACGTCTCCCGAAAGCCGCGGCGCGGCCAGAAGCGGGAGGACTCCAGGTTGGCGACGCGCCAGTCGGTCTGCACCGACTCGTATCCGGCCTCGCGGGCCCATTCCAGGGCGTGCTCCGTGAGCGCCACGCCCGCGCCGCTGCCGCGTGCCTCCGGCAGCGTGGCGGCCACGGCGAGGTAGACCGAGCCCGGCGGCCTAGCGAGATCGGGCTCTTCAGGCTCGAGGAGCAGGTGCCCCACGAGGCGCCCGTCGAGCTCCGCCACGAAGTACGCCGTGGCCGGCAGCTCCAGCGTCTCCTCCCAGTCCGACAGGAACTCCTCCACCGGCGGCACGGTGAGACCGGTGAACGTCGGCGCCTGCTTGTGGTGCTCCCAGATCTGCGTGACCAGCGCGGGCGTCGCGCGCAGGTCGTCGATCGTCCCGGGGCGGACGGCGACGTCGCCCGGAAGCGCGCTGGCCGCTCTGCCGCTCTCCCGGATGCCATGGGCCTGCATGTGGGCGAAGGCGAGCCGGAACCAGGGCTCGGTCAGCTCGGGCAGCGCGGGCACGAGCGCGACGTGGAGCTCGGCGCCTTCCTCCACCCAGCGCTCGGCGGCGACGCGGTAGAGGTCGCGGACGAGCTCGGGCTCGCGGGCGGCATGGCCGGCCAGCCCGATCCACACATGCCGGTTCCACCACTCGTTCTCGGCGACGGTCCCGAGCAGGAAGCCGTCGACCTCGCCTTCGCCCACGGCGACCGCGCCGCTCGTCCCCTCCTTCCTCCAGGCGCGCGCGACGAGCGCCGCCGCGTCCCCGGCCGGCGCCAGCAGCGGCTCGGCGGCCCGATGCCGCTCGTGTCGCTCCGTCAGGAGCTCGGCGGCGGCGGCGACGTCCGCGTCCTCGAACGCCCGGACCTCGATCCAGTGCCCCATCAGGCACTCCATGCCTGCTTCTGCCCCGCGATCACGCGGCGCCGGAGCCCACCCTCGCCCTTACCAAGGCTTCTAGCCTTGGCCGCGGACGAGTACGAACTCATGCTTGGTGCTCGCGACGCAGAAGCTAGCCAGCAGTACCTGACGGGCACTAGCTCTCCTGTGACGCCTCGGCCTCCGAGCGGTCCTTGATCTCCTCGACCACCGTCGGATCGGCGAGCGTCGTCGTGTCGCCGAGGGCTCGGTTCTCCGAGACGTCCTTCAGCAGGCGTCGCATGATCTTCCCCGAGCGCGTCTTCGGCAGCTCCGGCGTGAAGACGAGGTTTGCGGGCCGTGCGATCTTTCCGATCTTCGTCGCCACGTGCTCGCGCAGCTCGGCCATCATCTCCGGCGAGCCCTCCTCGCCGCCCTTGAGGCTGACGAAGGCGACGATGGCCTGGCCGGTCGTCTCGTCGCGGCGCCCGCAGACCGCCGCCTCGGCGACCTTGGGGTGGTCGACCAGGGCGCTCTCGACCTCGATGGTCGAGATGCGGTGGCCGGAGACGTTCATGACGTCGTCGACCCGGCCCATGAGCCAGAAGTCGCCGTCCTCGTCGACACGAGCGCCGTCTCCGGCGAAGTACATGCCCGGGAAGCGGCTCCAGTAGGTCTCGACGAAGCGATCGTGGTCCTTGTAGATGCCGCGGAGCATGGCCGGCCACGGACGCCGCAGCACGAGGTAGCCGCCTCCGCCGGGAGGCACTTCCTCGCCGCGATCGTTGACGACGGCCGCGTCGACGCCGGGGAACGGACGGGTGGCCGAGCCGGGCTTCGTCGTCGTGACCCCGGGGAGAGGCGTGATCAGAGCCATGCCGGTCTCGGTCTGCCACCAGGTGTCGACGATCGGGCAGCGACCGCCGCCGATGTGCTCGCGGTACCAGATCCAGGCCTCGGGGTTGATCGGCTCGCCGACCGAACCGAGCAGCCGGAGCGACGAAAGATCGTGCTTCTCCGCGTGCTCGGGGCCCCACTTCATGTGCGCCCGGATCGCGGTCGGGGCCGTGTAGAGGATGTCCACCTTGTACCGCTCGACGATCGCCCACCAGCGGTCGCGGTCCGGGAAGTCGGGCACCCCTTCGTAGAGGACGCCGGTGGTGGCGTTCGCGAGCGGCCCGTAGACGATGTAGCTGTGGCCGGTCACCCAGCCGATGTCGGCCGCGCACCAGTACACGGAGTCGGGCTTCACGTCGAAGATGTAGTGGTGCGTCGTCGCGATGCCGGCGAGGTAGCCGCCGGTGGTGTGGACGATCCCCTTCGGCTTCGCGGTCGTGCCGCTCGTGTAGAGGAGGTAGAGGAGATCCTCCGAGTCCATCGGCTCGCACGGGCAGGTGGCGGGGTCGTCGCTCTGGCCCTCGACGAGGTCCTGCGCCCAGACGTCGCGGCCGTCCCTCATCTCGACGTCGTTGCCGACGCGACGCCAGACCACCGACGTCCTCACGCCCGGCGAACGGTCGAGCGCTTCGTCGGCGTTGCGCTTGAGCGGCACCTCGCCGCCCTTGCGCCAGCCGGCGTCCTGCGTGATCAGGACCTCGCACTCCATGTCGTTGAGCCGGTCGGAGAGGGAGTCGGCGCTGAAGCCGCCGAAGACGACCGTGTGCGGGGCGCCGAGTCGCGCGCAGGCGAGCATGGAGACCGGCAGCTCCGGGATCATGCCCATGTAGATGCCGACCGGCGTCCCCTTGCCGACGCCGAGCTCCTTGAGCGCGTTGGCAAAGCGCACGACCTCCGACTGAAGGCCGGCGAACGTGATCGTGCGCCGCTCGTCCTCGGGCTCGCCCTCCCAGTGGTAGGCGACCTTCTCGCCCAGGCCTGCCTCGACATGTCGGTCGACGCAGTTGAAGCAGACGTTGAGCTTTCCGCCCAGGTACCACTTGGCGTACGGCAGGTCCCACTCGTAGAGCTCCGTGAACGGCTCGAACCACGTGATCCGCTCGCGCGCCTCGGTCTCCCAGAACTCGTCGAAGTCGCGCTCGTAGATCGCGGGCGTCGCGTTGGCCTGCGCCGCGAACTCCGGCGGCGGGGGATACCGCCGCTCCTCGAGCAAGAGTGCGTCGATCGCCGAGGCGCCTTCCGTCACAGCTTTCCTCCCGGACTCGTGGTCCGCGAAGGATAGTGCCCTGAACCCGGGTCGGGTTCTAACCTCAGACGTTGAAGAAGGGCCAGAAGAGGATGGCCGCGGTTCCGCCGACGGCGAGGCCGATTGCCGCGGCCTTGAACGCGTAGTCGTCGAGGCGGCGCACCGCGAACGAGCCGCCGGCGATCGCCGCCACGACGACCACCACCGGGGCCGCGGGGTTCAGCTCGAAGGTGAGGACGGCCGCGACGCAGACGCAGAAGGCGAAGAGCGCCGCGACGATGGTCCCGAGAGCGAGGTCGCGGCCGGTCGGCCTCGGCTTCGGCTCGGTCGGCGTCTCGACGTGCCCGGAGCGGTCGAGGTGGTTCTCCACGACGCCATTGTGCGGGTGGCAGCGGCCGACCCGCAAGAAACCAGAGTTCCCAGGAGGACTCGGCGAAATGCAGCCTGTGCCGCCGGGCCGCGCTGCTCGCCCCGAGAGCGGCGTCCTCGGTCGCGCCCGTAGCCTCCGGCTACAAACGCTCTCTGCGTCCTTGTCTCGGAACGACCATCGCCCCCCGGCGACGAGCGACATTCCGCCCAGCCCTCCTAAAATCGCCTCTTGGCTCTCTTCGACCGTGCGATCGTCCGGGTGCTTCCCGCCGTCCCGAGGCGGGTCGTGAGGCGGCTCTCGGATCGCTACATCGCCGGCCCAGGGCTGGCAGACGCGATCGCCACCGTGAGGGCCGTGAACGAGAAGGGCAAGAAGGCGACGCTCGACGTCCTCGGCGAGGAGGTGGCGACCGCGGACGAGGCGGTGGCGATCCGGGCCGAGTACGAGGCGGCGATGGCCACCATCGAGGCCGAGGGGCTCGACGCCAACGTCAGCGTGAAGCTCACCGGGCTCGGCCTCGGCGTCGACCCCGAGCTCTGCGCCGAGAGCGTCCGCACGCTCGCCCGCATCGCCGACGGGCACGGCAGGTTCGTGCGGATCGACATGGAGGACTCCTCGACGACGAGCGCGACGCTCGACCTCTACCGCACGCTCCGCGCGGAGGGGCACGAGAACGTCGGCATCGTCGTCCAGGCGATGCTGAGGAGGACGCTCGACGACGTCGTCATGCTCGCAGACCTGCGCCCGAACGTCCGTGTGTGCAAGGGCATCTACGTCGAGCCGGCGGACATCGCCTACCAGGGCGACGAGGCAATCCGGGTCAACTTCGTGGAGACGGTCTCCGCGCTCTGGGAGAGCGGCGCCAAGGTGGCCGTGGCGACGCATGACGCCGCCCTGGTCGCCAGGGCGCTCGAGCTGATCGAGGCGCGCGGCCTGGGCCACGAGCGCTACGAGTTCCAGCTCCTGCTCGGCGTCCGCGAAGAGCTCGCCGACGAGCTGGTGCGCGGCGGCCACACGGTGCGGATCTACGTGCCCTACGGGCAGAAGTGGTACGAGTATTCGCTCCGCCGCCTGCAGGAGAACCCGAAGCTCGCCGGCTACGTGGCCCGCGACGTCGTTCGCCGCATGAGGCCGTGAACTCGTTCTCCTGGCGCTTCGTCACGATCGCGGCGTTCTTCGTCACGACGCTCGTCGTCTCGAACATCATCGCGGTGAAGCTCGCGGAGGTCGGCGGGCGCGTCTTCGACGCCGGAAACATCCTCTTCCCGCTCGCGTACCTCCTCGCCGACGTCCTCACCGAGGTCTACGGGTTCCGGGTCGCGCGTCGGATCATCCTGCTCGGTTTCGCCTGCAACGTCCTCGCGGTGGGGGCGATCCAGCTCGCGCTGCGGCTCCCCGCGGCCGACTTCTGGGCGGGTAACCAGGAGGCCTACGAGACGGTTCTCGGGACGACCTGGCGGATCTTCGTCGCCTCGCTCGTCGCCTACCTCGTCGGGGAGCTGACGAACTCCTACGTGCTCTCGCGCATGAAGGTGGCGACCGGAGGGCGCTTCCTCTGGAGCCGCACGATCGGCTCGTCCGTCATCGGGCAGGCGCTCGACTCTGCGATCTTCGTCACCATCGCCTTCGCGGGGACCGGAACGCCGCTCCTGGACACGATCGTGACCACGTGGGCGATCAAGGTCGCCTGGGAGGTGGTGGCAACGCCGTTCACGTACCTGATCGCGAACGGCCTCAAGCGGGCCGAGGGGATCGACGTCTTCGACGGGCCGCGCCCGGCCGAGGCCCGCGGATGAGCGCGCGGGCCGGCCGCGTCCGCTGGTTGGGGCATTCCACTGTTCTCCTGGAGATGGACGGAGCCCGGCTGCTCACCGACCCGGTTCTCCGGCCCTGGGTCCTTCACCTCCGCCGTGCCGCTCCGCTCGTCGCGGAGGACCGCTCGACGTCGACGCGGTGCTCATCTCCCATCTCCACTACGACCACCTCGACCTGCCCTCCCTGCAGCGGCTCGACCGCGGCGTCTCCGTCGTGGTGCCGAGGGGCGCGGCGCCCTCGTCCGGGGCCGGGGTTCCGCTCGGTCGAGGAGCTCGAGGCCGGCGGCTCCATCCGGGTCGGGCCGGCGCTCGTTCGCGCGGTCCACGCCGAGCACGACTCGAGCCGGGCGCTGGGCGCGAAGTCCGACGCACTCGGCTACTTCGTCGAGGGCTCCCGCCGCGTCTACTTCCCTGGCGACACCGACCTCTTCCCGGAGATGGCGAGCCTCGCGCCGGGTCTCGACCTCGCGCTCGTCCCCATCTGGGGCTGGGGGCCCTCGCTCGGGCCGGGGCATCTCGACCCTCGCCGGGCGGCCGAAGCGCTGACGCTGCTGCGGCCCCGCCTCGCCGTGCCGATCCACTGGGGCACGTACTACCCGGTGCAGTCGACCCGCTGGAAGACGCCGGCGTTCCTGAGCGAACCGGTCCGGGAGTTCGAGCGCTGCGCCGCGGAGCTCGCCCCTGAGGTCGAGGTGCGCGTTCTCCAGGTGGGGGAGGAGCTGACCTTCTAGGGATAGCGCCGGCGAAAGACGGCGTACGCTGCGCCGCCGACCGGAATCGGGAGCCAGAACGACACCAGCCGGTAGGCGAGTGTCGCCACGGCGGAGGCGGTCGCGCCGACGCCGGCCAGGATGAGCAGGCCGACGAGCCCCGCCTCCACGAAGCCGAGACCGCCCGGGGTCAACGGGATCATCGCCAGGAGCGACGCGGCCACGTAGGCGAGGAGGATGAGCGAGGGGTTCGGCTCGGCGCCGACGGCACGAAGGCAGGCCACGAGCGCGAGGTAGTCGAAGATCGACTTTCCGGCCGCGGCGAGGACGGCCGCCTCCCAGCGTCGTCCGAAGGCCGTGCGAAGCGTGTCGCGCTCGGCGAGCAGGCGCTCCGGAAGCCCGGTCAGCGGCCGGTGCCTGCGGAGCGTCGCGTTGACGGCGCGCTCGAACCACCTCCCGACGACGGCGAGCGGCCGGTCCCACACGAACACGACGGCGCCGCCCGCCAGCATGAGCACGAAGAAGGCGGCTCCCAGGTACGCAGCGTGCTCGAGGCCGTCCGCGACCGGCGTCCCCCCGAGGATCGCGGGCAGGCTGAGCAGCGGCAGGGCGAGGACCGCCCCGAAGAGGAGCGCCGACGCCGCGGTGAGCGACGAGGCGATGCGCGCGCCCGGGAGGCCCGCCCGGACGAGCATGCGGTACTGGAGGGCGCCCGCGGCGGCGACGCCTCCGGGAATGACTCTGCCGAACGCGTTTCCCGCCAGCTGCGACATGGCGACAGGAAACCAGCGCTTCGTCTGGAGGGCGATCCGCTGGAGCTCCCAGACTGCGACGAAGGAGAGCGTCTCGACGCCGAGCGCGACGGCCACCCACTCGGGCTTCAGCTCCGTGAGCGAGCGCCACTGGTCGAAGACCTCTCCGACGCTCGGCCAGAGGAGATAGAGGGAGACGAACGCGACGATGAGGAAGAGCCCGCGCCCGGCGATCTGCCCGAACCCCCAGCGCTTCGTCTTCGTCCCCGCCTCCACGCGGGAGAGCCTAGTGCGCCGTCAGGTGGCCGCGGGCTGCGGGCGGCGGAGCTCCTCCAGGATGATCTTCACGGCCGCGGTGATCGGGAGGGCGAGCAGAGTGCCGATGACCCCGAAGAGGGCGCCGAAGAAGAGGACCACGACGAACGACAGGAAGGGGTGAAGGTCGATTGCCTTCTCGAAGACCTTCGGCGTGATCACCGAGTTCTCGAGCTGCTGGTAGACGACGATGACCGCGAGCATGATGAGGCCCTTCCACCAGGCCTCGAAGAGCGCGACGCCGATCACCGGGATGGCGCCGATCGTCGCGCCGATGTTGGGGATCAGGTCCGTGATGGCCACGAAGAGGGCCAGCGGCTCGGCGAACGGGATGTCGAGCAGCACCATCGGGATGTAGACGAAGAGACCGGCGATCACGGCGATGAAGAACTTCCCGTACCAATACCCGCGCGTCGCGTCGTAGATCCGCTTGGTCGTGACGAGGAAGCGCTCCTCCCGACTGGGGCCGAGACGGCGCGCCATGCCTCGGCGGATGTCGCGGCCGTAGACCATGAAGTAGATCGTCAGCACGAAGATCATGAACCCGGCGAACGCGCCGCTTGCGAACGCCCCGATCGTTCCGAGGAGCGAACTGATGCCGCTGAAGAAGTTGGCGACCTGCTGGGTCGCGTCCTCCGCTGTCTCGACCTGATCCTCGGCGCCGATGCTCTGGATGAACCCGGAGTCCTCGAGCCGCTCCGCGTAGTCGGGAACGGCGTCGAGCAGCGCGTTGGCGCCGTCGACGACCGGCGGGATGACGATGAGCCCGATCACGAAGAGGATGAGGCCGATCACCGCCATCGCGAGGGCGATGCCCCCGCCCTTGCCGACCCGGGCCCTGCGGCGCAGCATCTGGGCGAGCGGGTCGATCGAGAAGGCCAGGAAGCCCGCCGCCAGCACCCAGGCGATGATTGCCCGTGTCGCCCAGGCGATCGCCAGGATGGCCGCCGTTGCCAGGACGACCGCGATGACGACGGCCGCGTCGCCCGCAAGCGCGCGCCGCCGGGTGGTTCCGGCCGCGGTGAGGGCCTCGCCCGAGCTCATCGCCTACGTCGCCGGTGCCAGTTCCTTCTTCAACTGGCGCAACCTGAACGCCATCACGATCTCGGTGATGCCCCGCAGGAGCGTCAGCGCGGCGATCCAGGCGACCAGCAGGATCGCGCTGCCCCGGAAGTACCCGGCCGCCCAGAACGCGAGCAGGATCTCGACGATCCCGACGATCAACCCCACCCACCAGAGGTGTGCGGGGTGCGAGACGAACGCGAGGATGATGTCGAAGATGCCCTTGAAGAGGAGCACCCAGGCGACGATCGCCGCCAACGCGACGAACGTCCCCTGCGGTCGGAAGAACGCGACGATCCCTGCGGCGATGAAGACCACTCCGAGAACGCCGTGGACGATCTTCCATCCACTGGTCGAGACGCCGATGGCGAAGAACTCGTTGATCCCCGCTCCGATGGCGACGAAGCCGAACAGGATCGCGACTGCGTAGACGGTGTCGATGTCCAGGCTGAGGATGATCAGCGTCACCCAGAGCCACAGGATTCCGGTGATGAGGTAGAGCCACCACATCCGCGACGCGGACTCGGCGAGCTCGGTTTCCTCCATACTCAGGTTTGTCACGACGGCCTCCTTCCGGTGCCGAAGACGGGTGACGCTCTTCTACTACGCGAATGGTCGGATGCCTTCATAGGATTCGGCCCATCCGAGAGCCTGGAACCCCCGCCGGTCCGCGCATGACCGCGCTCGTGCAGCGCGCCGACGAGCTGACCGCCACCGCCCGGCGACGCGTGCCGGGGGCCGACGCCGGGTTCCGCGCGTTCGAGCGGGAGCTCGCCTTCGGCGGGGGCCTGCTCGCGGGCGGGCTCGCCTACCGCCTCTTCCTCTGGCTGCTCCCGATCGCGCTCATCGGCGCGCAGGTCCTCGGGATCTGGGCCGACACGAACGAGGACAGCGTCGAGGACGCTGCGAAGGAGTTCGGCATCGGCGCCGCGGCGATCGCCAGCGCGGAAAAGGCAGTCGAGACCAGCCAGGCGAACAGGTTCCTGCTCCTGCTCGTCGGCCTCATCCTGCTCGCCTGGTTCTCGATCGGCTTCGTGCGCGCCCTCAATCTCGCCTACTCGCTCGCCTGGGGGCTGCCGAGGCAGCGCCTGGGCAGGCCGCTCTACGCCGTGGTCCTCTTCAACGGCCTGGTTCTCGCGCTCGCGCTCGCCGGCGCCGGACTGGCATGGCTGCGCAAGGAGATGGGCGCTTTCGGCGTGTTCGGCGTCCTGGTGACCATCGCTTACCAGACCGGCGTCGGCTTGATCGTCATGTGGCTGCTTCCGCGCCGGGCGGAGCGCTGGCAGGAGCTGGTGCCGGGGGCGGTGCTCGTCGCGGTCGGCGCGCAGCTCGTCAGCCTCGCGGTCGTCTTCTACTTCGCCCCGAAGATCGGGCGCTCGTCAGAGCTCTACGGGACGCTGGGAACGGCCTCGGTGCTGCTCGTGTGGCTGTATGTCCTCGCCCGCTTGATCACGAGCGGCGCCTTCCTGAACGCAACGCTCTGGGAACGGCGCTACGGAGGCTCGACCGACGGCCGGGACGTGCCCGGGAGCCGTCGGACCGGATGAGCCAGGCGGTCGAGCCGCTGGCCGACGAGCAAGACGCCTTCGGGCATCTCCTTCTCGACCACCTCTCCGGCCGGGCAGGCGACGCGTTTCTCGACCGCGACGACGGGCACACCGGGCCGGCGATGGGCCCCGAGTGGTTCTTCGCCGAGCCGGAGGATTGGCCGGACGCCGAGCGAGTCGTCTTCGGCTTCGTGCGGGGTCGCGTGCTCGACATCGGCGCCGGAGCCGGCCGGCACAGCCTCGAGGCGCAGCGTCGCGGATTGGAGGCCGTCGCGATCGACGTTTCGCCCGGGGCGGTCGAGGTCTGCCGCCTGCGCGGGGTCGAGGATGTCCGACTCCTTCCGCTGGCAGCGGCGGACGAGAGCCTCGGGGTCTTCGACACGGTGCTCATGATGTGCGGGAACTTCGGGCTCGTCGGAGACGGCGAGGCTGCGGCAGCGAGCCTCCGCCGGCTCTATGCGCTGATGTCCGCCGGCGGGAGGATCGTCCTCGATTCCGTCGATCCGTACGTCGACAGCGATGCCGCAGACGCCGCTTATCAAGACCGAAACCGAGCCCGGGGGCGCCTGCCGGGAGTCGTGACGATTCGCATCCGCTACGGGAAGCGCGCTACGCCCTGGTACGACCTCTTGCTCGTGTCTCCTGCCGAGCTCGAGCAGCTCGTCGAAGGAGCCGGCTGGCGGCTCGTGCAGGTCTTCGAGGGCGACCCGCCCGACTACTACGCCGTCCTGGAGAAGGAGAAGGCCTAGCTCAGGCCACCACGGAGTAGCCGCCGTCGACGACGACGGTCTGGCCGCGGATCATCCCGGCGGCCGGGGTGGCCAGGAAGCAGACGACCTCGGCGACGTCGCGCGGCTCGACCAGCCGGCCGGCCGGCGTTCGCTTCCGGTACCAGTCGAGCATCTCCTCGCGGTTCGGGAAGTACTCGAGCGCGCCGGTCTCGACCAGGCCCGCGGAGACCGCGTTCACGTGGATGCCCTGCGGCGAGAGCTCGACCGCGAGGTAGCGGACGAGCGCCTCGAGCGCGGCCTTCGAGGTGCCCACGAGGACGTAGTTCTCGAGCACTCGCGTGGAGCCGAGGCTCGAGATGGCCACGATCGAGCTGCCCGGCTGCATGCGCGGAGCGGCGTTTCGGGCGAGCGTCAGGAAGGCACGTGCGTTGGCGTTCATCGTCCAGTCCCAGTGGCGCTCCTCGAGCTCGAGCGCCGGGCGGATGACTCCCGTGGCGGCGTTGGAGACGAGCACGTCGAGCGTCTCGAGCTGCTCCAGGAACGACGCGGCCTTCTCCGGGTCGCCGACGTTGCCGCGCAGGAGCAGCGCCTCCGCGCCGCGCTCGCGGATCTCGCCGGCCGTCTCCTCCGCAGCCGAGTCGTTGCGCAGGTAGCTGAGTGCCACGCGGGCGGCTCCGAGGTCGGCGAACCGGAGCGCGATCTCCCGCCCGATCCCGCGCGAGCCTCCCGTCACGAGGACCGACTTGCCGGCGAAGACGGCCATCAGCGCGACTGCGGCTCGGAAGCCGTCGCGTGGCTGGGGAGCTCCTCCCAGCCCAGCCGGCTCCGTGACTCGACCGGCCCTTCCTCGGCCTTCGAGGTGGCGAAGGCGAGCCGCTCGAGCAGGGCGATCTTCTCGTCGGCGTAGCGCCTGACCGGGTGGTCGACCGGGAGGTCGCGGACGAGGTCCCTGACCCGCGCGCGGATCTGCATGGCGAAGTGCGGCGTCGCAGGGCCGACGAGCTCGTCGACGTCGTCGACCGTCGGCTCGACGCGCAGCTCGCTCTCGTGCTCGGCCATCGGGCGACTCTAGCTGGTTACCTTTCCGCTCCGTGTGCCACCGGCTCGGGGTGTACGTACCGGCCTCTTGCTGGCCAAAGAAGCTGGGGCCTCGTCAGCGAAGCTCTGCGAGGCGCTGCGCGACGGTATCCGCGTGCGGTAGACGCGCCTCCGCGCCCGCGCGCATGAGCGCAAGAACGGAGGCGGCGAGGGCTGCCCGGAGCGCCCCGGGTTCGACCGCGCCGACGTGGGCAGCCTCGAATCGACCCAGGGTCTCTGCCGAAAGGTCGTCGTAGCCGCGTGCCTGCACCGCAGGCAGCCCCTGGCGAAGGCAGGCAAGCGAGAGCGCGTGGTCACGCACGGCGCCGACGTAATGCTCCGCCTGCCAGACACGCCCGCGCTCGATGCACGCCCGCGCGTGGAGCGCGTAGATGACGCCCCACCCGAAGAGGTCCCCCGCGACCGGCGGTGTGGAGGCCTCGGACTCGCCCGCCGCTGTCTCACCGAACAGAAGCCGGAATCGTGGCCCGGCCGGACGAAACTGAGCCGCCGGCGTCATCGAGAGGTCGAACTGAAGCGCGTCCGGCAACAGGAAGACGCGGTAGGTGGTCGGACCGCGCTCGAGGTCGGCAAGGTGCACCGCGTCGAGCTCGTGGATGAGCGTGCGCGTCCAATCATCGAGCACGTCAGCGACCGGCACGTGGTCGGCGATGCCGAAGGTCAGGTCCAGGTCGGAGAAGCGGTCGCCGCCGTCCACGGCGAGCGAGCCCACGGCGGCTCCGGCAACCACGTGCTCATCCTCCTCCGCGAGCCGTAGCAGGTGCTCGCGGAGAGCATCCCGCTGCTCAACGGTGAACACGAGGCGCGAGCTTATCGCTGCATGTGACCGAGCGCGTGTCGGCGTTGAGTGCCGTGTCAGGGGCTTCGCCCCGTTACCGTAGGGTGCCGCCCGTGCGCCACCGGGTTCCAGCGGACGCCCTGCTCCTCGTGACGGTGGTCTTCTGGAGCTTCAACTTCACCGTCGTGAAGTACGCCCTCACGCACGGATGGGAGCCGCTCGCCTACTCGTCGATCCGGTTCGCGGTCGGCGCAGTGATCTTCTCGGCGTTCACGTTCGGGCGCGAGGGCACGCTGCGTGTCGCCCGGGCCGACGTCCGCTTCATGATCGTCGTCGCCGCGCTCGGCATCTGGCTGAACCAGCTCACCTTCATCTACGCCGTGACCTTGACGACGGCCGCCACCGTCGCGCTGATGTTCGGGACGCTGCCGATCTTCGTCGCCCTCGTGGCCCAGGCCTTCGGGCTCGAGCGCCTGCATTCCCGGCATTGGCTCGCCACCGTCGTCTCCTTCCTCGGGGTCGCGTTCGTCGCGGCCGGGGCGTCGAGCGGCCTCAGTGGCGACCTCGGCGGGATCCTGCTCGGCCTGGGGGCCTCGGTGACCTGGGCGGCGTACTCCGTGGCGATGGGGCCGCTGATGCAGCGCTACTCGCCCTACCGGATCAGCGCGTTCATGCTCGTCGCCGGCTCGATCCCGCTGCTCGTGTCGGCCGTGCGCCAGCTCGCCGAGCAGGACTGGGCAGGTCTCAGCGCGCTGGCGTGGGCCTGCTTCCTCTACAGCCTCTTCTTCTCGCTCGTCTTCACCAACATCATGTGGTTCACGGCGATCGACCGCGTCGGCGCGGCCCGCGCGTCGCTCTACTCCAACCTGCAGCCGTTCCTGGGCGCGTTCTTCGCGCTCGTCGTCCTGTCCGAGGAGATGACGGCGCTCCAGGTGGTCGGAGGCCTTGTCATCGGCGCGGGCATCCTGCTGGCCCGGGTGGCTCGACCGCCTGCGCCGTCTCCGGATTAGGAGGTTCTTCCGAGATGGGCCTGGACCGCCCGCCACGCAGCCTGTCCTGCAAGGTCGATCCCGATGAGAACCGAGGTGGCGAAGACCGTCCAAACGATCACGACGGCCGCGATATGCGCGCCATCAGCGTTGCCGCTCGGAGAGAAGAAATCGGACACCGCGAGCACGGCTCCGCCTCCCCCGAGAATCAGGACGAGAACCCGCGTGGGGAGCGTAAGGCGGCGAAAGCCTTGCCGAACCTTTCGATGGTTGCGCCATAACCAGCGCACCCCGAGGAAGCAGAGCGCGATTTCGGCGGCCCCAATCGCAAGCGCGACGATCCACGCGATGACCGTGACCATAGGCCCACTGTAGGCGCGAACGTGTTAGGCGGCGATCGCGCTACCACGCGTCTTCTCAACGAGGCGCCACCTCTTGAACGGCGGGGGCATCCTGCTCGCGCGCCAGGCCGGCCGCCCGCCCCGTCGCCGGACTAGGTGCCCTACAATCTCCGGCGTGACCAGGGACGAGGAGCCGGAGCTCCGGGGCAACTTCTAGATCGGCGGCTACGCTGCGCGGAGCACGAGCGAGGTCCGGCTTGGCGCCACGGCGCCTTCCAACCCGTTCGAGTACGTGGGAAGGGAGGTGTTGACATGGCGACAGGAACCGTGAAGTGGTTCAACGACGCGAAGGGCTACGGCTTCATCGCGCCGGACGAGGGGACGAAGGATCTCTTCGTCCACTTCTCCAACATCGCAGGTGAGGGCTTCAAGTCTCTCAGCGAGGGCTCTCGGGTCGAGTACGAGGCCGGCGAGGGCACGAAGGGCCCCGAGGCGACCAACGTGATCCCGATCGAGGGCTGAGCCCTGAGGCTCTGCACCTTCCGGGTCGCGGGGCGTGAGGCTCCAGGGCGAGTGGAGGGGGATCGGGTCGTCGAGATCGGGGCCCCCTCGCTCGCGGCCTGGCTGGAGATCGGAGGCGAGGACGTCGGCGAGCACGTGCTCGCCGACGTCAGCCTCCTCGCGCCGATCCCGCGGCCGCCTTCGATCCGCGACTTCTATGCGTTCGAGCGGCACGTTCGGAGCGCCCGGGCCCAACGCGGTCTCGAGATGGCGCCGGAGTGGTACCGGCTGCCCGTCTTCTATTTCTCGAACCCGGCGGCGATCAGCGGCCCCGACGACGAGATCTCGTTCCCTCCCGAGAGCTCGGCGTGGGACTACGAGCTCGAGGCGGCCGCCGTCATGGGGGCCGACGGAAGGATCGCAGGCTTCACCATCATGAACGACTGGTCGGCCCGTGACCTGCAGAAGATGGAGATGGCAGCCGGTCTCGGGCCGGCCAAGGGCAAGGACTTCGCCACGAGCCTCGGCCCCGTGCTCGTGACGCCGGAGGAGCTCGGGGACCTCCGGCTCGCGATGGTGGCCCGCGTGAACGGGGAGGAGCGCTCCCGGGGCAGCCTCGGCGACATCCACTGGCCGTGGGAGGAGCTCGCCGCCCACGCGGCACGGAACACGCGGCTCGCGGCGGGAGACGTCCTCGGCTCGGGCACGGTGGGCACCGGCTGCATCCTCGAACACGGCGACGGCCGCTGGCTGCAGCCGGGCGACGTGGTCGAGCTCGAGATCGAGGGCATCGGCGTGCTGCGAAACGTCGTCGGGGAAGCGGGCAACGTCGGCGCGCAGTCGTGACCCTTCCGGCACGTTGCGCGCGCAACGCGTGCGCCGGAAGCCGGTAGCTTGAACTCGGGGGGTTCCTGTGAACTGGGGCTTGCGACCCCCTAGGGGGCGTGGAGGCGGAGCGGGCGCTCGAACAGCGTCGACAGGACGATCTGCGTCTGCGTACGCAGGACGCCCTTGTGCTCGCGCAGCCGCTCCAGCAGCTGCTCGAGGTGCCGCGTGTCGGACGCGCGCACGACCAGGACGGCACTCGCCTCGCCGGCGACCGTGTACGCGGCGGCAACCTCCGGATGGCCCTCGACCGCGGCCCGCACCTCGTCTGCCGCCATCGTCCCTTCGCAGTAGAGGAACACAACCGCCTGCATCGACCACCCGAACTGCTTCGGATCGAGCACCGCCGTGTAGCCGGTGATGACGCCGGCCGCTTGCAGCCGATCGACGCGGCGCTTCACGGCCGGCGCGGACAGTCCGACCGCCTCGCCGACCTCCCGAAACGAGCGTCGCGCTCGTTCTCGAAGGAGCGCAACGATCCGACGGTCGATGTCGTCCAGAAGAGGGGTTCTCGGGCTCATCACGCAACGAACAGAGATTGTGCTCCGCAGATCACAGCGACATCATTTCAACAACGCCGGAGGAAGGAGCGAACCCGATGTCGACCCAGCTGGACGCGAAGCGCGAGGGAGAAGCCCACGACCCGATGCCGCTGCTCGGGCTCGACCACATCGAGCTCTGGGTCGGGAACGCGGCGCAGGCCGCGCACTACTTCGTCACCGCCTACGGATTTCGCGAGGTCGCCGCGGCGGGGCTCGAGACCGGCGTCCGTGACCGTGCCTCCCGGGTCGTGCAGCACGGGAACGTGCGCCTCGTCCTCACGGCGCCCCTGGTCGGCACGAGCCCGGTCGCCGCGCACGTCGCCGCCCACGGAGACGGCGTCCGTTCGCTCGCCATCGCGGTGCCCGATGCTACCGCCGCCTACCGGCTCGCGCTCGAGCGCGGAGCAACGGGGATCGAAGAGCCGTTCGAGCGCGCCGACGAGCACGGGGTCGTTCGCCTCGCCACGATCGCGACCTACGGCGAGACCGTTCACACGTTCGTCGAGCGCACGGCCTACGACGGCCCCTTCCTGCCTGGCTTCGCAGCCGTCGAGGGCGGGGAGGATCTCGGGCTCCTGACCGAGTTCGACCACGCCGTCGGCAACGTCGAGCTCGGGCGGATGAACGAGTGGGTGGCCTTCTACGAGCGCGTCCTCGGCTTCACCGAGATGCTCGCCTTCACCGACGAGGACATCTCCACCGAGTACTCCGCGCTCATGTCGAAGGTGGTCGCCGACGGCGAGGGGCGCATCAAGTTCCCCATCAACGAGCCGGCCGAGGGGAAGCGCAAGTCCCAGGTGGACGAGTACCTCGAGTTCTACGGCGGTCCCGGCGTCCAGCACATCGCCGTGCAGACCCCGGACATCGTCAATGCGGTGCGCGCGCTCCGGGAACGCGGCGTCCGCTTCCTCGCGACGCCGACGACGTACTACGAGGACGTCGCCGGGCGCGTCGGGGAGATCGAGGCCGACTACGGCGATCTCGCGGAGTTGGGTATCCTCGTCGACCGGGACGACGAGGGCTATTTGCTGCAGATCTTCACCAAGCCGATCGGTGACCGCCCCACGGTCTTCTTCGAGCTGATCGAGCGCCACGGCTCCCGCGGCTTCGGCGCCGGCAACTTCAAGGCGCTGTTCCAGGCGCTCGAGCGCGAGCAAGAGCTGCGCGGCAACCTGTAGGGAGAACGGTGTCGTCCTACGTCAGCCTCGGCCGCCTCCCGCGCAAGCGGCACATCCAGTTCCGGGAGAACGGCACGCTCCTGACCGAGGAGGTCATGGGCCTCGAGGGCTTCTCCGGGAACGAGTCGATCCTCTACCACCTGCACTCGCCGTGCCGCGTGCAGGAGGTCGCCTCCTTCGAGCCGATCGTCCGGGAGGAGTGGTCGCCCGACGGGCACGCCCACCGCCACCTGCGGACGCACGAGGTCGAGCCGGGCGGCGACCCGATCGGCGGCCGCCGCCTGCTGATGTGGAACGACGACGTCGAGATCGAGCTCTGCCGCCCGACCGAGCCGATGGACTTCTTCTACCGAAACGGCGAGGGCGACGAAGTCGTCTTCGTCCACGAGGGCGGCGGCACCCTGGAGACGATCTTCGGCGACCTTCCGTACAAGGAGGGCGACTACGTCGTCATCCCGCGCGGGACGACCTACCGCTTCGCGCCCGAGGGCGAGCAGCGGCACGTGGTCTTCACCTCGCCGGGGCTGATCGAGATCCCGCGCCGGTACCGGAACGAATACGGGCAGCTGCTCGAGCACGCGCCCTACTACCACCGCGACCTGCACCCTCCCGTCGAGCTCCGGACCCACACCGACCGCGGCGAGCACGTCGTCAAGCTGCGGATCAAGGACGGTTTCCAGACCTACGTCCTCGACTACCATCCCTTCGACCTCGTCGGCTGGGACGGCTACGTCTATCCGTGGACGTTCAACATCCGCGACTTCGAGCCGATCACGGGCCGGATCCACATGCCGCCTCCGTCGCACCAGACCTTCCAGGGGCGGAACTTCGTCATCTGCTCCTTCTGTCCCCGCAAGCTCGACTTCGACCCCGAGGCGATCCCGATCCCGTACCACCACTCGAACCTGAACAGCGAGGAGATGATCTATTACGTCGACGGCAACTTCTCCTCGCGCAAGGGCATCGAGATCGGCTCGGTCACCCTGCATCCGTCCGGGATCCCGCATGGCCCGCACCCGGGGCTGGCCGAGAAGTCGATCGGCATGACCGAGACCCACGAGTACGCGGTCATGTGCGACACCTTCCATCCGCTGCGGCTGAGCGCGCTCGCCCGCGAGCTCGACGACCCCGCGTACGCGTACTCCTGGTTCGAGGCCGGTGAAGGCGCGACTGCGCACGAGGACCCGGCGGGCGTCACGAGCCACCTCTAGGAGGGGCGTGGCGCAGCACTGGGTGAGCTCGGCGGTGCGGATCACGAGCGCAACCGCGCGCGCTGACGAGATCACGACTGCGCTTGGCGTCGAGCCGACCTCGACCCACGCGCTGGGCGACCTGATGAGCCCGCGGAACCCGAAGAGCCAGCGATTCGACATGCACGTCTGGCTCCTGGACTCGGACGTACCGGAGGAGTCGAGCCTCGAGGACCATCTACGCTGGGCGGTGGAGCTCGGCGAGCACATCCGGGAGCGCGCCAGTGCGCTGCCCGAGGACTGGAGCGGCGTCGTCGTGATCGGGTGGACACCCAATGAGGGCCAGGAGGGCGTGTATCTGGATCGCGACCTGCTCGCGGCGCTCGCGCGCACCTCCTTCAACCTCGCGCTCACGGCATACGCGATCGGGGACGAGTGAGCGACCGGACGCTGGTCGTCGACTTCGACGGCACGATCACGGAGCAGGACCTCCTCGACGAGATCGCGCTCACCTTCGGCGACGAAGAGGTCTACCGGGAGGTCGACGAAGGGCTCGACGACCGTTCGCTGACCCTGAACGAGGTGATTCGCCGGGAGTTCGAGCCCGTGCGGGCCCCGCTCGACGAGGTGCGCGGATGGGTGCTCGAGAACGTCCGCATCCGCCCAGGCTTCCGCGATGTCGTCGAGCTCGCGCGCGAGAGCGGCTGGCGCTTCGTGATCGTCTCCTCGGGCTTTCGCGAGCTGATCGAGCCCGTGCTCGAGCGTGAGGGCCTCGAGGGCATCGAGCTTCTCTCCAACTCGGTCGACGCCGATCCGGACGGGTGGAAGGTGAGGTTTCGCGTCTCGGAGACCTGCGGGACCTGCGGGCAGCCTTGCAAGCGCTCGACCGCTGTGGCGCTCGCGGACGGGACCGAGCTCGTCTACGTGGGCGACGGCTACTCCGACCGCTGCGCCGCCGAGTCGGCCGACCTCGTCTTCGCGCGCCGCGGCCTGGCGAGCTACCTCGAGGAGCAGGGAAAGCCGTTCGAGCGGTTCGAGGACTTCCATTCCATCGCTCGCCGTCTCGCTTCCTGAGCCTTTCGACTTCGGGCTCTCGACCGAGCGGTACCGGGCGTTCGGCCCTGACCTGGCCAACCTGTGGCACGAGGGAGGCGTCCACCGCGTGCTGGACGGCCGCGAGGTGCGCATCGAGCCCGAGTCGGGAGGCGTTCGCATCGCGCCCGGGGATTCCGAGCTGGCCGCGCTCGTGGCGCGCTACCTCGGCGAGCCCTTCGATCTCGATGCCTTCACCGGGTTTGCCGCGACGGATCGGGTGTTGGCGGAGCTCGTCCCGGCGCTTCGAGGCTTCCGGCCGCCGCTCGTCCCGGACCCGTTCGAGACGCTGGTCACGTCGATCACCGCCCAGCAGATCTCCCTTCGCGCCGCGTTCAGCATTCGCAACCGTCTGATCGAGGCGTTCGGAGAGCGGCACGTGGTCGCGCACGCGTTTCCCACCCGGGAGCGCCTTGCCGGTGTCCGGCCCGAAGAGATCGTGGCCGTCGGCTTCTCCCGGCGGAAGGCAGGGTACGTCGTCGGGCTCGCGCAAGCCGATCTCGACCTCGAGGCGCTTGCCCTCCGTCCCGACGACGAGGTGAAGACGGCGCTCGTCGCCCTGCCGGGGATCGGCGAGTGGACCGCGGACTGGTTCCTGGCCCGCCACCTCGGCCGCCCGCACGCCTGGCCCGCCGGCGACCTCGCGCTGCGCAAGGCCGTGCTCCATTTCTACGGGGAGGACGCCGACGTCGAGGCGGCGGGTGCGCGTTTTTCGCGCTTTTCCAACCTCGCGGCGCACTATCTCCTCGTCGGTCATAGGGTTCACGGCTGATGGCCTACGACGCGCATGTCGAGGGGGCGCCCACCGAGGATGTGGTGCGCCGGCTGATCGAGGACGCGCGGGCCGCCGGGGCCGACCTCGTCGAGATCGAGACCACCCACGAGGACGGCGACGCCTGGATCCGCGCCGGCTTCACCGAGACCGCCAGGGTGCTGCGGGCGCCGGTCGCCGCGCTCGAGGAGCACCTCGGGGCGCGGGAGCAGCTCTCGTTCGGCTCCATCCACGTGCAGACCGACGACGTGGACAGCGTCGTCAGGGCCGTGCGCCAGTTCGTCCCGCGCCTTCCCGGCGGGTCGACGGGCAGCGTCGTGCTGCCGCCGAGCGATGGCTGGACGTCCGCCTACGACGAGCTGACCGACCGCGAGCCGGAGATGCTCCGTCGACTCGCCCGGGAGATCTCGGACCGGATGGGCGCCTTCGTCCTCGCCATGGGCCTGGAGGAGGGGAGCGTCGTCCGCTATGTCGCGCTCGAGCGCGGCCGCGTCGTCGACGAGTATCTCTCCGTCCCCGAGCACTACGGGCCGCTCCCACCCGGGGAGGTGATCGCGCTCGGGGCCAACCCGCGGTTGATGGCCCGCCTCACCGGCGCCGACGCCGACGCCGTCCGTGCGATCGCGCAGACCGCGGCCACCCCGGTCGAGCTGCCCCCGGCACCCGGGCTGCTCGCGGAGCTCGCCCGCCTTTTCGGCGTTCCCCAGGCTGCCCATGGCTACCCGCAGGCGGCCGAGCGCGAGGACGCGAACGTTATCCCGAGGGCTTAGAGCACGTTTCAGAATGACGCCTCGCCGGCCCGGCGGCACAGGACTTCATCTTGAGACGTGCTCCTAGGCCCCCAAGGAGGAGTGTTCTTGGCTCCGGCTCAGAAGCCGGCGGCGTGGCCGTCCTTGCGGCGGTCCGAGCCGGCGACGAGGCCGCTGACGGAGCGAAGGATCGCCTGACCGCCGCCGAAGCGGCCGTGGTCGCTGCTTCGGACCGGTCGGAGACCCAGAGCCTCGACCTCGGCGCTTCGCTCCCAGAGTCCCTCTTCGAGCAGAACGCTCTCGCCGTCCACCCGAAAGCGCGGCCGGTCGAGCGCCGCCTGCGGGTCGAGCCCGTCGTCCACGAGCGCCGAGACGAGCTGGACGTGGGCCTGGGCCTGGATGAAGCCGCCCATGACCCCGAACGGGCCGAGCAGCTCGTCGTCGCGCAGAAGCAACCCCGGGATGATCGTGTGGTACGGCCGCCGGCCCGGCTCGACAGCGCCCGACACGGCGAAGCAGGCGCCGCGATTCTGGAGCACGACGCCCGTGCCCGGCGCGACGACACCGCTGCCGAAGCTCTCGAAGAGGCTCTGGATGAAGGAGACCGCCATCCCGTCGCCATCGGCCGTGCAGAGATAGACGGTGCCGCCAGGGGGCTCCCGTAGGGCAGGGACGGCGTCGCGCCGGCGTCGGACGAGCGCGTCGGGGTCGAGCAGGTCGGCGACCTCGGCGCCGTCGCGTACGTGTCGGAATGCGTCCTCGAGCGCCAGCCGGACGCACTCCACCTGGGCGCCGAAGCCGGGCTCGCCGAGAGCGAGCAGCCCGAGACCCTCGAGCGCCGCGACGCCCTGCGTCGGCGGCGGCAGCTCGTAGACGGTCGTGCCGCGGTAGTCCACGGTGAGCGGCTCCACCCAGCGCGGCTCGAAGGCGGCGAGGTCGTCCTCGTCGAGCCAGGTCACCGCGGCGATCGCATGCGCGACCTCGCCGCCGTAGAACGCCTCGGGGCCGTTCTCCGCAATGCCCCGCAGAGTCGCGCCCAGGGTCGGGAAGCGCACCACGTCGCCCTCGCGCGGAATCGGGCCGAGCTCCGGCGGCGCGCCCACCCACGCCGCGGCGGTGATCGGCTGGACGGCGAAGCCTTCCTCGGCCGCGGCGATCGCGTCCACGAGCAGCGTGTCGAGGCCGAGTCGGCCAAAGCGGGAGGCGAGTGCCGCCCACCCCGCGACGGCTCCGGGCACCGTCACCGACCGCGGGCCGGTCGCGGCAACGGGCTCGGCGGGGTCGGCGCCGCGCGGCGCGGGCCCGGCTGCGTCGAGGCCGTGGAGCCGCTCGCCGTCCCAGACGAGCGCGAACGCGTCGCCGCCGATCCCGGTGGACATCGGCTCCGTGACGCAGAGGACGGCTGCGGCGGCGATCGCAGCGTCGACCGCATTGCCGCCCTGCTCGAGCGCGCGCAGCGCCGCCACGGTCGCGTCTGGCTGACTCGTCGCCGCGATCGCCGTCGGCGCGACTGCGGCGGGACGGGTGGGGGCGAGCCGGAGGGCCATGGCCGGGATAGCATCGCAGGGTGCCGCGCCCGGCCGTCCTCCTCCTGCACGCCTTCCCGCTCGACTCGCGGATGTGGGATGGGGTCGCGCCTGTCATCGAGGAGGCCGGCTACGCCGTCGTCGCGCCGGACGTGCCGGGCGCGGAGCTCGAGCTCGGCTTCCCCGCGTGGGCGCGGCGCGTCCTCGGCCTAGTCGAGGGGCCGTTCGTCCCCGTCGGCTCGTCGATGGGCGGCTACCTCGCGTTCGAGCTGTGGCGACAGGCGCCCGACCGGATCGCGGCCCTGGCCCTCGTCGGCACGCGCGCGACTCCCGACTCACCCGAGCAGCGCCTCGCCCGAGACGACTCCATCCGGCTCCTCGGCGAGGCCGGCCGCGAGCCGTTCTGGGAGGAGCTGGCGCCGCACGTCTTCGCCGAGGCCGCGGATCCCGCCGTCGTCGCGCGTGCACACGAGCTCACCCTCGAGCAGCCGATCACGGCGCTCGTCACCGTGCAGGAGACGATCCGCGACCGGCCCGATTCGCGGCCCACGCTGCCCACGATCGACGTGCCAGTCCTGATCCTGGTCGGCGAGGAGGACCGGCTGACCCCGCCGGCCGACGCCGAGGCGATGGCCGCTGCGCTCCCGAATGCGCGCTTAACGCGCATCGCCGGCGCCGGCCACCTGGCCCCGCTGGAGCGGCCGGACGAGGTCGGCCGCGAGCTCATGGCCTTTCTGGAGGAGGTGGTCCGGTGACGGCTGACGAGCTGGTCGCGCTTCTCGAACGCGGCGACGTCGCGCTCGTCGACGTGCGCTCGGCCGAGGAGTTCGAGGGGCTCACGGGCTACCCGTGCGACCCGGTCCAGGGTCACATCCCCGGCGCCGTCCACCTCGACCTGAACGAGCTGTACGCGGCCGGGGGCGACCCCGACACCCTCAGGCGGTTCCTTGCCGAGCGCGGGATCGGCGAGGGCCGGCGCGTCGTCGCGTACTGCCACTCGGGCTCGCGCTCGGAGCTGGCCGCCGCGCTCCTACGCGCGGCCGGGGTCGACGCGGTCAACTACGAGGGCTCGTGGCACGAGTGGTCACGCCGCGGCCCGGCGTAGCCTCTGCGACCGCGAGAAAGCGCCCGCAGAGGTCCCGCCCGAACGCGTTCCACTCGCCGATCCGCTCCTCGGTCTCCGCCGTCAGGCTCGCGACGTCGAGGCTGCCGTCCTCGTGCGGGCTGTAGGCGTGTAGCCAGTAGAGCACGCTCTCGCGCGTGACCTCGGCGTGGAACTGGATTGCCCACGTGCGGGCGCCGGCCCGGAAGGCCTGCAGGCACCGTTCGTTCTGCGCGAGGGCCACCGCACCGTCCGGGAGCTCGAAGCTGTACAGGTGCCACTGGAAGGCGGGGAAGCGGTCGGGCAGGCTCCCGAAGATCGGATCGGATCCCGCCTCGGGGGTGAGCTCGACCAGCGGCCAGCCGATCTCGGGGCTGGACATCCGGCGGACGTGCCCGTGGAGGGCCTTGGCGACGAGTTGCGCGCCGAGGCAGACCCCCATGAGCGGCACGTCGTCCGCGGCGAGTCGTTGGAGGAGGAGCCGTTCCTCGTGGAGCCAGCTGTGCCGGTCCTCCTGGTCGACGTGCATCGCGCCGCCGAAGACGAGCACCGCCCCGTAGTCCTCGAGAGGCTTCGGCGGCCCGGGCTCGGTCGAGATCACCCACTCGTCGAGCACGTGCCCGCGGTCGGCCACCGCGTCCGCGAAGACGCCTGCGGCGGCGTCGGCCTGGTGGACGATGGAAAGGACCCGCATCGTCCTCAGCCTACGCGGTGATGCACCCAGACGTTGGGCTCCCAGTAGTCGCCGAGATCCGCCGCCCGGTCGACGTCGAGGGTCGCGAGGCCGTGGGGGAAGACGTACGTGCCGCTGTCGGGGAACGCCGTCTCCGTCCACGCCTCCCACTCGGCCACGCTGCCCGTGATGTGCATCGACCGTTCCACCGGCAGCAGGATCTCGGCGCCCAGGCGCACGTGGAGCCGGATCCAGGGATCGAAGGGGAGCCCGTCATCACGGGCCCACGCCGCGTACCGCGCGATCGGCGTGAGCGGGTAGCGCTCCTTCCACGTCGGCCGGAGCGGGGCGATCAGGTCGGCGAAGCCGTGCGCCGCCGCGATCTCGCCCATGGCGCCGACCATCGTCCGAGAGAGCCCGCCCCCCTGGTGCTCGGGCGGGATCTCGATGGCAAGCGCCGAGAGCGTGTTCGGCTCGCCGCTCTCGTCGAAGAGCCGGACGGCGCCCTCGATGCCTCCGTCGATGCCCGCAGGCAGCCCACCGGCGGTCCCGTCCCACGAGCACGGAATCGAGTGCCCCTGGGCGAGCACCAGGCCGCGCTCCTCGTCGTAGAGGACGAACTGGAAGTCGCGGAAGTCCGCGCCGAGCCGGCTCCAGTAGCGGCCGACGACGTCGCCGTGCTCGTTGTACGGCGGCCAGACGTCCGTGATCTCGTCGTCGGCCTGCTCCCAGAGGTCCGGCCGCTCGGCGCAGGTGTAGACGTTGATGCTCACGCGGTCGCGGCGCGCCTCAGCGCCGACTGGAGCTCCGCCGCAGCCGGGCCGGGCCGTCCGTCTCCCAGCGGCGTGCCGTCCAGCTCGACCGCAGGCATCACCTCGCGTATCGACGACGACGTGAACGCTTCCTCCGCTCCTGCGAGGTCCTCCACGGCGTAGGCGCCCTGGTGCGTCCGATAGCCGAGGCCGGCGGCGCTCTCGAGGAGCGTGGCGCGGGTGACGCCGGCGAGGATCCCGAGCTCGAGGGCCGGCGTGTAGAGGTCGCGGCCCGTGCGCCACCAGACGTTGGTCACCGGGCCCTCGAGGACGATCCGGCTGTTGGCGAGGAAGACGGCGTCGTCGGCGTCGCGGCGGCGGGCCTCCGACTCGGCGGCCATGTTGACCGCGTAGCTCGTCGACTTGACCCCGCCCAGGAGCCAGGGAGCGTCGGCGCGCGCGCCGGGCTCGATGCCGAGCTGGACGGTGATCAGGCGGAGGCCGTGCGCCCGGCGTTCCTCCAGGTCGGGCGGGAGCGTCGAAACCATTGCGAGAGCCGTCGGATGGCTGCCCCCCTCGCGCCCGGGCGTCACGTACAGGCGGAGGACGGCCTCCGGCTCCCCCGAGGCATCCAGCGCTTCCCGGGCGATCCCCCGGAAGGCGCTGAGATCGACCGGAGGGAGCCCCAGCCGCTCGGCGGAGCCGGCGAGGCGCTCGAGGTGCGCGTCCAGCCGGAAGGGGCGGCCGCCGTAGACGCGGATCGTCTCGAACGCCGCCCGGCCGCGCAGAAACGCCTCGTCGTCGGCGTGCAGAACCGGCTCGCCGGGGTCGACGAGGCCGCGCCCGCCGACCGCGAGCGCCAGCAGGGTCACGTCGCGACCGCTTCCGGCACCGGGCTTCCCACCGCGGCCAGGAGCGGCCGCGCCTTCACCCAGGACTCCTCGATCTCGGCGTGCGGCTCCGAGTCCCAGACGATGCCGCCGCCGACCCACAGGTGGATCTCGCCGTCGGTGACCGCGAACGTTCGGATCGTCAGCGCCAGATCGAGGTCGCCGTTGGGATGGATCCGGCCGAGCGCGCCCATGGCCGCGCCGCGCCCGACCGGCTCGAGGGCGGCGATGTGGTCGAGCGCCGAGATCTTCGGCGCCCCGGTCACCGAGCCGCCGGGGAAGACCGCGCCGAGCAGCTCGGCAACACCCACGCCTCGGCGGAGCCGGCCCTCGACGGTCGTGACCATGTGGGTCACCCCGGCGAGCTCGCGCTCGGCCATCAGGTCGGGCCAGCGCACGGAGCCCGGCTCGCACACGCGCGAGAGGTCGTTGCGCTCGAGGTCGACGATCATCACGTGCTCGGCCGCGTCCTTCTCGGACTCGCGCAGCTCGCCGTGAGCTCCGGCCGGGCGGGTGCCCTTGATCGGCTTCGTCCAGACCCGGTCGCCGCGGCGAGCCAGGAAGAGCTCCGGTGAGGCGGACACGATCGTCCAGCCGTCGCCGGCGAGGGGGGTCGGGTGGAGCGGCGCGAGCGGCGCCAGGCGCGGGGCGAGCGCGGCGGGATCGCCCTCGAAAGGCGCGTGCAGGTGCTGGACGAGGTTGACCTGATAGACGTCGCCGCGTCCGATCGCCTCCTGGACGGCCTCGATCGCCGAGGCATAGGCCCCGTCGTCCCACGAGCGCCGCCACTCGCCGATCCGGAACCCGCCCGGCGCCGGCGGTTTCTCCGCGGCAGGGCGGATTCGGGCGGCGGCGAGCGGCAGGCGGCACGGCTCCGGCGGGTCGGGCCAGGGCTCGCGTCGGAGAGCACGGGAGGTCCCGTAGCCGAGGAAGACATCGGCGACTACGTCGGCGCCCCCGCCGAAGAAGCCCGCCTCGTCGAGGTACCCCTCGAGCTCGGCGAACGGGTCGGCTTCGCTCCAGACCTCGAGCACGCCATAACGCTAGCGCGTGCAGATCAGCCGCCGATGCGCGGCTGCGCACCTCGGCGAGCCTCGACGGCCGGCCGGTGCTGCCCGCCGGTGCGCCTAGAATCGGGCGCGTGGACGCACGGCCGATCGGGATCTTCGACTCGGGCGCGGGCGGGCTCACCGTCCTGCACGAGTGCCTCGTCACCATGCCGCACGAGGACTTCCTCTATCTGGGAGACGGGGCGCGCTGCCCGTACGGGCCTCGGCCGCACGACGAGATCCGTCGCTTCGCGCGTGAGATCGCCGCGTACCTCGAGCAGGCGAACGTGAAGCTGATCGTCGCGGCGTGCAACGCGGCCACCTCTGCCGCTCTGCCCGCCCTGCAGGAGGCGCTGCGCGTCCCGATCGTCGGGGTGCTCGTTCCGGAGGCACACGCCGCCGTCCAGGCGACGCGGAACCGTCGGATCGGGCTCCTCGCGACGGAGGCGACCGTGGCCAGCGGCCGCTACGAGGAGATCGTCCATGCGCTGGACGCCGGCGCGCACGTCGTGTCGGTGGCCTGCCCCAGGCTCGTGCCGCTGATCGAGGCGGGCGACGTGGGGGAGGAGCTCGACGCTGCCGTTCGGGAGTACGCGGCTCCGCTCAAGGAGGAGGGCGTCGACACGGTCATCCTCGGGTGCACGCACTATCCGATGATCCGGCGCGTCTTCGAGCGGGTATTCGGGCGCGGGACGACGCTGGTCTTCTCCGCAGACGAGACCGCGCGGGAGGTCGCCGAGACGCTGGCCCGGAAGGGCGTCGAGAACGACCGCGGCCGCTCCGGCGAGACCCGCTTTCTCACCACCGGGTCGCCGGCTGAGTTTCGGGCGCTCGGCGAGCGGTTCCTGCAGCTGCCGATCCCGTCCGTCGAGCACGTCACGGTCCGCGAGCTCGAGCTCGCCACAGCGTGAGCCTCGACGGCTCCCTTACTTACTACGGGGCACCCCTGCCCACCACCCGCTTTCGAGCGTACAGACGAAATCCGCGCGCGTGGTGCGCGGACTGCGCCGAGAGTGTGCCGAGATGAGCCGCGAGGGCCGCCGGCCGGACGAGCTGCGCCCGGTGGAGATCGTCACCGGCTTCGTCGAGCAGGCGACCGGCTCGGCGCTCATCTCCTTCGGCGCAACGCGCGTGCTCTGCACGGCCAGCGTCGAGGAGGGTGTGCCGCGGTGGCTCGCCGGGAGCGGCCGCGGCTGGTTGACCGCCGAGTACGGGATGCTTCCCGCCTCTACCGGCCAGCGCACCCAGCGCGAGGCGAGTGCCGGCAAACAGAAGGGCCGTACAGTCGAGATCCAGCGGCTCCTCGGCCGGTCGCTGCGCGCGGTCTACGACCTCGACACGCTGGGCGAGCACACGGTCTGGATCGACTGTGACGTGCTCCAGGCCGACGGCGGGACGCGCACCGCGGCCATCTCGGGAGCCTGGGTCGCCCTGACCCTGGGCGCCCGGCGGGTCGGCCTGCCCGAGCCCGCCGACCTCGTCGGCGCCGTCTCCGTCGGGATCGTCGGCGGCGACCCACTTCTCGACCTCGACTACGCGGAGGACTCGGCGGCCGACGTGGACATGAACGTCGTCCTGACGGGGGACGGGCGCCTGATCGAGGTGCAGGCGACCGCCGAGCGCGTGCCGTTCAGCCGGGAGGAGCTTGACGCGCTCGTCGACCTCGCCGCGGTGGGCATCCGCGACATCGGCGCCAGGCAGAAGGAGGCGGTCGCGTGATTCCCGAGCTCGAATGGTGGGACGTCCTCGTTCGGCTCGGGGTGGCCGCGGCGCTCACCGGGGCAATCGGCCTCGAGCGCGAGCTGAGGGAGAGAGCGGCCGGACTGCGGACGCACATGCTCGTCGGCGTCGGCTCCGCGCTCTTCACCATCGTCTCCGCGTACGGCTGGAGCGACTTCGGCTTCTCGACCGTCTCCGGCGTCGTCTTCGACCCGACCCGCATCGCGGCCCAGATCGTGACCGGCATCGGCTTCCTGGGCGCGGGCGCGATCATCCGCCAGGGCCTGGCCGTCCGTGGGCTCACGACTGCGGCGAGCCTCTGGATCGTCGCCGCCATCGGGATGGCGGTGGGCGCCGGCTACTACTCTGCCGCTCTGATCGCCACCGGGATCGTGCTCGTCGGCCTGGGACCGTTCCGCTGGCTGGAGGGAGCAACCACCCTCGGCCGCTTTCGCAGAGCCGGCCGCGAGCTGGAGATCGACCTCACCAGCGAGCATCCAATCGCGGAGCCGCTCGCAGTGATCGACGAGCGGCGTGTCCGCCTGAGCCGCGTTCAGTTCGAGGACGTGCACGACCGTCGCCGCCTGCGCGTCGAGCTCGACCTCCCGCTCGGGCCGGCCGAGGAGCGGCTCGTGGAGGATCTCGCCTCGCTGGACGGCGTCCTGGCCGTGCGCTGGAGGGAGTGACGATCAGGGCGAGCCTCGTCTCGGCGAACCGCCACAAGGCGCATGAGCTCGCCGTCCTGCTTCCCGGCTGGGAGATCGAGCCGACTCGCGCGGAGGAGCTGCCCGAGGAGGTCGGGGACACCTTCTACGCGAACGCGCGCGCGAAGGCGCTGTTCGGACGCACCGTCGACCCGTCCGACCGCTGGACGATCGGCGAGGACTCGGGGCTCGAGGTGGAAGGCCTCGGCGGACGGCCGGGGATCTACTCGGCCCGCTTCGCCGGCCCTGGCGCGACCGACGAGGAGAACGTCGCGAAGCTGCTCGCTGAGCTGGCCGGCGTCACCGGGGCGGGCCGCCGTGGCCGCTATCTGTCCGAGCTCGTCGCGGTCTCCCCCGGAATGCAGGAGATCCGCGGTCGCGGAGCGCTCGGGGGGATGATCGCCGCCGAGCCCCGTGGTTCCGAGGGCTTCGGCTACGACCCGGTCTTCATCCCGGACGGAGAGCAGCGAACGGTGGCCGAGCTCGGCAACGCCTGGAAGGCCGTCCACAGTCACCGGGCCGCCGCCGCGAGACAGCTGCTGGAGGCAGTTTGCAGCGGCGCTTCGGGGCTGTAGATTCCGCACATGCAGCTCTTCTCGCATGACGACAAGGCGACCGCTCTCGGTCGCGCGTCCCTCTTCAAGAACCTCTCGCGGGCCGAGCTGGTCGCGCTCGCGAAGGTGACGGAGGACCTCGAGGTCGACGAGGGCAAGGTGCTCGCGCGGGAGGGGGAGATCGGATACGAGTTCTTCGTCATCGTCGACGGAGAGGTCACGGTCACCAAGGAAGGCCGGGAGATCCGCGGGCTCTCGGCAGGCGACTTCTTCGGCGAGATCGCGCTCATCTGGGAGTCGCCGCGGCGCACGGCGACCGTGACGGCGGCCACGCCCCTCCGTTTCTTCGTCCTCACGCGCCAGTCCTTTCGCGGCCTCATCCACCATCACCCGGAGATCGAGGCGAAGGTGCTCGAGGCGCTCGAGGAACGCGTGGACGCGACGGAGGCGGGCGGGATCTAGCCCGGCAGGCCGGCGGCGCCCGCGCCTCGGCCCCGGCTGAGCCACCAGTTCACCTCGGCGCCGAGCACGAGGATGTTCGCCATCACGTAGAGCCAGACGAGCAGGAGCACCAGCCCGCCGTAGGCCTGGAGGGCGATCAGCTCGTTCGAGAGGCGCACGAACGTCGGGAGGATCTGGAAGCTCGCCTGCAGGAGCACCGAGGCGACGAGCGCGCCTGGCAGCGTCTCGCGCCAGGTGAGCGGCGTGTTCGTCAGCAGCCGGTAGAGGCTCCAGGTGAAGCCGACGAGGAGCGCGGTCGAGACGAGGAGCGCGTAGACGTAGGAGAGAGCGCCCTCGGCGACGCCGGCCCGCTTCGCCAGCTCGACCCCGACGGACGAGATCACGAGCGCGAGGAAGAGGACGACGAGCGACGCCGCCGTCAAGAGGAGCACGAGCGTCTTCTGGCGGATGAAGGGTCGGTTGGGGAGCCCGTAGACGATGTTGAACGCCGACTCGAGGACGCTGAAGAAGCCGAGCGCCGCCCAGAGCAGGCCGATGCCGCCGATGACGGAGAGCTCCGTCGCCTGCGCCTGGATCTCCGTGACGGCATCCAGGATGTTCTCGACCGAGTTCTCGGGAAACGCCCGCCGCAGCTCCTCGATCAGGTAGCTCGACTCGTCCTGCTCGCCGAGGAAGGCGAGCAAGGAGAGCGCGAGGAAGAGCAGCGGGACGAACGCGAGGATGGCGAAGTACGCGATCATCGCCGCGAGGTGGGTGCCCCGGTCGGCGAGGTACTTGCTCACGATCGGGTGCACGGCGAGAGAGTCTATGGCTCGAATCCGAGGTCTACGGTCGTGTGTTAGGTTTGCCGCCGTGGATGCCGCGCAGGCGCTCGCCGACCTCGTCGAGATCTCGTCGCAGATCGAGTTCGCGGTGCTTGCGGACGGTGACGGCATCGTCCTCGCCTCGACGTCGGGCAACGACGCGCGAGCGGGGGCGATCGCCGAGGAGGCTCGTGAGCTCCTCCAGGGCGCGGCCGGGCCCGCCGGCGAGCCGACGCAGGTCCAGGTTGCGTTCTTCGAGGGCTGCGTCTTCGTCGTCACCGACGGCGAGCGGCTCGTCGCCGCGGTCACCGGGCGTGATCCCACGGCGGGCCTCGTCTTCTACGACCTGAAGACATGCCTTCGCCTGAGCGGCGAGCAGCGATCTGCGAAGAAGGCGACCGCGGGCGCCCGTGGCAAGCGCAAGAAGGAAGACCAGCAGGAGGCAGTCGGTGAAGCGTAGGCTCGCCGCGATCCTCGTCGCCATCGGCTCGCTGGCAGGAGCGGCCGCGCTCTGGCGGCGGCGCTCGGGCACCAAGGATCGCGCGGACGTCTATTTCGCCGACGGCTCGATGGTGAGCTTCGCGGCGGGGAGCGAGGAAGCGGCTCGCCTCTTCCCGATCGCGCGCCGGATCCTCGCCCAAGCCCGAAGCTGACGACGGCCATGACCGACGCGGAGCTCGCCCGGGCGATCCGCGAGCATGCCTATCTGGAGGGCGACTTCCTGCTCCGGTCGGGCAAGCGGTCGCGCTACTACCTGGACAAGTACCGCTTCGAGACACGGCCCGACATCCTCGCCGCGCTCGGCGAGCGGCTTGCCGCGCGCGTTCGGGAGGTCGCGCCCGACGCCACGCGGATCGCCGGACCGGAGCTCGGCGCGGTCGCGCTGGCGGCGGCCGCCTCGCTCGCCTCCGGCCTTCCGTTCCTGCTCGTCCGGAAGGAGGCGAAGGGCTACGGCACCGAAAACCGGCTCGAGGGGGACTTCGCGGCGGGCGAGGAGGCCTGCCTCGTGGAGGACGTCGTCACCTCGGGCGGGGCCGCCGCGGACGCGATCGACGCGCTTCGCGCGGCCGGGCTCGAGTGCCGCGCGGCGATCTGCGTGGTCGACCGGGAGGAGGGCGGCGCCGACGCGCTCGCGCGGAAAGCGGTCCGCTTGCACCCGCTTTTTCGCGCTCAGGACATCCTCGAGGGCTAGAAAAACCCCGCAAACCCGCATGGTTGCTTGCTATCGGGGGACTCTGTTAGGGTGTCGCCGGTTCCCCCAGTCACGTAAATGGACGGAAGGAGAGGGCAGTGACGAAGGCCGAGTTCATCGACAAGGTGGCCGACAAGAGTGGGCTCACCAAGCGGGATGCAGCGGCGGCGGTCGACGCGTTCCTCGACTCCATCACCGAAACGCTCAAGGGCGGCGACGCGGTGTCGTTCACGGGCTTCGGCAAGTTCTCCCCACAGCAGCGCGCCGCGCGGCAGGGCGTCAACCCGCGTACCGGCGAGCGTGTGCAGATCCCGGCGGCCACCGTGCCCAAGTTCTCCGCCGGCAGCCAGCTGAAGGCAGCCCTCCGCTCGTAAGCCCTCTCCCAAGCGGATCGAGATGGGGGCCGCGCGCGCGGCCCCCATCCGTCTCTTGCCATGCCGTCCAGGTGAGCTGGAAACGCCTCCGGCTCGCAGGCAAGCCGGAGCGCTTCCTTCGGCTGCTGACCGAGCAGGTGCGTGTGCGCGACCCGCTCGAGGTACCGGCATAGTCACGCTTAGAGCGTGTGCGAACACATGTTCGTGTATCGTGTGCAGGGTGCAGCTTGCCTTCGACGCCGCCGACCGGCTCGTCGAGCTCGTCGAGGAGCGGCGCGGGCCGGTGTCCGCCGAGGAGGCGGCGCGAACGCTCTTCGCGCTCGCGCGCGCTCCCGAGGGCCTGGCGCGAAGCCTGCTCGACGACATCGTCGCCGGCGATGCTCGGCTCGTCTGGCGTGGGCCGTGCGTCGGGCTCGCGGCGCCGCCGGGCCACGACCTGCCGCTCGAGGCGGCGCGCTTCGTCGTCGTCGACCTCGAGACGACGGGCCTCCGGCCGGGACAGTCGGCCATCTGTGAGATCGGCGCGGTCCGCGTGGAGGCCTTGCTCCCCGCCGGCACCTTCCAGACGCTTGTCGACCCGGGCGTTCCCATCCCGCCCGTCGTCGCGGGGATCACGGGCCTCGAGGACCGCGATCTCCGCGGGGCGCCGAGGCCGGCCGCCGCGGTCCGGGACTTCCTCGCCTTTTCCGGCGAGCGCGCCGTCATCGTCGCGCACAACGCCCGCTTCGACCTCGCCTTCATCGACCGGGAAGTGGAGCTGATCGCCGGGCGCCGGCTGGCGGCTCCCGTCGTCGACACGGTCGGCCTCGCCCGGAAGCTGCTCGCCGGCCGCGTGCCCCGCGTCGGCCTCGCTTCGCTGGCCCACTTCTTCGGCACCTCGACGCGGCCGTGCCACCGCGCTCTCCCCGACGCGCAGGCGACCGCAGAGATCCTCGTCGCGCTCGTCGGGCTCGCACAGGAGCGGGGAGCGCAGACGGTCGGCGACCTCGTCGAGCTCTCGGCGCCGCGCCGCCGCCGGGTATACGAGAAGCGCTCGCTCGTCTTCGGGGCTCCGACACGTCCGGGCGTCTACGTCTTCCGCGACCGGCACGGGCAGGCGCTCTACGTCGGGCGCGCCCGCGACCTGCGAGCCAGGCTGCGCTCGTACTTCCGCTCCGAGCGGCAGCGGCCCGCCGTCGAGGCCGCGCTCGCCGCCGTCGAGCGGATCGAGTGGCAGGTGCTGGGCTCCGAGCTCGAGGCTGCCCTCGAGGAGCTCCGGCTCATCCGGGAGCTTCGCCCGCCCGCAAACGCGCGAGGCAAGCGGGGCGGCCGTGGCTTCTACCTGCGACGGCGCGGCGAGCAGGTCGTGGTCTCCTCGCAACCCGGCCCGCTCGGACCGATCGGGAGCCGACGCCGGGCCGAGCGAGCGGCGCGGGCCCTCTCCGGCGCGACCGAGCGAGAGCTCGCAGGCCTCCTCTCCGGCGCGCCGCTGCCGCGGCTCCGCGCGCGCCTCCGGGACCTCTCCGACTGCCTCCGCTACGAGGACGCGGCCCGGCTGCGCGACCGCATCCAGGCGCTCGAGCAGGTGATTCGGGAGCTGGCGGCGCTCGAGCGCCTCAGGGAGCTCGAGGCGTGCCTGCTCGCGCCGGCCTCTGCGGCCGGATTCGCGCGGGCGGTCTTCGTCGCGGGCGGCCGCGTTGCGGACATGAGAGTGCTACCGCCGGGAGCCGGGGCCGCGCTCGAGATCCGCGCCGGCCTCGCCGCGGCGCGGGGGGCCGAGCCATCGCTCGCCCGCGAGGACGCCGAGGAGCTCCTGCTGCTCGGAACATTCATGCGCCGGCCCCCGCCGGAGCTGCAGGTGGTCCCGCTCGAAGAGGGCGCGATCCTGGCCGCCCTGCGTGATCCGGCTGCCGCAGTAGCCTGCTGAGCTCGTCGCGAAATGAAGCCCTGTGCCGCCGGGCTCCGCCGCTCGCCCCCGACGCGGCGTCCTCAGTCACGCCCGTAGCCTCCGGCTAGGAGCCCTCCCTGCGTCCTTGCTTCGAAACGACCGGCGAACCCCGACGGCGAGGCGTCATTCCGCAACGAACTCTAAGCTCTCTGAGGATGGCTCAGGAGCTGGGGGAAGATGCGCGCGCTGCCGTCGCGACGGCGACATTCGGAGACCGTGTCGCCGCGGCCGTCGATGCCAAGAGAAGCCAGCTCCTGGTCGGGCTCGACCCGAGGCCGGAGCTCCTTCCGGTCGAGCTGCGCGGCGACATCCACCGTGGCCGCTCCTCGGCGGCCGACGCGGTCGGGCGCTTCTGCCGGGGACTGATCGACGCCGTCGCGCCGTACGTCGTGGGCGTGAAGCTGCAGCTCGCTTACTTCGAGACGCTCGGGGCCGACGGCATCCGCGCGTTCGAAGAGGCCTGCGACTACGCCCGCGCCGCCAACCTGCTCGTGCTGGCGGACGCCAAGCGCGGGGACATCGGCTCGACTGCGCGTGCCTATGCCGACGCGTACCTCGAGGAGCGGGAGGACCGGCCGCCGCCCGTCGACGCGCTCACGGTCAACCCTTACCTGGGCAGCGACTCGATCGAGCCCTTCGTCGCCGCGTGCAGGCGGACCGGGAACGGGATCTTCTGCGTCGTGAAGACGTCGAACGCTGGCAGCGCCGACATTCAGGATGCCGCGCTTTCTGACGGGCGACAGGTCTGGCAGCAGGTCGCGGAGCTCGTCGACGGGTGGGGGGAGGACCTGGTCGGCGAGCGCGGGCTCTCGAGTGTCGGCGCCGTTGTCGGCGCGACCTATCCACGGGCCGTCGGCGAGGCACGGAAGCTGATGCCGCGGGCGATCCTGCTCCTGCCCGGCATCGGCGCCCAGGGAGGCACGCCGGCGGACGTCGCGCGCGCCTTCACGAGCGGGCCGGCGAGCGCGCTGGTCCCGGTCTCGCGCGCCGTCATCTATGCGTTCCGGGTCGACGGCGCTGACTGGCGGAAGGCGGCCGCGGCCGAGGCGGCTCGCCTCCGTGGAGAGGTCTGGGCGGTGTCGGGCTGGTGAATGCCGACCAGATCCGAGTCTGGGTCGCGCGGCTCGCGGCGCCGCTCGCATTCTTCTTCGCGGCCACCGTCCTCATCATCCTCGTGCAGCGCGCCCTCGAGTCGGATGCCGGCGAGGCGGGCACGAGCGGCACCTTCACGGAGGAGGTCGACACCGCACCGCCGCCGACGACGACGACGCCCGAAACGACGACGACTCTCCCACGCGGCTGTCAGAAGCCTCGCTACACCGTCAAGTCCGGCGACACGCTGGAGTCGATCGCCGAGAAGTGCGACGTCCCGGTCTCCGAGCTGCTCGAGCTGAACCCCAGCGTCGACCCGCTGACGCTGAACCCCGGCGACCGCATCCGCATCCGTGCGGCGCAGCAGCTGGAGGAGGAGCAGGGCGCCTAGAACGCGCGGCGGCGCAGCGCACGCGCCAGGTGCACGCCGGCGAGCGCGACCGTCAGCACCGGGTTGCCGAGCGTCGTGAGCTCGACTCCCCCGGCCTGTCGCTCGCGCGGGCGCCGCGGGATGGTGAGGCTGCGCGGGGCGCTTCCGAGAGGGAGGATGCGCTCGCTCGCGCGGCGCTCGTCCCCGCCCCAGACGAAGACCCGCGTCGGCCGGAGCTCGAACCCACCCAGGCCGCGGATCTCCACCTGGAGGGACCGTTCGACGCCGCGGATGCGCTCCGGCTTGGTCTGCTCCTGCTCCTCGGCCATCTCTTCGAGGATAGCCTGAGGGACGTGCGGAAGCACGTCGCCGTCACTCTTGCCCTGGTCCTCGTCGTCACGCTCCTCGGGAGCGCCGGCGCTGCCGCGTCCACGCCGCCGCCGGTCGAGGCCCGCGCGGTCCTGGTCGCGGACGGCCGTACCGGCGACATCCTCTACGAGCGCAACGCCGACGCGAGCATGCCGATGGCGAGCCTGACGAAGCTGATGACGGCGCTCGTGACGCTGGAGCACGCTCGTCCCGGAGACACGGTCCGGGTCGCCCGACAGGCCATCGGCCGCGGCGGCTCGTCCATCTTCCTCAGCGCGGGCGAGCAGCTCCGGGTTCGCGACCTGCTCGCGGCCGCGCTGATCCAGAGCGCGAACGACGCCGCCTTCGCTCTCGCCGTCGAGGTCGGCGACGGGAGCACGAAGCGCTTCGTCGCGATGATGAACGCCAAGGCCGCGGAGCTCGGGCTCGACGGCACCAGCTACGTGCGCCCCGACGGCCTGGACGCCAGGGGGCACGTCTCCACCGCGAGGGACACGTTCCTGCTGGCGCGGCTGGCGATGCAGGAGCCGCTCGTCCGCAAGCTCGTTCGCAAGCGGACCGCGGAGATCCCGCCGGACCGCAAGCTGAAGAGCTGGAACGATCTCCTGTGGACCTTCCCGGGCCTGGTCGGCGTGAAGACCGGCCACACCGACCGCGCGGGCTGGGCCGAGGTCGCGGCGGCCCGCCGAGGGCCCGCGAGCGTCTACGCGGTCGTCCTCGGGAGCCCGTCTCGCGCACGTCGGAACTCCGACCTCACCAAGCTTCTCGAGTGGGGATTCGACCAGTGGGCTGACTTCAGGCTGGTTCGCGAGGGGGAGCGGTATGCCACCGCGGCCGTTCCCTTCGCCGAGGACGAGCCGCTCGACCTGGTCGCGGCGGCCGGCGCGTCCGAGCTCGTTCGGCTCGGCGACGGCACGCAGTTCGTCGAGCGCGTCGTCGCGCCCGAGATGGTCGAGCTGCCCGTCAGCAAGGGCCAGAAGCTCGGCGAGATCGTCGTCACCAACGGGGACGCCGAGGTGGCGCGGGTCGACCTCGTGGCCGGCCGGGACATCCCCGAGCCTTCGCTCCAGGAGCGGGTCGGGTGGTACGCGGACCGCGCGCTCGACGAGGCGGGCGACATCCTCGCCTCCGTCCTCCCGGGCATCTAGGGATCTAGGCTAGGATCGCCCCCGGTGCGCTCTCCGCACCCAGTCGGATGATCGTCACCGTCACGCTCAACGCAGCAATCGACCGGACGCTGGTCGTCCCGAACTTCCAGCCGGGCCAGCGACACCGCGCCAGCGTCGGCTTCCCCAGCGCGGGCGGAAAGGGGATCAACGTCGCGCGCGCCCTCAAGCGCCTCGGCGCTCCGGTCGTCTGCACGGGCCTGGCCGGCGGCCGCACGGGCACGCTGCTCGTCGAGGAGCTGACGCACGAGGGGATCCTCAACGACTTCGTCCGGATCGGAGCGGAGTCGCGAACGTCGATTGCCGTGCTCGACCCGACCTCGAACGCCTACACGGAGATCAACGAGTGGGGCCCCGAGGTGACGGAGGAGGAGCTGGCGATCCTCCGGGAGAAGATCGCGTACCTCGCCCAGAGGGCGGAGTTCGTCGTGTTGGCGGGCTCCCTGCCCCGCGCGGTCGATCCCGGCTTCTACGGCGAGCTCGTCCGCGAGCTGAACCGAGGCCAGCTCCTTGCGGTCGTGGACTCCGAGGGGGAGCCCCTCCGGCTCGCGGTCGAGGGCGAGCCGTATCTCGTCTCTCCGAACCAACGAGAGGCCGAGGCGCTGGTCGGCCACGAGTTCGTGGACGACGAGGACCTGACCGCCGGCCTCGACGAGATCGCCGACCTCGGCGCGCGCAACGTCCTCATCACCCTCGAGACCGGCTGCTACGCGCTCCTGCGGGAGGACCGCACGGAGATCCGCGTCCGCGCCGAGGCGCCCCGGGTCGAAGCGACCTCCGAGGTCGGTGCCGGCGACACGCTCCTGGCCGGATTCCTGGCCGCGCGAGTAGCCGGAAAGCCGTTCGACGAGGCCGTGCGCTCTGCCGTCGCCGCCGGTGCGGCGTCCGTCCTCGAGGCGGGCGCGGGCCGGTTCGACCCGCGGGAGGCCAGTCGCCTGGCCCCGCTCGTCCAGCTCGAGCACATCGAGCGCATCCCGCACGAACGCTGATCCTCCCCGGGCGTCCGGCAGCAGCCCCCGTTGGTACGATCGCTCCAAGGTGAGCGTCGAGCTGCGTCAGGACGAGATCGAGCGCCTCCTCGCCCTGGAGCGCAAGTTCTCCAAGGAAGGGCTCACCTTCGAGGACGTGCTGCTCGTCCCCTCCGAGTCGGGCGTGCTGCCCGGCGATGTCTCCACCCGCACCCGCCTGACTCGCACGATCGAGCTCGAGATCCCGATCGTCTCGGCGGCGATGGACACCGTCACGGAGGCGCGCGCGGCGATCGCGCTCGCCCGCGAGGGAGGCATCGGCGTCGTCCACCGCAACCTCTCGGTGCAGGAGCAGGCCGCCGAGGTGGACAAGGTGAAGCGCTCCGAGGCGGGGATGATCGTCGAGCCGGTGACGCTCCCGCCGGGGGCGCCGGTCGCGACCGCGCTCGAGCTGATGCGGAACTACCGGATCTCCGGCGTGCCGATCACGGACGAGGACGGCCGGCTCGTCGGGATCCTCACGAACCGCGACCTCCGCTTCGAGGACGACACGGCGCGGCCCGTCTCCGACCTGATGACCGCGACCGGCCTCGTCACCGTCCCGGTCGGGACGACGCTGGAGGAGGCGCGGGCGGTCCTGCACCGGCACAAGATCGAGAAGCTTCCGGTCGTCGACCCGGACGGCCGCCTCAAGGGGCTCATCACCGTCAAGGACATCTCCAAGCGGATCCAGCATCCGCTGGCGACGAAGGACGAGCAGGGCCGGCTCCGCGCCGCCGCGGCAGTCGGCACCGGCCCGGAGGGGCTCGAGCGCGCCGCGGCGCTCGTCGACGAGGAGGTCGACGTGCTCGTGGTGGACACCTCGCACGGCCACTCGGTGGGCGTGCTCGAGGCCGTGCGCGAGCTCAAGAGCCGGTACGACGTCCAGGTCGTCGCCGGCAACGTCGCCACGCCCGAGGCCACGGCCGCGCTGATCGACGCCGGCGCCGACGCGGTCAAGTGTGGCATGGGTCCGGGCGCCATTTGCACAACGCGGGTGGTCGCTGGGATCGGCGTCCCGCAGGTCACAGCGGTCTACGACTGCGCCCAGGTCGCCTCCCGGCACGGGTGTCCCGGTGATCGCGGACGGAGGCATCCAGTTCTCCGGCGACGTCGCCAAGGCGATCGCCGCCGGAGCGGACACGGTCATGCTCGGCGGCCTGCTGGCCGGCACCGACGAGAGCCCGGGCGAGGTCGTCTTCCACCAGGGCGAGCAGTTCAAGGAGTACCGCGGCATGGGCTCGCTGGGCGCCATGCGCGCGCGCCACTCGAGCGATCGCTACTTCCAGCAGGACGTCGAGGAGGTCGGCAAGCTGGTCCCCGAGGGGATCGAGGGGCGCGTCGCCTACAAGGGCCCGCTCCGAAACGTCGTCCACCAGCTCGTCGGGGGGCTCCGACAGGCGATGGGCTACTGCGGCGCGGCCACCGTGGAGGAGCTGAAGGAGGCGCGCTTCGTGCGGGTCACCTCGGCGGGCCAGCGCGAGAGCCACCCGCACGACGTCGCCATCGTGAAGGAAGCGCCCAACTACAGGCCGGGGCGGTAGCACTGGATGGGGGAGGTCGTCCCGCTCCCAGTCCCGGAGCCGGCGCCCGAGGAGCGCCCCGTCCTCGTCGTCGACTTCGGCGGCCAGTACTCGCAGCTGATCGCGCGGCGGGTGCGCGAATGCCGCGTCTACTCCGAGCTCGTCCACCACACGACGTCTCCGGCGGCGCTCGCGGCCAGGAAGCCGCTCGCGCTCGTGCTCTCCGGCGGCCCGGCGTCCGTTTACGCCGAGTCCGCGCCGCAGGCCGATCCCGGGATCTTCGACCTGGGCGTGCCGGTGCTCGGCATCTGCTACGGGATGCAGCTGATGGCGAGGGATCTCGGCGGCCGCGTCGAGCGCACGGACGGCGCGGAGTTCGGCAGGGCCGAGGTCAGGGTGGAGCCCGACAGCGAGCTCTTCGGCGGCCTGCCCGCCGAGCAGGTGGGGTGGATGAGCCACGGTGACTCGGTGACCGCGCCGCCGTCAGGTGCGCGCGTCACCGCAGGGTCGCGCGCGACGCCGATCGCCGGCTTCGAGGATCCGGCGCGCGGCCTCTACGGCATCCAGTTCCACCCCGAGGTGCTGCACACCGAGCACGGCACGGAGATCCTGAAGAACTTCCTCTACCGCGTCGCAGACGCGCCGCCCGTGTGGACGGCCGCGGCGGTGATCGAGGAGGAGACCGCCCGGATCCGCGCCCAGGTAGGGCGGGAGCGCGTGCTCTGCGGGCTCTCCGGCGGCGTCGACTCGGCAGTGGCGGCGCTCCTCGTGTACAAGGCGGTCGGCGACCAGCTGACGTGCGTCTTCGTCGACCACGGGCTCCTGCGCAAGGAGGAGGCCGCGCAGGTCGTGGAGACCTTCGGGCGCCACTTCCACGTGCCGCTCCTCCATGTCGACGCGCGCGAGCGCTTCCTCACGCGGCTCGAAGGCGTTTCGGACCCGGAGGAGAAGCGCAAGGCGATCGGCGAGGAGTTCATCCGCGTGTTCGAGGAGGAAGCGCGCACGCTCGGCGACGTGCGCTTCCTCGTCCAGGGGACGCTCTACTCCGACGTGATCGAGTCAGGCGGGTCGGGCGACGGCGTCGCCGCGACGATCAAGTCCCACCACAACGTCGGCGGCCTTCCCGAGGTGATGGACCTCGAGCTGGTCGAGCCGCTGCGGATGCTCTTCAAGGACGAGGTTCGCCGTGTCGGCGAGGAGCTCGGGCTTCCGGAGGAGATGGTCTGGCGCCATCCGTTCCCGGGACCGGGGCTGGCCATCCGGATCATCGGCGAGGTCACGGAGGAGCGGCTCGAGACGCTGCGCGAGGCCGACGCGATCCTGCTCGAGGAGGTGCGCCGAGCCGGTCTCTATCGCGAGCTTTGGCAATGCTTCGCGGTGCTGCCCGCGATCCGCTCGGTCGGCGTCCAGGGCGACGAGCGGACCTACGCCTACCCGATCGTCATCCGCGCGGTCACGTCCGAGGACGCGATGACCGCCGACTGGGCGCGCCTGCCCTACGACCTCCTGGAGACGATCTCGAGCCGGATCATCAACGAGATCCCCGCGGTGAACCGCGTCGCGCTCGACCTCTCCTCGAAGCCGCCGGCGACGATCGAGTGGGAGTAATGAGCTCGTCTCAAGATGAAGCCCTGTGCCGCCGGGCAGCGCTGCTCGCCCCGAGGGCTGCGTCCTCAGTCGCGTGCGTAGCCTTGGCTACGAGCGCTCCCTGCGTCCTTGTCTCGGAACGACCATCACACCCCGACGGCGAGGCGTCATTCTGAAACGAGCCCTAAGCCGATTGGAGGCCGAGCCGGGCGTGTGCCGCCTGCCGGCGGACGAGGCCGAGGCGGAAGGCACCTGCCCGCGCTGCGGGGCGGAGATGATCTGGACGAAGGCCAGCTGGCATTGCCTGGCCTGTCGGTACAAGCAGGGCTGCTGCGGCTAGGGCGTCGGCGGCGCGGAGCCGTCGTTCGGGGCTATGTCCTCTCCGACTCTGGCTGAGGGGCCACCCCGGGCCACCACCCGCTTCGAGCGTAACGAGGAAATCTGCACGCGTGTGTGGCGCGGCGTGCCGGGAGTGTGTCATCGGCGCGGCGAGGTGATCGGCGGATAGCCTCGCCGCGTGAGTCGCTACCGCTGGACGATCCTCGCCCTCGGCACGGTCGCCCAGGCGAGCTACTCGGCCGTCTTCCTCGGGATTCCGGTGCTAGCGCCGCAGCTTCGGGACGAGTACGGGCTCTCGCTCACGGAGATCGGCGTCGTGCTCGCCGCGTTCAGCATCGGCTCCGTCGTGACGCTCCTCCCCTGGGGCTTGCTTACGGACCGGGTTGGGGAGCGGGGAGTCCTCGCCACCGGCCTCGCCGCCTCGAGCGTCGCGCTCGCGCTCGCCGCGTTCACCACCGAGTACGTTCCGCTGGTGCTCCTGCTGGTCGTCGCGGGCGGCGCCGGCGCCAGCGTCAACGCGGCCAGCGGCCGAGCCGTGATGGGGTGGTTCGAGCCCTCGAAGCGCGGGCTCGCGCTCGGGATCCGGCAGACGGCGTTGCCGCTCGGCGGGGCCGCGGCGGCCGTCGTGCTGCCGCCGATCGCCGCCGCGGGCGGGACGGAGGCCGGCTTCCTGGTGCTGGCCGGGGTCTGTCTGGCCGCCGCGGTTGCCGGGGCGGCCGGCCTGCGGGAGGCGCCTGCGGGCGAGGACTCGCCGCTCGGAGACGTCGTCCACCCGCTCCGGGACGCTCGCATGTGGCGCCTCGCCGGGGGGAGCGGGCTGATCGTCGTCGCCCAGATCAGCATCATGGCGTTCACCGTGCTCTTCCTGCACGGCGTGCGCGGCCTCTCGACGGCGGCCGCCGCGGGGGTGTTCGCAGTCATGCAGCTGATCGGAGCGGCGCTCAGGATCGTCGCCGGCCGCTGGTCGGACCGTGTGGGGAGTCGCATCGCGCCATTGCTCAAGCTCACCTTCGGCCTCTCGGTCACTCTGGCCGTGAGCGCTGCACTGACCGCGGCCCCACTTGCGCTCTTCCTCCCGGCTTTTCTCATCGCCGGCGCCCTCTCGCAGTCGTGGAACGGGCTCTCCTTCACGGCGACCGCCGAGCTCGCGGGTCGCAGGCGGGCCGGGGCGGCGCTCGGGTTTCAGCAGACGGCGCTGGCCGTCGCCTCCGCCCTCGCGCCGCCCCTCTTCGCGCTGCTCGTCGAGTCGAGCTCCTGGGGTGTTGCGTTCGCGCTCGTCGCCGTCCTGCCGCTGGCGGGCGCGGGCCTCATGCGCCGGATCCCGGTCTAGGCAGGCACCGCCCCGCGTCGCCTCCGGACGAAGCCCAACGTGATCCCGAGCGCCGCGAGCGCCGCGAGGGCGCCGCCCACGAGCGGCCAGAGCGGGAAGCTCGAGCCGTCAGCCGCCGGCGCGACCGAAGGCAGTGGATCGGCCACCGGGGCCGGTGGCTCGCCGCCGCCGGTCGGCACGCCGCCGATGCTCACGGCTTCGAAGGTGTGCGTCTGCGCGCAGGGCGCCGGTTCTCCGCCCCAGCTGGAGAAATCGTCGTAGACCTCGTAGCGCCAGCTTCCTGCGGTCGGGAAGACTACGTTGGCCACGAAGACCTCCGGGTTCTTCGTTTCCCGGGCGACGAAGGTCCGCTGTGCGCCCGTCTCGGCGTTGACGATCGTGACCGTCGGGCGGGCGGTCTTCGCGTTGGGGAGGGCGTTCACCCCGTGCTGGAGCACCGTGAGCTCGGCCTGCCAGGTCGCCCCCGGCTGGATCGCGGCGGGCGGCGGGGCGAGCCCCACCGTCGCCATGCACCCGGCGCTCGCCGCTCCGGCCTGAACGAGCGCGCCCACGAGAATTGCTGCAATCAGGATTCGCTTCATGCGATCCTCCTTTCGCGGCTTCTACCCCGCCGAGGCCCGTGAGGTTCCGGAGCTCTCAACGGATCGAGAAGCCGGCGAGGCCCTCCTCGCCCTCGTCGAAGACCTCGACGCGGTCGACGTGCGCGCCCCTCGGCCCGCGCCCGGCGAAGGCGACGAGGCGCTCGACGGCTTCGGGTGGGCCTTCGAAGACCGCCTCGACCGTCCCTTCCCACGTGTTCCGCACCCACCCGTTGACGCCGTGCTCGAGCGCGAGCCTGCGGGTCGTGTCGCGGAAGAACACGCCCTGCACCTGGCCGTGGACGACGACGCGGCGTCTCATCGGTAGCGGCCGAACCAGGGCACTATCGACACGGCGAGGAGCGCCGAAAACCCTGCGGCGAGAAGGAATGGAAGGCGCGTGTCCACGTTGAAGAGGGGAACGTAGACGAGGGGCGCGATCGCGACGCCGGCGAACTTGAAGGCGCTGTAGGCGGAGGTCGCCCCCGCGCGGTTCTCCGGGAAGGACTCGACCGCGATCGTGTTCAGGCCGGCCCAGACGAACGCCGAGGCGCAGCCGACCCCGAAGAAGACGAGCCCGAGGCTCCACGGGCTCGGCGCGACGACGAGGCCGAAAACGCCCGCCGTGCACGCGATCGTTCCGGCGAGCGCGGTCGCCGGGCGGCCAACGCGGTCGACCACCGTCCCGGCGTAGCGCCCGAGCAGGATGCCGCCGATGCCGTACCCGGCGATGAGCAGGCCGCGGGCGCCCGATCCGAGGTCGAACTCCTCGGCGCCGACGAGGACGAGCACGAAGCCGATCGCGGTGAAGCCCAGGTAGCCGAGGGTCGCCTGCGTGGCCAGGAGCGCGATCCAGCGGTTGAGGAGCGAACGGAGCGAAGCGTGTCCGCTTGTCCCGGCCTGCCGTTCCCTGGCTCCCAGGGTCTGGCGCGGAAGCGCGAGCACGCCCGCGACGACCGCCACCAGGACGAAGGCGAGCCGCCACGAGATCTCCCCGAGCAGCCCGCCGAGGATCGGCGCCAGCATCAGGCCCGCGGTCTGCGCCGCCGCGAACGTCCCCACGGTCCGGCCGAGGACGGCGGGCGCCGCCACCTCGGAGAGGGCCGCGAGGAGGATGGGGGAGAGAAAGGCGTTGGCCGCGCCCATCGCCGCGCGCGCGGCGAGGAAGCTCCAGATATCGGGCGCGAGGGCGCACGCCACGGCTGCCGCTCCGAACGCGACGTACCCGCCCCGGACGACGCGGCGCGGCCCCAGCCGCTCGGCGAACGTCCCCGAGACGAGTTGGAGCAGGGCGAACGGCACCATGTACGCCGTGATCGCGGCCGCAACCTGCGCGATCGAGGCGTCGAGGCCCTCGGAGACGTTGGGAATGAGTGCCACGAGCATGGCGCCCCCGAACGGTCCCAGGAAGCCTCCGACGTAGAGCGGGAATGTGATCCGGCGCACGCGGCGGAAGGCTATGCGGAGTTCTTCCCCGTTACGTCGCCGTTATCGCCCGCAGTACGCTTAGCCCGTGTCCGTGGCTCCCGAGCAGCTCTCGATCAAGCGAAACACCGCGCTCCTCTCCGCCGCGCTTGCGGCCAATTCCGGGATGCTCCAGCTGTCCGCTGCGGTCGCGTCGCTGACGTTCGTCTTCGTCACCGGCGTGAGGGGCCTGCTCGGTCTCGGGCCCGCGATCGTGCTCGCGTCCGGCGCCCTCGCCGCGCTTCCCGCAGGCCGTGCGATGGACCGTTTCGGACGGGTGCCGGTCCTCGCCACAGGCTTCGTCGTCGGCGCCCTGGGCGGCTGCCTCGCCGCGCTCGGGAGCGCGCTCGAATCGGCGTTCCCGGTCTTCCTCGGCCTCGCGTTTGTCGGCGTTGCCGGCGGGACCTCGCTGCTGGCCCGCGCCGCGGCCGGCGACATGTATCCACCCGAGCGGCGAGCGCGGGGCATCGCGCTCGTCGTGGCCGGAGCCGTCTTCGGGGCCATCCTCGGCCCCCTGGTCTTCAGCCCGCTTCTCTCCGGCCGGGAACTCGACGGCGACTCCCTCGCCCTGCTCTGGCTCGCCGGATCGGCGTTCATGGTGGTCGGGCTCGTCCTCGTCCTCTTCGTCAGGCCCGACCCGAAACGCATCGCCGAGCTGCTTGCGGTGGGAACGCCGGCGGCCGAGCCGCGTCCGCCCGCGCCCCTGAAGGAGATCCTCAGGCGGCGGGGCGTCATTCCCTCGATTCTCGCCGCCCAGGCGAGCTTCGGCGTCATGGTCGGCGTCATGACGCTGACCGGCGCGGTCGTCGTCGACCACCACCATCACTCAGGCGAAGCGGTGTTCCCCATCATCGGCGCGCACGTGCTCGGGATGTACGCGCTCGTCCTCGTCGTCGGCGACGTCGTCGACCGGATCGGGAGGCCGCCTGCGCTCGTCGGAGGACTGGCGCTGATGGCGGTCTCCTGCATCAGCCTGCTCTGGATCGAGAGCGTGCCGGCAACGGCGCTCGCCCTCTTCGGGCTCGGGCTCGGCTGGAACCTGTCGTTCGTGGCCGCGACCGCCCAGCTGGCGGACTCCTCGCTCCCCTGGGAGCGCGGCAAGCTGCTGGGCTTCAACGACCTGCTCTCCGGGATGACGGGGGCGGGCCTCGCGCTCCTCGGCGGCTACGCGCTCACGGCTGCTCGGGGTCGCGCGGCCCTGGCCGATCGGCGCCGACGGTTCTCGTCGTCGTCCCGGCCGTCTGGATCGCCCGCCGCGGCTTCGGCCGGCCGGTCGAGCCGAGCCCCTCCACCGCCGACTGACGAGTGACGAGTGACGGGCTGCTAGAATCCGCGCTCGGCGGACGCCCTGTCCGCCGATTTTCTGTGTGATGAAGACCTATTCCGCCAAGCCGAAGGAGATCGAGCAGCGCTGGTACGTCGTCGATGCCGACGGCCAGACCCTGGGCCGTCTTGCGACGCGCATCGCCGACACCCTCCGCGGCAAGCGCAAGCCGCAGTTCACGCCCCACATCGACACGGGCGACTTCGTCGTCGTGATCAACGCGGAGAAGATCGCGGTGACGGGCAACAAGCTCCAGCAGAAGCGCTACTACCGCCATTCGGGCTATCCGGGAGGCCTGCGCTCGCGGACGCTCGCCGAGCAGCTCGAGAGGCGCCCGACGGAGGTCATCCGCAAGGCGGTCAAGGGCATGCTTCCCCGCAACCGGCTGGCGCGGAGGCAGATCACGAAGCTCAAGGTGTACGCCGGCCCGGCGCATCCGCACGAGGCCCAGAACCCGCAACCACTGGCTCTCGACTGATGGCGGAGATCGCGCAGTATCGGGGGACCGGCAAGCGCAAGACGTCCGTGGCGCGCGTGATCCTGCGGCCCGGCGACGGGGCGACCTGGATCAACGGCCGCTCGCTCGAGTCCTACTTCCCGCGCGAGGCCCTGCGCACGACCGCGGTCGCGCCGCTGAAGGTCGCGGGCGCCGAGGGGCGCTTCGACATCCGTGCCAGGATCAGCGGCGGCGGCTCGACCGGCCAGGCCGGGGCGCTGCGCCACGGCATCGCCCGCGCGCTCGTGGAGGCAGACCCGGAGCTCCGCGGGGTGCTCAAGCGCGAGGGCTTCCTCACGCGGGACGCCCGGATCGTCGAGCGCAAGAAGGCCGGCCTCCACAAGGCCCGCAAGGCGCCGCAGTTCTCGAAGCGCTGAGACCTTGGCGAGGCGCCTGTTCGGGACCGACGGGGTCCGGGGCGTGGTCGGCTCGGATCTGACCGAGGAGCTGGTCGAGCGGCTCGGGCGAGCGTTCGCCCGCTGGAGCGGTGGCGCGCGCGTGCTCGTCGGCCGTGACACCCGAGCATCAGGGCCGGCGCTGGAGCGGGCTCTGGCGGCCGGGCTCTCCTTCGGCGGCTCCGACGTCGTGCTGGGCGGCGTGCTCCCGACTCCGGCAGTCGCGCTCCTCGCCGAGGACGCGGGCGCCGTCGTCTCCGCCTCCCACAACCCGGCCGAGTACAACGGGATCAAGTTCTTCAGGAGCGGCTGGAAGCTCGAGGACGCGGAAGAGGAGGAGATCGAGGCGCTGCTCGACGACGACGGCGAAGCGGGGTCACCCGGCGACGTGGAGGAGGCTTCGGGCCTGATCGGCCGGTACGTCGACCTCGTCTGCGAACGCTTCGGCGCGCCGCTCCAGGGCCTGCGCGTCGTGCTGGACTGCGCGAACGGCGCCATGGCCGAGGCCGCCCCGGCCGCCTTCGAGCGGCTCGGCGCGGAGAGCTCCGTGATCGGCGCCGCGCCCGACCGGGGCGAACATCAACGACGGCTGCGGCGCGACCGACATGCGCCTCCTCTCACGAGTCGTCCTCGAGGAGGGCGCCCACCTGGGCGTCGCCTTCGACGGGGACGGGGATCGCATGCTCGCCGTGGACGAGCGGGGAAACGAGGTTGACGGCGACCAGATTCTCGCCGTCCTCGCGCTGCACCTGGGCGTCGACCTCGTCGCCGTCACGCAGATGACGAACCTCGGCTTCCACCGCCTGATGGCCGAGCACGGTGTCCGTGTGCTCACGACCGACGTGGGCGACCGCTACGTGCTCGAGGCCCTGCGGGCCGAGGGCGGAGTGCTCGGAGGGGAGCAGTCGGGGCATCTGCTGTACCTCGACGGGCACGTGACCGGGGACGGGCTCGTCGCCGGCCTGTTGCTCTGCCGGGCCGTCGTCGAGCAGGCCCGCCCGCTCGCCGACCTGGCCGCTGTGATGCCGCGGTATCCGCAGGTGAAGGAGAACGTCAGGGTGCGCAGCAAGGCAGATTCCGGCGCATGTCCTCGACGAGGCGTCCCGTCTCGCCGACGAGCTGGAAGGTCGCGGCCGTGTGCTCGTGCGCCCTTCAGGCACGGAGCCGGTCGTCAGGGTGCTCGCCGAGGCCGAAACAGAGCTTGAAGCGCGCCGTCTCTGTGGTACGATCCGCTCTCTCGTTCAGAGAGAGCTCGGCTAGACAGCCGGCCGGGCTCGCATTTTTTGATCTCGTTTTTGGGTCGGCCGGCTAGAAGGCAGGTAGTAACAGAGATAGTCGGATCGGGACAACGGTGAGCGGACGGGAAGGGGTGTTCGATGTGCGGCATCATCGGATACGTGGGCTCGAGGACCGCGAAGGAGCTTCTGCTCCAGGGCTTGGAGCGGCTCGAGTACCGCGGCTATGACTCGGCTGGTCTCTGCTTCGTCGAGACCGAGGGTCTCGACTACGTGCGTGCAGTAGGCAACCTCGACCAGCTCAAGGAAGCGGCAGGGCCAAACGGGTCCCGATCGACGACCGGGGTCGGCCATACGCGCTGGGCGACGCACGGGAAAGTCTCCCTGGCGAACGCCCATCCGCTGACCGGTTGCGCCGCCGCCGAGGTCGCCGTCGTCCTCAACGGCATCGTGGAGAACTTCCGGGAGCTCCGCGAGTCGCTCGTCGCCGACGGGCACACCTTCTGCTCCGAGACCGACGCAGAGGTGGTCGCCCATCTCGTCGAGCGCCACCACCGCGGCGACCTGGCCGAGGCCGTGCGCGCGACCTACGCGGAGCTCGAGGGCCATTTCGCCTTCGTCGTCATCCACCGTGATCATCCCGACACCCTCGTCGGCGCCCGCCTGCAATGCCCGCTCGTCGTGGGCATCGGCGACGGCGAGGCGTTCCTCGCCTCCTCGATCGCCGCGTTCCTGCGCGAGACGCGTCGCGTCAAGCTGATCGAGGACGGAGAGATCGTCGAAATCACGCCCAACGGCGTCCGCTTTCTCCCCATCGAGGGTGGCCCCGCCCGCAACCGCCTTTACATGGAGGTCGACTGGGACGACGAGGCGGCCGAGAAGCAGGGCTACGAGACGTTCATGCTCAAGGAGATCTACGAGCAGCCTCAGGCGGTCGCCGACACGATCGGCGAGCGCATCCGGGGCGGCCAGCTCGAGCTGGAGGACATCGGGCTCTCCGAGATGGAGCTCCAGAATCTCCGGCGCATGGTCATCCTCGCCTGCGGGACGGCTTACCACGCGGGCGTCATCGGCCGCTACGTGATCGAGGAGTGGGCGCGGATCCCGTGCGAGCCCGACATCGCGAGCGAGTGGGTCTACCGCAACCCGGTGCTGGCCAGGGACACGCTCGTCGTCGGTATCTCCCAGTCCGGCGAGACCCGCGACACGGTGCAGGCCGTCCGGCTCGCGCGCGAGAGCGGGGCGCGGACGCTCGCGATTACGAACCTCATGGGCACGCAGATCACCCGCGAGGTCGACCGCGTCCTCTACACGCGGGCCGGGATGGAGACGGGTGTCGCCGCCACCAAGACCTTCACCTCGCAGGTGACCCTGCTCTACCTGCTGGCGCTCAAGCTCGCCCAGGTGCGCAAGACCCTGCCGACGGACGAGATCGACCGCCTGCTCGTCGAGATCGAGGCGCTGCCGGGCAAGATCGCCACCTACCTCGACGCCGACCACCCGATCGAGGAGATCGCGCAGCGGCACTACCAGAAGCCGTTCTTCCTCTATCTCGGGCGCCACATCGGCTTGCCGGTCTCCCTCGAGGGCGCGCTCAAGCTGAAGGAGATCTCCTACATCCCGACCGAGGCCTACTCGGCCGGCGAGATGAAGCACGGTCCGATCGCGCTGCTGGACGAGGAGACGCCGGTCGTCGTCGTCGCCACGGACTCGCACGTCTACGACAAGGTCGTCTCCAACATCCAGGAGGTCAGGGCCCGCGGGGCCGAGGTCGTGGCCATCGCCACCGACGGCAACGAGGACATCCAGCACCACGCCGACGACGTTGTCTTCGTGCCGCGGACGCACCCGTTCCTGCAGGCCGCGCTGGCGGTGATCCCGCTCCAGCTGCTCGCCTACCGCATCGCCAGGCTGCGGGGCATGAACGTCGACCAGCCGCGGAACCTCGCCAAGACCGTCACCGTGGAGTAAGCTCATCGGCTACGGTCACCGCCCCTGGATGGGGACGGTGATGGTCTCGGTCAGGAGGTTGGACTGGCCGAGCAGGGCTTGCACGCGGAGCTCCCAGTCGCCGGCGATCGCGAGCGAGGCGTTTCGGATCACATAGGCGCTCGGATCGGCTGGATCGGGCTCCGCCGTGAAGTCGAGAGGCCCGACGTCCTCGCTGGGGAGGGAGGCCGCGACGCTCACCTCCGCCGGCCTTTCAGCCGCTGGATCGAACGTGATCGTGATCGTGTTCTCACCGGGCGCGGCCGGGTCGACGACGACCCCGGCCTCCAGGCCGCCGAGCTGCACCGAGCCCACGAAGGGCTGTGGCGCCGTGCCGGTCGTGGTGTCGGCGGCCGGCGTCGCATCCGTGGTCGCGGCCGCTATCCCGAGCTCGGTCGCCGCCGGCCGGGTGTTGATGAGCACCGAGGTGACGGCGACGATGGCGACCATGATCCCGAGCTCCGCTCCGGCGACCCGGAGGAAGCGCCGCCGCTCCGACGGGGAGGCGATGCCGGCTTCGAGGCGCGGCACCGCGTAGCGGTTGTTGTAGGCGCCGAGGGCGACGAGCGGGACGACGAGCGCGATCTTCGCGAGCAGCAGCAGCCCATACGCGGTCTCCCACAGCCCTCGCCAGGTCCGAACCTCGAGATAGGCGGAGACGACCCCGGCCGCGATCAGCGCCACGACCGAGTAGACGGCCAGCGTGGAGAACCGGGGCACCGCCCTGGTGGCGAGCTCCCACCGATCCTCGCCGGCGAGCACGAGTGCGAGCACGAGGAAGGCGAGGCCGCCCGTCCACAGGGCCGCGGAGATCACGTGGACGACGTCGGAGACGAGGCCGAGGCCGCCCAGCTTGCCGGCGTGACCGGACAATGCCGGCGTCAGCGACAGCCCGGCTGCGAGCGCGAGCATCAGGACCGATGATGAGGCGACGGTCGCGGGTCTCCGCGTAGCGAAGCGCCAGTGCCGTCAGCGCCAGGGTGGCCGCCAGCGCCGACTGGATGACGAGGACCGCCCCGTACCGGGTCCCGAGGACGGCCGTGAACAGGTCCCATGAGATCGCGTCGACGAGTGAGCGCCCGCTCGCCGCAGCTCCCTGGAGCAGGATGCTCGCCAGCGCGACCGCTGCCAGCGCGGCCGCGACGGCAGCCAGGATCCCGGAGAGCCGACGGCGGAGCCGCCACTCGGCCGACGGAAGCGCCACGACGAGGGCGCTCGCGCCGCCGACCACGAGAAGGAGCAGGGCGAGGTCGAAGAACCGCCCGGCGGTGAAGAGGAGATCCACCGGCTGCGAGGTGCCCGTGAGGGCGTCGATCGAGACGTTCGTCGCGACGACTCCGCGCCGGAGGACGTGAAACACGAACGCACCGGAGACCGGGTCCGAGTCGGCCGAGACCACCCGCCACGCCACCGTGTAGGTGCCGGGCGCCAGCTCGGAGTCGATGTCGGCCACCAACGTGGTCTCGGCGGGCTGCCTGACCTCTTCACCTGAGACCTGACGGCCCTGGCCGTCGAGCACGCGCACCGAGCCGAGCGACACGTCCACCGGCTCGTTGAACTCCAGCACCACCCGCTCGGGCGACTCCGGGAGCACCTGGTCGTTCCCGGGCTGCGAGGCGATGAGCCCCGAGTGCGCGAAGGCGTTCGCAGCGAGCGCGGCCGCCACCGCGACAGCGATTGCCAGCGCCGCGACCAAGCGACCGTGCCGGGCTGGATTGTCCTGACGGATGGCTTCGTCTCCTTCCCTCGCCCGGGCCTCGCCGCTACGCGCACCGTCAGAGTACGAGAGCGCTCGGGGCGCTGCTACTCGTCGTCAGGCGGCCTGCGCAGCCGTTTCGTTCGCCCGCGCACGCGCTTCTCGTCGAGACGGCGCTCCTTCGAGGCCTTCGTCGGCGTGGTGGGGCGCCGGGGACGTTCGCTCCGCAGGCCGTCGCGGAGCGCCGCCGCGAGGCGCTCGAGCGCGAGCTCGCGGTTGCGCGACTGGCTTCGCTCGTCCTGCGCCACGGCGCGCACGACCGGGCCCAGCCTCTCCCGGACGCGGGCCTTCTGCTCGTCGTCGAGAGTCGCCGAGGCCTCGACGTCGAAGATCGCCTCGACCCGGGTCTCGGTCTTCTGGGCATGCTGCCCGCCGGGCCCGCTCGAACGGGACGTTCGCAGCCTGATCTCGGCCAGCGGGATCGCAAGCCCGCGGCGCACGCGAATAGACTCGGAGTGCATGGCGGCGATTCTGCTCGACATCGACGGCGTCCTGCACGTGTCGGGCGAGCCCGTGCCGGGTGGAGGAGACGCCGTTCGGGCTCTCAGGGAGGACGGGCATCGCCTTCGCTTCGTCACCAACAACACGACGAGAGCGCGGGAGCAGCTCGCGGGAGACCTGCGCGCGCTCGGCATCGAGCTGGAAGCGGACGAGCTGACGACGACCCCGGTCTCGGCCGCGAGAGCGCTGGCCGGGAGGCGCGTCCTGGCGCTGACGATGGAGGCCGTCAAGGGAGATCTCGCCGCGAAGGTCGAGCTCGTCGAGCGGGACGCCGAGGTCGTCCTCCTCGGCGGGGCCGACGAGACCGACGAGTCCGAGCAGGTGTTCAGCTACGCCAACATGAACCGTGCGTTTGCGGAGCTCGAGGCCGGCGCGCGCCTCGTCAGCCTGCACAAGAACCGCTGGTGGCAGACCTCGCGCGGGCCGCTGCTCGACGCCGGCGCCTACGTGGCGGGTCTCGAGTACGCAGCGGGCGTCGCCGCCGAGGTGGTCGGCAAGCCGACCGGCGCGTACTTCGACGCCGCGCTGGCCGAGCTCGGAGCTTCCGCGGCCGAGGCGGTGATGGTGGGGGACGACATCGAGTCCGACGTCGGCGGCGCCAAGCGGGCCGGGCTGCGCGCCGTCCTCGTCCGCACCGGCAAGTTTCGGGAGGAGACGCTCGCCGCCGCGGACGTGCAGCCGGACGGAATCGTGGATTCGATCGCCGAGGTGCCCGCCTTCCTCCGGGAGTCGGCGTGAAGGTCGGCCTCGACCTGATCGAGATCGATCGGATCCGCGATGCCCTGGAGCGCTATCCGCGCTTTCGGGAGCGGTGCTTCACCGAGGCCGAGCGTGAGTACTGCGACTCCCGCGCGAACCCCGCCCAGCACTACGCTGCCCGCTTCGCCGGCAAGGAGGCGGTGGGCAAGGCGCTCGGGTTCGGGGTCGCGCGGGCGTTCGCCTGGCGCGACGTCGAGATCGCCGGCCGGCCCAAGCCCTCGGTGCGGCTCTCGGGGAGGATCGAGACGTGGTCCGAGCAAGTCGGCGCCGGCGAGATCGACCTGTCGATGACGCACTCGAAGGGCATGGCCGCCGCCGTGGCGGTCGTCGCCGCCCCCTGATGCTCCTCGAGCCGCTCTCCACCGCGGAGGAGATGCGCACCGCGGAAGCGGCGTACCCGGGGCCGACGCTCGAGCTGATGGAGAAGGCGGGGAAGAGCGTCGCGGACGAGATCCTCACCCGTTTCCCCTCGGCGCGCCGCGTCGCCGTCTGGTGCGGCACCGGGGCGAACGGCGGCGACGGGCTCGTCGTCGCGACCGAGCTCACCCGCGCGGGCCTGGGCGCGACGGTTCGCATGCTCGGCCCCGAGGAGAAGGTCGCAGGTGACGCAGCCGTCATGCTCGAGCGGGCGAAGGAAGCGGGCGTCGTCTTCGTCGACGAGCACGGCTCTGCGGACCTCGCCGTCGACGCTCTCTTCGGCACCGGGTTCACGGGCGCGCCGCGGGCCGAGGCCGAGAGCGCCATCGGCGAGCTGAACGCCGGCAGCGTCCCGGTCGTCGCCGTCGACGTTCCGTCGGGAGTGGACGCCTCGACGGGCAGGGTCGCCGGAGCCGCCGTCGAGGCGACGGTGACTGTCACGTTCCACGCCCCGAAGGTCGGCCTCGCGGTCGCGCCCGGCCGCTTCCACGCGGGCGAGGTCGTGGTCGCCGACATCGGGCTCGCCGGGATCGAGACCCGGCTCCGCCGGGCGACTGCCGAGATCCTCGAGCTCGTGCCACGGCGGGCCGAGCGCGACAACAAGTACTCGGCCGGCTCCCTGCTCGTCGTCGGCGGCTCGCGGGGTCTGACCGGCGCGCCCTCCCTCACCTCCGAGGCGGCGCTCCGCGCGGGCGCGGGGATCGTCACGGCCTGTGTCCCGGCCTCGCTCAACCTCGTCTTCGAGCAGCGCCTCGTCGAGGTGATGACGAAGCCGTGCGCGGACGAGGACGGCGCGCTCACGCCGGCCGCCGCCGACGACATCCTCGCCGCGGCGGAGCGGGCCGGGGCGATCGCGCTCGGTCCCGGCCTCGGCAGGTCCGACGGCGCGCGGGCGCTGGTCGGCGCCCTCCTCGACCGCCTCGACAAGCCGGTCGTCCTCGACGCCGACGGCTTGTGGGCCCTGGCCGGGCACCTCGACTGGGTCTTCTCGCGCGACGCCGCGACCGTGCTGACGCCGCATGCCGGGGAGCTCGGCCGGCTGCTCGGCCGCCCGTCGGCGTGGGTGAGCGCCAACCGTCTCGATGCCGTGCAGGCCGGCGCGGACGACACAGGCACCGTCGTCCTCCTCAAGGGAGCGGACACGCTCGTCGCCGGGCCCGGGCGGAGCCCCGTGGTCGTCGATCTCGGGAACCCGGGGCTCGCCACGGCCGGCAGCGGCGACGTGCTGACCGGGGTTGTGGGCGCGTTTCTCGCCAAGGGGATGGAGGCGAGCGCCGCGGCGGCCGCGGCCGCCGCCGCCTGCGGCGTCGCCTCCGCGATCGCGGCCGAGCGTCACGGGCAGGCGGGGATGATCGCCCGCGACGTCGTCGAGGCGCTGTCTCCCGCCCTCTCGCGGTGAGGCGCTCCCGGATCACGGTCGACCTCGGCGCCATCCGGCGGAACGCCGCTCGTCTCCGCGAGGCGGCCGCCCCGGCCGAGCTCTGGGCCGTCGTCAAGGCCGACGCCTACGGTCACGGGGCGATCGGTGCGGCGCGCGCCGCGCTCGAGGGCGGCGCTTCGGCGCTCTGCGTGTCGACCGCTCGGGAGGGGGAAGACCTGCGCGAGGCCTTTCCGTCCGCGCGGATCCTCGTCATGGGCCCTCTGGCCTCCGGCGAGGAGGACGCGGCTCGCGATGCCGGACTCGAGCTGGCGCTCTCCTCTCCGGAGGCCCCGGAGGGCCTGGACGTCCATGTGAAGGTCGACACCGGAATGGGGCGGTGGGGAATGACCCTCGACGAGGCGCTGACCGTTCCGCGCCGGCAGGTCGTCGGCGTCATGAGCCACCTGGCCACCGCCGACGAGGAGGACGAGGCCTTCGCGCGGGAGCAGATCGAGCGCTTCCGGGAGGTCGTCGCTGCCTTCCCCGGCGTCACCGCGCACCTGGCGAACAGCGCGGGAGCGCTCCGGTTCGCCGACGCGCGGTTCGACGCCGTGCGCTGCGGCATCGCCCTCTACGGGCTCTCGCCGTTCGGCGACGATCCGGCCCGTCACGGGCTCGAGCCTGCGCTCTCGTGGCGGAGCTACGTCGCGCAGGCGCGAGAGCTCGCGCCCGGTGAGAGCACCGGCTACGGACGCCGGTTCGTCGCCGAGGAGCCGGTGCGCATCGGCATCGTCCCGGTCGGCTATGCGGACGGCTTCCGCCGGGGTCTCACCGGCACGGAGGTGCTCGTGGGCGAGTCCAGGCGCCGGGTCGTCGGCACCATCTCCATGGACTCCCTCGCCGTGGAGCTCGGGGACGAACCGGTAGGGACGGAGGTGGCGCTGATCGGCGACGGGATCCTGGCCGAGGAGCACGCGCGCGTGCTCGGCACCATCAACTACGAGCTCACGTGCGGCCTGAACCGCGACCGTGCCCGGGCCGAGCGGAGGATCGTCGATGGATGAGCGCATCCGTCGAGCGGTCGGCGACGAGCCGGCCTGGGTCGTCGGCGGCGCGCTGCGCGACGAGCTACTCGGCCGCGAGATCGTGGACCTCGACGTCACCTGTCCCGAGCCGGAACTGGCCGCGCGCCTCTACTCGCGTCTCGCGGGCGGCGCCGTCTTCCCGCTCTCGGAGCGCCACGGTGCCTGGCGAGTCGCGTTTCGGCGCGGGAAGACGGTCGACTTCACGCCCCTGCATGGAGAGAGCATCGAGGAGGACCTCGCCACGCGGGACTTCACGGTCAACGCGCTCGCGCGATCCCTGGACGGCGGGCCTCTCGTCGACCCGTTCGGCGGCGAGGCCGACCTCGAGGCGCGCCGGCTTCGGGCGGTCGGCCCGGCCGTGTTCGCAGACGACCCGCTGCGGCTGCTGCGGGCCGTGCGCCTCGAGGACGAGCTCGGCTTCCGGCTCGACGAGCCGACGGAGGAGCTCGTGCGCGCGGCCGCGGCTCGGGTCGGCGAGCCGGCGGGGGAGCGTGTCCTCGGCGAGCTCGAGCGCCTCTCGCCGGACGGCTTTCACCGGGCCGACGAGCTCGGCCTGCTCGAGCCCCTCGGCGGCTCGGTCGCGGGCCTCGAGCGTGTCGATCCTGCGGACACTCCGGGCTTCGTCCTCGTCGCCGTCTTCGGCGAGCGCCTCCGCAGCCTCCCCATCTCCAACGACCTCCGCCGGCTCGCCCGGACGCTTCTGGCCGCGGAGCGGCCGCCTGACGACTCGCCGCGCGCGATCCACCGCTTCCGCCGCCGCACCGAGCCCTGGGCGCTCTCGGCGCTCGCCTTCCTGGGGGCGAGCGACCTCTACGACGCGGTTCGCGCCGCGCGTGCCGCCGACCACCCGGAGCCGCTCCTGCGCGGCGACGACGTGCTCGCCCTCGGCGTCGAGCCGGGCCCGGAGGTCGGCCGGCTGCTGGAGCTCGTCGCCGAGGAGCGCGCCGTCGGCACGGTCTCGACCCGCGACGAGGCGCTCGAGCTCGTGCGCCGCGAGCTTCCTACCGCCACTTGATGGTGCAGCCGACGGCCGGCGTCTCCTGCACCTCGGGCTGCGTTCCCGCGAGCGCCGCCTCCAGCGCCGGGCGCAGGTACGGCTCCGCGCCGTCCGGATCCTGGTGGTCGGAGTCCGGGGCGCCGTGGTAGACGAGCCTGTGGTCGGCGTCGAAGACGAAGACCTCGGGCGTGCGGGCGGCGCCGTAGGCGGTTGCGATCTCCTGGGACTCGTCGTAGAGGAACGGGAAGGCAAATCCCTTCTCCTCGGCGCGGTGCCGCATGTCCTCGGGCGAGTCGCCCAGATAGCCCGCGTTCGAATTGATCGCGACGAGGCCGGCCTGCCCGTCCACGTCGCGCGCCACGTCGTTCAGGCGGTCCTCCCACGCGACGACGTACGGGCAGTGGCAGCACGAGAAGACGACGGCAACCGGCTTGCCCTCGAAGTCGACGAGGCTGTGCGTCGCACCGTCGGTGCCGGGGAGCGAGAAGGCGGGCGCCTGGTCTCCGAGCCTGAGCGTGGCCATGCCGCCAGGATATAGACGTGCCTGATCTCTACGACGCCGTGGGACACGGCATGTGGGTCTATTCGAGCGCGGCCTTCCGCGTGACGGTGCTCGACCCCGAGCGCTTCGCTCCGGAGCCCGGGACGCTCGTCGCGATCACGCACCGGCGCGAGACCGATGTCCCCGTGATCTGCCCGCACATCTACTTCGCGATGGGCGGCCGGCGGAACACGACGAACCGCATGCACTTCGCCGCCCGCGACGACATGTTCCTCCCGGGGTTCTTCGCAGGCTTCCCTCCCGATCTCCCGCTTCGCGCGAGGCGGCTCCTGTACGGCGTCGACGTCGCCCGCTGGCTGCCGCTGGTCAACATCTTCCCGATCCGGAGCGCGAGCGTGGCCACGGTGGGGGAGGTGCTCGCGTCCCGACCCGACCGCCCGCTCGCCGAGCTGCTTCCGGAGAAGGAGGCCGCCGCGTTCGCCGGGAGGGCGGCAGCGTGCGGGCATCCGCCTCGGAGTCAGGCCGGGGATGTCCTTCGCGGCGAGTACGCGGACCTCCTCTGGAAGCCGTTCGCGCCAGAGGACCGGGCCGGCCTCGACGACTTCTGGAGCGCAAGGGCGGCGCAGGCGGCGAGAGACTTCCGGACGTTGGTGGAGGTCGTCCGCGACGGGAACGTCCTGATCCTCTTTCCCGAAGGACGCCCCTCCCCGGACGGCGAGATCGGCCCCGTCCGGCCGGGCGTCGGCGCGCTCGTTCGGCGCGGGAAGCCCGCCGCCGTCCGCCCGCTCGCCGTCGCCTACGACCCCCTCGTCCGCGGGCGAACGCGCGTCCACATCGCGCACGGCCCCCCAGCCCAGCTGCCCGCGGACGACGTCGAAGGCACCCTTCTCTCCCTGCTGCGCGTGACGATGCCGCTGACGTGCGGCCAGGTGGTCGCCGCCCTCCTCGAGGCCGGTGCGGAGGCCGACGTCGGCGCGCTCGAGCGCGAGCTTGCCGCTGCCGTTGCAGTCGCCTGCGAGGACGGACGGCCGGTCGAGCCCGACCTCCTGACTCCCGAGAGCCGCCGGCGCCGCCTGGCCGAGGCCCTCGCGGTCGCGCCGCGCCGGGTGCGCGAGTTGCCGTTCCTCGCCCGCGAGTACGCGAGCGCGCGAGGCCGCTAGCCGGACTCCCGGGCCGGCTCGCGCCGCCTCCCCAGGAGACGCGGGAAGGCCGGGCTGACCAGGATCGCGCCCATGATCGTGACGGGGAGGACGGCGAGCGCGTGCATCGTCAGAACGTACGCGGTCGCCTTGTCCGGGTTGACGTCGATGCCCTTCGCGGCGAGGAGAGTCAGGTAGTCGAAGGTGCCGATGCCGGCCGCGGTGGCCGGCACGGCCAGCGCCAGGTTCCCGATTCCCTCGAGCAGGAAGTACGCCGCGAGCGGCAGGTCGAGGCCGAACCCGAACTCGCCGACCACCCAGTACATGGCGACGTCGGCGAGCCACATCGCCGCGGAGGTCCCGAAGATCGCCACCAGCCGAGTGCGGCCGCGAAATGCGCCGAGGCCGTCCACGAAGTGCGCGGCCGCGCGCGTGAAGCGCGTGTGCCACCGGGGCGGAAGCCGGCGGCTCGCCTTCCACGCGAAGCGCTCGGCGCGGTCGGGGTCGCGGGCCGCCCAGGCGACCAGCCCGACTCCGAGCGCGGCCCCGGCGGAAAGCGCGATCCCCGTCAGGAGCATCGGCCCGCCCTGGCCGATGGCGAGCGCGCCCAGGAGGATCCAGGTCGAGAGGACGACGCCGTCGAGCAGCCGCTCGGCGAAGAGCGTCCCGGCGCTCACGAACACCGGCACGCGGCGCTCCCGCATCGATTCGATCCGGAGGAGGTCGCCGCCGCGGGCGGGGAGGATGTTGTTGGCCCCGCGCCCGACCGCGACCGTGGAGAAGAGCTTCCACAGGCCGATCTGGTAGCCGGCGCCGCCCAGCAGGTAGCCCCACCGGATCGCCATGATGACGACGTTGGCGACGACCAGCGCCAGCGCCACGATCATCGTCCAGCCTGGGAGCGCGGTGATCTCGTCCCAGGCGAGGCCGACGTCCACCTCCCGCAGGAAGAGCCAGAGGAACGCGGCCGTCGCGGCCGTGCCGATGCCGAGGCGGACGAGGTTCCGGCGCCAGTTGCGCATCACAAGTAAGTATGCGCGCTGACGTGGGACGGCGGACGGTGCACGAGCGGCGCTTCTCCGGCAGGCGCGAGGTGGCGATCGGCCTCGGCGTCTACGCGCTCTACCTGCTCGCGAGCCGGCGCAAGCGCGGCGAGGCGGGCCGCTTGCAGGCGGTGCGGAACGCCGAGCGGGTGGTCGCGCTCGAGCGCCGGCTCGGGATCCATGTCGAGCCGAGGCTGCAGGAGCTCCTCCTTCCCCACCGGCGGCTCCTCGGGGCCCTGAACGTGGCCTACGTCGTCTCCAACGCGGCGCTGACGGTCGGGTTCCTGATGCGCCTCTACGCACGGCGCCATCCCGAGTTCCACCGCTTCCGCCGCGCGGCGGCGCTGACGACGCTCGCCTGCCAGCCGGTCTTCTACCTCTTCCCCTGCGCGCCGCCGCGCTCCCTCGACCACTTCGTGGACACGATCGCGGACGTCAGCGGCCTCGACCTCGACTCGGGCGCCGTCGCGCAGCTCTACGACCCGCTCGCGGCGATGCCGAGCATCCACGTCGCGTACGCGGTCGTCACCTCCGCCGGCATCGCGGCGGCGAGCGAGAGCCCTGCTCTCCGCGCGCTGGCGCCTGCCTATCCGCCGCTCGTGGCAGCTGTCGTGTTCGTCACCGCCAACCACTACGTCCTCGACGCGGTCGCGGGCGCGGCCGTCGCGGGGGTGGCGCTCCGGCTCTCGCGCTGAGCGAGTGCTACCTGCGGGCGCGCCGCGCGGTGAGGCCGACGAGCGTCCCTGGAATCGCGGCCTGAAGGAGGCCGACGATCCGGTAGGCGCCGAAGACGAACGTCTCCGGCTTGCCGCGCTCGACGGCGCGGAGAATCGACTCGGCGACCTGTTCGGGCTCGAGGACGAACCGCTCGAAGCGCGTGCCCTGCAGCCGGTTCTGGGGGAAGCCCTCCGTCCACACGGGCCCGGGGTTGACGGCGTGGGCACGGATCCCCCGCGGGGCCAGCTCCGCGGCGACGCCGCGTGAGAACGCGAGCTGAGCGTGCTTCGAGGCAGCGTAGGGGCCGGACGAGCCGCCCACGGAGTAGACGCCGGCGACCGAGGCGACGTTCACCACGTCGGACGGGGCTCCCGCCTCCAGCAAGGGCAGGAAGGCACGCAGCGTCCAGACGCCGCCGAGGTAGTTCGTCGCGATCACCTGCTCGATCCGCTCCGGCGCGAGGTCGAGGAAGCCGCCGCCGCCCGGGATCCCGGCGTTGGAGACGAGCAGGTGCACGGCCGGGTGCCGCTTGCCGATCCGGACGGCGGCCTGCTCGACCTGCTCCCGGTCGGAAACGTCGCAGACCTCCGCCTCGGCGCCGATCTCCGCCGCGACGCGCTCCAGGCGCTCGGCCCCGCGCGCGAGCAGGATGCAGCGCCAGCCGCGTGCAGTCAGGAGCCGAGCCGTGGCGGCCCCGATCCCGCTCGATCCCCCGGTTACGACGGCGACGCGAATGGCAGAAGGCTCACACGTCTGTCAGGGCAATCGGCAGACGATCCTGCCGTCGTGCCGGTCGTCATTCGGGACGGCCTCGGCGTGCGTGACGAGACAGAGCCCGAACTTGGTCTGGATCGGCTCGCCCTCGTCGGGCAGGGCGGCGAGTTCCACCTCGTCGAGGTCCGTCCAGCCCGGCCCCTCGATCGTCACGATCAACCGCAGCATCCCCGTCATCATGGCAGCGGCGCGAGTGGGGTGCGGAACGTCGTAGACTCCGGCGGCCCGTGAGCGACCGCTTCGCAGGGAAGACAGGATTGGTGCTCGGAGTCGCCAACCGGCGTTCGATCGCCTGGGCGATCGCTCAGCGCCTCGCGGAGGGGGGCGCTCAGCTCGCGTTCACCTTCCAGGGCGAGCGCATCGAGAAGAACGTCCGCGATCTGGCTGAGCCCGTCGGCTCACCGTTGATCACGCCCTGCGACGTCCGCTCCGACGAGGACCTCGAGCGCGTCTTCGCGGAGGTCGGCGAGACCTTCGGGGGCAAGCTCGACCTCCTCGTCCATTCGGTCGCCTTCGCCGACGCGCGCGACCTCGAGGGCCGCTTCACGGACACGCCCCGCGACCGCTTCTGGCTCGCGCTCGACGTCTCCGCCTACTCGCTCGTCGCCTGCGCGCGGCTCGCCGAGCCGCTGATGGAGGCCGCCGGCGGGGGCTCGATCATGACGATGACCTACCTCGGCGGCGAGCGCGCCGTGCCGCACTACAACGTCATGGGCGTCGCCAAGGCGACCCTCGACTCGTCGGTCCGCTACCTCGCGTGGGACCTGGGCCAGAAGAACATCCGCGTGAACGCGGTCTCGGCCGGCCCGGTGCGCACCCTGGCCGCGCGCTCCATCGCCGGCTTCCCGACGATGGAGGCGATCGTCGAGGAACGAGCCCCGCTCCACCGCCCGATCGACGCCGACGACGTGGGCGCGGCGGGCGCGTTCCTCCTCTCCGACGAGGCGGCGAACATCACCGGCACGACGCTCTACGTGGACTCCGGCTACCACGCCATGGGCAT
>CAVZJM010000013.1:0-27625 GCA_963775625.1 uncultured Actinomycetes bacterium | reverse complement strand
TCCACGTCGACGAGCCACAGGACTGGCCGCAACTCGCAGCGCTCTACGGCGAGCTCGCACGCGTCACGGGCTCGCCCGTCGTCGATCTCAACCAGGCGGCCGCGCTGGCCGAGGCAGGCGACGTCGAAGCCGCGCTCGAGCTGGTGGAGAGCCTCGACCTCGACGCCTACCACTACCTGCACTCGACGCGGGGCGAGCTCCTCCGCCGGCTCGACCGAATCGACGAGGCCCGGGCCGCCTACGACCGCGCGCTCGAGCTGGTTCACTCGGACCCCGAGCGCCGCTTTCTCGAGCGGCGGCGCGAGGAGCTCCGAACGTGAGCGCGACGCGCGTCGCGCGGATCCTGGCCCGCGTGCGGGAGATCCCGGAGGGCTTCGTCCGCACGTACGGCGACATCGACCCGGGCGCGCCCCGCCTCGTCGGCAGGGTGCTGGCCGAGACGGACGAGGACCTCCCGTGGCATCGCGTCGTCCGCGCCGACGGGAGCCTCGCGAAGGGAAGCCGCCAGCGCCGCCTACTGCTTCGAGAAGGAGTCCCGCTCCGCGGCGAGCGGGTGGATCTTCGTCAGGCGCGCCTGCCGCGGCACATCTAGCTTGACATACGGCCCACGGGTGCCGTCGACCGAGTTCGCAGACTCTGCGCACCGTCCGCTGCTCGAAGTGGCCTACCTTCCGCCCTGAGTCACCGACCGGGTGTGACGTCCTAGAGTCGTCGTGTGGACGTCGCGCTTGCGCTCACCGCTGCGTTCTTCTTCGCGCTCGGGCTCGTGCTGCAGGAGAAGGCCGCCTCCGAGCAGCCGCCCGAGTCGGTCCGTGCGGGCTTCCTCACCCGGCTAGCGACAAGGCCTGTCTGGCTGCTCGGGCTCGGCGCCCAGGGGATCGGTTTCGTTGCCCAGGCGATTGCGCTCGGCATCGGCCGCATGGTCGTCGTTCAGCCGCTCCTGGTCTCGACGATCGTGTTCGCGCTGCCCCTCGGGCGCGCGATCGAGAAGCGGCCCATCCGGCGGCCCGACCTGATCGGTGCGGCGCTGGTCACCGGCGGGCTGGGCGCACTGCTCGTGGTCAGCAAGACTTCGGCGGGCGACGACGACGCCTCGCTGCGGGCGTGGGCGGTCATCGGCGGCAGCGCGATCGGCGTCGCCGTCGTGCTCTTCGTGCTCGCCCGCGGCCGCAGCTCCACGCTTCGCGCGGCGCTGCTCGGATCGGGGGGCGGAATCCTGTTCGGGCTCTCCGCCGCCCTGACGAAGACGACCATCTCCCAGCTCGACGAGGGCATCGGAGCCGTGTTCCTCGACTGGCATGTCTACGCGCTCGTGATCGTCAGCGTGGCGGCCTTCTGGCTCGAGCAGGCCGCGTTGCAGACAGGTGCGCTCGCGGCCGCCGTCGCGACGACGATGGCGTTCGATCCCCTGTCCAGCCTCGTGTTCGGGATCGTGCTCTTCGACGAGGCGCTCCACGAGACCGCGATCGGTTACATCGTCTCGCTGCTGTCGCTGGGCGCGGCGCTCGTCGGTCTCGTGATCCTCGCACGCGCGAAGGGTGAGAAACTCTGAAGGGTCGCATGCGAATCCTGTACGGCGCCGTCGGCGAAGGGCTCGGCCATGCGATGCGCTCCAGGGTCGTCGCCGAGCACCTGATCGCACAGGGCCATGAGGTCAAGATGGCCGCCTCGGGCCAAGCGCTGCCCTACTTCCGCGAGCACCTTCCGGACGTCCAGGAGATCTGGGGCCTCTCCTTCGTGCTCGAGCACGGGAATGTCAAGGCGTGGAAGACGCTCTCCGCGAACGTGCGCGGCGCCGCCCGCGGGGTGCCCGAGGACTGGCGGCGCGGCGTCGCCCTCGCCCGCGGGTTCGCGCCGGAGCTCGTCCTCACCGACTTCGACGGCTTCACGTACCTCTACGCGAAGCGCCATCGCCTGCCGGTCATCAGCATCGACAACATCCAGATGGTCGACCGCTGCCGCCACGACAAGACGATCCTGCGCGGAGCCCACCGCGACTACCTCGAGGCCCGCGCGTTCGTCGGGAGAAAGCTCCCTCGGGCCGACCGGTACCTGATCACGACGTTCTTCCGGCCCCCGATCCGGAAGCAGCGCACCACGCTCGTCCCCTCGATCCTGCGGCCCGAGATCCTCTCGGCGCGGCCCGAGACGGGCGACCACCTGGTCGTCTACGGGCGGATCAGCGAGACGGCGACGGCCGCATTGCAGGCAAGCGGCGTCCCGTGTCGCGTCTACGGGGCGCGCGAGGCCCTCTCCGCCGACGAGGAGGACGGCAACCTGCTGTACCGCCCGTTCGCGAACGAGCAGTTCATCGACGACCTGCGCACGTGCCGCGGCGTCGTGGCCTCGGCGGGCTACTCGCTGATGAGCGAGGTCGTCTATCTCCGCAAGCCGATGCTCGCGCTTCCGCTCGCCGGGCAGTTCGAGCAGGAGATGAACGCGCGCTACCTCGAGCGGCTTGGCTACGGCACCGCCGCGACTTCCCTCGACGAGCCCGCGCTTGAACGCTTCCTCGACGGCGTTTCCGGACACGCCAAGGCGCTCGAGGGCTACGAGCAGGACGGCAACCGGGAGACGTTCGAGACGGTCGGGTCGGGTCATCGACGACGTTGTGGCGGCGCGGTCGTGAGCGAGCTCGAGGTCGGGCGCACGCTGCTCCTCTTCGCCTGGGCCTTCGGGCTGGCGGGCATCGAGATCGAGATCGAGGGCGGCTACGGCTGGGCCGAGCGCCTGCCCACCTGGTTCCGGCAGCGCGGGCTGGTGGGCCGCGTCTACCGCGTGGCGATGGGGCGGCGCCCGCTGACCGGCTACCACGTCTACGCGTTCACGATCCCGATGCTGATCCTGCACCTGCCGTTCGTCGCCGGAGTCGAGTGGACGCTCGCCGGAGAGCTGAGGACGATTGCGACCTACTTCGCCCTGGCCGTCGTCTGGGACTACCTGTGGTTCGTCCTCAACCCTGCGTACACGGTGCACAGGTTCGAGCGCGGGAAGGTCTGGTGGTTCGAGGTCCCGTGGATCTGGCGCTTCCCGCTGGATTACTACGTCGGCATCGCGCTGTCGGCCGGCCTCGCGGGCCTCGCCGCACTGTCGGCGGGCGACGGCGAGCCGCTGAGGCGCCACCTGTGGATGCTGGCGGGCCTGGCCGTGCTCGTCGGCCTCACCGTGCTCGCTGCCCCGCTCTTCCATCGGTGGTACCGCCACATGCGGCGGAGTGGCGCCGACGACCGAAACCTGACCACGATGTATCCACCGCCCGCACCCGAGGCGGCCTGGGCGTCGGGCGTGCCCGACCTCCGGCCTCTTCAGGCGCGGTCCGACGAGGAGGAGGCGAGGCCGTGAGGAAATGGCCGCTCGCCGCCGGCGCGCTCGCGGGCGCCGGCTGGGCGATCTACAACGGACAGGCGCCGAAGCCCCAGGGCTTCGGCAAGACCTTCATCGGGACTCCGGGGCGGAGCAAGCTCATGGCGCTCACCTACGACGACGGGCCGAACACGGCCTGGACGCCGACGCTCCTCGAGCTGCTGGCCAAGCACGACGTCAAGGCGACGTTCTTCAGCATCGGCCACTTCGCCCGTGAGCAGCCCGACCTCCTCCGCGAGGTCGCCGCCGCGGGCCATGCGATCGGCAACCACACCTACTCGCACATCGCGATGGCCTTCCACACCCAGAAGACCCTGCGCCGCGAGCTCCGGATGACGAGCGAGGCGATCGAGGATGCCGGCGTCGAGATGGCGCGCGTACAGGGGAAGCGCCTGATGCGCCCGCCCTGGGGCCGACGACGCCCGGCCACGCTGCGGGTGCTGCGGGAGGAGGGCTACGTGCCGGTCCTCTGGTCGGTGACGCTCTGGGACTGGAGCAAGGGCGTGACGACCGAGAAGATCATGCGCAAGGCCGAAAAGCAGATCTCGGGCGGGGACGTCATCCTCCTGCACGACGGGTGCGACGTCTCGATGGGCTGGGACCGCAGCCATTCGGTCGAGGCGACCGAGCTGATCCTCACGCAGTGGAAGGAGCAGGAGGGCTACGAGTTCGTGACGATCCCGGAGATGATCGAGGCGACCGGATTCGTCGTGCCGTGAGGATCCTCGTCTGGCACGGCTATCTCCTCTCGGGAACCGGCTCGAACATCTACGTCCGGCAGCTCGCCCGCGAATGGAGCCGCGAGGGCCACGACGTCACCGTCTTCTCGCAGGAGCCGCATCCGGAGGCGCTGGACCTGGGAGGCGCCGCCGCCGTCCGCCCGGACGTGAACGGGCTCCTGCCGGTGTTCGTCCTCGACCGCTACGACGGCTACCGGGTCGAGCTCGTGCAGAACCTGGGCCGCGACGAGCTCGATACCTGGGTCGAGGCGAACGCCGCGGCGATGCGTGAGCACCTGCCGGCCGATCTCGTCTACGCGAGCCACGTCCTGCTCGGCGGGCCCGTCGGCGCGGCGACCGGGGCGCACTACGCGGTGGCGGTGCACGGGTCCGAGCTCGAGTACTCGATGCGGGGCAATCCCGGACTGTCGGCGTGGGGCGCCGAGGCGCTCGGCGGGGCGGCGGCAGTCATCGTGGGCTCGGGGCACATCCGCAAGGCGCTGGAGGAGGTGTGCGGGCACGTCGACCGTGTCTACGAGGTGCCGCCCGGCGTGGACGTCGAGCTGTGGCGCCCGCAGCCGAAAGCCGAGGCGCTGGCCGCCCTGCTGGAGGAGGCGCGGCGTGATCCTCCGAACCCCGGCAACGCCAACGAGCGGCTCCCCGACGAGGGCAATGCCGAGCGGCTCGAGGCCTTCCTCGCCGGCGATCGCGCCACGGTCGTCTACTTCGGAAAGCTGATCTACAACAAGGGCGTCCACGTCCTCCTCGAGGCGCTGCGCAGCGTGGACGCGCGGGCGGTCGTCGTCGGTTTCGGCGACTACCGGGCCGAGCTCGAACAGCAGGCGGAAGGACAGCCCGTCCTCTTCACCGGCCCGCTCGAGCACCGCCATCTCGTCCACCTGGTCGCGCTCGCCGACGCGGTGGTCGTCCCGTCGATCTTCCCCGAGGCCTTCGGCATGGTCGCGGCGGAATCGGCGGCCGCGGGCTGCCCGCCGGTCGTCGCGAACCACTCCGGCCTGGCCGAGATCGCGAACGGGCTCGACGAGGACTACCCCCCGAAGCTGCGGCACCTTGCGAGCTTCCCGAACGGCGACGCCGCCGAGCTCACCCAGCGGCTGAACGAGATCGTCTCGCTCTCCGACGACGACCGCGCCGCGCTCCGTACGGCCGCGCGCGACGCCGCAACCGCCCGCTGGAGCTGGACGAGCGTCGCAGACCGGCTCCTCGTCGCCTGCGGCGAGTAGTGCCGCTGCGCCGCACGATCGTCTCGGTGGTCATCGCCGCAGCCGCGGCTGTGTGCGGGGATGCGCAGGCGGCCGCCCCCTCGCCCGAGCAGCAGTTGGCGTCCCGGTACGCGCCGGTGGTGGCGCTCAAGCGGCAGCGGGAGATCTGCGGCCCGGGTGAGGCCTACCGACCGGTGCTCGTGGACGTCGTCCTCGGCCGCAACGACGTGTCGCTCTTCGAAGGCTCGAAGAGACGCTACCGCCGCGTCCGCCGGGCCCCGACGGCAACCGACCTCTTCGCCGGGCCGTTCGAGCACTACGTCGACCTCCCCGGGCACCCGGTTTCCGATCCCTGCAGCTACCAGCACTGGTTCCGGCGTGTCGGTGCCCGAGCGCCGAACGCCGTGTACGCGCACATCGCGACCGAGCCGGGCCGTCCGGGCCGGCTGGCGCTCCAGTACTGGCTCTACTACGTCTACAACGACTACAACGACAAGCACGAGTCGGACTGGGAGCAGATCCAGCTCCACTTCGACGCCGACACGGCCGAGCAGGCGCTGCAACGCCCGCCGGTGGAGGTTCTCTACTCCCAGCACGAGGGCGCCGAGCTGGCCGCCTGGGACGACGAGAAGCTCGAGAAGGTCGGCGGGACCCACGTCGTCACCTACCCGGGCGCCGGCTCGCACGCGAACTACTACCGCAACGGGCTCTGGCTCGGACGGAGCGCCGACGAAGGGCTCGGCTGCGACAATTCGACCGCCCCCTCCAGGCGGATCCGGCCGCTGGCGGTCCTCGTCCCCGAGCGCGCGCCGCCGCCGTCGAGGTTCGCCTGGATCACGTTCGGAGGCCACTGGGGCCAGCGCGAGCAGGGGTTCAACGACGGCCCGCTCGGCCCGAACGCGAAGCTCCAATGGGAGCAGCCGTTCACGTGGGCGGAGAGCGTCGAGCGAAAGCGGAGCTTCAGCATCAGCAGCGGCGAGCACGGCGGGCTCGACGCGAGCGCGCTCTTCTGCTCCGGCGTGACCGGGGCGAGCGACCTCCTCGACGCGATCTACGCCTCGAGGTGGTTGATGCTCGGCCTCCTGCTCGTGCTCCTCGCGCTCCTCGCGCTCCTCGCGAGCCGAACCCGCTGGCGCCCCGCCCCGGTCCGGCCCCTCGAGCAGCGCCGCGCGGGCGGTCAGATCCTCCGCGCCTCGTTCGGCGTCTACCGGCTGGACTGGAGGACGCTCTTCGTCGTCAGCGCGGTCATCCTGCCCTTGACCTTTCTGGGCGCGCTCGCGCTCCACGTGCTGTTCAACGTCGGCGTGATCGAGGACATCGTGCAGGCGCTCGGCCGCGAGACGCTGCTGCCGGTGCATGTCTACGTGCTGCTGCTGGCCGCGATCGAGGTCGCCGTGCTCGGTCTCGCGATCGCCGCCACGGCCGTCGTCGTGTGCTCGCTGCGGCTCGGCGAGGAGCGGGTCGACACGGTGGACGCCTACCGGCTCGCGCTCGACCGCGCAGAGCCACTGGCCGGCGTCCTCCTACGAGTCGCGGGGATCCCCCTCCTCCTCGCGATGACGGTCGTCGGGCTGCCCCTGGCGATCTGGTACCTCGGACGAACTGCCGTCGCCCTGCCGGCCTGCGTGATCGAGAACCTCGACACGCGCGCCGCGCTGGGACGCAGCAAGCACATCGTCGGGCGGCACTTCTGGCGGGTGAGCGCGCTCACCGTGCTGACCCTCGGAGTGGCACTGCTCGCCGGCCCGCTCGTCGGCGCCTTCCTCCTGCTCGGAACGCAGCTTCCGGTCCTGCTCGCAAACCTGATCGGAATCACGCTGACGGCCGCGCTCATGCCGCTCGTGGGCATCGCGATCACGCTGCTGTTCTTCGACCTGCGGACGCGCGAGCCCGGGTCGTCCGCGTGAGCGGACGTCTCCTCGGCCTGCGCCGTCTCTGGCCCTTCCTGGCGCTGGAGACGGCGACGGCGCTGGGCGGGATCGCCAACGGGATCGCCACGGTGGCGTTTCCGTGGCTCGTCCTCGAGCGCACGGGCAACCCGTCTGCGGCCGCCGCCGTCGGCGCGATCACGCTGCTCCCGCTCCTGGCCACGTCGCTGATCTCGGGGACGATCGTCGACCTCGTCGGGCGCCGGGCCGTCTCGGTCGCAAGCGACCTGCTCTCGCTCGCGAGCGTCGCTGCCATCCCGCTGCTCGACGGCTGGATCGGTCTCGGCGTCGGGTCTCTCGCCGCCCTCGCCGTCCTGGGCGCCACGTTCGATCCGGCCGGGATCACGGCGCGCGAGTCCATGCTGCCCGACGCCGCGCGCGCCTCCGGGCTCGCGCTCGAGCGGGCCAACGGCATCCACGAAGCGACCTGGGGCGTCGCCTTCCTCGTCGGACCGGGCGTCGCCGGCCTGCTGATCGCAATCGTCGGCGCCGTCTCGACCTTCTGGGGCACGGCCGCCTGCTTCGGAGCGGCCGCGCTCCTCCTCGCCGTCGTGCCGATTCCCGGGTCGGGCCGGCCGGCGGTCGAGGCGCGCGAGGCAGGGTTCTGGGGCGCGACGCGTGACGGCCTCGCCTTTCTCTGGCGCGACCGCGTGCTCCGCAGCGTTTCCGTTTTCGCGGCGCTCCTGATCGGCCTCTGGCTGCCGGTCGAGGGCGTGATCCTGCCCGTCTACTTTCAGGAGCGCGGAGCGCCGGGGCAGCTCGGAGCGGTGTTGATGGCGCTGAGCGGCGGCGGCGTGCTCGGCGCGCTCGCGTACGCCGCGATCGGAGCACGGTTCCGGCGGCGAACCGCGTACGTCGGCGCCGTGGTCGGCACGTCGCTCGCCATCGTGGGCATGGCCTTCCTCCCGCCGCTCGCCGGCCTCCTCGTGCTCGGGTTCGCCGCAGGCGCGCTCTACGGCCCGATCAACCCGATCGTCAACATCGCGATGCAGGAGCGGACGCCGGATGCGCTGCGCGGGCGCATCGTCGGGCTGATCACGTCCGTCACCTACGCGGCCGGGCCGGCCGGATACCTCGTGGCCGGGCCGCTGATCGACGCGGTCGGCCTCCAGGCAGCGTTCCTGGTTTTCGCCGGCGGCCTCCTCGCCGTTGCCGTGGCCTCGTTCGCCGTCGGCACGCTGCACGGGCTCGACGAGGCGGTCGGGACGGAGGCCCTGCAACCGGTCACACGGGTGTAGGTTCGAGCCGTTGCTGTTCGCCGACGCCGGAGAGGTCGCCCATCGCCTCACCGAGACGGAGGTCGTCGCCTTCGTGCTCATCGACCTCGCCGTCATCGTCGCCGTCGCCCGGGTGTTGGGCGGGCTGTTCGTCAGGTTCGGCCAGCCGCGCGTGGTCGGAGAGATCGTCTCCGGGCTCCTGCTCGGGCCGACACTGCTCGGCGGCGAGGTGGCCGGCAGCGACGAGGATCCCGGCTCGGGGCTCGTGAACGAGCTCTTCCCGCTCGAAGCGGTCGAGTTCCTCAGCCTGCTGGCGACACTCGGGCTCGCCCTCTTCATGTTCATGGTCGGTCTCGAGGTCGAGCAGCGGTTCTTCCGGGCCCACGGCCGGCAGATCGTCGTGCTCGCCCTGGCCGTGACGGCCGTGCCGTTCGCGCTCGCTTTCGGCGTCGCGGCTGTCCTGGACGAGCCCGGCGTCTGGCGGGTCGAGACGACGTCGACCGGCGAGGAAGTCTCGCACCTCACGCACGCCCTCTTCATCGGCGCGGGGCTGGCCGTGACCGCCTTTCCGGTGATGGCCCACATCCTGCGGGAGCGCAACCTGCTCTCGACCAAGATGGGGTCGGTCGCGATCGGGGCCTCCGCGGTCTCGCTGCCGCTGATGTTCGCCATCGTGGCGAGCGCGTTCGCCACCGGCCCCCACGGCGTTCCCGAGTCCGCAGGCGTGAAGCTCCTCCTCACGGTCGCGCTGGCGGGATTCCTCTTCGTCGCCGTGAGGCCCGCGCTGCGACGGGTGCTCGAGCGGCGCTACCGACCAAACGGGGAGCTCAGCGCCGACATCTTCGCGCTGCTCCTGGTCGGCGTGTTCCTCACCGGGGCGGCGGCCGACCGGATCGGCGTGCAGGCGCTGACGGGCGGCTTCCTGTTCGGCGCGGCCGTGCCGCAGTTGCCGGGGCTCGCACGTGCGGTGACCCTTCGGCTGGAGAACCTCGTGGTGATCGTGCTGATCCCGGTCCTCCTCGCCGTCGCGGGCCTGCACACGAACCTCCGTGACTTCGAGCTCTCGGACCTCGGCGGGCTCGCGCTCTTCCTCGCTGCGATGCTGTTCTCGAAGTGGGGTGTGAGCGCCATCACAGGGCCCGCGCTCGGGTTGAGCTGGCGCGAATCGAACGCGATCGGGGTGTTGATGAACTGTCGCGGCCTCGAGATCCTCATCGTCGGCCTGATCGGTCTTCAAGCCGGGGTCCTGACGGAGCAGATGATGGCCGTCTTCGTGCTCGGGGCAATCGTCACGACGCTGATGACGGGCCCGCTCTTCGACCGCTTTTCACCGAAGGAGGCCGTCCCCTCGCCGTGAGCGCCGAGCCGTGAACCTCTTCCGTCACCTTCCGGGCTACGAGACCCACATCTACGAGGCCGGGAAGGAGACGCTCTTCCTGCTCTTCCTCTCCTTCGTGATCGGGTTCGCGCTGGCGCGGATGTACACCCGGCTGGCCCGCGTGTACGGCTGGGGGAGCGGCAGCATCGGCGGGGTCCACCTCCACCACATCGTCCCGGGCGTCCTCCTCGTGCTCAGCTCCGGGCTGTTCGTCTTCACACCCTGGGGACAGGACAGCCCCGTGGAAGAGGTGCTCGCAATCGCCTTCGGCGTCGGGGCGGGCCTGATCCTCGACGAGTGGGCGCTGCTCTTCTACCTCGACGACGTCTACTGGTCGGAAGAGGGCCGCAGCTCGATCGATGCCGTGATCATCGGGACCTGCCTCGCCGGCATCCTCCTGCTGACCGCGTCGCCGTTCCACGCCGAGGGGGCGGAGTATCGCGGTCCGCGCATCGCCGTCCTCGTCCTCCTCGCGCTGCACTACCTCTGGGCGCTCCTGTGCTTCTTCAAGGGCAAGCCCATCGTCGGAGCGGTCGGCCTCCTCGTCCCGTTCGTCGGGCTCGCCGGCGCGCTCCGCCTCGCGAAGCCTCGTTCGCCCTGGTCGCGGCTGGTTCTACGACCCGGATCGGGGGCCCAGGCGCCTGCGGACGAGCCGCGCCGCGAAGCTCGAGCGTGCGCGCCGTCGCTTCGACGTCGGCTGGCCGGGACAACTCGAGCGGAAGGTCGCGGACATCCTCGGCGGAAGCCCCAGTCCCGACATCTCGCCGCGCGAATAGCTTCGACCGCTTGACATATTCCCTTATAGGTATATATTGCGGGCATGGCCCGAGCAGCGACGACGGCGGACGCGTTCAACGCGGTGGCCGAGCCCCGGCGGCGGCAGATCCTGGACGTCCTCGCCGGCGGGGAGCGCCCCGTCAACGACGTGGTCCGCGAGCTCGGGCTGGCTCAGCCTCAGGTGTCCAAGCACCTTCGGGTGCTCCGCGAAGTGGGGGCGGTCGACGTGCGCGAAGAAGGACGGCAGCGGCTCTACCGGCTGAACGGCCACGCGCTCAAGCCCATCCACGACTGGGTGAAGGCGTACGAGCGCCTTTGGGCGGAGCGGTTCGACGAGCTGGACGACGTGTTGGAAGACCTCAAGCAGAAGGAGGAAGACGATGGCAGTGAGTAGTGGAACGGCGACGGTGACGCTGCCCGCGGATGAGCAGATCCTCATCACGCGGGAGTTCGACGCCCCGAAGCACCTGGTCTACAAGGCGTTCACCACGCCGGAGCTCGTGAAGCGCTGGTGGCACGCCAACCGCGGCGAGATGACCGTCGCCGAGATCGACCTTCGGGTCGGAGGCAAGTGGCGGTACGTGATGGTTGCGGAGGGCGACTTCGAGGTCGGCTTCCACGGCGAGTACCGCGAGATCGTCCCGAACGAGCGGATCGTCTCCACCGAGGTCTACGAGGGGATGCCCGACGCGGAGGCCGTCAACACGATGACGCTCACCGAAGCCGACGGCCGTACGACGGTCGAGATCCTCGTGCAGCACGCGAGCAAGGAGCACCGGGACGCCCACATCGAGTCAGGCATGGAAGCGGGCATGCAGGACGCGATGGACCTCCTGGAGCAGGTCGCAGTCTCGCTCGGATCGAGCTAGCCGGCAGACTCGAAACCGAATCGAAGGGGAGGCCGCGCTCCCGCGCGGCCTCCCTCTTCTTACGCAGTCGTCGCCGCCTCCGACTTCACGTAGTCGATGTAGCCCCGGACGTCCGCGACGGGCTCCGTGTACGCCTCGCCGAGCGTCTCCTCCATCCGGCTCATGTACTCCTCGGCCCAGGCCGGGAAGTCGTAGTCGATCGCGCGGAGGAACTCGAGTGTCGCGGCGAACCGGAAGTCGGCGATCGAGGGCGAGTCTCCGCCGATGAACGGCTGCCCGGCGAGGAAGAACGTGTTGTAGACCTCGAGCGGCTCGGCCAGCGCGGCCTCTGCGTCCTGCTGGGCCTTCTCCTTCATCGCGTCGTCGGCCTCGGACGTCGCGACCTCGCCCGGATACTGCGGGAACCCGAGCGCCGGGTAGGTCGCCCGCGTGAGGAGCGGATAGAGGGTGCCGATCAAATAGAACATCGCGTTGTCGACCATCGCCCGCTTGCCCGGGTCCGAGGGATAGAACTGCTCGAGGCCGTGCTTGTTGCAGAGGTAGGCCATGATCGCGCAGCTCTCTCCGAGCGCGCCCCTCGGGAGCCCTTCCTCCTCCAGCATCGGCGTCAGCTGCGCCGGGTACTTCCCCAGGTACTCGGGCTTCTTGCCCCACACGTCCTGCTCCTCGAAGTCGAGGCCGGCCGCCCGCACGAAGATTCGAACGGTCAGGTTGTTCACGCTCGGCTTGAGGATGTTCAGCGTGTTCGTGGCCATGTGCTCCTCCCTCCTAGTACGGATCCTTCGGCGATCGATCCTCCGAGAGCGACGCCCGCGATCGCCCGACGAGCATCTCGATTGCGTCCGCGAGGTGTTCCTTGTCGATGTTGTAGTCGCCCCGCTCGACCCTCAGCTTGTGCGCCTCGAGCAGGACGTCGGCGTGCGTGTAGCCGAACGGCGGCTCGAACCGGTACGAGGCGAGCTCGATCAGGAGCCCGAGCGGGTCCTCGAAGTAGATCGAGTCCATGAAGCCGCGGTCCTTGACGCCGCTGTGCCTGACCTTGCGCTCGTCGAGCCGCTCCACCGCCTGCCAGAAGGTCGCCTGCGAGACGGCGAACGCGATGTGGTGCACGGCGCCGATGTCGGTCGAGGTACGGGTCGGGTCTGGCGTGCGCTCCTCGTTCGTGAAGACCGTGATCAGCCGCCCGTCGCCCGGGTCGAAGTAGAGGTGGCTCTCCGACTCGTTGTCGAGGTTCGGCTGGTCGAAGACGAACGGCATGCCGAGCACGCCCTCCCAGAAGTCGATCGACGTCTGCCGGTCGGCGCCGACGAGCGTGATGTGGTGGACGCCCTGGCTCTGGAGCTTCCTCATCGCTCGACCAGCTTCGACTTGTACTCGCTGCGCGCCAAGCTGCCCCACGGTACGAGCTCGACGCGTGTCTGGATGACCAGCACGCTGCGAAGTCTCTCGCGAATCGCGTCGGCGAGCGCCGTATCAGGTGTCGCGTCGCGCGCCAGCTCGACGCTGACCGGCAGCGGCGGCTCCTGCTTCACCCCCGCCGACTGCGGCCTGACGAGCACATGGCCGCTCACCTCGGGCGCGAATCCGCTCACGACGTCGCGGACCGCCGAGGGGAAGACGTTCACGCCGCGGACGATCAGCATGTCGTCGGTCCGCCCGAGGCAGCGGATCCGGGGGCCGGTGCGGCCGCAGCGGCACGGGCTCGTCCGGACCTCGACGTGGTCCCGCGTGCGGAAGCGCAGCAGCGGTGCGGCTCGATGCTGCAGATGGGTCAGGACGAGCTCCCCCGAGCGCCGTCGTCCAGCTCCAGCGCGGCGCCCGTCTCCGGATCGATCAGCTCGGCGTGGACGAAGCCGCGCGCGCCCAGGTGCATGCCGTCCTGCTCCTCGCACTCGCCCCAGAGCGAGACGCCGATGTCGCCGATGCCCATCGCCTCGGTGACCTTCGCGCCCCAGCCGTCCTCGAGCTGCGCGCGGAACGCGGGCTCTCCCCCACCCGGCTCGCCCGCGACGAGGACGCGCTCGACGCTCGAGCCCCGGAGGTCGAAGCTCTCGGCGAGGTGCGCCGCGTAGGACGGGGTCAGGACGACGGCCTCGGGCCGGAGTTGCTCGATCGCGCGCACCAGCCGCTCGGTGTTGCCGGTCCCGACCGGGATGTGCGTGAGCCCGAGTCGCTCGAAGGCGCCGAGCGCGGCACCGGCGACGAACGGCCCGGCGTTGTAGGTCGAGACGATGCGCTGGCCGGCGGCGATCCCCGAGGCCGCGTAGCTGCGCGCGGACGCGGTCACCCAGTTGTCGAGGTCGCCGGCCGTGAGCGGGATGTAGCTCGGCGCTCCGGTCGTCCCGCTCGTCGAGTAGATCCGGACGAGCTCGGACGGGTCGGCGCAGAAGTGCGCGCCGAACGGGCTCTCGGGCGTGACGGTCTCCCGCAGCTCCTCCTTCGCGGTCAGCGGCAGCTCCGCGATGTCGGCGAGGCTGTCGCTGACCGAAGTCCCGAGCTTCTCGCGGTAGAAGGAGGAGCGCTCGAGGAGGTAGGCGATCTGGGCGCGGTAGCTCTCGCCGTCCAGAGCGAGCTGCTCGTCCCAGGGCCGGGTCTCGACCTCAGCGCTCGTACTCGACCGCCTCCTCCGCGGCGCGGGCCAGCAGGAAGCCGATCGGCTCTCCCGCTCCTCGGCGAGGTGCGCGAGCAGGCCCGCGGTGCGCGCGAGGATCGGGACGGCCTTGACCGCGGACGCCGGGAAGCCGAGGTCGAGCATCACCGCGGCAATCGGCAGCGAGACGTTCATCGGCAGGGGATGCAGCTCGTCTCGCAGGGAGCGGGCGAACCCCACATGCGCGCCGTCGACCCCATGCTCGTGCGCGAGCTCGAGGATGCGCTCCGCCCGCGGATCGACGGGCTTGTGGACGGGATGGCCGAACCCCGGCACCTTCTTCCCCGCTTCGCGGAAGTCCCGAGCCACCTCGCCCGCGCCTCGGCGCGAGGCCTCCGCCTCCGCCAGCAGCCGCGCGCACTCCTCCGCAGTGCCGAGCACGACCGGCCCCGCCCCGAGGATCCCGGCCGCGACCGCACCCTGGAGCGATTCCGGGTCGGCGGCGAGCGTCATCCGGGCGGCGACGTTGGTCGGCATCATCCCGTGCTCGGCGATCGAGACGAGCAGCAGGTCGAGGAAGAAGCGCTGCTCCTCGGTCGGCTCCTCGCCGGTCAGCAGCAGGTGGAAGTACTCGGTGAACGTCACCCGTCCCATCAGGTCGCCGGCGAGGTCGCGCCCTCGCACCTCGACCCGGTCCGGGTAGGCCTGCGCGATCCGGCTCACGGGCCGGTCAGCCATCGGACGCCAGCCTCGCACCCTCGACCATCGCCTGCAGCTTCCGGAACGCCAGCCCGCGCGGGAGGTACTTCATCCCGCAGTCGGGAGCGACCACGAGCCGCTCCGGAGGGACGACCTCCAGCGCGCGGCGGATCCGCCCGGCGACGACCTCCGGCGTCTCGGCGTCTCCCGAGCCGAGGTCGAGCACGCCGAGGACGATCACCTTGTCCGGGAGCTCGCGCAGCACCTCCGGGTCGAGGTCCGGCTGCGCCGCCTCGAGCGACAGATGCGTCGCGGCGCACTCGTTCAGCTCGCGGAGGAACGGGTAGCCGGAGGGCCGGTCGTGGACGATGTGCGCGTAGCCGAAGCAGGTGTGGAGCACGGTGTCGCCCTCGATGCCGTCCAGGGCCCGGTCGATCGCCTCGACGGCGTACTCCCGTGCAGGCTCCGGGCGGGCCTGGAGATACGGCTCGTCGATCTGGACGACGTCGGCCCCTGCCGCCTTCAGATCTCGAAGCTCCGCATTGACTGCGTCCGCGTAGGCGAGCGCCAGGCTGCGCCCGTCGGCGTAGTGGTCGTCCTGCGCCTGGTGCGTCATCGTGAACGGCCCCGGAACGGTGATCTTGATCCGGCGCTCGGTGATGGAGCGGAGGAACTCGACGTCGCGCACCTCGACCGGCCCCCGGCGGCGGATCGGCCCGACGACTCGCGGGACCGGGTTTTCGTGCCCGGTGCGGTCGAGCGCGACGCCCGGCTCGTCGAGGTCGACCCCGTCGAGCGCCGTGGCAAAGCGGTTGGAGTAGCTCTCCCGCCGCATCTCGCCGTCGGTGATCACGTCCACGCCGGCGCGCTCCATGTCCTGGACCGCGAGCCGGGTCGCATCGTCCTGCGCCTCCTCGAGCAGCGGCTCCGCGATCCGCCAGAGCTCACGGGCCCGCACGCGCGGCGGCAGCCGGTCGCCGAGCCGCTCGCGGTCGATCAGCCAGTCCGGCTGGGGGTAGCTCCCGACGACCGTCGTGACCAGTGCGCCGGCCATCCCGGCGAGTCTACGGAGGGAGCCCCTCGACTGCGATCCTGAGACCGTGGACGCGCTCTACGACCTGCTCGCTCAGCCGCCGACGGCGTACCTGATCCTCTTTGCGATCGCCGCCGGCGACGCCATCTTCCCGGTGCTTCCGAGCGAGTCGGCGGCGATCCTCGCCGGCGTGCTCGCGGCGATCGAGCCCGGGATCGCGCTGCCCGCCGTGCTCGGCGCGGCCGCGGCAGGCGCGTTCGTCGGGGACTCGACCTCGTACGGGCTCGGGCGATTCGGCGGCCGGCGGGCACAGCGGCGCTTCTTCGACGGGCCCTACACACGCCGGGGAGTCCGCTGGGCGTGCATCCAGCTCCGCCGGCGAGGCGCCACGATTCTGCTCGTCGCGCGGTTCGTCCCCGGCGGGCGCACGGGCGCGACGTTCACGAGCGGCTTGACCGCCTTCCATTACGGGCGCTTCGCGCTCTACACGGGGATCGCGGCCTGCCTCTGGTCGCTCTACGCCGTTCTGCTCGGCTACTTCGGCGGGCGCGTCTTCCACGAGCGGCCGCTGCTCGCATTCGTCGCGGCGTTTGCGCTGGCGGTCGGGATTGCGCTGATCGCCGCACCCGCGCGGCGCCTGGTCGTTCGAGTCCGTCGTCGTCCTCACAGGGGCGCTGATGCGGAACACTCTTCACGTGAAACCGACGCAGCGCGAGAAGGCTGAGGCGTTCCGCGCCCTCCACGAGGGCGACCCGTTCGTGATCCCGAACCCGTGGGACGCGGGCTCTGCGCGTGTGCTGGAGGCGCTCGGCTTCAAGGCGCTCGCCAGCACGAGCTCCGGCTTCGCCTTCACGCTGGGCCGGCTCGACGGCGCGGCGACGCTGGACGAGGTCGCCGAGCATGCCGAGGCCCTCGACGCCGCGACCGGCCTGCCGGTGTCGATCGACCTCGAGAACGGCTATGGCCCCGAAGCCGAGGACGCCGCCCGCGCGATCAGGAGAGCCGCCGAGGCGGGCGCCGTGGGCGGCTCGATCGAGGACTACGACCCTTCGGGGAGCATCTACGAGCTCGGGCATGCGCTCGAGCGCGTCTCCGCCGCAGTCGAGGAAGCACGGCGCCAGGACTTTCCCTTCACGCTGACCGCGCGCGCCGAGAACCACCTTCGCGGGAATCCCGACCTCGCGGACACGATCTCGCGGCTGCAGGCCTTCGAGGAGGCCGGCGCCGACGTCCTCTATGCCCCGGGACTGCGGAGCGTCGAGGAGATCAGGGCGGTCTGCCACGCCGTCGCGAAGCCGGTCAACGTGCTCGCCGTCCCGGGCCTCACGATGGCGGAGCTGGTGGAGGCGGGCGCGCGGCGGGTCAGTGTCGGCGGAAGCCTCACCTGGGTCGCCCTGAGCGGGATGGTTGCGGCGGCCGAGGCGATCCGCGACCGCGGCGACTTCGGCGCGCTCGAAGCACGCGTCCCGGTCGGCGAGTGGCTGGGCCCGCGATGAGCGGGGAGATTCCGCAGATCGGCCGCGAGGAGCTGCGCACGAAGATCGAGAGCGGCGATGACCTCGTTCTGGTCGATGCGCTCGCTCCGATGTCGTACGCACGCTCGCATCTCCCCGGCGCGATCAACCTCCCGCTCGAGTGGGTGGACGAGCGAGCGCCGCGCCGGATTCCCGAGCTCGACCGGGAGATCGTCGTCTACTGCATCGACGCGACGTGCACGAGCTCCGTCCTGGTCGCGAGGCGTCTGCGCAGCCTCGGTTACACCAATGTCCGTCACTACCTCGAGGGCAAGGCCGACTGGACCGAGGCCGGGCTCCCGCTCGAGGGCGGTGCGATCATTCAGCAATGACCAAGCGGAACGACACGCTCGTCTTCATCCCGGCCTGGAACGAGGAGCAGAACATTGCCGCGGTGCTCCACGAGCTCCGCACGGAGCTTCCCGACGTGGACGTCCTGGTCGTCGACGACGGCTCGACCGACCGCACACCCCACATCGCACGCGAGCAGGGCGCGGACGTGCTCTCGTTCGCCGAGAACCGCGGGCTGCGTGCGGCGATCGCCGCGGGCTACGGCTACGCCGCGGAGCACGGCTACGAGTACTGCGGCCGGGTCGACGCCGACGGACAGCACCCAGTCGAGGAGCTGCGGAAGCTGCTCGAGGTCGTGCGCTCGGGCAAGAGCGACGTGGCGGTCGGATCGCGGTACGCCACCGCCGGCGGGAACGGCTTCTCCCGGGAGCGGTACAAGACCTCGCCCGCGCGGCGCCTGGGAACCGGGCTTCTCCGACGGTCGATGGAGGTCGTGCTCGACCGGCCGTTCCACGACGCGACCAGCGGGATGTACGCCGTGAACGCGAAGGCGATGCCGATCCTCGCGCAGCCGTACTCGAGCGGCGCGCCCGAGGTGGAGGCCGTCCTCCGCCTCCACGACGAAGGCCTGCGCGTGGACGAGCATCCGGTCGAGATGCGCGAGCGCGCGAGCGGCGAGTCGAAGCTCCAGGGCAAGAAGGCGCTCGTCCTCGTCCTCACCGTGGCCGGCACGCTGATCACCGCAGAGGCGCTGCGCCGGCGCCGTCGGTGACGGTCCTGGCGGTTCTCGGCTACTCGCGGCGAGGCGACGAGGAGCTGCACGCGATCTGCGCCGCGCGGCTCGCCCGCGCGCATGAGCTCGCTGCCGGCGTGGACACGGTCATCCTCTCCGGCTTCCCGGAGGCCGAGCTGATGGCGGACGCCTGGACGGGGCCGGAGGTGGAGCTCATTCCCGAGGTCGAGTCGCGATCGACCGCGCAGAACGCCGCCAACGTGGCTCGCAAGGCCCGCGAGCTCGGCGCGCGCGACCTCGTCGTCGTCACCTCGAGCTGGCACCGGCTCCGCGTCGGTGCGCTGATGCGCGCCGCGCTCCGGGGCAGCGGCATCCGGCTGCACGTCGAGGGCGCCGACGCACCCCGGCCGCTCGCGCTCCTGGCGCGAGAGGCCGCATGCGTCGCGCTACTGCCCTTCCAGCTCCCTCGAGCTACCCGGTGAGCCTCCTGGCTGCAAGCCAGTCGCGGATGGTCGCGAAGTAACCGGCGACGAACCGGCTCGAGCGAGCCTGTTCGTCGATCAGGCCGTTTTCGGTGAACAGCAGCCCGTGCGACCCTCCGGGGAAGACGCGGTAGCTGAAGTCGCGGCCGGGCTCGCGTGCGACCGGATCCAGCCGCTCGACGCAGAGCCGCCACGGCACGATCCGGTCCTTGCCGCCGAAGAGCCAGATCGCCGGGATCCTCATCGCTCTGATCGCAGGCATCGGGTCGACTCCGCTCGGCGCGGTCGCCCGGACCTCGGCTTCCATGTCCTCGTCGGTGCGGGTCGGCGGCGCCTGGCCCTGGGCGTTCAGGTTCGCCCAGTGGTCGGTCTGGCCCTGGGTCAGCGTCGGTGAGACGAGCCCGATCATGAACCGGATCGCCGGCTCACGGCTCGCAGCCAGGGGCATGATCCAGCCTGCCTGGCTCGCGCCGGAAATTCCGATGCGCGCAGGATCGACCTCGGGCTGGGCGGCGAGGAACCGCGCCTGCGCCTCGACGTCGCGCGCGTACTGGTCGACCGCCGGCACGCCGGGGAACTCACCGGGATAGACCCCGCCCGACTGGGCGACGCCGCGCTTGTCGCACGACAGCGTGACGAGCCCGAGGTGGTTCAGGTACGTGGCCAGGATCGAGTTGAACCTGCGCGGTGCCTCACCGGCACCGTGGGCGAAGGCGAGCGCCGGGCGCCGGCCCCCGGCTCCTTCGGGCGGAATCGTCAGCGTGCAACCGAGGTAGGCGCGGCCGCTGCGGACCCAGACCTCCTCCTGGCGCAGCAGGACACGGGCCGCCTGCTCGCCGCGGAAGACCGCGCCGCTGGACGTGAAGGACGCCGTCCCGACGGTCGGATTCCGCGTGCTGAGGCCGGCGCCGACCACGTAGCGACCGCGACGGGACTGGTACAGGGCTCGGATCTCGTCCCGGTCGTAGTCGATGCTCTCGCGCGGGGCGAACCCCTGGATGATCCCGAGCGGCCTGGTGCCGATCCGGTAGAGGCCGAGCGTCGAGCCCTCGATCGGAGCTCGGCGGCCGAGCTGGAATCGCCCCCGAACCGGGCCCTGGCGAAGGGTCCCGACCACGCGCCCCTTCCGGACGCGTCCGTCGAGCGCCAGCCTCCACGGCCGGCCGGGGAGCGTCAGCCGGACCCGGCTGCCGGAGATGCGCGCGGGGACTTCGGTCCGGGCAGCGTGTCCCGGTCCGAGCGAGACGACGGCGCGCCGCCCGCGGAGCTCGAGGGACAACGAGAACGGCTCCGGGCCGCCCACTCGGGTGAATTGGGCGCTCCCCGCCCAGCTTCCGGCCGGCCCCGCGGAAGGTTGGGCGCCGGCGGCTCCCGCGCAGGCGAGGACGGCGATGATCGCAACGGCAGGTTTCTTCATTGCTCGAGCTCCTTCAGGACGTCCTCCGCCCAGCGGATGTCGAGGCGGGCGCTCTCGATCCCAAGCCGGAGGAGAAACGAATGGAAGTAGTTGTGGCCCCGGCGGTCGTTGGGGATGGCGAGCAGCTCCTCGAGCGCGGCCTCCCGCTCCTCGAGATGGAGGCGGTAGTGAGCGACGAGCGCTTCGCGGCTCTGCAGGCCGCCGTAGAAGACCTTGAGGTGGAAGAGGTCGGTATCGCCCGGCACCGGCTCCTCGAGCCAGGCCCGGGCGAGCTCCTCGCCCTTCGGGGTGACCTGGTAGAGCTGGCGCTCGGGCCCGCGAGCGCCGGGCGCCGCCTGGCGGGTCGCGAGGCCCCGCTCCACCAGTCTCGGCAAGACGGCGTAGAGGTGGCTCTTGGTCGGCTTCCAGAAGTAGCGAGCGGTCCGCTCGACGATCTTCAGCAGGTCGTACCCCGAAAGGGCGACCCACGGCGTCTCGACCGTGAGCACCGTCAAGACGGCGTACTCGGTCGTGGTGAGCGTCCCGGTACGCGATCTGACGGCGCGACTAGTCCTCATTGGACTAGAGCCTAGGGCAGCGAGTGTTGAGGCGGGATTAACCACGTCACCGAGAAGGGGGACGCCGACGCCGCGCTGCGCTCCTACAGTCGAAGGGACTGGCGATGCGGCTTCAACTCGGCACAGCGGCGGAGGCCTTCGAGGACGAGGGCGGCCCGCTGCCGGAATTCGGCACCGGCCTGCGCGCGCGGCTGGATGTCGTGCGCTCGGTCGAGGTCGCACCGCTCGTGACCGCGCGAAGGGATATCTCGCCGGAGCTGATGCTCGTCTCGCCGGAGCCGGCCGCAATGGAGGGCATCCTGGGCGAGCTGCTGGCGGAGCGCGTGCGCGAAGCCCGGCGCGAGCCGCTCGGCGCGCTGCTGGCGGAGGCCGGGCTCCTGGCCGAGGCGGAGATCGAGCTGGCGCTGAGAACCGCGCGCAGCCACGGCAAGCGCCTCGGCGAGGTGCTGACGGAGCTCGGGCTCGTGGCGCCGGCGGACGTGGTCCGCATGGTCGCCGAGCAGCGCGGCCTGCCCTTCGTCGACATCGCGGCCCTGCATGTCGACCCGTCGGCCGCGAGGCTCCTACCCGCCGACCACGCCCGAAGCTTCCGCACGCTGCCGATCGGCTTCGTCCGCGGCCTCCCCGTCGTCGCGCTCGCGGACCCGAGCGACGACGAGGCGATCCGACGGCGCCCGCACGATGCTCCGCGGCGCGGAGTTCGTCGCCTCGCCCGAGGAGGCGATCCTCGCCCAGCTAGCTCGGCTCTACGTCCGGGCTGTCTAGCCTCTCTTCCGGGCCTTCCAACCTCTCCCAGACCGCGTTCAGCCCGCTCTGCACGTAGGCGTAGAACGCCGGGGTGATGACGAGGAACAGGATCAGTCCGATCCACCCGTTGATCGGATCCGAGCCCATGAGCCGTTGCGCAGCCTGCACCCGCTTGAAGCCGCGGTAGATCGACACGAGCGCCGGAACGATGATCAGCGCCCCGAGCGTGACGGCGAGGAGCGACGTGCCCGGGCTGTCCCCGAGCTCGTTGGTGTTCTTCGTGCGCCCGAGGTCCCGCAGCTCGCGGTTGATGAAGTACCACCAGAAGAAGAAGTAGATCCCGATCGTGATGATCGGGAGAAGCGCGACCGCCCAGAGGCTACGGATCTTGGCAGTGCCTTCGCTTCCCTGAATCCGAATCTCGCGAGCCATTAGAGCCTCCGATGTGATCTGGCCTCGTCGCCGGGGCGCGATGGGCGGTGCGAGGCAAGGACGCAGGGAGCGTACGTATCCGCAGCGATACGGACGCGACTGAGGACGCCGCCTCGCGCCGTCCAGCGCGTTCCGGCGGCATAGCGCCTGATTGCGTCGGGGGCTCTCGCCGCCACCCCCTGGAAGGCCGGAAGGATTTCTTTTCCGTAGGTCGCCAGTATCTCGTTCTGGCCCTCGGTCATGAGGTAGATGTTGAACTGGTCGACGCCGACGGACTCGAGCTCCTTCAGCTTCGCCCTCACCTGCTCGATGTTGCCGATGACCGTGAAGCGGTCGGCGATCTCGTCGGTGACGAACTCGCCGTGGGCCGCCCCGACGCGGCTGTGGTCCTTGTAGTCGTAGAACTTCCGCGCCTTCACGAACTCGGTCAGCGCGTCAGGGATCTCGGAGTCGAAGCCATAGCGCTCGATCAGGTCCATCACGTGGTTCGAGACCATGGCCGGGAACCACCGCACCTGGTCGCGCGCCTCCTGGATGTTGTCCGTGATGTGGCTCGGCGCGCCGACGATGCACTTCAGCTCGGACGGGTCGCGGCCCACCTCCTCGGCGGCCTTTCTGGCCGTGTCCATGATCCACTGGATGATCTGCGGGTCGGCGAGCTGGATGATCACGCCGTCCGCGACCCGGCCGGCGACGGCAAGCGCTCTCGGCCCGTAGCCGGCGATCCACATCGGGATCTCGGGGAGGTCCTTGGCCCACTCGAGCTGGAGCTCCTTGCCGTTCCACTCGACCGGCCGGCCGTTCATCAGATCCTTGATCATCTTGCAGCGGGCCTCGAACTCCGCCACCTTCACGGGCTTGAGGCCGACGACCCGGCGCGAGGAGTCGCCGCGGCCGATCCCCATGACCATCCGGCCCTTGGACAGGTCCTGCATGGTCGCGTACCAGCTGGCCGCGATCGTCGGGTCACGGATGCCCGGGTTGGTCACGAAGTGGCCGAGCTTGACCTTCTGCGTACGCGACGCGGCCACCGGGAGGGTGGCGTAGGACTCCTGCCAGAGGATGTGCGAGTCGTAGGTCCAGGCGTAGTCGAAACCGTGCTGCTCGGTCAGGTCGACCAGCTCGAAGAAGCGCGATTGGGGCGGATCCGGCAGGACGGTGACGCCGAAGTCGAGCATTGGACCTCCTCGTGGCCGGGCAGGGAAACCGTCATTTTCTCTTGAAAGCTCTCCGGTGGCAATCTGGAGCTACCTCGTCTTCGCGCTGCTGGCGGGCGCGATGCTCCCGATCCAGTTCGGGATCAACGCACAGCTCGCGACCTGGGTCGGCGGGTCGATCCGCGCGGCGTTCGTCTCATTCGTGGTCGGCGCCGCCGCGCTGCTCGTGGCCGTCCTCGTCGCCCAGCGGGGACTGCCGGACCGCGCGGGCGACGCGCCGTGGTGGGTCTGGATCGGCGGCATTCTCGGCGCCTTCTACGTGCTCGGCTCGATCGTCACCGCGCCGAAGCTCGGCGCCGCAACCCTCGTCGCGCTGATCCTCGCCGGGCAGGCGATCGCCTCGCTGCTCGTCGACCACTACGGCTGGGTCGGGTTCGAGGAGAACCCGATCACGCCGCTGCGGCTCCTCGGCGTCGTACTCCTCGCCGGCGGAGTCGCGCTCGTGCGGATCTCGTAGGATGCTGTAAACTCGAACGGACGTACGAGTTATGAGAACTGCGCCACCGTTGCTCTTGCCCATCTTCCGGTCCGCGGGACAGGCGCGTCTGCTTGCCCGTCTGTTCCTGCCGGACGGCGATGGCGCTCCCCTGTCAACTCTCGCCGCGGACATCGGCCTCGCAAAGTCGCGAGTGTCCGACGAGTTGAACCGACTCGAACAAGCCGGGCTCGTCGAGAGCGAGCGAGTCGGCAACACGCGTGTCGTGCGACCGAACGTCGATTCTCCGTACTACCCGGAGCTGCGCGCGCTCATTCTGAAGGCCTTCGGGCCTGTTTCGGTCCTGACCCGACGGCTCCGCGAGGTCGGCGGCATCGACGAGGCTTACCTGTACGGATCGTGGGCGTCGAGGTACCTCGGCCACGAGGGCCCGCCACCGGGTGACGTCGATGTCCTCGTCGTCGGTTCACCGGACGTTCACGGCGTACGAGGCGCAGCCCGTGACGCCGCAGGTGAGCTCGGCCGCGAGGTCAACTCGACAGTCCTCTCGAAAGACGAGTGGGACGACAAGACCAGCGGGTTCGTGCGGACCGTGCAAGACCGTCCGCTTGTTCGCCTCGATCTCGACTCGTGAGCGCGGAGATCTCGCTGCGAGCAATGATCGAGGCCGGCGAGCTCGAGCGTGTGGATCCGGATCCAGAGACTGCTGCGGTCGAGCTCGAGGATGCGAAGAATCACCTTCGCTCCGCCGAACAGCTGCGGAACGACGATCCGATCATGGCGTACTCCGCCGTCTACGACGCCACTCGAAAGGCGCTCGCGGCGCACATGCGGGCGCACGGCTTGAGGGTTCGCGGGAGGGTTGGCCACCACGCCAAGACCATTCGGTACGGCAGCGTCGTACTCGGGGGCCAGGGAATCGACGAGGTGCTCGAGCATCTCGACGAGATGCGAGTCGTGCGCAACGATGCCGAGTACTCCGGGCGGCGGATCGGGCGGCAGGAGGTCGCCGCCGATCTGGAGACGGCGCGATCCGTCGTCCATGCGGTCGAGACTGCTCTGGACCGGTCCTCGTAATGGGTCGCGAGCTTCCGGTTGCGGTTCGAATCGCGTTCTACGCATGGCTCCTCGCCGCACTCGCGCTCGCGGAGCTCTTGACGGACGGCGCCCTCATCCCGCTCGCCGTCCTCGCCGGGTTTCTGCTCGTCGTGCTGCCTCTGTGCGTTCGGTTCTTCGGCAGTCCCGGCGAGCCCCGGGCGAAGGCGAGCGGCCGAACGGTGGTCGGGTTCGCGGCGTTCCTGACCGTCCTGACCGCGATCGAGGTTGCGCTGATCCCCGACCTCGGGCTCGGAACCACCTTCTGGATCGTCGCGATCCTGATCCCGTCGCTCGAGTTTCTCGGCTACCTCAGTCGCCGCGAGTCGCGACAGCCAGCCGCTAACTGAGACGCGAGAGGTGCGCGATCGTCTTGGACGCGAGCCGGTCGAGCGCCTGCACGGCGAGCTCGAGATGCTCGGTTTTCGTGTCCTCGAGCTTCGTGTGAGAGAGGCCGCGGAGGCTCTGGACGAAGACCATCACCGTCGGAACCCCTGCGCGTGACACCTCGGCCGCGTCGTGCAGCGGCCCGCTCGGCAGCCGGTGCGACTGCTCCGCGACCTCCTGGATCGCCTCGTCGGCGAATCCAACCAGCTGCTCGTCGAACAGGATCGGCTCGATGTTCCAGATCCGCTCGAACTCGACCTCGATGTCCTCCTCTTCGGCGAACTGCCCGCTTCGCTCCTTCGCGTCCGCCAGCATCGACGCAAGCGTGCCCGCGTCGAGGTGGCGCTGGTCGAGGAGCTGCTCCGCGGTCTCCACGACCGACGTGACGATCCCCGGGTGGCAGACCACGTCGCCCGAGGTGCAGACCGCGCCGCCGCCGGCGCGCTCCGCGATGTGGCGGAGCTCGAGCGCCAGTTTGGAGGCGCCCGCCAGCGCGTCCCGGCGCTGATCCATCGGCGTCGAGCCCGCGTGCGCGGCTTGCCCGCGCCAGACCACGCGGTGCCGCTCGACCCCGAAGGTGCCGAGCACGGCTCCGAGCGGGAGATCCATCGACTCGAGCACCGGCCCCTGCTCGATGTGAAGCTCGAGGTAGGCCGCCGCGTTCTCGAGCTGGCCCTTTGCGTCGGTCGCGCGATCGAGGTCGACGCCGTGCGCCCCGATCGCGTCCGGGAGCGAGACACCGTCGCGATCCGTGAGCTGCCGCAGCTCGTCCTGGTCCTCCATCGACCCGGCGGCGGCGCTCGACCCGAAGAGCGAGCGGCCGAACCGCGCGCCCTCCTCGTCCGCCCACGAGACGAGACGCACGGTGACCGGCGGCTCGCCCTCGTCCGCGATCCGGCGCAGCACCTCCGAGCCGGCGACGACGTTGAGCGCGCCGTCGAGCCAGCCGCCGTTCGGCACGGAGTCGAGGTGCCCGCCGATCAGCAGCTCCTGCTCGGACCCGCCCCGAAGCGTCCACCACTGGTTGCGCGCCTCGTCGAACTCCATCTCGGCGCCGGTGCCCTCGAGCTTGGCGGCCATCCACTCCTGCGCCTCGACCCAGGTGTCGGTCCAGGCCACGCGCTGGGCGCCCTCCTCGTTGCCTGTCAGCTCGCGGAGCTCCTTCAGCTCGGCAACGGTGCGAGCGGGATCGAGCGTCATGACACGCAGAACCCGTTGCCCTCGGGGTCCTTCATCACCGCCCAGGACTCCTCATACGGTCCGATCTTCAGCGACCGCTCCTCGATGAACGTGGCGCCGAGCCCGGTCAGCCGCTCGACCTCGGCCCCGCGGTCCTCCGAGTGGATGTCGAGGTGGATCGGGATGTCCGTCGTCGGCGTCTTCGGCCTGCGCTGGAAGAGGAGCCGTGGGCCGGTGCCGTCCGGGTTGACGAGCATCGCCCACCCGTCCGCGTCGAGCTCACCACGCTCGATCGCGGCGGCCGCCGCCTCCTCGACCTCCTGAGGCACCTCGATGTGCTCGTAGCCGAGCGCCTCGCGCCAGAACTCGGCGAGCTTCACGGGCTCGTCGCACGCGAAGGTGATGTTGTTGAGCCGGGCCACCAGCGCGACGTTAACGTCTCGACATGGCATCGGTCGCCGCCGAGCAGCCCCGCCGCGAGCCTCCCTGGCGGCCGGTGCTCGCCCAGCTCGGGATGATGGCGATCGTCCTCGCGGCCCTCTACGCCCTGTGGGAGGGATTCAAGTGGTTCGGCGAGACGACCGGCCTGACGATCGGAAGCTTCGAGGTCAACGACAAGACCTTCCCCCACCTCCACGACATCGTCGGCCAGCTCTTCGAGCCCTCGCGGAGGAACGGCCCGCTGCTGATCGAGGTGCTCTGGGACGCAGCGCTCTTCACGGCCAAGGAGGCGGCTGTCGGCTTCGTGCTCGGCGCCTCGATCGGGTTCGTGCTCGGGGTGCTCCTCGCTCACTCGCGCCTGCTCCAGCGCGGCTTCCTCCCCTACATCGTCGCCTCCCAGACGATCCCGATCCTCGCCGTCGCGCCGATGGTCGTCATCTGGTTCGGCGGGAGGGGCTTCCCCGACTGGTTCTCGGTCTCGATCATCGCTGCCTTCCTCACGTTCTTCCCGGTCGCGATCAACACCCTGCGCGGGCTCACGTCGGTCGACCCGCGGGCGCTCGAGCTCACGCGCTCGTACGCGTCGAGCACGCTCCAGATCCTCTGGAAGCTGCGGCTTCCCGCTTCGCTTCCGTACCTGTTCACCGCCTTCAAGATCTCGGCGACGGCCTGCGTGGTGGGCGCGATCATCGGCGAGCTCCCGCCTCGATCCAGAACGGCCTCGGCGGCGCGATCCTCAACTTCAACCAGTACTACTCGACGACGCCGGAGAACCTCTGGGCGACCAATCTCGTCGCTGCCGCGCTCGGGATCGTCTTCTTTCTGGTCGTCGTCGTGGTGGAGAAGATCGTCGTGCGGCGGGCGCCGGAGCATGTGGCGTGAACCAGCGCTCGCACGTCGT
>CAVZJM010000012.1:0-92042 GCA_963775625.1 uncultured Actinomycetes bacterium | reverse complement strand
CTCTACTGGATGAGTAGGAGTGATATAGCACTCCGATCGGAGTGTCAAATTCGAGAGCTCGCCGCGGTCTCCTGCCGACGTCGTCAGCGTGCGCCGAGGGCGGCCTCGAGCCGCCGGTCGAGCTCCGGCGCGTCGAGGTTCACCTCGACGACCTTCCGGCGGGAGGCGTGACCGGCGACGACGGCGACCTCGTCCCGCCGCACTCCGACCGCCTTGGCGATCAGCTCCTCGAGCGCGTGATTGGCACGTCCGCGCTCGGGACGGGCCGCGATCCTGGCCCGCCAGCCGGTGCCGTGGCGGCCGACGAGCTCGCTCCGGGCCGCGCCCGGCGAGACCGTTAGCTCGACTCTCGCCATGCCCGGGAGACCCACATCGTTCTGACACAATGGCCTGCAGTGAGGACGAAGGTCGAGGAGCTGCCCGAAAGCCGCGTGCGCCTGGAGGTCGAGGTGCCGGAGGAGGACGTCCAGCATGCGATCGAGCATGCGGCGTCCGACCTCGCGGAGTCGCTTCGCATTCCGGGCTTCCGCAAGGGCAAGGCCCCCGTCACGGTGGTCGCCGCCCGCGTCGGCCGGGAAGCGCTCTGGGAGGAGGCCGTTCGCAGCCATCTGGACGGCTGGTTCTGGAACGCGGCGGCGACGTCCGGCGTCCGGCCGGTTGCGAGCCCCGAGGTGGAGGTCGGCGACGGGCCTCCCGACGAGGGCCAGGCCTTCCGCTTCACGGCCACCGTGGCGGTGGTGCCGACGCCCGAGCTGGCCGACTGGACCGAGCTCGAGGTCGGCGTCCCCGAGGCCGAGGTGCCCGTCGAGCTCGTCGACGCCGAGCTCGACGTCCTGCGCGGGAGCGTGGCCGAGCTCGCCCCGGTCGAGCACCGGCCGGCCCAGCCGGGGGACCTCGTCGTGATCGACATGGAGGGCGCGGAGATCGGCGCGACGCAGCGCGACTACGTCGTCGAGGTCGGCAGCGGCCGGCTCGTCGACGAGATCGAGGCCGCGCTCGTGGGGATGTCCGCGGGCGAGACCCATGAGGTCGAGTTCGAGCTCGCGGACGAGCAGAAGGCGACCGTCGAGGTGGCCGTTCGCGAGATCCGGGAGAGGGTTCTGCCTCCGCTCGACGACGACGTCGCCCGGGCGGCGAGCGAGTTCGAGACGCTCGCGGAGCTGCGCTCCGACATCGAGGCGCAGCTGCGCGAGCAGCTCGAGGGCGAGCTCGACCTGAAGCTCCGGCAGGATGCCGTGGACGCGCTCGTGGCAGCGTCCACGTTCGACTCGCTCGAGCCGATGGTCGACCGGCGGACCGCCGAGCTGGCCACGGGCTTCGTCCGCTCGCTCGAGCGGCGAGGCCTCAGCCTCGAGGTGTACCTGGCCATGACCGGCCAGACGCAGGAGCAGATCGTGGGCCGCCTCCGCGAGGAAGCCGAGCAGGCGCTGAAGCGCGAGCTCGCGCTCGACGCGGTCGCCGACAAGCTCGGCCTTGAGGTGCCCGACGAGGAGATCGAGGCGCTCGTCCGCCGCGAGGCGGACGAGACCGGGGAGGACCCGGATGCCCTGCTCACTGCGGCCCGCGAGAGCGCCGGCTTCGAGCAGCTGAGGGGCGACCTGCGCATGCGCAAGGCGCTCGACGAGGTCGTCGCCGGGATCAACCGGATCCCGGTCGAGCTCGCGCGGGCCCGCGAGAAGCTGTGGACGCCCGAGAAGGAGAAAGCACCTACCGAGATGAAGATATGGACGCCAGGAAGCGAGGGAGGCACATGAGCCCGTTGATCCCAATGGTCGTCGAGCAGACGTCGAGAGGCGAGCGCGCCTTCGACATCTACTCGCGACTCTTGAACGAGAGAATCGTCTTTCTCGGCACCCCGGTGGACGACCAGATCGCCAACCTGATCGTGGCGCAGCTGATCCACCTGGAGTCCGAGGACCCCGACAAGGACATCTCCATCTACATCAACTCGCCGGGCGGCTCGGTCTACGCCGGCATGGCGATCTACGACACGATGCAGTACATCAAGCCCGACGTGCAGACGATCTGCGTCGGGATCGCCATGTCGATGGGCGCGCTCCTCCTCGCCGGCGGCACCGACGGCAAGCGGATGGCGACGCCGCACTCCAAGATCCTCATCCACCAGGTCTCGGCCGGCTTCCAGGGGCAGGCGACCGACATCGAGATCCAGGCGCGGGAGACGCTCTCCATGAAGCGCCTGCTCGAGGAGATCATCGCCCGCCACACGAAGCAGGATCTGGAGAAGGTCGCGAAGGACATGGAGCGCGACTACTTCATGACCGCGCAGGAAGCTCTGGATTACGGCATCATCGACACCGTGATCGCCCACCGCGGCGCGCCGAAGATGGCGGCGGCGTCCTAGTCAGCCGAGCGATTTCGAGGTACAAGGTAGAAAGACATGGCCCGAGCGACCGACGGTAACGAACAGCTTCTCTGCAGCTTCTGCGGCAAGAGCCAGCGGCAGGTGAAGAAGCTCATCGCCGGTCCGGGCGTCTACATCTGCGACGAGTGCATCGATCTCTGCAACGAGATCATCGACGAGGAGCTCACCTCCCCGGCGCAGCTCGACCTCGACAACCTCCCGCGGCCGAAGGAGATCTACTCGATCCTGAACGACTACGTCGTCGGGCAGGAGGAGGCCAAGCGCACGCTGTCGGTCGCCGTCTACAACCACTACAAGCGGATCCAGATGGCGGCCGACGAAGACGACGTCGAGCTCTCGAAGTCGAACATCCTCCTCCTCGGCCCGACGGGCTGCGGGAAGACGCTGCTCGCGCAGACGCTCGCGCGGATCCTCAACGTCCCCTTTGCCATCGCCGACGCGACGGCGCTGACCGAGGCCGGCTACGTCGGCGAGGACGTCGAGAACATCCTCCTGAAGCTGATCCAGGCCGCCGACTTCGACGTCAAGAAGGCCGAGACCGGGATCATCTACATCGACGAGGTCGACAAGATCGCGCGCAAGGCCGACAACCCGTCGATCACGCGCGACGTCTCGGGCGAGGGCGTCCAGCAGGCCCTTCTCAAGATCCTCGAGGGCACGGTGGCGAGCGTCCCGCCGCAGGGCGGCCGCAAGCACCCGCACCAGGAGTTCCTGTCGATCGACACGACCAACGTCCTCTTCATCTGCGGCGGCGCCTTCGCCGGGCTGGAGAAGCTGATCTCCAAGCGGATCGGCAAGAACCAGGTCGGGTTCGGCGCGGACGTGAAGTCGCGCAAGTCGGTCGAGTCGACGGAGCTCCTCTCCTCGGTGATGCCGGAGGACCTCCTCTCCTACGGGCTCATCCCGGAGTTCATCGGCCGGCTCCCGGTCGTCTCCGCGGTGCACCAGCTCACCCGCGAGGACCTCGTCCAGATCCTGCTCGAGCCGAAGAACGCGCTCGTCAAGCAGTACCAGCGCTTCTTCTCGTACGACAACGTCGAGCTCGTGTTCACCGACGACGCGCTCTGGCAGATCTCCGACAAGGCGCTCGAGCGCGAGACCGGCGCCCGCGGCCTCCGCTCGATCATCGAGCTGGCCCTCCTGGACGTGATGTTCGAGCTCCCGTCCCGCAAGGACGTCTCCAAGTGCGTGATCACGAAGGAGACGATCGAGCGCAACCTCCGCCCGACGCTCGTCACGAGCGGCGGCGCCGCGCTCGCGCTGGACGAGCTCGAAGAAGAGTCCGCCTGAGCTCCAGCTCCTCCGCCCGCTAGGACACCGACCAGCTCCCGCGCGCGAGCGTGAACCCGTGCCCCTCGCGGTTCGTGCAGGAGAGGCTGCTCTCACTCGACTCGCACGTGATGCCGCCCCGGCTCCAGGTCGAGCCGTAGGCGAGCGTCGGCGCGCCGGCATCGTAGACCGTGTCGCTGCCGCAGTTCGCCGCGGCAGTCCCGGTCACTCCCATGTCGACTCCCACCCAGTCGAAGTCGCAGGCCTCGGTCGGCTCCGGCTCGAGGCCGCTGAGAATGTCGCAGCGCAGCCGGCGAAATCCGAACAGGCAGCCGATATTCCTCGAGGGCATCTGGAAGGCTGCCATTGAGAGCGCGGGCTCGTCGGGCCCGGTCGTGACGGCTGGAGCCGTCTCGGTCACCGTCGTGGTCACAATCGTCGTCGTAGTGACGGTCGTGGTCGCCGTGGAGACCGATGCGGGGTCGTCGCCCCCGCAGGCCGCCAAGAGGAGCGTCGCGACGAGGGCCGTCGCGGCGGGCGCCCTCACTCGGCGGTGGCCCACTCCACCGAGCAGACCTCGACGGGGTCCTTGAACCCCTTCAGGGTCAGCGGGCGGTCGTTCGTGACCTTGACGTCCGCGAGGCCTGCGAGGGTCGCCCGGCTCGCGAGGATCTCGCGGCCTCCTGCCGCGGCGCCGATGCGCGCGGCGGCGTGGACGCCCTTGCCGTGGTAGTTCTCCCGGGTCTGGAGGGCGCCGTCGGCGTGGACGCCGACGCGGATGTCGAACTCGAACTCCTGGTCGATCGTCCGCTGGATGGCGGTCGCCGCTGCAACCGCGTCGGCTGCCTCCTCGAAGGCGGTGAAGAAGCCGTCGCCCGTGTGGTCGACGACCTGGCCCCGGAAGTCGGCGAAGATCGCGCGCAGCGCGTCGTCGTGGCGGCGGAGGAGGTTCACCCAGTGGCGATCACTGCCTACCGCGCTCGCCAGCTCGGTCGAGCCGACGATGTCCGTGAAGAGGAAGGTTTTCATGACCTGCGTGCCGGTGTCGCGCATGAGCAGCTCGGCGACGCGGTCGGCATCGCGAACGGCGCCCAGACGCTCGAAGCGGGCCGCGGCGGCCTGGAGCTCCCAGATGGCCGCGTCCTCGTCGCCGCTGGCGCGGAGCGCCCGGCCGAGATGCTCGCGCGCGCGCGCGACGTCGTAGTTCGCCGCCGTCGCATCCCACGTCGTCCGCGCCTGGCGGAAGTCGTGATAGGCGGCGTCTCCGTCTCCGCGGGCCAGGGCCACCTGGCCGCGGGCAAAAGCGGTCGAGGCCTTCAACGCCGAGGTTCCGTACGTTTCGGCGACCTCCGCGAGCCGCTCCGCGTAGCCTGCGGCCTCCTCGGGCTCCCCTGCCGCGACGGCAATCTCCACCGCCGCCGGCAGGAGGCGCGCCTGCGCGGGAAGGCCCAGCGAGTCGTTTCCGACCGCGCGGCGGATCGACGCGAGCGCGCCCTTCGTATTCCCTTGTGCCAGGCGCAGAGCCGAGAGCCCCGGTTCCGGGGTGCGCCCGAACTCGTCAGCCTCGCGAAAGGCTTGCTCGGCCTGGGCGAGCTCGCCGAGGCGGAGCCGGACTTCGCCGAGCTCGTAGAAGGCGGCACCGGCGATACGAGGGCTCCAGGCGCGCAGCTCGGTGCTCGCCCGGTCCGCGAGCTCCTGGGCTTCCGTCAGCCGGCCCTTGAACTTCATGACCTCGGCGTGGTTGACACGGCAGAGGCCAGGGAAGGCCGTCATCGAGTTCGCGTCGCAGAAGTCGCTGGCGCGGTCGGTCCACTCGCCCGCGCTCTCGAAGTCGGCGACGTCCCGGCAGGCGCCGATCGTGTTGCAGTAGACGGTGAGCGTCGAGAACGGGTCGAGCTCTCCGGCGAGGGCCGCGGCGCTCGCTTCGTCCAGCAGGAGCTTCCCCTCGGTGACCTCGCCCTGCTCGATGAGGACGTTCCCCTGGCGCTGCAGCCCGCGGATCTCGAGGTTGCGGTCGCCGAAGCGGCGGCCGAGCTCCTCCGCCTGCTTGGCGAGCATCAGGGCTTCGCCGAAGTCCCCGCCGCCGAGCGCCGCGAGGCTCTGCTGCAGCGCCCAGTAGCCGTGCTCGGGGGCCTCCTCCTCGAGGTCGAGCAGGCGCTTGGCGCGCCCCATCCAGCCGTTCGCGACGGACATCTGGAGATTGCCCCGCTGATCGTGCGCGATCCGGGTGGCGACATAGGCCGCCCGAAGCGTGTTGCCTTCCTGCAAGTAGCCGCGGTAGGCGCGCTCGAGATACGCGATTACGTCCTCCATGTGGCCGGCCCACATCGATGCGTCGGCGAGGAGGAGGACGTCCTCGGGCTCGAGCTCCATGCTCTCGTCCGCGTCGTGCAGGAGCCGATAGCCCTCGGCCCACTCCTGTCGCCGCAGCGCGTCGCGGGCGCCCTCGAGCGGATCCTGGACTACGTGCGTCACCGGGTCACCGTCGAATCCATCCTGGAAGTCTGCCACGCGGAGCAGCCCGCCTAGAATCACCCGCATGGAGCCGACCTACCGTCCGGACGACGTCGAGCGCCGCTGGCAGGAGGCCTGGGAGGCCGAGGGCATGTACCGGGCGGGCGCCGGCAAGCGCCGTGACGAGACGTTCGTGATCGCCGTGCCGCCGCCGAACGTCACCGGGGCGCTGCACATGGGCCACGCCCTCAACGGCTCGCTTCAGGACGTGCTCGTCCGCTGGCACCGGATGCGTGGGTTCGACACGCTCTGGCAGCCCGGCTACGACCACGCCGGGATCTCGACCCAGAACGTGGTCGAGAAGCAGCTCGTCGCAGAGGGAACGTCGCGCAAGGAGATCGGCCGCGAGGCCTTCGTGGAGCGGGTCTGGCGGCACCTGGAGGAGACGGGGCGGACGATCATGGGCCAGTGGCGCCTTCTCGGCGCGTCGCTCGCCTACGACCGCGAGCGCTTCACGATGGACGACGCCTACATCGAGGCCGTGATGCGCTTCTTCGTCCACTCGTGGGAGCGCGGCTGGATCTACCGGGCGAACCGGATCGTCAACTGGTGCCCGTACCACGAGACGGCCATCTCCGACCTCGAGGTCGTCCACGAGCCGATGGACGACATGCTGACCCACGCCCGCTATCCGTTCGCCGACGGCTCCGGGTCGATCACCGTCGCGACCGCGCGGCCGGCCACGATCCTCGCCGACGTCGCGGTGGCGGTGCATCCGGAGGACGAGCGCTACCGCGACGTCGTCGGCTCGGAAGTCGTGGTTCCGTTCGTCGAGCGGCGTGTGCCGGTCGTCGCGGACGACCTCGTCGACCCCGAGTTCGGGACGGGCGCGCTCAAGGTCACCCCGGGCCACGACCCCGTCGACTTCGAGATCGGTCGTCGGCACGACCTGCCGGTGCTGACGGTGGTGGGCCTCGACGGCCGCATGAACGAGGAGGCGGGAGCCGTGGCGGGCCTAACCCAGAAGGAGGCCGACGCGGCCGTCGTCGCCTGGCTCGAGGAGCACGGGCAGCTCGAGCAGCGGGAGCCGTACCGCCACAACGTCGGCACCTGCGAGCGCTGCCACAACCGCATCGAGCCGCTCGTCTCGCTCCAGTGGTGGCTGGCGATGGAGGAGCCGCGCAAGCCGGCGCTGGAGGCGCTTCGAGAGCGTCGTGTCCGCTTCCACCCGGAGTCGCAGCACGTCTTCGCCGTGCGCTCGCTCGAAGAGATCCCGGACTGGAACGTCTCTCGCCAGCTCTGGTGGGGCCATCAGCTTCCCATCTGGTACTGCCCCGACGGGCACGTCACGTGCGCCTGGCCGCCCCCGGACGCCTGCGCGGAATGCGGCTCCGGCGAGCTGGAGCGCGACCCCGACGTTCTCGACACCTGGTTCTCGTCCGCACTCTGGCCGTTCGCCACCCTCGGGTGGCCGGATGACACCGAGGACCTGCGGCGCTACTACCCCGGTGACGTCAACTCGACGGCGCGCGAGATCATCCGCCTCTGGGAGAACCGCATGATCTGGACGGGGATCGAGCTCGTCGGCGACGTCCCGTTCCACGACGTGATCGTCCACTCGACGGTGCTCGCTCCCGACGGCCGGCGGATGTCGAAGAGCCTCGGCACCGGCACTGACCCGCTCGAGATGATCGGCGAGCACGGCGCCGACGCCACGCGTTACGGGCTCCTGAAGATGTCCTCCACGCAGGACGTGCGCTTCTCCGAGGGAGCGATCCTGGAGGGCCGCAAGCTCGCGACCAAGCTCTGGAACGTCGCGCGCCTCATCCTCATGAACGCCGAGGGCGTCGAGCCGGAGGAGAGGCCGCGCGCGGTGGAAGAGCGGTGGATCCTCGCGCGCCTGGACGCCGTCCGGGTCGAGGTCGAGGATGCCTGGACGCGCTTCGACTTCGCGGCTGCCGTCAAGGCGCTCTACAGCCTTACCTTCGACGACTTCTGCGACTGGTACGCGGAGGCGGTGAAGCCGCGGCTCTACGAGGACGACCCCGACGCCTCCGCCACCGCGCTGGCCGCGCTCGAGCGCCTCCTCGCGCTGCTGCATCCGGTCATGCCCCATGTGACCGAGGAGATCTGGGCCCAGCTGCCTGCGCGGGAGGCGCGCCTCATCGTCTCGCCGTGGCCGGAGCCGGACGAGCGCTTCGCGGTGGACGGCGACGCGCTCGCGCCCGTGCGCGACGCGGCCGAGATCGCACGGCGGAGCGGCGTGCTGGTCGAGCTGCCCGACGACGAGCGCCGTATCTTCGACGCGGTCGTGCGCAAGGAGCAGCTGCCGCTGAACGGCAGCCGTGAGGGCGAGATCGCCCGGCTCCGCGAAGAGGTCTCGCGCTCCGAGGGCATGCTGGGGAACAAGAGCTTCGTTGCGAACGCGCCGCCCGAGGTGGTCGACGGCGAGCGCGAGAAGCTGGCGCGCTACCGGCGCGAGCTCGATGCGCTCGACGGGTGAGAACGTCCGCTGGCTCGAGGCGCTGAGCCCCTGGCCCGAGGAGTTCGGCGTGGGGCGGATGCGGGAGCTGCTCAGGCGTCTCGGCAATCCCGAGCGCCGCTTCCGGGCCATTCACGTCGTCGGCACGAACGGGAAGACGACGACTGTGCGCTCCGCCGAGGCGCTCCTCGTCGCCGAGGGCGTGGACGCTGGCGCGTACACGTCGCCGCACGTCGTCTCGTGGAGCGAGCGGATCCGCGTCGGCGGGGTGGAGGCCGATCTCGAGACTGCCCTTGCGCGCGTGCGCGCCGACGCCGAGACGGTCGCGGCGACGCAGTTCGAGGCGCTGACGGCGGCTGCCCTTGCCGAGTTCGCCGCCGCGGGCGTGGACGTCGCGGTCGTGGAGGCGGGCCTCGGGGGGAGGCACGACGCCACCAACGTCCTGGGCGCCCCGGTCGTCGTCCTCACCAACGTGAGCCTGGACCACACAGACGTGCTCGGGGACACACGTGAGGCGATTGCCGTGGAGAAGCTCGCGGTAGTCGGGCCGGGCGCGCTCGTCGTTCTCGGGGAGCCGGAGTGGGAGGCGGCTGCGCGCGCGGCCGGAGCCGCCGGCGTCACCGTCGTCGCCGGCTCGTCCGGCGTCCTGGCCCACGCCGCCGTGGAGTCTCTCCTCGGCCGCACGGTGGATCCGGGGCCGCTGGCGGACGTGGTCGTCCCGGGCCGGCTCGAGCGGGTCGGCGAGTCGCCGCTCGAGATCTGGGACGGCGCGCACAACCTCGCCGGCGTCGGCTACGTGCTCACGCGAATCCCGCGCGCGGACTGGGTGGTGGTCGCATCCATCCTGGCCGACAAGGACGCGGCCGGGATGCTGGCGGCGCTCTCGGCGCTCGGCGGCCGTCTGGTGGCGACCTCGTCCTCGAGCCCGCGCGCCCTTCCCGCGGGCGGGCTCGGGACTCTCGCGCAGCCGTACTTCCCGCACGTCGAGGTCGTCCCCGAGCCCGCCGGGGCCGTGACGCGGGGGCGAGAGCTCGCCGGCGCGGAGGGCGCCGTGCTCGTCACCGGCTCCCTCTATCTGCTGATGGACCTGGCCTCCGTCCGCCCCTCGTGTCTACCATGGCAAGCGTCGGCGAACGGCTGAGCGTCTTCGTGCTTGCGGCGATCGTGCTCGTTGCGATCGTGGCTCTCGCGTTTGGCGCCGGGTGGTTCGTCGGGAAGGTCTTGTTGTGACGCGATTCCACCTGCTACTCGCACAGACGACGACGACCGACGACGGCGACCCGCTGGGCTTCGTCGGCGACTTCTTCGACTCCGAGGAGTGGCTGGTCATCCGCAACCTCACCCTCTTCTTCCTCGTCGTCTTCTGGCTCGCCTCGGCCTACTGGGTCTACAAGGACGCCCGGCGTCGCATCGACGACCCGTGGCTCCTGGCCATGGCCGTCGCGCTCGGGATCTTCCCCCCGTTCGTCGGGCCGCTCCTCTACATGTTCTTCCGCCCGCCGGAGTACCTCGAGGACGTGCGCGAGCGCGAGCTCGAGATCAAGGCGATGGAAGACAGCCTCGACGTCGCCGAGCGCTGCCCGGTGTGTCGAGCGGCGATCGAGCCGACGTTCCTCACGTGCCCCGTTTGCACGACGAAGCTGAAGGACTCCTGCCGGCGCTGCAAGGCCCCGCTCGAGCCGCTCTGGCAGATGTGCCCGTTCTGCGAGACGCCGGTCGAGTCGCCTCGCGCGGTCGAGAACCTTTCGGGTTAACCTAACTTCGTGGAGATTCTCCTCGCCCAGCACGCCGACCACGGCGGCGGCGGGTCGTTCGCGATCACGATGATCGCGCTCGTCGCCATGATCATCCCGTGGTTCGTGCTCGCCTACGTCTCCTGGATCTTCTGGAAGGCGAAGAAGCGCGACGAGGCCGAGGAACGCCGAACCGAGGCATGGCGGAACGCACCCTCGTCCTGATCAAGCCCGACGCGATGCAGCGTGGGCTTGCGGGTCAGATCCTCGATCGCTTCGAGGGCCGGGGGCTGACGATTCGCGCGGCGAAGCTGGTGTTGGTGGACGAGGCGCTCGCGGGCGAGCACTACGCTGAGCACCGCGCGAAGCCGTTCTTCGGCGAACTGGTCGAGTTCATCACCTCCTCGCCGACGTTGGCGCTCGTGCTCGAGGGCGAGTCCGCCATCCAGGTCGTGAGGACGACGATGGGTGCGACGAACCCCGTCGACTCGGCTCCGGGCACGATCCGCGGGGACCTCGCGCTTGCGATGCCCGACAACCTCGTGCACGGGTCGGATTCGGCCGAGTCGGCAGGGCGGGAAATCGCGCTCTGGTTCTCCGACGGCGAACTTGTCTGACCTGCCGGATTACGTTCGGCGAAACCGCGAGGAGTGGGCGCGGGAGAACACGCAGTACACGCATGCGGAGGCGCCCAGGCAGTGGGCCGCCGAGGAGATCACCTGGGGCGTGTTCGGCGTTCCGGAACGGGAGCTCGACGTGCTTGGGGACGTCGGCGGGCTCGACGTCGTCGAGCTCGGGTGCGGCACTGCGTACTTCTCGGCGTGGCTCGCGAAGCGGGGAGCGCGGCCGGTCGGCGTCGACGTCACGCCCGCGCAGCTCGAGACGGCCCGCGCCATGCAGCAGCGGTTCGGTCTCGAGTTCCCCCTGATCGAGGCCAACGCCGAAGACGTGCCGCTGCCCGACGAGGCCTTCGACCTCGCGCTTTCCGAGTACGGGGCGAGCCTCTGGTGCGACCCCGCACGATGGGTTCCCGAGGCATCGCGGCTCCTCCGGCCGGGCGGCCGGCTCGTCTTTCTCACGACGTCGGTTCTTCACATCCTCTGTTCCCCGGACGAAGGGCCCGTCGACGAGCGCCTGCGTCGGGACCAGTTCGGCATGTACCGCGTCGAATGGGCGGACGATGACGGTGTCGAGTTCCACCTCGCGCACAGTGAATGGATTCGGCTTCTGCGCGAGAGCGGGCTCGTGGTCGAGGGGCTCGTCGAGCTCGAGGCGCCCCCCGACGCACGGGACCACCCTCACTACGACTTCGTCCCCGCGGCGTGGGCGCGACGGTGGCCGGCCGAGGAGATCTGGATCGCGCGCAAGCCGTGATCTCGAGCCCACCGCTTCTGCTCGCGTCGACGTCGCCGCAGCGGCGGGCGATCCTCGAGCAGCTCGGCCTTCCCTTCGACGTGATTGCGCCCCGGTACGAGGAGCGCGACGATGACGGCTGGTCCCCACGGGAGCTCGTGCGTGCACACGCCGTCGGCAAGGCCCGGTCGGTGGCGGGGGAGGCTGACGGACGACCCGTGCTCGGCGTCGACACCGCGGTGGTCGTGGACGGGCGGGTCCTCGGAAAGCCCGCTGACGAGGGCGAGGCCGTGGAGATGCTCCGGCTCCTGGCCGGGCGGGCCCATGTGGTGGTCTCCGGCCTCGGCATGGTGACGCCGGACTGGGAGGTTGTGGAGCACGAGGAGACCCGCGTGGTGTTCCGGGCGCTCGCGGCGCGGGAGGTGGACGCCTACGTCGCCACGGGCGAGTGGCGCGACCGCGCCGGCGGCTATGCGATCCAGTCCCGCGGCGCGGCCCTGGTCGAGCGGATCGAGGGCGAGTACCTGAACGTCGTCGGCCTCCCGGCCGCCCTCCTCGTACGCCTCCTCGCCGACCGCTTTCCGGGCGCCTACGGCATCGGCTAGCCCGGCCATGACCAGGGTCTGACCCTGGGACAGGCCCCGGCCGTGGCCGAGAAGGTCACGCTGTGGACGGCTCGCGCTGATCGTTGACGAAGGCCCGGAACCGGGCCTGTGCGGATCGGCAAGTCCCGTCCGAACAGGCCCAGCATCGCGTGGACAGTCGAGGAACCTCGGCGGCGCGGGCCTCGAGCCCGGCCACGGCCGAGTAGCTGCTCCACGGCCACTCGCCGGGATGACGGCAGAGCCGAGCCTCGACGGGATTCAGCGCCAGGTAGCGCGAGAGTTCGAGCAGGTGCCAGTCGCCCTCGACCAGCGCGGAATAGAAGCGGCCCTGGAAGAGGTGGCCGTCGAGTGCCGTGGCGATGGTTGAACGCCTGCGCATAGCGGAAGTTCAGCCAATGCATGCCTGACCGAGAGGTCTTCGGTCGGCGTCTCGAGCACGAGGTGGTAGTGGTTCGGCATGAGGCAGTACGCCGTACCCGAGCCACCCGCGCCTGCGGCCCGCGGCCACGTCGAGGATTCCAGAGGAATCGGTCAGGTGATCCTCGGCATCGGCGAAGACCAGCTGCCGGCGATTTCCTCGCGCCGGTGATGTGGTAGATGCCGCCGGCGATTGGATGGCGGAGTGGTCTTGGCACGCGCCGACCCTAGGTGCCCTCGGCACGCCCTCGGCCTTGTTCCACAGTCGGGGCCGGAAATCGGCCGTCCTTTCGAACATGTCCAGGGTCAGGCCCTGGCCGCGGCCTGCGGTGGACGAGCTCAAGCCAGTCGTTACACTCAGCGGAGTCTTTATGAGCTTCTGGGGCTACTTGAGTGGGTTTGGTGGGCGGGAGATGGCCGTCGACCTGGGGACTGCCAACACCCTCGTCTACGTGCGCGGGCGCGGGATCGTGCTCTCCGAGCCGTCCGTGGTCGCGATCGACCAGCGCACGGGCGAGGTGCACGCGGTCGGGATCGAGGCCAAGCGCATGCTCGGGCGCACGCCCGGGACGATCTCGGCGATCCGGCCCCTGAAGGACGGCGTCATCGCGGACTTCGACGTCACCGAGCAGATGCTCCGCCACTTCATCCAGAAGGTGCACCACAACCGCTTCGCGCACCCGCGCGTCGTGGTCTGCGTTCCCAGCGGCGTCACCGGCGTCGAGAAGCGTGCCGTCGAGGAGGCGACGCTCAGCGCCGGCGCCCGGCAGGCGTACCTGATCGAGGAGCCCATGGCCGCCGCGATCGGCGCCGGCCTCCCGGTCTCAGAGCCGACCGGGAACATGATCGTGGACATCGGCGGCGGCACCACCGAGGTCGCCGTCATCTCGCTGGGAGGGATCGTCGTCTCCCAGTCCATCCGCGTGGGCGGCGATGAGATGGACGAGTCGATCATGGCCCACATCAAGAAGGAGTACAAGCTCCTGATCGGCCAGCAGACCTCCGAAGAGCTGAAGCTCGAGGTCGGCTCCGCCTGGGAGCTCGCGGACGAGAAAGCCGCCGAGGTGCGCGGCCGCGACATGCTCACCGGGCTCCCGAAGACCGTCGTGATCACCTCCGAGGAGGTCAGGCGCGCGCTCGACGAGCCGGTCGGCCAGATCATCGACGCGATCAAGTCGACGCTCGACAAGACGCCCCCCGAGCTCGCGGCCGACATCATGGATCGCGGGATCGTGCTCGCCGGCGGGGGCGCGCTGCTGAACGGCCTCGCCGACCGGCTCCGCGACGAGACGCAGATGCCGGTGCAGCTCGCCGAGTCCCCGCTGACCTGCGTCGCGGTCGGCTCCGGACGCAGCCTCGAGGAGTTCGAGGTCATCCACCGCTCGGCGAAGGCCCGCCAGCGGAACGGCCGCCGCCGCTAGCAGAGCCGCGGCAGACCGTTCACGGGAGCCGGGCGATTCACTACACTGATCTGTTCCCGTGCCTCGGCAACGTACAGCACGGCTTCCGGTGCTGGACGCTCCCGTCCGGCGCGGCGACGGCCCCCCTTCGCGAACGGGACGCGCTTTCAGAGCGCGGCTCGTCGCCGCCCTGCTCGTCCTCGTATCGCTTGCCCTCATCACCGTCTACTTCCGGGAGTCCGACGAGGGCCCGCTGCACGCGGCGCAGCGCATCGGCGTCTCGGTGCTGATGCCGTTCGAAGTGGCGGGAGAGCGCGTCGCGCGGCCCTTCCGGGACGCCTGGGCCTGGACGTCCGACCTTCTGGACGCGAAGGACGAGAACGACGAGCTTCGCCGGCAGAACGACGAGCTGCGCCGTGAGGTGATCGAGGCGAGGACCGCCGCCCGGGAGCTGGCGCTCCAGGGCGAGATCGGCGCGTACGTCGCCGGGCCGACGTTCCCGACCGACTTCGACCCGATCGTCGCGCGCGTGATCGGCCGGCCTCCGACGCCCTATCAGCAGGAAGTGATCGTGTCCGCGGGGGCGAGCGACGGGATCGAGCGGAACGCCCCCGTCGTCTCGGCGGAGGGCAACCTTGTCGGCCAGGTCACCGACCTGACCGACTCGACGGCCAGGATCACCCTGATCACCGATCAGTCGAGCTCGGTCTCGGCCGTCGTCCTCGAGACCGAGGCGTCCGGCGTCGTCAAGCACGGCGCCAGCTCGTCGTCGCTCATCCTCGACCGGGTCGAGAAGGACGAGACGGCGGACGAGGGCAACACCGTCATCACCGCAGGCTGGACGACTGAGCGCTTCGAGTCTCTGTTCCCGCGCGGGATCCCGATCGGGGTCGTCGAGTCCGTCGGGCAGCAGGACGTCGACCTGTTCAAGCGGATTCAGATCGCCCCGCTCGTGGACTTCGACTCGCTGTCGGCCGTGATCGTGCTGATCGAGAAGCCCCAGCCGGCCGAGCCGCAGGAGAACGCGCCCGAGAGCCCCAGGAGGCAGGAGCAAGAGAAAAAGAAGAAGAAGCGGCCGTGATCGGCATCGACGCAGTCAAGGCGACGGGCCTCGTCCTGCTCGCGGCGATCGTCCAGGTGTCGCTCGCCGAATGGATCGAGATCGGCGAGGCCCACCCCGACGTCGTCCTCGTCACCCTGGTGGCAGTCTCGCTCCTCCGAGGCCCGACCTACGGCGCCGTCCTCGGGTTCCTCGCGGGCCTCGTGCTCGACACGGCCTCGTTCGGGACGTTCGGCCTCACGTCGCTCCTCCTCACGGTGATCGGCTACTCGACCGGGCGCTTCGGCGAGGCGACGACCCGCTCCTCGGCGCACCCGCTCCTGATCGCCGTGATCCTGGCGACGGCCGGCTACACGCTGGGCTCGGCCGTTCTCCACTTCATGCTCGGCGTCTCGATCCCGGCCTCCCAGCTCTTCCTGGCCGTGTTGCTGCCCGGCCTGGCCTTCAACCTCATCCTCGCCTACCCGCTCTACGCGCTCTGCGCCCGGCTGCTCCCGCCCCGGCTGATCGTCCGCCGGGAGGTGAACCCGGCTGTCTAGCGCCGTCAACGAGCCCAGGGGGCGGCCGGGCTTTCTCCCGCGCGACCCGCGGGTCGAGGAGCCGTACCGCTTCAGCCCGCAGATGGCGCTGCGAGTGGCGATCCTCGGCGTGCTCGCCGTCGTCGTCTTCTGCGCGCTCTTCTTCCGCCTCTGGGCGCTGCAGGTCATCTCGGGGGAGCGCTACCTCGAGAACGCGAACAACAACCAGATCCGCAGCTTCGGCGTCATCGCGCCCCGCGGCTCGATCGTCGACCGCGACGGAGACGTGCTCGTCTCCAACAAGGCGGGAACGCTCGTGCAGATCTGGCCTGCCGCGCTGGAGAACGTCCCCGCCGTCGAGCGGGAGCGGATGCTTCGCAGCCTGTCCCGGCTGCTCGGGTTGAAGGTCGAGGCGGTCCGCACGAAGGTGGCGGAGCGCCTGGAGGCCGACCCGCTCACCCCGGTCACGGTCGACACGACCGTCGACGAGTTCAAGACCGCGTATCTCATGGAGCACCAGAGCGAGTTCCCGGGCGTTCAGATCACCGAGACCTACCTGCGAAACTACGAGCAGGGCATCCTTGCCCCGCAGATCCTCGGCTACGTGGCGGAGATCAGCGCCGAGCAGCTCGAGGCGAGGGCCGACGACGGCTACAGGGCCGGCGACCGCATCGGCCAGACGGGGATCGAAGCGGCCTACGACAGCTACCTCCGCGGCGTGCGGGGCGAAGGGCGCGTGCTCGTCGACGCGCTCGGGCGGATCACGAGCGAGCGGGAGTTCAGCCAGCTGCCGGAGGCCGGCGACAACATCCGGCTGACCATCGACGCCGACCTCCAGCGGACCGCCGAGGAGGCGCTCGAATACGGGGTCCGCCTGGCGCACGACCAGGACGAGTGGGCCGCCAACGGCGGGGCGCTCGTCGCCATGGACGTCGACTCGGGCGAGGTGCTCGCGCTCGCGTCCAACCCGACGTTCGATCCCGAGATCTACGTCGGCCGTGTCGAGGAGAAGGATCTCGAGCGCCTGGCCGAACGGAGCGCGAACCTCCCGACCATGAACCGCGCGACCGCGGGCGGCTACCCACCGGGCTCCACGTTCAAGCCGTTCGTCGCGCTCGCCGCCCTGCAGGAGGGGCTGCTCCGCTCGGACGAGTACATCCAGTGCACGGGCGAGGAGGTGATCGACGGGCAGACCTTTGCCAACTGGGACCCCTACAAGAACGAGCCCATGACCGTGTCGACCGCGCTCGCGAACTCGTGCGACACCTTCTTCTACAAGCTCGCCCTCCGCTTCTACGAGCGCAAGGACTCGCCGCTCCAGCGGTGGTCCCGCGGCATGGGCTTCGGCGCCGGCACCGGCATCGACGTCGGCCCCGAGGCCGAAGGGCTCGTGCCCACGCCCAGCTGGCGTCGAAGGACGTTCAAGACGGAGATCGACAAGATCTGGACCAGCGGCGACTCCGTCCAGCTCGCCATCGGGCAGGGTGATCTTCTCGTCAGCCCGATGCAGATGACGCGGGCCTACGCGATGATCGCCAACGGCGGGAAGCTCGTCGAGCCCCACCTCGTCAAGAGCGTCGAGGAGCCGCGGGCCGAGGGCGAGCCACCGGTCGTGCTGCGGCCGTACACCCCCAAGCCCGCCCGCGAGATCGGCCTCGATCCCAACTCGCTGCAGGTCGTCCAGCAGGCGCTCTACGACGCCACCCATGCGAGCTATGGCACCTCCCAGCACGTCTTCGGCGGCTTCCCCGTCGAGATCGCCGGCAAGACCGGCACCGCCGAGAAGTTCGTCAAGCTCCCCGGCTTCTCCGGCCTCCGCGACCAGTCATGGTGGTGCGGGTACGGGCCGTACGGGAAGCCCGAGCTCGCCGTCTGCGCCCTGATCGAGAACGGCGGCCACGGCGGCACCGCCGCCGCGCCCGTCGCCCTCAAGGTCTTCGAGAAGTACTTCAACGTCAAGCCGGGCAGCTACTCGGCCGTGATCCAGCAGAGCGACTAGGAGCAAGCAGACCTCGATGGCCACTCCCGTCACCCGCGTTCAGCAGCCGACCCGCGTCCAGGCCGCCGCTTGGGAGCTCGGCGCGTACCTCCGACACGTCGACTACCTGCTGCTCCTGGCCACCGGCGGCCTGCTCGCTTACGGGCTCTGGGTGCTCGAGTCGGTGACGAGGAACGACGTGCCCGGCGATCCCGATTTCTACGTCTTCCGGCAGATCCTCTACGTCGGCGTCGGCGTGGTCCTGCTCGCGGCGACCGCGGTCATCGACCCCGCCTCGTACCGGCGCGTGCGCTGGCCGCTGTACGGGCTCTCCCTCGTCCTCCTGGTGGCGGTCTTCGTCCTCGCCGAGGAGGTGCGCGGGTCGAAGCGCTGGATCCAGATCGGCTTCTTCAACTTCCAGCCGTCCGAGCTCGGCAAGATCGCCCTCGTCATCGTCCTGGCAGGCTTCGTCGCCGAGCGCCGCCAGCGCATCGGCGAGTGGAGGGTGACGCTCGGGATCATCGGCATTGCGACGCCGCTCATGGTGCTCGTCTTCAAGGAGCCCGACTTCGGAACGACGCTGATCTACGCGGCCGTCGCGATCGGCGCGCTTTTCTTCGGAGGGACCCCGTGGCGGCACCTGGCCGTGCTTGCCGTGGCCGCCGGGCTGGTCGCCGGCGCGCTCCTGTGGTTCCTCCCGTCCGCAGGGCTCGACGTGCTCGAGCCGTATCAGCGCGAGCGCCTGGTCGGCTTCGTCGATCCCGACATCGACCCGAGCGGCTCGACCTACAACGTGAACCAGTCGATCACCGCCGTCGGGTCGGGCGGCTTCGACGGCCGCGGCGAGGCCGACGCGACCCAGACGAAGTTCAACTACCTCCCCGAGCACTCGACCGACTTCATCTTCTCCTCGCTCGCCGAGCAGCGAGGCTTCGTGGGCGCCTCGATCCTGCTGCTGCTCTACGCGATCATCATCTGGCGCGGCACGAAGATCCTCGCGGTGGCGAGGGACCTCTCGTCGGCGATCCTGGCCGGGACGATCGTCTTCGCCCTTCTCATCCAGCTCTTCATCAACGTCGGGATGACGATCGGGATCGCCCCGGTGACGGGAATTCCGCTGCCGCTCGTCTCCTACGGCGGCAGCTCGCTCCTGACGACGATGGTCCTCATCGGCATGCTCGAGGCCGTCCACATCCGCGGCCGCCTCGCCGGAGCCCGGTAGTAGGGTCTACGCGCTGATGCCGAAGCTTCCGCTCAGCCCGACCTCCGTGTGGGGGGCCGTCAAGGAGATTCGCGCGTCGGAGGAGGACCTACGCCCGCTGCTCGTCGGAGGCGCGCCGGAGCACGCCGCCGCGATCCACGCCGTCCTCGCGGAGGGCGCGGACCTCGAGGCGCTGCGCGATGTCTCCGGCCGCGCGCCGTCCGCGTACGACCTGGAAGGCGCCAACGTCCTGGTCTACGCGATCGCCGGCGTCGACCCGAGCGCCGAAGACCAGAAGACCCTCCAGCTCGCGGCGAGGAAGCGGGTCGGGATCGTCTGCGTCCTCTTCGGCACGGCCAACGGCGAGCCCCCGAGCGTGCCCCACGTTCTCGACACGGACCTGCTCCTCGTCGGACCGGGCGAGGCGCTTCCCGTCGAGAGGCTCGCCGAGCGGATCGCCGACCGGGCCGGCGACGGCGCGCACCACCTCGCCGCGCGGATCCCCGTGCTCCGCCCTCCCGTCGTCCACGCGATCGTGAAGCGCTTCTCCCTCCAGAACGGCGTCCTCGGCGTGGCGATCTTCATTCCCGGCGCCGACTTCCCGGTGCTGACGCTGAACCAGATCAGGATGGTGCTCCGCATCGCCGCGGCCTACGGCGAGGAGCTCGACCGGGAGCGTGCGTTCGAGGTCCTCTCCGTCGTCGCCGCGGGGCTCGGCTTTCGCACGATCGCCCGCCACGTCGTCGGGCTCGTCCCCGGGCTCGGCTGGGCCGTCAAGGGCGGCGTGGCCTACGGCGCCACCCTCGCGGTCGGGGAGGCAGCCGAGGCGTACTTTGCGGCGGGCGGCACGAAGGCGGATCGAGCGGTCCGTCCGGTCCTGGTCCTAGCCTTCTCGCGCATGGAGAGGGAAGAACGCCACGAGGCGCTCCTGATCGAGGAGGCCGACGCCTGGTTCGAGTACCTCGAGGCGACCCAGGCCGAGGCGGAGACGGGGCGCTACGACGAGGTCGAGCCCTGGGCCTGGGCCCGTCTCAACCAGCGTTTGCGGGCCGTCGAGCGAAAGCGGACAGGGCTACGTCCAGCGGCGGCATAAGGACACGCTGCTAGTCTGAGGGAGATGCGCACGGACCAGCCAGCCCTCTGGGCAGACGAGCTCCGGCGCGGAAATCACATGAGATTTGTGGCAGACACCCTGCGGCTCGGCGAGCGCCCGAACGGCGCCGAGCGCGGCGTGCGCCCGAAAGGAGTCCACCGAATTGACCTGGTTTCGCTGGAAGAAGCGCGGGGAGGAGGCGCCTGTCGAGGCCGCCGCTCCGGAAGCGCTCGAGCGAGAGGAGCCGGCCCGGCACGACACCGCTGAGGCCGAGCGAAAGCCGGCGCGCCGCCGCCGCGGAAGCCGTGGCGGGCGCGGGCGCAAGAAGAAGGCCGAGACGGCTCCAGTCGAGGCCGAGGCGCAGGTTGCGCCCACGAAGGCCAAGCAGGCTGCGAAGCCGAGGAAGGCCGCGGGCGCGGCCAAGGCCAAGGAGGAGCCGAAGCGCGAGCGGAGGCGCACCCCTGCGCGCAAGCCCGCGCCCAAGCAGCGGGTCGCGCTCCCTGACGTCTCCAAGGAGATCCTGGTCTCCGTCGAGGTGCTCGAGCAGACGGTGGCGGTGCTCGAGGACGGCAAGGTCACCGAGGTCTACCTCGGTCGCCCGTCGCACCGCTCCATCGCCGGGAACATCTACAAGGGCGTCGTCGACAACGTTCTCCCGGGAATGGAGGCGTCGTTCGTCGACGTCGGCCTCGACCGCAACGGCTTCCTCTACGTGGACGAGATCGTCGTGCCCGAGCTCGAGGGCAAGCGCCACGGCAAGCGCATCCAGGAGCTCATCTCGCGCGGCCAGGAGGTGCTCGTCCAGGCCGTGAAGGACCCGATGGGCACGAAGGGCGCGCGGCTCACGACGGAGATCTCGCTCCCGGGCCGCTTCCTCGTCTACACCCCTTACGGCGACGGGATCGGCGTCTCGCGCCGGCTCGAGGACGACGAGCGCGAGCGCCTGAAGGCGATCTGCAAGAGCCTCGAGCTGCCCGAGGGCGGGCTGATCGTCCGCACCGCCGCCGAGGGCGCCTCCGAGGCGGAGCTCTCCGGCGACCTCAAGCTCCTCCTCAAGATCTGGTCGTCGATCCGCGGCCGAGCCGACCGATCCCGGGCCCCGACGCTCGTCTACCAGGAGGCCGAGCTCCCGCTCCGCATCGTGCGGGATCTGTTCATCCGCGACTTCAAGCGCGTCGTCGTCGACCACGAGCGGACCTACCGCAAGATCGTCGCGTACCTGAAGCGCACCTCCCCCGAGCTCGCGGCGCGCGTCGAGCGGTACACCGGCAAGGTGCCGCTGCTCGAGCGCTCGGGCGTGCTCGAGGCCGTCAACTCGACGCTCTCGCGCCGGGTCGACCTGCCGTCGGGCGGGTACCTCGTCTTCGACTACGCCGAGGCCTTCACCGTCATCGACGTCAACACCGGCCGGTTCGTCGGCGGCCGCGGGAAGTCGTCCAACGGGAGGCTCGAGGACACGATCACGAAGAACAACCTCGAGGCCGTAGCCGAGGTCGTGCGCCAGCTCCGGCTTCGCGACATCGGCGGGATCATCGTCATCGACTTCATCGACATGGCGAACCCGAAGAACCGCCAGCTCGTGGAGAACGCGCTCGACGCCGAGCTAGCGCGCGACCGGACGAAGACCTACGTCGTCGAGATCTCGCCGCTGGGGCTCGTCGAGATGACCCGCCAGAACGTCACCGACGGCCCGCGCGAGATCCTCACGGAAAAGTGCCCGACGTGCATGGCGACCGGGGTCGTCGTCTCGGCGGAGACGCGGGCGGTCGAGGTCGAGCGGAAGCTCCGCGCCCATGTCGCCGGCTCGAAGGCCGAAGCCTTCCAGGTCGAGCTTCACTCCGACGTCGCGGCGATCCTGGCCGGCCCGAACGACGAGCATCTCGAGGAGCTCGAGAAGGAGACGGGCAAGCGGTTCGCGTTCAAGACGAAGAAGTCCTTCCGGCTCGATCGCTTCGCCGTTCTCGCCGAGGGCAAGGCGGCGCAGATCGACGGACTGCCTGCGAAGGACGAGCCGGTCGTCAAGCCGCCCCGCAAGGCGGCGCCCGCGGCCGTCGTGGCGCTGGACGAGACGTTCCTCGAGGGAGACGAGGCGGCGCCGGAGCCGAGCGCGGACGGAGACCAGCCCGTGGAGAAGCCCAAGAAGAGGACTCGGCGCGGGTCGCGCGGCGGCCGCGGCCGGAAGAAGAAGGCCGCAGCTCCCACCGACGGGACGCCGCAGGACGGCGACCGCGCGGGCGAGCCCGTGGCGCCCGTGGAGCCCGCGGAGCCCGTCGAGACGGTGGTCGAGGCTCAGGAGCCCGGCGCGGACGGCGACGCCCCGGCCGAGGAGAAGCCCAAGAAGAAGACGAGGCGCGGCAGCCGCGGCGGTCGCCGCCGGAAGAAGAAGCCGGCCGGCAGACGGAGACGCCCGTCGAGCCGATTGCGACGGTGGAGGACGCTGGCTAGACTGACGGTCGCAGCGGGCCCCGCCCGCTTCTTCTCTGTTATGAGCTACGCCGTCATCTCCATCGGGAACAAGCAGTACCGCGTGCGGGAGGGCCAGCGGCTGCTCGTGGACCGGGTGCCCCACGCCGAGGGCAAGACGTTTCACCCCGACCTCGTGATGCTGGGCGGCGACGGTGACCCGATGCTCGGCTCCGAGCTCAAGGGGCGGCAGGTCACCGCGAAGGTCGCCGAGCACGTGCGCGGCAAGAAGATCATCGTCGGCAAGCACAAGCGCCGCACGGGCTACAAGCGCCGGAACGGCTTCCGCGCCAGCCTCACGCGCATCGAGGTGCAGTCGATCGGCGCCACCGGAACGCGCTCCACCGCGGCCAAGAAGGAGCCGACGACGGCGGAGGCGAAGCCGGCGGCCGAGAAGAAGCCGGCGGCGCGCAAGCCGGCCGCAGCCCGCAAGCCCGCGGCGGCGACCGAGAAGAAGGCGCCGGCACGGCGGAGCGCCCCCAGGAAGAAGACCGAGGAGTAGGGAATGGCGCACAAGAAAGGACTGGGCTCGTCGAAGAACGGCCGCGACTCCGAGTCCAAGCGGCTCGGCGTCAAGGTCTTCGACGGCCAGGAGATCAAGGCGGGCATGATCGTCGTCCGCCAGCGCGGCACGCGCTTCCGGCCCGGCCCGGGCACGGGCCTCGGTCGCGACCACACGATCTTCGCCAAGCGTGACGGGAAGGTTGCTTTCCGGGCGGGCGGCGCGGGTCGGGTCGTGTCCGTGGACTAGGGCGGGCCGTGTTCCACGACCGCGCGCGGATCCGCGTCCGGGGCGGGCGCGGCGGCGACGGGTCGCTCAGCTTCCGCCGGGAGAAGTTCGTGCCGAAGGGAGGCCCGGACGGCGGCGACGGCGGCAACGGCGGCGACGTCGTGCTCGTGGCGGACGCGGATCTCCGCGACCTCGGCTTCTTTCACCGCAGCACGAGGTTCGAGGCGAAGCGCGGGCGACACGGGGAGGGGTCGAACAAGCGGGGAGCCGACGGCGAGGACGTCGTGCTCGGCGTCCCGGTCGGCACGCAGGTGCTGGACGAGGACGAGCGCCTACTCGCCGACCTCGCGCACCCCGGTGCACGGCTCGTCGCCGCGCACGGCGGCCACGGAGGCGCCGGCAACCGCCGGTTCGCCTCGCCGACGCATCAAGCTCCGCGGCTGGCCGAGCTGGGCTCGGTCGGTGAGGAGGCCGCGCTCGAGCTGCGCCTGAAGCTGCTCGCGGACGCCGCGCTCCTGGGCTTCCCGAACGCGGGCAAGTCCTCGCTGCTCCGGCGGATCTCGAACGCGAAGCCCAAGGTGGCCGACTATCCGTTCACGACGATCGCCCCGGTCCTGGGCACGGTCGAGGCTTCTGACGGGCGGCAGCTGACGGTCGCGGACGTGCCGGGGCTCCTCGAGGGGGCGAGCGAGGGCGTGGGCCTCGGGGACGAGTTCCTCGCCCATCTCGAGCGAGCGCGGCTCTTCCTGCACGTGATCGACGTACAGGAAGACCTCGAGGCGCGCTTCCACGCCATCGACCGCGAGCTCGCCGCCTACGGCGCCGGCCTGGCCGAGCGGCCGCAGATCGTCGTCCTCAACAAGGTGGACCTCGTGGCCGAGCCGCCCGCATTCGACGTGCATGACCCTCGCATCCTTGGAGTCGTGCCGACGTCGGCGGCGACGGGCGTAGGGATCGACGAGCTGAAGAACAAGCTTCTCGCCCTTGTTCCCGAAAGCGCGCCAGCGCTTTCGGGAAATACTGAGCTTGCGGACTTCCTCGTCTACCGGCCGCGCCCGCCCCGCCGGCGCAGCTTCCGGGTCTTCCGCACGCCTCGGGGCTATCGCGTGCGCGGCCAGGCCACCGAGGAGGAGCTTCGCGCTGCCGGGGTCAAGCCCGACGCGGTCGTGGAGTTCGAGGACGAATGACCACCGGGCTCCTCGGCGGCGCCTTCGACCCGCCGCATGCCGGCCATGTCGCCCTGGCCGAGGAGGCGATCAGGCGCTTCGGGCTCGACCGGCTCGTCGTCCTCGTCGTCGCCGAGCCCGGCACACAAGCCGGTGGAGACGCCGGTCGAGGAGCGCCTGGAGCTCGCCCGCGCCGCGTTCGCGGGCTTCGCGCTCGCGGAGGTCCGGCGTGAGGAGCGCGCGTACACGATCGACTCGCTGCGCGCCGGGGGCTTCGACCCGGGCTCGACGGTCTTCCTGGTCGGTGCCGACGAGTTCGCGGACTTCCTCACCTGGAAGGAGCCCGACGAGATCCTCGACCGTGTCCGCCTCGGCGTGGCCACGCGCCCCGGCTATTCGCGGGAGCGCCTGGCGCCGACGCTTGCCGCCCTGCGACGTCCCGACCGTGTGGAGCCGTTCGAGATCCCGGCGGTCGCCGTCTCGTCGACGGACCTGCGCGAACGCCTAGCCCGGGGCGAGCCGGCGGAAAGCCTCCTTCCGCCTGCCGTCGCGCGCCGCGTCGTCGAGCACGGCCTCTACCATGAAGGTTGTTGACCGCCTCCGGAGGGCACAGCTACGCTGAGAGTGTTGACCCAGGAGATGCCAGGCCGCTGACGCCCATCGACCACGCGCGCAGAATCGCGGCCCTCGCCCAGGAGAAGCTCGCCGCCGACGTCGTCATCCTCGACATGCGGCCGGTGTGCTCGTACACGGATTTCTTCGTCGTCTGCACCGGGCAGAGCCCGCGCCAGACGAAGGCCGTCTACGACGAGGTCCGGGAGCGGCTGAAGAAGGAGGAGGGCCTCCTGCCGCGCGCGGTCGCCGGCGAGCGGCAGGCGACGTGGATCCTGGCCGACTACCTCGACGTGGTCCTACACATCTTCACCCCCGAGGCGCGGGAGTACTACCGCCTCGAAGAGCTCTGGGGCGACGTCCCGTCGGTCGAGCTCGCCGTCGCCGGGTAGACTTTTCGCCGAACGCTCCAAGGGGCCATAGCTCAGCTGGGAGAGCGTCTGGCTGGCAGCCAGAAGGTCGCGGGTTCGAATCCCGCTGGCTCCACTCCCCGGGGCGGGCGCTCAGCGCCGGTCGTCGTAGACCAGGATCGAGCCCCCGTAGCACGCCACCCAGACACGCCGGGTGGCCGCGTCGTACGTGATCCCGATCGGGTGGTAGCAGGCCTCGACCGTCTGCAGGATCTTCAGATCCCGCGCCCGTAACTTGCTGACCGTGCCGGACTCGTAGTTGACGACGTAGATCGCCTTCGCGTCGCCGGCGACCGCCAGGCTGCGCGGCAACGTGCCGGTGGCGACGGTCTTGACCCTGCCCGTTCCCAGGTCGAGCCGGGCGACACGGCCCGCCGCGTTCAGCGTGGCGTAGATCTTCTCCCCTGAGGGGTCGATCTCGAGCGCCCGCGGCCCCGAGCCGATCGGGATCGTCGACGTCTTCCAGGTGTCGAGGTCCACCCGGACGAGGTAGTCGCCGCCCATGATTCCCACGTACGCAGCGCTCCCGTCGGGGGCGACGGTGACGCCGCGCGGGTAGCGGCCCATCGGGATCCTCCGCACCTCGCGCCCCTTGCGGGTCGAGACGACGCTGAGATCCCAGGTGCACCAGTTGGCGACGAGCACGTAGCGCCCGTCCGGCGTCACGGCGACGACCTTGGGCACCGAGCCCACGCGGTAGGCGTCGTCGATCTCGAGCGTCTCGAGCGAGATCCGGTACACGAAGCTGTCGTCGTAGCCGGAGGCGGGCGTGCACTCGTCGTCTCCCTCGGGGCCGAAGCCGGCCCCGTACATGGAGTAGTTGGAGACGTAGGCGTACTTGCCGTCCGGTGAGAACGCGGCCTCGACCGGAGCCCCCTGGCTCGTCCCCGAATAGCGCTCGTAGCCGAAGTCGGCGAGCTGCACCGAGTCGGAGATGGTCTTCCGGAGCTCGAGCGTCTGCGAGTCGTAGACCGTCACGGAGTGCCGGTACATCATGTTCTGGGCGAACACCAGCCCGGTGCCCGATGACGCCACCGACTTCGGGGTGATGTCACCGCCGAGCGTCTCGCGGAGACGGAGCGTCGTCCGGCTCGACGGCTTCTCCGGCTTCGGAGGCCCTTCCTCCGCCTGAGTTGAGGTGCCGGCCGTCGTCTCTTGCTCGGCCTCCTGCGAGGCTGCGCTCGATTCGTCCGGGCTCCGGCCGACCCAGGCCCCGGCCACCCCGGCGACGAGGACCGTGCCGACGATCACGGCTGCCGTCAGGCGGCGTCGGCGGATCTGCCGGCGCCTCGCCTCGCGTCGGCTGATCCGGGGGTCGAGGTCGCTCAAGTGTCCCGGCGGAGTCTAGCCCTGACTCCCGGTGCCCCCGCTCTGGCCTTCGCCGAGCCGGTCGAGGTGCGCCTCGATCCGCTCCAACGCTTCCGCGTGCTCTTTGCCCTGGCGGTCGAGCTGCTCCTGTTGGGCGCGGGTGCGCTTCCCGATCAGGGTCGACGACGACCAGGCTCGACAGCGTCGGGATGAGGCCGAATCCCGAGAGCATGAGGAAGCCCGCCACGACCCTGCCCGGTGGCGACTCGGGGACGATGTCGCCGTACCCGACCGTCGTCACCGTCATGACCGCCCACCAGTACGCGAGCCCGAGGCTGGTGAACGTCTCCGGCTCGACGATCCGCTCTAGGAGGCCCGCGAGCAGGACGAGGAGTGACCGCGACGAGGACGACCGTACGAACGGCCCGGAAGAGCGTCAGCCGCTCGTACCACAGCTCGAAGCGCTTGTTCGATGTCGACGCGCATGACAGGCAGGAATTCGCACATTCCCCGCAAGTCCCTCTCTCGGACAGACCGGCTAGCTCGATCCGTCCGATACGAGCTCTACCGTCTCGGCGTCAAGGAGCCCGCTGCCGCAGCGAGGGCTCCTTGGCTCACGAGGGCGAGAGCCTGCTGGCCGCAGCGGGCTCTCGCTTCCTTCGGGTGCGGGTAGCCGTACGGCGAGACGCCTGTTCGCCCCACTGCGCACCGGCCCGTCCACCGGCAGCATGGGCTGCATGAAACCCGCAGCACTCTTCGCAGTGACCTATCTCTCAGTCAACCAGTTCGAGACCCGTCACCGGATGGTCGAGGCCGAGCGCGAGCTCAACCACGCCAGGGCCGCAAGTCGTCGTGTGGTCGAGCACCCGCGCCGACGTCGCAGTCCCCGTCGCTGGTTCAGGGCCCTCCGGGGCGCGACCGCCTAGGTGTAGTTCCTAAGCGGCCGTGCGCAGCCGCGCACGAGCCTCGCGGAAGCGAAGCGTCTCGTAGGCGATCAGCGCGACGCAGACCCCGGCCACGAGCGCGAGGGAGGCCACTCCGTCGACGCGCGTCGCCACCGGGATCAGCGCCGCGCTCGCCGCCGCCGCCAGCAGACGGCGCGGGTTGACGCTGCCAACGCTCCGGTAGCGGATGGCGTCATGGCTCAGGAGATAGAGCGCCGTCCCTCCGCAGAGCGCGACTGCAGGAACCGTCTCGAGGGGGTCGTTCACGTGCGCGAGCACCTTCTTGGCGCCGAGCGCGACGAGGACGATCCCGGCGAACATGGGCAGGTGCAGGTAGCTGAACGAGTCCCGTGCCAGGCGCGCACGCGCGTGGCCGTGGGCCTCCACGAGCTTCCTGCGCGCGACGAGCGCGACGATGTCGAAGTACGCCCACCAGAGCGCGCAGGCCAGGACGACGCCGAGGACGGCCGCGATGACGACGGTCGGGTCGAGCTCGATCCCGGCCGCGCCGATCCCGATCGCGACGATCGACTCGCCGAGCGCGATGATCACGATCAACGCGTAGCGCTCCGCGAAGTGGTCGGCGGAGACCGAGAAGCCGCGGACTCCGAAGATGTAGGGGCCCGAGTAGTCGATCGCGAGCGCGACGAGCCAGAGGGTGATCTGCGCCCAGCCGTCGAGGAAGCCTGCGACGACGAGCAGCGCGGGCCCGGGGATCGCCGTCCGGGCCAGGCGGAAGCTGGCCTGGCGCACGTCGACGTGGGGCGTCGCCTCGGCGAAGAGCACGATGTGCATCACGCGGACGGCGAAGTAGGCGAGTCCGAAGAGCACGGCGTCGTTGTCGAACGCGTGCGGCACCGCCAGCGCGGCGACGAACATCGCGGCCATCGCGCCGAAGACGGCCAGGCGGGCCGAGCCCTCGTTCGGGTCGATCTCGTTCGTGAGCCAGGCGTAGGCGCCCCAGGCGAACCAGAGGGCCGAGAGGATGAGGAGCCCCTTGCCCATCCCGGCCCAGGTCGGGTCGTCGGAGATGAACCCGGTGACCTGGGTCAGGGCGAAGACGAACACGAGGTCGAAGAAGAGCTCGAGCGGCGTGACCGGGTGCTCGGCCTCCTCCTCGCCCTCGAGCTCCGGCTCGATCTCCCTCGGCGCTTCAGGCTCCATCCAAGGATGATCGCAGCGCGGGTCAGCCGCTGCGGAGCTGCCCGAGGACGACCGGATCGATGCGGTCGGCACCGCGGATCCGCTCCTCCAGGTTCTCCGTTCCGGCCCAGGCGGCCAGCGCGTCCGCGAGCTCGGGCTGCTCGTAGCCGAGCGTGGCCAGGCGCTCGCGCAGCTCGGAGGCCAGCTCCGCGTCGACCTCGAGCCACTCCTCCGCGGGCGTCTCCCCGAACAGGAGGTCGTGGAGGCGGTAGATCCGCTCCAGCTCCTCGACCGGCTCCGGGTGGTCGTCGACGCGGAGGTCGACCGCGACGTCGCTCGTTCCGCCGTAGCCGCCGTCCTTCCGGACGACGAGGAGGGCGGCCGACTGGCGCCCGCGCCGGTCTCCGCCGGCCCGCTCGGCCGCGGCCAGGCAGGCCACCAGGCGCTCGGCGAGCGGTCGTCCCTCCGACCCCTCGAACGTCTCGGCCAGCGCCTCGACCGTCGCTCCGGAGACGAGGATGTTGCCCTGCGCCGCGTAGCCGGGGCCGGTCGTCCCGCCGGCCCACTCGAGGCAGTCGGAGCCCGTGTACGTCCCCGCGCGCCCGTGCGCATCCACGACGCCGACCTGGCGGTGCGTCCGTCCCTCGTCGGCGGCGACGAGCGCCCTGACGACCTCGTCCGCCGAGCGGCCCTCCCCGAGGAGCGCAAGCCCCTGCGGGCGGTAGGCCAGGTTCGCCCACGCCTGCGTGGCGATCGCCCCGACCTCGGGCGCCGCCGCCGAAACGGCGGCGCCCACGGCCAGGAACTTGGATTGCACGCCGACGCCCCATTCACGCGCCTCGAGGTCGCAGGCGACGATCGAGTAGGTCGAGATCACCTCTGCGAATCCTTAATGCAGGCGGGCGAGCCGCTGCATGCTCGCCGTCGAGTGGGCGCGCGCGACCGCTCTGCGTGCGTACGGGTTCGAGACGACACCGAACTTCGAGCGGCACGAGGACGTGTTCCTCACGACCGCCACCCAGTAGTCGGCTGGGCCGGGACTGGCGAAGAGCTGATCGAAGGCTGCGGCGAGGTTCGAGTCCGCGACGAGGTCGGTCGACGGGTCGTGAACTGGGAACGGTCCTGGATCTCCAACGACCCCTTCGTAGTAGGCATAGCCAAGATATGTCGACATCGGCGTTCGCTTGATGCACGCCATCTTGTCCTCGAGCTTGGCGACGCGCTTGCGTAGCGTCGCGCCCGCCGCCGTCCCGGGCACGGCGACGAAGAGCGCGCAGACGACCAGCGCGATCCACAACTTCCTCATGGGTCCTCCCTCCGGCATGTGACAGAGAGCGCGACCCTAGTGGGCGCCTCCCTCGCTGACAAGGAGCCGGGTCGCCGACAAGGCTGGACCCGGTTCGGCCGCTACGCTCCCCTGGAGCCGCGTGATGGAGCGATACGACCCCGAGACGATCGAGCTGAAGTGGCAGGAGGCGTGGGCGCGCGAGCGCGCCTTCTCGGTTCCCAACCCCTCAGGGCCCGAGGAGATGGACGAGCCGCACACCTACGTCCTCGAGATGCTCCCGTACCCGTCGGGCGAGCTCCACATGGGACACGTGAAGAACTACACCCTCGGCGACGTCCTCACCCACGTGCGCCGGCGCATGGGCCTCCGCGTCCTGCGGCCGATGGGCTACGACGCCTTCGGCCTCCCGGCCGAGAACGCGGCCATCCGCGAGGGAGGGCACCCGCGCCTCGTCACGGAGCGCAACATCGCCGCCATCCGGGAGCAGATGCGCCGCATGGGGTGGGCGATCGACTGGGACCGCGAGGTCTCCACGTCCGAGCCCTCGTACTACCGCTGGACGCAGTGGCTCTTCCTCAAGCTCTACGAAAAGGGCCTCGCCTACCGCAAGGAGGCCCCCGTCAACTGGTGCCCGAACGACCAGACCGTGCTCGCCAACGAGCAGGTGGTCGACGGGCGCTGCGAGCGCTGCGGGGCCGAGGTCGAGCGCAGGAGCCTGGAGCAGTGGTTCTTCCGCATCACCGCCTACGCGGACCGCCTCCTCGACGAGATGAGCCTGCTCGAGTCCTGGCCCGAGCACGTTCTCACGATGCAGCGGAACTGGATCGGGCGCTCCGAGGGCGCCGAGGTCGTCTTCCGGATCGAGGAGCTCGACGCCGACATCCCGGTCTTCACGACCCGCCCGGACACGCTCTTCGGAGCGACCTTCTTCGTGCTCGCCCCCGAGCACGAGCTCGTGCCCCGGCTCGTCGCCGGCACGCCGCACGAGGCGGAGGTGCTCGACTACGCCCGCCGCGCGGTCGGCCGCTCCGCGATCGAGCGCGCCGACCCGGAGAAGGAGAAGACGGGCGTCTTCACGGGGGCGTTCGTGACGAACCCGGTCGACGACGAGCGCCTCCCGATCTGGGTCGCCGACTACGTGCTCATGGAGTACGGGACGGGCGCGATCATGGCCGTGCCGGCCCACGACGAGCGCGACTACGACTTCGCGCGGCGGTACGACCTGCCGGTCAAGGTCGTCGTCGCGCCCGAGGGCGAGGAGCTCGAGGAGGGCAGCTACGTCCCGCACGCCGAGGACGAGCGCCTGGTCGACTCGGCGCAGTTCTCCGGCCTGCCGGCCGAGGAGGGGAATCAGGCGATCGTCGAGTGGCTGGAATCCCGCGGCCTGGGCAAGCAGGCAGTCGGCTATCGGCTGCGCGACTGGCTCCTCTCGCGCCAGCGCTACTGGGGCTGCCCGATCCCGATCCTCTATTGCGAATCCTGCGGGATGGTGCCCGTGCCCGAGGAGGACCTGCCGGTGCTTCTCCCCGACGTCGAGGAGTACCTGCCGAAGGGCCGCTCGCCGCTCGCGGCCGCGGAGGACTGGGTGCACACGACCTGCCCGCGCTGCGGGGGCGAGGCGCACCGGGAGACGGACACGATGGACACCTTCGTCGACTCCTCCTGGTACTTCATCCGCTACTGCGACGCGGGGAACGACGAGGCGCCGTGGAGCCGGGAGGTCGCCGACTACTGGCTGCCCGTCAACCAGTACATCGGCGGCGTCGAGCACGCCATCCTCCACCTGCTCTACGCGCGCTTCTTCGTGAAGGTGCTGAACGACCTCGGGCTGCTCGGCTTCCGCGAGCCGTTCCTGCGCCTCTTCACGCAGGGGATGATCCACTACCTCGGCGCGAAGATGGCGAAGTCCAAGGGCAACGTCATCGCGCCCGACGAGATGATCGCCCGCTATGGCGCGGACGCCGTGCGCCTCTACATCCTCTACATCGGCCCGGCCGAGGACGACATCGAGTGGCAGGACACCGGCATCGACGGCATGGCGCGCTTCCTCGGGCGCCTGTGGCGGCTGGGGCTGGAGGTCGCCGAGCGTGGCCCGGTGGAGGCCCCCGCCGACGGCCCTCTCGTCACGCGCGCGCACGAGGCGATCGCCAAGGTGTCCGACGACATCCTCAGGCGGTTCCAGTTCAACACACCGATCGCCGCCGTAATCGAGCTCGTCAACGAGATCTACCGGGAGAAGGACGACCCGGATCGTGCGGGTGAGGTGCGCTTCGCCACCGAGACGGCGGTCAGCCTGGTGCAGCCGTACGCCCCGCACCTGGCCGAGGAGCTGTGGGAGCGGCTCGGGCGCGAGCGTCTCTGGGAGGAGCCCTGGCCCGAGGCCGACCCGGCGCTCCTGGAACGCGAGACGTTCGAGCTCGTCGTCCAGGTGAACGGGAGGGTCCGCGACAAGGTCGAGGTACCGGTGGGGCTGCCCGACGCCGAGCTCCTGGCGCGCGCCAAGGAGCTCCCGCGCGTGCGTGCCCACGTGGACGGGAAGGAGATCCGCAAGGAGATCATCGTCCCGGGCAAGCTCGTCAACCTCGTCGTCTAACGCCTGACCGGCACTGATCCGCGAACGCGGTCAGCACCGGCCAGGCGTTGGCCCCGTACCCTGTGGTGGTGAACGTCGTCGACGTTCTCCTGCTGCTCGGGGTCGCAGCCTTCTCCATTCTGGGCGCGCACCGCGGCCTCGCCGCCCAGGCGCTCTCCCTGGGAGGGCTGGCGCTGGGCGCGGTCCTCGGCTCGATCATCGCCCCGCACCTCTTCTCGGAGAACTCGGCCTGGCTGCCGGTCGCCGGCCTGCTGGGCGCCGTCGTCGGAGCCTTCGCGCTCAGCTTCGCCGCCCGGGCGCTGGCCGGGCCGGTACGGGCGTTCCTCGCGGCTCACCCGCCGCTCGGCACGATCGACCGGATCGGCGGTATCGCCCTCGGCGGGCTCATCGCCCTGGCGATCGGCTGGCTGCTGGCCGTGTTCGCGCTGCACCAGCCGGCGCTGGGCCTCCGGGCGGAGATCAGGGCATCCGCGATCCTGCCGCGCCTGCTCAGCGCGGTGCCGCCCGATCGGGTCCTCCAGGCGCTCAACCGCTTCGACCCGTTGCCGCTGCTCCCCGGCCTGGCCGAGCCGCTGCCGCCGCCGGATCCCAGCGTCCTCGAGAGCCCCGGCGCGACGGCCGCTGCCGAGTCCGTGATGAAGCTGCAGGGAACGGCGTGCGGGGTGGGAACCCAGGGGTCGGGCTGGGTCGTCCGCTCCGGGCTGGTCGCCACCAACGCTCATGTCGTCGCCGGGCACGACTCGACCCGCGTGCTCGCCCCCAACGGCCAGGTCCTCTCGGCGCGGCCCGTGTACGTCGACGCCGCGAACGACATCGCGCTGCTCCGGGTCGACGGTCTCGAGGCCCGGAGACTTGCGACCAGTTCCCGCGACGACCGCTCGCAGCCGGTCGCGCTGCTCGGCTACCCGAAGAACGGGCCGCTGACCGCGACCGCCGGTACCGCAGGGGCCGCGCGGACGGTGCTCTCGCCCGATGCCTACGGCGACGGCACGCGCCCGCGCGTCGTCGTCCCGTTGCGCGGCCCGGTGCAGCCGGGGGAGAGCGGCGGGCCCGTCGTCGACCGGCGGGGGCGCGTCGTGGCGATGATCTTCGGCGGGACGCGCGACCGGACGGGTGGCTATGCGGTCCCGGTCGAGCTCGTGCTGGGCGCAGCCGGCGAGCGGCTGCGCCCGGTCTCCGCCGGGCCCTGCATCGTCGGGTAGCCGGCGCGCCGCCCGCGGCTTCGTCACGAGTTCGTTTCGATCTCGATCCATTCCGTGCGCCACGCGTGCGCTTTTCCACGCGACGATCGTGGGCGTGCGCCGATTCGCTCCCATCGCTGTCCTCGCGGAGTTGACGTCCGCGGCCGCCTCGACACCGCGTTCGATCCCAGCGGGCCTCGACGTCGGCGAGCCTCCGTCCTGGCGCGACTGGGGCGACGACTGGGGCTCGCTCCGCTGCCGCCACGATGGCCTCGTGGTCACGTCCGAGGCAGTCGGCACGCGCTGAGCTGTGCGCATGCCGACGATCTCCCGCGGGCGGGCGCTCGCCTACGCCCTCGTCCTGCTCGTCCTCCTCACGCTCGCAGGACGCGCCGCCCTGGGCGCGGAGAAAGGAAAGCCGGCAGCGTTGACGCCATCGGTCGCTTTCGACGTCGAGGACGAGCCGTCGCGGGAGCTCGTCGTGCACGTCGTGGGCGCCGTGTTTCGACCGGGTCTCTACCGGCTCCCTGACGGAAGCCGCATCGACGACGCAATCAGCGAGGCGGGTGGTGCCAAGCCGAAAGCCGCGCTCGAGCTCGTCAACCTCGCGGCACCGGTCGCCGACGGCCAACAGGTGCTCGTTCCGTTGCGAGTGGGAGGAGGCGAGGTCGGCCCGGCCGGCTCCGCGGGAGGCGCGATTCCCGTTCCGGTCGGGAAGGTGCACCTGAACTCGGCGACGCTCGAGCAGCTCGACGAGCTTCCCGGCGTCGGGCCGGTCACGGCGCAGCAGATCCTCGACTACCGGTCGGCGAACGGTGCCTTCCGGTCGATCGACGAGCTCGACGCCGTGCCGGGAATCGGGCCGGCGCGGCTCGCGCAGCTGCGTCCACTGGTCGACCTGTGAGCGGCCGGCATGGCGCGCGACCTCCTCGAGCGCGTCCCGGCGGCGCACCTCCTAGCTGCCTCCCTCTGCGTGGGCCTCGCGCTCGCCCTCCTCCTCCGCGAGGCTCACGCGGGCCTGCTCGTCGCCGCGATGGCGGCGGTGACGGCGGCCCTGGTGGTCGACCGCGCACGGACGACGCTCCTCGTCGTGGCGCTTCTCCTCGCCGGTCTCTGGTGGGGCGGCGTGCGGCTGGCCGTCCTCGATCGGAGCGTGCTCGAGGCCGAGATCGGCCGGGCCGCGCTTGCCCGCGTCGAGGTGACCGGGCCCGCGCGGCGCAGCGAGTTCGCGCTTCGAGTGCCGGTGCGCGTGCGCCGCTTCGGCGCGCTCGAGGTCGACGAGCGCGCCAGCCTGGAGCTTCCGCCCGAGGCCGCGCCGCCGCAGGGAGCGATTCTCGAGGTTGTCGCCACCCTGGCGAAGCCGCGAACGGCGGAGGCGGAAGGCGACTTCGACGAGGCCGCCTACCTCGGCCGCCAGGGAATCCACGTGATCCTCCGGGCCGACACCTTTCGGCTGGTCGGTCGTCGCGGAGGAATCGGCGGGGTGGGAGACCGCCTTCGGCGGAGAGTGTCGAGCTCCCTCGGCGCGGTGCCGGCCGGGGAGCGGCGGGCAGTGCTCGCAGGCGTCGTTCTCGGCGAGGACGAGGGCCTGGAGGCTGACCTGCGTGACAGCTTTCGCGCCTCGGGCCTCTACCACCTCCTCGCCGTCTCCGGCCAGAACGTGGCCTACGTGGTCGCCGGGACGATCGTGCTCGTCTGGGCTCTCGGGCTGCCGCGCTGGCTCGGCGAGCTGGGCGCCCTCGGGACGGTCGCCGCCTACGTGCTCGCCGTCGGCTGGCAGCCGTCGGTCGTCCGCGCGGGCATCGCCGGCGGGCTGGCCTCCCTGGCATGGCTGGCGTCCCGGCCGCGCGATCGCTGGTACTTCCTCCTGGTCGGGGCGGCCGTCCTGCTCGCCTGGAATCCGTACAGCGTGCTGGAACCGGGCTTCCAGCTCTCGTTCAGCGCCGTCGCTGCCATCTTCCTGCTCGTCCCCCGGATCAGCCGGACGCTCGAGGGCTATCCGGTTCCGAAGCCTCTTGCCGACGTGATCGCGATCTCCGCCGCGTGCGGGCTCGTGACCGCGCCGGTCCTCTGGCTCCACTTCGGCGCCATCCCGGTCTACGCGGTCCTCGCCAACGCGCTCGCCGCACCCGTCGTCGCGCCGCTCCTCGGCTTCGCGCTGGCCGCGGCCGCGCTCCACCCGTTCCTCCCGGAGGCCTCGGCCGCCCTCGTGTGGCTCGATGCGTGGCTCGCCGGCTACCTTGCTCTCTGCGCTCGGCTCGTCGGGAACCTTCCCTACGCGCAGGCGAGCTCGCTCTCGGTTCTCGGAGCGCTCGTCGCCGCGGGGCTTGTCGGCGTTCTCCTTGCGCGCATGCGCGGGCCCAGGCTCCGGCGGGCAGTTGCCGTGGCAAGCCTGACGCTCGCCCTGACCGTTGCCTGGCGCGTCGCTCCGAGCGACGATCGGCCGGCGTTGCCGCCTGAGGGCCTGAGGATCACGGTTCTCGACGTCGGTCAGGGCGACGCCATCCTGCTCCAGGTTCCCGAGGGCTCGGTCCTCGTCGACCAGGGGCCGCCCGAGGCGGATGTCGCCGGGCAGCTCGAGGAGCTCGGCGTGGACGAGCTGACGGCGCTCGTCCTCACCCATCCGGAGCGCGATCACGTCGGAGGAGCCGCCGACGTGCTCGAGCGCACCGAGGTCACGGCGGTCGTCGATCCGCTGATCCCGTCGTCGAGCGAGGACGAGGGGGCGGCGCTCGCCGCGGCTCGCGAGCGCGAGGTTCCCGTCGTGGTGGCGCGCGCCGGGCGACGCTTCAGCGTCGGTGAGCTGCGTGTGCGGATCCTCTGGCCGGAAGGCGGGGCGTCGCCGAGCGACGATCCCAACCACCACGCAGTCGTCCTGCTCGCGTCCTACGGCGAGATCGATGCGCTCCTGACCGCCGACGCGGAGGGCGAGGTCACGGTCCCGATCGGGCCTCCACCGGCCGAGATCCTCAAGGTCGCCCATCACGGCTCCGACGATCCGCTGCTGCCGTCTCTCCTCGACCTCGTCCGCCCGAGCGTGGCCGTCGTCTCGGCCGGAGAGAGCAACGACTACGGACATCCGACCCCGTCGACGATGGCCGCGCTCGAGGCCTTCCCGGACCTGGCCGTGTACCGGACGGATCACGACGGAGCCGTCACGATCGAGACCGACGGCGAACGGATCTCGGTCTCGCGGGCGGGCTGACCGCTGCCGGTCATCATTCTGGTAGGAGCTCTAAGCTTGGCCGCGGTGGCCGAGAGCCAGCTTCTCCCGATCTATCTCCTCACCGGCGGAGACCGGCCGAAGATTCGCCGGGCGCTCGAGCGCCTGCGTGCCCGCTTCGGGCCGGAGTCGGTCGAGACGCTGTCGGCGGAGGCCGTCGACGGGGACGAAGCCGTCGCAGCGCTGAACTCGCTGGGCCTCTTCGCGGGCGACGGCGGGCGCCTTGTCGTGGTCGAGGACGTCGAACGCTGGAAGAAAGCCGACGACGATGCCGTTGCAAGCTACCTCGCCAACCCGGTGCCGGGCGCGGTGCTCGCGCTCGTGGCCGGCGAGCTGAAGGGCTCCGCTCTGCCGGAGCTGTGCGCCAAGTCCGGCGAGGTGCTCGCGTACGACGTGCCGAAGCCCCGCGATCTGCCGACCTGGGTCCGAGCTCAGTTCGAGCGCTCCGGGGTTCAGGCGGACGCCGAAGCGGCTCGTGCGCTGATCGAGATCGTCGGCGAGGACGCCAACGCTCTCGCGACCGAGGTCGAGAAGCTGGCGGCCTGGTCCGCGGGCGACCCGGTCGGCCGCCGCGAGGTGGAACTCCTCGCCGCGCCCGCCCAGGAGGCCGCGGCCTGGGCGATCATGGATGCCTGGGGCGCACGCGACCTGCCAAGCGCGCTGGCTGCGTGCCAGTCGGACATCGAGCGCGGCGCCGATCCCTTCGCGGTCGCCATGCGCCTTTCTTCGCAGGTGGCCCTCGTTCGCCAGGCTCGAGCGCTCAGCGAAGACGGCCTGGGCGTCAAGGACATCGCCAAACGGCTCCGCAAGCACGAGTTTCGCGTGCGCAAGGCGCTCGGCCACGCGGAGAACTACACGCGCGACGAGCTGGACGAGGCGGTCATCAGGCTGGCGTCGCTGGATGCCTCGCTCAAGGGAGCGAGCCGCCTGAGGGGTGAGCTCGAGCTCGAGCGTGCGATCGTCGAGCTCGTCCGGACGCCCGAGCCCGCCGTCCGGTAGGCGCCAGCGCCTGGGATCTGGCCGCCGGGAGAGCTCGCCAGCCTTCGGGGCACCCCAGCCCACCACCCGCTTCCGAGCCTAACGACGAAAAACGCGCGCGTGGGGCACGAATCGTGACGAATCTGTCACGACACGAGCCGAATGTGCGACGGCCTACGACGTGCCGGCAACCAGGCGTGCGGCCTGGGACTTCTTCCGCGCGGCTCGATTGGGGTGCATCGCGTGGGCCGCAGCAGCGCGGTCGAGGCAGCGGACGAGCTCCCGGTGGGCGGTGGCGACGGAGTCCTTGTCGCCGTCCTCGATCGCCGTCTCGAGCCGCCTGTACAGGGTCTTGGCGAGCGAGCGGTGGCGGAGGTTCTCGAGCCGCTGGCGGGCGGCGATGGAGACGCGGCGCTTCTGCTGTTTGATGTTCGGCATAGCGAGAAAAAGGCCCGGTTGGGCCGGCGGGAATCGTAGCAAGCGGCCACGCGCTCTGGCCGCTCGCCTATCCTCGCCCGGGTGAGCGAGGCGGAATCGGTGCGAACGCCGGGCCGGCCGAAGAAGCGGCTCGCCTGGTCGACCGCCGTTTTCTCTGCCATCACCGGAGTCTCGCGGGTCCTGGGTCTCTTCCGCGAGATCGTCGTTCGGAGGGCCTTCGGCGTCGAGGGCGAGATCAACGCCTTCACGGTCGCGTTTCAGGTCCCCAACCTCGTGCGGGCTCTGGCAGCCGACGCGGCCCTCGGCGCCGCCTTCGTGCCGGTGTTCAGCGAGCTTCTGGAGAAGGAACAGCGCGCCCGTGCCTGGCGGGTTGCCTCGACGCTCTTCTGGCTCGTCCTCATCGTGCTGGGCGCGCTGACCGGGCTTTTGATGGTCCTGGCACCGCTGATCATGCGCATCTTCGGCCTCGGCGACCTCGAGGAGCTTGCGACCGGGCTCTCGAGGATTCTCTTTCCGATTGTCGTCCTCACCGGCGTCTCCGGAATCCTCGTCGGGATCCTCAACTCCTACGAGGAGTTCACGGTCCAGGCGCTCATGCCGGTCATCTGGAACGTCGTCATCATCGCCTCGCTCCTCTTCGTCGTTCCGCGCTTCGAGAGCGAGGAGGCGCAGCTCTACGCCTATGCCGCCGGCGTCCTCGCCGGCACGATCATCCAGACGATTACGCCAGTCTGGTGGCTGAGGAAGCGAGACGGCCGTATCCGCGCAGTGCTCGACCTCCGCGATCCCGCGGTCAAGCGGGTGGTGGTGCTGATGCTGCCCGTGACGCTCGCGCTCGGGCTCATCAACTTCAGCTTCGTCGTGAACACGTTCTTCGCCTCGCGCTTCGTCGATCCCGAGCTTGCCCCGAGCGCAATCGACGCGGCGTTTCGGATCTACATGCTCCCGCAGGGCATGTTTTCGGTCGCGGTCGCGACGGTGCTCTTCCCGCGCCTCTCACGGCTGGCGGCGCGAGGAGACTCCACGGGGTTTCGGGAGTCGGTCTCGCTCGGCCTGCGCCAGATCGGCTTTCTCCTGCTGCCCGCCAGCGCCGTCGCAGCCGTGCTCGCGGAGCCGATTGTCCGCCTCCTCTACCAGCGCGGGGAGTTCACCGCCGACCAGACGCCGGTCGTAGCGGGAGCGCTGGCCGCGTTCGCGCTCGGGCTGACGTTCAACGGCACGATGCTGATGCTCAACCGCTCGTTCTTCAGCCTCCAGTCCCCCTGGGTCCCGACCGCCGTCGCGCTCGGAGCTCTCGCGCTCAACGCGATCCTGGCCGGGATCCTGTACCGGGTCGGGGTGTGGGGGATCCCGTTGGCCACGTCCCTCGTGAACATCGCGGGCACGCTGGCGCTCGTCGCGATCCTCCGCCGCCGACTCGGCCGGCTCGACGGCCGCGGGATCGTCTCGTCCTACGCGCGCATCGCCGTCGCCTCGGCGGCCGCGGCCGCAACCGCGTTCGGCGTTTGGTACGGGTTGGACGAGACGCTCGGCCGTTCGCTCGGCGCCCAGATCGTCTCGGTCGGCATCGGGATCCTCGCGGCCGCGGCCGCCTTCCTTGCCTGCGCCGCCCTGCTTCGTGTTCGCGAGCTCGAGACGCTCCTCTCGCTTCGGCGCCGATCCGGTACAACGGACTAGCAACCGACCATGAGCAGCCTCGACAGCATCCGCAACTTCTCCATCGTCGCCCACATCGACCACGGAAAGTCGACCTTGGCCGACCGGATCCTCGAGGTGACGCAGACGCTGTCCCAGCGCGAGATGCGAGAACAGGTGTTGGACTCGATGGAGCTCGAGCGCGAGCGCGGGATCACGATCAAGGCGCAGGCCGTGCGGGTGCTGTGGCGAGGCCACCAGCTCAACCTGATCGACACGCCCGGGCACGTCGACTTCACCTATGAGGTCTCCCGCGCCCTGCAGGCCTGCGAGGGCGCGCTGCTCGTCGTGGACGCCGCGCAGGGGATCGAGGCCCAGACGCTCGCAAACGCGTATCTCGCAATCGAGAACAATCTCGAGGTCGTCCCGGTCGTCAACAAGATCGACCTGCCACAGGCCGACCCCGCCGCCGCCGCCGCCGAGGTCGCCCAGCTCGTCGGTGAGAGCGCCGATCGTGTTCTGCGCATCTCCGCGAAGACCGGCGAGGGCGTCGAGGAGGTGCTCGACGCGGTCATCGAGCGCATTCCTCCACCGGACGGAGATGTCGACGCGCCGGCCCGCGCGCTGGTCTTCGACTCGTCGTACGACCAGTACCGCGGAGTCGTCGCCTTCGTGCGCGTGGTCGACGGCCGCTTCTCGACGCGCCAGCGCCTGCGGGCGATGGCGGCTGGAACGCGCTTCGAGGCGGAGGAGCTGGGCTTCTTCTCGCCGGACCGCAGTCCGACGCCGACGCTCGAGGCGGGCGAGGTCGGCTACGTCGTCACGGGGCTCAAGGACGTGAGCCGACTTCGCGTCGGCGACACCCTCACCGGACAGGACGATCCGGCGACGGGGCCGCTGCCCGGATACAAGGACGTGAAGCCCACCGTCTTCGCCGGGCTCTTCCCGACGGAGTCCGACGACTACCCGGACCTCCGCGACGCGCTCGAGAAGCTGAAGCTCAACGACGCCTCGCTCTTCTACGAGCCCGAGACGTCCCAGGCGCTCGGCTTCGGCTTCCGGTGTGGCTTCCTCGGGCTCTTGCACATGGAGATCGTGCGCGAGCGCCTCGAGCGCGAGTTCGACCTCGATCTCCTCGTCACCGCGCCGAACGTCGCCTATCGCGTCCTCACGAAGGCCGGCGAGGAGCTCGAGGTGCACAACCCGGCCGAGATGCCCCGCGAGATCGAGCTCGTCGAGGAGCCGTACATCCGTGCGAGCACGATCGTCCCCAAGGACTACGTCGGCTCGGTGATGGAGCTGAACACCGATCGCCGCGGGCGCTTTCACCACATGGAGTACCTGAGCGAGGAGCGCGTTCTTCTGGCCTACGACCTTCCGCTCGCCGAAATCGTCTACGACTACTACGACCAGCTGAAGAGCCGCACGAAGGGCTACGCCAGCTTCGATTACGACGTGATCGGCTTCGAGCCCGGAGATCTCGTGCGCGTGGACGTGCTGCTGGCCGGCGATCCGGTGGACGCGCTGAGCCTCATCGTCCACCGCGACGGGGCCTACGCGCGCGGACGCGCGCTCGTGGATCGGCTCCGCCAGGAGATCCCGCGGCAGCTGTTCGACGTTCCCGTGCAGGCCGCGATCGGCTCGCGCATCGTCGCGCGCGAGACCATCAAGGCGCGGCGCAAAGACGTGCTCGCCAAGTGCTACGGCGGCGACATCACCCGCAAGCGAAAGCTGCTCGAGCGGCAGAAGAAGGGCAAGAAGCGCATGAAGCAGGTCGGGTCCGTTGAAGTTCCCCAGGAAGCGTTCCTCGCCGTTCTCAATCTGGACGGAGACCGTTCGTGACAGGCGGCGCCCGACACCTCTACGTCCACCTGCCGTTCTGCGCGAGCCGGTGCGGGTACTGCGACTTCGTCACGCTCGTCGGCAAGCGCGAAGGACACGGCGCGTACGTCGACGCCCTGCTCGCCGAGCTGGAGCTCGAGAGGGAGTGCCTCGCCGACGAGCCGGAGACGGTGTTCCTCGGCGGGGGCACGCCGACGTTCACGAAGCCCGCGCAGCTCGCGCGGCTCTTGGCGGCGCTCCCGCGCTCAGCCGAGGTTACGGTCGAGGCGAACCCCGAGACGATCACGCCGGAGCTGGCGACCCTGCTTCGGCGGGGCGGGGTGACGCGGGTCTCGCTGGGCGCGCAGAGCTTCCAACCCAAGCTCTTGGCCGTGCTCGACCGCCGAGCAGGTCCGGACGTTGTCCGAGCCGCCTTCTACCATCTTCGTGATGCCGACTTTGACAACGTCTCCCTCGACCTCATCTACGGGATCCCCGGCCAGAGCCCCGCCGACCTCCGGCTTGATCTTGCGGAGGCGATCGCGCTCGGCCCGGAGCACCTGTCCTGCTACGAGCTCGAGGCAAAGCCCGGCACGCGCTTCACGTTCGCGCACGGCGATGCGCTGACGCGGCAGGCGGAGGCGCTGGAGGGCTACTTCGAGCTGGTCGTCGAGACACTCGTCGGCGTCGGCTATCGCTGGTACGAGACCGCGAGCTTCTGCCGACCCGACCGGCAGGGGCAACACAACCTCGGCTACTGGCGCGGCGACGACTACCTCGGCATCGGGATCGGAGCGGTCTCGACGATCGACGGCATGCGCTGGCGAAACCGCGCGAGGCTGACGGGCTACCTGGCCGCGCTCGGCCGCGGTCGGCGTCCGCCTCGCGACGAGGAGCCCCTCGGGCCGGAGGTCGCGACCCGCGAGCGCCTGATGCTCGGCCTGCGCCTCGACGAGCCGATTCCGCTCGCGCGCGTCGAAGCCGCCGTGGACGCAGCGGCTCTCGTGCGGATGGAGCGGCTCGGGCTGGCGGAGCGCCGCGACGGCGGTCTCGCCCTCACCCGGCGCGGTCGTTTCCTCGGCGGGGGCGTGACCGCCGAGCTGATGGCCGAAACCCCTGCAAAAAGTACAATTTAGAATGATGGCCGACGCACAGGAGCTTCGCCTGAGCCAGCGGCAGGAGTTGATCCTGGCGCGGGTTGTCGAGGAGTACGTCGCCACGGGAACGCCCGTCGGGTCGAAGACCCTCGTCCAGCGCGCGGGGCTCGACGTCTCCTCCTCGACGGTCCGATACGAGCTGGCCGTCCTCGAGGAGCAAGGGCTGCTCACCCACCCGCACACGTCCGCCGGCCGCGTGCCGACCGACGCCGGCTACCGGCTGTTCGTCGATCGCCTGCTCGACCGGCTGGAGGCGAGGCCGACCGAGCTCGAGCTCGACCTCTCGGGCGTCGAGAGCCAGGTCGACTCGGCCCTGCGGGCGACGACGGACGCCCTCGCGGACCTCACGCACCTGCTCGCGCTCGTCTCCGCGCCGCCGCTGGAGACGACGATCGTGCGCCACGTGGAGGTGCTGCTCCTGCAGCCGCACGTCGCCATGGTCGTCGTGATCACGTCGACAGGAGGGGTGACGAAGCGGCTCCTGACGTTCGAGCAGCCCGTCGACGTGGGGCTCGCGGAATGGGCAGGCCAGTATCTGTACGAGACGGTGGCCGGCCTGCGGCTCGGCGCTCGCCTGCTGCGGAGCCGCTTCGAGGATGCGGCGCTCTCGGAGCGCGAGCGCGCGTTCCTCGATCGGCTGCGGCCCGCCTTCACCGACGTTCTCGAAGCCGAGGAGCAAACGCTCTACGTCGGCGGGACGGCAGGCGTGCTCGACGAGTTTCGCGCTGACGAGCTGCGGACGTACAGGCACGTGCTCGAGGTCCTCGAGCAGCGCGCGGCCGTGCTCGACCTCCTGCGCGCCAGCCTCGGATCGAAGCGGCCCTTCGTCCGAGTCGGCCCCGATTTCGCCGACCCCGACCTTGCAGGCGTCTCGCTCGTGGGGGCTCCCTACGGCCTGCAGCACCTGAACCTCGGCACGGTGAGCCTGCTCGGGCCGACCCGGATGGATTACGAGAAGGCAATCGCGGCGGTTCGCTCGGCGGCGTACGAGCTCTCCCGGTTCGTCGAGGAGCTCTACGAGAGCTGAGCCGTGCAGGTGCCGCCGGCAGGCCGGAGTACCCTAGAATCGTGGCCACCACTCGACGCGACTACTACGAGGTTCTCGGCGTCCCGAGGGACGCCGACGAGCGTGCGATCAAGTCCGCGTTTCGCCGGCTGGCACGCGAGCTGCATCCCGACGTTTCCGACCACCCCGAGGCGCAGGAGCGCTTCCGGGAGGCCGCGGAGGCCTACGAGGTTCTCTCGCGGGTGGAGACGCGGGAGCTGTACGACCGCTTCGGGCACGACGGGCTGAGAACCGGCGGCTTCCGGCCGACCGATTTCGACCTCGGCAGCCTCAACGACCTCTTCGCGGCGTTCTTCGGAGACGACATCTTCGGCGGCCGCGGCGCCCGGCCGGGCCGGCGGTCGGCCCGCGGCTCGGACGTGGTGGCCGAGGTCGAGGTGGAGCTCGTCGAGGCTGCGAAGGGCGTGACACGCAGCGTTCCGTTCCCGGCGGTCGTCGACTGTGCAACCTGCCAGGGAAGCGGTGCTGCGCCAGGGACGGCACCGAAGACCTGCGGTCGGTGCGAGGGAACGGGTCGCCTCCAGACCGTCGCCAGCTCGTTCCTCGGCCAGGTCGTGCGCACCCAGGCCTGCCCGGAGTGCGGAGGGCTGGGGGAGGTGGTCGAGACTCCGTGCCCCGACTGCCGCGGTGCGGGCCGGGCCACCGAGGAACGCGAGCTCGAGGTCGAGATTCCTCCGGGCATCCACGACGGACAGCGGATCCGCCTGAGCGGAGAGGGCCACGCCGGCGTGCTCGGAGGACGTGCCGGCGATCTCTACGTACGGGTCCACGTGCGGCCCGACGCGCGCTTCGTGCGCGACGGGAACGACGTCGTGTCCGCCGTCGACCTCACCATGACGCAGGCCGCCCTGGGCGCGACGCTCACCGTCGAGACGCTCGACGGTGAGCTGGAGCTCGAGCTCGGGCCGGGGACACAGCCGGGCGAGCTGCGAGTGCTCAAGGGGAAGGGGATGCCCGTGCTCCAGGGCCGCGGCCGCGGGGACCACCGCGTGCTCGTGAACGTCGCCGTCCCCGCCCACCTCACGGAGGAGCAGCGCAAGCTCCTCGAGGACTTCGCCCGCAGCGAGCACGAGCGCAACTACGGGTCGGACGAGAGCTTCTTCGAGAGGCTCCGCTCCGCGTTTCGCTGACGAGCCTGCGCCGCGTCGTCGTGACCGTCCCCGCCGGGCGGGCGGAGGAGGCGCGAGCCGTGATGGTCGACCTCTTCCCCGCGGGCTTCGAGGAGCACGAGAGCGCTGGAGCGCTGGAGCTCGCCGGCTACACGGAGCGAACCGACGCGATCCGAGGCCTGGCGGAGCTCGGCCCGGTGCGTGAGCTGGAGGTGGTCGCCGGCTGGGAGGACGAATGGCGACGCTTCCACCGGCCTGTGCGGATCGGCCCCCTGTGGATCGGTCCGCCCTGGGAGCCTCCGAGCGCGAGTGCGCTCGCGGTCGTCATCAATCCCGGCCGCGCCTTCGGAACGGGCGCCCACCCAACCACCCGTCTCTGCCTCGAGCTGCTCTTGGGCCTCGAGCCGACGGGCATCGTCGACCTGGGTTGCGGGTCCGGGGTCCTCGCCGTCGCGGCGGCGAAGCTCGGCTTCGCGCCCGTCGTCGCCCTCGACAGCGACGAGGCGGCAGTGGACGCCGCTCGAACGAACGCGGCTGCGAACGGGGTCGAGATCGACGTGCGCCGCTGCGACGTGCTTGTCGACCCGATTCCGGCCGTCGCCGTCGCCATCGCCAACATCGCCCGGGAGCCTGTCGAGCGCGCCGCGGAGCGCTTCAAGGGCTCGTCCGTGGTCGCCTCCGGCTACCTGGAGCAGGAGCGACCCGAGCCGCGGGGCTGGACGGCAGCGGACCGGCGACTCGCCGAGGGCTGGGCGGCCGACCTGCTCGTACGTTCGGGCTAGACTTTGCTCGAGATGCCGAGACGAGGCTGGCGCTGGTTTGCCGCCTGGGCCGCGGCGGGAGCCCTGGTCGTCTTCTCGTTGCTGGCGTCTCCCTCGATCGGCCTCTTCATCCTGCCTTTCGCTCTCGTCGCCTGCTGGCTGGTCGCGCGCAGGTCGCGGGACTCCCGTAGCACGCTCGGGATCCTGTCGGGAAGCGGTCTCGTGTGCCTCGGAATCGCCGCCCTCGACGGCTTCGATTCGTTGCCGTGGCTCGTCGTCGGCATAGCGTTGACGCTCGCCGGCGCGGTCGCCTTTGCAGTCCTGAGCGGTCCGAGCCGGCCCGCCCGCGTCGGCTAGCATCGGCCCGTTCATGGCGACTTTCACCGTCGGCTTCCTCGGCTGCAAGGTCTCGCAGACCGACATCCAAGAGATCCGGGAGCGCCTGGTCGCGGACGGTCATGTCGAGTCTGGTGAGACGGCGGACGTCGCGGTGGTGAACACGTGCTGCGTCACGCACGAGGCCGTCCGCAAGTCGAGGCAGGCGGCAAGACGGGCGGCTCGCGACGCGATGCGCGTGTACGTGACGGGCTGCGGCGCGAATCTCGGCGGAGACGCGCTCGCCGGACTGCCCGAGAACGTGACGATCGTTCGTCTCCCGGGCGAGCGCACGCCCGACTTCGTCGCCCGCGACGTCGGCGCGATCGGCTGCGTCCGGGCCGACGTCGGCCTCGACCGGGTGCGGGCGTTCGTGAAGGTTCAAGACGGCTGCAGCTTCTCGTGTGCCTTCTGCGTCATCCCTCAGGTCCGCGGTCGGTCCCGCAGCCGCTCGGCGGACGCGGTTCTCGGCGAGGTGCGACGCCGAGTCGACCGCGGTCATCCCGAGGTCGTCCTCACCGGCATCAACCTCGGCTGCTACCGGGACCGCGCGGCCGGCTTCGACCTCCCGCGGCTCGTCCGCGAGGCCGGTGCGACGCCTGGGCTCGAACGGCTGCGGCTCTCCTCGATCGAGGTCAATCACCTCGGCGAGGATCTGGTCCGCGCAATGCGAGAGACGCCGACGGTCTCGCCGCACCTGCACGTCCCGCTCCAGTCGGGCGACGACGGCGTGCTGAAGGCAATGGGTCGGAGGTACACGAGCGCCACGTACCTCCGCCGGCTCGCGCGCGCCGAGGGCTTCAACCTCACCGCCGACGTGATCGTCGGCTTCCCGGCCGAGGACGACGCCGCGTTCGAGCGGACGCTTGCAGTCGTCGAGCAGGCCGGCCTCACGAAGGTGCACGTCTTTCCGTACTCGCCCCGGCCGGGGACGAGGAGCGCCGCGACCGACACGGTTCCGCCCAAGGTGAAGCGAGAGCGGAGCTCGCGCCTCCGCGCGGCCTCCGCCGAGGCGTGCCGGCGATCCTGGCGGACGAAGGTCGGCTCGGAGGACTGGGTTCTCGTCGACAGGCCGGGACGTGGGTACGGGGACGACTACACTCCCTGGCTCGTCAACGCTCCCGCGGGCGAGCTCGTGCGCGCGAGGGGCGTGGACGTGAGCGAAGAAGGAGTCGTCGGTGTCCCAGTCTGAGTGCCTGTTCTGCCGCCTCTACGCGGAGGGTGACCACGTGCGGAAGGTGGACGGCTTCGCGGCGGTCCGCGACATCAACCCCAAGGCGCCGACCCACCTGCTGGTGATCCCCGAGCGGCATGTCGATACGTTCCGGGAGGTCGGAGAGTTCGGGGGCGACGAGGCGGGGCGGATGCTGGAGTTCGTCGCCGCCACGGCCCGGGAGGCCGGCCTCGAGGACTATCGCGTCATCGTCAACGTCGGACCGGGCGGGGGCCAGACGGTCTTTCACCTCCACTGGCATATTCTCGGCGGCACCCCGACACTGGCAGGATTCGAATGAGCCTGATCGCCGAGATCGAGGACGAACTCAAGGATGCGATGCGTGCGCGCGACCAGCTGCGCACGGACACCCTTCGGCTCACACTGGCGTCCCTGAGGGCGGCCGAGAAGGAGCTCGGCCGGCCGCTCAAGGAGGACGAGGAGCTTCAGGTGCTCCAGCGCGAGCGGAAGCGGCGAGCGGAAGCGGCCGAGGCGTTCCGCGCGGCCGGGCGGGAGGAGCAGGCGGAGAAGGAAGAGGACGAGCTCGAGGTCATCGAGGAGTTCATGCCGGAGCCGCTCGACGAGGAGGAGCTCGAGGGGATCGTGGACGACGCGATCGCCGAGACGGGTGCGACCTCGTTGCGCGACCTCGGGCGCGTGATGGCCGACGTGATGCCACAGGTTGCCGGCCGCGCCGACGGCTCCGAGGTGAGCCAGCTCGTGCGCGAGAAGCTGGCCTGATCCGCGCCGGACTCGGCACGTGTGATGCGACTCTCGCGAGCCTGCGTGCGCTAGGACCCCGGGTGGGGGGCCGCCGGCCGGCGCCGGGCGCTCCGGCACGCCCTCGCCGGCGGGCCTGCTGCCGGGACGGGCCGGCCCGGCGACTAGAATTCGTGGCATTGCAGCAGGTTCTGTCCGTCTCCAACGAGGTCGCCGCTGAGCTCGCCACCGTCGACGACGGGATCCTGGGAGCGGTGCGCGACAGGATGGGCTGCACGATCCGGCTGCGCGGCAACCAGCTGACGCTCGAGGGCGAGGACGGCAAGGTCGGCGAGGCGCGCCTCGTCATCGACGAGCTCGTCGAGCTGGTCGAGGGCGGGCACGCGATCGGGCCGGGCACCGTCGACGCCGTGCTCGCCGCGCTGGACGCCGCGAAGGACCCGCGCGAGATCTTCGAGGACGTGGTCTGGCGGCATCGCGGCAAGAAGATCACCCCGAAGACGGTCAACCAGAAGCGCTATGTCGACGCCATCCGCTCGGGGACGATCACGTTCGGGATCGGGCCCGCGGGCACCGGAAAGACGTACCTGGCCATGGCGCTCGCCGTCGCCTCGCTCGCGGACCGCGACGTCAACCGGCTCATCCTCACGCGGCCGGCGGTCGAGGCGGGCGAGCGGCTCGGCTTCCTTCCTGGGGACATGCTCGCGAAGGTCGATCCGTACCTGCGCCCGCTCTTCGACGCGCTCTACGACATGCTCGACGCCGATCGGCTGAACGCCTTCATGGAGCGCGGGACGATCGAGGTCGCGCCGCTCGCGTTCATGCGCGGGCGGACGCTCAACGACTCGTTCATCATCCTCGACGAGGCCCAGAACACGACGCCGGAGCAGATGCAGATGTTCCTGACGCGGCTCGGCTTCGGCTCCAAGGTCGTCGTCACCGGAGACGTGACGCAGATCGACCTGCCGCAGGACCAGGCGTCCGGCCTCATCCACGTGCGCCGGATCCTTGGCGACATCGACGGGATCGAGTTCGTCGAGTTCGGAAACCAGGACGTCGTGCGCCACGTGCTCGTGCAGCGAATCGTCGAGGCGTACAAGCGCCATGCGGAGGAGACGGGCACGCAGCGACGCCGGTGATCCGGATCGAGATCGCCAACTCGAGCGGCCTCCCCGTCGACCAGGACGCGGTCGGCGGAGCTCTGCCGCCGCGTGCTGGAGGGCGAAGGGACCGACGAGGGCGACCTCGGCGTCTCCTTCGTCGCGCCGCAGCGGATGCGCGAGCTGAAGCGCGAGCATCTCGGCATCGACGAGGCGACGGACGTCCTCTCGTTCCCGCTCGACGCCCGGGACGAGCTGCCCGGCGGGATGCCGCGGCAGCTGGGCGACGTCGTCCTCTGCCCGCAGGTGGTCGGCGAGGCGTGGCGGGGACCGCTCGTCCACGGGCTGCTCCACCTGCTCGGGTACGAGCACGGAACGGAGATGGAGCGCCGAGAGCGAACTCACGAAGGATGACCGCCCCGCCCGACCGGGAGACATCTCGCTCGCGCAGAACGCCGCGGGTGCTTCAGAGCCTCAACTGGGCCTTCGAGGGCGTGATCCACGTTCTCCGCTCCGAGCGGAACATGCGGATCCACTTCGCGGTGGCGACGGTCGTTCTCATCCTCGCCTTCTCGTACGGCGTGACGAAGCTCGAGCTGATGGCCCTCCTCGTCGCCATCTCCTTCGTGCTCATCGCGGAGATGGTGAACACGGCCATCGAGGCGACCATCGACCTCGCCGCGACGTCGTTCGACCCGCTGGCGAAGACGGCCAAGGACATCGCGGCCGGCGCCGTTCTGATCGCGAGCGTGAACGCCGTCGTGATCGGCTACCTCGTCTTCGCCGACCGTCTCACCCAGCCGAGCTCCCGGCTCGTCGGGCAGCTGCGCGAGGCCCCCAGCAACCTCACGCTCATCGCCCTCATCCTCGTCATCCTGATCGTGATCGCCAGCAAGGCGCTGACCGGCCGTGGGACGCCGCTCTCCGGCGGCCTCCCGTCGGGGCACGCCGCCCTGGCCTTCGGCGGCTTCACCGCCATCACCTTCATCGTCGACGAGCAGCGGGTGGTGGTCGCCTTCGTCGCCCTGATCATGGCCTTGCTCGTCGCCCAGACTCGAGTCGAGTCGGGCATCCACACGGTCGGCGAAGTCGTGCTCGGGGCCGTGATCGGTACGCTCGTGACGATGATCCTCTTCCAGGTGCTCGCGTGACCGACCGGGAGCTTCTCGACCTGGCGCAGGCAGCGTCGGCGAACGCGTACGCGCCGTACTCGAAGTTCCACGTGGGCGCCGCGGCACTCCTGCGCGACGGCCGCGTGATCACCGGGGTCAACGTCGAGAACGCCGCCTATCCGCTGGGTGTCTGCGCCGAGCGGTGCGCGTTGTCCAACGCGGCGGCCGAGGGCGTCAGGCCCGGCGACGTGGAGGCCGTCGCGATCACCGCGTCTCCGTGCGGCGGCTGCCGGCAGTGGCTCGCCGAGTTCAAGGTCGACCGCGTCGTCTTCCTACACGAGGGCGACGTGCTCACCAGGAGCCCGGCCGAGCTGCTTCCGGACTCGTTCGTCCTGTGAGGTCGGGGCTCGTCGCTGTCGCCGGGCGTCCGAACGTCGGGAAGTCGGCGATGGTCAACGCGCTCGTCGGCGGCAAGGTGGCGATCGTCTCGGACAAGCCGCAGACGACCCGGCGCCGCATCTCCGGGGTGGCCGAGGGCAGGCTCGAGGGTGAGCCGTACCAGCTGGTGCTCGTCGACCTGCCCGGGCTTCCAGCGCCCGCGCGACCCGCTCACCGAGCGCATGCAGCGGACGGTCGACGGGGCCCTGGAGGACGTCGACGGCTTCCTCTTCGTCCTGGCCGCCGACGAGACGATCGGGGCCGGAGACCGCTTCATCGCGAGGCGCCTCTTCGCCGGGCCCAGCCCGGTCGTCCTCGCCCTGAACAAGGTCGACCGTCTCGATCCGCCCAGGATCGCCGAGCAGATCGAGCGCGCGGCGGCGCTCGGCGACTTCCATGCGCTCCACCCGGTGAGCGCGCTGACCGGAGACGGCCTCGAGGCGCTCCGGGCGGATCTGGCGGGACTGCTGCCGGAGGGGCCGCGCTACTTCGAGGAGGGGCAGCGCACCGATCTTCCTCCCGCCGCCCAGATCGCCGAGATCGTGCGCGAGAAGGCGCTGCAGCTGACCCGCGAGGAGGTGCCGCATGCGATCTCGGTCGAGGTCGACGAGCTCGACTCGGACGCCGGCCGCGTGAGCGCGCACATCTGGGTCGAGACGGAGTCGCAGAAGGGGATCCTGGTCGGCAAGGGCGGGGGTATGATCCGCGCGATCGGCACGCGCGCCAGGCCGGAGGTCGAGTCGCTCCTGGGGCGCCCGGTGTTTCTCGACCTGCGTGTGAAGGTGAGGCCGAGGTGGCGCCGGGATGAAGGAGCGCTCGAGCGCCTCGGCATCTAACGATGACGTGAAGGGGTGGGGAATGGCGGTTGTCAGGACACCGGACGGATTCGAGGCGGAGCTCGCCCGCTATCTCTACGAGCGCTCCGAAGAGGCCCGCGCCGTCCGGGTGGGCGAGAAGGAGACGAGCGAGCAGGCCGCGATCGTCGAGCGCCATGCCGGCCTCTTCACGCGCGAGCAGCACGAGGCCCTGCGCGAGGCCGAGGGGAAGGCGCGCGGCGAGGAGCGCGAGCGCCTCTACCGACTCCGAGAAGCGGCCGCCGGGGGCGTCATCGCCCGCGAGCTCGCCGAGGAGTCCGACAAGCTCGAGAACTCGATCCTCGCCGAACGTGTCGAGTTCGGGGGCGAGTCGCTGCCGCTCCGCTCGGCGCAGGCCCAGCTCGCGGTCCTCGACGAGTACGCGGCCCGGGACGAGCTCGGAGAACTCGCCGCCGACGCCTCCGCGCGCTTCAACTGCCCGCGCTACGGCCTGATGCAGAAGGGCGAAGCGCTCGACGCCGAGCTCTCGGGCGACCCCGACCCGGTCGCGCGGAGCGCCGCGCGCAAGAACATCGACCTCCATGCGCTCTCGGAAGCGCTGCAGAACGCCGCGCGCCAGCAGGCGGGCTCGTGGGAGCCGCTGCGCGAGGAGTGGCTCGACCGCGTTCTCGGCCCCGAGCGCGACGACGAGCCGACATCACACCAGGTCTCGTACCTGCGGCGCATGTCGCCGTTCGCGGAGCTCTACGCCAAGGATCGGTGCGTGCCCATCTGCCTGGAGACGCTCTCGAGCCTCGGCTTCGACCTGGCCGCGAACGCCGGCATCAGGCTCGATCTGGACGACCGGCCGCAGAAGAGCCCGCGGGCCTGCGTGATCGCCTCGGACCCGCCCGCCGTCGTGCACCTGATCACCCGCGCGCAGGGCGGGCTGCACGACTACCAGGCGTTCCTCCACGAGGCCGGGCACGCGCTCCACTACGCCGGGCTGGATGCCGAGCTTCCGTACACCTTCCGGCGCCTCGCGCGCGACCACGCCCTCACCGAGATCTACTCGTTCCTGCTCGAGTCGATCAGCCGCGAGCCGGGCTGGCACACGCTCCACTTCGGCGTCACCGAGGAGGAGGACGCCGAGCGAGCTGAGGCGGCGCGCTTCCTCGAGGTGCTGCTCTTCCGCCGTTACGCGGCGAAGCTCGCCTACGAGCTCGAGCTCTGGGGCGACTTCGAGAACGCGAACGACCACGCGCAGACCTACGAAGACAACCTGCGCGCGGCCGTGGGCTTCCGCTACCGCGCGGACGGCTACCTCGTCGACCTGGACGGCGACTTCTACTCTGCCGACTACCTTCGCGCCTGGATCCGGACGGCGCAGCTCAGGGCCTTCCTGCGCGAGTCGATCGGCCGGGACTGGTGGCGCCGGCCGGAGACGGGCGAGCTTCTGCAGGCTCTCTTCGCCGAGGGGACGCGGCCGACGAGCGAGGAGATCGCCGACCGGATCGGCTACGACCCGCTCGACACCACGCCGCTCGTCGAGGAGCTGGTCGCGGCCTAGCGGCGCGGGCCGAAGTAGGCGACCGACGCGACCGCGAAGCCGGCGAGGGACGTCGCCAGGCCGAGGACGGCGGTCTTCGTGCTCATGGTGCGCTTCATGCAGGCTTCATCGGCACGGACCGGCCGCAGGCTGAGAGCCCGTTCCCGAGTAACAGTCGGCTCTTAGGAGGGCTCAGCGGTAGGTGACGTGCCGGGAGCTGCGGAGGACGGCGATCTGCCAGGGCTGCAGGCGGTCGCCCATCCTGCTCGGCAGCATGAGGTTCTCGGCTGCGCTCGAATGCGGGAGGCCGCAGACGTGGGCCAGCTCGTGGGCCAGGACGCGGAGGCGCGTTCCTGTGAGCGCCGTCGTGTCCACCGTGACGTAGTCGACGAGCGGGCCGAGCGAGCAGCCGGCCTTCCCGAGGACGTCGCGGACGACGAAGGCCGTGATCGGGCCGCCCGAGCCCGTGAGCCCTCCCGGTTCTCGATGGCGGCGGAAGAACGCGCCGCCCTCGCCGAAGTCCGCCTTGTACGAGCCCTCGGCGCAGGGCGAGTCGAGCGCGGCCGCCGGGGCGGGGGCCTCGAGGGTGCGCACGAGCGGTTCCGCTGCGGCCAGGAGGTCGATCGCGAGCCCCTCGCGAAGAAGTCGTCTCGCCTCGACAAGGCTCGGCTCGACAGCCTCGGCCGTGGCGACCGGCTTGCCCTGCTCGTCCCGGAGGATGACGACGCGGATCCGGAGCTTCTTCGGCCGCCGCGACCCCGCCAGGCTCCCCGCGATCTCCGGGATCCCGACGAGGCGGTTTCCGGCCTCCCGCAGGACGTTGACCCCCTGCGTGAGGCCGGCGGCGAGGGCGAACGGCGGCACGGAGCGAGACTACGGGAGGGCTACACTTCGTGCATGGCTCAGGCGCCCGCACTGCCGAGCGGGTTCGAGCTTCCTCTCGAGCCCAGGCTCCCCCGCATCGGCTCCGTCGACCAGGTCGCCGTCGAGCAGCGCGCCGCCGCGCTCGCCACCCGGTCGATCAAGCGCGAGTCGAAGCTCTTCGCGCTCGACCTCGCCGTGCGCATGATGGACCTGACGACGCTCGAGGGCGCGGACACGCCGGGCAAGGTCGCCGCGCTCAGCTCGAAGGCGATGCGGCCTGATCCGTCCGACCTGACGGTGCCTTCGGTGGCGGCGGTCTGCGTCTATCCCAACATGGTTCCGCACGCGCTCGAGCGGGTGCGCGGCAGCGGCGTCAAGGTCGCCTCCGTGGCGACGGCCTTCCCGTCCGGCCAGCTCCCGACCGAGCTCAAGGTGGAGGAGGCCGTGCGCGTGGCCGAGCTCGGCGCCGACGAGATCGACATGGTCATCGACCGCGGCGCCTTCCTCTCCGGTCACTACGCGAAGGTCTACGACGAGGTGCGGCGCGTGAAGGAGGTCTGCGGCACCGCGCACCTGAAGGTGATCCTCGAGACCGGCGAGCTCGGCACCTACGACAACGTGCGCCGGGCGAGCCTGCTCGCCGTCGCCGGCGGGGCCGACTTCATCAAGACGTCCACCGGCAAGATCCAGCCCGCCGCCACGCTGCCCGTCACCCTGGTCATGCTCGAGGCGATCAGAGACGTCTACGAGGAGACCGGCAGGAAGATCGGCATGAAGCCCGCAGGGGGCATCCGTCACTCCAAGCAGGCCGTGCAGTACCTCGTGCTTTTGCACGAGACCCTCGGCCCGGAGTGGCTGACCCCCGATCTCTTCCGCTTCGGCGCCTCCTCGCTCCTGAACGACGTGCTCATGCAGATCCGCAAAGAGCACACGGGCCGCTACCAGAGCCCCGACTACTTCACGATCGACTGATGGCCGAGGTCGAGAAGCGACAGGATCGCTCGCCGGTTCCGTCTGCGTTCGAGTACGCGACGGCCCCCGAGTCGCGGGACATCGTCCGCCTCGAGGAGCGCTACGGCCTCTTCGTCGGCGGCGAGTGGGCCGATCCGAGCTCGGGCGAGTACGCGCCGAGCATCGCCCCGCGCGACGAGGAGCCGCTGGCCGAGGTGGCCTACGCCGGCCCCGAGGACGTCGACCTCGCCGTGCGGTCGGCCCGCGACGCGTTCGCGAACGGGTGGTCCAACCTTCAGCCCAGCGAGCGGGCGAAGTACCTCTTCCGGATCGCTCGCGTCCTGCAGGAGCGCTCGCGCGAGTTCGCCGTGCTCGAGTCGCTCGACGGCGGCAAGCCGATCCGCGAGTCGCGCGACGTCGACCTCCCGCTCGCGGCGGCGCACTTCTTCTACTACGCCGGCTGGGCCGACAAGCTCGAGTACGCGTTCCCGAACCGCAGGCCGCGGCCGCTCGGCGTGGCCGGGCAGATCATCCCCTGGAACTTCCCGCTGCTCATGCTCTCCTGGAAGATCGCGCCCGCGCTCGCGGCCGGGAACACGGTGGTGCTCAAGCCTGCCGAGTCGACGCCCCTGACGGCCCTCCTCTTCGCGGACGTGCTGCGCCAGGCCGAGCTGCCCGCCGGCGTGGTCAACATCGTCACGGGAGACGGCCGTGCGGGCGCCGAGCTCGTCAAGCACTCCGACCTGGACAAGATCGCCTTCACCGGCTCGACCGAGGTCGGGAAGGAGATCATGCGCGCCGTCGCCGGCAGCGGGAAGAAGCTCACCCTCGAGCTCGGCGGCAAGGCGGCCAACATCATCTTCGACGACGCCCCGCTCGACCAGGCGGTCGAGGGGATCATCAACGGCATCTACTTCAACCAGGGCCACGTGTGCTGCGCGGGCTCGCGGCTCTTCGTCCAGGAGTCCGTGTACGAGGAGGTGCTGGCGAAGCTGAAGCGGCGCATGGGCACGCTGCGCGTCGGCGACCCGCTCGACAAGAACACCGACGTCGGCGCCATCAACTCCCGCGAGCAGCTCGAGCGGATCGAGGAGCTCGTGGAGAGCGGGAAGGAGGAGGGCGCCGAGGTCTACCAGCCGCCGTGCCGGCTCCCGGAGAAGGGCTGGTGGTTCCCGCCGACGGTCTTCACGAATGTCGCGCAGAGCTACCGCATCGCCCAGGAGGAGATCTTTGGGCCGGTGCTCTCGGTCCTCACCTTCCGGACCCCCGACGAGGCCGTGGAAAAGGCCAACAACACGCCCTACGGCCTCAGCGCCGGCGTGTGGACGGAGAAGGGGTCGCGCATCCTCTCCATGGCGCAGCGTCTTCGGGCCGGGGTGATCTGGGCGAACACCTACAACCGCTTCGACCCGGCCTCGCCGTTCGGCGGCTACAAAGAGTCAGGGTTCGGCCGCGAGGGTGGCCTCCACGGGCTCGCCCCGTACCTGGAGTTCGACGAATGAGCCGCCTGCCGGTCAGGAAGACCTACAAGCTCTACGTCGGCGGCGCGTTCCCGCGCTCGGAGTCCGGGCGCACGTACGAGGTCGAGGGGGCGAACGTCGCCCTCGCCTCCCGCAAGGACGTCCGCGACGCCGTGCGCGCGGCGCGAGGAGCCTTCCCCAAGTGGGCCGGGATGACTGCCTACAACCGCGGCCAGGTGCTCTACCGCGTGGCCGAGATGATGGAGGGGCGGAAGGCCGAGTTCGCAGAGCTGACCGGCGACGAGGCCGAGGTGAACGAGGCCGTCGACCGCTGGGTCTGGTACGCCGGCTGGGCCGACAAGCTCGCACAGGTGCTCGGCTCCTCGAACCCGGTCGCCGGGCCGTACTTCAACTTCACCGTGCCGGAGCCGACCGGGATCGTCGGCATCGTCGCGCCCGAGGAGCCGCCCCTCGCGGGCCTCGTCTCGCGCCTGGCCCCGGCCGTCGTCGGTGGGAACGTCGCCGTCGTGCTCGCCTCCGAGCACCGGCCGCTGGCCGCGGTCACGCTGGCCGAGGTGCTGGCGACCTCGGATGTGCCCGGCGGCGTCGTCAACCTCCTGACGGGCCGAAAGGGCGAGCTGGCGCCGGTGCTGGCGGGGCACATGGACGTGAACGCGCTCGACCTGGCCGGCGCCGAGGACGAAGCGGAGCTCGAGCGCCTGGCGGCCGACAACGTCAAGCGCGTCGTCCGAAACGGCGACGGACAGTCCCCCTGGCATGCCGCCGCGTTCCTCGAGCTGAAGACCGTCTGGCACCCCATCGGCGTCTAGGCATCTAAGCTTTCCCTCTCCGTGAGCCGTTTCAGCGAGGCGATCTCCGAGGGCGACGGCATCTCCGTCATCCCGGTGCTCGAAGGTGACGTCGAGGCCCTGGCGGCGCTCGCCGAGGGGGCGGGCGCCGAGGGCGTGGCCGTGCGCGCGACGGATGTCGAGCGCGTCCGCGCCCGTACGGCCCTTCCCATCCTCGCGCGCGACGGCGAGCCGACTGCAGTCGCTGCGGCCGGGGCGGACGCGGTCGTCGTCTCCTTCGACGCCGCGGCCGACGACAGCGAGATCGAGGCGCTCTGGGAGCTCGAGCTCGACTTCGCCGTCGATGTGCGCGAGGAGGAGCAGCTCGAAGACGTGCTCGAGCGCATCGATCCCGAGATCGTGCTCATCTCCGAGCGGGGAGTCGACTCCGAGGGCGAGGAGCTCGAGCTGACGCTGGACCTGCTCGCAAGCGTGCCGGCCGGCAAGCTCGTCGTCTCGGAGGCGCGGATCGTCTCCCACGACCAGGTACTGGCGCTCGAACGGGCCGGAGTCGACGCGATCCTCGTGCACGGCCTGCCTGGCGATTCGGACTTCGGCGCCGTCCTCGAGGAGCTCGTCCATGGACCTGAAGCAGGGCTCTAGGCCCGCCGTCGACGGGAACGGCCGCGACGGCGACAGCGTGCCCGAGGTTCCGCCCGCGGATCGCGGGCCGCGTTCGCGGACCGCTTCGACGGCGCCGCGATCATGGTCGCCGTCTTCGTCTCCGGAGCCGTCCTCCTCGGCGTGGAGATCGCGGCCAGCAGGGTGCTCGCGCCCTTCTTCGGCAACTCGCTCTACGTCTGGGGCTCGCTCATCGGCGTCGTCCTGACCGGCCTCGCGATCGGATACTGGCTGGGCGGCGTCCTCGCCGACAGGCTGCCGAGGACGGGCCTCCTCCTGGGCGTCATGGGGCTCGCCGCGCTCGCCGTGCTGGCGATTCCGCTCGTCGACGACGCCGTGCTCGAGACCGTGGTCGGCTGGGATGCGGGCCCGCGCCTCGACCCGCTGATCGCCGCGGTGATCCTCTTCGGCCCGATGAGCGTCCTCATGGCCTGCGTGAACGCCGATCGCCGTGCGCCTGCGGGCTCGCTCGCTGGCGCGCGTCGGGCGCACGGCCGGCCGGCTCTTCTCGGTCTCGACGGCCGGCAGCATCGCCGGAACGCTGGTGACGGCGTTCTTCCTCATCCCGGAGCTCGGCGTCGACCAGCTGCTCGGCTTCGCCGCCGCCTTGCTCTTCGCGGCCGTGCTCGTCGTCGCCCTGGCGGAGCGCATGGCCGTCGCGGCAGTGCTTGCCGCAGTGGCGGTCGCGGCTGCCGGAGCGGCCGCGGTCTCCCTCGCTCCCGAGACGGGCGGCACGCTGTCGGGAGCTGCTGCCCAGAACTGGTCGCCGCTCTATCGCCTGCGCGGCTCGGAGACCGTGCTGGACGCGCGCGACCCGAGCGCCGCGATCGCGCAGCCCGAGCTCAGGGTCGTCTTCTCCGACGACACCCAGTACCACCGCCTGTCCGTCGTCGAGGACGCGGACACCCGGTATCTACGGTTCGACAACTCGCTCCAGAGCGCGATGTACGTCGACGACCCGCTCCGCACGCGCTTCGCCTACACCGACCTCTTCCATCTGGCCGTGGCCTACAACCCGGAGGCGCAGGACATCCTCTTCGTCGGCCTCGGCGCCGGCTCCTCGGAGAAGCGGATGCTCCAGGACTTCCCCGACGCAGAGCTGCACGCGGTCGAGATCGATCCGGTCGTCGCCGAGGTCGCTCACGACTACTTCGAGGTGCCCCGGGACGACCCGCGACTGGAGATCAGCGTCGGCGACGGCCGGCGCTTCCTGGCCGACAACGCCGAGCGCTGGGACGCGATCGTCATCGACGCCTTCTTCGCCGACGCGATTCCCTTCCATCTCGTGACGCGGGAGTTCCTGCAGCTCGCCCGGTCGAGGCTGAACCCGGGCGGCGTCGTGGTCACCAACGCGATCGGCGCGATCGCCGGGCCCGGTTCCCGGCTCTTCCGCTCGATCTACCGGACGTACCGCACCGTCTTCCCGACCGTGCTCGTCCACCCGGCCATCCTCGCGGGGGACGAGGGCGACGAGACGTTCAGGAACCTGATCCTCGTGGCGACGGAGCAGGCGGCGCCCCAGCGAACGTTCCTCGCCGAGCGCTGGGAGGAGATCAGGCGGGAGGCGCCGACCGCGCCGGACCTCCGCCAGGCCATCCTCGACCGCCACGACGCCCTGATCCCAACCGACGACGTGCCCGTGCTGACCGACGACTACGCGCCGACGGACGCGCTGCTGCTCCTCTTCCAGTGACCAGCGCCCAGGTCCGGGTCGACTCGGTCGCTGACTGGGTGATGACGATTCCCCCGCGCACCGGCCGCCTTAGAGAGCGTGAACGAGTCGCTCCGACAGCCGAAGGCGTGGACATCGGCGACGACGTCCGCGCCAGGTTCATCCGCGGCCGGAGAGCATCGGAGCCGCGGTGCTGGCGATTCTGGCCGGAGCCGGCGCGTACGTGCTGGCTGGAGATCTCGTGCGCTGCTCTCGCCGTCGTCGCTCATCGTCGGGATTGCCTCGATGGCCGGCGTGCTCCTCGGCCTGCGGGTCGGGCAGTGGTACGAGGAGCTGATGAACAGGCCCTGAGATAAGAAGCCGAACTGAGGCATCCCTGCGCCGCTGTCCAGGCAGGACACCGGACGTGTCGCCCCGACATGAGACGAAGCGGCGCAAGAGGGCATGTCCCGGACATGCTCCGGGGTCAGACCCAGGCCACGTCCAAACCGGGCATGCGCCGGCAAGACCGCTTCGCCTGCGCGCAGCCGCGGTTTGGCCGCTACGGCCAGCGGTTCCGGGTCAGCCCTGTCGCGCGCGGCCACGCCCCGGGTCTGACCCCGGGCGTGGCCGCCGCGGACAGTGGACAAGCGCGATAACTGTGGGTCCCGCCAGGGCGGGTCCCTGGCTTACCCGAAGAAGGTCTTGGCCGCCTCGTAGAACTCGGGCGGGACCCGCTTCAGCTCGGCGACCGCGGCGCGGAGAGGGACCTCGACGATGTCGTCGCCCCGGAGCGCGGCCATCGTGCCCCAGCGCCCTTCGTGGACGAGGTCGGCGGCCTTGAGGCCGTAGCGCGTGGCGAGGATGCGGTCGCGTGCGGTCGGCGTGCCGCCGCGCTGGATGTGGCCGAGGACGGTCACCCGGGTCTCGTATCCCGTCCGCTCCTCGATCTCGTTGGCAAGCGCATGACTGACCCCGCCCAGCCGGACGTGGCCGAACTCGTCGGTGGCGGCCTCCTGGACGATCTGCTGCCTCTCGCCGGACGCATGGGTCAGCTCGTAGCCCTCGCTCACGACGACGATGGAGAAGTCCTTTCCCCGTTCGTGCCGGCGCTGGATGTCGCGGCAGGCCTCCTCCACGGTGATCGGCTGTTCCGGGATGAGGATGACGTCGGCGCCGCCGGCCATGCCGCTCATGACCGCAATCCAGCCCGTGTGTCGCCCCATCACCTCGACGACCATGACCCGGTTGTGGGACTCCGCCGTCGTGTGCAACCTGTCGATGGCCTCGGTCGCGACGGTCAGGGCCGTGTCGAACCCGAACGTGTAGTCCGTCCCCGAGAGGTCGTTGTCGATCGTCTTGGGGACGCCCACGACCGGAAACGCATGCTCCTCGAAGAGCCGCGACGCGACGCCGAGCGTGTCCTCGCCGCCGATGGCGACGAGAGCGTCGAGGCGCTCGGACTCCGCGTGCTCGAGGACGAGCTCGACGCCGTCTTCCAGCTTGTACGGGTTCGTGCGCGATGTCCCGAGGATGGTGCCGCCGCGCGGGAGGATCCCCGAGATCGCCCGGTCGTCCAGCGGCTGGAGCTTTCCCTCGACGAGCCCGCGCCACCCCTCGCGGACGCCGACCACCTCGTGTCCGCGGTCGAGCGAGCGTCGCGTGACCGCGCGGATGACCGCGTTCAAGCCCGGGCAGTCGCCTCCCCCGGTGAGGAGTGCAACACGCTTGCTCATCTCTAACTTCGGCTACGCCCGGTCGTCTGTTTGGACGTACCTGCCCACAGCGATGGGCCGACTTCGATCGTGGCGAGGAGGTGACGACGGATGCCGAAGGCGGGGATCGAACCCGCACGGGGCAGAGCCCCACTGGATTTTGAGTCCAGCGCGTCTTCCAGTTCCGCCACTTCGGCGCGTTCCATGGAGACCCATCGTATCGGCAGGGGGTTGCAAGGGCGTTGAACCCGGGGTCATAATCGGGCACCTTCGAACGGTGCTCGCCGGGTGCAGCGCCGAAACAGGAATCGGGCGAAAGAGGAGGAGTAGTGAAACGAAGGACCATTTTGGCGTTACTGGTGCTGCTGATCGGCGCCTTCGCCCTTGCAGCCGCAGGCTGCGGCGGCGATGACGACGACGCCGCAGGGGATACAGGCGGGGGCGGCGATGGCGGTGGAGACTTCGCGGCAGTGACCGCACTTCCGTCCGCGTCGTGCACCGACATCGAGTACGAGGGCGAGGGAGAGCCCGACGTGCTGATCGCGACCGATCTCCCGCTGCAGGGGTCCTCGCGGACCCAGACCTTGCAGATCACCGGCGCGATCCGCCAGATTCTGGGCGACGCCGGCTGGAAGGCCGGAGACGTCAACGTCGCCTACCAGTCCTGCGACGACTCGACGGCCCAGGCCGGCAAGTGGGATCCGGGCAAGTGCAGCCAGAACGCGAACTCCTACGCCGAGAACGCGAGTTTGATCGGCCTCATCGGCACGTTCAACTCGGGCTGCGCCCAGATCATCATCCCGGTGCTGAACCAGGCGCCGGGCGGCGGCATGGCCATGATCTCGCCGGCGAACACGTACGTCTGCCTGACGGAAGGCGGGCCAGGTTGTGCCGACGACGAGCCGGACAAGTACTACCCGGCCGGCACGCGCAACTACGTCCGCGTCGTCGCGAACGACGCCTACCAGGGCGCGGCGGTCGCCGAGTTCGCGCAGGCGCAGGGGACGACGAAGCTGTTCATCCTCAACGACAAGGAGGCCTACGGCCTCGGCGTCGCCACGAACGTGCAGGGCGCCGCCGAGTTCCTCGGCATCGAGATCGTCGGCTTCGAGGCGTGGGACCCGAAGGCGTCGAACTACGAGGCGCTCATGCGGAAGGTCGGCCAGTCCGGTGCGGACGGCCTCTTCCTCGGTGGTCTCATCGACGAGAACGGCGCCCAGGTGGTCAGGGACAAGGTGAAGGTCCTGGGGCCGAACGACGGCGACGTGAAGCTCTACATGCCCGACGGCTTCACGACGCAGCAGACGATCGACGAGTCGGGAGTCGAGAACACGCAGGATGCGTTCTTCTCGATCGCCGGCGTGCCGACGGACGAGTTCGAGTCCGAGGCTGCTCAGGGGTTCATGGCCACGTTCCAGGAGTCCCTCGGCGGCGATCCGGTCGACCCGTACGCCATCTACGGCGCGCAGGCGGTCCAGGTCCTGCTCGACGCGATCGCCGCGTCGGACGGCACCCGGCCGAGCGTCATCGAGGAGATGTTCGCCACGGAGGTCGCGGGCGGCTTCCTCGGCGACTTCTCGTTCAACGAGAACGGCGACCCGACGCTGGCGAGCGGCGAGATCATCGGTTTCACCATCTACCGAGGCCAGGAGGAGCTGGAAACGGAGACGGTCTTCTCTCCGAACGAGGACGCAGTCAACGCTGCGAGAGGTCTCTAGCGCCTAAGCGGTGACGACTCGGGGGAGGGCACTGCCCTCCCCCGAGTCTCATCAAGGCTCAGAATCGATGACGGTCGAGGCGAAGCCAGAGAGCCCCGCGCCCCTAGTCCGTAGGCGCAATCGCCCGAGCACCCTCTCGATCATCGGGCTGGTTTTCGTTGGCCTCTTCGCTCTCGTTCTCCTCCGGAACTTCATCGACAATCCGCAGGAGTTCATCAACGTCACGCTGATCGGCGTCACGACGGGGTGCGTGTTCGCGATCGTCGCGCTCGGCTACACGCTCGTCTACGGCATCCTCCAGCTGATCAACTTCGCCCACGGCGACGTGTTCGCCCTCTCGGGGCTCGTGTCGAGCACGATCATGATCGACATCCTCAACCTGAGCGGGAACGAGGCTGTCTTCGGCGTCGTCGTCGGGCTCGTGGCGACGCTTCTTCTGACAGCCCTCTTCGCCGCGAGCCTGAACGTCTCGATCGAGTTCGTCGCCTACCGGCGCCTCCGGAACCAGCCGCGGCTGACGATGCTGATCAGCGCGGTGGGGATGTCGTTCATCGTCCAGAACGTCGCGCTCTACTTCTACGGGGTCGGCTTCTACAGAGCTCCCGACGGCCTGATCCCGACCTCGTCGGCCTTCACGATCGGCGAGATCTCACTCGCCTGGAACAAGGTGGTCATCGTCCTGATCACGATCCCGCTCCTGCTCCTGCTCACCTGGCTCGTCCGCTCGACGAAGCAGGGGAAGGGCATGCGCGCCGTGGCGCAGGACCAGGACGCGGCCGCGATGATGGGGATCAACGTCAACCGCACGATCTCGTTCACGTTCCTGCTCGCCGGCGCGCTGGCCGGCGCGGCCGGAGTGATGTTCCTGCTCAATTTCAACATGCGCTACGACACGGGCTTCGAGCTGGGGTTGATCGCCTTCACGGCGGCCGTGCTCGGCGGCATCGGCAACCTTGCCGGCGCGACGCTCGGCGGCATTCTCATCGGCTGCATCCAGGCCTGGAACGAAGGGCTCGCCCACTGGACGCTCGGCGGTGACTGGACGCGTTCGATGGTGTTCGGGATCCTGATCGCCATTCTGGTCTTTCGCCCCGAGGGCCTCCTCGGCGAGCGGACCCCCGAGGGCGCCTGATGGCGGTGGAGGGCACCACCGCTCCGCCCGGCTTTGGAGATCGCCTGCGTGGCTTCTGGCGCGATACGTGGGGACGGCTGCCCGGGCGCGCGCGAAGCCTCATCCCTGCGCTCCTGCTGCTTGCGGCCGCCGCCCTCTATCCCGTCTACTACGACAGCCTGCCGACGAAGGTCCCCGTCATCCAGAACTTCCCGAGCGTGAGCACCGCCGTGATCATGATCGTCTTCATCATGATGGCCGTCGGCCTGAACATCGTCGTCGGCTACTGCGGCCTGCTCGACCTCGGGTACGTCGCGTTCTACGCCGTCGGGGCGTACACGGGCGGCTGGCTCGCATCGGGCCACTTCCAGCAGGTGAAGATCCACCTCGGCTCGGCCGGGATCTCCACCGATCTCCGCGGCATCCACATCAACATGTGGGTCGTGCTCCTGCTCGCGGGCAGCCTGACCGCGCTCGCCGGCATCCTCATCGGGCTTCCGACGCTGCGCCTCCGTGGCGACTACCTGGCGATCGTGACGCTCGGGTTCGGAGAGATCATCCCTCAGTTCGTCCGCAACGCCGACAACCTCGGGGGCTTCAACCTCACGGCAGGCTCGTTCGGGATCAACCCGATCGACACGCCCGGCTTCGGAACGACGCTCAACGACTCGCTGGGACTGCCGGTGAACTTCCAGCAGTCGTTCGAGAAGACCAACCTGTTCTATTACAGCGCGCTCGCGTTGCTCCTGATCACGATCTTCTGCTCGGTGCGCCTGCGCGACTCGCGACTGGGGCGCGCGTGGATCGCCATCCGCGAGGACGAGACCGCGGCCGCCGCGATGGGCGTCCCGCTCATGCGCACGAAGACCTGGTCGTACGCGATCGGCGCCTTCTTCGGCGGGGTGGCGGGGGCCTTCTACGCGAGCTTCAAGGGTGGCGCGTTCCCGAGCGAGTTCTACTTCAACATCTCCGTCTTCCTGCTCTGCATGGTCATCCTCGGCGGGATGGGAAGCGTCTGGGGCGTGGTCGTCGCCGGTGCGATCCTCACGTGGCTGAACCAGGAGGGGCTGGCGAACATCGGCGGCTGGCTCAACGACGAGACACCCCTCCGGTTCGACGTCACCGAGGTCCAGTTCGGGATCTACGGCGTCATCATCGTCCTGATGATGCTCTTCCGGCCCGTCGGGCTGATACCCGAATCCCGCCGCAAGCGGGAGCTCGAGGAGGGCGGCCTGCCGACCGACACGCTCTACGGGGAGCGGCACGAGTGATGGCGGACAATCTGCTCGTCGCGCAGCAGGTACGCAAGGAGTTCGGCGGGCTCGTCGCCGTCAACGACGTCGACTTCGTCATCCCGCGCAAGGCAATAGTCGGCCTGATCGGCCCGAACGGCGCCGGCAAGACGACGTTCTTCAACATGCTCACGGGTGTCTACAAGCCGACCGAGGGCGCGATCGAGTTCGACGGCCACGACATCACCGACAAGCCACCTCATCAGATCACGAAGCTCGGCGTGGGGCGGACCTTCCAGAACATCCGCCTCTTCGAGTACATGACTGCGCTCGAGAACGTCCAGGTCGGCATGCACCACCGTTTGAAGGGCGGCATCCTCGGGTCGATCTTCGGGCTCCCGCGCGTCCGTCGCGAGGAGAAGGAGTCGATCGAGTCCGGACGGGAGCTCCTCGCCTTCTGCGGGCTCAAGGGCCGCGAGAACTCGCTCGCGCGGAACCTCCCCTACGGCGACCAGCGCCGGCTCGAGGTGGCACGGGCGCTCGCCACGGATCCCAAGCTCCTCTTGCTGGACGAGCCGACCGCCGGCATGAACCCGCAGGAGACCGCGACCTTCACCGAGTTCACCTCGAAGCTCCGCGACGAGCAAGAGCTCACGGTCCTCCTGATCGAGCACGACATGAAGGTCGTCATGGGCATCTCCGACCGGGTCACGGTGCTCGACTACGGCGAGAAGATCTTCGAGGGCGCCCCTTCCGAAGCCCAGACCGACGAGCGGGTGATCGAGGCGTACCTCGGCAAGGCGGCGACGAGCGGAGCGGCATCGTGAGCGAAACGCCCCACGAGCCCACCCCGCAGCCCACGCCGGAGCCCGAGCGGACACCGGAGGCCCCGGCGGGGGGGCGGAACGGCACCATCCTCGAGGTCGAGGACATCCACACGTACTACGGCGCCATCCACGCCCTGAAGGGGATCACGATCGAGGTTCGCGAGGGCGAGATCGTGACCCTGATCGGCGCGAACGGAGCGGGCAAGTCGACGACGCTCCGCTCGATCAACGGCCTCAACCACCCGCGGCTGGGATCGATCCGCTTCCAGGGGAAGAACATCACGAGCGAGGCCCCGCACAAAATCGTGGCCATGGGCATCTCCCAGTCGCCCGAGGGCCGGAAGCTCTTCCCGCGGATGAGCGTGATCGAGAACCTCGAGATGGGCACGTTCCAGATGAAGGACCGCTCCAGCTTCAAGGACGACCTCGAGCGCGTCTACACCCTTTTCCCGCGGCTCGCCGAGCGGAAGTCGCAGAAGGCGGGGACCCTGTCCGGCGGCGAGCAGCAGATGGTCGCGATGGGTCGGGCGCTGATGGCCCACCCGAAGCTGCTCATGCTCGACGAGCCCTCCATGGGCCTCGCGCCGATCTTCGTCGAGCGGATCTTCGAGATCGTCGTCGAGATCAACCAGCAGGGGACGCCGATCCTGCTCGTCGAGCAGAACGCGCTCATGGCCCTCGACGTGGCGAACCGCGGCTACGTGATGGAGACGGGCCACATCGCCCTCACGGACGAGGCCGGCGCGCTCGCCAGGAACGAACAGGTCCAGAAGGCCTACCTCGGCCTGGACTAGCGGGCCTGCGGGCCGTGCCGCCCCGAATAGACTCGGGGCATGCCGAAGACGCTGACCGGAGCCGAGCTCCAGGTCGACGACGCGCCTGCGCGCGAGGCCGAGCTCTTCCTCGTCGACGGGAACAACCTCGCCTACCGCGCGTACTTCGCGCTCCCAGAGGAGCTGGCCACCACGGAGGGGTTCCCGACGAACGCGCTTCTCGGCTTCACGAACATGCTCTTCAAGCTGCTCTCCGACTACCGGCCGAAGGGCGTCGCGGTCGCGTGGGACACGAGCCCGACGCACCGCAAGGAGCTCTCTCCCGAGTACAAGATCGAGCGGCGGCCGATGCCGGACCTCCTGCGGGAGCAGTTCCCGCACCTCCGGCCGATCGTCGAGGCGTTCGGCTACCGCAACCTGGAGTTCGAGGGCTGGGAGGCCGACGACGTCATCGCCACGCTCGCCACCCGCGCGGACGAGGCGGGCGTGAAGACCTGCGTCGTCTCCACCGACCGCGACGCCTTCCAGCTCTGCACGGAGAACGTCTGCCTGATGATGACGCCGCGCGGCGTCGCCGACGTGCACGTCTACACGCCCGAGCGCGTCTTCGCCCGCTACGGCGTCACCCCCGAGCAGGTGCCGGACTTCATCGGGCTCAAAGGCGACACGTCCGACAACATCCCCGGCGTCCCAGGGATCGGCGACAAGACGGCCGGGCAGCTGATCTCCCAGTACGGCTCGCTCGAGGCCGTGCTCGAGCACGTGGACGAGCTCTCGCCGGCCCGCGCCAAGTCGCTGCGCGAGCACGCCGACCAGGCGCGGGCCTCGAAGGAGCTGGCCACGATGCGCCGCGACCTCACGCTCGACGTCGACCCGGCGAAGCTCGTCCTTGCGCCGCCGGACCGCTCGCAGCTCAAGGAGATCTTCCGCCGCTTCGAGTTCCGCAACCTGCTCGGCCGGGTGGACGAGCTGGACGAGGCGCTCCCTGCCGCGCCGATGGAGGTCTCGGGCGTCGACGTCGCGTGGCGCGAAGGGGAGCTCGAGGCCCCGGTCGGGCCGACGGCGCTCGCCGTCGCAGGCGACCGCTTCGCGCTCGCGCGCGAGGGGGAGGAGGTGGTCGTCGGGCCGTGGACGCCTGAGTCCGCCGGGCGGCTCCGCGACGCCGCGCTCGTCGTCCACGACGCGAAGGCTGCCCGGCTCGAGGTCGTCGACGACACGCTCCTGATGGCGTACCTGATCGACCCCGGCCGCTCGTCCTACCTGCTCGACGACCTCGCGGCCGAGTACGGGGTCGAGCTCGTTCCGCAGCCCGCGGCCGACGAGGAGACGTCGGCGCTCGTCCGCCACGCGGCCGCGACGCTCCGCCTCGACCCGCAGCTTCGCGCCCGGATTGCGGAGCGGGGGCTCGACCCGCTCTACCGCAACGTCGAGCTGCCGCTGAGCGCGGTGCTCGCCGCCATGGAGGACGTGGGCGTCCGCATCGACACCTATCGGATGGGGGAGATCACGGCGCGCCTGGCGGAGCGCGTCGAGGAGCTCGAGGCGCGCGCGCACGAGCTCGCGGGCGAGGAGTTCATGCTCGGCTCGACCCAGCAGGTGGCGCGCATCCTCTTCGAGGTGCTCGGCCTCACGGCGGGGCGCAAGGGCAAGACCGGCTACTCCACCGACGCGCGCGTGCTGCGCTCGATCCGCGCCGAGCACGAGATCGTCGGCGTGCTCGAGGAATGGCGGGAGTACTCCAAGCTGCTGAACACGTACCTCGAGCCGCTGCCGAGCCTGATCGCGCCGGAGGACGGCAGGCTGCACACGAACTTCAACCAGGCGGTCGCCTCGACGGGACGGCTCTCGACGTCGAGCCCGAACCTGCAGGCGATTCCGATCCGCACCGAGCTGGGGCGGGAGATCCGGAGCGCCTTCGTCGCCGAGCCGGGCTTCAGGCTCCTCTCGGCGGACTACTCGCAGGTCGAGCTACGCATCCTCGCGCACGTCTCGGGCGAGCCGAAGCTCCGCGAGGCGTTCGCAGCCGGCGAGGACATCCACGCCGCGACCGCGGCCGAGGTGCTGGGCAAGGAGCGCTCGGAGCTGACGAAGGACGAGCGCAACGTGGCGAAGATGGTCAACTTCGGGATCCTCTACGGCATCTCCGCGTTCGGGCTCTCGGAGAACCTGGACATTCCGCGCGAGGACGCCCAGACGTACATCGACACCTACCTCGCCCGCTTCCCGCACGTCCAGGACTTCATCCAGCGCACGATCGAGCAGGCCGAGCGCGACGGGCACGTGACGACGCTCTTCGGCCGCCGCCGGCCGGTGCCGGAGCTGAAGGCCCGGAACCGTCAGACGCGCGGGTTCGGCGAGCGGCTGGCGGTCAACTTCGTCATGCAGGGGACGGCGGCGGACGTGATCAAGGCGGCGATGGTCTCCATCCACCGGCGCCTGCGCGAGGAGGGGCGCGCCGCTCGGCTCGTCCTTCAGGTCCACGACGAGCTGCTGCTCGAGGTGCCCGAGGTGGAGACGTCGGCCGTCCGCGACCTCGTCCGCGAGGAGATGTGCGGCGCCTACCCGCTCGACCCGGCGCTGGCGGTCGACATCGGCGTCGGCGACGACTGGAACGAAGCCAAGTCGTGATCCCGCAGGAGCTGCGCACCGAGCGCCTCCTTCTGCGGCAGTGGCGCGAGGAGGACGCCGAGCCGCTCGCCGAGATCTACGCCGCAGCCGGAGTTCCTCGAGCACATGCCTCCGCTCGACCTGGAGGGGACGCGGGCAGCAGATCGCGCGCTGGGAGCAGGGGTGGCGGTCGGACGGCTTCAGCCACTGGGCGGTCGAGGATGCGGCGAGCGGCGAGCTCATTGGCAGGATCGGGTTGCTTCGACACCGGGACTGGCCGCTCTCCGAGTCCCCGGTGGAGGTCGGCTGGGCGCTTCACCGAGACTGGTGGGGCCGCGGGCTGGCGACCGAAGGAGGTCGCGCGTCGGTCGAATGCTGGTGCGAGCACCTCGACGACTCGGAGCTCCTCTCGATCACGCTTCCTGACAACGTCAGGTCGCGCGCGGTCATGGAGCGACTCGGCTTCACCCACCGCGGCCAGACCTTCTGGCGCGAGCACGACCACGTCTGGTACGCGCTAGACCGCTGAGTCGGACGCCAAGACAGCCCTCGCGGAGACCCGGTAGGGAGTCTGACCCTGGTGTCGCGACCTCGTCCGCGAGGGAATGTGCGGCGCCTACCCGCTCGACCCGGCGCTGGCGGTCGACGTCGGCGTCGGCGACGACTGGAACGAGGCGAAGTCCTGATCCACAGCCCGCGGGCGCAATGGGTGTCCCCGCCGGACTTGTCTCGCCTGCATGGTTGAGCCGATCACCGTCTTTTCCCGCCACGCTCCGGGGTCTGACCCCTGCCGTGGTCGGTGGGGACGCGTCTGTGGTGGGTTCGCCACGGTTTCGGCTCAGGAGCGGCGCCAGATGATCCGCACCGCGCCGACCGGCCACGAGATCGGATCCTCGTCGGCGACGAGGTTGTAGAAGGTCACGGTCGTCGCGCCCCCGACGGCGAGCCACTCCCCGTTCGGAGACCAGGTGGCCGCGTGACCCGGAACGGTCAGGCGCGACCGCGCCAGGGGCGAGCAGCCGACATCGAGGGTACGCACACGGTCTCCGGCGCGGAAGACGGCGGAGCAGTTGTCCGGCGAGAGCGCCGGCAGGCGACCCTGGAACCGCTCCGCGAGGTCGAGCGCGTCCGTCAACCGTCCGCCGACGTAGCGCTCGATCCGGCTTCCGTCGACCATGACCGCGACGGAGCCGTCGTTGCCGTAGTGCACCGCCGTGATCGCGCCCGAGGCCTGCAGCCCGGGCCGGTCCTCGATGTAGAGCCGGTCGCCCCGCGCGTAGACGATCTCCCCCTCCGGCGTGTACGCGGCCGGGCAGCCGTCGAGCCGGCGCCGCGCCCCGCCGAACTCCTCGTCGATCCCCTCGAGGTTCTCGTTGCACCAGGCCGCGCGCTGTCCGTCCTCGCTCCAGATCAGGAACCCGAACGCCGCCTCGGAGCTGCCCAGGTCGCGTCCTCGCCGGCCCAGGTCGATGAACCGGAACGGCACGGCGTCGCTCAGCGGCTCGGCGATCCCGACGGCGACCTTCGCCGTGACCGGGGCCGCCCAGAGCTCGCACGTCGAGCGCGCGACCACATTCGGGAGCTCGATGCCAGTCGGCAGGTCGAATTCGCGGACCGCGCACGAGCCCGTCTGCGTGAGCACGATCGAGCCCGGGGCGCCGCTGACCTGCGGGAAGAGCTCGCGGCCGAGGTTCTCGTCCTCGGGCGCCGTGGTAGTCGCCTGCTCGTCCGGCTCCGTCGTCGTCGGGCGCTCCTCCACGCGGGCCTCGTCCGAGCGGAGCGAATCTGCCAGCGCGAAGCCGACCACCAGCAGCACTGCACCCAGGATGAGGAGGTCGCGGCCTTTCACGGAGTGCTGGCTATAATGCGCGATCCCGCATGGTTTCGAACGACACGACGACCGAAGCAGACATCGAGAAGACCGACGCTGACGTCTGGACCCGAGGTCCCGACGGCGAGCTGATCCCCGACTACGACAGCACCTTCCCCGTGATCAACGAGGGGGAGGTCGTGCGCGGCAAGGTCGTTCGGGTGGACAAGGACGAGGTTCTCGTCGACATCGGCTACAAGTCGGAGGGGGTCATCCCTGTCTCCGAGCTCTCCATCCGCCGCTCGGTGAACCCCGCCGACGAGGTCAATCTCGGGGACGAGATCGACGCGCTCGTGATGACGAAGGAGGACGCCGAGGGGCGCCTGATCCTCTCGAAGAAGCGCGCGCGCTTCGAGATGGCCTGGAAGCGCATCGAGGGGGCCGCGGAGAGCGGCGAGCCCGTCGAGGGCACGGTCATCGAGGTCGTCAAGGGAGGGCTGATCCTCGACCTGGGCGTCCGGGGCTTCCTGCCGGCGTCGCTGGTCGACATCCGCCGCGTCCAGGATCTCGACGAGTTCATGAGCCAGACGCTGCGCTGCAAGGTGATCGAGCTCAACCGCAGCCGCAACAACGTCGTCCTCTCGCGTCGGGCGGTGCTCGAAGAGGAGCGGCGGGAGATGCGCCAGGCGATCCTCGACCGGCTCTCGCCGGGCGACGTGGTCGAGGGCACGATCTCCAACATCGTCGACTTCGGCGCCTTCGTCGACCTCGAGGGCATCGACGGCCTCATCCACATCTCCGAGCTCTCCTGGAGCCACGTGAACCACCCGTCCGAGCTGCTCGAGATCGGGCAGGAGGTCAAGGTCAAGGTGCTCGACATCGACCGCGAGCGCCAGCGGATCTCGCTCGGGCTCAAGCAGACGCAGTCCGACCCGTGGCAGCAGGTGATCGACACCTACCAGCAGGGGGACGTCGTCGAGGGGCGCGTGACGAAGGTCGTGACCTTCGGCGCGTTCGTCGAGGTGATCCCCGGCGTCGAGGGGCTCGTGCACATCTCGGAGCTTGCCACGCACCACGTCGAGAATCCGCGGGAGGTCGTCCAGCAGGGCGAGACCCTCCGCGCGAAGATCATCGAGATGGACGCCGAGCGGCGGCGCCTCTCCCTCTCCCTCAAGCGGGTCGAGGAGGGCGAGTCCGCGCGGCCCGGCGTGGGCGAGGACGCCCCCGATCTCGGGCTGTCGGAGGAGGTCTTCGTGGAGGATGCGGCCGGCGCGATCGGCGAAGTTGCGGAGCTTTCGGTCGAGGACGAGACCGTGGAAGCCGAGCTCGAGGCCGTCGAGGCCGAAGGCCCGAGGTCGAAGTCGCCGAGGAGACGGTCGAGGCCGAGCCCGAGCCCCGGGCCTCCGAGAGCGGCGCGATCGCCGAGGTCGAAGTCATCGAGGAGACGGTCGAGGCCGAGCCCGAGCCTCCCGGCCCCCGAGACCGGCTCGACGATCGGCGACGAGGTTCTTCCCGAGGACGAGGCGGCCCCGGAGGAAGACGCCTCGGCCGAGCCTGACGACGACTCCCGCTTAAGAACTCCTTTCGAAATGAAGCCGGGTGCCGCCGGGCCGCCCTGGACGGCGCGATTCGGCGTCCTCAGTCGCGCCCGTATTCTCGAATACGAGCGCTCCCTGCGTCCTTGACTCGCACTCGCCCAGGACGCCCCGACGACGGCGCATCATTCCGAAATGAGTTCTAAGCGCCCCGTCGCGGTCGCGATCACGGGCGGGATCGGGGCCGGCAAGTCCGCGGCCTTGCGCGCGTTCGCGCGGCACGGCGCCGCGGTAATCTCGAGCGACGAGATCGTGCACGAGCTGCTCCGAGACGATCCCGAGGTGAAAGCGGCAGTCCTCGAGCGGTTCGGGGAGGGTGTCCTCGGCGAGGACGGTGAGATCGACAGGGCGAGAGTCGGGCAAGTCGTCTTCTCCGACCGGCCCGCGCTCCTCTGGCTGGAGCAGCTCCTGCATCCGCGGGTCGTCGCGCGCTACCTCGGGTGGCGTGAGGAGCTGAGCGCGCTTCCCGAGCCTCCCGCGGTCTGCGTGACGGAGGTGCCGCTCCTCTACGAGGTGGGCGGGGAGTCGCGCTTCGACAAGGTCGTCGTCGTCACGGCCTCGCCGGAGGTGCGGGTCTCGCGTCGAATCGGCCCGCTGCGCGAGCGGGAGCAGCGCCTCATTCCCGAAGAGGAGAAGGCAAAGCGTGCCGACTTCGTCTACGTCAACGACGGCACGCTGGACGAGCTGGACCAGTTCGTGTCCGGCGTCGTGGCCACCCTGAAAGAGCACCGATGAGAATCGCCGCCAGCGCAGCCGTTCTCGTGGCCGCCCTCGTGGGCGTCTTCCTCTACGTCGAGCAGAGCGAGCCGTCCTGGTACGTCCGCCTGCGCTACCCGCTCGAGTACGACCACATCGTCCGCGGGCACGCCGAGCAGTACGACCTCGACGCCGCGCTGCTCGCGGCCGTCATCTACCGGGAGAGCGAGTTCGACGCGGACGCCCGCTCCTCGTCCGGGGCGATCGGCCTCATGCAGCTCTTGCCCGACACCGCCGAGGGGATCGCCCAGCTCACCGGCGGCAGCGGCTTCGTGGTTGACGACCTCTACGACCCCGAGATCAACGTCCGCTACGGGTCGTTCTACCTGCGCCGGCTGCTTCGCAAGTACGACGACGAGCGCCTGGCGCTCGCCGCGTACAACGCGGGACAGGCCAACGTCGACGAGTGGGTCGCCGACGGGCGCGAGGAGATCCCCTTCCCCGAGACCCGTGAGTTCGTCGAGAACGTCCTCGAGGCGCGCGAGCTCTACGCGCGTGCCTATGCCGACGAGCTCGGGCTCGACTAGCGACGTCGAGACCGAGCTGTACCGAGGACGCCGGGCGATCCGGCCCGAGCAAGACCCGCTCGCAACCGCGGGTTCGGTCCTCCGGCCCCACATGGGCGGTGTCGCGCCCCTCGCCGCAGCGGACGACATCCCGGAGACTCCCGCGAACGTGGATGACGTCGTTGCCGCCGCGCGCACAAACCCAGTCGCGCCACCGCGTCCCCCGGATCGCGTCCCTGTCGTCGCTGCCCTTGAGAGAGCAGAGCGGGAGCGGCCGAAAGCCATCGGGCGGACGGCACGACGACTGGCTCACGCGCGCTCGTCCTTGCATGACGCGAGCGCGTAGCCTCGGTTCGGCGGCGAGGTTGCGGAGCTCGTACGGGTCGCGGTCAAGGCGGTAGAGCTCCTCTTCCTTCGTGCCGTACTGGACGTACTTCCAGCCTGCGTCACGAAGCATGCACCAGGAGCCGGGGTGGGCGTCGCCGTGCTCACTGAGGACCCGGTTGCGCCAGGAAACACCGGTCCTGTTGCGCAGGAGCGGGAGGATGCTCCTTCCTTCTCGGCCCGCGATCCGCCGGCCTGCTGCCCGCGTGAGCGTCGGCGCGAGGTCGACGTTGACCACCATGCGTCTCTCAACGCGGGCCGGCTTCTGCAGGGCGTCGTAGCGGACAACGAGCGGAACGCGGATTGACTCTTCGTAGGGGCCGTTCTTCTCGGTCCAGCGATGCTCTCCCCACGAATAGCCGTTGTCTGACGTGAAGATGATGATCGTGTTCTGGAGCTTGCCGATCTGTTCGAGAGCCCCGATCATTGTCGCGATCGCGTCGTCGACGGCCAGGAGCGCCTCGAGCTGCTCCTCGCGCAGCTCGGTCAGGCCCTCTGCCGGCGGCTGGGAAAGGCGGCGGATGTAACGTGGCTTGTCCGAGACATCGTCCTCTCCGATACTCGGTGTCAGGGGCGGCGGGGTGCCCGCAAAGCGGTCGATGTGTCGCGGAGCCGGTTCGACGGACCAGCGTGAGGGATTGTCTGGATCCGACGTTAGATGCGGCGCATTGGGCGCGAAGTAGAGGAAGAAGGGCCTGCTGCCGTCGGCTTGATTGAGGAGGAACTCCTGCGCTTCGGCGGCGATCACATCGGTTGAGTAGTCCGCCGGCGTATCGCCGTGGAAGCTCAGCGTCGAGCGGTTCGCCGACTGCCAGTTGTAGTAGTGGTTTACCTGCCAGAACGCATACCAGCGATCCCAACCGGGTGGCACGTAGGGGGCGTCGCTGTTCACACCGCCGTAGCCGTTCAGGTACTTGCCGACGAGCATCGTCCGATAACCGGCCCTGTGGAGCCAGACCGGAAGCGTCTTGGAATCTCCGAAGACGTCGAAGCCCCCGTGAGGACCGGAGTTCGTCCAGACTCCGTGTCGAGTGTGAGTAGAGGCCCGTAAAGATCGAGGCACGGGCGGGGCAGCAGTTCGGGTTGGCCGTGAACGAGTTGGCGAACCTGACCCCCTTCCCGACCAGTTCCGACGAGACTGTGGGCATGTAGCGAAGCGTGTCCCACCGCTGGTCGTCCGTCACGATCAGGACGATGTTCGGCCGCCCCGTCTGTGCTTCGGCGCGGTCGGACGAAAGCCACCCCGACAGGGTGAGCAAGGCGCAGAGGAGAAGAGACCCGCGAACGACAAGCATGCCGGCTGCCAACCTAGCGCGCCGACCGGCGACCTTGCGCCACCGGCAGCGGGTGGAGTGCCCTCCCGAGGCTACGATGGCCTTCATGTCCGCGTTCCGCGTCTCCGAGGCCTATCGGCCGACCGGCGACCAGCCCCAGGCGATCGCCGCGCTCTCCGAGTCGGTCGTCCGCGGCGACCGCTACCAGACGCTGCTCGGCGCCACCGGGACCGGGAAGACGGCGGCGATGGCCTGGATCGCCGAGCAGGTGCAGAAGCCCACGCTCGTCATCGCCCACAACAAGACCCTCGCGGCCCAGCTCTGCAACGAGTTCCGCGAGTTCCTCCCGGGAAACGCGGTCGAGTACTTCGTCTCCTACTACGACTACTACCAGCCTGAGGCGTACGTCCCGCAGGCGGACCTCTACATCGAGAAGGACGCGTCCATCAACGACGACATCGACCGGCTCCGCCACGCGGCGACGGCGGCGCTCCTGGCCCGCAAGGACGTCCTCATCGTCGCGTCCGTCTCCTGCATCTACGGGATCGGCTCGCCCGAGGCATACGAGGAGAAGACCGTCGCGCTCGGCGTCGGCCAGGAGATCGACCGGGACGTGATGCTGCGCAAGCTCGTCGACATCCAGTACGCGCGGAATGACTCCTTCCTCGGCCGCGGGCGCTTCCGCGTTCGGGGCGACGTCGTCGAGGTGCAGCCGGCGCACATGGAGTCCGCCTACCGCGTCTCGTTCTTCGGGGACGAGGTCGAGCAGATCACCCACTTCGACCCGCTCTCGGGCGAGATCTACGCGCGGCTCGAGCACCTGGCCATCTTCCCGGCGACTCAGTACGTGACCTCCCGGGAGACGATCGAGCGTTCCGTTGGCGAGATCAAGCACGAGCTGAACGAGCAGGTGAAGGCCTTCGAAGAGCAGGGCAAGCTGCTCGAGGCGCACCGGATCCGGCAGCGGACCGAGTACGACCTGGAGATGCTGCAGGAGCTCGGCTACTGCAACGGGATCGAGAACTACTCGCGGATCCTCGACGGGCGCGCTCCCGGGACGCCGCCGCACACGCTGCTCGACTTCTTCGGCGGCGACTTCCTCGTCTTCATCGACGAGTCGCACCAGACCGTGCCGCAGATCGGCGGCATGTACGAGGGCGACCGCTCGCGCAAGGAGACGCTCGTCGAGCACGGCTTCCGCCTCCCCTCGGCGCTCGACAACCGGCCGCTTCGCTTCGACGAGTTCCTCGAGCGGGCGCCGCAGCTGCTCTTCGTCTCGGCGACGCCCGGGCCGTTCGAGCTCCGTAACTCCACGAACGTCGCCGAGCAGATCATCCGCCCGACCGGGGTCGTCGACCCCGAGGTCGAGCTGCGCCCGACGAAGAACCAGATCGACGACCTCCTGAACGAGATCAGGCGCCGCGAGGAGGCGGGCGAGCGCGTGCTCGTCACCACGCTGACCAAGAAGATGGCCGAGGACCTGACCGACTACCTGCTCGAGTCGGGGGTGCGCACGCGCTACCTCCACTCCGAGGTGGACACGCTCGACCGCATCAAGATCATCCGCGAGCTGCGCCTCGGCGAGTACGACGTCCTCGTCGGCGTCAACCTGCTGCGGGAGGGGCTCGACCTGCCCGAGGTCTCGCTCGTGGCCATCCTCGACGCCGACAAGGAGGGCTTCCTCCGCGGCCAGACGGCGCTCATCCAGACGATCGGGCGGGCCGCCAGGAACGTGAACGGCAAGGTCGTCATGTACGCCGACAAGATGACCGAGGCGATCAAGGGCGCCATCGACGAGACCACCCGCAGGCGCAATGTCCAGCTCCGCTACAACGAGGAGCACGGGATCACGCCCGAGTCGATCGTGAAGGGCGTCTCCGACATTGCCGAGTTCCTCTCGCTCGAGTCGGCGCCGCACGTCCCGGGCAAGCGCCGGCGAGGTCAGCGCCAGGTCGAGGGGATGTCGAACGAGGAGCTGGAGCGCCTCGTCGTCACGCTCGAGGAGGAGATGTTCGCGGCGGCCGAGGAGCTCCGCTTCGAGTACGCCGCCAAGCTTCGCGACGAGATCAAGGAGCTCCGGCGGGAGCTGCAGGCGACCGCCGAGCCGGCCGCGTAGCGACCGCTACTCGCCGCGCTCGCGCGCGGCGGCCTCCTCCTCTTCCTTCGCCTTCGCCTCGTGGTAGGCGATCCGCTCGCGCACCATCTCCTGCGTGCGGTCGCGTTGGGCGCGTTCCTCAGCGGTCATCTTCGGGGGCCTCTTCTTCCTCTTCTCCATACTCCGCCTCCAGCAGCTCGCGAATCATGCGGACATCGGACTGGACGTTGCCGAGGAGAGCCATGATAGTTGTCACGTCCTGGTGCTCGATGGGCGGCTCGATCCCTGGATTGTCGGCCGCTCCGCGTGCCGGCGCAAGTCGTCGTTTACGGCATGACCGCCGCCGCTCGTCGACGAGATCAAGGACCTGCCGCCGGAGCCTCAGGCGGCCGCCGAGCCGGCCGCGTAGCGCGGGCGGGGGAGATCTCGACCGCCTCGACAACCCGCTCGACCGAGATCCCCGCCCTTCGCGTGGCTTCCCACACCGACTCGGCAGCGGCCGCCTCGTAGAGGTGGAAGCACGTCTCGTCCTCGCCGAGGAAGATCGCCCGGACGTAGCGAACCGGCCTGCCTTCCTGCGACAGCTCCTCAGCGGCCGAGCGGGCTCGGACGGCTGCCTCGCGGAGGCCGTCCGAGCCCGTCTTCGACAGGTACAGCTCGGCGAGATACCTCGCCATCGTGGCCCGTCAGATCCCGATCCGCGCGACCGTGCTGTTGAACGGGTTCGCGACCCAGACCGCGCCTTCCCCAACGGCCAGGCTCAGGGGGCTTCCTTGAACAGGGATCGGCTCGCCGACCGGGACGTTCGACTCGGTGTCGATCCGCGTGACCGCTCCCGCCCGGTCCGCGACCCAGACGGCGCCGGCATCGGCCGCTACTGCCACGGGCTGGCCCCCGACGGCAATCGGCTCGCCGACGATCTCCCCTGTGCGCGCGTCGAGGCGGGTGACGGTGCCGGCGTCCGGATTGGCGACCCAGACCGAGCCCTCTGTGATGGTGATGCCGGTTGGCCCCGCACCGACGTCGATCGCCTTGCCCTTTGGCCGATTGGATTCGGCGTCGAGGCGGACGACCGTGCCCTCGGTCGGGCTGACGACCCAGACCGAGCCATCGGCCACCGCGAGCCCTGCGTAGTCCGGGTTGCCTGCGGCGCGACCGACGACCCGCTCAGAGGTGGAGATCACCTTGCCCGTCGCCGCGTCGATACGGGTGACCGAGCCCCCGAGTGTGTTGAAGACCCACACGGAGCCCTCGCTAGCCGCGATTGCCATGGGGCGGTCTCCGACAGGGATCGGCTTGCCGACGACCCGCCCGGAGCGCGAGTCGATCCGCGTCACCGTGTCGTCGAACATGTTCGCAACCCAGACGCTGCCGCCCTCGGCCGTCGCGCTCAACGCTCCGTTCCCGGCAGGGATCGGCTCGCCGACCAGCTTCCCCGACTGAGGATCGAGGCGTACGACCGTGTCGCCCTGGTTACGGACGACCCAGACCCAACCGTCGCTGACGGCCACAGACGTGGGAGCCGCACCGACGTCGATCTCCTCGACGGCAGGCTTCGGCTTCGCCCCTGGGGCCGCACCCTGATCAACGGTCGGCGTCGTCTCGCTTCCTCCGCATCCTCCGACCCCGACGGCGAGCGCCAGGGCAGCGACCGAAGTAAGGAGAATCTTCATCTCCGCGCCTCCTTTCGAGTATCGCTGTCCACGCTAGGCCGGCCCCGCCCGGCCTGAAACGGGGAAACCCCCAGGGTTTCGGCCGGGCTACCCGGGGAGGCGACGCGCCAGCTCGGCGCGCGAGCGCACCCCGAGCTTCGCGTAGATGTGCGAGAGGTGGTACTCGACCGTGCGGTCGGCGACGAAGAGCTCCGCGGCCACTTCCTTGTTCGTCCGGCCTTCGGCGACGAGGGCGGCGACGCGCTCCTCGGCCGGCGTGAGTCCTCCCCGCGAAGGAGCGCGCCCGCTGATCTGGGCGAGCTCGGCGCGTGCCTTCTCGGCCCACAGAGCGGCGCCGAGCTCGTCGAAGATCGTCAGCGCCTCCTCGAGGGACACCCGTGCGGCGCGCTTCTGCTTCGAGCGTCGCTGGGTTGAGCCAAGAGCAAGCAGCGTCCGCGCCCCTTCGAAAGGGATCGTGACGCGCCCGTGCTCGTGGAGTGCATCCTCGAATGCAGCTATCGCTGCGTCGGCGTCACGCCGGGCTGCGGCGAGCAAGCCGCGGCAGCGTGCCGCGGCCGCGAGTGCGGAGGCGCGGTCGAGCGCGCGTCCCCGCTCCTCGAGCCAGCCGAGCACTTCCTCGGCCTCGTCGAGCCGACTCAGCGCCACGAGCGCCTCGATCTCGTCGGGGACGAAGCGGATCGCCCCCGGCTCGCCGACTCCGGCCGCGAGCAGCCGCTCCCGTTCCGGCGCCAGCAGCCGGGCGGTCTCCTCCGGCCGGCCGAGAGAGAGCTCGAGCAAGCCGAGCGCCCAGAGAGCGTGGATCCTCGCCGACCCCATCGCGCGCTCGCCGGCGAGGGCGAGCGCGTCCTCCGCATCGGCGCGTGCGTCGGTCTCGAGGCCGAACGAGGCGCGAGCGAGCGCCCGCACGGACAACGAGAACGCCTGGTAGCCCCGCTGCCCTGTCTGCTGTGCGGCCTCGAAGCCTTCCTCAGCGATCTGGGCTGCCTCCTGCCACCGGCCCTGCAAGTACTCCGCCACCGCGAGATTCGAGAGGATCATCGGAGCCGACCACTCGTCGCCGCTCGCGTCCGCGTCCTCGTAGCTCTGGCGCAGTCGCATGGCCGCGTCCTCGTGCCCGTCGGTCCAGCAGAAGTGGATGTCCCACGCGTAGCTCGGCAACGCGATGAGATCCTGCTTAGCAGGGACGTCGCGCAGCTCCTGGGCCGCCTGGAAGGTGGCAGCCGCCTCTGGACGTCCGAGCAACGTCTCGATGTGGCCTTGATCCTCGAGGGACTCCGCCTGTACGGCGAAGGCGCCAGCCCGCGCCGCGAGCTCGGCGGCGAGTGCCGCGTGCCCCTGCGCGACCTCGAGCTCCTCGCGCATGAAGAAGTGCGTCGCGGCCAAGCCCTGCGCCGCCTGCGCGCGCACGCGGTCGCTTGCGCTGGTCTCGGCGAGCGCGCGGCGCAAGAGCTCGGCGGCCTGCGGCTGGTCCCCCTCGTATCGGTGCAGCCGGCCGAGGAGGACCAGCGCTTCGGCGAGACCGTCGCCCCCACGTGTCGAAGGAAGCGCCTCCTCCAACAGGGCGCGTGCTCTCGCCGTATCGCCTGCGACGAAGTGGTAGCGGGCCGCCGCCACCGTCCGGCGGTGAGCGGCGTCCGGCTCGTCGAGCGGCGTCAGCCGGCATGCCTGTTCGCAGAGCTCCGCCGCCGTCGCGGTCGCGCCTCGCGCGCGGGCGTGCTCCGCCGCCTCCTCGAGCGCGCGCGCGACGTCGGAGTCCGGAGCGTCCGTCGAGAGCGCCAGGTGGCGGGCGCGTTCGTCGGCGTCCGGGACGAGCTCGGCGAGACGCCGGTGGAGCTGGCGGCGCCCGATCGCGTCGAGGCCCTGGTACGCGGCCGAAGCGAGCAGCGGGTGTGTGAAGCGGACGCGGTCACCGTCGAGCTCGACCACTTGCGCCTCCAGCCCCGGCCGTAGGGCGTCAGCTCCGTCTGAGACTGCCGCGGCCAGAAGCTCGAGCGTCGGCTGAGAGAGCGCCGCCGCCGCGGCGAGAACGTCGCGGCTCTCCGGCGGCAGTGCCTCGAGCCGGGAGCGAACGAGCTCCTGCAGGCGGTCGGGGACCGGTAGCGGCTCGCCGGGGGAGAGCTCGGCCTCGCGGGCCTGGAGCGCGCGGCCGAGCTCGAGGCAGAAGAACGGGTTGCCGCCGCTGACCTCGTGGACCCGGCGTAGCGCCGGCCGCGGCAGGACGAGACCCAGCCGCTCGTGGAGCAGCCTGTGCACGGCGCCGAGCGCGAGCGGCCCGACCGCGAGCGAGGAGAGGCGGTCGTCTTCGGCGAGCCCGGCCGGGGCGTCGGTGCCGAGGCGATGCGCGAGCAGGAGCCCGACCGGTTCCTCGCGCAGCCGCCGCCAGGCAAATGACAGGACTTTCGCCGACGGGGGATCGAGCCACTGGACGTCGTCGACGGCGACCATGAGTGGGCCTGCGCCCGCGAGCTCGCGGAGCACGCCCAGCACGGCCACCGCGACGGCGCGCTCATCGAGAGGCGCACCACCCGGCGGCGCCAGCAGGAGCGCGACCCGGAGCGCATCGGCCTGCGGCTCCGGCAGCTCGTCGAGCACCTCCTCGAGCGTGCTCTCGACGAGATCGCCCAGACCCGCGAACGGCAGCCCAGCCTCCGTCTCCGCGGGCCGGGTCTCGAGCATCCGGTAGCCTCGCTCGCGCGCCTCCTCTACGGTGGCGAGCCAGAGCGTCGTCTTTCCGGCACCAGCGTCTCCCTCGATCACGAGCCCGCTCGGCCCGGTCGCGACCGCGTCGAGGAAGTTCACCGTAGCTTCCAGCTCGGCGTCTCTCCCGATCACGTCGGTCGTGCGCATGTGCCTCGGTCCTCGACCCTAGCGCCGGGTGCCCTCACACACAAAGCTACGGATCGGCTCGGCGCGGGAACGGACGGTTGTCAGACGGCCCGGAACGGAGTAATTTCGATGCCGTCGTCCTAACCCCGGGAGAGGAGTCCGATGACACGCACGGTGCGGTTGAGGCCAGCGCTGCTGGTCGCCCTGACACTTTCGTTCACCCTGTTCGTGGCCGGTTCGGTGTCGACCGGATTGGCCCAGACCACCGGCGGAAGCGCTTCCAGCGGCTCGACGGGAACGCCCGTCATCTTCTTTGCCTCGGACGGCATGAGGCCCGACCTGGTCGAGAAGTACGCCAAGCAGGGGGCCATGCCGACCATGAACGCCCTAATGAAACAGGGCATCACCGGCAAGAACGGCCTCAAGCAGGGCTTCCCGCCCAACACCGGGGTCGGCTGGTACACGCTCTCCACCGGCACCTGGCCCGGTGAGCACGGCTCCATGAACAACACGTTCCACCGGGTCGGCGAGGGGAACTTCAACAACTCGACGAGCTTCGCTACGACCGGAATCCTCCAGGCCGACCACATCGGCCAGGCGGCCGAGCGGGCGGGCAAGACCGTCGTCTCCATGGAGTGGGTCGGCTCGCGGAACCTCGTCCCGGCGCTCCAGGGCCCGGTCGTCGACTTTCGCACCTTCATCGGAGGGCGCGGCATCGTCCTCAACTACGACCTGCCCGGCCAGCCGGCGGGCGCGAACGCGTTCGGCGTCCAGTACCAGCGCATCGACCTGGCGGACGCAGCGGGCTGGACGAACGTCCCCGCCTCCTTCAGCCAGGCCAAGCAGACCTCGTTCACTCACAACAACGCGCAGATTCCGGCGAACGGAGTCTGGGACGTCTACATCTACGACTCCACCGACGACGGCACCGCCAACTACGACCGGGTGCTGGTCGCCTCGGCCGCCGCCGGCAAGGACGGCGCCATGGCGGTCGCGGACCTGACTCAGGGCGAGTGGGCCGACGCCAAGGTAACGCTTGCCACCGGCACGTTCGCAGGCAGGACTGCCGGCTTCTACGCGAAGCTGATCGACCTCACCGGCGACCTGTCCAAGTTCCGCCTCTACTTCACCTCGGTGCAGCGCGCGAACGCGACCTACAACGCGCTCGGCCCCGCCGGCTCTACCGACTTCGAGGAGAAGCTGAACCGCGACTTCCCGACCTCCACGGCGGCCGACTTCGCCCCGATGGAGGCGGGCATCGTCGACGAGGACACCTACGTCGAGCAGGGCCTCATGTGGAAGGACGCGCACTGGGCGTATCTCCGCTACATCCTCGGCCCGGCGCCGGAAGGGCTCGGCATCAAGCCCGACCTCGCGCTCGTCGGGGCACCCACGACCGACGAGTTCCAGCATCAGTTCACGGCGCTCGTCACCAAGACCGACATCGACGGCAAGCCGAACCCGTACTACGACGACATCACGAACGACGACGTCCCGGACGGCCGGGTCGCGGTGCGCGAGGGCTACATCCGACAGGCATACCAGGAAGCCGACAACACGCTGGCACTGGCGCGCGAGCTGATCGCCCAGCCGGCGAGGACCTTCGTCTCGTCCGACCACGGATTCGCGCCCCAGTGGTTCGCGGTCAACGTCAGCAAGGTCCTGGTCGACCTCGGCCTCCAGGAGCGCGAGCAGAGCGGCAACTGCCGCAAGGCCGCCAACGATCCCGGCACGACGACTCCGGGCGACACCCTTGCCAAGGAGTGCCATGCCGGCGGCACGTCGCAGATCTACATCAACCTCGCCGGCCGCGATCCCGCGACCGGGAACACGCCGCAGGTGCCGGCCGCGAACTACGAGGCGGTTCGGAACCAGATCGTCGCGGCGTTCCAGAACCTCGACGACCCGAACCTGCCGGGGCAGCAGCAGGTCGTCCTCAAGGTGATGAAGAAGGAGGAGCTCTCGAACGTCGACGGCACCAACGCGCTCCATCCGAGCAGGTCGGGTGACGTCGTCGTCGTCTTCCGCCCGCCGTATCAGACGGACGCGCAGACGCCGGGGCAGCTCGTCGCTCCGTCGCAGTTCTTCGGCCAGCACGGCTACCTGCCTGAGCTCGTCGACCTCAAGAACAACATCAACATGCACGCGACGTTCATCGCCGCCGGCCCCGGGATCGCCAAGGGCTCGGCGAAGGACGTCCGCGCGATCGACCTCGCGCCCACGATCTCCTACCTGATGCACATCCCGGGGCCGCAGAACGCCCGGGGATCGATCCTCTACAAGATCCTCTCCGAGAAGAAGCTCAAGGAGATCACGATCCTGAACATGAGCGACTGGCACGCCCAGCTCACGCCGCTCGCCGAGACGGCGGACACGGTCACGAGCGCGGGCGCGGTCAACCCGACGTTCGCGATCGGCGGGGCGGCCTTCCTCGACACGTGGTTCGACGGCTTCGCGGCCGATGCCGCGGGCAGGGCGATTCGCGTCACCGGCGGAGACTCGTTCGGCGGCGCGACTCCGCCGATCTCGAACTTCTTCGAGGACAAGCCTGCCGTCGAGATCATGAACATGATGGGCTGGAACGCGGAGGCGGTCGGGAACCACAGCTTCGACCGCGGCGAGCAGTTCCTCCGGAACGAGCTCATCCCGCTGGCCGACTTCCCGATCATCTCCGCCAACGTGGTCTTCCCCGACGGGACGACGCCGCCGGAGTGGTCGCCGTCGGCGACCTTCAACTTCGACGGGAACCGGGTGGGCCTCGTGGGCTTCACGACCGAGGACACGCCCAGCCTGCTCTTCCCGGGCCGGCTCGGGCCGTTCGAAGTCGTGAGCGTGGTCGACACGGTCCAGGCCGAGGCCGATCGGCTGCGGAGCCGTGGCATCAAGGTCATCGTCGCGCTCGGCCACGAAGGGGTGAACGCCGGAACGGTCACCGAGCCGACCGGCCCGCTCGTGGACATCGCCGACGCGCTCGAGGGCGTCAACGTGGTCATGGGCGACCACAACGACTTCCAGGTGAACGCGACGAGGCCGAACGGCGTGCTCGTGACCGAGAACCGGGGCAAGGGCATCCGGTTCACGCGGGTGCGCATCGTCGTGGACAGCCGTGGCCGGGTCGTCTACAAGACCGCCGACTACCACAGGCCGTGGACGGTCGGCATCACGCCCGACCCGCAGATCCAGGCGAAGATCGACGAGCTCAACGCGGCGCTCGCGCCGATCATGAGCACGCAGATCGGGGCCTCCACGCGGGCGATCCCGCGCTCGGACTCCTGCGGCCGGGCAGACGGGCGGCTCTGCGAGTCGCTCGTCGGCAACGTCGTCACCGACGCGATGCGGACGACGTACGGCGCCGACTTCGCGATCACCAACTCGGGAGGGCTCCGGGCCGACCTCACGTGCCCGGACCCGGACGCTGCGGGCGACTTCTGCCCGGCGTTCACACCTCCGCCGTTCCCGATCACCCGCGGACAGGTGTTCGGCGTCCTGCCCTTCGGGAACATCGTCGTCACCCTGCCGGTGAACGGCGCCGAGCTGAAGACGATGCTCGAGAACGGCGTCTCGATCATGCCGGGCGCCAACGGCCGCTTCCCGCAGGTCTCCGGCCTCTGCTTCACGTACGACATCTCAGCCGCGGTCGGGAGCCGCGTCACGGGAGCCGTGCGCCAGGCGGCCGACGGGAGCTGCACCGGGCCACCGGTCGACCTCACGGCCGCGACGTCGTACTCGATCCTCGAGAACGACTTCATGGCAAACGGCGGCGACGGCTATCCGAACTTCGCGAGCCGGATGGCCACGCTGGACTTCATGGATCAGGTGACCGCCGACTACGTGGCGGCGAACACGCCGCTCAGCCCGGCTATTCAGGGCCGCATCGTCTGCACCACGAGCGGGGCGACCGTCTGCCCCGTGATCACGGCTCCATAGCCCGATTCCACGAGGACCGAGCCGCTCACAGGAGCGGCTCGGTCCCCCGTGGGAAGCGCCGGTCGGCGATCAGCGCCCAGGCGTGCTCGACCCACGCGTACGTGAGCACGCGCAGGGCGCGCTCGTCCGCCTCGAAGAGATGGAGGCCGCGGGCCTCTCCGCGCCGGCGGGGCCGCGGCTGGCCCAGGCCGGGGGCGGTCACGACCGTCGTGCCGTGCACCGGGCCCTCGGCCACCTCGAACTCCCGCCGCTCGCTCGCCGCGCTCTGGTGGACGTGGCCCGAGACGATCAGCTCGGCGCCCGCGTCGACGAGCGCTCCGAGCACCGTCCCTCGCCGGGAGACCGGTCGCTTGCGGCTCCGCCAGGGCGCGCCGACCAGGTGATGGTGGAGCGCGACGACCCTCAGCGCTCCCGAAGGCGCTTCCGCGAGGACGCGTGCGGCGCGCTCGAGCTGCTCACCCCGCAGCCCGCCGCCCTGGTGCCGCCAGGGGCGAACCGAGTTCAGCCCGCAGACGACGAGCCGCTCCGAGCGGTAGACCGGCTCCACCTCGGGCCACTGCCGGAGGAACTCGTCGAACGGCCGCAGGAGCCGCGCCGGCGGCCAGGGCGGGACGTCGTGGTTGCCCGGAACGACGACCAGCGGCCGTTCGAGGGACCGAAGCAGGCGCGCCGCCCGCTCCTGCTGCTCGCGCGTGTTCCGGTGGGCAAGATCGCCGGTCGCCAGCACGACCTCGGGGTCGGTCCTCTGCACCAGCTCGACCAGATCGGCCTCGACCTCCGGCTCCTCGCGCGTTCCCGCATGAAGGTCGGAAACGTGCAGCACGCGCAGGGGTGGCATCGGGCGGGGAGACTATAGTGAGAGCATGGTCGACGAACCTGCGGAGATCTTCGACGACATGTATCTCGGCCTGCGGGCCGGTGCGGCAGAGCGCAAGAAGCGGCGTGGCGAGCCGCTCTCGGCCGAGGAGCAGGAGGTCCTCGGCCGCTGGGAGCGTCTTTCCGCCTGGCGGAAGACCCTCGCCGTGGGCGCGTTCGCCGTCGGGACGTTCGGGCTGGGCTTCACGCTCGGCGGCCTGATCTTCGGCCGCTGGCGCAGGGCCTAACCTGTCGGCGCCGAAGTGCGCCGCATGCCGGAGGCCGAGCACGTGGAAGAAGTGCGCCTCGACGCGCGCCCGCACGGCGTCGCGCTCGTGCAGCCACTGCTGCGGCCGCTGGCGGTCGCCGGGGCGGGCGCCGTCCTCGTCTTCGTCGGCCAGGAGTACTGGATCGCCGGCATTGTCGGTGCGGGCCTGCTCGTGCTCAGCGCGCTGCTCGCGTTTCGCGCCGTCCTGCGCTGGGACCGGACCCGGCTCCTGCTCACTTCTGAGCGGCTCACGGTCGTCTACGGAGTGGCGAGGCGGCGCTCGGCGTCGGTCGCCCTCGCGCACGCGCCTGCGCTCGAGCTCGAGCAGGGCATCCTCGGCCGCCTCTTCGGCTACGGGACGCTGGTCGCGGGTGACTTCGAGGTCCCGTACGTCCCGGACGCCCGCCGGATCCGAAAGGTCGTCGGCTAGCTCCAGAGGCGCCACGCCCTGGGGTCAGGTCTTGCAATCACGCATCAGACATGTCCGTGCTGGAATGCAAGACCTGACCCCTTGGCATGCGGTACTTCGCTCCGCCGTTGCTGACCCGGATGATCACGCTCCTGCTCTGGCTCTTCGCCGCCATGGCCTGCGCCGGCGGCTAGGCGAACGGCGCCCGGAGCTACGAGATTGCGATGCCGCCCTTGGTGCCGGCGATCTGCCAGCCCCCGTCCTCGGCTTCGAGCACGTACGTCACCCACAGCCCGCCGAGGCACGCGAAGAACAGGTCGCTCGGAACCGTGACCTTGTCCTTCCCGCCGGAGACGGGGCCCAGCGTGATCAGCGCTCCGTTCCCCTTGACGCGAGCGCACCGCTTCTTGCCGACCACGACCGAGTCGGGGTCGGTCACGAACTCCACCGTCGGGAGATCGCCGAGCTCCTCGATGATTCCGGCCCGTACTTCAGGGCTGAACGGCTGCACCGTGTCGGGCGGAACCGCCATCCCGTCGCCTGCCTCGTCAGCGATGCCGTCGAGGACGAAGACCCGATCAAAGGGCGAGGGCGCCGAGCCGAACGTGTGGTCCACGGTAATGAGCTGGCGAATGATCGCCGAGTAGACGCCGATCATCCGCTCGTTGGCTGCTGCGTCGGGCTCCGTCCCACCGCCGGGGTTGGTCTCCGTGGCCCCGCCGCAGCCGGCGAGAGCGAGGGTCAGGCCGACGAGGAGTGCGCCGAGTCGTCTCATGCTCAGTAGACGGTTGTTGCGGAGCAAATGTTCCCGAGGGCGCGGTCATTGACACGAACATCTGTTCTATCCGAGTGCGGGGCTAGACTCAACTGGTGGCCCAAGAAGAGCTCGTCGTTCACGGCGCTCGCGAGCACAACCTCAAGGACATCACAGTCCGGCTCCCGCGGAACGCGCTCATCTGCGTGACCGGGCTCTCCGGGTCCGGGAAGTCCTCGCTCGCCTTCGACACGATCTACGCCGAGGGGCAACGGCGCTACGTCGAGTCGCTGTCCTCCTACGCGCGCCAGTTCCTGCAGATGATGGAGAAGCCCGACGTGGACTCGATCGACGGGCTCTCGCCGGCGATCTCGATCGACCAGAAGACGACGTCCCGAAACCCGCGCTCGACCGTGGGCACGGTGACCGAGATCTACGACTACCTGCGGCTCCTGTACGCGCGCGCCGGGAGGCCGCACTGCCCCGTCTGCGGCCGGCCGATAGCGGGACAGTCCGTGGAGGCGATCGTCGACCAGGTCCTGCGCCTTCCCGAGCGGACGAAGTTCACGGTCAACGCGCCGGTGGTGCGCGATCGGAAGGGCGAGTACAAGGATCTCCTCGAGCAGCTCCGCGGCGAGGGCTTCACGCGCGTGAAGGTGGACGGCGAGCAGCGCGACCTGGACGACGAGATCGAGCTCGACAAGAAGCTCAAGCACACGATCGAGGTCGTCGTCGACCGACTCGTGATGAAGGACGACCTGCGCCACCGGCTCAGCGACTCCATCGAGACGGCGCTCGACCTCGCCGACCGGCTCGCGACGGTGGACGTCGTCGACGGGGACTCGCTCACGTTCTCCGAGCGCTTCGCCTGCCCCGAGCACGGCGCCGGCCTGCCGGAGCTGCAGCCGCGCGTCTTCTCCTTCAACTCGCCGCACGGCGCCTGCCCACGCTGCACCGGCCTCGGCGCCCAGCAGGAGATCGACCCCGACCTCCTCGTCCCCGACCCGAGCCTCTCCATCTCCGAGGGCGCGCTCGTCCCCTGGTCGGTAGGGAGCTCGAGCTACTACGAGTCGATCATCCAGGCGATCGCCGAGCGCTACGAGATCGACGTGGACAAGCCCTGGCAGGATCTGACCGAGGAGCAGCAGAACCTGTTCCTGTTCGGGACGAACGGCGACAAGATCTACATCACGTACCGCAACCGTATGGGCCGGCGGCGCGCCTACATGCTCGCCTTCGAGGGCATCGTCACCAGCCTCGAGCGGCGCTACAAGGAGACCGACTCCTCGCAGCAGCGCGAGCGGATCGAGGAGTACATGAGCTTCCGCCCCTGCCCGGCTTGCGGGGGCGCTCGGCTGAAGCCCGAGGTGCTGGCGGTCACGGTCGGGGGCAGGAACATCCACGAGCTCACGCAGCTCTCGGTGACGCGCGCGATCGAGTTCCTGGACGCGCTCGAGCTGACGGAGACCGAGCAGCTGATCGGCGCCAGGATCATCAAGGAGATCCGCGAGCGGCTGACGTTCCTCGACAACGTCGGCGTCGGCTACCTGCAGCTCGACCGGGCTGCCTCGACGCTCTCGGGTGGCGAGGCGCAGCGGCTGCGCCTGGCCACGCAGATCGGCTCGCAGCTGGTCGGCGTCCTCTACATCCTCGACGAGCCCTCCATCGGCCTGCACCAGCGGGACAACTCGAAGCTGATCGGCACGCTCGAGCGCCTTCGCGATCTGGGCAACACGGTGCTCGTCGTCGAGCACGACGAGCAGATGATGCGCGCTGCAAACTGGCTCGTCGACATGGGCCCCGGAGCCGGCGAGCACGGCGGGCACGTCGTCGCCGAGGGCCCGGCAAAGCAGGTCGAGAAGAGCAAGGGCTCGATCACCGGGCAGTACCTTTCACGCGCGCGCGAGATCGCCGTGCCGGAGCGCCGCACCCAGGACCTGGGCGCGTTCACCGTGCTCGGTGCGCGCATGCACAACCTGAAAGGGATCGACGTCGAGTTCCCGGTGGGGAAGTTCGTCGCCGTCACGGGCGTGTCCGGGTCCGGCAAGTCCACGCTGGTGAACGAGATCGTCTACAAGGCGCTCGCCAACCGACTCCACCGCATGCGCGTGAAGCCGGGCGACCATGACGCGGTCGAGGGGATCGACTGCTTCGACAAGGTGATCGACATCGACCAGTCGCCGATCGGGCGCACGCCGCGCTCGAACCCGGCGACGTACACGAAGCTCTTCGACCACATCCGCGAGCTCTACTCGCAGACCCCCGACGCCAAGGTGCGCGGCTACAAGCCGGGCCGGTTCTCCTTCAACGTGCGCGGCGGCCGCTGTGAGACGTGCAAGGGCGACGGGACGATCAAGATCGAGATGCACTTTCTCCCCGACGTCTACGTCCCCTGCGAGACGTGCGGCGGCAAGCGCTACAACCGCGAGACGCTGGAGGTGCGCTTCAAGGGGAAGTCGATCGCCGACGTACTCGAGATGTCGGTCGAGGAGGCGCTCGGCTTCTTCGCCAAGATCCCGAAGATCCGGCGGCGCCTGCAGACGCTGCACGACGTCGGGCTCGATTACATCAAGCTCGGCCAGCCTGCGACGACGCTCTCAGGCGGCGAGGCGCAGCGCGTCAAGCTCTCGTCGGAGCTCTCGAAGGTGGCGACCGGGCGGACGCTCTACATCCTCGACGAGCCCACGACCGGGCTCCACTTCGCCGACATCGAGAAGCTGCTCGAGGTCCTGCAGCGGCTGGTGGACGCCGGGAACACGGTGCTCGTGATCGAGCACAACCTCGACGTGATCAAGCAGGCGGACTGGCTCGTGGACCTCGGCCCCGAGGGCGGTGAGGCGGGCGGCGAGGTGATCGCGAGCGGCACGCCCGAGCAGGTTGCCGAGGTGGAGGAGAGCTACACGGGGCAGTTCCTGCGGGCGCTGCTGCCCAGCTCGACCGCCGCGGCTGCCTAGCTCTTCCCCGGGGATCGTCGGCTACCGATGGGTCATGAGCCACCCCTGGCCGCAGGTTCCGCCGCTTGAGGACGACGACAACAATTGGTAGCCCGTTAGCCTGACTGCGTGAACGCCGAGGTGCAGCCCGCTCCCGAGCAGAGCCCCGAGAAGCGCTGGTGGCTGCGGACGCTCGCGGTCTGCCAGGCGCCGCGGCCGGTGTTCGCCGCGCTCCGGGACCCCTCGCCCCGCGAGGCAGAGGCCCGCGAGGAGCCGATCCTGGCCATCATCATCCTGGCCGGGATCGCTGCCATCCTGCTCGCCCC
>CAVZJM010000011.1:0-168653 GCA_963775625.1 uncultured Actinomycetes bacterium | reverse complement strand
GCTCGCCCGACCGGCTCTCGCGGGCGCTCCTCCGCGGGCTCGACTCCCGCCAGCGGGGCCGCGGCGTCGTGCGGGGACTCGATCGTGATGTTCGGCAGAAGCCGGTCGAGCCAGCGCGGGATGTACCACGACTTCTCGCCCAGGAGCGTCAGGAACGCGGGGACGAGGGTCATGCGCACGACGAGCGCGTCCGTGAGGATCGCCACCGCGAGGAGGAGGCCGAACTCCTTCGGGATGCGGTCCGCGCTGAGGATGAACGCCGCGAAGACCGCGCCCATGATCAGCGCCGCGGCCACGATCACTCGGCCGATCGCGGCGATGCCGTGCTCGACCGCGTCGCGGGTGTTCAGGCCGTGGACATGCTCCTCCCGGATGCGGCTCATGAGGAAGACCATGTAGTCCATCGAGAGCCCGAAGAGGATCGCGAAGGCGATCGGCGGGACGAACGTCTCGATCGGGCCGGTCCGGTCGAGGCCGGTCAGGCCGAGCAGATGGCCCTCCTGCACCACCAGCGTGAGGACCCCGAAGCCGATGAAGGCGGAGAGGATCGTCGTGATCGCAGCGGTCAGCGAGATCACGATCGAGCGGAAGGCCATGGCGAGGACGAGGAAGGTGACGCCGATGACGTAGAGGAGGAAGAGCGGCAGCCGCTCCAGGATCCGGTCGGCGATGTCGGCGAACGCGGCGGTCAGGCCGGACACGTACGCGATCGAGTCGCCGCCCTGCGTGGCTGCGGGCACGACGTCGTCGCGAAGCGTGTGGACGAGGTCGGCCGTCGCTTCGTCCTGCGGTGCCGAATCCGGCGTCACGAAGACGATCGCCACCGTCTCCTCGTCGTTGAACTGCGGCTCCCCGACGGAGGCGACACCGTCCGCGCCCTGCAGGGCGTCGTAGATCCGCTGCGGCGCCTCGGCGTCGTCGTTCACGTCGACGACGATTGGGATCGGCCCGTTGAAGCCCGCCCCGAACCCTTCGGCGAGAAGGTCGTACGCCCGCCGGCTCGTCTGCTCGGTCGGCTGAGTGCCCTGATCCGCCGCGCCGAGCTGCACGAGCAGCGACGTGGCTGCCAGCCCGAAGCCGGCGATGACGAGGACGACGAAGATCGGCTTCGCGTGGGAGGTGACGAAGCGTCCCCAACGGGCGATCAGCGTTTTCTCCCGGCCGGCCTCGGAGTCGTCGACCGGCCTGAAGAACGGCACCTTGAGCCGGTCGACCTTGTGGCCGAGCAGGCGCAGGACCGCGAGCAGGAGCGAGTTGGCGAACAGCACCGTCGTGAGGACGCCCAGCGCCGAGCCGATCCCGAGCTTCGTCACGAAGTCGAGGCCGAAGAAGGCGAGCCCCGTCACCGAGATGGCCACCGTCGCCCCCGCGAAGAGGACGGCGCGACCGGCCGATGCGCCCGCCTCGGCGGCCGCATCGGCCGGCGAGAGCCCCTCGTGCAGGAGCTGCCGGAAGCGGGTGACGATGAAGAGCGAGTAGTCGATCCCGACGCCCAGGCCGATCATCGACACGAGCAGCGGCGTGACCGTGTTGATGTCCGTCAGGCCGGCGAGGATGAAGAGGAGCAGGAACGCCGTCGCCACGGCCCCGAGCGCGAACACGATCGGGATGGAGGCCGCGACGAACGTGCGGAACAGGACCAGGAGGACGATGATCGCCACGAGGATGCCGATTGCCTCCTGGATGCCCTGCTCGAGCGGCGGGAACTCGGCATCGCCGTTGAACTCCGCCGTGATCCCGGCGGGCTCGACGGCGTCGCGGACGGCCTCCTGGACGGCGACGACCTCCTCGCGGTCCTCCTCGTAGATGATCCGGTCGAACTGGGCCTCTGTGTATGCGATGCGCCCGTCGTCCGAGACGGTGTCGTCGGCGAAGGGGTCGCCGACGCTCGTGATGCCGGCCTCGCCGTCCGGATCCGTGCCGGTAGGTGCGAACTCGTCGGTCTGGAGCTCCGCGATCGCTTCCTCGATCGCGGCCTGCCGCTCGGGGGTCTCGAGCGTCTCGCCCTCCGGTGCCGCGAAGACCAGGTTGAGCACGCCGCCCTGCTCGGCCGCGAACTCGGACTCGATCAGGTCGGTTGCCTTCTGTGTGTCGGAGCCCGGGATCTCGAACTCGTCCTTGAGGGTGCCGCCCACGGTCGCCACGAGGAAGAACAGGGCGACGATGATCCCGACCCAGGCTCCGACGACGCGCCACGGATGCGTCGCGCACGCGCGCGTCCAGCGGGCCAGCGCTCCCGTCGAAAGTCGCTCGTGGGCTGCTCGCCTTTCGCGCTCGGGCTCCTCCGGAAGCTCTCTCCCGTCCGTGCTCTCGTTCTGCTCCGCCATCCCTCATGCCCCCTTCGTCATCGGTTCTCTCCTGAAGACCGCCTCACGTGCGAGAACTCATCGCCGGGCGAGGCTATTCCCCTGCCGTGTACCCGTGAAGGCGATCCGGCGCACATACTTGCTGAAGCCGAGGGGAACGTGGGCGGGTGGCCGTGAGGCGCCGGCCCCCGGCCGGACCAACCCCCACCTAGACTCGAAGAGGTGACGAGCCGGCTTCCCGCGTTCCTCCGCCGCCGGCGCGTGCTCGTCGGGCTCCAGCTTGCGTTCCTGGTCGCCGTCCTCGCGTTCTTCGGCTACGCGCTCAGGGACGTGTGGGCCGACGCCGTTCCGCTGCTGGCGGACACGGATCCGGTCTACCTCGCGGCCGCGCTCGCCGTCCTCGCCGCGTACTACCTGCTCTTCGCAGTCGGCTGGTGGTGGCTCCTCGGGGCACTGCGGATCCGCGTCTCCTACGGGATCGCGCTCCAGGCCGAGATGGCCTCGATGCTGGCCAAGTACATCCCCGGAGGGATCTGGACGCCCCTGGCCCGCATCGTCTGGCTTCGCAAGGCGGGCGGCGTCTCCGACACGTCCTTCGTCGTCAGCTCGATCCTGCTGGAGGCCGGGCTCTCGGCCGTGGCCGGCATTCTCGTCTTCACCGCCGGCCTGAGCGCCGTGGAGGCCGTCGAGACGGCCGTCGTGCCGCTCTTCGCGTTCGCGGTCGTGACGGCGGTGCTCCTCCACCCGCGGGTGTTCACCGCGCTGACGCGCGCAATCTTCCGCCGCTTCGGCGCGCCCGAGCCGCCGCCGCTCCCGTATCGGGTGCTGGTCGGGCTCCTGGGCTACTACGCGTGCACGTGGCTCGTCGGCGGCACCGCCCTCTACCTCCTGCTCCGCTCGCTGGGCGCCGATCCTGGCATCGAGACGATCCCCTACCTCGGCGGCGCGGCGGCCGTGGGCGCGATCGTGGCCGTGCTGACCGTGTTCGCACCGTCGGGCCTGGGCGTGCGCGAAGCGTCGATGTACGGCCTGCTCGTCGTCGTCGTGCCGGCCGGCGCCGCCCTCGGCGTGACCGTCCTCAACCGCCTGGCGATCACGCTGGTCGAGGCGGCGCTGCTCGGCTGCGGGATCCTCGTCTCCCGCCTGCGCCGGCCCTCACCAGCCGCGGCGGACGGTGAAGTAGACGAGCGACCCGAGGAACGGGAAGACGATCGTCGCGATGACCCAGACGGCCTTCTCCCCGCCCGAGATGTCGTCGTTGCGAAAGACGCTGACGAGCGTGGCGACGATGAGCGCGAGCGCGGCCAGGCCCACAAGGGTGTAGAGCCCGTAGACCACGTCTAGGCTCCGCCGGCGTTGAGCTGCTTGCGCCAGTCGAGGAGGACCCTGTGGACGGCGGCCGCGCCGAGGATCTCGCCCTCGGGGACGCGCAGGCCGACGGGGTGGAGGATGAACGGCCGCGTCTGCGGGCCTCCCAGCCCTCCGTGGAAGCAGATCAGCTCCTCGAACGCGCAGCCCTCCTCGAGGTCGTGATCGTAGAAGCTTCCCACCATGATGTCCGCGACGTGTGCAAACCCGTCCGTGCGCAGGAGATGCCGCGGGGCGTTCGGCGGGAACGCCGCCAGCGGGTCCTCGCCCTCGACCCGGCCTTCGGCGAGGTAGTGGGCGCCGTTGGCGCCGAGCGCCACGGCGCCGTGCTCGGCCGAGCGCACGAGGATCCAGCCGACGTGCGGATGTGAGCGCAGCGCCGGGATCAGCTCGGGATGACGCTCGTCGAGCTCCTCGAGGGTGAGGCGCCGCGGCTCCTCCATCAGGTAGACGAGCCCCAGGTTCCCCGAGCCGAGCACGACGGCGGTCTCTCCGCTGACGTCGTTCTTCGGCCGCTTCTGCTTCTGCGTTCGCCCGGTGGCCTCTCCGAGCGCGTGGCCGACCATGGAGTCCTGCTCGTCGCCGCCGGCCATCTCGGCGACCTGCCCCGTTGCCAGCGAGCGCTCGACGAGGTCGTCCAGGCCGTAGCCGTTTCGCTGCTTGAACGTCGCGCCCTGCGTCTGGCCGTGGTCTGAGAGGACGACGATCTCGTACGGCCGGGGGGCGTAACGGCGGGCGCGGTCGATCCGCCCGAACTGGTCGTCGAGCTTCCGGAGCGCCTCGAGCGTGTCGGCGCGCTCGAGGCCGGAGTGGTGAGCGACCTCGTCGTAGCTCGAGAAGGTCGCATACATGGCCGGTCGCCCTTTCATCATGTCCGTGAGGACGCCGTAGACGATCAGGTCGCGTACCACGACGCACATGGCGGCGCGCATGAACGGGTACAGGCCTCCGCGATGGCCGCGTGGGTGGACGTCGCGCCGCCGCTGGCGTGCCGAGGCCGAGATCTCGAGGATCACCTCCCAGAAGAACAGAACGAGCGCACGCGTGACGTTGAAGCCGTTGGCGAGGAAGGCGCGATAGCCGGGGTTCGCCTTCTTCTCGGCCTCGAGCTTCGAGACGGTGAGGATCAGGTGGTCGGCCTCGCCGGAGAGGAGGTTGCCGCGGCTCGCGCCCCCGTCCGCAAGCAGGCCGATCCCGGTGGAGTGCCGCCGTTCGATCTCGGCACAGTCGGGTGGGGCCGAGCACGTCATGAGAGTCCCGGTCTCCTTCTCCACCCAGCGGAAGGCCGAGATGTCCTCGTTCGAGCCGAGGAGGATCCCGGCCTGGCTGGCGCCGGTCTGGGACGAGAGGTCCGTCTCCCACTCGGCCAGAGCATGCGTGTCCTCGGTCAGCCAGCGGGCCATGGTGGGGGCGTTGCCGTCGCGCATCGCGCGCGTGAGGACCGGGAGGGCGAGTCCGTCGATCTCGAGAAAGATGATCCCGGGCGCGTCGGTCTCGACTTTCTCTCCGGATCGCCGCGCCAGGCGCTGGATCACGCCGATCGTGTACGCGTCGTCGTTGGCGCCGATCAGCACGTCGATGACGACGCTCGCCGCCGAGGCGAGGAGCGCCACGAGCAGAGCGTTCCAGAACGAGTCGAGCTGGATCGCGCCGTCGGTGAGCGAGTCGGCGACCATCAGCATGGCCGCGTCGGCGAAGAGAACGAGGAGGAACCCGAGGACGAGCGTGAACGGCAGCCGCAGCGCCGCGATCAGGGGCGGGACGAAGGCGTTGAGCACGCCGACAACCGCGGCCACCAGGAGCGCGCCCCAGAAGCCCTCGATCGACGCACCCGGCGAGATTGCAGCCGCCGCCACGAGGGCCAGAGCGGAGACGAGCCACGAGATGACGAGCGGGCCGGGCCGAAGGCGTGGTCGCTCGGGGTTCCAGGTCAGGAGGTCGCCGAAGGCCGCCGAGGATCCGTCCGAAGTCACTCGCTGTCGTCCTTTCGCTCGGAGCCGTTCGTGCCCTCATGGCGTGGGCGAACACGGTCGAGCAGGCTCCCGCCCTCCGCCTTGCGCTCCGCTCGCTTCGCCTCCTTTTTCGCCGCGCGCTGCTCCTTCTGCTCGGCGACCTTCTCCTTGGCGTCCGAATAGGACTGACCGACGAGCAGCTTGCCGCCGGTCCAGCCGAAGACCCAGACCGTGAGGACGATCGCGAAGAGGACGTTCCACGCCGTCGTGATCAGCTGTTGCGCCGTCGAGTAGTCGACTGCCTGGGCCTTCGGAACCTCGCAGCAGACGTCGAGGGCGAGCGCGTTGGTGGCCTGCGTGATGCCGACGGCGCCGGGCGTCACCGAGACGACGTTCGCGAGCGAGCCGGAGCCCACCACCCACATGACCGACTCGAACGTGACCGGGATGGCGAAGGCGGCGAGGAAGATCGCGACCACGATCAACTTGCAGGTCCACGACAGGAAGGAGGGCAGGAAGACCCGGGAGAAGTAGCGCCTCGGCTGGGAGAGGATCACCCCGCCCTTCTTCGCCTGGGCCCACAGCTTCTTCACCTGCTTCCAGAAGATGCGGCCGACGAGGACGAGCAGGAAGATGACGCCGCCCGCGATCGCGATGAAGAGCACGGGGTGGTCGGTGAGGTTGCCGAGGTTCTGGTCGAAGGAGTTCGGGACGGAGAGGAAGAGGTAGAGGTAGACGAAGGTCCCGGCGATCGTGAAGAAGATCTTCTGCACGAGGTAGGCGGCGATCGCGCCCGCGAATGTGCAGGCGGGGATGATCGCCACGAACATGAGCAGCGTCACGAACGTGCCGATGTTCGCGGGCAGGAAGCCGTTCATCGCCACGCCGACCGCGTAGGCGGTCAGGATCGGCGGGAAGGTGGCCTCGCCGGGGTAGGCGGCGCTGAGGATGCCGTAGTACGAGATCGCGGCGAACGTCGTCACCCCGGTCTGGAAGAGGAGCCCTGCGGCGATATAGCCGGCCGGGACGGCCTTGATCTCGTCCCACAGGTCCTGCAGCCAGCCGAGGACGTCGACACCCCCCAGATGGAGGAGGACGATCACCACGGCAGTCCCGAGGAGCCAGGTCACGACCTTCTTCAGGCGCCGGCGGCGCGAAGGGTCGTGGAAGGGCAGGACCCGGGAAGGCCTCTCCTCGGCGTGGGTGCTCATGCGCCTACGCCGGCTCTGGCTCGGGTGCGTCGGGCGGCGGCGCGGCGGCCTTCGCCTTGGCCGCCACCGCGGCCTTGGCCCGCGCCAGATCGGCGGCGATGTGGACGCCGGCCGATGTGAGTGGTGCGGCGAGGACGAGCCCGACCATCCCAAAGAGAGCGCCGGCGCTGATCGTGACGATGAGGACGACGAGCGGGTTCAGGCCGAGCGTGGCTCCGTACGCGATCGGTTGGACGACCTGCTGGAGCGCGCCGTTGGCGAGGATGACGACCACGAGCATGATCAGTGCGTCTGTCGTCCCCTCCGAGCCGAGCGCGATCACGACGGCGAACGCGCCCGCGAAGAACGCTCCGATGTACGGGACGTAGGCGCAGACGAAGGTCACGACTGCGATCGTGCCAGCCAGCGGGACTCCGAGCAGGAGCGCGGCGAGGCCGACGAGGATCCCGTTGTAGGCAGCGACGATGGTCACGCCGGCGAAGTAGCGCTGGAACGAGGTGATCACGTCGCCGGTAATCGTCCTGGCAACGGGCTTCGGAATACCGGAGTGATCCTCGACCCAGGACCTCAACGAGGGGCCGTCCTTGAGGAGGAAGAAGAGGCTGAGGAGGAAGAACGAGAGCCCGAGCGCGAGGGAAGTCAGGCTGCTGACGCCGGTGGCGAGGCCGTTGACGAGCGTCGAGATGACCTGGGGGAGGTCCTCCTTCGCCGTGCTGCTCGCATTCTCGGCCCCGGACGAGTCGACGCCGGCGTCCTCGAGCCAGCCCTGGATCTCGTCGGCGGCGCTCGAGCCGTTCGCCGAGATGTCGTCGAGCTGGGAAGTGATTCCGCCGATGACGAGCACGCCCACGAGGATTCCGATCGCCAGGAGCAGGAGGAGCACGATTCCCGCCGCGCCTCCGCGCCCGACACGGCGGTGCGCGAGCCAGCGCACGAGCGGCAGCGTCACGCACGCGACCACGAAGCCCACGATCAGGGGCTGCGTGATCGTCGAGGTCGCGCCCACGAGCCAGATCAGCCCAACGAGCACCAGCAGGACGCCGGTGATCAGCCACGACGCCAGCCCCAGGTCGCGGAGCCAGCGCGGGGCGGCGAAGACCGCGGACAGCTGTCCGAGCTGAGCCTCGTCGAGGTGGACGACTTCGGGCTCGTCGGGCTCCCGTGGCTTGTCCGATCCCGCGTCGTCCTTGTGCGTCGTTCTCCGGATCCTCAAGCCTCAGCTCCGTGATCGGGTTGACGTCGTCAGACTACGTCCGTTGCCGGACGGTCGATCCGTGCCCTCGCTCCGCCGGAGTTTGGCATCCGGGAGGGGCGGCGCATCGTCCCATGTGGGTTACCTGCTGCCAAGCCGGTGGCGCGAATCGCCAGGGGATTCGCGGATACCTCGGCGTCCGGCCTCGACGCCAGAACCCAGGCTCTCGCGCGCGTCGGCGCTCTGGTGGCGGTCGGCGCTTCGACGCCCGAGTACATGTCCGCGATCGAGTCTGGGCTTGGATCGGGTGCCTCCGTCGACGAGATCGTCGGCGTGCTCGTGGCCGTGCTGCCCTCGATTGGCGCGGACCGTGTCGTGTCGGCCGCTCCCAAGCTCGCCCTTGCCCTCGGCTACGACGTCGACGAAGCCCTGGAGCGGTTCAACCGGCTGAGGGAGCCCCCAACGTGAGGCTCGACGCCGAGATCGGGCGACCATCCCATCGGGGCGATGCGGACGCGGGGTAGCGAAAGCACCCTCGCAAATGAGAACGCTCGGGATCCTCATCGTCGTCGTCGCGCTGGCCGCCGCGGCGGCCAGCGCGGAACGGGTGGACGATCTTCGGCTCAAGCGTCAGAATGGCGCCGGACACGAGTTTCGACCTCGTGTCCGGGATGATCCTCACGATTGGGGAGGAGCGGACCCGAGTTCGCAGCGCGGGAAGGACCGGCTAGGGGCACCAGGCTGGTGACCGGTCGAGACGCCACGGAAGGAGCGATGACATGACCGAGTACCAAACCCCGAGTCGTCAGCCTCCGAGCGAGGCCGCCGGAGGCTACGTCTTCGCCGGCGTGATCTTGATCGTAGTCGGCTGCTTCCACGCGATCGCCGGTCTCGTGGCGATCATCGACGACGGGTTCTATGTGGTAGCGGAGAATTACACCTTCAACGTCGACACGACCGGCTTCGGCTGGATCCAACTCCTCGCCGGAGTCCTCGTCGCCTGCGCCGGTTTCGCCCTCTTCTCCGCCGCGACCTGGGCGCGGGTCGTGGGCGTCTTGTTCGCCTCGCTGAGCGCGATCGCGAACTTCTTCTTCATCCCCTACTACCCCTTCTGGGCGATCCTCATCATCGCGCTCGACATCTGGGTCATCTGGGCGTTGACGCGTCACGTGGAGAAGGTGCAAGAGCTGTAGACGGCGCGCTCCGGTCTACGAGTTCTTCCGACAACCGGGAGACTGACGCAACCCTGAGCACGACGACGCCCGGCTTTCGGCCGGGCGCCGAGCGAGGGCTTCTCCTCGGGTCCAAGAAGACATCTGACAGAGGGGTGGCTGGCGCTCTCGATTGCCCCACCCCAAATCGGCTGCGACAATCCCGTCACCCAGCGAAGGGACGGAAAAGGGAGGGCCGATGGCGACCAAAGCAGATTTCACCGAGGACGAGTGGAAGACGATGCAAAAGGGCGTGACGGGTGCAGGAATGCTCGTCTCGACAGGCGACCGCGACTTCACCGACAGCTTCGGCGAGGCTGGGGCGCTCGCAAAGTATCTCGGCGCTCAGCGTGAGACCAGCGAGAGCCCGTTCATCCGCGAGCTCGCCGCCATCCGCGGAAGCGGATTCGGCCTAACCACCTCGTCGAAGGAGGCCGAGGCGGAGACGGTCGAGGCTCTTCACAGCGCAACCGCGATCCTCGCTGCGAAGGCCCCGGACGAAGTTGACGCCTACCGACAGCTCGTCTTGGGCGCGGCCTCCGCCGTCGCCGACGCCAAAGGCGGGGTCAAGCCGGGCGAGACTGCCGCGATCGACATCGTCAAGGACGCTGTTGGCTAGTTCGTCCGATCCGCGTGATGTAGCTTGCATGCCTCCGATTTAGGAATAGTCGAAACGACCCCAATCACTGCCCAAGGAGGAGAAAATGTGGTGGTACGTCGGCGGAGGCATCCTGTACCTGGTGCTGCTGTTCACGCTCGGGTTCATGACGCTCAGAAACGGACACGGATGGATGTTCTTCTTCGGGATTTTCTTTCCGCTGCTCTGGCTCATCGGCGCGATCATGCGGCCGACGAGAGGGGAGTACGCCTGATCTGAGCCGGCTGTGCGGGATCGCCAGTCGGCCGGTTGATCTGAGCCGCCTGCGCGGGGATGGTTAGATAGGGCCGGTCCATGAGATCCCGCGAGTTCATGGCCGTGCCGATCGTCGCCGTCGTGCTCGGCGTCATCTTCCTCGTCCTGGTGACCGCCGAGGCCGGAGTCTGGGGCTGGGTCCTCTTCGGCATCATCGCGCTCGTCGCGCTCGGGCTCGTCGTACTGGCGATCGGCCGGAAGCACCAGCACCCATCGGAGCTCGATGCTCCGGCCACACGTGCTCCAGGCCGTCATGACGGGGCTTTCAGAGTCCTCGTCGTGAGCGACGGCAGCGCGACCTCACAGGCTTTCCAGGACGAGGTGCGCTCGCGCGCAGAGGGGCGCCCCCTCGAGGTGCTTGTCGTCGCGCCTGCGCTCGGGTCGCGGCTCTCGCACTGGACCGGTGACGACCAGGCCACGCACGAGGCGAGAGGGAATCTGGAGCGATCGGTCGCGGCGCTTGGCGAAGCGGGGGTCGCCGCGCGTGGCGAGGTCGGCTCAGACGATCCGATCCAGGCGGCCGACGACGCCCTACGCGAGTTCCCGGCCGACGAGATCGTCTTCGCGACGCACCCCGAGCAGGAGGCGAACTGGAAGGAGCGGGGCGTCGTCGAGATCGCCCGGAGCCGCTACGACCTGCCCGTCACCCACGTCACCGCCGACGTTGGGTGATGCTTCACTCCTGACAACCGCCCTGGCGCGTGGGCGAGACAGCATCCCGGATTCTCCTGTTCGCCATCGTCGCCGCGGCGAGCCCCGTGGCGCTGCTGGCGTCGCTGGCCGTCCTTACGAGTCGCCGCGGACGGGCAAACGGCACGGCATTCATGATCGGCTTCGTGCTCGGCCAGGCCGCTGCCTTCCTCGCGGCGGTCCTCCTCGGCTCGGCGGCGACGGCTAATCGACCTGGAGGCAACGAGACCCTCACGGCGGCCTTGGAGCTGGCGTTCGGCCTCGGGCTGCTCGCCCTCGCGTGGCCCGAGCGGCGCCGCGAGACGCAGCTCCGCGGCGACGGGCCCTCGAGGACTCAGTCGCTGCTGGCGCGACTGAAGGGGCTCCGGCCGGGCACGGCGTTCTCGGTGGGCGCCCTCCTCGGCGTCGGCGGGGTCAAGCGTCTCACCATCACCATCGTCGCCGGGGCGACGGTCGGCATCGCCGGCCTCCTTGCTGTTCAGGACGTGCTCCTGGGAGTGTTGTACGTAGCGATTGCGACAGTCCTCGTCTGGCTTCCCGTCGGGATCTACCTCGTCGCCGGTGAGCGGGCCGATCGCTGGATGGAGGAGGCCGAGACCCGGCTCCTGGCCAACGAGCGTCGGCTGACGTTCTTCTCGACGCTCTTCTTCGGGTTCCTGCTCACCAGCGACGCGCTCTTTCGCCTTCTGTGACGCCCCTGCGTCCCTTATGGTCTTGCCGCCGTGGATGAGATTGCCGCCATCCTCGCGATTCGTCGCCGCGATGTGCTTCGCGCTCGCGGCCACGCTCTGGCAGCGTGCTTCCCTGTCTCTCGGGCTCGAGGGTGGAGCGCCGCAGTCGTTCCTCCGCCTGCTGGGGAACGGGGTGTGGCTGCTCGGCCTCGGCGCCCAGATCCTCGCAGTGCTCCTGCAGGCGGCCGCGCTCGACCGCGGGAGAGTCGCCATCATCCAACCGCTGCTCGTGACCTCGATCATCTGGGCGCTGCCGCTCGGCTACTTCCTCACCGCCCAGGTCGTCACCCGGCGCCACATCCTCGGAGCCGCGATCATCGTCGTCGGGCTTGCCGTCTTCGCCCTCGTCGGGGACCCGGCAGCGGGCCTCGACGATGCTCCCGCCTCCGACTGGCTGTCGGCGTTCCTCGTCATCGGCGTGATCTGTGCGGGGCTCATGCTCTTCGCCGGCCGCGGCGGGCCCGGCACGAGGGCGGCGGTGCTCGGCGCGACCGCCGGAATCCTCTACGGCGTCTCGGCGACGCTGATGAAGCCCGTCGTCGAGAACCTCCACGCGAGTGGCGCCGCCGCGGTACTCGAAAGCTGGGAGCTCTGGGTCATGGCGGCAGCCGGAATCATCGGCTTCTACCTGCAGCAGCTCTCGTTGGCGACGGGTCGGCTGGTGACCTCGGTGGCGACCGTCTCGGTGGCGAACCCGGTCGTGAGCGTCCTGTTGGGCGCGCTCGTCCTCCAGGAACGCCTCGACAACACGCCGCCGTGGCACGCCGTTGTGGCGGTCGGAGCTCTCGCCGTCGCGCTGCTGGGGGCGATCGTCATTACCTCGGCTTCGGAGCAAGGCTCAGAGGAGGAGGCCGTTCAGCTTGGCGCGGTGACACAGAGATCGGCCGGCCACATAGAGTCTCGCTCGCGCGAGGAAGGTCAGGTGAGTGAGTCCACAAAGCCCAGTGACAACGAAGCGGCGGCCGCGCGTCGTCGTCCTCGGCGGCGGCTTCGCCGGGATCGGCGCCGCCCGCGCGCTGAAGGACGTCGAGGCCGACGTCGTGGTCGTGGACGCGCACAACTACCACACGTTCCAGCCGCTCCTCTACCAGCTCGCGACCGACCTGCTCGAGACGGCCGTCGTCGGGCACGCGCTCCGCGGCCTGTTCCACGAGCAGCCGAACGCCGCCGTCCACCAGGCGACCGTCACCGGGATCGACCTCGACGCGCGGCAAGTCGAGTTTGCCGAGATGGAGCCGCTCGACTACGACTACCTGGTGCTCGCCCTCGGAGCCGAGGTCACCTTCTTCGGAACGCCCGGCGCTCCCGAGCACGCGTTCCCGATGTACACGCTGTCCGACGCCGTGCGCCTCAAGGAGCACATCCTGCGCACCTGGGAGGCGGCCGACAGGGATCCGGCGCTGGTGGAAGACGGGGCGCTCAACGTCGTCGTCGTGGGCGGCGGGCCGACGGGAGTCGAGAGCGCCGGCGCGCTGGCCGAGCTCTACCGCGAGAGCTTCGCCAAGGACTACCCGAGCGTGCCGCAGGAGAAAGCCCGGATCATCCTGGTCGAGGCCGCGCCCGAGCTCTTCACGATGTTCAAGAAGAACCTGCGGGACTATGCGAAGAAGGAGCTCGAGAAGTTCAGCGTCGAGGTTCTCGTCGGCGAGCTGGTGTCCGCCGTCGAGCCCACCCGGGTCACGCTCGAGTCAGGCACCGTGCTCGAGGCGCACACGCTCATCTGGGGCGCCGGTCTCCAGGCCAACTCGATCGCGGCCTCGCTCGGGCTCGAGCTGGAGAAGGGAAACCGCATCCCGGTCGGGCCAGACCTCACGGTCGCCGGACACCCCGAGGTTTTTGCCGTCGGCGACGTCGCGTGGATCACCGACACGAAGACCTCCAAGGTTCTCCCTCAGCTCGGCTCGGTCGCCCTGCAGGCCGGCGAGCACGCGGGAGCGAACGTGGCGCGGTGTGTGGCCGGAAAGGAAACTGAGCCGTTCGCCTACCACGACAAGGGCACGATGGCGACGATCGGCCGCGGCGCTGCCGTGATCCAGACGGCCCATGGACGAACGCTGAAGGGCAAGACGGCCGCGCTGGCCTGGGGAACCGTCCACCTCGCGCTCCTCTCTACCGGCGAGGACCGCGCCAAGGCGATCGCGGACTGGACCTGGGCGGGCTTCTCTCACGAGCGCCCGGGGCGGATCACCGTGCGGACGGACGACGAGAGGAGAACGGAATGAACCAGCCTGCGCCGGCCGACGTCTTCGTCGTGTTCGGCATCACGGGCGACCTGGCGAAGGTGATGACCTTCCACTCGCTCTACCGCCTGGAGGCGCAGGGGCTGCTCCAGTGCCCGATCGTCGGCGTGGCCGTCGACGACTGGACGGTGGATCAACTCGTGCAGCGCGCCCGGGAGTCGATCGAGGGGACTGGCGAGCAGATCGACCCGGAGGTGTTCGACCGCTTCGCCGCCCGGCTCTCGTACGTCCAGGGGGACTTCGGGGAGGCCGACACGTACGCCCGCGTCGGGCAAGGCGATCGAGGGCGCGTCCACGCCCGGTCTTCTACCTCGAGATCCCGCCGTTTCTCTTCGGCAGGGTCGTCAAGGGCCTTGCCGACGCGGGACTGACGAAGACGGCGCGCGTGGTCGTGGAGAAGCCCTTCGGCCACGACCTCGAGTCCGCCCGCGCGCTCGCAGACGAGCTTCACCAGTCCATCGACGAGTCCCAGCTCTACCGGATCGACCACTTCCTAGGGAAGATGGGCCTCCAGGAGATCCTCTTCCTGCGCTTTGCCAACACGATGCTCGAGCCGGTCTGGAACCGGAACTACGTCGAGTGCGTGCAGATCACGATGGCGGAGGACTTCGGCATCGCTGACCGAGGCCACTTCTACGACCCGGTCGGTGCCCTCCGCGACGTCGTCGTCAACCACCTCATGCAGGTGGTCGGCGCGACGGCCATGGAGCCCCCGGCCGGCGGCGATCCGGAGACGCTCAAGGACGGCATGGTCGCCCTCTTCCGGGCTGTCGCCGAGGCGAGCCCGGCCCACTACGCCAGAGGCCAGCACGACGGCTACCTGAAGGTCGACGGCGTGGCGGAGGGCTCGACCACGGAGACGTTCGCTGCGCTCCGCCTCGACATCGACAACTGGCGCTGGTCGGGCGTGCCGTTCTTCATCCGCACCGGCAAGCTCCTGCCGGTGACGCAGACCGAGGTCCGGCTCGTGTTCAAGCGCCCTCCGAAGCTCGGCTTCTCGGCGATCGCCGATACCGCAGAGCCCGACCAGTTCGTGATCAAGCTCGATCCGTCGACAGGTGTGCAGCTGCGACTCGACGCCTTCCGGGCAGATGCTGCGAAGGCCGAGACGATCACGCTCGACATGGAGTTCGCCGAGGAAGGGCGGCGAAGGGCGCGACCCCCTACGAGGTTCTGCTCCACGCCGCGATGGTGGGCCAGAGCACCCGCTTCACGCGCCAGGACGGCGTGGAGGAGACGTGGCGGGTCATGCAGCCGCTCCTCGACGCGCCACCGCCTGTGCACCCCTACGCGCCGGGTTCGTGGGGCCCTGAGGCAGCCGACAAGCTGGTCGCCGGTCACGGTAAGTGGTACGGGCCCTGGGTGACGTCGTGAGGGACGACACCGGAACCCAGAGCGCCGCCGCCCCGTCGCCCTTCCCGCCGATCGCGGATTACGGATTCCTCTCCGACTGCCACACCGGGGCGCTCGTCGCCCGGGACGGGTCGGTTGACTGGCTCTGCGTTCCCCGCTTCGACTCCCCGAGCGTCTTTGGCAGCCTCCTCGACCGACAGGCGGGGATCTTCCGGATCGCGCCGTTCGGAATCACCGACCCGACGGAGCGGCAGTACGAGCCTGGCACCAACACGCTCGTCACGACATGGAACACGCCCACAGGGTGGGTCGTCGTCCGCGATGCGCTGACGATGGGCCCGTGGGACCACGAGGACCAAGTCACGCCGCACACCCGACCCCCTGCCGACGACGACGCCGACCACGTCTTGGTGCGGACCGTGGAGTGCGTCGCTGGGCAGGTTGACATCGAGCTCGTCTGCGAGCCAGTCTTCGACTACGGTCGCGCCCAGGCCGATTGGACGCTGGTCGACGGAAGCCGCCATACGGCCGACGCGACCGGTGCCGACGTGACGATCAGGCTCCAGACCGACATGGCACTCGGGATCGAGGGTGGTCGCGTCCGGGCGCGACACACCCTCCGGCAAGGCGAGCGGGCTTTCTGCTCCCTGTCGTGGGCGGAGGAACTCGCCTCGCCCGCAGACGTCGACGACGCTGTCGGTCGGCTCGCCGCGACCACCCGTTTCTGGCGCAACTGGCTCGGAGCCGCCCGCTTCGTCGACCACCGCTGGCGGCCGGTCCTCCAGCGCTCGGCCCTCGCGATCAAGGGTCTCACGTATATGCCGACCGGCGCCACGGTGGCTGCGCTCACGACCTCTCTGCCCGAGACCCCCGGCGGCGAACGCAACTGGGACTACCGCTACACCTGGATGCGCGACTCCACCTTCACGCTTCAGGCATTGCACTACCTCAGGCTGGACTGGGAGGCCGACGAGTTCATGCAGTTCGTCGCCGACCTCGAGGCCAACGAGGACGGCGGCCTCCAGATCATGTACGGAATCGACGGCCGGCGGGACCTCACCGAGTCGACGCTGGATGAGCTCTCCGGCTACGCGGGCGCTCGGCCGGTGCGGATCGGCAACGGCGCCTTCGACCAGCGCCAGAACGACGTCTTCGGGGCTGTTCTCGACTCGATCCTGATCCACACGCGGAGGAGCCAGCGACTGCCGCGAGGGCTTTGGCCGATTGTCCAGGCGCAGGCCGAGTGCGCGACCAGCGTCTGGCAGAGCCCCGACCAGGGGATCTGGGAGGCGCGCGGGAAGCCGCAGCACTACGTGTCCTCGAAGCTCATGTGCTGGGTCGCGCTGGATCGCGCCGCACAGCTTGCAGGGATCCGTGGCGATGCCGACCTGCAGGCGACCTGGGCCGCCACTGCGGACGAGATCCGCGAGGACATTCTCTCGCGTGGCGTGAGCGACCGCGGAGTCCTGCGACAGCACTACGACACCGACGCGCTGGACGCCTCCACTCTCCTGGCGGGGCTCTTCGGCTTCCTGCCGCGCGACGACGATCGCCTGCACAAGACGGTTCTTGCCATCGCAGAGGAACTGACCGAGCACGGCTTCGTCCTGCGCTACCGGACCGACGAGACCGACGACGGCCTCTCCGGCAAGGAGGGCACCTTCCTGATCTGTTCGTTCTGGCTCGTCTCCGGTCTGGCGATCGTCGGAGAAGAGCAGCGCGCCCGTGACTTGATGGAGCGCCTGCTCCGCATCGCCTCGCCGCTCGGGCTCTACGCAGAGGAGTTCGAGACCGAGACGGCCCGTCACCTCGGCAACTTCCCGCAAGCCTTCTCGCACCTGGCGCTGATCGAGGCGGCGGCGCGCATCATCGTCGCCGAGCGATTGAAGGAGTACTCGGTATGAGCGATTACGACGTCATCATCATCGGCACCGGCGCAGGCGGGGGCACGCTCGCCCACCGGCTTGCGCCCTCCGGCAAGCGCATCCTCCTGCTCGAGCGGGGGGGCTGGCTCCCGCGCGAGCTGGAGAACTGGCTGGCGCAGAGCGTCTTCGTCGAGAACCGCTACGTCTCGCCCGACACCTGGTACGACGCGAAGGGGAAGCCGTTCCAGCCCCAGATCCACTATTTCGTCGGCGGCGCGACGAAGCTCTACGGCGCCGCCCTGTATCGGCTTCGCCGCGAGGACTTCGGCGAGCTCCGCCACCATGACGGCGTCTCGCCGGCCTGGCCGATCTCCTACGACGAGCTCGAGCCGTACTACTCGCAGGCCGAGCAGCTCTACCAGGTGCACGGGGCGCGGGGCGAGGACCCGACGGAGCCGGCGGCGAGCGCACCGTATCCCCATCCGGCTGTCTCGCACGAGCCGCGCATCCAGCAGCTCTCGGACGACCTCGCGGCGGCCGGCTACCACCCGTTCCACGCCCCCTGCGGCATCCTGCTCGACGAGTCGAACCCGCCCTACTCGAGGTGCGTGCGCTGCGCCAACTGCGACGGCTTCCCGTGCGTGGTGCACGCCAAGTCGGACGCCGAGGTCATGGCCGTCCGTCCGGCGCTCGAGCATCCGAACGTCACCCTGCTGACGAACGCGAGGGCGGTCAGGCTGGAGACGAACGCGGCAGGTACAGCGGTCACCGGGGTCGTCGTCGAGCGCGAGGGAGAGACGGAGACGTTCGCCGGCGAGCTCGTCGTCGTCTCGTGCGGCGCGGCCAACTCGGCGCGGCTCCTCCTCGAGTCCGCAAACGACAAGCACCCGAACGGCCTGGCCAACGGCTCCGACCAGGTGGGCCGCAACTTCATGTTCCACGACAGCCAGGCTGTGCTCGCCCTCTCCCGCGAGGAGAACCCGACCGTCTACCAGAAGACGCTCGGGCTGAACGACTTCTACCTCGGCGCGGACGACTTCGAGTACCCGCTCGGGAACGTCCAGATGGTGGGGAAGTCGCAGGCGCCCATGTTCCGCGGGGAGAAGCCGGTCGAGACCAAGCTCGCCCCGCAGTGGTCGTTGGAGCGGATCGCCCGACACGCGATCGACTTCTGGCTCTCGACCGAGGACCTGCCCAGCCCCGACAACCGGGTCACGGTCGACGGCGACGGCAAAGTGACGCTGAGCTACACGGAGACGAACGCCGAGGCGAGGAAACGGCTCTACGAGAAGACGAAGTCGATCCTCGGGCAGCTGGACATGAACCCGGGGCACCTCGTCCACCGCTTCGCGTACATGAAGACCGAGATCCCCGTCGCCGGCTGCGCGCACCAGGCGGGAACGTGCCGGTTCGGCGCCGATCCGGCCGACTCGGTGCTGAACACCGACTGCCGCGCCCACGAAGTGGACAACCTCTACGTCGTGGACACGAGCTTCTTCCCGAGCATCGGGGCCGTGAACCCGGCGCTGACGGCGATGGCGAACGCGCTTCGGGTCGGCGACCACCTGCTCGCGCGGCTGGCGTGAATCAGGTCGAGATTGCGGCCGGCGAGCAACGGGTCGCCGTCGACCCGATCGGGGGCGGGCTAGGCTCGTACTCCGCAGGCGGCCGGGAGCTGCTCGACGGCTACGCGGCCGGCCAGCCGCCCACCTCGGGACGCGGCCAGGTGCTGATCCCGTGGCCGAACCGGCTCGAGGACGGCGCCTACGAGTTCGACGGGCGGTCGCACCAGCTCCCGCTCACCGAGCCGGAGCGAGGGAACGCGATCCATGGCCTCGTCCGCGACGCGCCCTGGACGGTCAGCGTGCAAGAGCCGCATCGGGTCGTCCTGGAGCACGCGCTCGAGCCGCAGCCCGGCTACCCGTTCTCGCTTGCGCTGGCAGTCGAGTACGCCCTCTCGGAGGGCGGCCTCGGCGTCCAGACGACCGCGACGAACGTCGGGGAGGATGCATGTCCGTTCGGTGCCGGCCAGCATCCGTACGTCACCGTCGGCACGCCGACCGTTGATTCCGTGATTCTGAGCGCTCCCGGCCGGACCGTGCTGCGGGTGGACGAGCGCGGCCTCCCTGTCGGGAGGGAGTCCGTCGAAGGGACCGATTACGACTTCCGCCGTCCCAGGCCGATCGGCGCGACGACGCTCGACCACGCCTTCACCGACCTCAGGCGCGGAGAGTATGGGCGAGCACGCGTCGAGCTGCGCGACCCGAGGAGTCGTGCCGGCCTAACCTTCTGGGTCGACGAGGGCTACCCCTACCTGCAGCTCTTCACCGGCGACCCGCTGCCCGACGTCCGGCGCCGCAGCCTCGCGGTCGAGCCGATGACCTGCCCGCCGAACGCCTTCCGCACGGGCGAGGACCTGGTCCGACTTGAGCCCGGCGAGAGTCACACGAGCGCCTGGGGCATCGTCCCGGGGTGATCAGGGAGGCGCCCGCAGCGTGAGGACGCCGTGCCGACCTCGGTCGCCGAGACCTTTCGGGAACGGACGCGAATGTCGCATGCAGCCTTGACCTCGCCGTCATCCGTTTCGGGTGATTCGCTCGTCCGAGCCCGCTGTACGATCACGCCTGGGCCATGAGCACGCTCGCGGTCACCACCGTCGACCTCGCGCGCATCCAGTTTGCGACGACGTCGCTGTACCACTTCCTGTTCGTGCCGCTGACGCTCGGGCTCGCCCCGCTGATCGCAGTCATGCAGACGAAGTGGCACCGGAGCGGCAACGAGGCCTGGCTGCGGCTGACGCGCTTCTTCGGGACGCTGCTCCTGATCAACTTCGCGATCGGCGTCGCCACCGGGCTCGTGCAGGAGTTCCAGTTCGGGATGAACTGGTCCGTCTACTCGACGTTCGTCGGCGACGTCTTCGGCGCGCCGCTCGCCATCGAGGGACTCGCGGCGTTCATGCTCGAGTCGACCTTCCTGGGCCTCTGGATCTTCGGCTGGAACAAGCTCGGTCCACGCCTCCATCTGGCGACGGTCTGGATCTTCGCGCTCGCGAGCTGGCTTTCGGCGTTCTTCATCATCGCTGCCAACTCGTGGATGCAGCGGCCGGTCGGCTCCGAGGTCGTGGACGGCCGCGCCGAGCTGACGAGCATCTGGGAGCTGCTCTCGAACCGTTTCGCTATCTGGGCCTTCCTGCACGTGATCCTCGTCGGCCTGACGGTCGCTGCGACGGTCGTCCTCGGCGTCTCCTGCTGGCACTTCCTGCGCGGCCGCAACGTCGAGGTCTTCCGGCACGCGGCCAAGCTGGCGTTGATCGTCCTCGTGCCCGTCTCCGCGGCGAACCTCGCCCTGGGCAGCCACCTCGGCGTCGTCGTCACGGACTACCAGCCGATGAAGATCGCAGCGACGGAGGCGCTCTGGGACACCGAGCAGCCAGCCGCATTCTCGCTCTTCCAGATCGGCGGCTTCAGCGAGGACGACCAGACTCCGAGCTTCGACATCGAGATTCCCAAGCTGCTCTCGGTGCTCGCGACGGGCTCGCTCGACGGCGAGGTCCAGGGCATGAACCCGCTGCAGAGCCAGTACGAGCAGCAGTACGGCTCCGGCGACTACATCCCGCCTGTCAGGGCGGCCTACTGGAGCATGCGGATCATGGCCTATCTGGGCACGCTCGTCTTCATGGTCGCGGCGCTCGGAGCGTTCCTCATGTGGCGGCAGCGACTCGAGCGGACGCGCTGGTTCCTCTGGGCGGGCGTCGTCTCGATCGCGTTCCCCTACCTCGCCGCTCTCGCAGGCTGGGTGCTCTCCGAGGTGGGCCGGCAACCCTGGATCGTCCAGGGCCTCCTGAAGACCGCGGACGCGAACTCCCCCAGCGTCGGGACGTCGACGATCGCGTTGAGCCTCGGCACCTTCGCCGTCCTCTACCTGCTGCTCGGCGTCGTCGACTTCGTCCTGATGCGCCACTACGCCAGCCTCGACCCGCCGCCTGCGGGCGGCGAAGGGGAGGAGGCCGCCCCGGCGGTGGGGTACTGATGGACCTCGAGCTCTTCTGGTTCTGCCTCGTCGCCTTCTTCTGGGCGGGCTACTTCCTGCTCGAGGGCTTCGACTTCGGGGTCGGCATGCTGCTGCCTTTCCTGCCGCGGGACGAGCGCGAGCGCCGGGTCATGTTCGAGACGATCGGCCCCGTCTGGGACGGGAACGAGGTCTGGCTCGTCGTCGCCGGCGCCGCGACCTTCGCCGCCTTCCCCGGCTGGTACGGGACGATGTTCTCGGGCCTCTACCTCGCGCTCCTGCTCGTGCTCGTCCTCCTGATCGTCCGCGTCCTCTCCTTCGAGTGGCGCGAGAAGCGCGACAGCCCTCGCTGGCGGGCGACCTGGATGTGGGCGAACACGATCGGGAGCATCGGAGCCCCGCTCATCTGGGGCGTGGGCCTCTCGAACCTCGTCTACGGCCTTCCGATCGACTCGGACGGGCATTTCGCCGGGAGCTTCTGGGATCTCTTCAGCCCGTACACCGTCGTCGCCGGCCTGGCGGCGGTGCTGCTCTTCGCCTTCCACGGGGCCACCTTCCTCACGCTCCGGACGACCGGCGACCTGCTCGAGCGCGCCCGTCATGCCTCGCGGCGCCTCGCGCTGCCCGCCGCGCTCGTCACCGGCGGCTTCCTCGTGTGGACGGTCGCCGTCGCCGTCGACCGGAACGACAAGGACGTCTTCCCGCCCGTGCTCCCGGCCGTCGCCGGGATCGTCGTCCTCGTCCTCGCCGTCGCGTTCGCGTTCTCCGGCCGCAGCGGCTGGGCGTTCGCGATGACGGGCGCCGGCGCGGTGCTGCTCGTCGCGACCCTCTTCACGAGCCTCTATCCCCGTGTGATGGTGTCGCAGCCGGAGTTCGCGAACAGCCTCACCGTCGAGGGCACCGCCTCCTCGCACTACGCGCTCACGGTGATGACCGTGGTCGCCCTGGTCGTCGCGCCGATCGTCGTCCTCTACCAGGCCTGGTCGTACCACGTCTTCCGCGCTCGCATCGGCGTCGAGGAGCAGGCGGCGAGCCCCGTCGACCTGATCGCGCGGAAGACCGAGGGCTAGGCCGCCGGTGGGGCCGCTCGACCCGCGCCTGGTTCGCCGCGCCCGGGCGGTGCGCGCCATGCTCGCGGCCGACGCCGCCCTGGGAGTCGTCGCCGCGCTGCTCGTCCTCGTCCAGGCGGTGCTGTTGGCCCGCGTGGCGGCGCGCGGCTTCGCGGGAGCGTCGCTTCGGGAGCTCCTGACCCCGCTCGTCCTCCTCGTCGTCGTGGCGGCCTGCCGGGGCGCGGCCGCCTGGGGCTTCGAGGTGGCCGGGCGGCGGGCGGCCGCCAGCGCGCTCTCCGACCTGCGCCTGGACGTCGTCGAACGCCGGCTCCGCGACCGGCCCGCCGCCCTCGACGGCACCGAGAGCGCGGAGGTGGCGACGCTCGCCGTGGGCGGCGTGGACGCGCTCGAGACCGCGTTCGCCCGCTACCTCCCGCAGCTCGTGCTCGCGCTCGTCGTGCCGGTCGCCGTGCTCGGCCTCGTCGCCTCGATCGACCTGCTCTCGGCCGGGATCATGCTGCTCACGCTCCCGCTCGTGCCGGTTTTCATGTGGCTCGTCGGGCGGTACACGGAGCGGCGCACGGCACAGAGGCGCGAGGCGCTCCGGCTTCTCTCGACGCACTTCCTGGACGTCGTCCGCGGCCTGCCGACCCTGCGGGCCTTCAACCGCGGCCGCGCGCAGGCGGAGCGGATCGAGCAGGTCAGCGACGAGTACCGGCGCGCCACGATGGGCACGCTCCGCGTCGCCTTTCTCTCGGGGACCGTGCTCGAGCTCGCGGCCACGCTCGGGATCGCGCTCGTCGCCGTGACGGTCGGCGTTCGCCTCGCCGAGGGCGGGCTCGGCCTGGAGGCCGGGCTGACCGTGCTGGTGCTCGCGCCCGAGCTCTACCTGCCGCTCCGGAATCTGGCGGCGCAGTATCACGCGAGCGCGGACGGCCTCGCGGTCGGCGAGCGGCTACTCGACCTCGCCGAGGAGGCAGGCGAGCGCTCCCGGGGTCGGGCGACGCCGCCGAGCCCGCGGGACGTTCCCGTGCGGCTCGAGGACGTCTCCTTCGCGTACCCGGCGCGGCCGGACGCCGTGGTCGCCGGCCTCGACCTCGAGCTCGAGCCGGGCGAGACGGTCGCGCTCACGGGCCCGAGCGGCGCCGGGAAGAGCACGATCGCGGCGCTGCTCCTGCTGCTGGCCGAGCCGAGCGCGGGCCGTGTCACGGTCGGAGGCGTCGACCTCGCCGGCTGCGACCCGGCCGCCTGGCGGGAGCAGGTCGCCTGGGTTCCGCAGCAGCCGACGCTGTTCCGCGGGACGGTCGCCGACAACATCCGCCTGGGCGACCCAGGGGCCCCTCAGGCCACGGTTGGCGAGGCAGCCGCGCAGGCCGGTGCCGACGGCTTCGTGCGCGAGCTGCCCGAGGGCTACGAGACGGTCGTCGGCGACGGCGGGCGGCCGCTCTCGGCCGGCCAGGTCCGGCGGATCGCCCTGGCGCGCGCGTTCCTCCGGGACGCCCCGCTCGTGATCCTGGACGAACCGACCGCCGACCTCGACCCGGCGAGCGCCGAGGCGGTGGGCGAGGCCGTGGTGCGGCTGCTCGGCGGCCGGACGGTCCTGCTGGTCACCCACCGTCCGGACCTCGAGGCGCGGGCCGACCGCGTCGTCGTGCTCGGCGCCGAGGAGGTGCCGGTTGAGAGCTCCTAACGCAATGAGGCGCTGTGCCGCCGGGCCGCGCTGCTCGCCCCGAGGACTGCGTCCTCAGTCACGCCCGTATCCAGAGGATACGAACGCTCCCTGCGTCCTTGCCTCGGAACGACCATCGCACCCCGACGACGAGGCCCCATCACGTTAGGAACTCTGAGCACCGTACGGCAGCTCTCGGCCTTCGCGGGCGTTCCCGCGCGGCGGGTCGTGCCGGCGATCCTGCTCGGAGCGCTCGCGGTCTGCTTCGGCATCGGGCTCATGACTGCAGCGGGCTACCTCATCTCCCGCGCCGCCGAGCAGCCGCCGATCCTCGCCCTGACGGTGACGATCGTCGCCGTGCGCTTCTTCGGGCTGGCCCGGCCGTTGGCCCGCTACCTCGAGCGCGTCTCCTCCCACGACGTCGCGCTCCGCTCGCTCGCCCGCATCCGCACGCGCTTCTACGAGCGGATCGAGCCGCTCGCCCCGGCCCAGCTCGAGGGCTACCGCCGAGGCGAGCTGCTCGGCCGCCTGGTCGGGGACGTCGACGCCCTCCAGGGCCTCTACCCGCGCGGCGTGGGCCCGCCGCTCGTCGCCGCCGTCGCCGCCGGAGCTGCGGTCGTCGCCGCGGCGACGGTGCTCCCCGCCGCCGCGGTGATCCTGGCGGCCGGCCTGCTTGTCGGCGGCGTTGCAGTGCCGCTCCTGGCCTGGGCGCTGGCTCGCTCGTCCGGCCGACGGCAGGCCGCCGCCCGCGGGGAGCTGACCGCCGAGCTCGTGGAGCTCCTGCGCGGCGCGCCCGAGCTCGTCGCCTACGGCCGCGAGGAGGACGCGGTCGCCCGCGTTCGCGCGGCCGACGCCGAGCTCGTGCGGCTCGGCCGGCGGGACGCCTTCGCCGCCGGGGCTGCGGACGCGCTCATGATCCTGGTCGCCGGGGCGACCGTGGCCGGGGTGCTCGCGGTGGCGGTGGACGCCCATGCGGCAGGCGCTCTCGGCCGCGTCCTCGTGGCGACGCTCGCCCTGCTCGCGCTCGCCTCCTTCGACGCCGTCGTCCCCCTCCCGGGCGCGGCGCGCGAGCTTTCGGGCCTGCTCTCCTCCGGCCGGCGCGTGCTCGAGACCGTGGAGGGCGAGCCCCAGGTGCGCGACCCGGCGGAGCCGCGCCCGGGGCCATCCGCCCGGGCGCCCGTCGCCCTCGAAGGAGTCACCGCGCGCTACGGCGCCGAGGAGCCGGTCCTGCGCGGCTTCGACCTGCGCCTCGAGCCCGGTCGTCGCGTCGGCCTGGTCGGCCCCAGCGGCGCCGGCAAGACGACCGTGCTCAACCTGCTGCTGCGCTTCCTCGATCCCGTGGAAGGCCAGGTCACCATCGGCGGGCACGATCTGCGCGAATACCGCCAGGAGGAGGTCCGCGCGACCTTTGCCCTGGCCGGCCAGGACGCGCATCTGTTCGACTCGACCATCCGCGAGAACCTGCGCCTGGCGCGCCCCGGCGCCGAGGAGGCCGATCTCTGGGCCGCGCTCCAGCGGGCACGGCTCGCCGAGTGGGTCGCCTCGCTCACGGCGGGCCTGGACACGCAGGTCGGGGAGGAGGGGACGATGCTCTCGGGCGGCCAGCGGCAGCGGCTGGTGCTCGCGCGCGCCCTCCTCGCCGACGCGCCCGTCCTCCTGCTCGACGAGCCGACGGCTCACCTCGACCCGCCGACCGCGCAGGCGTTGATCGACGACGTGCTCGACGCGGCGGACGGCAGGACAGTGCTCCTGATCACTCACCGGCCCGAAGGGCTCGAGCGCATGGACGAGATCGCGACGCTCGCGGGAGCCTGAGCAGAAGATGATCCGTCTCGACGTCTTCGGCGAATCGACTGCGATGGGCCCGGTCGCCGAGTTGCTCGACGAGAGCGACGGCGTCAGCCGGGTCAGGCTTGTCGACGCGACGCGGGCCGGCTACTCGCTGGTCTCGGCCACCGTTCGTCCGAGAATGGTCGACGCGGTGCTGGAGGAGTTGCGCCGCCGAGGAGTGCCCGATGCGGACATCACGCTGACGCGTGTGGAGGTAGTGGGCTCGCTCGGTACTGGACGGGCCGAGGCAAGCCTCGTCTGGGCCGACGTGCTGGGCACGGCCTGGCTGAACGCGCGACCGGTCGCGCGGTACCTGGCGTTCATGGTCGCGGCCGGCGTGATCGCCTGCTACGGCGTGATCGACGAGAACGTGATCCTGATCGTCGGTGCGATGGCGGTCAGCCCCGACCTCCTGCCGATCACCGGAATCGGCGTGGGCATCGTCGCCCGCCTGCCGGGTCTCGCCGTGCGTGCCCTACTGACGCTGGCATTGGGCCTCGGAGTTGCCAGCGTCACAGCGGCCGTCTCTGCGTTCGCCCAGGACCAGCTCGGCCTCATCCCGTCCGGCTTCGACCTCGAGAACCTCGGGGTGCTCGGGAGCCTCACGACGGTCGGCAACGAGACGATCGCGGTTGCGCTGGTCGCCGGTGTGGCCGGGATGCTGGCGCTCGAGACCCGTGCCAGCTCCGGAGTGGGCGTGGCGATCTCGGTGACGACGATCCCCGCCTCCGCCTACCTCGGCGTCGCAGTCGGGCTTGGCGAGTTCGGGGAGGCACCAGGCGCACTCGCGGTGCTCGTGGCGAACGTCGCGATGATGGTCTTGGGCGCAGTCGCCACGCTCGAGCTTCAGGCCAGGGTCAGGCGCGGCCGCTCCGCTACGAGTCCTCCATCTGAGTCGCCCAGAGGTTGATGCCGCTCTCGGTCGCGTAGCGGTCGATCTCGGCGAGCTCCTCCGCGCTGAAGTCGAGGCGGTCGAGTGCGGCGACGTTCTCCTCGAGCTGCGCGACGCTCGAGGCGCCGATCAAGGTCGAGGTGACGCGCGGGTCGCGGAGCGTCCAGGCCAGCGCCATCTGCGCCAGCGTCTGGCCGCGCCGCTCCGCGAGCTCGTTCAGGGCCCGGACCTTCTCCAGCGTCTCCTCGGCGAGCAGCTCTTCCGACAGCGCGTAGCCGCGGGCGGCCCTGGAGCCCTCCGGGATCCCGTCCAGGTACTTGTCGGTGAGCATTCCCTGGGCGAGCGGCGAGAAGGTGATGCAGCCGACGCCTTGCTCGCCGAGCACGTCCAGGAGCTCCGGCTCGATCCAGCGGTTGAGCATCGAGTACGACGGCTGGTGGATCAGCAGCTCGACGCCCAGGTTGCGAAGAACGGCCGCCGCCTCCGCGGTCCGGGCGGCCGAGTAGGAGGAGATGCCGGCGTAGAGCGCCTTGCCCTGGTGCACCGCCGTGGCGAGCGCGCCCATCGTCTCGTCGAGTGGTGTCTCGGGGTCGGGGCGGTGCGAATAGAAGACGTCGACGTACTCCAGGCCCATCCGCCCCAGGCTCTGGTCCAGGCTGGCGAGCAGGTACTTGCGCGAGCCGCGGTCGCCATAGGGGCCGGGCCACATGTCGTAGCCGGCCTTCGTGGAGATGACCAGCTCGTCGCGGTACGGCGCCAGGTCGCTCGCCAGCATCCGGCCGAAGTTCTCCTCGGCGGCCCCGTACGGCGGCCCGTAGTTGTTCGCCAGGTCGAAGTGCGTGATGCCGAGGTCGAATGCCCTTCGCACGATGGCCCTGCCGGTCTCGAACGGCCGGTCGTGCCCGAAGTTCCACCAGAGCCCGAGCGACACGGCCGGGAGGTTGAGCCCGCTCATCCCGCAACGGCGGTAGAGCATGCGGTCGTAGCGGTTCTCGGCGGCGGCGTGGGTCATTGTGAAGCCTCTGCGGTATACCCGAAAACAGTTGCCAGATCTGGAAGTGCGGCCCTATCATCGGAGGCGCCGTATGCAAGTCCGGGCACCGGCTCCCACGCCCAGTCGAGTCGGGGCGGCCGCTGTCGCCCTGACCGCGCTTGCGCTCGTCCTGGCAGCGCCCGCCGCCGCCGATCCGCTGTCCGTGGGCGGGGGTGCGAGTCTCCGCCCGCGCACCGTCGAGGCGGTGCAGCAGAAGCTTGCCGACCTCGGGTTTCTCGCCCGGAGCGGTGTCGACGGCGTCTTCGGCGCTCAGAGCCGGGGAGCGGTGATCGCCTTCCAGAAGTGGGAAGGCCTCGTCCGCGACGGGATCCCGGGCCCCGTGACCCAGAAGGCGCTCGCCGCCGCGAAGCGCCCGACGCCGTTCAGAAGGGGTCGGGGCACCCGGGTCGAGATCCTGCTCGACCGCCAGCTGCTGCTGCTCGTCCGCCGCGGCCGCGTCGCGCGCGTCGTGCACGCCTCCACGGGCAAGCGCGGCTTCGTCACGCCGGCCGGCGAGTACGCCGTCCTGCGCAAGCGCCGGCGCTCGTTCTCGATCCCGTACAAGGTCTGGCTGCCGTACGCGAGCTACTTCGTCGGGGGGATCGCCATCCACCAGGCGAAGCGCGTCCCGGTGTGGCCCGCCTCGCACGGCTGCGTCCGCGTGACGCGCTACGACGCGAAGTGGCTCTTCCGGAGGACGCCCGTCGGAACCCGCGTCAGAGTGCTGGCGGACTCTCGCTAGCCAGAGGCGTCCCTCCTCACCGACCGAGAGCCAGGCTCTCCAGCTCGAGCCCCCTGGGCGGCGCGGTGTCCAGGAGCCGAGGCACCTCGAGGACGACTGCGTGCCAGCCGGCCCCGGCCAGCTCCGCTTCGAAGGTCGCTCGGCCGGCGACCTGGGCGCGGTCGACCACCTCTCCGTCCACCCAGAACGTCGCCGGCGTCGGGTCCGGCGCGGAGACCTCGAGGCGCAGCGTCCCCGCTCCGTGCATCCAGAACGGCGCCTGCCGCTCGTCCATGACCCGGCCCGCCCAGCCTTCGCAGAAGAGCGGGCGCCCGCGCGGCGGCTCGGGAACGGGAGCGGTGAGACCCGCGCGCCCGGCGCGGGAGAAGAGCGTCACGCGCCCTCCGCGCGCGACCGGCGAGAAGGCGTGCTCGACGAGCCCCTGCCAGCCGAACCACGCGCCGGGCACCCGTCCCTGCTCGTACATCCCCGCGTGGAACGTCACGTGCCGGACGTCGATCTCCTCCAGCGTCTCCTCGTCCCCCGGCAACCAGACGCCGCACGAGAGGCGGTTCCGGAGGAAGTAGAAGTCGAAGGCCTCGCGCGGGACCAGCGTCGAGTAGCCGCCCGGGCGCTCCCGCGCCGCCTGGAGCTGGTAGGAGTCGTAGACGCTCCCGTAGTGGATCCCGGGCTCGAAGAGCGGGAGCTCGAACAGGCGACCGTCGGGCTCCGAGCGCAGCGCCGCGTAGGCCTCGTTCTCCTGGTCGGCGCTCGAGGAGCCGAGGGGGAAGACGAGCAGGTCGGCGGCGACGAGCACGAGGAGCGCGGCGGTGGTGAGCGCCGCGCGGCGGCCCGAGGCCGTGAGGAGGCGGGCAACGGCGACCGCGGCGAGAGCGGCGAGGGCGAGATCGGCGATCGGCAGGAGGCGTCCGGGCACACGGGGGAAGCGGAGCGGGGGAAAGGCATTCCAGAGCAGCTCGTAGAGGGGGAGGTTCGTTCCGAGCGCAAGCAGCGGCGGAAGCAGCGCGCCCAGGCCGAGGAGAGCGGTCAGCGACCGTCGCCCGCTCTGCCAGAGCACGACCGCGCCTGCGACGGCGAGCACCGGGAGCAGCCAGCCGAGATAGACGAACCGCTCCGGCTGGTTCGGCATCCAGCGGCTGACCAGGTCCCAGTAGCTCGCCGAGAACTCGCCGACCTCCTGGAGGGAGCGGCCCTCGCTCTCGGCCGAGTCGCGGACGATCGCCAGGTGGATGGCGAGCCCCGCGCCGATCGCCGCGACGAGCCCTGCTCCCGCCCAGGCGGCCGCCAGCGGTGCGGCTCTGACCGCCACGTAGACCGCGATGAAGGGGAGAGCGCCGAGCGCGAGGTGCACCTGGCCCGAGAGCGGGATCGAGACGATCGCCGCGGCGGAGAGCGCGCCCCAGAGGTGGGCGGCGGGTCGCGTGGTCGGCCCGCCGCGAGCGCTCGTAGGCGAAGAGCGCGAGCGGGACGAGCACGGCGATCCAGCCGAGCAGATGCGTGCCGCTCTGGGCGAGCCGGTACGGCGCCAGCGCGAAGGCGATCCCGCCGAGGGCGGCCGCGCCGGGCGGAAGCTCGAGCTCCCGCAGCCACCCGTATGTGAGCAGCCCGGCGGCGACGATCGTCCCCAGGAGCAGCAGGTTCCAGGCGACGACCGGGCCGAAAGCCGCGTCGAGCGGCCAGAAGGCGAGCCCGAACGGCCACCCGGCGAGGACGATCTGGGGGTCGACGAGCGGCTGGAAGCTGTACGGGTCGACCCAGGGCGCCTCCCCGCGCGTCAGCTGGTGCCCGACGAGCCAGAAGCGGTAGACGGCCTGGAGGTGGTCGCCGGCCGCGGGCTCGCCGTGCCCGTCGGCGCCGTCGGCGATGAAGGCGCTCCCGGCGTCCAGGCTCGCCGGCAGCGTGGCCACGACGGCCGCAAGCGCGTAGAGCGCTACGAGAGCGAGCGCGCGGACTCCGCGAGCATGTCGAAGTCCGAGACCTCGGAGGCGCCGTACCGCCATGCGCCGCGGATGATGCCGTCTCCGTCCACCACGAAGGCGGCCCTTCGCGCGACGTCGGGGAGGCCGCGGAACTCCTGCACGATCCCGAGGGCTCGCACGGCCTCGCCCGTCCAGTCCGACAGGAGCGGCACTTCGAGGTCGAGAGCCTGCTGCCAGGCGACGTGCGACCAGGGGCTGTCGCGGGAGATGCCGTAGGGAGCGACGCCGGTCCCGAGCAGCTCGTCGCGGCGCGCATTCAGCTCGGAGAGCTCATTCGTGCACGTGCTCGACCAGTCGAAGAGGTAGGAGAGGAGCAGGTAGGGAGACTCGGCGGCGAGCTGGCGGAGCCCGACCGTCTCGGAGGTCGAACGCCAGACCTGCACGTCCGGGACCGGGTCGCCGACGCCGATCACGCCGTCGGTCTCGATCGCCGCGGCCTCGGTCGCGTCCGAGATCTCTCGCGTCACCTCGACGATGTCCCGGTTGGCGTTGAAGATCCGCAGCTGGCGGTCGGAGCCGTTGCCGCGGGCGAGGATGTCGCGGATGCCTTCGAGCTCGCGGTCGGATCCGAGCTCCCGCGCGTGCGGCTCGATGTCGCGGAGAGCCCGGCGGATGAGCTGTGCGATCGGCACGCGGTTTCGCCGGCCGGTGACGAGGTCCATGACCGGTGCCTCGAGCCCGTAGCGCGCGCCGAGCCACTTGTTCTCGGTCACGAGGATGCGGTGGTACGTGGGCAGCTCCTTGCCGGCGTCGTAGAGCTCGGAGTAGTGCTTGACGAGCCCCTGCACGTACGCCGTGATCGCCACGGTCTCCTCGACGCGCGTGATCGCGTCCATCACCCGCACCTCGATCGTCCCGAAGCGCGGGTGCGGCCGGACGTCCCACCAGATGTGCGTGTAGTCGGCGATGCAGCCGGTCTTCTCGAGCTGGCCGACGACCTCGGCGTAGTCCTCGTAGTCGCGGAAGCGAGGCGGCGGGCCGGAGCGCGGGAAGGCTGCGAAGACCATCTGCCTGCTCGACGAGAGGCCGGTCGGCTCCCCGCGCCAGAACGGCGAGCTGGCTGAGAGGGCCAGCAGTTCGCTGAGGTGGACGAGCAGGGCGCTGATGACGTGCACTGCCTTGTCGGGGTCGTCCACCGCGACGTGGATGTGGCAGCCGAAGATCAGCTCACGCCGCGCGACGTATTGGAGCTGGTCGACGAGATTCCGGTAGCGGTCGCGCGCCGTGATCCGCTGGCGCTCGAAGAGGCTGAACGGATGGGTTCCGGCGGAGCCGACGCGCAGGTTCTGGCTGCGCGCGGCCCGGGTGACGTGGGCGCGCAGCTTGCGGAGCTCGCCCTCGATGTCCCCGGCCGTCCTGCAGACGGGCGTCGAGATCTCGAGCACCGACTGCATCAGCTCCGGCCCGACGCGCTCGTCGAACTCCCCGTTCATCGCCGCGGTCAGCACCGTGTCGACGTGCTGGACGAGGTCGAGCGTCTGCGGGTCGAGAAGCATGTACTCCTCCTCGACCCCGAGCGTGAACGGCTCGGACGTCCCGAAACGGTGCTCGAGGACGCTCCCTCCCTCGGCAAAGCCCTTGCCGGTGATCGATGCGGGGTAGATCTGCTTCATGAGAGGCACGAACTCTACTCCGGGTCCGACGGAAGAAGACACACCCTCCCGGCGTCTCGTGTGCAACGGCATGTTCGGAGACGGACGTGAAGGCGGAAAGGGAGGAAAGAAGATGCGGAACCGGAGAAGGAACTGGCTCTTGAGGCGTCTGGCTCTCGGGCTCGCGGTCGCAGCGATCGCAGCCCCGACGGCCCAGGCCCGCCTCTACGAGGGTGGCGAGGCCCAGTCCGGCGACGGCAACGGCGTCCTCATCCAGGGCGACGACAAGGTCCTCGCTCCCGTGAGCGTCGGCGTCCCGGGCCACGACGACAAGGTGCTCGTCGAGGCGCCCGCGAGCGACGGCGTCCCCGTGGGAGACGACAAGGTGATCCTCAGCCCCCGCGACTGGCAGTACACCCAGGTCGGGTACTGGCAGGGCACGCCGTTCGCCTATTACGGCGACTCGACGCAGGTGCGGAACACCGAGCCGATTCCCGCCACGCACGGGAAGCCTGTCGGACGGCAGGTCCCGATCGCAGCCACGGGCACCGGCAGCGAGTTCAACTGGGCCGACGGTCTCATCGGTGCGGCCGCCGCGCTCGGTCTCGCGGCCCTCGCGTTCGGTGCGGCACGCTCCACCCGCGAGATGCGCCGCCCGGCCACGTACTAAGCACAGCGTGATCGGCACAAGCGGGCCCTCAGGGGCCCGCTTGTGCTGTGCTGTCAGGATGACGGTCATGCGCAGCCTCGGAGCACTCGTGTGTCTTGCCGTGTCGCTCGCGGCCGCCGGCTGCGGCGGCGAGGAGTCGAGCCCCCCAACCACCACCGTTTCGAGCCCGGCGACGACGTCGACCGAGCCGAAAGCCACGACGAGCGAGCCGGAGAAGACGGGCCCGGTCGTCCTGCTCCAGACAGCCGCCGGTGACGAGGTCGTCGTGCCTGTCGAGGTCGCCGACAGCCCCGACGAGCGTGAGGTGGGCCTCATGGGGCGCGAGTCCCTGCCGGAGGACGCAGGGATGATCTTCCTCTTCGACAGCGACTTGAGCGGCGGCTTCTGGATGAAGGACACGCTGATCCCGCTCTCCATCGCCTTCGCCGACGCCGACGGGACGATCGTCAGCATCCTTGACATGGAGCCGTGCGAGACCGATCCCTGCGAGATCTACGACCCCGGCGTCTCCTACCGCAGCGCGCTCGAGGTCAACCAGGGCGCCTTCTCGCGCTGGGGCGTCGAGGAAGGCGACCGGCTCACGCTCAGGAGCTGACGACCGCCTCCGCTTCGATCTCGAGGAGCCAGCGCGGATCGAGCAGCGCCGCCACGACTACGGTCGTGTTCGCAGGCCGGACCTCCGAGAACGCCTCTCCGTGAGCCTTGGCGAAGCCGTCGAAGGCGGCTGTGTTCGTCAGGTACACGCGCGTGCGCACGACGTCCTCGAGGGAGGCGCCGGCCTCGCGCAGCGCGTTGCCGACGATCTCCAGGCAGCGTTTCGCCTGGCCGTAGGCATCCGCCGGCGGGTCGGAGCCGTCGGCCATGATCGGCGCCGAGCCGGCGACGAAGACCCTGTCGCCCACGCGCACCGCGCGCGAGTAGCCGACGACCGGCTCGTACGGAGACCCGGAGGAGACGATCTGGCGGTCCACGTCGACCACTAGTATCGCCGACCGTGGAGGCGCTCGACCAGATCGGCTCGTGGCCGGCGCCGACCGCGGCGGTCGCGGTCGTCACTCCGGAGGGCGTCGTCGGCGAGCGCGGCCCCGGGGACGCCGTCCTCCGCTGGGCCTCCGTCACGAAGCTCCTGACGGCCTACGCAGTGCTGGTTGCGGCGGAAGAGGGGGTGGTCGACCTGGACGAGCCTGCCGGTCCGCCCGGCTCGACCGTCCGCCACCTGCTCGCGCATGCCTCGGGGCTTCCCTTCGAGGGCGACGTGCCGATCGCCAGGCCCGGGGAGCGGCGCATCTACTCGAACGCGGGCTTCGACCGGCTCGGCGAGCGGCTGGCCGCGCGCGCCGAGATGCCGTTCGCCGAGTACCTGCAAGCCTCCGTCCTCGATCCGCTCGGGCTCGCCGGAGCCGAGCTGCGCGGGCGCCCCTCTGCGGGGATCCGGGGCACGCTCGCCGATCTGGCGGCGTTCGGGCGGGAGCTGCTCGCGCCGACGCTGGTCGCGCCGGAGACGCTCGCCGAGGCGACGGCGATCGCCTTCCCCGGGCTCGTAGGCGTCCTCCCGGGCGTCGGCCGTCAGGATCCGAACGACTGGGGCCTCGGCTTCGAGCTCAAGGACGCGAAGAGCCCCCACTGGACGGGCTCGCTCAACTCGCCGGCGACGTTCGGCCACTTCGGCGGCGCCGGCACGTTCCTCTGGGTCGACCCCGACGCGCGGGCCGCGTGCGCCTGCCTCACGGACCTCGAGTTCGGCGAGTGGGCCCTCGCGGCGTGGCCGCCGCTCGCGGACGCCGTCCTCTCGGAGCTCCGGGCCGCCTGACTCCGTCCACAGCCTTTGACCCTTCCGAGGGGCGTGGTTGCGCGGCGTATTGCCCCCGCCGGCCATGCCCTGGGTCTGACCCCTGACGTGGCTCCAAAGACCCTGTCTGTGGAAAGCTCACCCGCCAGCGATGAGGCGGTCGTACACGTCCTGAGAGCAGCTTGCGAGGGCCGACGGCGTCAGGGCCCGCAGCCGCCCGCCCGTCCGGTCGCCCGGGCGCAGGACACCCTCCGGCCCGTTCAGGAGGCCGCTCAGCACGACGGCGAACTCGATCGCCGACGTTCGAGCTCCTCGCCGGGGCCGAGCTCGTGGCGCTCCAGCTCCCGCGCGAGCTTCGTGAGCGTCTCGCCGGGAAGGGTGGAGAGCTCGGCGACCCGCGCCAGCTCGTGGACGGTCGCGGCCTGGTGCCTCAAGTAGGCTCGATCCTATGGCAACGTCAGAGCAGCTCGCGGAGTGGACCTCCTGCCCGCGCTGTCAGGCGCCGCTCGACCACGCCGAGCGCTCCGTCCGCTGCAGGTCGTGCGGGCTCGAGGAGTACGCGAACCCGGCGCCGACCGTCAGCGCCCTGATCCGCGACGACGAGGGCGGGATCCTGCTCGCCCGCCGGGCCGTCGAGCCGGGCGCCGGCCTGTGGGATCTGATCGGCGGCTTCATGGACGAGGGCGAGGATCCAGTCGAGGCCCTCCGACGCGAGCTGCTCGAGGAGACCGGGCTCGACGTGGTGCCCGGGGAGTTCCTCGGCGGGATCCCCGACCGCTACGGCGACGACGGGAACTGGACGGTCAACCTCTACTGGGCGGCGCGCCTGGGCGCCGGCGACCCGCAGCCCGCGGACGACATCGGCGAGCTCGCCTGGTTCGCGGCCGACGCGCTTCCGCCCAGGACCGAGTTCGCGTTCGCCAACACCGTCGAGCTGCTCGACCGGGAAGGCGCCACCTTCTCGTAGATGACGGGCCCGCTGCTCGCGCTCACCGCGAGCCTGAGCTGGGGGCTCGGCGACTTCCTCGCCGGCCTGCGGACCAGGCGCCTCCCGGTGCTCGCCGTCCTCGTCGTCTCGCAGGCGGCAGGGCTGGCCACGGTCGCGCTCGTCGTCGCCCTCCGGGGAGCCGGCCCTCCCGACGTCCGCTACCTCCTCTTCGGCTCGCTGGCGGGCGTCGCCGGCGCCGTCGGCCTCGCGGCGCTCTACCGCGGCCTCGCCGTCGGGCCGATGAGCATCGTCGCGCCGATCTCGGGAACGGCAGCCGTCGTCCCCGTCGTCGCCGGCATCGTCACGGGCGAGCGGCCAAGCGCCGCCCAGGCTGCCGGGATCGGCCTCGCGGTCATGGGCGTCGTGCTCGCGTCGCGTTCGAGGAGGGGCGACGGCGGGCACGGGAGCCGAGCCGAGGGCGTCGGCCTCGCCCTCACCGCTGCGCTCGCCTTCGGACTGCTCCTCGTCGCGCTCGGCGAGGCCAGCGAAGGGGATCCGTACTGGGGGACGCTCGCCATGCGGGGAGCCTCCTTTTCGCTGCTCGTTCTCGCCGCCCTCGTCCTGCGACCAAGCTTCGCGCTCCGCGAGCGCGACCTGCCCATCCTGCTCCTGATCGGCGTGCTGGACACGGCCGGCAACGTGCTCTTCGCGGTCGCCACGACCAAGAGCCTGCTCGCCGTCGCCGCCGTCCTCGGGCAGCTCTATCCCGTGGTCACCGTGCTCCTCGCACGGGTCGTCCTCGGCGAGCGCATCTCGCGCGGTCAGGGCGTCGGCGTCGTGAGCGCGTTCGCAGGCGTCGCCCTCATCACCGCCGGCTAGTCCAGAACTGACCGGAAGACCAGCAACGATAGGCCGAACGGCCTATACAGGCCTCGCGCCTTGCGGCCGATACATCGCCGCAGATGGACGGGACACACTCGATCGAAGACCACCTGCGCGACGACTGGATCGACGCCTGGATTGCGGAGGGCCTCGACGCCGTCGAGACGTTCCTCCGCAACCATGCGGCGTTCGACACCTTCCTCGAAGACCGCGAGTAGCCGGCCGGCGAGCCGCTAGGCTTGCGAGAGGCCGAGCGAGGCCTCGAGCATCCGCTTCGGCTGGGCGCCGATCGCGGCCGCTGCGGGCTCTCCGCCCTTGAAGAGGAGAATCGTGGGGATCGAGAGGATCCCGTAGCGCTGCTGCAGCTCGGGCTCCTCGTCGATGTTCACCTTGACGACGCGGAGCTCGTCCGCGCGCTCCTCGGCGATCTGCTCGAGGACGGGCGAGACGGCGCGGCACGGGCCACACCACTCCGCCCAGAAGTCGACGATCACCGGGGTCTCGCTTCCGAGCACCTCGGCGTCGAACTGAGAGGTCGTGATGGCTTCTGTCATGACCCTTCAAACGTAGACTGACCGCCAGATGTTCCGCACGCTCCCGCGCGTCCCCGATCACCCCGCCCTCGAGCTCGAGATCCTCGAATGGTGGGAGGAGCACGGCATCTTCGACAAGCTGCGGGAGCAGAACCGGGGCGGGCCGACCTGGAGCTTCTTCGACGGGCCGGTGACCGCGAACAAGGCGCTCGCCATCCACACCGCGTGGGGCCGCACGCTCAAGGACGTCTTCCAGCGCTACAAGTCCCTGCGCGGCTTCGACCAGCGCTACCAGAACGGCTTCGACTGCCAGGGGCTCTGGATCGAGGTCGGCGTCGAGCGCGAGCTCGGGCTCAACTCCAAGCGGGAGATCGAGGAGTACGGGCTGGCCGAGTTCTCGCGCAGGTGCCGGGAGAAGGTCGTGCGCTCCGCCGAGGAGCTGACGCGGGGCTCCAAGCGGCTCGGCCAGTGGATGGACTGGGGGAACGACTACTACACGTTCTCCGACACGAACATCGAGTACATCTGGCGGTTCCTGCGGCGGATGCACGACCAGGGATACCTCTACAAGGGCCACCGCTCGACCGAGTGGTGCCCCCGGTGCGGGACGTCCATCTCCGCGCACGAGCTCGTCGGCCACTACGAGGAGCGAAGCGATCCCTCCCTCTTCCTCCGCCTGCCCCTCCTTGACCGCCCGGGACAGTCGCTGGCCGTCTGGACGACGACGCCCTGGACGCTGCCGGCGAACGTGGCGGCCGCGGTCAACCCGGAGGCCGAGTACGGGCTCAGGGCCGACGGCGAGTGGTGGGCGGTCGCTCGGGCCCCGGACGCCGACTTCGTCGAGCGCGCCCCCGGCGCCGACCTCGTCGGCCTGCGCTACGAGGGCCCCTTCGACCAGCTCCCGGCGGCGGCGGGCGTCGAGCACCGGGTCATCCCCTGGGAGGACGTGTCCCTCGAGGAGGGCACCGGGATCGTCCACATCGCGCCGGGCTGCGGCGCGGAGGACTTCGAGCTCTCAGGCGTCCACGACCTGCCCGTGCTGATGCCCGTGGACGAGGCCGGCCGCTTCTACACCGACTACGGGTGGCTGCACGGGCTGAGCACGGTGGAGGCCGCCGAGCAGATCGTCGTCGACCTCGGCGAGCGCGGAAAGCTCATCTCGGCGGGGGAGATCGAGCACCGCTTCCCCTTCTGCTGGCGCTGCCACACGCCCCTCATCTTCCGGATCGCCGACGACTGGTTCATCGCGGTCGACGAGCTGCGCCCGAAGCTGATGGCGGCGAACGAGACGGTGGAGTGGACGCCGGACTACTTCGGCAAGCGCATGGAGGACTGGCTTCGGAACATGGGCGACTGGAACATCTCCCGGCGCCGCTACTTCGGCCTGCCGCTCCCCTTCTACCCCTGCGAGTGCGGGCACCTGACCGTCGTCGGCTCGAAGGCCGAGCTGGCGGAGCTCGCCACTGCCGGGCTCGACCGGCTGCAGGAGCTCCACCGGCCGTGGGTGGACGAGGTGACGATCCGCTGCGAGGCCTGCGGGAGCGACGACGTGCGTCGCATCCCGGAGGTCGGGGACGTCTGGCTCGACGCGGGCATCGTCCCGCTCTCGACGCTCGGCTGGGAGAACCCCGAGTGGGTCGAGAACGGCTACGCGACCGGCGCCTCGGCGGGGCTCTCCGGCGCCGACCTCCCCGACCACGCCTACTGGGAGACCTGGTTTCCGGCGGACTGGGTCTCGGAGATGCGCGAGCAGATCCGCCTCTGGTTCTACTCACAGCTCTTCATGTCCGTGGCGCTCGTCGGCCGGTCGCCGTTTCGCTCGGTGCTCGGCTACGAGAAGATGCTCGACGAGCGCGGCCAGGAGATGCACGGCTCCTGGGGGAACATGATCGACGCCGAGGACGCCTTCGAGCGGATGGGCGCCGACGTCATGCGCTGGCAGTTCTGCGCGCAGCCGCCCGATCGGAACCTGCTCTTCGGATACGGCCCGGCGACGGAGATCAAGAAGAAGCTCCTGACGCTCTGGAACTCGGTGCGCTTCCTGGTCGACTACGGCAACATCGAGAGCTTCACGCCCGTGTACGCCGACCTGGCGTCGCCGCCGCTCGGCGAGGGCGCCCGGCCGCTCGACCGCTGGCTCGTCGCCCGGACGCAGCAGCACGCGGCGGAGGCGACCCAGGCCCTCGAAGACCAGCTCACCCACAAGCTGATCGAGAGCTTCGAGGCCTTCGTGGACGACGTGTCCAACTGGTACATCCGCCGGTCGCGCCGTCGCTTCTGGGACGGGGACGAGGCTGCGCTCCGGGTGCTCTGGCACGCGCTCGTCCAGGGCCTCCGAGGGATCGCACCCGTGATGCCGTTCCTCGCCGAGGACCTGTGGCGGAACCTCGTCGCCGACGCCTGCGAGGGAGCGCCGGAGAGCGTCTTCCTCGCCGGCTGGCCGGACGCCGGCGAGCCGGATGCCGCGCTGCTCGCGGAGGTCCGTGAGGCGCGTGCCGTCATCGCGCTCGGCTACCGGGCGCGCGACGCCGCGGGCATCAAGCTTCGCCAGCCGCTCCGGTCGCTCGTGGTCGAGGGCGCCGAGGCGGCGCTCGGTCACGCCGACGAGATCGCCGAGGAGCTCCGGGTGAAGTCGGTCCTCTTCGAGCCGCTGGCCGGTGCCGGGGTCCGCGCCAAGCCGAACCTGAAGCTCCTGGGCCCGAGGCTCGGTCCGCTTCTTCCAGCGGTCGGGGCGGCCCTGGCCGAGGGTCGCTTCGAGCGCCGTGCCGACGGCAGCGTCCAGGTCGAGGGCCACGAGCTCCGGCCGGAGGAGGTCTTCGTCGAGCGGGCGGCGCCCGAGGGTTGGGCCCTCGCCGAGGACGGGCCGCTCTCCGTTGCGCTCGACGTCCGCCTGGATCCCGAGCTCGAGCTGGAGGGCCGCGTGCTCGACCTCGTGCACGCCGTCAACACCCTGCGAAAGGAGCAGGGCCTCGAGCTCACCGACCGTATCGTGCTCACGCTTCCCGACGGAGACGACCTCGAGCGGTTCCTGGACTGGGTCAAGTCGGAGACGCTGGCGGTCGAGATCGAGCACGGGTCGGAGCTCGCGGTGCGCAAGGCGTAGAGCCGGATCTGCGCATCCAACATCAGTTGTAAAGAGTATTCGTAAGGTTTTCAAAGATGGGCCGATCGGCCTATTGGAACTGGCAACGGCTGCCGTTAGCGTGGCCCCCACTGGGCGATGCGAACCGCGGTGTGTGTCCCTGGCCATGTAATCCGCGGTGAGCACTCTGGAAAGGCCCGCCGCGCTTACCCCCCGAGCGGCGGGCCTTTTCCGTTCTCGTAGAAGGCCACGGCCGGGCGACGGTCCGGCGGCCCGCTGCCTATCATCACCCCAGGACGCCTGGTGGATGACGACCGTCAGCTGATGCTCCTGCACGCCGTTCCGCTCCTGGTCCTCGCTGGCCTGTACGGGCTCGTCTCGATCCTCCTCGGCCTCTCACTGCTGCGGGAGCGCCGCGCGACCGGTCTCGGAGTCGGGATCTGGCTGCTCTTCACCGTGGTCGCCGCGATCTCGGCGCTCGGCGCGGGGCTCACGCTCGCCGGGCGCGACCCCCTCTCCGGCGAGCCGACCTGGCTCGTGATCCTGAGCGCCGCGGCGATCGCCGTGCCCGGGGTCATCGTGCTCGTGCGAGGCCACGACCGCACCCTGCTCGTCACGGCGCGCCGGCGCGTCCACGAGGCGGAGACGATTGCCAGCGAGCGGGGCCGCGAGGCCGACGCGATCTCGCGCCTCTCCACGGCCCTCTCGGGGGCGCAGACGGGAGAGGAGGCCGCGGCCTTGCTCCTCGAAGAGGTCGAGGTCCTGCTGGGGCCCGATGCCCTCCTCCTGGCGCGCGTCGACGAGGAGCTGAGGACCGCCGTCGGCTTCGCCGCGCGAGGCGTCGACGAGGACTGGTGGAGGACGGTCGCGCTCGACCTCGACGAAGAGCAAGGGGCGATCGTCTCGGTCGTCCGCGAGCGTGCTCCCCTTGCCATCGACGACACCGTCACCGCGACGAACGTGAACCGCGCCCTGGCCGATGCGCTGGGAGCGAAGAGCGCCGCGTTCGTCCCATTGCTCTCGGAAGGCGACGTCGTCGGAGTCCTCGTCGCGCTGACCCGAGCCAACCACCGGAGCTTCACGACCGCCGAGCTCGACGTCGTGCAGGGCCTGGCCAGCGAGACGGCCCTCGCGCTCGGACGAACGCGCTCGAACGAGGCCCTGCGGAAGGCGCTGGAGCGCGAGCGGCTCATCGCCGAGATCGGCAGGCGCGTGCGCTCCGAGCTCGACCTCGACACCGTCCTTCGTGTCGCGGTCGAGGAGACGGCCAGGGCGGTCGGCGTCACGCGCTCCTTCGTCCGGCTCGGCGAGCTCGGAGAGCCCATGCCGGTGCTCGCCGAGTGGAACGCGCCTGGGCTCGACTCGGTGGGGGACGCCGCGCCGCGGCTCCCGGCGCTCAACCTCGCCGCCAGGGAACGCCGGACGGTCGCCGTCGACGACGCCGAGACGTCGGACGAGATCGCGGATCCCGGCCTCGGCGACCGCCGGGCTCTCCTCGAACTCGGCACGCGGGCGACGCTGGCGACCCCGATCGTCGTCTTCGACCATGTGATCGGCGTCTTCGGCCTGGACCGCGGGGAGCCGACGCGCTGGCTTTCGGGAGAGATCGCCCTCGCGGAGGCGGTCGCCAGGGAGCTGGGCCTCGCCATCCACACCGCCCGCCTCCTGGCCGAGAACGAGCAGCGCCTGCGCCGCCAGGAGACGCTGATCCAGGCCGCTCAGGTGCTGACCAGCGACCTCCGCTTCGAGTCCGTCATCAGGACGCTCGTGGAGGAGGTGGTCGCCCTCACGGGCGCCGAAGCGGCGGACTGCTGGATCCTCGAGCCCGACCGCACGCTCCTCCGCTGCCGCGCGGTGGTCGGCGTCCCCGAGTGGAACGTCGGCCGCCAGATTCCTCCGGAAGGGACGATCGGGCGCGCCCTGCAGACCGGCACGAGCATCCTGACCCACGACTTCGCCGCCACCGAGCAGCCGGCTCCGAGCCCGCCCTACGCGGTCTTCAGCGACGTCATGTGCACCCCGATCACCTGGCTGGGCGAGGCACGCGGCGTGCTCGGGGTCTGCGCACGCGAGCCGGGCCGGTTCGACGAGGGCGACCTCGAGGTCGTCGAGGCCTTCGCGCGCTTCGCCTCGCTCGCCCTCCACAACGCCGAGAGCTTCGAGGAGCGGGAGCGCCAGACGCAGGTGCAGCGCGGCTTCTACCGGATCGCTCAGGTCCTCGGCTCGACCCTCTCGCGCGCCGAGACCCTCGACGCCCTCGCGCAGGCCGCCGGCGACGCGCTCGGCGCCGATGCTGCGCTGGTGCTGGAGCGCGAGGGCGGCTCGGCGGCCCTGGCGGGCGGCCACGAGCTCCCCGGGGACGTTCGCGCGGCCCTGGCGGCGGCAGATCCTGCCTCGGCCTGGCCCTTCTCGGGCGCCGGGGCGGAGGAGCAGGTTCTGGCCGCCTCCGAGCTCGCCGCCGACGAGCGCTTCGACCAGACCCTCCGCCAGCCGCTGGTCGCCGAGGGATACGGCTCGCTCCTGTGCGCCCCGGTCACGGGCGTGCGCGATCAGGCCTACGCCGTCGTCGTCCTCTTTCGCGGCGGCAGGACCTTCGCCGACGAGGACGTGCACCTGATGCAGCACCTGAGCGGCGCCGCCCGCGGAGCGCTCGAGCGCAGCGAGCTGTTCGAGGGCGAGCGCCGCGGACGGACGTTCTCCCAGGAGCTCGCGCGCGTCGGCGCCTTGCTGGCCACGAGCCTCGATCCCGGCGTCGTGCTGGACGAGGTCGCGCGCGAGGCGCCCGGGCTGCTCGACACCGATGCTGCCGTCATCCGCCTCCTCGAGGGCGACGAGCTCGTCGTGCGCGCGGCGACGGGCTCCGGGACGGAGCGGCTCAACGGGACGCGCGCGAGCTCGGCGGCGGGAATCTCCGGCGCCGTCGCCCAGTCGCGGGAGCCGGTCACCGTGCGGGATGCGGGCGAGGAGGCCCGGCTCGCCCGAGGGGACCTCCTGCTGGCGCGGGGCGCCGCCACCGCCTCCGTCGCGGTCCCGCTGGTCGGCCACGGCGGCGGGCTGTACGGCGTGCTCGCCGTGTACGCGAACGCGCCGCGGGCATGGCGTGACGACGAGGTGCAGACGCTCTCGGCGCTCGCCGCCACCGCGTCCGCGTCGGTGGCCAACGCCGACCTCTACCAGCGTGTCGCCGAGGAGAAGGAGCGGAGCGGCGCGATCCTCGCCAACATCGCCGACGGCATCGTCGCGGTCGGCCGAGACGACCGCATCGTCCTCTGGAACGCGATGGCGGAGCAGGTCACCGGCGTCCCGGCTTCCGAAGCGCTCGGGCGCCGAGTCTCGGAGGTGCTGCAGCGGGAGCTCTCGACGAACGACACGGAAGGCAGGGCGGAGCGCCAGGTCGCGATCAGGCGCGGCGGCGACGAGGTGTGGCTCTCGCTCAGCGAGGCCGTGATGCTCGACCCGGCAGGCTCGGTGGCCGGCAGGATCTTCGCCTTCCGCGACGTCTCGCGCGAGCGAGTGGTCGAGCAGATGAAGTCGGACTTCGTCGCCACGGTCTCGCACGAGCTGCGCACCCCGCTGACGTCGATCTACGGGTTCGCGGAGACGCTGCAGCGCGGCGACATCGACTTCACCGAGGCAGAGCGGGAAACCTTCCTCCGCCACATCGCCGGCGAATCGGAGCGCCTGATCCGCATCGTCGACGACCTGTTGAGCGTCGCCAGGCTGGAGACCGGGACGCTGGACGTCGCTCTCGAGCCGACCGACGTCGGCGGAGCGCTCAGGGAGGCGATCGCGGCGGCGGAGGGGCGTGGGAACGGGCGGCATCGGTTCTCCGTCCAGGTCGAGCCGTCCGACCTCACCGTCCGGGCCGATCGGGAGAAATTGGGGCAGGTGCTCGCCAACCTGCTGGACAACGCCGTCAGGTATTCGCCGGAAGGCGGGGCGATCACCGTCAGCGCGCGCGGGCGCTCCAGGGCGGCGGAGATCACGGTGGCCGACGACGGCATCGGGATCTCCGAGCCGGACCAGCAGCAGGTCTTCACCAAGTTCTTCCGTTCCGAGCGGGCGGCCGGCGGCCAGGGCACGGGCCTCGGGCTCTTCCTCGTCCGCGGGCTCGTGACGGCGATGGGAGGCCGGATCTGGCTCGAGTCGGAGGACGGCCGAGGCTCGAAATTCACGTTCGAGCTCCCGCTGACCGATGGGGAGGTCGTGGAGAGCGCGCCGGTGGAGGCCGCAGCGTCGTGACGCGCGTCCTCGTGATCGACGACGAGGCGCCGATCCGGCTGCTCTGCCGGGTCAACCTGGAGGCCGAGGGGATCCGCGTCAGCGAGGCGGGCGACGGGCCGGGCGGGCTCGACCTCGCCCGGGCTCAGCGGCCGGACGTCATCCTCCTCGACGTGATGATGCCCGGCCTCGACGGCTGGCGCGTGGCCGAGATGCTCCTCGACGACCCGGTCACCCGCGACATCCCGATCGTGTTCCTCACCGCCCGGGCGGACGTGCGCGACCGAGCCCGCGGCATCGACCTCGGCGGCCTCGAGTACATCACCAAGCCCTTCAACCCGGTCGAGCTCGCCTCGCTGGTGCGGCGCGTCCTCGTCGCCGTCGAGCGCGGCGAGCGCGAGCGCCTTCGCAGCGACAAGGTCGCCCAGCTCCGCGAGCTCTTCGAGGGCGTCTCGAGCACGGAAGCGCGCGACGGCCATCTCGGCGCAGCCGTAGCTGCGCCAGGATCCCCGGGCCCAGCCCGTCCCGACGACCCGGAAGCCCGGGCGCAGGAGCAGAGCGCGATGACCCGGGCTGTCGAGCCACATTCGCACGGCCCGGGCAGGCTTGAACCAGGAGCAGGTGCCCCAGGCGATGATCTCGCCCGTTCCGGCACGCAGTCGCGCGTGGCGGAAGGCGTCCCGGCGCACCAGGTGCCGCGACCAGGCGCGGGCGCGATCGCCTAGCTTGGGAGCGATGCGAAGCTGGCGGAGCCCGTGTGCCTCCCTGGCGGCGTTGATCCGCTCGACGAGCCGCCTCTCCGCCGACGTGGGTGCGGCCTGCGCCGGCGCCGCGAGCGCGACGGCGGCGAGGCACGAAAGCAGCGCAAGGGTGTTTCTCAGATGTCCCGGCATGCGAAGCAGGCTGCCGGACCCTTTTCGGCATCCCGTACGCAAAGCGTTAGGGTTGTCTGAAGACGGCGACCTCACAGGCCCTCACGCGCGAGGGCAAGAGATTGCCATATCCTCCTGCATCTTGCGGAGATCCTCGTGCGGTTCGGCACGACCGTCACCTCGGGACGTCTGCGCGAGAATCACTCCAACGAGGACGATCAGCCCGCCTGCGATCTGCACCGCGGCGAGCTCCTCGCCCAGCCAGAACCAGGCGACGATCGCCGCGAGCACGGGCTCGAGCATGGCCACGATCGTCACGCGAGTCGCAGGAACGTGGTGCAGCGCGCTGACGAGGAAGATGAAGGGCACCACCGTTCCGAGCACGACGATGTAGGCCAGCAGGAGCCACACCGGGGCGCTCACGTCCTCGAACCGCCCGAGCAGCGAGACGCTCTCGCCGACGAGCTCGGTCGGGAAGCTCCACCAGGGCTGGACGACGGCCCAGAAGAGCGCCGCGAACGAGAAGCCCCATGCGAGCAGGGAGTAGACGTCACGCCCGCCTTCGAGGGAGCGCTCCGCCATGAGCACGTACGCGGCGTAGGCCACCGCGGTGATCAGGCAGGCGAGGACGCCCAGCCCGTCGAGCGACGACCCTCCGCCCCAGAGCTCGACGACGAGCGACAGCCCGAAGAGGCTGAGCGCGATCGCGAGCCAGAGCCGGCGCCGCACCGGCTCGTGGACGTAGAAGCGCGCCCAGAGGGCGACGAACACCGGAGCCAGGTACTGGATGACGAGCGCGATCCCGATGTCGAGCCGCCGGATGCCGACGAAGTAGAAGAGCTGGACCAGCGCCAGGCCCAGGATCCCGAAGGCGGCCAGGAAGCCGAGCTCTCGCCGGGTCGTTCGCAGAGCGGCCGGCCGCATGATCGCCACACCGACGACCAGGATCAGGGCGGCGCCCGTCGCCCGGACCTCCGAGAGCCGCAGCGCCGAGAGGCCCGCCGAGTCGAGCACGACCTTCGCGATCACCGCGTTCAGCGACCACAGGACGACCGCGGACCACACGAGCGCGTAGCCGAGCGCCGGACGCGGAACCGGGCGCTTCGACTCGAGGGCGGGCGGCGCGAACGGTGCGTCGGCCACGGACGCGGAACGATAGCGGCCGTCGTCCGCATAGCGTTCGCCTTCCATGGGCTCCCGGCCGGTCCTGATGGCGATGGGGGGTGCGACCTGCATCGCCTTCTCGGCGATCCTCGTCCGCCTCGCCGACGTGCCGCCGTCGACCGCGGCGTTCTATCGCTGTGCGTACGCGCTGCCGCCGCTCGCCCTGCTGGCCTGGTGGGAGCGTCGGCGCTTCGGCCCGCTCGCCCGCCGCGCCCTCTGGCTCTCCTTGATCGCAGGCGTCTTCTTCATGGCCGACCTCGTCTTCTTCCATCATGCGATCGCCGCCGTCGGCGCCGGCCTCGCCACGGTGCTCAGCAACGTCCAGGTGGTGATCGTCCCGCTGGCCGCGTGGGCGCTCCTCAGGGAGAAGCCCGCCGGCCGAACGCTTGCCGCGGTTCCGATCGTCCTCCTCGGCGTCGTCCTCATCTCCGGCGTGATCGGCGCGGGCGCGTACGGCTCGAATCCCGCGCTCGGCGTGCTCTTCGGCGTGCTCACCGCGATCACGTACGCTGGCTTCCTGCTCGTGCTGCGGGCGGGAAGCACCGATCTCCGCCGGCCCGCAGGACCGCTCTTCTACGCGACGCTCTCGGCCGCGCTCGTGACGCTGCCGGTGGGGGCGGGCCTGGACGAGCTCGAGCTCCGGCCGACGTGGCCCGAGCACGGCTGGCTCGTCTTGCTCGCCCTCACGTCACAGGTGGTGGGCTGGCTCCTGATCGCTGCCGCGCTCCCGCGCCTGCCCGCCGCCCTCACGTCCATCACGCTAACCCTCCAGCCCGCGCTCGCCGTCGTGATCGCGGTGATCCTGCTGGACGAGTCTCCGTCGGCCGTCCAACTCGCCGGCGTGGCGGTGATCATCGCAGGCGTCGTTCTCGCGACGGCGGGTCGCCGCCGGGAGCCTTACACTGAGCCTGAGCTGCGGGACGTAGCGCAGCCTGGTAGCGCGCCTGCTTTGGGAGCAGGAGGCCGCCGGTTCGAATCCGGCCGTCCCGACTGAGGAAGCCCCCGGAAACGGAGGATGCCGGCGGGTCATCCCAGGCCTGGTGACTTGACGAAAGCGCTGGCTCGTTTAGGATGCCGCCACGATGGTCGGGGGAGCATCGCGCAGGTGGCCAGGGCTGGCGATCGCGGTTGGGGCGGTCGCCCTCTTCCTTGGCACCGCCGAAGCCGCGCAGGCACAGGTTGCCTGCCTCGGCGAGGTCGCCACGATCACGGGAACTCCGGGCAGCGAGGTCATCACCGGATCTCCGGGCGACGACGTCATCAACGGTCTTGGCGGCAACGATGTGATCCGCGGCGGCCTCGGCAACGACATCATCTGCGGCGACTTGGGTAACGATCGCATCAGCGGAGGGCTCGGAAACGATCAGTCCTCGGGTGGGGGCGACACCGACCGGTTGACGGGCAACGAAGGCAACGACCTCTTGATCGGTGATCTCGGCAACGACGAGCTCTTCGGAGGCGAGGGCCTCGACGAGCTTGCCGGCGGCGCCGGGGACGACATCATGCGAGGCGGCGACTCCAACGATCTCCTCAGGGGTGGAACCGACAACGACACAATGGCTGGAGGAGACGGCGGCGACGAGATCTTCGGCGAGGAAGGGACGGACCGAATCAGAGGAGGTCAGAACGGCGATCGCGTGTTCGGGGGGAGCGATCGCGATCGAATCAGGGGTGGTTCGAGTGACGACAGCCTCTTTGGAGGTGGTGACGAAGACATCGTCTTCGGAAACGAAGGTGGCGACATTCTGCATGGCGACTCGGCGGACGACAGGTTGCTCGGCGGGCGTGGAAACGACGACCTACGCGGCGACAGCGGCAGTGACCGATGCAACGGCGGCGCCGGAAACCACGATTCGGGAATGGACTGCGAGGTGGAGGTCCGAATCCCCTAGCCGGCCCGTGGCCACGAGTGCGCGGGTGTCCGCTGAAGCTGCTCGAAGCCCGCATGAGAACAGGACTGGAACGCAAAACGGCCCGTAGGAGGCCGTTTTTTGGGAGCAGGAGGGCCGCCGGTTCGAATCCGGCCGTCCCGACTGAGGAAGCCCCCGGGGAGCGGGGGCTTCCTGTTGGCGCGGCAGTAAACCCGAACGGCCTCCTGCAAGCATTCTGCAAGCACCGGTGGCTGAGGCGCGTGAGGACGACTAAGCCCGACGCGCGGCCTCATCGCTGGCCCCTGGTTGTGGTCCCGTGCCACCCGCCAGGCGCTGGCTCAGGCTTCGGACTTCGCTGAGCCCTTGAACTCGTTGGCCGGTGTCCTCGGCCTCTCTCAATCTCTCTATCCGTCTGTCCTCCTCACTCGATACACGGCAGAGCGACAGAGCGAAGATGAGCGCTACGAGGAACAGAGCGGCCCAGGACAGTCCAACAATCCAGAGCATCACCGGACGCCGGCCTTCTCGTAGCTAATCACGACGGCCGAGAAGCGGAGGCGCCGCGCTTCCCCCGCGTCCCTCAACAGGACGCCTCCGTCGTGCACCGCTTCCCAACCCGGTTGCCGGACGTGTACATCGCGCCGGCGCCGAGCGAGAGCCGGTCGATGCGATACCAGCCGGACTCGTCAGCGACGAGGTACGCCTGCTCGACGATCTGATCGGGATGGGCGTCGGTGTATACGCGCCACGCCGACCTCGTACCGTCAGCCGCGTACTGGACACCCGCGACCCAGATTGAGCAGTTGGTCTTGAACCGGGTGAAGTCGGCTCGACCCCAATCGCTCCCGATCGAGTGGTTGCAGTAGGACGCGGAGAGGTAGGCCACGTCGCCGTCTTGGAACTCGACCGAGATGCGCGGAGCTCCTGCGCCGACGTGAGTCGTCTGCTTGTACTCGAACGACAGGTTGGTCACCGCCTCGGCGTCGGTCGCAATGTGAATCGACCGGTTGGAGTAGGCGACGGCGTAGCCGCCCGTGCTCGGGTCACCGACGTGCAGGCGCAGGGCCTTCGCGTCGGTGTCGTGCGGGCTGTCGCCAGGTTTGGCCCAGAAGTGGCTTCCAGCGCCTTCGAAGCGAAGGGTCTGGTTGGCAGGGAGCTGCACAGCCGCCGAAGCAGTGGCGACAAGCGCCAGGGCTGCTACGGCGACGGCCGCCGCTACTACGAATTTCTTCATCTGATTCCTTTCGGTTGGTGGAGCAGGACTGCCCGCTCCGCTCGGCCTCTCCGCCCATGGGGAGGCCGGGCGCAGCGGAGTCGCTGAAGGCGTTCCTAGCTGCTGAACTCGTTCACGAGATCGGTCGATTGCTCGACCGCTCCGTGACGAACCGGGGCTCGCGGGTAGCGGCGTCCTGCATCTGCGGGCGCTCCTCCGTCGCAACGACGGGGCGCGTCCCGTCAGTGTGTCTCTGGCCGGTCGCGGTAACACCGGCCTCGAAAAGATAGCCGCTTTCAGGCGCAAGTGCAAGTAGCTCCTGCATAGCAGGTGCAAGACCCCCTTGCCTGCTGTATCGTGCAGGCATGGCACACGACACCGAAGTCAAGGCTGTGCTGCGCGCTTACCAGAAAGCACTCGACGCGCTTCAGCGCCTTGACCGGGCCCGGCGCAGCTTCCGCAGCGCCCTGCTTAGCGCCCACGAGGCGGGCGCCAGCAAGGCCGAGCTTGCCCGTGCGCTCGGCGTCTCGCGTCAGCGCGTGGACGAGGTGCTCGGCCGTGCCCGTCACGAGCGCGCCGCAGGCGTCGAGGACGTCACCGACTAGAGACGGTGGCACCTCAGACGTAGAAAGAGGCCGGGCGGGCCCAACGCATCCGATGCCCGGAGAACGGCCGGAGGACTCAGGCTTATCGATGTCGAACGGCGACGTGCCGCGAGATCTCGGTCGACGAGATCGTCGAGTCGGCCTCAGCTCTCGGGCGAGATCTGGACGAACCTGGCGCCGTCGGCGAGGAACGGCTTGACCTGCTTGTTCAGCGCGGTGCGGGTCGTCAGGCCCCCGACCTCTTTCGGCTCGCCCTCGAGGAAGGCCGCGGTGACGACGAACGCCGGCTTGGGCTCGTCTCGCTCCGCGGGCCCCGGAACCGGCTCTGGTTCCGGCCTCTGAGGCTTGAGCGCTTCCCCGATCGCCGTCAGGGTCTTCGGGGAGGCGACCCCCGTCTCGGGCAGGTCGTGCTTGCGCTGGAACGCCTCGACGGCCTTCTCCGTCTTCTCGCCGAAGTCGCCGTCGACCTCGAGCTTCTTGTCCCCGAGCTCGACGAGCTGTTTCTGGAGGTCGCGAACCTCGCCTCCGTGGTCGCCCCTGCCGGTTCCGTCCGGGACCTCGCCGGGGATGCGGATGAACGTGTGGCACAGCTCCCGCGGGCGGATCTTGACGAAGACCCCGTCCAGCTCGCGCGCGTCGCCGGGGGTGTTGCCCTCGAGCGTGCGGATGGAGCCGTCGGAGAGGACCTCGAGGACGAAGCCGATGTGGTCGAGCGTCGGGTCGACCGGGGGAAACTGGAAGCAGACGATGTCGCCCCTCGCGGGCCGCTTGACCTCCAGCCCCGCCTTGTCCGCGAGCGTGGCCGTGAGCTGCACGCCGGCCGAGCGGGCCGTCTCGGTCAGCTCGCGACGCGCTTCCCGGTAGCACCAGACGACGAAGCTGTTGCACCAGGCGTAGCCCGTGTCCTTCGCGGGCTTGAACGAATCGGCAGCCTGGTACTCCTTGATCCGCTTGGAGAAGTTGTCTCGCTTCTCGACGACTCCGGCACGGGCCTCGGCCAGGCCGATCCGAAGCGCACGTTCGCGAGCGAGCATGGCGTTCACCTCCGAGGGCTGACCGGAGCGAGGATACTCCCGACGTTCCGCGCTTGCGATGGTGCGGTTAACCGCACCACGCTCGGGGGCTGGCCGCCTGGCTTCCGCCGCAGAGATCCTCGAAGCTTCTCGCATGTCCGAGCAGGAGCTCACCTTCCTCTTCACCGACATCGAGCGCTCGACCTCGCTCGTCCGGCGACTGGGCGCCGAGTACCGCCACGTCCTCGCCGAATCCCGAGCGCTCCTGAGACGCGCCCTCGCCGACTACGGTGGGCGCGAGGTCGAGTGCCGCGCCGACGAGTCGTTCTCGGTCTTCGACTCCGCCTCCGACGCGGTCGAGGCGGCCGCCGCGGCGCAGCGCGCCCTGGTCGACACGACTTGGCCCGGCGGCGCCGCTGTGCGCATTCGCATGGGCCTGCACACCGGCATTGCCGTCGATTCCGGTCACGGATACGTCGGCCTCGACATCCATCGCGCCGCGCGCCTGAGCTCCGCCGGCCACGGCGGCCAGGTGATCCTCTCGGAGCGGACGGTCGCGCTGACCGACGCCGCCGTGCGCGATCTCGGCTGCTACGAGCTCTCGGGCCTGCCCGAGCCCGAGCGCCTCTTCCAGCTCGTCGCCGACGGGCTTCCTGTCGATTTTCCGCCGCTCCGCTCCGCCCATCGCGTCGACGACGACCGGCTCCGCGTCGTCCTCGCCGACGACTCGGTGCTGATCCGCGACGGTATCGCCCGCCTGCTCGAGGAAGCCGGGATGCGGGTCGTCGCGCAGGCCGGCACCGGAGACGAGCTCCTCGAGCGCGTCGCCGCCACCGAGCCCGACGTCGCCGTCGTCGACATCCGCATGCCCCCGTCGGGGAGCGACGAGGGCGTGCGCGCGGCGCAGGCGATCCGCAGGCTGCATCCGGGCACCGGCGTGCTCCTCCTCTCACAAGACCTCGTGCCCGCCTACGCGCGCGAGCTGCTGGCGACGAGCGACAGGGGAGTCGGCTACCTCCTGAAGGACCGGGTGGCCGACATGATCGAGTTCGCCGACGCCATTCGCCGCGTCGCCGCAGGCGAGGTCGTTCTCGACGCCGAGATCGACGCGATGGCCTCGCCTGTCGGCTAGCCGGAAGCCGGCTTCAGGGCACCGACGAGACGGAGAAGCCGCTCGAGGGTCGCTGCGTCGAGCTCCCCGCGGTTCTTCGCCAGCGCGGCTACGAGCGCAAGCTGGCTGCGGGTCTGATCCTGCTCGCTCTTCATGGGACCGTCGCTCTTCGGGGCGCCGGTCAGAGATCCTTCCGCGCGAAAGCGGCCAGCGCCGCGCCCCCGATCAAGGCGAGATAGGCGAGCGTCCAGGGCCAGAGCAGCGGCCCGGCCGCCTGGGCGCCGCCAAAGGGGCCGAGGGTCAGGACGATCTCTGTGAGTCCGCGCGAATCGGCCGTGATCGCGTCGAGGCCGTCCTGATACAGGGCCTCGAACGGAAGCACCCACGAGGCGGTCTCGGCCACGTCCGCGAGCGTCTCCGAATCCGAGCGCGTCCCCGATCTGGCCCAGCAGCCCGGCGACGAGCCCGGCGCCGAAGACCATGAAGACGGCGATGCCGTTTGCTGTGGCCGAGAGGAAGACCGACCCGAGGAGGGAGAGGGCGGCGATCACGGCGGTCGCGGCCGCGAGCTGGAGGGCCGGCCCGATGATCCGATCCGGCGTCCAGCTCACCGACCTGCCAAGTGATCAGGAGCGCGCCCGCGTAGACGAGGACGACGTACACCGTGCAGACCAGGGCGGCCGCGGCGAATCGCCCGACGAGCAGGGTCGAGCGCCCGATCGGGCGGACGACGAGAGGCTGGAGCAGGCCGTTCTCTGCGTCGCCACGGACGGTGCCGAGGGTGAGAAACGTGGCCAGCACCGCCCCGAGGAAGAGGGTGGCGAACATGGAGAGCCCGAACATCGTGCCGCCGGTCAGCTCGCGGTCGTCCACCGCAGCCGGCCCGTCCGGAGGCCCGCCGAGGTTCTGCGACTCGACCACCTGAAAGGCTTCGTTCGTTCCCAGCGCATACAGGCCGAGGAAGGCTCCGGTGAGCACGATCACGACGAGGAAGACCCGCCGGCGCAGGTTTTCGCGCAGCGCGTAGCCGACGATGATCGCGATGCCCTTCATCCGGCCTGGTCCCCCACGGCCTCGAGGTAGACCTCCTCGAGCGTCGTCTCGAGGACGCGGACGCCGTACACCCGCTCGCCCGCGCCCACGAGCTCGGCGACGATCCTCGGCACCTCCTCGCGCCCGCATCCCCTCGTAGAGCCGGGTGCCGCCGTCGACGTCGATCTCGACGCCGCGAGGCTCGGCAAGCTCCGAAGGCCGTCCCTCCGCCACGATGCTCCCCCGCGAGAGAATCGCGACTCGGTCGCAGACGAGCTCGATCTCGCTCAGGAGATGGGAGTTGAGGAGAACGGCGACGCCCCGCCTGCGCAACTCCTCGAGGAGCCCGCGAACAGTGCGCCTGCCGCCGGGGTCGAGGGCGCTGGTCGGCTCGTCGAGGAAGAGAAACCGCGGCGTCCCGACGAGAGCTTGCGCCAGCCCGAGCCGTTGCTGCATGCCCTTCGACATCGTCTCGACCCGGCGGGAGCGTGCTTCCGTTAGGCCGACGAGCTCCAGCAGCTCCGCGCGCTCGGCCTCGCCTCCACGTGAGCCTGCCAGGCGCTGGTGCAGGATGAGGAGCTCGTTCGCAGTCGCCCAGCCGGGGAAGCGGAAGAGCTCGGCGAGGTACCCGGTAGAGGCCCTCGCCTGCGGTGAGCCGGCGCGGGCGCCACAGACGTGCGCCTCACCGGTGGTCGCCCGCACGAGCCCGCAGCCGATCTTCACCAGCGTGGACTTGCCGGCGCCGTTCGGCCCGAGCAGCCCGACGAGCTCGCCTTCCTCGACGTCGAGGTCGACCCCCTGGAGGGCCGTCACCGGCCCGTAGCGCTTGACGAGCCCTCGTGCCGTGAACGCGGCGGCCATCGTCGGCGAGTCTACGGGCGGGAATCCTCCGAGGATGGAGGTCACTTCCCGAAGTTGCGCAGAGAGCGACGGCGTTGCAGAATACGCAACGATGCAATCGGCGGACCGGGCACTCGCCATTCTCACGGCCTTCGACGAGGGGCGGCCGGACGTCGGCGTCTCGGAGCTCGCCGCCGAGCTCGGGATGCACAAGAGCACCGTCTCCCGTCAGCTCGCGGCGCTCGAGCGCCGTGGGCTCGTGCGCCGCGACGGCGAGCGCTTTGCGCCCGGGCCCGAGCTGGCGCGACTCGGCACGCTGGCAATCCGCGGCTTCACGCTTGCGGGAGCAGCGCGGCAGCCGCTCGAATCGCTGGCGGAGCAGACGGGCGAGACCGTCAATCTCGCCGTCCGCGACGGCGATCGGGCGCTGAACGTCCTCCAGGTCGACGCGTCGCACTTCGTCGGCGTGACCGACTGGACCGGCCGCGCCGCGCCCCTCCATGCGAGCGCGAACGGCAAGGCGCTGCTCGCCTTCGGCGACGCTCCCGGTCCGGGCAGGCTCACGAGGCTGACGCCGCGGACGATCGTCGACCGCCGGGAGCTCCGGGCGGACCTCGAGCGAACCAGGGACGCCGGCTTCGCCGTCGCCGTCGAGGAGCTCGAGCTCGGCCTCCATGCGGTTGCGGCACCCGTCTTCGACGCGGCGAGGCGCGTGCGTCGCGGCCGTCTCGGTGTCGGGCCCTGCCTATCGTCTCCATGAGACCCGGCTGCCCGAGGTCGGCGCGCTCTGCGCCGACGCGGCAGCCGAGGTGTCGGCGCGACTGGGCTTCCGGAGGGCCGCCTGATGGCCTGGGAGCTGGCGTCGTTCCCGCCGGACCTGATGGGGCCGATCCCCGAGCTCGAGGGCGTCCAGGTCGAAGTCGTCCGCGGCGGCGAGCCGGTGCGGCTCACCCACGTGCTCGACGCCGTCGAGCCGCGTGTGCGGCCCGACGGGCGTCCGGCGTTTCCGGTGGAGGGCCGCGCCGGGCTGGGGCGGACGAACCGTCTCGACGGCGTCGCCGTCCTGTCCTGCCTCGACTTTCCCGCCGAGGAGCGCACGCTGCACGAGCAGGAGTCCGTGGTCGACCTGGCCGGCCCCGGCGCTGCGCTGACGCCGTATGCGGCGGGCACGAGCGTCGTCCTCACGTTCGAGCGCCGCGACGGCCAGGGGAACGAGGAGCTCGAAGCCTGGGCGCGCCGGACGACCCTGTCCGTCGCCGAGGACCTCGCTCGCCCGACACTGGGCGCCGAACCGGAAGAGGTCGAGCGCTTCGAGCTCGGCCCGGCCGACGAGAACCTGCCGGCGGTCGCGGCGCTCGTCCAGCTGTCCGATCTCGGGCCGCTCTACTACCAGTACCTCTACGGCGTGCCTGTCGGAAGCGCGGGACTGCCCCGGGTCGTCGACCCTGCAGAGATCCTGGACGGCGCCGTCACGTCCGGCGAGTACCACTGGGCGGCGCTCCGGAACCCGACGATCGTCTTCCAGCGGAGCGCGCTCGTGCGCGGGCTCTACCGGGAGCACGGCAGGCGCCTTCGCTTCGCAGGAGCGATTCTGATGCGCGGGTACGAGCAGACGGCCGAGGACAAGCAGCGTGCCGCGACGGCGGCGGCCGATGCAGCGCTCGGTCTCGGCGCGCAGGGCGCCATCGTCACGACGGACGCTGGCGGCAACTCGCACACCGACGTCATGCTCACGGTCCGCGCGTGCGAGGAGGCCGGCGTCCGGACGACCGCGATCCTCGCCGAGATGGCCGACCCCGACTCGACGGGCTCCGGGTTGACCGACTGGGTCCCGGAAGCGGACTCGATCGTCTCCGCCGGGAACGCCGAGCAGCTCGTGCCGGCCTGGGAGCCCGTGCGCGTGCTCGGCGGCGACACGCTCCTCGACGGATCCCCGGCAGAGGCTTCAGGGCCGATTCCGGTGCGGAACTACCTCGGCGCCACCAACCAGACGGGTCAGCACGCGCTCACGGCCATGACATGGTGAGAGCGGTCCACTACCTGAATCAGTTCTTCGCCGGCCTCGGCGGCGAGGAGGCCGCCGAGACGCCTCCGACCCGGCTCGAAGGCGCCGTCGGCCCCGGCCGCGGGCTGGCCGCCGAGCTCGAGGGGATCGAGATCGTGGCCACGCTCGCCTGCGGGGACGACTACTTCGGCGAGCACGAGGACGAGTCGCTCGCGCAGCTGCTCGAGCTCCTCGAGGCCGAGCGGCCCGACCTGCTCGTGGCGGGCCCGGCGTTCGGCTCCGGCCGCTACGGCTTCGCCTGTGCGCGCTTTTCGCGCACGGCGGCAGAGCGGCTCGGCATCCCGGCGCTCGCGGCGATGCATGAGGAGAACCCCGGAGTCGGCGTGGTCGAAGGGGCCGTCCCGATCGCCGCCACCGCCGTGAACGTCGCGGGCATGCGCGAGGCGCTGCCCCGCATCGCCCGGCTCGCCGAGGCGCTCGTCTCCGGCCGCGAGCTCGGCTCGCCCGCCGAGGAGGGCTACGTCCCCCGTGGATTCCGCCGCAACGAGCTCGCCGAGAAGCCCGGCGCGGAGCGCGCGATCGACCTGGTCCTGGCGAAGCTCGCGGGGGATACTCGAAGCGAGGCGGCCGGCGGGTTCGACCGGGTGCCGCCGCCTCCGGCCGTCCGCGACCTCTCACAGGCGCTGGTCGCCCTGGTCACCGAGGCGGGCTGCGTTCCGCAGGGCAACCCCGACCGCCTGCCGACCATCCGCGCGCAGGGCTGGCTCCGCTACGAGCTGGGCGGCGCGCGAACGTTCGCCTCCGGCCGGTACGAGTCGGTGCACGGCGGCTTCGACGTCACGCTCGCCAACGAAGACCCGAACCGGCTCGTCCCGCTCGACACTGTGAGCGCCCTCGCCGAAGCAGGGCGCGTCGGCAGGATCCACGACGTCTTCTATACGACCACCGGAAACGGCACCCCCGTGGCGGCGTCCACGCGCTTCGGCCGCGAGATCGCGGCCGAGCTCGCCGACGCCGGCGTCGAGGCCGTCCTCCTCTCGGGCACCTGAGGAACCGGAACGCGCTGCGGGTCAGTGCTGGCGAAGGAGATCGAGCGGGCGGGCGTGCCGACGGTGTTCGTGACCTCGCTTCCGACGATCGCCACGATGGTCGGCGCCAATCGCATCGTGCGCGGGCCGGCGATCACGCATCCGTTCGGCCTGGACGAGGCGGAGCGGCGCCGCATCGTCGAGCGCGCCCTCGAGATGCTGGAGACCGACGTCGAGCCGACAACGGTCTGGGAGGTCGACCCCGCATGAGAATCCGCTCTGCTGGGGCCACCCCGGACCACCACCCGCTTTCAGCCTATCGTCGAGAAGCGCGTGGATGTGTGCCGCTTCGTGCCGGAAATGAGGCGACTCCGTGCCGAAAGGAGCCGACGTGACGGGCCGAGCGGCGATTCAATCCTGCTCGCTCGTCCTTGCACACGCTCCCGACCTTGTTCGGCACGGCTCGAAGCCGGCGCGTGAGCTCGCGGCCGACGCCGACGGCCTGCTCGCCTCGCTCACCGGCGCGCTCCGATCGTACGAGGACGCGCTCGGCTACGCGCCCCACCAGGTCTTGATCGGCAACCTGCGTCCCGAGGCTCTCTGGGACGTCGACCGCCCCTGGTGGGCCCACCCGGTCGAGCCGCGGGCGCAGGGCCCGTACGGCCTCGTCGTCGACCAGGCCGAGCTCTACCGGCGGATGCAGGAGTCCGACTCGTTCGGGCTCTTCGAGCTCGACGGCAGCCCGGCGGCAAACGGCGGCCTCACCATCTACGAGGCAGGCGAGGTCCTCGGATCGATGGCAGGCGCCCACGACCTGGACGAGAGCCTCTCGGCCCCCGTCCTCCTCGAGAACCTCGCCTGTAAAGCGACCGGCGCCCTGGCGCTCGAGCACCTGCTCGAGGCGACCGGCGTCGATCCCGAGGAGGTGCCGTACGTGATCGGGAGCGGGGAGGAGGCGGTCGGCGACCGCTACCAGCGCGGCGGGGGCAACCTGGCCAAGGCCATCGCCGAGCAGGCGGGCTGCGGCAACGCCTCGGGGAGCGACGTGAAGGCGTTCTGCTGCGGGCCGGTGCACGCGCTCGTCGTCGCCGCGTCCCTCGTCGCCTCCGGCGTCTACCCGCGGGTCGTCGTCGTGGCCGGCGGGTCGCTCGCCAAGCTGGGGATGAAGTTTTCCGGCGCGCTGCGCCACGGCGTGCCGGTGCTCGAGGACGTGCTCGCCGGCTTCGCCGTGCTCGTCGCGCCGCCCGGCGACGGCGCGCCCGAGCTTCGCCTCGACGCCGTCGGACGCCACCGCGTCGGCTCCGGCTCGGCCCAGCAGGCGGTGCTCGAGGACCTCGTCGTCGAGCCCCTGGAACGGCTCGGCCGCGGCATCCTCGACGTCGACCGCTACGCGACCGAGCTGCACGACCCCGAGATCACCGAGCCGGCAGGGGCCGGGAACGTCCCGAGCCGCAACTACAGGCTGATCGGCGCGCTCGCCGTCCGCCGGGGGGAGCTGCCCCGCGACGAGCTCGACGGCTTCGAGCATGCGCACGGCTTGCCGGGCTTCTCGCCGACGCAGGGCCACGTCGCCTCGGCGGTGCCGTGGCTCCCGCACGGGCTGGCCGCCCTGCGGGCCGGCGAGATCGGCTCGACCATGCTTCTCGCCAAGGGCTCGCTCTTCCTCGGCCGCATGACCGAGCTCGCCGACGGAATGTCCATCCTTCTGGAACCGGGAAAGGAGTAGCCGATGCCGGTCGAAGCAACCGTCGAGACCTACCCTGGGCTCACCGCCGAGGGCAGCGTGCTCGTCGACTTCTGGGGCCCGCGCTGCCAGCCGTGCCTCGCCATGATGCCGACCATCGCCGAGCTCGAGGAGGAAGCCGGCGGCGCGGTTCGCGTCGTCAAGGTGAACTCGGCGGAGAACCGCGACATCTGCAGGGAGCTCAAGGTCTTCGGACTGCCGACGTACGTGCTCATGCGCGACGGCGAGGAGCTCGAACGGCTCTCCGGGGAGGTCTCGAAGAGCGACATCGAGCGTGCGTTCGCCACGCTCGGCGCAACGGGCTCGAAAGGAGGTGAGGTTGCATGAAGCTGGACGGGAAGAAGGTGATCGCGCTCGGCGAGCGGGACGGCGTGTCGGGCCCCGCGATCGCCAAGTGCGTCGAGTCGGCGGGAGCCGACGTCGTCTTCGTCGAGACGGAGTGCTTCGTCTGAACGGCGGCCGGGGCCATGGACCCGGAGAACCAGGACCGGATCAAGGGCCTGGTCGACACGCACGGCGCGGACGACCTCGTGGTCGTGCTCGGCGCCGCCGACCTGGAGTCGCTCGAGGTCGCGGCCGAGACGGTCACGCTGGGAGACCCGGCGTACGTGGGTCCGTTGGCAGGAGTCCAGTTGGGGCTCCCCGTCGTTCACATCCTCGAGGAGGACGTCAAGGAGCAGGTCGACGACGGCGTCTACGACGAGCAGGTAGGGCTGCTCGAGATGACGCTCGACATCGAGCAGGTCCGGGAGGCCGCGCGGAAGTTCCCGGGGCGCTGAGGGGTTCGGCCCTCAGCTCTCCGGCTGTTCCGCCTCTCCCGCTTCCTCGGCCATGAAGCGGACGAAGAACACCGTGAACATCGCGAAGAAGACCACTGACTCGCTGACCGCCATCGCGATGCCCGCGAGCTGCTGGTCAGCGAGCGGCGTCACCCCCCAGAGCCGAGGCGCGTCGACGTAGAAGTCGTAGAGCGGGCTGGGGAGGAGGGCCAGGAGCAGCCCCAGCGGGCTCGCGAACACGAACGCGGCAAAGAGGTATGCGGCCTTCGCTCCCGATGAGAGGGCCCAGGGGCGCGCCTGGAGCACGGGCCACCAGAGCAGCAGGCCGGTGACGAGGTAGGTGAGGTGCTCGAGGTGGAGGAGGGCGTGGTGCTCGAGCGCCGCGTTGTAGGCCACCGGAACGTGCCAGACCAGATAGCCCCCGAGCCAGAGCGGGAGGGCAACGAAGGGACGGGTGAGGAACCGGACCGCGCCGAACCGCGCGGCGGACGCCGCCGCCTCGGGCGGCACGGACGCGACCAGCAGCAGGGGGACCCATTCCGCCAGCGCGACGTTCTGGATCAGGTGCGCCCAGAGGACGTAGTGGAGGGCGAGCGTTCCGAGGGGCGTGAGCGAGACGGCCAGGAGGATCTCGATCGCGACGGCGAAGCACGCGATGCGCCAGGCGGCGGGCCGGTAGCGCCGCGCCGCCAGGGCGTAGGCGGCGGTCAGCGCGACGGCGGCCGTGAGCTCGACCCAGGCGGCCGGCCAGGTCCACGGCGACGGCGCCACGACGTCAGGAAGGATACGTTCGCGGCGCCGAGGCCGGCCAGAGGCCAGGCTTTTTCTAGGGAGGCCCTAGATCATCCAGGGATCGACGTACGCGGGATCCCGCCGCGCCATCCGCTCGCGCAGGTAGACGCCGGCGGCGACCAGCGGCGCTCCCGGAAAGGCCGTCAGCAGCACCATGGTGGCCCAGAGCGCCGACGGCAGTCCGCCGGCGATCGCGCTGACGACGACCGGGAGGGCGAGGAAGTAGAGGGCCTTCCAGTCCGCGACGACGTAGCCGAGGCCGAAGTAGACGACCGGCGGCACGAGCAGGAGCAGGAGCACGACCGGCGCCGGGAGGGCCGTCTCCGTCCGAGCGAAGAGGACGATCCAGAGCGTCATGACCGCGCTGTAGCCGATCATCGCGGTGCGGGGGTTGAGCTCGTTGATTCTCTCGAGGGTCACGCGAACTCCCCTTGTGTGTCCCGATAGGCGTGACCGCTCCGCCCGTTTGACTGCTTCGAGTCGGATGATCGCCGCTCCCCGTCGCCGCGGGTATCCCCCCTTCGGGGAAGCGGCTACCCTTTCCACCGAGCGCGGGCGTAGCTCAATGGTAGAGCTCCAGCCTTCCAAGCTGGTGGTGAGGGTTCGATTCCCTTCGCCCGCTCCATCAGAGAGGCCCCGTAGATCGGGGCCTCTCGGCTGACAGGGCTTCGGAGCTCCGCTGCACGGGAATGGCAGCGGACCTATCGCTGCGGCCTCGCTTCCGCGGAGTCACGCCTGTTTGACGATGATGAAGTCCGATTCTTCATCCGTCCAATCCGGGTCGCGATCGCGGAAGTGTTCGTGATCCAGTGGCCCCATTGCCGGGTGCTTTGCAAGAACCTCGGTGACGAAACGCTGCACTCTCCGCAAGTCCTCGACGGTGCACGAGAGGGTGACCTCGCGAAGGTGCAGTGGCCCCTCCTCTTGCTCGTCGCCTCTCGCGTAAGCGTCGCCTACCTCGTATCCGTACGCCTGCATCTACACGCCACCTCCTGTCGCGCTCCGCCATTCTGGCCCCCGGGAGCGAGATGGTCTAGCGCGCGCCCCGTCGGTGGGGCCTATTCGCCTGACTGAGGGAGGGGTGGTCTCGGCGGGTACCATGTGCGGTGGAGCGCCGGGAAGTCTGGTCGGCATGTCGTGTCGTGCCCTCCGGACTGGAGGTTCGGTCGTGAATCCTGATCGCCCCGCGCTCCTCGCTTCCGCGCTGAGGCTCTCGTACTTCACGATTGCCTGGAACGGCGTCGTCGGGACTCTGGCGCTGGTCGTCGCCTTCCTCGACGACAGCCCCGCGCTCGCGGGATTCGCGCTCAACGCGCTCCTCGACTCCTCGGCGTCGGTCGTCCTCGTGTGGCGGTTCACACGGGAACGGCGAGATCCCGACGGAGCCGCACGGCTCGAGCGGCGGGCGCAGTACGGGGTCGCGGCGGCGATGGTGCTTGTGGCGGCCTACGTCGGGTTCCAGGCGATCCGGGGGCTGATCGAGGGCTCGCACCCGAAGGCGTCGATCTTCGGCGCCGCCGTCGCGGCGGCATCCGTCCTCGTCCTGCCCTGGCTCGGCAGCGCGAAGCTTCGCGTTGCGAGAGGTCTGCGCAGCGGGGCGCTTCGTGGTGATGCGGTCCTCACGCTCGCTTCGGCCGCCTTGGCCGGTACGACCCTTGTGGCACTCCTGGTCAACGTGGGGCTGGGCTGGTGGTGGGCAGATCCGCTCGTCGCTCTCCTCATCGCGGGCGCCGTCGGCACCGAAGGTGTGCGAGTCGCTGTTCGCCACCGCTTCGGATAGCGAGTCGGCAAGGTCGCTAGCCTTCGCCGACGGTGTTCTGGATCGGTTTCGGCATCTTCTTCGTCGTCGTCCTCGCCGGGATCATCTGGGCGTGGCGGAAGAGCGACTCCGAGCAGGAACGGCGAGGCTGAGGGGACCCGACCCACACCAGCAGAGACGACGGCGGTGAGCCCGAACCCACCGGCCCGCTGATGGGCACGGCACCCGTCATCGGCGCCTCGAGGTCGGTGATGGCAGACAGCCTCTCGAGCGAGTCCAAGAGCTGTCTGAGCAGCTCCTGAGAGTCTTCTCAGGACGTCCAGCCTCCGTCCGGCGCGGAGGGCAGGCTTGCAGGGATGGAGGAGCGCCGGGTCGAGGAGCGCATCGTCTACTTCCGCCCGCGGGCAGTTCTCGTCGTCCTCGGGATCATCCTCGTGGCGGTGGCGATCATCGCCTTCATCTTCCTCGCCTGGCACATCATCACGTGGATCCTGATCGCGCTCTTTCTCTCGCTCGCGCTCAACCCGGCGGTCGAGTTCTTCCAGCGTCGGGGCATGGGGCGAACCGTCTCCTCGCTCATCGTCTTCTTCCTTGCCCTCGTCGGCTTCGCCGCGCTGGGCAGCCTTCTCATACCGCCGCTCGTCGACCAGGTCGAGGACTTCGTCAACGCGGTTCCCGGGTTCGTGGAGGACCTGACCGCGGGGCGGGGCCCGCTCGGGTTCCTGCAGGACGAGTACCAGATCGTCGACAAGGTCGAGGAGGCGATCGAGGACCAGGGCGCCGGTGGCATCCTCGGCGTCACCAACATCGGGCTGGCGGTTGCGCGAGGGGTCGTCGCGTTCATCGTCGCCCTCGTGACGATCGCGTTCCTCACGATCTTCATGCTCATCGAAGGGCCGCGGCTCGTCGGTCGCTTCCGGGACTCGCTTCCAGAGGCAATGAAGCCGCGCTGGGATCGAGTGTCGGGCGACATCTACCGCACGGTCGGGGGTTACGTCGGCGGGAACCTCCTCATCAGCCTGATCGCGGGTATCGGGGCCGCGATCATCCTCTTCGCGCTGGGGAGCAAGTATGCGATCGCGCTTGCCGTCGTCGTCGCGATTCTCGACCTGATCCCGCTCGCGGGAGCCACCCTCGCGGCAATCATCGTGGCCACTGTCTCCTTTATCGAGCTCGGCTGGGTGAAGGGGTTGATCGTCATCGTCTTCTTCGTCCTCTACCAGCAGCTCGAGAACCACATCCTCCAGCCGGTCATCTACGGCCACACCGTGCAGCTCTCCCCGCTGACGGTGCTGATCGCCATCCTCATCGGGGCTGAGCTCGTCGGCATCCTCGGCGCGCTGGCCGCTATCCCCGTTGCGGGGATCGTCCAGGCGATCTTCCGGGAGATCGTCCGCTGGCGCCGGGAGGCGATTGTTCCTCCCGGCGTCGAGGTCGTCACGCCGGAGGGGCCTGCCGGATCCTCGTAAGGAGCCGGCTACGCCGGAGCGACGGCGATCTGGATTGCGACGCTCCGGCAGGAGCTCGAGGCGGTGGCGACCCGCGTTCCGGTCGCCCCGGCGGGCGCGAAGGCCTGGGCGGCTGCCTGGGTCGAGACCTTATAGAGGCCGCTCGTGGCGGCGTCCCAGTGCTCGGACATCCCGAGCGGCTGCGTGAAGCTCACCGCCCCGGCGCACGCGCCGCCGAAGAGGAGCAGCGCGTTCGGGGCCGTCGTCGTCAGGGACGGAGCGGTCACCGACGTCGACGGGGTCGAGCCGTTGCTCTGCCCGTTCGAGGCGTTGATCGGCGCGGTCGGATGCGTGTTCGAGACGGCGAGGATCCCGCCCGACATGTCGTCGCCCGAGCCGACCATCGAGAACGTGTAGCCGGTCGGCTCGGCCGTGCCCGCAAGTCGGTACCACGCGTGGATCCGTGCGTTCGTGCCCTGGGCCCAGTCGGTATTCGGGACCGCGGTCCAGCCCGTGGGCGGGGTCATGTTCTTGGCGGTGCCACCCTGGTGGGCGACGATCGCGACCAGCAGGTCGCCCGCGGCTGTCGCCGACGGCCTCGCGATGGTGAGCTGGGTCACCGGCCCGTTCGCCGTAGCGAAGGCGGCGCTGCGAACCGAGGGCGAGCTCCCCGGCGGCGGGGGAGGAGGCGGATCGGTCTCGTCCGTGTCCAACAGGTCCGCGCAACCGGGATCGGCCGGGTAGTCCGTCAACCCGTCCCCGTCGTTGTCGAGGCCGTCGGCGCAGGCGGCCGGAGGCGGAGGAGGCGGCGCGTCGGTCTCGTCGGTGTCCGAGGAGCTCGCGCAGCCGGGATCGGCGGGGAAGTCGACCAGCCCGTCACCATCGTTGTCGAGCCCGTCCGCGCACGCCGCCGGAGGCGGAGGCGGAGGCGGGGTCCCGGGCGGGCCGTGGCACGCCGTCGTGCCCGCGTCCGTCGAGGTCCTTCCAGCCACGGGCAGGAACTGCCAGTCGTACGACGTCGGATGCAGGGTCAGCTTGAGGACGCCGTGGGCGTCGTTCAGGCGCACCTGGCTGTTCGGCGCGACCGTCTCGAACGAGTAGAGCGAATAACCGCCGGTGCCGGCGGTGATCTGCCTGATCCCGTAGGAGAGGTCGAGCGCTCCTGTGGGCGTCTGCGGCGCGAAGCGCTCGTAGACGTGTGCGTGACCGGTCACGATCAGGTCGGCGCCGTGCTGGTAGAGCACCTGCCAGAAGGTCTCCGAGGCGGGGTCCTGGCTGTCCGTGCGCGAGGTGAAGAGGGGGTGGTGGAAGTAGGCGAGCGTGCAGTCGGTCGGGTTTGCCGCGAGGTCGTTTCGCAGCCACTGCTCCTGGGGATCGCCTGGGTCGCACCCGCCGACCGGGAAGCAGTTGGTGTTCAGGACGATGACGTGCCAGTCGCCGACGTCGTAGCTGTAGTAGCCCTTGCCGGGGTCGCCGGCCGCGGCGCCGAAGTAGCCGAAGTAGCCGGCGGCTCCCGGCGTTCCGTAGTCGTGGTTTCCTGGGCTCGGGCGCGTCCGGGCCTTGTGCCGGCCCCAGGTCGGTTCGTAGCAGTTGGCGAACTCGCTCGCGGTCCCGATGTTGTACGCGTTGTCGCCGAGGGTGAAGACGGTGGCGTTGGGCAGGGCGTCGAGCAGCTGCGCCGTTTCCTCGTCCTGCGCCGACTCGCCGCAGTCGGCGATGTCTCCTGCTCCGACGAGAACCGGGTCGCCGCTCGTGACGGTGAAGGTGTTCGCCGTGCTCAAGCCGGTGTTACCCGCCGTGTCGGACTGCTCTGCCCGGGCCGTGTACGTGCCGACCACGAGAGGCATGGAGGCGTCTACCGAGTAGGCCCCGCCTGCCGCCGTGGCGGTCAGCGTCTGCACGAGTGGACCGACGGGGCTCGAGCCGTTGTAGACGTTCACCGTGACCGTCGCCGAGTCCCCCGGCTCGGTGCCGGCGCCGCCGGCGAACGTCGGCGTCGCGTCACCCGTCGAGCTGAGGTTCGCCGGCGTCGTCAGAGTGACGACCGGCGGGCTCTGGTCGGTTAGCGTGATCGTAAAGGTGTTGGCCGAGCTGAAGCCGGTATTGCCGGCGGCGTCGGCCTGCTCCGCCTGAGCCGTGTACGTGCCCACGGCGAGCGGGGTGGAGGCAGCCACGGAGTACGATCCGCCGGCCGCGGTCGTCGTCGGCGTCTGCACGGGGGTCCCGCCGACGGTCGAGCCGCTGTAAACCTTGACCGTCACGGTCGAGGAGTCGCCCGAGGCGGTGCCGGCGGCGCCGGCGAACGTCGGCGTCGTATCGGTCGTCGAGCCGTTGTGCGACGGCGTCGTGAGGGTCACGGCCGGCGGGGCGGTGTCGGTGACCCCGGCCTGGTAGTGCGCTTGGATGCGCTGGGCCGGGAGCAGGGCGGGGTAGAGAGCGACCTCGTCGCCGTCGCCCTGGTAGTGGGTATAGCCGCTGACCTTTCCGACCATGAAGGCTGCGGTATTGCTCACGCTGCCCGTCATGGCGCCGGCGGTGAAGCCCGACGGCGCTCCGTCGATGTAGAACGAGATCCCGGAGTCGCGGTCGAAGAGGACGACGACGTGATGCCAGGCGCCGTCGTCGACCCGGGCCAGGCTGTACGCCTGCCGTGTCACCGCCCCGTCGCGGATGATCGCCCGCAACTGGCCGACGTGCGACGGGTCATCCGTGATCGTGACGAGCCAGTACCGCCCAGAGCCCTTCTTGCCGGCCACGGTCCGCTCGGCGTTCGTCGAGGTCTTGACCCACGCCTCCAGGGAAAAGTCGGCCGAGCCGAAGTCGAGGATCCCGCTGGCCGGGTCGCCCATGCTCACGCGGTTGTCGACGCCGTCGAAACGGGCGGCGCGGTCCGGGTCCTGCGAAAGGGCGCCGCTCACGCCGAGGGTGACGCCGCCCAGGTAGGTGCCGGACGTCGCGTTCGCGGTTTCGTCCGCGGCCGTCGTGCCGCTCGTCTCGCCGAGCCGCCAGTAGCCGACCGGTCCGTCCGCAAGTACCTCGGCGCGGTAGGAGGCGGCGCCGGCGGCGCCGGCGAGCGAGAGCGCGAGGCCAGCCAGGGCGAGAGCGATCAGGCGGGGTCTGCTCGAGGGCGCGCGAAGGCCGGCGCGCGGCGCTCGCGTCCCGGAACGTACTAACGAACGAAAAGAACGAGCCGCAGTACCCTCCTCGCTCCCTGCTCAAGTCTCCAACTCCGGACGGCCGATGTCAATGGCTTGCGCCGCCTGGTCCTTGCGGGAAAGGCCGCGAAGTTGCACGATGAAGAGGTTGCTCTCCGTTCCTGCAGTCAAGGCGGCACTCCCGTCTCGATACAAGCTTGCGGGCCGGCGAGCCTACCTGCGTGTTGCCGCGGTCACGAACGCCGGCAGACGCGTCAGCTGTCCGTGCTGTGGAAGGCAGGCGCGGAAGTTCGCGCGTTTCCACGGGGCGCACGACCAGTGCCCGACCTGCGGGTCGCTCATGCGCCACCGGGCGCTCGTGCTCTACCTGCGTGACGTCCTGCACGTGCAGAATGCGGGCGGGGATGTCCTCGACGTCGGGCCCAGCGCGGCGTTCCGGCGCTGGTTTCTCGCGCTCGGCAAGGTTCGCTACCTCGCGCTCGACCTCGACTCGCCTCTCGCCGATGTCCAGGGCGACCTCGTCGATCTTCCGTTCGAGGATGCCTCGTACGATTTCGTCATCTGCGACCACGTCCTCGAGCACGTGCCCGACGACAGGGCGGCGATTCGCGAGATGCTTCGGGTGCTCCGCCCTGGCGGCACGGCCATCATCCAGGTGCCGCCGAGCGACCTGGCGAAGACGTTCGAGGACTTCAGCGTCACGGGTCCGGAGGAGCGCGAGCGAGTGTTCGGCCAGTACGATCACGTTCGGATCTGTGGTGCCGACTACGGTCGCCGGATCGAGGACGCCGGCTTCGAGGTCTCGGTGGTGGATCACGTGACCGCGCTGGATGACGCCACGCGGACGCGGCTCGTCCTTCGCGAGGGTGAACCCTTCTTCCTCGGCGTCAGGCCGGCCCTGCCCGCGTGAGGCCGGAGCCGGTCGACTCTGGGCGCGCTGCGAGCGGGACGGATCCGATCCGTCTTGTCTCGGTGGTCGCGCCGATGTGGAACGAGGCGGACCACGTCGAGAACCTGGTCGCCGATCTCGTGGCGCAGGATTTCGAGGGCGAGGTCGAGCTGCTGGTCGCGGACGGCGGCTCGACCGACGGCTCCGCCGAGCAGCTGAAGGGCGCCGCCGAGCGTCAGGGGATCGAGGTGCTGCTGCTGGACAACCCCCACCGGTGGGTGTCGTACGGGCTCAATGCCTGCGTGCGGGCGGCCCGCGGTGACCTGATCGTCCGCGTCGACTGCCACAGCCGCTATCCGCCCGACTACCTGAGCCGCTGCGTCGCCGCCGCCGAGGAGACGGGCGCGGAGAACGTCGGCGGCGCCTTCGTCGCCAGCGGCCGGACGCCGATGGAGCGCGCCGTCGCCTGCGCGATGGACAGCCCCTTCGGCGGGATCGGCTGGACGCGCCACGATTCGACTGCCCGCGTCGAGGTCGACACGGTGCCGTACGGGGCGTTCCGCCCGGAGGCGTTCCGCCGCGCAGGCCTCTTCGACGAGTCGCTCGTCCGCAACCAGGACGACGAGTTCAACCTGCGGCTGCGCCGCGCGGGCGGCACGATCGTGCTCGATCCTTCGATCCGGGTCTTCTACACGCCGCGGGGGACCTTCAGGCGCGTTTTCCGGCAGTACTACGAGTACGGCCTCTGGAAGCCCGCGGTGATGCAGAAGCACGGCCGCGTCGTGAGCGCACGCAGCCTCGCTCCGGGCGCGTTCGTGACCTCGGTGGCGGCGCTCGCGCTGCTCGCACCCTGGTTGCGGCCGGCGGCGTGGCTCCTCGGGGTCGAGCTGGCGACCTACGCTGCCGCGGCCGCAACCTTCGGCGCCGCCGCCGTCCGGAAGAGGGAGGAGCCTCGGCGGCTGCTGCCGCGCGTCGCCGCCGTATTTCCTACCTTCCACGTGGCCTACGGCCTGGGGACGCTCGCAGGTCTCGCGCGGCTGGTCGGGGCTCGGTCTGGTCGCTCGGGACGGGCGTAGACTCAGTTCATGGAACGGGAGCCTCTCGGCATCCTCGGCGCAGGGTGGGTCGGCCTGACGACCGCTGCCTGCTTCGCCGAGCTCGGCCACCGAGTCGTCGTCCGCGACGTCCTGCCGGGCCGGGTGGCTGCTCTGGCGAACGGGGAGGTCCCCTTCCACGAGCCGGGCCTGGCCGAGCTGCTCGCGCGGAATCGCGACCGTGTCCACTTCACGCTCGAGATGGCCGACGTCGTCTCCTCGACCGAGGTTGTCTTCGTCTGCGTCGGCACGCCCACGACGTACTCGGGCGATGCCGACCTCTCGGCGGTATGGCACGTGGTCGACGAGCTCTTGGAGGTCGAGGAGCGACTCCTGCTGGTCATGAAGAGCACGGTTCCCGTGCGGACGGGCGAGCAGGTCAGTGCTCGTCTCCACGCGCTCGGGCTTGCCCACATCGGCTACGCGGCCAACCCGGAGTTCCTCGCCGAAGGGAGGGCGCTGGCCGACTTCACCAAGCCGGACCGAGTCGTCGTGGGCGCGTTCGCCGAGGCGGACGCAGACCGAGTCGCGGCGCTCTACGAGCCGTTCGGCGCGCCGATCGTACGGACCGACGTCGCTTCCGCTGAGATGATCAAGCTCGCCTCGAACGCCGCGCTCGCCACGAGGATCAGCTTCATCAACGAGATCGCGAACGTCTGCGAGCTCGTGGGCGCCGACGTCGAGGAGGTTGCCCGCGGCGTGGGTCTCGACCATCGGCTGGGGCGGCACTTTCTCCGTGCGGGCATCGGCTACGGCGGGTCGTGCTTCCCCAAAGACGCCTCGGCGCTCAAGCAGCTGGCGGCCAATTCCGGGTACCACTTCCAGCTGCTGGCGGCAGTGATCGAGGTCAACGAGCTGCAGAAACGCCGCGTCGTCCAGAAGCTCCAGGCCCGTTTGGGCCGGTTGCGAGGGAAGACGGTCGCGCTTTTGGGACTGTCGTTCAAGCCGAACACGAACGACCTGCGCGAGGCGCCCAGCCTCGTCCTCGCCCCTCGCCTCCTCGCGGAGGGCGCGATCGTACGAGCGTGGGACCCGGTCGCGCTCGCAGATGCCCGCCGCCTCCTCGGCGGGGTCGAGTTCGCGGACACTCTGCTCGAGGCCGTCGAGGGCGCGGACGCCGCCGTGATCCTCACGGAGTGGCCGGAGCTCCGCGAGCTTGCCTCGGCCGAGGTGCGTCGCGCCATGCGAACGCCCGTGATCGTGGACGGTCGGAACATGCTCGACCCCGAGGCCGTCCGCACAGCCGGGTTCGTCTACGAGGCGATCGGCCGGCCCTCTTCGGTCGTGTCCGACCTCCCCGAGGTCGAAGAGTCGCCTCGGGAGGCTCCTGGCCGGGTAGCGAGGCGATCGTCCTGGCCAACCGATCCCTGACCGCGGAAGGAGGCTTCCGCCTCTCTCGCGCGGAGATCTGCGCCGCCGTGGTGCTGGTCGTGGCGCTGGCGACCTTCGCCGTGCTCGCCAGGGGAGTCGTGGAGAACGGGGGGTTTTCGTGGGACGCGGAGGGCCCGCAGGCCGCCGATGCGCTCTACGAGCACGAGCGGGCGTGGAGCGCCGCAGAGAGGTCGCTGCGCGGGAGCATTGCCGTCGGCGCGGTCGTCGCCGTCACCGTCTTCGCGTTCCTGCTCGTCCGCCGCCGCGGACGGGAGGCGGTGTTCTGGGCGGCCGCGGTGGCCGGTGTCCTCCTCCTCGACCTGCTCCTGAAGCCTGCCTTCGACCGGCCGGGAATCGGGGCCGCGGCCGACGAGTACTCGTTTCCGAGCGGCAACGCGATGGCCTCGGTCGCCCTCGTCACGGCGGGTTTGATCCTCCTGCGCGGCCAGTTCGTCCGCGGAGCCGCCGTCGTCCTCGGGACGCTGGCGGTGCTCGCCGAGGCCAGCGGCCTGATCGTGCTCGGTTGGCACTATCCGTCGGACGTCCTCGCCGGCTGGTGCGTGGCCGCGGCGTGGGTGGCGCTGCTCTGGCTCGTGCTCCTTCGGCGCAGGAGGACGGAGCCGGACGAAGGTGGCGCATAGAGAAATCCGCTCGAACCTCCTACACTCAGAAGCCTGAGGCAGGTCGGCTGATGCGGCAAGTGGTTCTCGTCACCGGAGGAGCCGGCTATGTCGGCTCGGTGCTCGTTCGCGAGCTTCTGGCACGCGGATACGGCGTCCGCGTGCTCGATGCCCTCATCCACGGCAGCGTGCCCTCGCTCCTTCCCGCGTGGGGGCAGGAAGGGTTCGAGTTCCTGCGCGGCGACGTTCGCGATCGCGGCGCGCGCGCCGCGGCGCTCGAGGGCGTCGACGCCGTCGTCCACCTCGCGGCGATCGTCGGCGACCCCGCCTGCCAGAGGCAGCCGGAGCTCGCGCGGGCGGTCAACCTCGACGCGACGCACGCCCTGCTCGACGAGGCCGAGTCGGCGGGCGTCCGCCGCTTCCTCTTCGCCTCGACGTGCAGCAACTACGGGAAGATGGCCGACCCCGAGGGCTTCGTCACCGAGGAGGCGGAGCTCTCGCCCGTCTCGCTCTACGCGGAGACGAAGGTCGCCGCCGAGCTCGACGTGCTAGCGCGCGGGCGAAACGGCCTGCCGGCCTGCTGCCTGCGGATGGCGACCGTCTACGGGGCCTCCCCGCGCATGCGCTTCGACCTGACCGTGAACGAGTTCACCCGCGACGTCTCGGTCGACGGGAAGCTCGTCGTCTACGGCGAGCAGTTCTGGCGCCCGTACGTCCACGTGCGGGACGCTGCCTTCGCCGTTGCGCTCGCGCTCGATTCGCCTGCCGAGGCGGTCGCCGGCGAGGTCTTCAACGTCGGCGCGACCTCCGAGAACTACCGGAAGCTCGACCTGGTGGAGATGCTACGGGAGCGCGTGCCGTCGGCGGACGTCAGCTTCGTCCACAGGGACGAGGACCCCCGCGACTACCGCGTGAACTTCGAGAAGGTGAAGGACACGCTCGGCTTCCGCCCGAGGCGGCGCGTCGAGGACGGAATCGACGAGGTGCTGACGCTCCTCCAGGCCGGCGTCGTCACCGATCCCTACGCGGCGATCTACCGAAACTAGGAGGGGTTGGCGGAATGTCGCTCGTCGCCGGGGGTGTGATGCTCGTTCCGAGGCAAGGACGCAGGGAGCGCTCGTATTCGGTGAATACGGGCGCGACTGAGGACGCAGCCCTCGGGGCGAGCAGCGCGGCCCGGAGACACAGGCTGCATTTCGTCAAACCCTCCTAGGGCCAGCCGCATGGCCGGCGCCGTTCCCAAGCTCGGCATCTACGTCGACGCCCCGTACCGCATCGTCCGCACCTCCGACGGACTGGTCGTCGCCGTGCACCCGGCGGACTACTCCCTCGTGGGCGTCTTCCTCGCCGAGGTCGGCCGGCACTTCGCCTCGGTGGAGCTCTTCGGGCGCGTCGAGGCCGACGGCCAGCTCGACCACTTCGTCCCCCTTCCCCCTGAACTTCGCCTCGTCGAGCTGCCGGACTACGGCGATCTCCTCCAGCTGACGCGCGTTCTCAAGGCGACGGGCGGCACGCTCGGCCGGTTCTGGAGACGGCTCTCCGGCCTCGACGTCGTGCTCGTCTTCGGGCCGCATCCACTCGGTCTCCTCCTCGCCGCGCTCGCGCTTGCCCGGCGCAAGCGCGTCGTGCTCGGCGTGCGCCAGGATACGCTCGCGTACTTCGGCGCCCGGCTCCCGAGCAGCCGCTGGCGCCCTGCGCTTGTCGTCCTGCGCGGTCTCGACGGCGCCCACCGGCTCCTCGCCCGCGGAGTACCCACCCTCGTCGCGGGCACCGAGATCGCCGGGCGGTACGGCGGCGAGAGCGGGCGCCTGCTCGTGATGGCCGACTCAGTCGTCCGGGCGAGCGACGTTGCTCTGGAGCCTCCCGCCCGGGACTGGTCGGGACCGATCGAGCTCCTCACGGTCGGCCGCATCGACCCTGAGAAGAACCCCCTCTTGCTCGTCGACGCGCTCGCCGACCTGGACGACGCCGAGCCGGGACGGTTCCACCTGAGCTGGGTCGGCGGCGGGCCGATGGAGGACACGGTTCGGGCCCGCGCTCGCGAGCTCGGCGTGGCTGACCGCCTGACGCTGCGGGGCTGGCTACCCTTCGGGCCCGAGGTGCTCGACCTCTACCGGCGGTCGCATCTCTTCGTCCATGTCTCCCTTACGGAGGGGACGCCGCGTGTGCTCGTGGAGGCGCTCGCCTCGGGCACGGCGATCGTGGCCACCGACGTCGGCGGCGTGGCGGCCGCTCTCGACCAAGGCGGTGCCGCGCTGCTCGTGCCCCCGGGCGATCGTCCAGCGCTCGTGAACGCCGTTCGCCGTCTCGTCGAGGAGGCCGACACGCGGGCCCGGCTCGTCGAGCGCGGTCTCGAGCTCGCCCGTGGGCGCACGCTCGAGCTGCAGGCCGAGCGCGTCGCCACGTTCATCCTCGACGGAACAAGACGAGGGTGAGGGCCGCCACCCACGCGCCTGCGAGGCACCAGGACCCGACGAGGTCGGAGGGATAGTGCCACTCCTCGAACGTGATCACGGCCGCGTACCCCAGCACGAACGCCAGCCCTGCGAGCCCGACCATGCGGCGGGGCCACCCTGGCGGAGCTAGGAGAAGAAGCGCGAGGAGTGTCGCCAGCGACCACGCGGCGCTCCCGCTCGGGAACGAGTACTCGCCCGTCGGGCCCTCGATCGATTCGCGTCTGACGATCTCCTTCGCGAGCGCGCTCAGGAGGACAGACCCGCCGACCGCGGCCAGGAGGAAGACCGCCGCCCGCGTCTGCCGCCTGGCGAGCAGCACGAGGGCGACGAGGACGGTGACGAGGGCGACCCCGACGGTGAGCCCCTGAATGTACGGATCGAGATGGACGCTCGACGACGAGACCGGAGCCAGGGTGGCGACGGCGTCGGCGACCGTCGTGTCCCAGGCAAGCGGCCCGGCTTGCGGCACGCGGAGCGCAAGGAGGACGAACGCGAGGAGAGGAACGGCGACAGCGAGGAGGGACGGCCACCGGGAGCTGAGGCGCCACAAGCACACCCTGCACCTACGCGCTAGCGATAGTACGTCTCGACGGGCGGCGCGTTGGTGAGCACGACCCCCACGTGCTGGACGCCGAGCTCCTCGAGCGTCGTGCGCACGGACTCGGCCTGGTCCTTCGTCGTCCGCCCGTGCCGAGCGACGATGAGCACGTTGCCCGCCTGGGCCGCGAGCAGAAACGCGTCTGCGACGAGCAGCGGAGGCGAGTCGAGGATGATGTAGTCCGCGCGCTCCTGGAGCGTCTCGATGAGCTTCGAGATCTCGTCCGGCTCGAGCCGAAGGCCCCGGGTTCCCGAGTTCGAGTTTCCGGCCAGCAGTACCTCGAACGAGACGGGCGGTGACGGGGGAGCCGCCCCGTTCCGCGAGCTCTGGGTGAGCTCGATGGTCAGCAGCGCTTCGTCGACGTCGACCCCGGCCCTGACCACGTCGAGCAGTCCCGGTGTCTCCTGCGGCAGGCTGAGGTAGCGATAGAGGGCGGGGCGCCGCACGTCCGCATCGACGCAAATGACGCGCTTGCCCGCGCGCGCCAGCGCAGCTCCGAGGCTTGCGGCCACCGTCGATTTCCCTTCGCCGGCCCGGGCGCTCGTGACAGCGATGCTCGGCCCGCCGAGGCCGATCTGGCTGAACTCGAGCCTCGCTCGCAGGAGGTCCACGGACGCCGTCTGGGCTGCAGCTCGCCGCTTGCGGAGGAAGCCCGGCAGGTAGGACCTGGCCGCGGCAAAGGGCGGGCCTCGATGAGCTCCCTTCGGAATCGTCCCGACGACGGGCGCGCCGAACCACTCCTCGGCGTCCTGCCGCTTGCGGATGCTCGCGTCCAGGGCCTCCCGGGCGATGGCGAGCATGAGCCCGAGCGCGATCCCGACCGCGCCCACGAACGCCAGCGTCGCGGCCCAGTTACGTCCGATCGGCTGGTCTTCCAGGTGCGGCTCGTCGAAGACTCGCACGATCAGGTCGAAGGAGTCCGCGCCAGGCGGGGCGCCGTCCTCGTCGCCACCGCTGACGCCCAGGCTCCCGCCGAGCGACCGGGTAAAGATCTCCGTGATGTCGGTGATCACCGCCAGGGCCTCGTCGGCGTCGGCGTCGTCGTAGCTGACGTCGAGGACCGACGTGTCGGGGAGCACGTCCACTCTCAGCTTTTGGAGGAACGCCTTCTGGCTGACGTCGAGATCGAGATTCTCGATGACCGTTCGAGCGACGAGATCGCTCTCGAGCAGGTTCGTGAGCGTCCGCGTCGTCGAGGAGCTGCCGAGCACCGGCGCAGTCTCGACGCGAGGCTCCCCGACGACCAGCGTCGTCGACGCCCTGTAGACGGGCTCCCGTGTGGCGAGGAAGAGGATGGCGGCGAGGATCGAGATGACCGGGACCAGGATGACGAGCCACGCCTGGCGCCTCAGCCCTTGCACGTATTCGCGCAGGGGCGACTCGGGAGCGTGAGGAGGTGGGGTCCTCGAGGGACCTGTCGTCATGTGGGTTCGCCGCCTTCTTCCAAGGGGAGCCGCTCTGGGGCCGCTAGAAAACTGTACTCCATTTTCCTAGACTCTCAACGAATGTGCGGAATCTGCGGCCTCGTCTCGCTGACGGGCGACGCGGCCGAGCGCACGGTGCTCGAGGGTATGAACGGGTCGCTCGTGCACCGCGGTCCCGACAGCGACGGCGTCCATCTCGACGGCGGTGTGGGCATCGCTGCGCGACGCCTGGCCATCATCGACCTCGAAACGGGCGACCAGCCGCTCACGAACGAGGACGGGTCGGTTGTCGTCGTCCAGAACGGCGAGATCTACAACTTCCACGAGCTGCGCGCACGGCTCGTCGCCGCCGGGCACCGCTTCCGGACGCAGGGCGACACGGAGGTGCTCGCGCATCTGTACGAGGAGCGCGGTCCGCGCTTCGCGGAGGAGCTCCGCGGGATGTTCGCAATCGCGGTCTGGGACGCCCGTCGACGGCGGCTCGTCCTCGCGCGTGACCGTTTCGGGATCAAGCCGCTCTACTACCGTCACGTCAGCGGCTCGTTCTCGTTCGCGTCGGAGCTGAAGGCGCTCCTCCGCCAGCCGAACGTCTCCCGGGAGATCGACGAGGACGCCGTGGAGGCGTTCCTCGCGTTCAGCTTCGTGCCCGCGCCGCTCTCGATCTTCCGCGAGATCCGAAAGCTCCTACCCGGAAGCGTCCTCGTCCTGGACACGGACGACGGCGCCGAGCCGGTGGTCGAGCGCTACGCGAGCCCGCGGCCGGTCGAGGCCGGCGCGGTTCGAGAGGAGCCGGAGGACGAGCTCGCCGAAGAGCTCCGGGTCCGGCTCCGCGACTCCGTGCGCGCCCACCTGATCGCGGACGTTCCGGTAGGCGTTCTCCTCTCCGGCGGGATCGACTCCTGCATGCTCGCCGCGCTCGCCGCCGAGAGCGCCGGGCGCGTCAGCACGTTCACGATCGGCTTCGAGGAGCGGGCGTTCGACGAGCGCGGTCTTGCCCGCCTCGTGGCCGACCGCTACGGAACGGATCACCACGAGCTCGTCGTCCATCCGGATGTCGTCGAGCTGCTTCCATCGCTCGCCGACACGTTCGACGAGCCTTTCGCGGACTCGTCGGCGATCCCCACCTACCTCGTCTCCCAGCTCGCGCGGCGCCATGTCAAGGTCGCGCTCTCGGGCGAGGGCGGAGACGAGTTCTTCGGGGGGTACAACTACTACACCGGCCATGCCCTCGCCCGGCGGTTGGCGCCCGCGGCGACGCTCCTCCGCCCGCTCGTCGAGCGGTTGCCGACGTCCACGGACGCGGCCAGTAGTCTCGACTGGCGGGCAAAGCGCTTCGCCCGGGCCGCGCGCCTCTCGCCGCTGGAGCGGCACTATGCGTGGAAGTCGGTCTTCACGCCCGCGGAGCGCTCGGCGCTCCTCCGGCCGGAACGTCGGGCCGCGCTCGACCCGTTCGCGATCCTCGGGCCGCCGTACGCCGCCACCGAGGGCGCGGACGAGCTGGCGAGAGTCATGGGCCTCGACCTGGCGGTTTTCCTCGTCGACGACATGCTCGTCAAGACGGATCGGGCGAGCATGGCGCATTCGCTCGAGGCGCGTGTCCCGATCCTGGACCAGGTCGTCGCCGAGCTGGCCCTCGCGCTCCCGAGCCGGTTGAAGGTCCGCGGGCTGGCGAAGAAGCGCCTGTTGCGCCGGGCGGTTGCGCCCCTGCTCCCCCGGGAGGTCCTCGAGGGCAAGAAGCGCGGCTTCTCGGCCCCGGTCGGCGCGTGGCTCCGGGGCGAGCTCGAGCCGCTGATGCGGGAGGTCCTCTCGCCCGCGAACCTTCACCGCCAGGGGTTCTTCCGCCCCGATGCGGCTGGCCGGCTGATCGACGACCACGTGGCGAGGCGGGCGGACAACAGCCGCAAGATCTGGGCGCTGCTCACCTTCGCGCTCTGGTTCGACCGCTACGCGGAAGGCCCGGGGCCGCACGCGCCTCCGCAGCCAGCCGCTCTACGATTCGTCTAGGGAGCGCTACGTCCGTGAGGCTGGGCCGCGTCACCGTTCTCGTCGTCCTGATCGGCGCGAGCCTCTCTGCGTTCGGGTGTCGCGAAGAATCGAACGTGACGGGCGCCGCCGCCGCCCGCCTCCCCCAGAGCCTTCCGGAGTCGACCGGGAGGACGTTCTACGTCTCGCCCACGGGGTCGGACGCGAGCACGGGAACGCTCTCGGCGCCCTGGCGGACCGTTCAGAAGGCGCTCGATACGTTGACGGCCGGGGAGCGGGCGCTCGTCCGCGCCGGCACCTACGTCGAGGATCTCGAGCTCGAGCGAGCCGGGACGGCGTCGGCGCCGATCTCGGTGGAGGCCTATCCGGGGGAGCGGCCAACCCTCAACCCGCGCGCCGGCCATCCGCTGGTGATCGGCGGCGGCGGCGCCTACTTCCGCCTGAGCGGCTTCGTCGTCGAGAAGGCCCCGGGCACCTCCGGCGGCAACATCGACGTCTACGGCCACCACATCGAGATCTCCGGCAACGAGATCCGCCTGGGCACCGATCAGGGGATCTACACGGCCGAGGAGAGCGCCAACGTCCGGATCCTCGGCAACTGGATCCACGACAACGGCAGGGGGATCGCGCATCAAAGCCACGGGATCTACCTGCAGGGCACGGATCACTACGTCGCCAACAACGTGATCGCCGACCACCCGGAGGGGTTCGGGATCCAGGTGTACGACCTCAACCACGGCTCGGTGATCGTCGCCAACACGATCGTCGCCTCCGGCCACAGCGGCATCGTCGTCGGCGGCTCGGGCGGGGTCTCCGACGTCGTCGTTCGCAACAACATCCTCGCCTTCAACGCCCGCTACGGGCTGCAGCGCGACTCGACCTGCCCGACGAGCGGGGTGGTCGTCGACCACAACCTGATCTACGGGAACCCGAGCGGGGCAGTGCAGTCAGGCTGTGCCGCGATCGACACCTCCGGCGGCAACGTCCTCGCCGCCCCGGGCTTTCTCGACTACGCGACGCGCGACCTCCGCCTGGCCGCGGACAGTCCTGCACTCGCCGCGGCGCTCGCCGACTGGACGCCGGCCACGGACGCCGAGGGCGCCCCCCGGCCGCAGGGCGCCGGCCCCGACGTGGGAGCATACGAGCGCTAGCGAGGACGGAGAACAGCCCAAAGATTCGCGTTGCTCGCCCTTACATTTTGATTCACCGTTCCGTGTACCATGCCCGGCTTCATGAGGCTGGGCCGCACCGCCATTCTCACGGTCCTCATCGGGGGGACGCTCCTGGCGTTCGGGTGCCGTGACGACGCGACCGTGATACCCCCGGCGCACGCCGCGGCCGACGCGGCGGTGAGCTTGCATCGGATCCCGTCCTCGACGGGGAGGACGTTCTTCGTCTCGAAGAACGGAAGCAACTCGAACCCGGGGACGCGGGCGCGTCCCTGGCGAACCATCCAGTACGCGGTCGGCCACCTCGGGGACAACCAGCGCGCCCTCGTTCGCAGCGGCACCTACACCGAGAACGTCGACTTCAACCGATCGGGAACGGCCAGCAACCCGAAGACGCTCGCCGCGTACCCCGGCGCGCACGTCGTCATTCAGAGCGGGTCGTATCCCCTCGAGATCGACGCTGCGTACTGGCGCATCAGGGGCTTCATCCTCCAGGGGGCGGGGCACGAGTCGACGAACGTGTACTTCGAGAGCAGCGCGCACCACGTCGAGCTGGTCAAGAACAACATCCGCCGCTCGCGTGACCAGGGCATCTTCTCAGAGGCCTCGACGAACGACCTCGACATCATCCGCAACCGCATCCACGACAACGGGGACGGAACCAGGGACAACGGCCACAGCAACGGGATCTACCTCGAGGGCGAAGACCACTACGTCGCCAACAACGTCATCTACGACCACCCGCACGGCTTCGGGATTCAGATCTATCCCGAGAACTCGCACTCGGTCATCGTCAACAACACCGTCACCGGCAGCGCCGAGAGCGGGATCGTCGTCGGCGGCGATGGCGGCGTCGCGGACATCGAGATCCGCAACAACATCCTCGCCCACAACCGAAACTACGGCGTCTCGATGGACAGCGACTGCCCGAGCGACGTCACGATCGCCCGCAACCTCTTCAACCGGAACCGGAGCGGTTGGGTGGAGGGGGGCTGCGGCGTCTCGACCAGTGGCAACCTCGGCGGCTCGCCGCGGTTCGTCTCGTACCCGCAGCGCAACCTCGCGCTCCGGCGGGGCAGCCCCGCGATCGACGAGGCGCAGGCCGCCTGGGCGCCCGGGCGCGACATCGTCGGCCGCCGGCGGCCGCAGGGCCCCGGCGACGACCTCGGCGCCTACGAGCGGCGCAAGTAGTACTCGCCCTGCACGTCGGCCGTCGGCGCGCGCTTCGGGAGAAGCTTGGGGAGCGCGAGGCTCAGGCCGACGACGATCCAGAGCATCCTCGCCGTCTCGCCGCTGAGGAAGAACGACGTGACCATCCAGGAGGCGAGGCCCAGAAGCAGAGCATGGGCCACGCGTCCGACGAAGGCCTCGCCGAGGGCGAAAGCTCGAACGGCGGTCCTCCTCAGCGCCAGCCCGGTCGAGATCACGACCCCGAGGTAGAGGATGAGCCCTACCAGCCCCAGCTCAGCCATGGTTCCGAGGTAGGTGTTGTGCGCCACGTAGTTGTCCCCCTCGCCGCGTTCCCCGTAGACGGTGAGGTCGATGCCCGGCGTATGGAGGATGAGCTCCTCTGACACATAGATGAAGCTCCCGTAGCCGATGCCGACTCCCGGGTTGTCTGCAAACGTTCGCAGGGCGGCCTTCCAGATGTTCGTGCGCCCGGATCCGGTTTCCTCTTCTCGCGTCTCGGGAGCGTAGATCGACGTGGCGCGGTCGACGACCTCGGCTCGCACGAACGGGCGGGAGAAGAAGAAGACCATTCCGAGTGCGATGACGAAGAGCGCGATGGCCTTCTCGTGCCGTGCCCGGAACATCTTCTCCGGGTTCGAGACGAGGAGGAGGAGGGCGAGGACGGCCACGGCGAGGAACGCGCCTCGGGACATCGACGTGAAGACGGAGGCGATGATCGCGAGCAGCCCACCGTAGAGCCCCAGGCGGAGCTCGGGGCGCGTTGTCTCGCTCGCGAGCACGAGCGTGAGTGGAATCGCAACGAGCTGCATGGCCGCGAAGAAGTCCGGGTCGCCGACCCCGCCCTGTGAGCGTCCACCCTGCAGCAGCTCCAGGTGTGGGATCTCGAGATTCCAGGCGAACGCGAACACGGAGAGCACCGCCATCAGCGACGTAACGCCGACGAACGCGTAGAGCACGAGTCGCAGATCGTCCTCCGTGTTCAGGAGCACGGCGAACGCGAGCATGAAGATGAGCCCGATCGCGAGCGACTGGAGCAGGTACTGGGTGCCTGCCATGCTCACCGTCCACGTCCCGCTCGCCAGCGCCCACACCGCATAGCCGCCTGCCCACCAAAGCGGTGCGGCGGCTCGAAGTCGTCCGGTGCCGCGCATGAGCTCGGCGAGGGTGACGATGAGAACGACCGGTGCCAGCGCGCGAGTGATGCCGAGGCCGCTGAACGTCAGGTGCTCGGCGTTGACCGTGACGACGGCGAGGGGCAGGAGCAAGAGCGGCCGCGAAGCAACCAAGGCGAGGGCGACGAACCCTGCCGCGACGACGATCCCGAGCTTGACGTCGACCAGGGTGGCCGCCGTCTCGATCAGCGCCACGAGCGCCGCGATGGCGGCCCAGCCGAGAGCCGGCAGCCAGGGCGACCGGGTCAAGCGGCCGAGCGCAGGCGCGTGGGAGCCCACCCCGCTCACCTCGTTGAGGACACCGCTGATTTGTAGCCGCATAGCGTTACGCTTCGATGATAGTGGGGAATGGCACCTCCGACACGGCCGCGGCCCGCCCGTCGGTCCTGCGCTCTGCGTTCCTGACGTACGGCGCGAACCTCACCGGAGCGCTCCTCTCGCTGATCAACGTCTTGATCGTCGCGGGTGCGCTCGGCGCGACGGGCCGTGGCAGCGTCGCGTTCCTGACGGCGATCTCGTGGTTCGTGGCGCACCTCGCGACGCTCGGCGTCCAGGAGGCGAACGCGAACCTCGCCGCCGCGCGGCCCGGGCTGAGACCGTCGCTGGCCACGAACTCGGTGTTCCTGGCCCTGCTGCTCGGCGTTTCGTCGCTCGCTGCTCTCGCACTCGTCGTCGCAGCGTTCCCGGCGGTGCGCGGGGAAGCGGACCCGACCCTCTTCTGGGCAACGCTCGCCTTCGTTCCCGTGCTGATCCTCTACCCGTTCATGCGCTTCCTCGTCGAAGCGGACTACAAGTTCACGGTCACGAACGTGGGCTACCTGTTCCCGCCGCTCTTGAACGTCGTCGTCAACGGGACCCTCGCCCTGTTCGGGGTTCTGTCCGTCGAGACCGCCGTGGCGACCTGGCTCGCGGGCCAGGTGCTGAGCACTGCCTTCCTCGCCTGGTACGTGGCCCGGCGCCTCGGGGGGTTCGGCCGTCCGGATCCCGCGCTTGCCCGCCGCAGTCTCTCCTTCGGGCTGAGGGCTCACGGAGGGCGAGCGATGCTGCTCGGAAACTATCGCCTCGACCAGTGGCTGCTCGGTGCGATCGCCGGTCCGCGTGAGCTCGGCCTCTACAGCGTCGCCGTCGCCTGGGCCGAGGCGCTCTGGTATCTGCCGACGACGCTCGCCTCCGTCCAGCGCCCCGACCTCGTCCGGGCCCGGCTGGACGAGGCTGCCGGGCTCGCGTCCCGCATCTTCCGCGCCGCGGCCCTCATCACCGCCCTCGCTGCGCTCGTGCTGATCGCCGCAGCGCCGCTGCTCACGGTCGGCCTCTTCGGCGAAGAGTTTCGCGGCTCGACCGACGACCTCCGCGTTCTCGCGGTCGGCGCGCTCGGCGTCGTCGCGGTCAAGCTCTTCGGCAGTGCCCTCGTAGCCCAGGGCCGGCCGACGCTCCAGAGCGTCGGCATCGGCGCAGGCTTCGCCATGACGATCGTGCTCGACATCGTGCTGATCCCGCCGTACGGCGGCCTCGGCGCCGCGCTCGCGTCGACCCTCGCCTACCTCTCGGCAGGGGTGGTGATGGGAGGAATCTTCCTCCACGTCTTGCGGGCGCGGCCGGCCGATCTCGTTCCGCGCGTCGGGGACGTGGTCTGGTTCGTCCGCGCGTTCCGCGACCGTGTGCGGCGCGTCCCTGCGCCCGCGCAGGCCGAATCGCGGACGCCGATTCCCTAGGGATCCCCGACGTGGGCGAGCCGACGGCGCGGCATCGCCAAAATATCCGCCGAAACCCGCCAAAAGGCTAGGAGAGGCACCCTCCTCAGGCTGGTTTTTCCGGTTAGGCCTTCCAGACAGCGCCCGACTCTGTTAGGTCTTGCTTCTAGGGATAACTCGCACAAAGGCGAACGCGCCTTAGAACCGAGGGGCATGCGGGAAACTGCGGCAAGCTCTCGAGGGAATCGCCCTCACGACGAGGCGACCCTCGGGAGCAATGATTTTCAGCGGTCGGACCGGCTCGCGCTGGACACCGGGGCGTTCGCGTGGACGGCGAGCGCTGCCACGCCAGGCGGCCTCGCGGTCAAGCGCGTGCTGGACGTCCTCGTCTCGGCGGCGCTGCTGCTGGTGTCGTCGCCAATCATTCTCGTCGTCGCGCTGGTCATCAAGTTCGACAGCCGAGGACCCGTCTTCATTCGCTGCAGGCGCGTCGGCCGCGGTGGATGGGAGTTCGGCATGCTGAAGTTCCGCAAGATGCGGCGCGACGCAGCCGGGATCGCGCTGACGTCGCCCACCGATGACCGCTTCACGCGGGTAGGGCACTTCCTGGCGGCCTCGAAGCTCGACGAGCTGCCACAGCTCTGGAACGTGCTCAAGGGCGACATGAGCCTCGTCGGGCCTCGTCCCGAGGACTCCGGATTCGTGCAGCTCGAGGGACAGCTGTACGAGACGATCCTCACTGTCCGTCCGGGCATCACAGGGCTGACCCAGCTGGCGTTCGCTCGCGAGAGCGAGATCCTGGACCCCGAGGACCGCGTCGGCGACTATGTCAGGCGGCTGCTTCCCCAGAAGGCGCGGCTCGACTGCCTCTACGTCGGACGCCGCTCGACCCCCCTGGATCTCCGGATCCTGGCGTGGACCGCGATCGCCGTGCTCATGCGTCGCGATGTAGCCGTCCATCGCGAGACGGCCGAGCTGGGGCTGCGGGTGGCGCGCGACGCGTCGCGGGCGGAGGAGGCGGCGCGCGAAGCGTCGCGGGCGGAGGCTGCGCCCGTAGGTCGGGCGGTGGGGCGGTGACTCTGGCGCACGTCAACGGGAAGCCCAAGGCCGCCCCCGGCGTCCGCGCCAACGGATCGGCGGCGCATGTCACGAAGGCGGTAGTCCTCGCAGGGGGGCGCGGCACCAGGCTCGCGCCGTACACGTCGGTGCTGCCGAAGCCGCTCATGCCCGTGGGCGAGCGCGCGATCCTCGAGCTCGTCGTCGACCAGCTCGAGGCCTGCGGCATCACGGATATCACGTTCTGCGTCGGCTACCTGTCGCACCTCATCCAGGCGGTGTTCGACAGTCGCGTGAACGGCGGGGCGACTATCGCGTACGTCCGGGAGGAGGAGGCGCTCGGGACGGCCGGCCCGCTCCGGCTCGTACCCGGGTTGGACGAAACGTTCCTGGTCATGAACGGCGACGTCCTCACGGGCCTCGACTACGGGGACCTCGTCCGGCACCACCGCTCGAGGGGAAACGCCCTGACGATCGCGACTCACGAGCGCTCGATCGCGATCGACTACGGCGTGCTCCAGCTGGCGACGGACGGCGACAGCTACGAGATCGTCGGGTACAAGGAGAAGCCGGAGCTCCACTCCGAGGTGAGCATGGGCATCTACGTCCTCGAGCCGTCCGTCCTCGAGCGTATTCCGGACGGTCGATCCTTCGACATCCCGGACCTCGTGCACGACCTCCTTGGCCGCGGTGAGCGCCTGGGCGCGTATCGCTACGACGGGCTGTGGTTCGACATCGGACGGCAGGAGGACTACGAGCAGGCCGTGCACGCTTGGACGAGCCAGAACGGCAACGGCAACGGGAACGGCGCCGTGAACGGCGGCTCGGGGAACACCACAGCCCTCGAGTCGGCGAGCCGGCGCCTGACCGACGGCACGCCGGAGCCCGCGGCCCCTTGACGGAGCTGCTGCAGGAGTACGCGGCCCGCCAGGCCGAGAAGCGGCCGGAGGCCGTCGCCGTCGCCATGGGCGACGAGCGCCTGACCTACGCGGAGCTCGAGGAGGGAGGCAATCGCCTCGCTCGCCTGCTGCGCGACGCGGGCTGCGGTCGCGGCGACCGGATCTGCCTCTTTCAGCCGAAGAGCCCCGACGCCGTGCTGAGCATGCATGGGGCGCTGAAGGCCGACTGCGCCTATGTGCCCATCGACATCGCCAGCCCCGCCGTACGCACCGCCAAGATCATCGAGGCTTCCGAGCCCGCCGTCGTGCTCGCGAGCAGCGCGGAGCTCGCGCTGCTCGCCGAGGTTCTCGTGGCGGCCGACGTTCCGCAGCCTCCGGTCGTCGGGCTCGTGGACGAAGCGGCCGGCGACAGCCCTCTCGAGGTGGCGTTCACCCGCAAGGACTGGGAGCGCCTGCCGGCGCAACCCCTGCCGGCTGCAAACACGACGCGCGACGCCGCCCATCTCCTGTTCACCTCGGGCTCGACGGGCGCGCCGAAGGGCGTCGTGATCACCCACTCGAATGTCGTTCACTTCGTCGAATGGGCGACTTCGTACTTCGGGACGTCGCCGGAGGATCGCATCTCGGGCCACCCGCCGCTCCACTTCGACCTCTCGACCTTCGACATCTACGGGACGTTCTGTGCGGGCGCCGAGCTTCACCTCGTGCCTGCCGCGACGAGCCTGCTCCCGCACAAGCTGGCCGACTTCATCAGGCGCTCCGAGCTCACGCAGTGGTTCGCCGTTCCGTCCATCTTCTCGTACATGGCGAAGTTCGACGTCGTTCGGCACGACGACTTCCCCGCCTTGAAACGGGTGCTCTGGTGCGGCGAGGTGCTGCCCACGCCGATTCTCCTCTACTGGATGGAGCGGCTTCCGCACGCGACCTTCACCAACCTCTACGGCCCGACGGAGGCGACGATCGCGAGCAGCTACTACTCCGTGCCGGCTCTTCCCGCGACGGAGACCGACCCGATCCCCATCGGGGTCCCCTGCGCGGGAGAGGACCTTCTCGTCCTCGACGACAAGCTTCGGCCGGTGCCCACCGGAGAGATCGGCGACCTCTTCATCGGCGGCGTCGGGCTCAGCCCCGGCTACTGGCGCGACGAGGAGAAGACCCGGGCCGCCTTCCTGTCGGGCCCACAGGTCCCTGGTCCTCAGGGGCGCATCTACCGGACGGGCGATCTCGCCAAGGTCCTCGACGACGGGCTCGTCTACTTCCTCGGCCGGGCGGACTCGCAGATCAAGCATCGCGGATACCGAATCGAGCTGGGCGAGATCGAGACCGCGCTGACGAGCCTCGACGTTGTGGCCGAATCCGCCGTCGTCGGCGTCGACGTGGGCGGGTTCGAGGGCACGGCGATCTGTTGCGCGTACGCCTCGGCGCCCGGGACGGGCGTCAAGCCCGCTGACGTCGGCGCGCAGCTCCGAGCACTCGTGCCCGCGTATATGGTCCCGAGCCGGTGGCTCGTCATGGATGCGTTGCCCAAGAACGTCAACGGCAAGATCGACCGGCGAGCGCTCAGGGAGCATTTCGAGCGCGCGCCGGACGCCGAGGGCTCACCTGCGGCCGCGGCCGCCGCGGAGCCTCGGGCCTAGAAGGATGGAGCAGGCGAGCACCAGCGAGCGCGTCCAGCGCCTCTTCCAGGAGGTCCTCGAGCGGACGCCTCCCTCGGAGGACACCGACCTCATCGCCTCCGGGCTCATGGACTCCCTCGCGCTCGTAGAGCTGCTCGTGGCGATCGAGACGGAGTTCGGGGTCGACGTCCCGCTCGACGAGCTCGAGATCGACAGCTTTCGCAGCGTCCGCACGATCAGCGAGCTCATCGTCAGCGTGAACGGCTCAACAGGGAGGTAGCCGGGCCGGTGGCGGAGATTCGCCCCCTCGTCCAGGACGATCTCCCACAGGTCGCGAGCCTCTACGAGCAAGTCGCCCGGTCGGGGTCGACCACGGCTCCACCGGGACTTGCCGCCTATTTCGAGGACATGCTCTTCGGCGACCCCTGGGCAGATCCGGAGATCCCCTCGCTCGTCTACGTCGTCGACGGGACGATCAAGGGATTCCTCGGCTCGAGCGTCCGGCGCTTCGTCCTCGACGGGCGGCCGGCCCGGATGGCCGTCAGCGGTCAGCTCGTGACGGACCCCGGCGTTCGTAGCCAGGCTGCGGGAGCGTTTCTCGTCAAGGAATACCTGGCAGGGTCACAGGACTTCACCGTCACCGACACCGCCTCCCCGGACGCGCAGCGCCTGTGGGAGGGTCTCGGCGGCTGGACCGCTCACCTGCACTCCGTCGGCTGGGTACGTGTCTTCCGGCCGTGGCGGTTCGGGGCGGAGCTGCGGGCGAGACGCCGCAACGCCGAGAGCGTTCCGGAGCCGATCCGCCCCGTGTTATCGGGCCTCGACGCGGTCAGCGGCCGGGTCGCTCCCGGCAGGCTCGGCGCGCCGGCAGCCGGCACGCGGAGCGAGGAACTGTCCCCAGGGGCGGTAGCGGAGCACCTGCCCGCCGTGGCCGGCCGGCTCCGACTGCGGCCGGCGTATGAAGACGAGCGGTTTCTCGACTGGCTCCTCCCCGAGCTCGCGCGCGTCCGGAAGCGTGGCGCCCTCGTCGCACGACTCGTCCACGGAGCCGACGAACGCGTTCGCGGCTGGTACGTCTACTACCTTCCCGAGGGAGGGATCGGCCAAGTGCTTCAGGTCGTGGCCGGAGACCGCGGCGTCGACGACGTCCTCGACGACCTCTTCGAGGACGCGCACGCGCGCGGTGCATCTGCGGTCCAGGGTCGTGTCGAGGCGCGCCTGCTCGGGCCGCTGTCGAGGCGACACTGCGTCCTCCACGCGAGCGGCTATCTCGCGCTCGTGCACTCACGACGCGACGAGATCCTCGGTTCCATTCAGTCGGGACAGGCGCTCGTGACCCGCCTGGAGGGCGATTGGTGGATGGGACACCACCTCGAGCCCTTCGACGGCGACTAAGAGCTCGATTCACAATGAGCACGGTGCCGCCGGGCCGCCCTGGACGGCGCGATGCCGCGTCCTCGGTCGCGCCCGTATCTCGAATACGAGCGCTCTCTGCGTCCTTGCCTCGCACTCGCCCAGGACACCCCGGCGACGAGTCGTCATTATGAACCGAGCTCTAAGAGGGCCCGCGGACGAGTGCAAGGACCTTGGACGTCGGCTTGCCGACGAACGACGTCTTCAGCATCGCCCGGAGGAGCGAGTCGCCGCGGTAGAGGTCGACCCGTGGGAGCGCGAACCGGTTCGAGGTGTCGGCGCCTCGCCGCAGTGCGAACGCGGCTCGGTACCCGGCCCGGAGCACGGCGGCCTGGATGCGGGCGTCGTGCTCTCCGTAGGGGTAGGCGAAGAACCGGCACGGCCGGCCGAGCTCGTCCTCGCAGCGCACCCGGGAGTCCCGCAGCTCGCTTTCGAGCTCGGCGTCGCCGAGCGACCGGAGGTGAGGATGCGAGCACGTGTGCGACCCGATCTCGATGCCTCGCTCGGCCAGCGCCCGCATCTGGTCCCAGCCCATCGTCGCGAGGTGGCCGGGATGGGCTGCCACCTCCGACGCGAGCTCGGGCACGTCGAGGGCACGGCCGTCGTCGGCGTAGGACGTCGCGGCGAAGACCGTCGCGGGAATCCGCAAGCGCTCGAGCACGGGCACAGCGAGCCCGATGCTTACGTAGGCGTCGTCGAAGGTCACGTGGAGGAGCCGTCCGTGCCCTGCGACCGCCTCGTCGACGCCGGCCGGACGGAAGCCTCGTCGGAGGAGCCCTCGGAGCTGCTGCTCGAAGGCCCGGGGGGTGACCGCGAGCTTGTGCTCCCACTCGTCGGAGAGCGCGTGGTAGCAGACCGTGAGCGGGTGAGACTTCAAGTCTCGGCCAGGACCATCGAGAGGTAGTGCAGGCCGGAGCGTTCGTTCTCGGATTCGACCGCGAACCCCAGGGAGCGGTAGAGGCGGACTGCCGGCTCGTTGTCGCCCGAGACGTCGAGGCGGAAGCGCGACGACCCCGCCGCTCGTCCGGCAGCCAGGAACTCGGTCATGAGCGTCCGACCCAACCCCAGGCCGCGATGCTGGGCAAGGACGCCGATCTTGCTCAGGTAGAAGTCCTCGGAGCCGACGGGGGCGAACAGCCCATTCGAGGCCTGGATCCGCTCGAGGAGCTCCGCTCGCGCCGACCTGTCCGGGCCCGTGTTCTTGAGGAGCGCCACGACGTCGGCCTGCCGGTAGCGCCGGAGCTCGTCGTCGGAGAGGGCCACCATCCCTCCGGCGAGCGCGTCGCCGGCGAGCAGCAGGGTGACCCGCGACGCCGCGACCTTCGACGAGGGCCGGCGAATCCAGGCCGCCAAGGTCGCGACGGCGAGTCCCGGGTCGCCGAAGAACCAGTCGAAGTACGGGTTTCCGTCCTCGTGGATCAGCTCGACCACCGCCGGGTAGAGGGCGGCGGCCTCGGGATGCCCGTCGAGCGGGCGGACGGCCACAGTCGATCGCGCCACGATTTCGAGGCTAGCTCACTCGGCACGTCCCTTCCACTAGCGGCGTCGGGCAAACTCTCGGATCACCATGTCCTCCGAGCTGCCGACGCCGGGCCGGAACCGAGTGAGTGCACCCGGGCGGTCCGAGCCTGGCTGGCTGGCCGTGGTCGTGCCGGCCGAGGCCCGCCGTTTTCGCGTCGCCGATCGCGATCTCGCGGCGTGCCTGGCAGACGCGGGCGCCGAGCTCGCGGACGCGGGGGCGGAGGTCGAGATCGTCCGCGCCGCCGAGGCTCTGCGCGGCGAGGCCCCGCTCGCGGTCGTCGTCGTGGAGACGCTGCGCCGGGAAAGCCGGCCGCTTCTCGTCCGCGCCTTGGGTCGGTTCGTACGGTCGCTCGAGACACGGCTGCGCGCGGCTCAGGCACAGCGCGCTCTCCGAGGACGTGGCTACGAGAACGTGTCGGTGCTTCCCTGGGGCCTGAGGGAACGCACGCGGCTTCCCGGGCTGCAGACGCCGAGCCGCTCGCTCAAGGAGGTGCTGCCGGAGCGGGCGCTCGCGATCGGGCGTCGTGGGCCGACCGCGCCCACGGTCCTGGAGACCGTTCTGGCGGCGGCCGAACGAGACGTAGGCTTCGAGCTCCGGCCGCGCTGGGCCTCCGTTCGGGCCGGCGTCGTACTGCTCGCGGTGGACGGCGCCGTCCTTCGCGTCGCGATCGGTCCAGACAGCCTTCAGATCACCACCCAGCTCGCGGCCCTCGAAGCGCTCGCAGGCGTCGACCTCCCCGGCCGGGTCGCCCAGCGAGTCCCCTGGCCCCTCGCCCACGGGCACACGGGCCTGGCCGCCTGGTCGCTCGAGCGGTTGCTCCCCGGAGCGAGCCCACCCAGAGTCACGACGCCGGCGCTCCTCGAGGACTGCCTCGACTTCCTCGTCTCGCTCGCTCGGATCCGCGACGCCGCGGAGAGCGCCGCGAGCCTCGTCGAGCAGGCCGAGATCGTCGCCGAGGTGTGCCGGCCGGACTCCGCCGGCGTCGCCCGGAAGCTCGCCCGCGACCTCGAGCGGACGCTCGCTGCCGTGCCGAGAGGCTTCGGGCACGGGGACTTCTTCCACGGCAACCTGCTCGCCGAGGGCGACCGGCTGTCCGGAGTGTTGGACTGGGACGCCGGCGGGCCCGGCCGGCTTCCGCTCCTCGACCTCTGCCACCTCCAGCTGACGCGAGTCGACTACGGCGGCGACGAGCAGTGGGGACGCGCCGTGCTCGACCGGCTTCTGCCGTCGGCGCGCGACGGCGGCGACGATGCCGTGCGGCGCTACTGCCACCGCACCGGGCTCGAGCCCGATCCGAAGCTGCTCGAGGCCCTCGTCCTCGCCTACTGGCTCGGCTACGCGTCCTACCAGCTGCGCGCGCACGAAGTCAGGCGCTCCCAGCCGGCCTGGATCGAGGGCAACGTCGAGCTCTTCCTCGCCGAGGCGGGCTAGCGAGTCGGCCCTCCGCGGTGCGGAGGGGCGAGTCGAGATACCCCGTTCGCGGGATCCGAAGATCGACCCGCCGGAGGTCTGAGCCGATGGAAGCCGGCAGGGAACTACATGATCGGGAGCCGCACCGGACTTCTCGCCGCCTGCGTCGCGTCGGCGGTGCTCGCCGGTCCCGCACTCGGGCAGTCTGCTGTCGTTTCAGTCGGAACGACGACGGCGAAGGCGCCCGACGGGAGCGTGATCACGGTGCGAACGCCTGCCGGCGTCGTGGCCGGCGACGTCCTCGTCGTGGCCGTCACGGTTCGGGCCTCGAGCGCCCGGACGATCGTCGCGCCGCCCGGTTGGCGGGTCGTCCGCCGCACCGCGGGCCGCGGCGGCGGAGCGCGGCTCGCGCAGGCGGTCTTCCTGAGAGTCGCCGGGGACTCCGAGCCCTTCTCGGCGACATGGACGCTGCGAAGGCCGCGCGGCGGCGCGGCCGCGATGCTCGCCTACCGCGGCGCCGACACGGCAAGACCCGTGCTCGGCTCGAGCGCCAGCCTGCGCCGCAACACGACGTGGGTGACGGCCCCTTCCCTCGCGGCGCCCGTCGCCGGGGCGAGGCTCGTCGGCTTCTTCGGGGCGAGCGGCGCGGGACGTACGAGCTCCCCGCCCGGGATGACCGAACGGTACGAGCTGACGACCAGGCGCTGGGGCGTCAGCACGGCGGGCGCCGACCGGGCTCAGGCCGACGCCGGTCCCACCGGCGCGCGAACGGCGCGCTTCGGGCGGAAGCGAGGCGTCGCCGTCGGCCAGGCCGTGGCGCTTCGTCCGCTCGACACGGGCCGCCACCCGCCCCGACCGACCTCCACGTCGCCGGTCGCTCGCAGATCTCGGTCACGCTCGACTGGACGGGCTCGGGTGACGGCGTTGCCGGGTACGGGGTGTATCGCGACGGCGTGCACGTCTCCGAGGTGGGCTCGAGCTCCCACACGGTCTCGGGGCTCGCTTGCGACACCCAGTACAGCTTCGAGGTCGACGCCTTCGACGAGGCCGGAAACCGTTCAGGGAGGGCGAACCTGAGCATGTCGACATCGGCGTGCGCCACCCTGGGCTCGGCGCTCCCGCCGCTTTTGCCGTCGTCGACCGGCGCCGTCTACTACGTCTCGCCCGCCGGCTCGGATGCGAACCCGGGGACGTTCTCGGCGCCCTGGCGGACGGTTCAGAAGGCGCTCGATACGTTGACGGCTGGGAGCGGGCGCTCGTCCGCGCCGGTACGTACTTCGAGGATCTCGAATTCGACCGGGCCGGGACGGCGTCGGCGCCGATCTCCGTGGAGGCCTACCCGGGCGAGCAGCCGATCCTCAACCCGGTCGCCGGGCATCCTCTCGTCGTCTCGAGCGACGGCGCCTACTTCCGCCTCAGCGGCTTCGTCGTCGAGAAGGCCCCGGGCACCTCCGGCGGCAACATCGACGTCTACGGCCACCATGTGGAGCTCTCGGGCAACGAGATCCGCCTGGGCACGGATCAGGGGATCTACACCGCCGAGGAGAGCGCCAACGTCCACGTGCTCGCCAACTGGATCCACCACAACGGCAAGGGCATCGCCCACCAGAGCCACGGGATCTACCTCCAGGGCTCCGACCACTACGTCGCCAACAACGTGATTCACGACCACCCGAAGGGCTTCGGGATCCAGGTCTACGACCTGAACCACGGCTCGGTGATCGTCGGGAACACTATCGTCGCGTCCGGGCACAGCGGGATCGTCGTGGGCGGCTCGGGCGGGGTCTCCGACGTCGTCGTTCGCAACAACGTCCTGGCCTTCAACGCGCGGTACGGGGTCCAGCGCGACTCGACCTGTCCGACGAGCAACGTCACGGTGGATCACAACGTCATCTACGGGAACCCGAGCGGGGCGGTGCAGTCCGGGTGTCCCGCGATCGACACGTCCGTCGGCAATATCTTCGCCGACCCGAGCTTCCTCGACTACGTCGCGCGCGACCTGCGGCTTGCGGCAGACAGCCCCGCCCTCGACGAGGCGCTCGCGGACTGGACGCCGACGACGGACGCCGAAGGCGCTCCCAGGCCGCAGGGCTCGGGCCCCGACGTGGGCGCGTACGAAGGGTAGAAGGCGTCGCCGGGGGCGAACCCTGCCCGATCGGCGGGGCCTGCCGTGCGAACGCTAATCGAACGTCCTGTGGAGATTCGGCGCGCTCGCGCTAGCATCGCGAGCATGGCCGCACGCCGGCCCTTTCCAGGATGCCTCCGATGAACCAGAGCTGGCTCGTGCCCCTCTCCGACGTCTCTGCCGACGACGAGCTGCTCTCGGCCGTCCAGGAGGCTGTCGCCTCGGGCTGGTGGAGCATGGGCCCGCGGGTGGCGGAGTTCGAGGCGAGCTTCGGCGAGCTCTGCGGCACCCGCCACGCATTTGCCGTGGCGAACGGAACGGCGGCCCTCCACCTCGCGCTGCTGGCCTGCGAGTGCGGCCCCGGGGACGAGGTCGTCCTCCCGTCGCTCAACTTCGTCGCCGCGGCGAACGTCGTCGCCCACAGCGGCGCCCGGCCGGTCTTCTGCGACATCAGGGGGGAGCGGGATCTCAACCTCGATCCAGACGACCTCGAAGCGGCCGTCGGACCGGCGACGAAGGCGGTGATCGTGCTCCACTACGGCGGGCACCCGTGCGACATGGACCGCGTGCTCGACGTCGCCGAGCGCCATGGCCTGGCCGTGATCGAGGACGCCGCGCACGCACCGGGCGCCTCCCTTCGACGGCCGCCCGTGCGGCTCGCTAGGGCTCGCCGGCTGCTTCAGCTTCTTCTCCAACAAGAACCTGCCGATCGGAGAGGGAGGCATGGTCGTCACGGACGACGACGATGCTCGCCGAGCGACTCCGCTTCCTGCGCTCGCACGGGATGACCACCCTCACGTGGGACCGCCATCGCGGACACGCGAACACCTACGACGTCGTCGTGCCGGGCTTCAACTACCGCCTGGACGAGCCACGCGCCGCCGCCGGCCTCGTCCAGCTCCGGCGCTTCGAGATGGAAACGCCGCGCGCTCGCGAGTCGTCGCGCGGTACCGCGAAGCCTTCGACGGCGTCGAGGGTATCGTGATGCCGTTCGCAGACGATGACGACTCGGCTTCCGCCCATCACCTCGCCGTGGTCGTTCTGCCGGACGACGTGAACCGTGAGGATGTTCGGGCAATCCTCGTCGAGCGCCGCATCCAGACGAGCGTCCACTACCCGCCGATCCATCGTTTCTCCGCCTACGTCGGCGCGAGCGACCAGCGCCGGCTTCCGAGGACCGAGGCGGTCGCGGACCGGATCCTCACGCTCCCGCTCTTTCCACACATGGACGACAGGCAGGTCGAGGCGGTCGTCGAGGCTCTGCTCGACGCGGTTCGCCAGTCGCGACGCACCCGCACGATCCCCTCGGAAGGCAACGGAGCCGGGGGCACGGTGTCGGAGCTCCGCGACCGCGTTCGGGACGTCGACGTCGCCGACCCGCTCGAGGTCGCGGGCATCGAGATCTTCTCGACCTGCCCGCAGTCCGCCCACTTCGACGCCGAAAGCTACCTTCGGCGGGCCGTGGAGGTGGCACAGTGGAGCGACGACGCGGGCCATCGCGGCATGCTCGTCTACACCGACAACTCGCTGGTGGATCCGTGGCTCCTCGCGCAGGTCGTCCTCGAGCGCACGAAGGCCCTGTGCCCGCTCGTGGCCGTCCAGCCCGTCTACGTCCATCCCTACTCGGCGGCGAAGACGGTGGCGTCGCTCGCCTTCCTGCACGGCCGCCGCATCTACCTGAACATGGTCGCCGGGGGCTTCCGGAACGACCTTCTCGCGCTCGACGACGACACGCCGCACGACGAGCGCTACGACCGCCTCGTCGAGTACACGACGATCGTCAAGGGCCTGCTCGAGAGCCCGGATCCGTTCAGCTTCGAGGGCGGGTACTACCGGGTGACGAACCTGAAGCTGACGCCTCCGCTCCCGCCCGAGCTCATGCCCGGAATCACGGTGTCGGGCTCGTCCGAGGCCGGTCTGGCCGCCGCCCGCGCGATCGGCGCCACGGCCGTCAAGTACCCGAAGCCGCCAGGCGAGGAGACCGGACGCGCCGCCGGCGACTCGCTCAGGCTCGGGATGCGGGCGGGCATCATCGCCCGCGAGACGTCCGAGGAAGCCTGGGCGGTCGCGCTCTCGCAGTTCCCTCCCTCCCGGAAGGGGCAGCTCACCCACCAGCTCGCCATGAAGGTCTCGGATTCTCGCTGGCACCACCAGCTGTCGGCGCTCGCCGAGCACGCCGGCAAGCATGCGTCGCCGTACTGGCTCGGCCCCTTCGAGAACTACAAGACGTTCTGCCCCTACCTCGTCGGAAGCTACGAGGTCGTCTCGGCGGAGCTCGGCCGGTATCTCGAGCTCGGCTTCAGGTCGTTCATCCTCGATATCCCGAGGTCGCGCGAGGAGCTCGCCCACATCGACGTGGCGTTTCGGCGGGCGGTCGCGTCGCTTCTCCCCGAGCAGCGCTCGGCGGACACCGTCACCCGGTAGTTGTCGGAAGACCGTCTGGGACGGTTACCGACCCGAGCCGTTGGCGGACCTCTGCGACCGGGGCGGCCAGGCGAGGCCGACGATCGGATCCGATACGCGGCTGAGAAGACGGACGGACCCGGTCAGCGGCACGCGGAGGAAGCGCACGACTGCGTAGGCGCAGACGAGGCCGATCGGGATCCCGACGAGCACGTCGGTCGGGTAGGACGCCGGCACCTCGAGAGAGCCCGACGAGCCCAGCGGCGGCGAGAAAGACGCTCCCGAGCCTTCGGTTGAAGGCCAACGTCACGGGCGGCCGAGCTAGAGCCCGAACGCGGAGGTCGCGCGCTCGGCCAGGACACGGCCGATGGCGAGCGACGCCGTCGCGCCCGGGGACGGGGCGTTGAGGACGTGCAGGACGCCCTCGTCCTCCTCCAGCAGGAAGTCGTCGACTAGGGTGCCGTCAGCCCCCAGGCACTGGGCGCGGACGCCGGACGGGCCGAAGGTGACGTCGCCGGGCCTGAGCGCCGGGACGTAGCCGCGCAGAGCCTTGACGAAGGCTCTCTTCGCGAAATCCCGGTAGAGCTCGCCGGCGCCCGTACGGGCGTATGTTCGCGCGAGGCGCCGAAACCCGGGGAATGCGACGATTGAGGCCAGGTGGCGAAGGTCGACGTCTCGACGTCGGTAGCCCTCGCGGGCCAGCGCCGGCACCGCGTTCGGCCCCGCCCAGACCTCACCGTCGATCCGTCGCGTGAGGTGAACGCCGAGGAACGGGAACGACGGGTCGGGGACCGGGTAGATCAGCCCGCGGACGAGCTTCCGGGCTTCGGGTCTCAGCGTGTAGTAGTCGCCGCGAAACGGGACGATTCGGTACGCGCCCGGATCGCTGCCCGTCAGCGCGGCCACGCGGTCGGCGTGGAGGCCGGCGCAGGCGACGACGTTCTCGGCATGCACGTCGGGGCCCCGCACGAGGCGAAGCCGCCGCCCGCCGTCGCGACGCTCGATCGCGACGACCTCGCAGGCGAGCCGGATCTCGCCCCCTCCGGCGCGAACATCGTCCGCGTAGGCGCCCGCGACGGCACGGAAGTCGATGATGCCGGTCTCTGGGACGTGGAGCCCGCGCAGTCCGGTTGCGCGAGGCTCGAGCTCGCGAATCTCCTCCGGCCCGACCTCCTGCATGCCGCGCAGGCCGTTCGCGACGCCGCGCTGCTTCAGGTCCCGGAGACGGCCTAGCTCACCCTCGTTCAGCGCAAGGACGAGCTTGCCGCACAGCTCGTACGGGATCCCGCGGTCGTCCGCGAAGCGCCTGAGCGCCTCCATACCCTCCCGGCAGAGGCGCGCCTTCAGCGAGCCCGGCGCGTAGTAGAGGCCCGCGTGGATGACCCCCGAGTTCCGGCCGCTCTGGTGTCGCGCGAGCTCCGTCTCCTTCTCGAGCACGGCGACGCGCAGGCCGGGCTTCTCGGCGAGCAGGCGGAGGGCAGTCGCGAGCCCGATCAGCCCTCCGCCGATCACTGCAATGTCGAACCGCGGTGCCTTCACGCGGCATGGACTCTAGCTTCGGCGCCTGCCGAATCACGACCCGCAGAGGCTGGGGGGTACCTCTCCGAACGGCTAGCAGACCCCATCCGAACGACCGTTGACGGACGTCACGCCGCGGAGTTGACTCTCTTTGGTGCGGCGGCCTTCTCTGCGGCGACTCTCTCTGCGCGCTCTGTGCGTGGTGACCCTTGGCGGCGTGATGCTCAGCGTTGGGACGCTCGGAGCTCCCGCGCAGGTCCCGTCATACCGCGACCAGGTCCTGGCCGATACGCCGGCCGGGTACTGGCGCTTCGGCGAGACGAGCGGAACGAGTGCCGCCGACGAGACCCCGAACGCAACCGCAGGGACCTATCTGAACGGCGTCGCGCTCGGCGTTCCCGGCGCGGTGCAGACGAACTCGGCGGCGCGGTTCGACGGCGGGAACGACCGGGTCAACCTGGGCGACCCGGCCAGCGGGCTCTTCGACTTCGGGACCGACGACTTCTCGGTCGAAGCCTGGGTGAAGACCTCCGAGACCAACGAGCGCTCGATCATCGGCAAGCGAGACGCGGCGCGCTACTGGCAGGTCACGGTCACCGACGACGGCAGCCAGACAGGCCGCCTGCGCGCGAACATCTACGACGGCGTCGTCACCCGCCAGGTCTACAGCACGCGGCGGGTCGACGACGGGGCGTGGCATCACGTGGTCGTGGTCTTCGACCGGGACTTCGGCGTTCGCTTCTACACGGACGGGCTGCCGGCCGGGGCGGTCTCCGCTCCGATGACGGGCAACCTGGACAACACGGGCCTGCTCCAGGTCGGAAAGGTCAGCGGCTACGCCGAGTTCAAGGGCGACATCGACGAGGTCGCCGTCTACCGCGGGCTGCTTTCCGCAGAACGGGTCGAGGCGCACTACCTGGCGGCGACGATCGACACGACGGCGCCCGTGATCACGCTGACGAGCCCTCCCGACGGTAGCCCGGACGAACCCGAGACGCCCACGTTCTCCGGCACGGCCGGTACGGCGATCGGCGATTCCACGACGGTCTCCGTGCAGGTCTACGCCGGGCCCGATACCAGCGGCGCGCCGGTTCAGACCCTGACGACGACGCGGGCGGGTAACGGCTCCTACTCGGTTGCGGCAACAACGCCGCTCGCACCCGGGGTGTACACGGCGGAGGCGACCCAGGAGGACTTCTCCCAGAACGTTGGGTCAAGCGAGCCGGCCTCGTTCACGGTTCTCGACGACACTCCGCCTCCGCCGCCTCCCCCGGGCGATCCGGTGCTGGTTGGCGCGGGCGACATCGCCTCGTGCGGGCAGAGTGCCCAGGACGAAGCGACGGCGGCGCTCCTCCTGGGCCTCCCGCAGGCGACGGTGTTCACGACGGGCGACAACGCCTACCCGGACGGAACCCCACAAGAGTTCGCCGATTGCTACGGCGCCAGCTGGGGTCAGGTGAAGGACCGTACCTTCCCGTCAGTCGGCGGCCACGACTACACAACCCCGGGGGCTGCCGGCTACTTCGGCTACTTCGGCGCCAACGCCGGCGACCCGACAAAGGGTTATTACAGCTACGACCTCGGAACCTGGCACATCGTGGCGCTCAACAGCGAGTGCAATCAGATCGGCGGCTGCGGCCCGGGCTCGCCCCAGGAGCAGTGGCTGCGGAGTGACCTGGCTGCCAACCTCGGCGACTGCACGCTCGCGTACTGGCATGTTCCACGCTTCAGCTCCGGCGGCGTCCACGGAAGCAACCCGGGCATGAACCCGTTCTGGGACGCGCTCAGCGACTACGGCGCGGACGTCGTCGTCAACGGTCACGAGCACGTGTACGAGCGGTTCCTGCCCCAGACGCGGGACGGCGAGCTCGACCTCGCCTACGGCATCACGCAGTTCACGGCAGGGCTTGGTGGCTTCATGTTCTACCCGTGGAGCACGATCCTCCCCAACAGCGCTGCCCGGATCAACGACACCTTCGGCGTCCTCAAGCTCACGCTCCATGCGGGGTCGTACGACTGGGAGTTCCTGCCCGTCGCAGGCGGGACCTCGACCGACGCCGGGAGCGCGGACTGCCACGGCCCGGAGTCTCCGCCGCCTCCGCCGCCTCCGCCGCCTCCGCCGCCGACTGAGGGCGAGTACGACGACGCGGTGCTCAGCGTCCCGCCACGCGCCTACTGGCGCCTCGGCGAGCTCAGCGGCACGTCGGCGGCCGAGGAGCTTGGGGGGGCCTCGGGGACGTACCAGAACGGCGTCGTCCTGGGGGTGCCCGGAGCGCTCAGCGGCGATTCGAACACGGCCGTCCGGCTCGACGGCGGCAACGACCGCATCACGGTCGGTGATCCGGCCAACGGCAGCCTCGACTTCGGCGACGAGGATTTCACCGTCGAGGCATGGGTCAAGCCGAGCGCCACCGACGAGCGCGCGATCATCACAAAACGTTCCAGCGCGGGGCCGTACTGGCAGGTGACCGTCACCGATGACCCGAATCACGTCGGCCAGTTGCGCGTGAACATCTTCGACGGCTCCGTCGTTCGGCAGGCCTACAGCACGGTCCGCGTGGACGGCGGCGCCTGGCACCACATCGTCGTCCGGTTCGACCGTGACTTCGGAATCCGTTTCCACGTCGACGGCGTGGCCGCGGGCGCCACCGCGGGCCCGATGACCGGCGACGTGAGCAACGACGGCGCGCTCACCTTCGGCAAGGGCCCGGGCTACCCGGAGTACAAGGGCGACCTGGACGAGATCGCGCTCTACGAAGGCTTGCTCTCCGAGGCGACGATCGCCGGGCACTACGCGATCGGACACGGACCAGGCTAAGAACTCCTTTCGAATGAAGCCGGGTGCCGCCGGGCCGCCCTGGACGGCGCGATTCGGCGTCCCTCGGTCGCGCCCGTATTCTCGAATACGAGCGCTCCCTGCGTCCTTGCCTCGCACTCGCCCAGACACCCCGACGACGGCGCATCATTCCGAAATGAGCTCTAAATTCCCCGGCATGCCGCCGGCCGTACGCAGCGCTCTCCTCGTCGGGACGCTGTTCGTGCTTCTCCAGCTCGGGTCGGCGCCGTTGGGGGCGCAGACGCCGACGTGCGACGGGGAGGCGCCCCGCGACCCGGGGCACGTCGGGACGGACGGGGACGACCACATCGTCGGCACGCAGGAGCGCGACGTGATCGTTGCGGGCGCCGGCGACGACCTGATCGAGGCGCTGGAGGCGAACGACTCGATCTGCGCCGGGCCCGGCAACGACACGGTCGAGGCAGGTCCCGGCACCGACTCGACCTATGGCGAGGACGGCGACGACGTCCTGCGCGGGGGCGACGGGACGGACGCGATCGACGGCGGCCCGGGCAACGACCAGATCGAGGGCGGCCCCGGCAATGACCCTTCGAACGGCCTCGCCATGCACGGCGGCTCCGGGGACGACACTATCGACGGAGGCCCCGGAGACGACCACATGACCGGCGACGAGGGCAACGACGTCCTTCGCGGCGGAGACGATGGCGATTGGCTGGACGGCGGCCTCGGCGACGACCTGCTCGAGGGCGGCGCCGGCAACGACGGCAACGATCCAGATGTCGCCCTCCAGATGCACGGAGGGCCCGGGGTCGATCGCATCGTCGGCGGCCCGGGCGAGGACCGCATGAACGGCGACGAGGACGACGACGTCCTCCTCGGCGGAGCCGGCAACGACATGCTCGACGGCGGCCTCGGGGACGACATCCTCGGCAGTGGCAGCGAGAACGACGGCAGCTCGTCCGAACCCATGACCGGAGGTCCGGGGGACGACACGATCCGCGCCGGGCCCGGGAGCGACTTCGTCGCCGGCGGAGAGGGCGCGGACCGACTGGCGACCGGCCGCGACAACGACGTGGCCGACGGCGGCCCCGGTGACGACGTCGTCGACGTCGGCAGCGGTGCCGACAGGGCTCGAGGCAGCCCCGGGGACGACCGGATTTTCGGCCGGCGGGACAACGACTTCCTGTACGGGGGCGAAGGCGCGGACGTCATTCTGGGAGGGCGCGACAAGGACTACCTCGCCGGCGGGCCCGCCCGCGATCTGCTCGACGGCGGCAGCGGGGACGATGACCGCGGCCTCGCGTCGCTCTTCGGCGGCCCGGGCGACGACCTCATCCTGGGCAAGGCGGGTCACGACTACCTGAGCGGGGGCACCGGTATCGACCGCTGCTTCGGCGGGTTGGGGCGCGATCGCTGCGACGGCGGCGCGCCCGCCAGATCCGGCGCCGAACCGCGAGATCCCGACGTCTGCGGCAGAGACGTCGAGCGAGCACTGCGCTGTCATCGCCTGCGCGGCTAGGAGCACGTTTCAGAATGACGCCTCGCCGTCGGGGTGCGATGGTCGTTCCGAGACAAGGACGCAGGGAGCGCTCGTAGCCAAGGCTACGGGCGCGACTGAGGACGCAGTCCTCGGGGCGAGCAGCGCGGCCCGGCGGCACAGGGCTTCATTTTGAGACGTGCTCTAAGCGCTTCTTCAGGTCAGCTCGCGAGCTCGACCGCCTCGAGCACGAAGTCGGTGCTGAAGCCGAGAGACCGAGCAGAAGCATCCACGTGACGAGGACCGGAGCTGCTCGTGACGCGCCGGCGATGCACGAGGCTCGGAGCGGCCTGGCTGCTGGCCCTGGGCGTCGACCTGCTCGTCTGAGCCCGGCCGCCGGGAGGTGTCAGGAGAGAGGGACGCCCTGCTCCTTCGACCACTGCCAGAGCGCCTGGTCGAAGGTGCGCCCGTCGACGCCTGCCTGCTCGGCCAGACGCACGCATGCCGTGACGTAGGCCTCCCAGAACGGGAAGGTGTACGCCGAGGGCGCGCTGACCCCGAGCGCGTGCAAGGCCCGCTTGTCGAGGATGGGATAGCGCTCCGGGAAGGCGACGTGCAGGAGCACCGAGGCCGTCGGCCAGCCGACGCCGCTCAGGGAGAGCAGCGCCTCGACCCGCTCGCGCTCGCCGCTCGTCTCGCCCAGCGCCGCTCGCGTCGAGGCCTCGACGGAACGCGCGCTGTTCTCGCGCCACCAGCGGGGCGCTCCGCGGAGTCTTCCACCGACACACCCGGCGGAGCTCGACGAGGGTGTAGTGACCGCGGTCCCGGGCTATGCGGCCGATTGCGAGGACGTCACGATCCTCCTCGGAGGGGTAGCGGCCGGCGTACTCCGGCACGCGCTCGATGGCGAACTGCAACCTGAACGCCGGCATCGCTCGAACCGTATCGGCGCGATCCTCACGGAGCCGCCCGAGAGTTCCGTCAGCGCGCCTGGGAGGATTCGAACCTCCGACCCGCGGATTAGAAGTCCGCTGCTCTGTCCACTGAGCTACAGGCGCTCGGGGGCACCGTAGCACCCGCTAAACTCGGTTCTGGCGCGGAGGTCGTAGCTCAGTTGGTAGAGCCCCGGGTTGTGGTCCCGGTGGTCGTGGGTTCGAATCCCACCGGCCTCCCCTCTGGCTCGGCTACGAGCGCTTCTTCGCTTCGCGGAGCATTCGACCCAGCTGCTTGGCGACCGTCGGGCCCTGCTCCTTGACGGTCTTCGCGACCAGCGGCCCGTGTTTCTTCGCCGAGCGCTGGGCCGTCTGGAGTAGGGCGCGCCGCTGCTCGGGCGGAATTCGCTTCCACCCCTGCTGCACCTTCATGGCGACAAAGATGAGCTTGAGCGCCGGCATGGGCTCAGCCTAGCTGGAGATCAGTCCGCGGAGAAGCGCTCGGCCACCCTCACCCAGTCCACCGTCTCCCACCAGGCGTCGATGTAGTCGGGGCGCCGGTTCTGGTAGGAGAGGTAGTAGGCGTGCTCCCAGACGTCGACGCCCAGGAGCGGCGTCTTGCCGTCGGAGATGGGGTTGTCCTGGTTGGCGGTCGAGACGACCGCGAGCGCGCCACCGTCGAGGACGAGCCAGGCCCAGCCGGAGCCGAACTGGTTGACGCCGGCGTCCTTGAGCTTGCCCTGGAAGTCCGCGAACGAGCCGAAGGCCTCGTCGATGGCGGCGCCGAGGCCCCCGTCCGGCGCTCCGCCCCCGTCGGGGCTCATGCTCTCCCAGAAGAGCGTGTGGTTGAAGTGCCCGCCGCCGTTGTTTCGGACGGCCGTCCGCTTCTCGTCCGGGATGCGGTCGAGGCTCGTCAGGACCTCCTCGACCGGGCTCTCGGCCCAGTCGGTGCCCTCGAGCGCCGCGTTGACCTTGTCCACGTACGCCTGGTGGTGCTTGTCGTGGTGGATCCGCATCGTCTGCTCGTCGATGTGCGGCTCGAGGGCGTTGTAGTCGTAGGGGAGGGGTGGGACGGCGTACGCCATGAGGTCTCCTTCGTCGCCTGGGAACACGGAGGTTATCGGCCGTCGAGGCCACTTGTGCCGTGCCCCTCCGCCTGAGAATCGGGGCCCGGAAAAAAAGGCGACCCGGAGACTCGGCTTCTGCGGCCCAAGCCTGAGTCTCCGGGCCAGGCTCTCGCGGTATGCCAGACATCACTCGGGATCGGGTTTCCCGAGGGCGAGATCGCTCGAGACTATAGCCGCGTCCTCGGAGAAGTCAAGAAGATTGTAAAGTGAAACGAAGACTTCTATGCTTGACCCGACGTGACGAGTCCGGAAACGGTCATCAAGCCCGAGGCCCCCGCGACGCTGGGACAGCGCCTCCGCCAGGCGCGGGTTGCACGGGGGCTGACGCAGTCCGAGCTTGCGGACAGCCGCTTCTCGAAGCAGTACGTGAGCCAGCTCGAGCGCGACCGGCTCCGCCCGACGGACGAGACGCTCCAGTGGCTCGCCCAGCGGCTGGAGGTCGATGCCTCGTACCTCGCCACCGGCATCGACGGGCGACAGCGCGAGCGCCTCGAGAGCGCCGTCGCGCGCGCCGAGGCCGCGGCGGAGTCGCACGACTATGCCTCGGCGATCGGCTTGCTGGCGGACGTCAAGGGCTCGCTCCCGGCCGACTCGGCGGCCGACCTCGAGCTGCGGATGCTGCTGGCCGAGTCGTGGGCGCGCATGTACATCGGCGAGATGCGCGAGGCGCTGCCGCTGCTCGCGCGCGCCCGGGAGATCGTCGAGGACGCGGTCTTCTCGGACGTGGATCGCGCCGAGGTCCTCTTCCGGCTCGGCTGCTGCCGATACCGCTTGACCTCCGTGGCGACGGCGCTGGCGCTCTTCACAGAGGCGCTCGAGCTCGCCGAGCGCTCGGGGATCCCGTGCGACCGCCTCCGGTCGCGCATCTTCGGGTGGCGGTCACGCTGCTACCGGAGACAGCGTGACTGGGAGGCCGCGCGCGAGGACGTCGAGCGGGCGCTCGAGCTCGCGGAGGCCCTGGACGATCCGCGGGCGACGGCCGACGCGTACTTCCTGGGAGCGCTGGTCGCGGAGCGCCAGGGCCAGTGGGTGGCCGCCCGCGCCCACGCGGAGAAGGCCAAGGCCCTGTACGAGCAGATCGACGACCGGGCGAACACGGGCAAGCTCCTCACCACCCTCGGAGGGCTGACCTTCCTGCTCGGGAATCCGGACGAGTCGATCCCGCTCTTCAAGCGGGCTTTCGCGGTAGCGCTCGAGGTCGGGAGCGACGCGGACGCCGCGCAGGCGGTCTCCTCGCTCGCGCAGGTTCACCTGCGCACGGGCCAGGTCGAGCTCGCGGAGGAGCAGGCGCGGCACGCCCTCGAGCTGCTGGCCGACCGGGTCGACTTCATCGACGAGATCGGAAACGCCCAGCTCGTCCTCGGCCGCTCGCTGCTCGAGCAGGGCCGGCTCGACGAGGCCGCGGAGAAGTTCCGCGCCGCGGAGGCGAGCTTCGACCAGCTGTCCTCGGCGAGCCACAAGGCGGCCGCCTGGACCGCCCAGGCGGAGCTCGCGGTCGAGCGCGGCGACAAGGAAGCCGCGATCACGCTCTATCAGCGCACCGTGCAGGCCCTCCAGGACTTCCATTTCTAGGAGATGCAGTCGATCGAAGGCAGGTCGAAACCGACGCTTCGAAAGGAGGTGAGCCAGAACGTGAGCCGGGCCTCGCTCCACATCCTTCTCGTCACCGCCGTGGTGCTCCTCGCGAGCATCGCCGGCAGGGGCTTCCCCGACGGGCCGTAGCGCTTCGTCGGGTCGCCGGGTAATCGGGTTCCCCGACCGGATCTCGGAAGCCGGTCGAACGTAGAGATGAAGCCGTTTTCGCCGTCCAAGCGGCCGTTCTCGGCTGCTCTCACGGCCCGAAAACGGCCTCGAGCGGCTCGCGAGCGAATCCCTGTCCCGGGGGATTCCTTTCCGCCCGTCCTGACCGATGCTGCGAGTGCTGGTAGAGCCCTTCGGCGGAGCGGTCCCGCGGCAGAGCTCTAGGAGCGAAGCCGTGAGACCCTCGACCCGCTTAGGGGGTGAATGAAGAGATGCAGAGCTTTTTCACGCTGACCAGGCGCGAGGACGGGCAGACGATGGCCGAGTACGGCGTCGTGCTCGCCGTCATCACGCTGGCGGTGGTCGTCGCTCTCGCGGCGCTGTCCGGCGCCATCGGCGATGCGATCGACGCCGTCACGGGCGTCCTCTAGACCAAGAGCTTCGCAGGCGTCCCGGCCTGGCCCGATTGGGCCGGCCCGGGGCGCCTGTTCTCTTTGGGGTAGGCCTCAGCGCGGACTAGGAGAGCTCCCACTGGTGGCGTAAGGTGGGCAGATGGACGGCACCCTGCCGGACGTCGTGGAAGAGGGGCGCAGGGTCCTCGCCGGGGCCGAAGACCAGGGTGTCACGCTTCGTTTGCTGGGTGGCGTCGCCATTGTGCTCCGGTCTCAAAACGGTCTCGCCGAGCCCTTCAGGCGGACCTACGAGGACCTCGATTTCGCCACCTCGCGCGCCTCGGCGAAGGCATGCACGGGTCTCCTGCGCGAGCTCGGCTATGAGCCGCACGTGCCCTTCAACGCACTGCACGGGAGCGAGCGGCTCCTCTTCGTCGACCAGCAGCACGCTCGCAAGGCCGACGTCTTCGTCGGCCGCTTCCGCATGTCGCACGAGATTCCCCTCGAAGGCCGCCTCGCCCTCGAGCCGCTGACCGTCCCGCTGGCCGAGCTCCTGCTCACGAAGCTCCAGATCGCCGAGCTGAACGAGAAGGACGTCCGCGACTCGATCGCCCTCCTGCACGGGCACCCGGTCGGGGACGAGGACGGCGAGACCGTCAACGCCGCCCGGATCGCCGAGCTGCTGAGCGACGACTGGGGGCTCTGGCGCACGATCACGGGGAACCTCGCCGTCTGCCGCGACCATCTCGACCGGTACGGTCTCGAGGAGCAGCAGCGACAGTCGGTCGGCGAGCGGGTCGACGCCCTTACCGCTCGAGTCGAGTCGGAGCCGAAGTCCCGCGCGTGGCGGCTGCGGGCGCGGATCGGCGAGCGGAAGCGCTGGTACGAGACGCCGGAAGAGGTCTAGCCTGGCGCTAGCCGGCGGTGAACTGGTGGCTGCGGAGCTTGCCGTCGCGGAGCTCGATCAGCGCGCCGCGGAGGATGCCCTCGTTGTATTCGCTTCCCGGGTTGAGGCAGGTAGTCCGGCCCAGCTTGTGCACGCCGCGGGACTCGTGCAGGTGGCCGTGCAGCCCGAGGAGCGGCTGGTAGCGCTCGATCGCCGCCCGGCAGGCGGTGCTTCCCACCGGGTGCATCTCGGCGCCGCCCGCGCCGGAGGTCATCCTCAGGTTCTCGTCGAGCTTCGGGCCGGAGTCGATCCCGCTGTCGTACGGGGGGCAGTGGAAGTTGAAGACCGAGCGCTCGGGGTCGGCGAGGCCCGCGATCGCCGCCTCCAGCCTCCGGGCGAGCTCGTCCTCCTCGATGTCGCGCGGGCAGTCCCAGGGCGTCCGGTTCGCGTAGCCGCAGCTCGCCACCTCCGTCCCGTCGGGTAGCCGGACGATGCGCCCCTCGAGGAACTGCACCCAGTCGCTCGCCTCGAGCACCTCGTCGATCTCCGACGGATCGTCGTTTCCCGCGTTCACGTAGCACGGAACGCCCCCAGGGCGGAGGCGCTCTTCGGCGAGCGCGACCCAGCGCTCGAGCCGCTCCCGCATGAGGCGGCGAAAGAGGGCCTCGCGCGCGGCCGGATCCGCGCGCAAGGCCTCGTTCTCGTCCGGGTCGCAGCGGAACGCGTAGTACCCGGCGTTGGCGATCTTCTTCTCCAGCTCGACGAGAGCATCTCCCTCGGTGGCGACGTCCTCGCCCAGGAAGACGCCGTGGTGGACGCCGTTCTCGCGCACCAGGGGCACCATCGCCTTCCCAGTCAGGTCGCCGCCGAGCAGGATCGCGTCGGCCCCGTAGAAGGACGCCGCGTTCACGAACTTCGTGAAGCAGCGGTCCGACCCGTGGACGTCAGTCGCGTAGAAGAGCTTCACGTTAGAACTCGATTCACAATGAGCACTATGCCGCCGGGCCGCCCTGGACGGCGCGATGCGGCGTCCTCGGTCGCGCCCGTATTCTCGAATACGAGCGCTCCCTGCGTCCTTGCCTCGCACTCGCCCAGGACACCCCGGCGACGAGTCGTCATCGTGAACCGAGTTCTTGAACTACTCCGGCGGGATCTCCTTGTAGAGCAGGTCGAGGTCGACCCCGCGCTGACGCCGCACGGCGCGGGAGATGTAGTAGAGGACGAACCCCGCGACGTAGATGCCGACGACGAAGGCGATCGCACGGTTGCCCGTGGGCCCGCTGAACGCCGGCGTGTCGAACGACGCGATCAGGATGAGCGTGAAGAGAATGAGGTTCCCGACGCCCAGGAGGGTGATCACCGGGATCCCGGCAATCCTCCGCTTGACCGACTCCGGCGCCTGCTCGAAGAGGTCGGGCCGCCGGTAGGGGAGGAGGATGGCGGCGAAGCTCGTCATCCAGAACGCCACCGAGAAGATGACGATGTAGTTGACGACGATCGTGAAGAAGCTCGTGAAGACGTAGAGGGCCAGCAGGACCACCGCGATCGCGGTGATCAAGATCGCCGCGACCCACGGCGCGTGCGTCCGCTCGCCGACCGTCGCGAGCTGTCGCGGCGCTACGCCGTCGAACGACCAGGCGAAGAGGTTCCGGGTGCAGATCATGGCGATCACGAAGAGGAGCAGGACGTTCCAGAGGATGAAGCTCACTCCCATGATCACGTTCAGGACCGTCGAGCCGGTCATGATCCCGACGAAGAAGTTGAGCACCGGGGCGACCGGGATTCCCGAGTCGTCGCCGAGGTAGACCACCGAGTTCGTGAAGTCCTGCCCGACGACGTCGTAGTAGCGCCAGAAGGCGAGCATGTACACCGCGAACGCGAAGAGGAGCGTCGCCATGATCATGCGCGGCTGGGTCTTCGACGCCTGCTTCACCTCGCCGCCGATGTAGGCCGAGTACGTGAAGCCGATGTAGATCCAGTAGCCGATCGGGAGCGCAAGGAGCGCGCCCATGAAGGTCGCGTCACCCGCCGAGAAGCCGGCGCTCGACGCCTGGTCGATGAGCCCCTGGTACGTCTGCCCGTCGGCCCGCTCGGCCATGAAGGCGTTGAACTTGGCCGCGAACTCCTCCTTCGAGGTCGTGAAGAGCACGCCGAGGGTCACGAACGTGCCCAGGAGAGCCGGGATGAACCCGATCATGAAGATGTTGCGGATAACTCGGGTGTTGAGCGAGAGCACGAGCAGGACGAGCATGAGGATGCCCGTCCCGATCAGGAACACCGCCCAGTCGCCGCTCACGTCCACGCTCCAGTTGACGAGCGTGTCGTTCCCGATCGCGTTCCCGAGGGTGGCGAACGCGATCGCGATCCCGAAGTTCACCGCAAACGCCGAGTAGAGCCCGAGCCCCAGGAACTGCGACCACGTGAAGCCCCAGTTCGCCGTGAACCCGATCGACGGGTGGACGACGCGCGAGAGGTAGACGTAGTCGCCCCCCGATCGGGGCATGATGCCGGCGAGGTAGCCGTACATCGCCGCGTTGCTGAGGGTCAGCACCGTCCCGATGGCGACGACCAGCAGGACGTTCTGCTCGGGCCAGAGGCCGGCCATGAAGGTCGGCACGACGGCGAGGACGAGCCCCGTCGCGTACCCGAGCGTGTTGAAGACGAAGACGTCGGCCGGCCGGAACTCCCGGATCAGCCCTGACGACTGTCTGACGTAGAGGCCCCGCGCCTCCATCGGCGCACCGGGCGCAACGTGCTCAGCCATGTGGCATCCCTCCTGGAGAAAACGGGTAGTTGGCCATCAGCGGGCGACGCGCTCCTTCTCGAGGACCGTGACGGGCCGGGGAGGACGCACGAACTTGGGGTAGTCGGTGCGGGGGTCGAAGCCGCCGAGCTCCGCGACGGAGACGACGAGCAGCTCCTCCCGGTCGCGGCTCGCCTCGGCCAGGATCTCGCCGGTGGGAGCGATCGACCTGCTGGCGCCGACGAAGACGAGCCCGTCGCCGCTCCCGACGAGGTTGGCGTACAGGTGCGGGAGACGGTTCTCGTGCGCCCTGGCGACCGCCCCGACGGCATGGTCGATGTAGAACGGGTCCATGTTCGCGGACGCCGTCACGAGCAGGTCGGCGCCGGCGAGCGCGACCTGCCGCCCGGGCTCCGGGAACTCGATGTCGAAGCAGATGAGCGGTGCGGCGCGGCGGCCTGCAAGCTCGACGATGAGCTGCTCCTCGCCCTCGACGAACCCGGCCTCCGCCTCGGACTCGAAGAGATGGGTCTTGCGGTAGACGCCGGCGAGGGTGCCGTCGTTGTCGATGCAGGCGGCCGAGTTCGCGATGCCCTTCGACGTCCGCTCCGCGAAGCCGATCACGACCGCCGTCTCCGTCTCGGCCGCCGCCGCCGCGATCTCCTTGATCTCGCTGGAGCCTGGCTCGCGGGCGAGCTCGTCGAGGTCGCGGTAGGTGTAGCCGCAGAGGTAGAGCTCGGGGAAGACGGCGATCTCCACCTCCGGATGCGAGCGGATCGCCTCGATCGCCCGCGCCGTGTTCCCTTCGACGTCTCCGATCCGGCAGGCGAGCTGTGCGAGCAGCGCCTTCATGGTGTTCCTCCTTTCACACGGATGAGAGGCCCACCCCCGCGCCGCCGGCGGATCGCCTCGAGGATCGCGTGGATGCCCTGGTTGCTCGCCGCGACGTGCCGCGCCATCGCGTCCGCGGCTCCCTCCTCGTCCGCCAGCTCGACCGCGGCCAGGATCGCGCCGTGCTCGTCGGAGAGGCGGCTGTGCCATGCGTCCGTCTCGGGGAGCAGGCTGATGACGTCGCTGAGCCGGGCACGACTCTCCTCGATCCCCCCGACGAGGAAGCCGTTGCCGGTCGCACGCGCCACGGCGAGATGGAACTCGGTGTCGGAGCGCATGTAGTCGAGCTCCGTCGCCGCGCCGGCCATCCGCACCAGCTCGCGTTGCATGGCCCCGAGATCATCGCCGCTCCGCGCCGCCGCCGCCAGCGCCGCGACGCCGGGCTCGAGCAGCGACCGGTAGACGAGGAGCTGCTCGATCTCGTCTCGCCGCCGGTGGATGCGCAGGAGCAGCTCCTCCATCACCTTCGCGTCGTCGGCGGGCCGCGAGACGAACGTCCCGCCCAGCCGGCCGCGGCGCGTCTCCACCAGGTGGTCGCGTTCGAGCGCTCGGAGAGCGTGCTGAACCGTCGCGCGCCCGACTCCGAACATCGCCGCCAGCTCGCGCTCCGCCGGCAGCGCCTCGCCGGGCCCGACGAGCCGGAGCTCGATGTGGCGCCGGATCTGCTCGGCCACCGACTCGTGAGCTCGGGGCTGCTGGAGGCGCTCGAAGCGGAGCGCCCGCTCGCTCGCGGCGACGGTCACCTGGCCCTCCCGACTGTCGTGTCGCTCGCGAGCTCGACGAGCGCCTCCCGCTCGACGGCCCGCACCGTCTCGGCCATTCGCTCGACGACGAGCGAGAGCTCCTCGTCGGTGGACGTGAAGGCGGGAGCGACGAGCGTCTGGTCGCCCGCGTAGCCGTCGCGGGTCGGCTGCGTCGAGTAGACGACGAGGCCGCGGGCGAGGGCCTCGACGTCGATCCGCCGCGCGAGGCCGAGCTCGGGCGGCAGGAACGACCGCCCGTCGTGCGGGTCGGCGTAGTCGATGCCCAGGAGGAAACCGCGGCCGCGTACCTCGGCGACGAGCTCGCAGTCGGCCAGGGCGTCCTGTAGCGCGGCGAGGAGCCGCGGGCCTTCGTCGCGCACGCGCTCGACGAGCTCGTGGTCCCGCATGTAGCGGATGACGGCGAGGCCGACGGCACATGGGAGCGGCGCGCCGTCCCAGGTGTGCCCGAGCTCGAACGCGCGTGACCCTTCGGCGATCGCACGGTAGACCTCGTCGCGGCAGAGCACCGCCCCGATCGGCGCGTAACCGGCGCCGAGCCCCTTGGCGGTCGTGATCACATCCGGCACGATCGGGAGCTGCTCGGCGGCGAACCACGTCCCCGTTCGTCCCATGCCGGTGACCACCTCGTCGAGGCAGACGAGGAACCCATGCTCGTCGCGACGTGCGCCGAGCCCTTCCCAGAAACGCGCCGGCGGGGCGTAGGCGGGCAGCGCGGCCGCGCTGACGGGCTCGCAGAAGAAGGCGGACACGGTCCCCGGGCCGGCCTCCTCGAGCGCCCGGTCGAGCGCCTCGAGCGCCGCCTCGCCGCTGGGATCGAAGCGCCAGGTCGACGGCGGGATGTGCAAGTGCTGGGCGAGGTACGGCGCGTAGTGGTGGTGCAGGCCCGGCCTCCCGGTGAGCGAGAGCGTGGCGGCGGTCGGGCCGTGATACGCCTGCGCCGGGGAGACGATCCGCCAGCGGTCGGGCTCGCCGCGCTCGACGTGGTAGCTGCGGGCCAGGCGCACTGCGGTCTCGTTCGCCTCGGCGCCTCCCGTCACGAAATGGACGCGGGTGAAGCCCTCCGGTGCGAGCGCGAGCAGCTCGCGCGCCAGCTCCTCCTGGGGCTGTGTCGTGAACTGCTGGTTGTAGAGGAAGGAGACCCGGGCGGCCTGCGCGCGCGCAGCCTCCACCAGCTCCGGGACGCCGTAGCCGAGACTCGTCACCATCGCTCCGCCGCCGACGGCGTCGAGATACGCCGTGCCGGCCTGGTCGTAGAGCCAGACCCCCTCGGCGCGGTCGATCAGCGGGTACGGCCGGTCGAGCTCGCGCAGGAAGACGCTCGTCTCGGCTTCGCGGACGAAGACGGGCTCGCTCATTCGGCCACTCCGCACCAGAGCGAGATCGCGCGCGCGTAGAGCTTCGCCCCCAGCACGAGCTCGTCGATCCCCACCCATTCGTCGGGAGCGTGGGCGCGCGTGAGGTCTCCAGGGCCGAACGCAGGGCTGGGAGTCGAGGCGAAGAGCGTCAGGAGCGCCCCGTCGTACGTCGTGTCGATTCCCTCGGCGCGGACGTCGACACCGAGGTCGCGGCCGGCCTCCTGCACCACCGCGACGATGGGAGAGCCGGGGTCGATCTCGGACGGCGGGTAGTCCGTGTACCAGCTCCATGCCGGCGGGTGCTCGGCGAGCCAGTCGTCGGCCCGCGCCGCCGCGGCCACCGCCTGCTCGATCTCGGCGCGCGGGATCGAGCCGTAGCCGCGCTCGTCGGCGTTGCCGGGGAGGTACGTCGTGTTGAGCGCGACGTCGCAGCGCTCGGGGACGTTGGAGATGAAACTGCCGCCGCGCACGATCGTCGGGTTGACCGACGGGGTGCCCAGGAGAGGATGGCGCTTGTCCTCGCGCTCGGCCCAGTCCGCGGTCAGGCGGTCGAGCCCGGCGAGCACGGCGGCCGCCTTCTGGATCGCGTTGACGCCGCCGCCCTCGCGCCAGTGCGGCTGGTTCATCTCGGCGTGGGCCGAGCGGCCCTCGACCGTGAGCGTCCCGTGCAGGAGCCCGCGCGTGGCGATCCAGAGGTTGTGCCGGGTCGGCTCCGGCACGAGCCCGGCGTCCGCCCGGTACCCGCGGGCGATCGCCGCGACCGTGCCCATCGCGCAGGTCTCCTCGTCGGGCACCGTCTCGAAGACGACGTCCCCGGCCAGCTGGGTGCCGCAGGCGTGCAGAGCCTCCAGCGCGAAGAGCGCTGCGCCGATGCCGCCCTTCATGTCGACCGCCCCGCGTCCGTAGATGCGCCCATCGCGGACCTCCGCCGCGAACGGCGGCGAGGTCCAGCGCGAGAGCTCGCCGGCGTCGACGACGTCGACGTGGCCGTTGACGACAAGGCTGCGTCCGCCGCCGCCACCGCGGATCGTCCCCACGGTCAGCGGCCGTCCGCGCCAGTGGTGCCACGGCGGCAGCATCGGGTGGCCGGCGAGCTCGGCGGCGTCGGGCTCCCACTGGTCGACCTGGGCGCCCAGCGCGCGCAAGCGGTCGCCGACGTAGGCCTGGAGGTCGGCCTCCTCGTTCGTCGTCCTCTCCGACCCCGGCGAGAGGTCGACCGACGTGGTGTCGAAGCGAACCAGCGTCCGAACGAGCTCGACGAGGGCGTCCTCGTTCGCCTCGATGTGACGGCCGACGGCCTCGGTCGAAGAAAGGACCCGAGACAAGGCCAAATGATCGTACGCCCTCCTGCCCGTCGCGGTCAATCCCTCCTCATCTGGGCCTCATCCACGTCTCACTGGCGGTTCATCTCGGATTCCTACGGTGGGCTGCACGAACGACAACGGAGGTCCCGAGATGCTTCGACAACGACTACCCAGATCACGGCGATTCGCGGCGGCGGCGGCCGCGCTTCTCGCCGTCACGCTCGGCACCGGCGGCTGCACCGGCGGGGACGGGTCGGCTTCGGAAACCGGAGCGGAGGAGACCGTCACCCAGGAGGCCGTCGCGCAGGAGACTATTCCCCAGCCGTCCGTGGAGGGCCTGGCCGTTGCCCCGGAAGGCGAGCGGGTCGATCTCCTCGTGCCGACGTTCTCCGATCCCAGCAACGTCACCAACCCGCTCTTCCCGGTCTCCCGGCAGGAATCGGTGCTCCTGCTCGGGCGTGTCGACGGCGAGCCGTTTCGCACCGAGGTGACGCTGCTGCCCGAGACGAGGATCATCGAGTGGCAGGGTCAGCCGGTGGAGGTGCTCGTCTCCCAGTACGTCGCCTATCTCGGCGGGCGCATCCACGAGGTGGCGTACGACTTCTACGCCCAGGACGATGCCGGCGCGGTCTGGTACTTCGGCGAGGACGTCTTCAACTTCGCCGACGGCGCCATCGTCGACACGCACGGCACGTGGATCGCCGGCAAGGACGGCCCGGCGGCGATGATCATGCCCGCCGACCCCCAGGTCGGGGACGTCTACCGGCCCGAGAACATTCCCGGCTTCGTGTTCGAGGAAGTCACGGTCAAGGCCGTCGGCCGGACGCTCGACGGCCCTCTGGGCCCGGTGGAGGGCGGCCTCGTGATCGAGGAGCTCCACATGGACGGCGCGACGGAGAGCAAGAGCTTCGCGCCCGGCTACGGGGAGTTCTTCACCGCCGGCGGGGGTGACGTCGAGGCGCTCGCGCTGGCGGTGCCGACTGACGCGCTCTCGGAGCCCACGCCGCCGGAGCTCGACGCGTTGGAGGGCGGCGCGGACGACGTCTTCGCCGCGGCAGGGTCGGGTGACTGGAAGGCGGCCCGGACCGCAGTCGAGGAGACGGCCGCAGCGTGGGAGATCGTCAAGGCCGGCGAGGTGCCCGACCGGCTCGGGCCGCAGCTGAGCCGGGCGCTCGAGGCGCTCGCGGACGGCGTCCGGAGCCGCAACGCACCCGAGGCTCGTCAGGCCGCGATCGACGTGGCCCGGTGGAGCCTCGACCTGCAGCTCCGCCATCGTCCGGCGACCGAGATCGACCTGGCCCGCTTCGACCTGTGGGCCGCTCAGCTCCTGGTCGACGCGGAGGCGGGCGACGCGGCCGCTGCAAACGGCGACTTCTTCAGCCTCGACTACATCCGAGACCGGATCCAGCACACGTTGACGGAGGCCGATCTGGCCCGCCTCAACATCGAGCTCGAAGAGCTGAACGGCGCGATTGCGGACGAACGTTTCACCGCCATGGCGAGCTCCGCCCAGCAGCTTCGAGGGATCCTCGCCGGCCTCGTGCTCCAGAGATGATCCGGCCGGCTTCGGGGCGAGCCTCGCGGCTCCGCCCCGAAGCCGAGCATGCCTACGACAGCGCCTTGGCCTTGATCGCGTCGTACTCGGACTGCGAGATCGCGCCGCTGTCGAGCAGCTGCTTCGCCTTCTCGATCTCCGCTGCCGACCCGCCGCTTCCGGCGACGGACTTGACGTAGTCGTCCATGTGCGCCTGTTGCGCGCGCATCTGCTTCTCGTTGCGCTCCGCCATCGAGTGGCCCTGGGAGATCAGGTACACGAACACACCCAGGAACGGCGTGATGATGACGAAGATGATCCAGACGACCTTCTTGCCTCCGCCGATGTCGTGCCGGCGGAAGAGATCCGCGAACACGGTGATCAGGAGCCAGAACCAGATCACCCACGCGAAGATCACGAACATCGTCCAGAGGACTTCCAGGAACGGATAGTCAGCTGCGAACAACAATCCTCGTGCTCCTTTCTCGAGTCGTCGCTACTGGGTGCGACGGGGGGAGTATCGCGATTCCTTCGATCCGGCGCGGAGCCATCGGCTCCGGAGGAAGAGGCAGATGGACGAGTCGCGGGCCTCGGAGGGCCGCCGCCCGACGCCCCGGAGCAGGTGCGGACGCTCATGGAGACCGTGAAGCGCGTGCTCCAGAGACCTTCGCCTAGGCGACGGAAGGTCGCTACCGTCCCGGCGCGGGCGTCTCGGGATCGGTCTGCCAGAGGCCGAACTCGTTGCCCTCCGTGTCCGTGCACAAGGAGAACCAGCCCATGCCCGGGACAGGCATCGCCTCTCCCGCCTCCCCGCCGAGCTCATTCACGCGTGCGTTGCCCGCGTTGATGTCGTCGATGTCGAAGTAGACCCGCGCTCCGCGCTTCTCCGGAGGATCGGGAGCGTAGATCGCTCCGCCGGTCGTCTCGGAGAACCGGGTCATGTGGTACTCCGTCGGGCTCCCCTCGAACGTCTGCCACTCCCAGCCGAAGAGAGAGCCCCAGAACTCGCGCGCCTTCGCCGTGTCACCGGCCGGAATCTCAACGTGAACCATCTGTCCTGCCATCGCGTCTCCTTTCTCGTTTTGCCTCCATTCAACACGACGAACGGGAGCCGCACTTGTCGACAGCCGTCCGGATTCACTGCTTGCGGGCGCGGCTCGGGGCGACCCGCGGCGGCTCGTCCGGCTGCTTCGGATAGACGGGCGGCCACGGGGCGTCCATGAGGCCCGCGGCCCGGTCGCTCTCGTGGAGCTCCAGGAGCGGCTCGAGGGACTGGGGCTGCTCGTTCATCCCCTCCCACGGGTCTCCGCGCGACGCGAGCCGATCAGGCACGCTTGCGATCGTCAGCTCGTCGGGGTGGACCGAGTCGATCTCCTCCCAGGCGAGCGGCGCCGACACCTGGGCGCCGGGGCGGGCGCGCACCGACCACGCCCCGAAGACGGTCTTGTGCGGCGCGTTCTGGTTGTAGTCGACGAAGACGCGCTTGCCGCGCTCCTCCTTCCACCAGGACGCGGTGATCAGCTCTGGGACGCGCCGCTCCAGCTCACGGGCGGCCGCGACGGCGGCGCGCCGGACGTCGTAGGAGTTCCAGCGCGGCTCGAGCCGGGCGTAGACGTGGAGTCCGCGGTTCCCCGTCGTCTTCGGGTAGCCGACGATTCCGAGCTCGTCGAGCAGCCGGCGGGTCTCGGCTGCGGCAGCGCGAATCTCCTCGAAGCCGACCCCGGGCTGCGGGTCGAGGTCGAGGCGCAGCTCGTCGGTCGCCTCGGGGCGGTCTGCCAGGTAGGGCCAGACGTGAAAGCCCAGGCAGGCGAGATTCACCGCCCAGATGACGTGCGCCGTGTCGGCGAGCACGAGCGCGCGCGAGGTGTGCCGTTCGGCGTCGAGACGGTCGTCGTCTCCAGCCACTCCGGGGCGCCCTTGGGGACGCGCTTCTGGAAGAACGACTTCCCCTCGGCGCCGCCGGGGAAGCGCTGCATCAGGGCCGGGCGACCGCCGGAGGCGCCCAGGAACGGCTCGGCGACCGCAGAGGTAGTAGTGCACGAGATCGAGCTTCGTCTCGCCGCGCTCGGAGAAGAAGACCTTGTCCGGGCTCGTGACCGTGACTCGGCGCCCCGCGATCTCGAGGGTCTCCTCGTCCGCCACCGTCCCTCAACGGTAGCGGCGGCCGCCGCGGCCGACTTCATGCTTGCGCGTCCCTGGCGAGACCGATGAGACTCGAAAGCGGCGGGAGTCGTAACGGTCTGGGTGGTGGTGGACGCGCGATGAGTGCGACGATCGATGCCGCCCCGCGTCAGCCCGTCGGCACTTCAGCGAGGGAGCGGGCCAACTCTCTGGCGAGTTCGAGCGGTTCTGGCTCTGGCCGCTCTTCGACGGGCCAGGACGGTCGGCCGATTCCCTCGTACGTGAAGCCGGCCCGCCGTACCGTCTCGGGATCGAGAAGGTTGCGACCGTCAACGATCAAGGGGGCGTTCATGGCTGTGCGAACCTCGGGCCGTGGCAGTTCCTTCAGGTCATCCCACTCGGTGACGATGACTGCGGCGTCCGCCCCGGAAACTGCCTCGAGGACGTCCTCGCAGAGCTCAACCCCTGCGAGGAGCGGTCGCGCGTCCTCGATCGCGACAGGGTCCCACGCCTTGACGTGCGCCCCCTCGGCGAGCAGGCGCGAGGCCAAGACGAGACTCGAAGCCTCGCGAATGTCGTTCGTATCGGGCTTGAAAGCGAGCCCGAGAAGCGCCACCGTTCGACCGCGAAGGCTTCCGAGATGCTTTCGCAACTTCCCGACGACTCGCCGTTTCTGCAGTTCGTTGACTTCGATCACGGACGTCAGGAGCTGGAAGTGGTAGCCCGAGTTGCCGGCAAGCTGCTTCAGGGCGGAGACATCCTTGGGGAAACACGAGCCCCCGTACCCGATGCCGGCCTGGAGGAAGTGAGGCCCGATGCGCTGGTCGAGGCCCATTCCGTCGGCCACCAACGTGACGTCGGCTCCAACCTCCTCGCACACGTTGGCGATCTCGTTGATGAACGAGATCTTGGTCGCGAGAAAGGCATTCGACGCATACTTGATCATCTCCGCCGATGTGACGTCAGCGTGAACGATGGGCGCGCCGAGCTCCTCGTGGAGCATTGCTACCCGGCCGCCATCGTCGCTCCGGAATGACCCTACGACGATTCGATCGGGCCGCTTGAAGTTGGCGACTGCAGTGCCCTCGGCGAGAAACTCGGGATTCGAGACGTAGCCGATCTTGGAGAGCCCGCGGGCGTCGAGCCATGCGCGCACGCGTTCGCCGGTTCCGGGCGGAACGGTGCTTTTCATGATCAGCAGGAGTCCGTCGCTGGCATCCGGCAGCTCGTCGACCACCTGCCACACAGCACTCAGATTCGCGTCGCCTGAGTAGGTAGGTGGAGTCCCGACACAGACGAAGGCAAGCCCAGCCCTTTCGAACACCTCAGCCGAGCTGGTGGTGAACCGAAGGCGCTCGCGATTCCGGTGGAGCAAATCTCCGAGACCCGGCTCGTGTATCGGCACTCGACCAGCCTCGAGCTCGGCGATGCGCGCGGCGTCGACGTCGCGAATGATCACTTCGTGCCCGAGATCGGCGAAGCACGCGCCCGTGACGAGACCCACCCACCCGGCGCCCAGAACGCCGATCGGCTCTCTCATCGACCAACTGCCGGATGGGCGTCGGGTACCGCGCTGACCTCAACGAGCCCGCCGACAACTCTCCGCAGGCCCTCCTCGAGCCCCACCTCGGGGCGCCAGCCGAGGACCTGCCGAGCCCGCGTGATGTCCGGCTGCCGTACCTGTGGATCGTCCATCGGCAAAGCAGCATAGGCGATCTCGCTCTGTGAGCCCGTCACGCGGATGACGCTCTCGGCCAGCTCGAGCAGAGACATCTCCTGCGGGTTGCCGAGGTTGACCGGGAGGTGCTCCTCGCTCTGGGCGAGCAGGCTGAGCCCGCGCACGAGATCGTCGACGTAGCAGAAGGAGCGAGTCTGGGAGCCGTCGCCGAAGACCGTGAGCGGCTTGCCCTCGATCGCCTGGCGGAGGAACGTGGGGATGGCGCGTCCGTCGTGCCGGCGCATCCGCGCTCCGTAGGTGTTGAAGATGCGCGCGATGCAGGTGTTCACGCCCTGCTGGCGGTGGTACGCCATCGTGAGCGCTTCGGCGTACCGCTTCGCCTCGTCGTAGACCCCGCGGGGCCCGACCGAGTTCACATGGCCCCAGTACGTCTCGGGCTGCGGGTGGACCTGTGGGTCGCCGTAGACCTCGCTCGTGGACGCGAGCAGGAACCGGGCACGTTTGAACTTCGCGAGCCCGAGCATGTGGTGGGTCCCGTACGAGCCCACTTTGAGCGTATGCAAGGGCAGGCGGAGGTAGTCGATCGGGCTGGCCGGGCTGGCCAGGTGGAACACGACGTCCACGGGCTCCTCGAGAAAGAGCGGCTCGGTGAGGTCGTGGTTGATGAAGTGAAAATCCGAGCCGTTCTGAATGTGCTGAATGTTCTCGAGCGAGCCAGTATCGAGGTTGTCGATACAGACGACCCGATATCCATCACGAAGCAGAAAGTCACTCAGGTGCGACCCGAGAAACCCGGCTCCTCCCGTCACTACCGCAGTGGGCACACGGCACCCCTAGTCCGATGTGTCCGAGGTCCTGTCTAGGCCCTTAGAGACTACAGTCAAGCGCCGTCAATATCCATTCGCGCCGTCCGCGCGCCGGTCAGGCCGGCGTCTGGAAGCACTCCTCGAGCCATGTCTCACGGGCGAAATGCCGGTACTGCTCCGCGCGGAGCCTGTCGGCCGTTCGGCCGGCGGGCAACTCGACGTCGTCGTAGGTCACGACCTCGTCCTTCGCGACGTCCCGCAGCAGCCGGCAACCCTCGACGAGGCCCTCGGGCAGGTACCGCTGAGCGCACATCTCATCGGTGTTGGCTGCCTCGCCGTACGTCATGAACATGCCGTACTCATCCAGCGTCTCACCTGCACGCAGGTCGCGCTTGGCGACGGCGCACACTTCCACGCTGGGACCCCCGAGGGGCGATGCGAGGTTGTCGCCGAAGAGGACGACCCTGGCGATCGCGTTCGGCGCCTCGAAGTGGGGCAGGTGGTACGGGACCCAGAACGGATAGAGAGGCCCCTCGCCCATCTTGTAGAGACTCAGGTAGTGCCGTTGCTTTGGATCCGCATGCTCGGCCAGGCAGAAGATCTTCACGGAGGAGGGGCCGACGGTGTAGTCGACGATCGAGCCGTGAGCTCGCACCTCGTCCAGGTCGTACAGCGAAGGGAGCTCGAGGGGCGATCCCTCGAAGGGCGTGCCGCGGGACATGCCGCGCTGGAGGACCTTGGCGCCCGTCGCGTTGGCGACGATCGTCTGCTCGAAGCTGATTTTCGAGCCATCCGCGAACGACGTCACCATCGCGGGGTTCTGTCCCCATTTCTCCGCGAACTCTCTTTGCGTCTCCGGGTTGCGGTACGGGTCTTGCAAGCCCTTGACGTTCCCCATCACTCTCGGCTCGAGCCCGAGTCCCCGCACCCACCGATAGAGATTCATCTGCAGCCCCGGCTCGTCCCCGTCGCAGGCCGAGAACTCGACGCCGTGCCTGCGCGCATGGGTGTGGAGGATCGGCCCGATGGTCCCGTCGAGCTCCGCGTTCATGGCGATGAAGTGCTTGCCGTGCTCGAAGGCGTCGAGCGCGACCCTGGCCCCGAACTCGACCGAGCCGGTGACGTCCATGATCGCGTCGATCTGCTCGGAGTGGCAGAGGAGAGACGCGTCCTCGGTGACGACCGAGCTCCCCGCCCTCACCGCGTCCTCGAAGTCGCCGAGGCTGGACACGACGACCGCGTCGTCGTCGCCCGCATAGCGGAAGACACCGAGCGCCTTGTCGGGACGACGGCCGTGGACAGCGACAACGTCCATTCCCGGGACGCTGTTTCGAATCTGGTTCGCGAGGCCCTGAGCCATGAAACCGGCGCCGAGCAGCCCGACCCGAATTGGCCGACCCTCCTGCTCCCGGGCGCGCAATGCCTGGTCGACGATGATCATCGGACCGTGCTGGCCGCCTCGCGGCCGGCGTCGATGGCCATTCGCTGCCGAACCTCCGGTTCCGCCTCGGCGAGCAGCGGCCAAGCTGCATCCTTCTCGGAGATTTCGCTGACGGGAAGGGGCCAACTGAGCCCGAGAGCCGGATCGTCGTAGCGAAGCCCCCCCTCGGCGCCCGGCGTGTAGAACTCACCGACCTGGTAGCTCGTCTCGGTGTCGTCCTCGAGAGCCTGATAGCCGTGCGCGAACCGCTCAGGGATGTAGATCGCGCGATGGTTGTCGGCCGTCAGCTCGACCGAGATGTGTTCGAGAAACGTCGAGCTTTCGGGACGGAGGTCCACGATGATGTCGAGGACGGCTCCGCGGGTGCACCGGACGACTTTCGTCTCGGGGGCAGGCGGATACTGGAAGTGCATTCCGCGCAGGCAACCGCGCCGCCGGTTGTAGCCGATGTTGGCCTGTGCGATGACCGGCTTCAGGCCGTGGTCGCTGAACTCGTGCTGGCAGAACGCCCGTGCGAAGAATCCGCGGTCGTCCTCCCGCCGTTCGAGGTCGATGATGAAAGCCCCTGCGAGTTTCGTCTCGGTGAAGACCACCGATCGCTCCTTTCGTCGAGCTTGTGACGAGGATAGCCCGTGGTCGGCGCTCGCCTCGCCGGACACCGGCCCGGCCCGAGCGATCACCGTCTCCGGAAGGTCATGTGACCAGGAGCGTGAGCTTGCGGCAGGTGAATGCCTCGGCGTAGCGGCTCGCGGACTCCATCCCGCGAAGTCGCATGAGTCCGCGAAAGAGCTCGTCGTCGAACCAGTGCTTGCCGTGCTGGCTCGCATAGTGGTCGCGGAGAATGCGGAGCTTCTCCTCGACCTGGGACTCCTCGAGCGGAACGAAGACGTTCGGCGATCCGAAGTCGCCGTCGTACTTCGGGATCTCGTACTCGAGGATGAGATGGTCACGAAACGTGTTCCAGGTCAGCTCGCATGCGAGGCGGTGGTCCTGGTGGAGATCGTGTCGAGTGTGGGTGAAGAGGAGGTCCGGCCGAACGTCCTTCAATCCCTCGAAGACCTCCTTGACCTCACCGCCGACATACGGGAGGAAGCCGTCGCGGAACTCGTGAATCCGAATGTCCGACACGCCCGCATCCGCGAGAAACGCTCCTGCGCTCGCGCGCGCCTCGCCGGCCCGATCCCCGGGGGCCGCGAGCACCACCCACGTCAGCGCCAGGCCCGGGCGGGCGCGGCTCAACGCGATCAGCGTCCCCCCGCAGCCGATCTCGATGTCGTCGGCGTGGCAACCGATCGCGAGAACACGCTCGATCGGGCGAGCCAGCGCCTCCAGAGAGAAGCCGTGCATCAGCCGTCGGGAGGGCGGTCTCGTTTCCACGGCGGATCGCCACTCTCGAGGAGAGCGTCGAGCCGCTGCTTGTCCTTCATCGTGTCCATCGGTTCCCAGAAGCCGTCGTACGGATAGGCGAGAAGCTCACCTCGCTCGATCAGGCGCGCGAACGGCTGCTCGACCAGCTCCTCGCCAGGCTCGATCGCGTCCAGGATGTCACGGCGGAACACGAAGAACCCACCGTTGATGCGTACGTCCGCGTGAGCGAGCTGCTCGATCGCGGTCACGACGCCCTCGGCGTCGGAGTGGACGAGGTGGTACTCGAGTCGTGGCTTGACCGAGATGAACAGTCCCGTCTTTCCGCTCCGCTCGAGCGTGGCGATCATCTCGTCCAGCGGAGCGTCCGTGACGCCGTCGCCGTAGGTCGCGAGGAAATATGGATCGCTTCCGATGTGCGGGCCGACACGTCGCAGACGCTCGCCGATCGAGGACTGGACGCCAGTGTCCACGAAGGTGATCCGCCAGTTGGAGATGTCCGAGCCGAGGAGCTCCAAGTCGCGTCCGCCGTTCGAAAGCACGAAGTCGTTGGCGAGCGCCTCGTTGTATGCGAGGAAGTAGTCCTTGACGACCTCGGCACGATGACCGAGGCAGAGGATGAAGTCGGCGTGGCCCCAGGACGCGTACCACTTCATGAGGTGCCAAAGGATCGGCTGCGTACCAACCGCGATCATCGGCTTTGGAATCCGTTGCGTCGCCTCGCCCATGCGGACGCCCAGCCCGCCGCAGAAGATAACGACCTTCACGCCGCTCTCCCCGCGGCGGCCAGCCGCTCGCGTGCGTCGTCACCTGGCTCGATGACCTCGAGCGCTGCGCCGCAGAAGCGGCAGCCGACAGTGTCGGTCGCCGCTCGAACGTTCCCCGATCCCACCCTCACAGCGTAATGAGGAGACCTCTTCATGTCATCTACGTCGCGGGCTCGAGGTCCCCGTCCCCCTACCTGATCGACTAGGAATGGATCAGACCCAGGCGCTGCACTCGAAGCGCCTGGAGCGGTCGATTAGACTGCGACAGTCCGGCGTTCCGCAGCGGCCCTACAGCAAAGACTTGGAACGCGCACAGACCAGCAGCTCAGACGAACTCACTCGAGCGAGCGGCGAATCCGGTGTCGGCGGCTCTCTCGTGTCCCGAGTGAGCGTGCTGATCCCCACCCACCGTGACGCCGACCTCCTGCGGACATCGCTGCCGACGTTCCTCACGGATCCTGCCGCGGACATCGAGGTGATCATCATCAACAACGATCTGGAGCAGGACGTTCGACGCGCGATCGGCGACTACGCTTCCGATCCGAGAACCACGATCGTCGAGATGGGTTTCGAAGGCGATTTCTCCCGGGCGATCAATCGCGGCATCGAACGTGCGACTGGAGACCTGGTCATGCTCTGCAACGCTGATCTCTTTCCGTCACCTACGTATATGCCGATCCTGCAAGAGTTCTTCAATCGACGCCCGCGAGCAGGAGCCGCCATCGGCAAGTTGATCCGCTATGACCTCGAACGTGGTGAGGCCACCAACGTTATCGACTCCGCGGGGCTCATTCTCACGCGCCAGCGGCGGCTCAAGGCGCGTGGGGAAGGCGAGGTCGACGTGGGGCAGTTCGATGCCGAGCGTGAGGTGTTCGCAATGGACGGAGCTGCGGTTGTGCTACGCCGGGCAGCACTCGACGAAATCATGGTCGACGGCGAGTACCTCGACGAGAACTTCGTCTCACACAAGGAAGATCACGATCTCTCCTGGCGCGTGCAACTTGCCGGCTGGGAGTGTTGGTATGTGCCAAAGGCAGTGGCCTACCATGCTCGCACGACGCGCGGTCTCGGCTCGAAGCCGTACCTGAAGGCGATCGGAGAGTTTCACCGCCAGCAGGCCGAGAAGACCGACCAGGTTCGCAGGCACGCCATGAAGAATCAGTGGCTACTGCTGCTGAAGAACGAGGACGCGTACAACTTCATCCGAGACGCCCCGTTCATCATCGCGCGGGAACTTGCCGTGCTTGGACATAGCCTGGTCTTTTCGCCCAGGACGCTGAAAGCCATTCCGATGACCATTCGGATCCTGCCCGAGACGCTCCGGAAGCGACGTGCTGCCAAGGCAAGGCAACGCATGGATCCCGCCGCGCTGAGGCGATGGATCGACGTCTGACGCTGAGCAGCTCCTCGCCGTTTCCGCGCGTGAGGGCGTTCCCGTGAGCGCATTGGCAGCGGGTGCCGACCGACGCGCGCAAGAGGCATCGTCGGGGAGCCCCACGCGTATCGCCGTCGTCATCAACACGGTGACCCCTTACATGCGGCCCCTCTGGAGCCGGCTTGCGCAGCGGTCGGACATCGAACTTCTGCTCGTGACCGAGACTGCGATGGAGCGCGACCGAAAATGGCGAGTTGAAACCGACCTGCCCGTGGAGCACCTCCAGCTCGACTCCTGGACGCTTGACCTGTCTTGGATGGCCGTGGGGTCTGGCTTCAAGACTCGCTTCGACACCTACATGTACGTGCCGAAGCGGCCGCTTGCCCCTCTGCGTCGCTTTTCCCCGCATGTCGTCGTGGCCGCCGGCGGCGGGGTGTGGTCTTCGCCTGCGAACATCGCCGTTCTTGCCGCTCGGCCCCGTTACGGCTGGGCGGTCGTACCGTGGTGGAACACGTTCACGCGCGAGAGACGCAGTCTGCCCAGGCGTGTCGCGGAGCCGTGGGTTCGGTACTTCTTCAGGTCCGCCGATGCGTGGCTCGCCGGTGGTTCGAGACATGCCCGTGACGTCGTCCGGCTGGGCGCAGACCCAAACCGCACGGTCATCGCACCACTGACCGCACTGGGGCCGAATCCTCCACTGGAACGTACAGGCTTCATCGTGCCGGGCCAGCCGCGTTATCTCTTCGTCGGGCGTTTCATCGAGCGAAAGGGGATCGACGTGTTGCTCGCCGCCTTCCGTCGTGTCGATCGCGGAGAGCTCTGGCTGGCGGGTGACGGCCCGCTCCGTTCCTACGTAGAGGGCGAGGCGCAGGAAGATCCGCGTATTCGCGTCCTGGGATACGCAGACGAGGAGGCGCTGCCTGAGCTGTACCGGCAGGCCGACATCCTCGTGGTGCCGTCTCACTTCGAACCATGGGGTCTCGTCGTACACGAGGGGCTGGCACACGGGTTGCCGGTGATCGCGACCGATCAAGTGGCGGCGGCCGATGACCTCGTCGATTCTGGTGTAAACGGCTACGTCGTGCCCGCCGGTTCCCACGAGGCGCTCGCGGAGGCGATGGGGTTGGTTGCGGAGTGGGCGCCTTCGCACTGGCGGGAGGCAGGTGCGCACTCCGGGAAGACGCTTCCGAGGTACGGGATCGACCGAGCGGCGGACGGGTTCGTGCAAGGTTGCCTGCTCGGTCTTGCGCACCGTCGCGCACTGAACGCGCGCGCATCGAGCTAGATCTCTGCGCGCTCGTGCGTATACGACCAGCGCAGGTCGTCGTCGAGCGATCTCTCGGCGAGGAGGGACTTGAGGCGCGAGAGCCGTGTGTACATGTCGAACCCGGCCGAAGTAAGCCGAGCCGACTGGAAAGCATCGAGCAACTCGCGAGCGCCGTCCCGAGCCGTCCACGTCGGGCTGGGATCCGGCAGCGTCTCGGTCAACTTCCGGAAGTCGACGCGGTAGCTCCGCGGATCGGGGCCCGCTCCCTCCGCGTACTCGATCTCGCACCCCGCGAACGTCTCCCGAACGATCTCGGCAAGGTCGCGGACGCGGTAGTTCTCGGCGTTCGCGCCCACGTTGAACGCCTCGTTCCGGACGACCGCGATTGGAGCGACCAGAGTGGCCGCCGCCGCTGCTCCGATGTCTCGCACGTGCACGAGCGGCCGCCACGGTGTCCCGTCGCTCATGATCATGACTTTTCCGGTCGTGAATGCCCAGGCGGCGAGGTTGTTGAGCACGACATCGAGGCGAATGCGTGGAGAGGCGCCGTAGGCGGTGGCGTTTCGCATGAAGACCGGGGCGAAGTCGCCGTCCGCCAGCTCGGACAGCGCCTCCTCCGCGCGGACCTTCGACTCCGCGTAGGCCGTCAGAGGCCGGAGCGGGGCCTCCTCGGTCATGAGCTCGTCGGTTCCGGAGGCTCCGTACATGCTGCACGACGAGGCGAACACAAAGCGGTGGACGCCGGCCTCCTTGGCCTTCCGTGCGAGCTCCACCGTCCCGCGGAGGTTGATCTCTCGCGTCAGCTCCTCGTCGAGCTCGCCGAGCGGATCGTTGGAAAGCGCCGCCAGGTGGACGATCCCGTCGTACCCCTCGAGGACGCCGGTCGTCACGTCGCGAAGATCCATGCGGAGCGCAGGCACGTCGGCGGCGTCCTCGAGGAGGTCGCAGCCCTCGTAGAAGAACGTGTCCAGCCCGGTCACGTCGTGGCCGGCCTCAATCAGCATCGGCGCCACGACCGAGCCGATGTAGCCGTGGTGCCCTGTAACGAGGACCTTCATGCGAGATCCGCGTTTCCGCTCAGACGACGTCGACCGCAAGCCATGGGCGATTCTCTTTCAGAGTCGATTTCCACGAGCACGCTTGATGACCGCACGGCGGCGCTCGCTGCTCTCCACTTTTAGCACCCAGAGTCATTGTGTCAAGCAGTGAGTCGGGCTCCGAGCACCGTCTTTTCTGACGCTCCCCGTCTTGGCCTAGACGTCCGGATGGTTCTCGAGCGTGGCTGTCGTCCGAGGGGTTGCAATCGCCGATCAAGAGGCGCATAGTCGGGGCCTGCGCGGGCCGCGTTGCGACGGGAGCGCCCGCGGCAGAGCGGTGTCGAGAGGAGGGACTGTGGCAACCCGCGTTCTCCGTCAGGTGCGCTCGACTCGCGCACGCCTTCGTTCCTTCCACGGCTTCGTCGGCGGCCTCGTGGTCGCCGCCCTGCTCGTCGTCGCGGCCGGCCAGTCGCAGAGCGCGGACGCCGCGCTCCCGGCCGGGTTCCAGGAGTCGGTCGTCTTCAGCGGGCTCTCGAACCCGACGGCCCTGCGTTTCTCGCCCGACGGGCGGATCTTTGTAGCGGAGAAGAACGGTCGGATCAAGGTGTTCGACAACCTCGCCGACACGACGCCGACGCTCTTCGCCGACCTGAGCACGAATGTCTACAACTTCTGGGACCGCGGCCTGCTCGGGCTCGCGCTCGACCCCGGCTTCCCGGTCCAGCCGTACGTGTACGTCCTCTACGCGTACGACCACGAGCTCGGAAGCTCGGCCCCGGCGCCCCGCTGGGGAACGCCGGGGGTGCTGTCCGATCCTTGTCCGTCACCGCCGGGGCCGACCGCCGACGGGTGTGTCGTGAGCGGACGTCTCTCCCGCTTGGAGGCGTCGGGGAACGTGATGGTCGGGAGCGAGCAGGTGCTGATCGAGGATTGGTGCCAGCAGTATCCGAGCCACTCGATCGGCTCGCTGGCGTTCGGCGCGGACGGGGCGCTCTACGTGAGTGGCGGCGACGGGGCGAGTTTCAACTTCGCCGACTGGGGCCAGGACGGGAGCCCGCTCAACCCGTGTGGGGATCCACCCGGGGGTGTCGGCTCCGTGCTGAGCCCGCCGACCGCAGAGGGTGGGGCGCTCCGAAGCCAGGATCTGCGCACGAGCGGCGACCCCGTTTCTCTCGACGGGGCGATCCTGCGTGTCAACCCGGCAACCGGCGCTGGCCTCCCCAACAATCCGCTCGCGTCGAGCACGGATCCCAACGCGCGCCGAATCATCGCCTACGGTCTGCGAAATCCCTTCCGGATCAACGTGCGTCCCGGCACGAATGAGGTCTGGATCGGAGACGTCGGCTGGAACACCTGGGAGGAGATCAACCGCGTGGTGGATCCGCTTGGCACCGGGCTCGAAGATGTCGAGAACTTCGGCTGGCCCTGCTACGAGGGCCAGCCGCGCCAGTCGGGCTACGACGGCGCCAACCTGACCGTGTGCGAGAACCTCTACGGGCAGGCGGGCGCGGTAACCGACGCGCACTTCGCCTATCACCACAGCAGCAAGGTGGTCCCGGGCGAGACGTGCCCCACGGGGACCTCCTCGGTCTCCGGAATCGCCTTCGCCTTCTACCAAAGCGGGCCCTACCCGGCCTCTTACGACGGGGCTCTCTTCTTCGCCGACTACTCGCGCGACTGCATCTGGGTGATGAAGAAGGGCGCCGGCGTGATCCCGGCGCCGGGCCTCTTGGAGACGTTCGTCGCACCGGCGGCCAACCCCGTCGACGTGCAGATTTCACCGGCCGGCGAGCTCTTCTATGCCGATTTTGACGGCGGCACCATCCGCCGCATCCAGTTCGCCGCCGCCAACCAGCCGCCGGTCGCGGTCGCGACCGCGAATCCGACGAGCGGAGCGGCGCCGCTGACCGTGAACTTCGACGGAAGCGGCTCGAGCGATCCCGACGGGGATCCGATCACGTACGCCTGGGATCTCGACGGCGACGGCTCCTACGACGACTCGACGGCGGCACAGCCGACGTTCACCTATACGCAGAGCGGGACCTACACCGCCCGGCTCCAGGTCACCGACAGCCCGGGCGCGTCGAGCGTCAGCGGTCCGATCACCATCACCGTCGGGAACACCCCGCCGACCGCGACGATCAACGCGCCGTCCGGCAGCTTCATGTGGAGGGTAGGCGACGTGATCGCCTTCTCGGGATCGGGCACCGATCCACAGGACGGGAACCTGCCAGCCTCGGCGCTCTCCTGGTCGCTGATTCTCAATCACTGCCCGTCGAACTGCCACTCCCATCCGCTTCAAGACTTCGTGGGCGTGTCGAGCGGGTCGTTCACGGCGCCGGACCACGAGTATCCGTCGAATCTCGAGCTCGTGTTGAGAGTCACCGATTCCGGCGGTCTCACGAGCACCGCAAGCGTGACGCTGCAGCCTCAGACGGTCGCCCTGACCTTCGCCTCCAGCCCCTCGGGGCTTCAGCTCGTCCTCAACGGAGCCAGCGCGGCAACGCCGTTCACACGCACGGTCATCGCGGGGTCGAGCAACACGATCTCGGCGCCCTCTCCGCAGACCCTGAACGGAAACAACTACGCCTTCGCCTCCTGGTCGGACGGTGGAGCTCAGACGCACGTCATCACCGCGAGCGCCACGAGCACCTACTCCGCCACGTATCTGGCTCCACCGAGGAACACGAGTCCGCCTGCCATCACCGGCCCGACCATGGTCGGCAAGACCATCAAGACGTCGAACGGGACCTGGACGGGCTCGACCCCGATCTCGTACACCTACCAGTGGCGGCGTTGCGACACCTCGGGTGGCGCCTGCGTGGATATTCCGGGGGCCAATGCGAGCAAGTACCCGCTGGTCGCCGCCGACGCGGGCCGCAGGATGCGCGTGATCGTCACCGCGACGAACTCGGTCGGCTCCAGCTCCGCGACCTCGGCGCCGAGCGCCGTGATCAGACAGCGGTAGGAAGCCCGACTCCGACGCCCGCGCCGGAAGTCGAAGCTCTCGTCATCATCCCTGCGGTGCCGCACCCATGAACTCGAAAGTCGAGTCGGCGGACCTCGTCGTCGTCGGAGCCGGGATTCTCGGTCTGGCGGTTGCCCGCGAGGCCCTGCTCCGCTACGAGGGCCTCCGCCTTCTCGTCCTCGAGAAGGAGGATCGGATCGCCGTTCACCAGACGGGGCACAACAGCGGTGTCATCCATTCGGGGATCTACTACGCGCCGGGATCGCTCAAGGCGCGTCTGTGCGTGCAGGGAAGCCGCGCCATGTACGCATACTGCGACGAGCAAGGAGTCGCGACCGAGCGTTGCGGCAAGGTCGTGGTCGCGAGGGACGAGCACGATCTGGCACGGCTCGACGATCTTCACGAGCGGGCCCGCGCGAACGGCGTCGAGGACGTGACGCTCCTCGGCGAGGACGAGCTCAGGGAGGTCGAGCCGTCCGTGCGGGGAATCCGGGCGCTCTACTCGCCTGGAACAGGCATCGTCGACTTCCGGCTGGTCGCGAGCGCGCTCGCGGAGGAGATCGTCGCGCATGGCGCAACGATCCGGCTGCGTGCGGCCGTGCAAGGCATGAGCCGGTCGGGAGGCCGGACGGTTAGCCTCGAGACAACTGCTGGACCGGTCGAGGCGCGGGTGGTGATCACGTGCGCCGGGCTCTACTCGGACCGGCTGGCGCAGATGACCGGCGGCCCGGCCTCCCCGCGGATCGTGCCGTTCCGGGGCCGCTACCACGCCCTTTCGCCCGAGGCGTCGGGGCTCGTGAGCGGGCTCGTCTATCCGGTCCCCGACCCGTCGTTCCCGTTCCTCGGCGTCCACTTCACCAAGCAGGTCTCCGGCGAGGTCTGGACCGGGCCCAACGCGGTGGTGGCGCTTACCCGCGAGGGCTATCGCGGGCGGGACGTCGATCTGCGCGATCTGTGGGAGACCCTGTCCTATTCCGGGTTCCGCACCCTTGCGCGGCGCTACTGGCGGACGGGGCTCGGCGAGGTTCGCGGTGACCTTTCGAAGCACGCCTTCGTCCGGGCCCTTCAGCGTCTCGTGCCCGCGATGCGCGTTGAGTACCTAGCCGGAACGCACGCCGGCGTCCGCGCTCAGGCGCTCTCGGACGACGGGCGGCTTCTCGACGACTTCTGGTTCGACCGCGCCGACAGGGTCCTGCACCTGCGGAATGCCCCCTCGCCTGCGGCGACGTCGAGTCTGGCGCTGGCCAAGGAGGTCGTGGGGGCTGCCGAAGAGTTCATCGCGGACGCCTGAGGAAACGCCCGCGGCGATTGCCTAATCGTCCTCGTGCCCGTCCTGCGCCACGTCGATCTCGGCGCGCTCCGCGGCCGCTGCGCGCCGCGCAGACTTCGCTCTGCGGCTCTGTGCGCTCCTCAGCCCGGCCTCGCGGGGGCTGAGGCCTCCGAAGGGCCGGCTGGCTGATTTCGACGGCGCCTGAGCGGGTGTCTTACCATCGCCGTCCGCGGTGGAAGGCGAAACGGTGTGTGCCGACGGAGTCGCCTCCGGCCCCGAGACGACGAGCCTGGGTTGATGACCGTAACCGTAGCCTTCCCTCGTACCGGCCCCGGTGGCAACGAAACCGAGCTTTGCGGCCGGCGCGGCTTCGAGCATCCAGACCATCTCCTGGAGCGCCTCCTCCCGCAGCGCTTTTAGGCGGACGACGACGACGATGGCGTCAACGTCGGGGCTCAGCGCGATCGCATTGCTCCTCAGAAGCGGGGGGGCGTCGACGAGCACGACGTCGGCGCGACTCCGCACGCGCCGGATGATCTGGCCAATGGCGCGATCGGAGCCGAGCTCGTCCGGGTCCTCCACCGTAGAACCGGCCGGCAGCACCTCGAGAGTGCCGGTGCGCTCCAACCTCCTGCCCGCGTCGTCGGTTCCGGCAGAGTTCTCGATCACGCTGATCGATACCAGCGTGTCCGTGAGCCACGCTTCCCCGAGCTCGACGTCCATCAGGCCCGGCTGTTGGTCGATGTTGAAGAGCCGGTGGAGGTGCGGCTTGGCGAGATCCGCATCGACGACGACGACCCTGCGTCCGGCGCGCGCGAGCGCAACGGCGAGGTTTGCGACGGTCGTTGACTTCCCCTCGCCGTCGAGGGCGCTCGTGATCATGATCGTTCGGGCGCCCTGCTCGGAATTGGCGAGGTCGAGGCTCCACCGGAGGGCGCGGAACTGGTCCGACTCGCGCCCGGTCGGGTCGGCGAGCATGACGAGGCCGTTGCGTTTTCGAAGGCGGGAAGGAGGCGGGCCCAACCGTCCGAGCAGACGCAGGCCGAGAGCCTCGCGAATTGCGTCGACCGACTTCACCCTGGTGTCGAGAGCGTCGGCGAGGAAGACGACGACGAGGGCCAGGGCGAGACCGAGGCAGAAGGCGATCACGCCGTTCCGCAACGTGCGCGGGCTGACCTTGGGCGCTTCGTCCCCGGGACTGACGACTCGCGCCGATCGCGTCTCTGACGAGGCGGCGGCCGCCAGGTTCTCCTCCTGGCGTTTGAGTGCGTCGTAGTTCGGCGAGCCGGGCCCCTCACCGTTCGCCTCGGCCTCCGCGATTCGTTCTCGGACCTCGGCGAGCGTGTTCGCGAGCGCTTCGCTTTCGAGCTCCTCCTGGAACTCGGTGAAGGCCTTGGCGTACTCGGTCGCAAGCTGCCTCGCAAGCTGCGGGTCCGAGTGCTCGACCGAGAACGTGAGTATGTCGCGGCCGAGAGCCGCCGAGACCGATGAGGATTCCAGGAACTCCTCCCTGTCGAGACCCGCGCCCGGAACCGCGTCGAGCGCTTTGTCCACCACGGAGGGACTCCGTGCGAGCTCAGCTAGGGTCTGCGCAACCCGTTCTGGATCGGACGACGTCCCGAGTGCCTGGGGCTGGAGATACACCACGGCCGACGCCTGATACTTGGACTCTTGATTGAGGGAGACGGCGACGGCCGTTGCCGGCACGAGGATGACGATCAGGAGGAAGAGGAACTTTCGGCGGCCCAGGACACGCAGGTAGTCCAGGAGGCTCGGGACGATCGTCCCCTCCGTTGAGCTGTCGTGTCTGTTCACGGTCGCCACTGGGCCGCAGGTTCACGAGGCAGCCGGCCCAAGCGAGCCGGCCCACCACCCTGAGGACAGAATAGCCCCTTGCCACCGGATGTAAAGCATCCGCGGGCGCCGCTCACGGCCGCCCTGCGGAGGGCGCGCGATGGCCATCTCCGCACCCGCTTGAAAGGCTGGCGGCCGGGCGAGTAAGATCGACTCTGGCCGTGTAAATTGAGCGATCGGCAGCCGGCGCTGCGGGCCGGTACAACGGAAAGTTGCGGCATGAGTCACGTCTCGAGCCACTACACGGGCCAGCATGGACGCGCACCTGGTGACGGTGCGCTCCGTGTGGTCGTACACGACTACGTGGGACATCCGTTTCAGGTTCAGTTGAGCCGGGAGCTCGCGCGTCGCGGAATGGACGTTCTTCACGTGCACTGCGGCTCCTTCCGGACCGGGAAAGGAGCCGTCGACGACGACGATATCGACGGTCTTCGGATCGAGGCGGTCGTTCTCTCCCGTGAATTTGCGAGATACTCGCCGTGGACACGCTTCCGGCAGGAACGAGAATACGGGTTGAAAGCGAGCGCCCGCGTCCGCGAGTTCCGTCCGGACGTCGTGCTTTCGGCGAACACGCCGCTTCTCGCTCAGAAGCGCCTGCTGTCGGAGACCAAACGGCTCGGCTCACGCTTCGTCTTCTGGCAGCAGGACATTCTCGGCATCGGGATTCGAAGAGCCCTCGAGCAGCGCTACGGACGGTTCGGAACCGTGATCGGCAACCGCTTCATAGGGCTGGAACGCTCGCTCTTGATCAGGAGCGATGCGGTCGCGGTCATCTCCGACGGTTTCCTCCCGACTCTCGAGCAGCTCCGGATCCCGACGGACAAGGTCTACGTGATCGAGAACTGGGCGCCGATCGACGAGCTGCCGCTCCGGCCCCGGGCCAACGAGTGGGCGCGCCAGCAGGGCCTGGTCGACAAGCGGGTCGTTCTGTACTCGGGAACACTCGGCCTCAAGCACGATCCAGAAGCCATCATGCAGCTCGCACGCCACCTCTCGGACCAGGACGACGTCGAAGTGGTGGTCGTCTCCGAAGGCCGGGGCGCGGACTGGCTTCGCCGCCGGCGCGAGGAAGAGCGTCTGTCCAACCTTCGGCTCCTTCCGTTCCAACCGTACGCTGAACTGCCGAACGTGCTGGCAAGCGGTGACGTCTTGCTCACCCTGCTCGAGGCCGACGCCGGAGCGTTCTCGGTCCCCTCGAAGGTCCTCAGCTACCTCTGTGCGGGGCGTGCGCTCCTCGCAGCAGTCCCCTCGGACAACCTCGCGGCCGAGGTCGTCCGCAGGAGCGGCGGTGGAGTCCTCGTCGAGCCAGGCGACGAAGGCGGCCTCGTCGCCAACGCAACACGCCTCCTCGCGGATGCCGGCCGGCGAGAGGCGCTCGGTCGCCAGGCGCGGCGGTACGCTGAGGAGAACTTCGATGTCGCCGGCATCGGCGACAAGTTCGAGGCGATCCTCGCTCCGCGCCGGAATGGCGCGGGACGGAACCAGACAACTACGCGGCAACAACGAGGAAGTGAGGTAGGAGGATGAAGGTCGTCGTCTGCGGCGCGGGAGGATTTATCGGCGGCCATCTCGTTGCGGATCTTCTTCGCGACGAAGGTACTCGAGTGCGGGCAGTCGACGTGAAGCCCATGGATGAGTGGTTTCAGGTCTTTGGGGACGCGGACAACCAGGTCGCGGACCTGAGCGACTGGGCCACCTGCCGCGAGAAGTTGGCGGGAGCGCGCTACGTCTTCAACCTGGCCGCCGACATGGGCGGCATGGGCTTCATCGAGACGAACAAGGCTCTTTGCATGCTGTCCGTGCTCATCAACACGCACCTTCTTCTGGCCGCTCAGGAACAGGAGGTCGAGCGGTTCTTCTTCGCCTCGTCGGCGTGCGTTTACGCTGCGGACAAGCAGACCTCGACCGACGTCCTACCCCTGAAGGAAGCAGACGCCTATCCGGCGATGCCCGAGGACGGCTACGGCTGGGAAAAGCTCTTCAGCGAACGGATGTGCCGCCACTTTTCGGAGGACTTCGGCCTCGCCACCCGCGTGGCCCGCTACCACAACGTCTACGGCCCGCGCGGCACCTACGAAGGGGGTCGAGAGAAGGCTCCCGCGGCAATCTGCCGCAAAGTCATCGAGGCGAAGCTCTCCGGTCGCCACGAGATCGAGATCTGGGGCGATGGGGAGCAGACGCGCAGCTTCATGTTCGTCGATGATTGCGTGTACGGCACGAGGATCCTGATGGAAAGCGACGTCACGGAGCCGCTGAACGTCGGCAGCGCCCACCTCGTCACGATCAACGAGCTCGTCACGATCGTCGAGGAGATCGCGGGCCTGGAGCTTCGCCGACGGTACAACCTGGATGCTCCTCAGGGCGTGAGGGGGCGAAACAGCGACAACACGCTCATCAAGGAGCGCCTCGGCTGGGAACCGCAGATCAGCCTGGAGGAGGGGCTCGAAAGAACGTACAGGTGGATGTACGAGGAGATGGCAGCACGCGATGCTCGCAAGCGTCAGGTCTTGTCGCGCGGCGCGGGAGTGTGAGCGCGCCGCGTTATTCCCCTGCGCGGCCTGCGTCGTCAGCTCACGTCGAAAGCAGGAGAGACTGCGTTGGACACCGAGCTTGACGGAGCAGGTCGCAGGGCGTCACGGCTGCAAGGAAGCCGCGACTGTTCGGCCCGCGACTCGCGTGTGTGAGGCCGGCTCGAGAGAGGCCAATCCCTCCTGCTGCACGCCGCGAAGCGCGAGGATGAGTGCCGCCGAGATCCACCCATAACGCGAGAAGAGGATCGGCTCGCTCATCGCAAAGACGATGAACGCGACAAATGAGCTCGCGAGGGCAACGGCAACCCTCGATTCGCTGGTGGAGCTCGACCCGAGAATGGCAGTCCATCCGGAGCGCAGAATCGCAAGCAACGCGATCAGGATTCCGATGAGCCCGAAGAGCCCGGTCTTGTACCAGACGCCGATAATGAGATTGTGGACGTCGTACTCGTAGGACTCGACCCCGAACGGTCGGGTGACGCTCTTCAGATCGAGCCCCACGCCGACGAAGGGGTCTTCCTCGATCCTCGCGATCGCCACCCGGTAAGTGCCGATGCGCTGCTCGACGGATGCTTGACGCGTGCCGCCGCCTGGCAGAGCGGTCGAGCTCGTGACCGACTCGAGGCGGTCGAGTGGATGGGGCGCTCCACGGATTGACTGCAGCGTTATCAGCGCGACCACGCACGCGACGAGAGTGGCGAGAGCAAGCAGGGCGTGAACCGACGTTCGCTGGAGCGCCAGCCAGACGACAGCCGCCGATGCGGCCGCGATAAGGGCGCCGACAGACCCTGACAGAATCAGGCCGGCCACGACGAGCAGCAGCGAGGCATATGACCAGCCGCGTGTAACGACGGAGGCCCGCGCTCGGGAAGCCAGCATGAGAGCCGGCACGAAAGTGATCGCCATCAGCCCGCCGAGATCGTTCGGCTGCGAGGTGAAGCCGGTCGCCCGACCACCATCGATGCTGGCATTCGGAATGACGTCGCCGACGAGGAGCTGGAGGATCGCGCCGCCACCGCAGATCGCCGCCGACGCGACCCAGAAACCCATCGCCCTCGTGATGTGCGCCTGGGCCCGGAGGACGACTGTGCCAAGCCAGAACCAGAAGACCGTAAGAATGACAAGACGGGCGATCACTGCGATCGAGCTCGTCGTCGCATAGGACCCGAATGTGGAGAGGAGACCGCCGATTGAGAAGATGGCAATGCCAATGAGAAGCAGAAATGGCACCCTCATCGGCACTCTGCGACGCAGAATTACGAACTCCGCGCAGGCCAGGAGAAAGCTGGCGAGAAAGAGAAGATCCGAGTACGTGACCTGCCCACCCGCCCTGAGGGTGAGGAGGCCGAGCAGCAGGACGCCACCGTAGTAGAGACGCCGCGGAACGGCGAACCCGTCATCGGTCGCGTCGTCGAGCACGGAGGCGTCGGGACGGGCCAGTCGCCGCCGGAGGGCGCGGGCGTGCTCGGCGAAGGTCCTGCGCCCGAAGGCGGCGACGAGGCAAACGGACAGAACGACGACGAGGACGATGCCGAGCGTCGGGAGAAACGCGACGGCCAGTCCGCAGAGAACGGCGACGATGATCGCTCCGAGAGCACCCAGGGCCCGCTGAACCTGGCGATGCCTCGGGAGTGCGGCGACGCGCCTCCAGGTCTCGGCCAGCCATCGCCTCGCCGCGGGCGTGCGATCGGCGAGCAGCGCAAGACCCAGGAGGAGCAGGAAGCTCGCTCCCCAGGCGATCGCGAGCGCCAGCGCGACGCCCTCCGCCCCCAGCCAGGGAAGGAGAATCGCCAGCCCGGGAAGGAGGACGATCCACGACGTGACTTCGGCGACCGTCCCGTACCCCGGATGTCCCAACCCGTTGATCCCGTCGGTCAGAACGCGCCGGCCGGCCATGAAGAGCGACGCGAGGAGGAGGATCTGAGCGATCGCGGTCGCCTCCGTGAACTCCTCGCCGAAGAAGAGCGTGATGAGCTCATGAGCAATGAGCTCGAGGGCTCCGACGGCCAGCGCCGACAGCACGAGCCCGAGGAGGAAGAACCTCCACATGGCACGCCGCGCGGAGGCGGGGTCCCGTTCGGCGGCGACCTGCGGATACGCGACGAATCCGATGCTCGTGGCAATGACCCGAGGCAGGTTGGCGAGCGCCTGGGCGACGACGTACAGCCCCAGCGCCACGGGGGTCAGGAAGAGGCCGACAACGGCTTGGTCGAGTCGGACCACGTCGACCGGCGACAGGCCGCCGAGGAAAGCCTTGAACCCGAACCGCAGCATCTGCAACCGTGACGGCGCGGCTTCGTCCGTTTGCTTCGGGAGACCCTGGATAGCGAAGACGAGTGCGATGAAACCGCCGACGAGATTAACCCCTGCCCACAGCGTCATGAAGAGGACGAGGCTGGTCGCGTTCAGCACGTAGACGACGACTACGCCCGCGACGTAGGCCGTGCTCGGGGCGATGCGAAGGATGTTGTACGCAGTGAACCGCCGCTGGCCCTGGAGGATCGCGAGGCCGAAGCTCAGCGCGAGGATCCCGGGCGGTAGAAGGAGCGATATCGCTGCTGCAAGCTGGACGCGTTGCGGATCGGAGTGCACGACCGCAGCGAGCGCCGCCGCCTGGACGACGAAGACCGCCGCCAGCTGAGCGATGCCGACCCAGGCGAGCGACGATGCGATCTGGCGAGCCTGGCTCGGGTCGCGAGCGATGTAGTAGGTCATCGCCGAGGGAAGTCCGAGCGTTCCGACGATCGCGAACACGGTCGAGAGGACGATCAAGAGCGCGAGATAGCCGCGGTCCTCGGGGCCGAGGCTCCGAGCGACGAGGACGCCGCTGACGATGACGATCAGCTGCAGGCCCGCGGACGCGCCGAGTGTTCCGACGACTGAGCGGCCGGCCTTCGACCGCATGCGGGACAGCAGCGTTTGTGCCGTGTTTGTCACCCTCACCTCACGCGCAGACGCTGAGAAATTGCCGCGACGACCCGTGCTTTCACTGTACTCCAAACCGTCACCACAACAAACTCGCGCTGTCCGACCGAGCAGCCGGGGCGGAAACTCCGTGCACGTCCTCTGCGCCGATCGCGTGCCGTTGACGCCGTGCCCTCCCGGATCTACGATCGTCAAGAGGGCCCGAGGGACATCGGCGTCCTAAACTGCGGAAAAGGGGAGAGGCGATGCGGAAGTATTTTGCTGCTGGCGTGACAGCCGCGCTCATGATTCCGGCTGTGGGCTCGGCGGCGGTGCTGACGAGGGGCATGGGACAGGGCTGCCCCGACGGAGAGAAGGAGGTATCACGATGACGAGGTTGCTCGTGGTCGCTGGGCTGCTCGGCGCTCTTGCGATTCCGGTGGCGGCGCCGGGCGTGGTTCTGGAGAACGGCGCGGGCGCGACGTGCGCGTCCGGCGTCGGTACGTGGAACTTCGTGAACAACAAGACTGGGGGTGCGGCTGCGGGAAGCCTCACGGCGTTCTTCGACACCCAGGAGTTCGGTGTGATCCAGTTCGGGCCCGTCGGCCCCACCGTGGTGAACAGGAACGTACAGAAGTTCACCCTGTTCACGAACAACCGCGCGACGTTGGTGAGCGCATCGACCAGTCTGCCGGGCAAGCTCGTCCTGGAGAGCGTTGGGTGTGCGCCGTTCGCGTAGGAGCGCGATTCGGCTTCCGACGGTGACCTAGGGAACTTGACTTAGCCGGGGCGTGGGGGACCAAGAAGACGAGGGAGTACTTCGTCAACGCGTACGGCAAGCTGGAGAGCGCGAGCTCGTCACTCGACGGCAAGCTCGTTCTCGATCGCTTCTGGTGCTCCCCCCAGCTTGAACTGAGCTCTCGGGTCGGGTCCTGTTCTCCAGCTAGGCCACACGTCGCGTGGCAGCTTCGGCTGCAACCGCGGCTACTCAGAGGCTCGCTGGCGATTGCTTTGGGGACGAGTCACTTCTGCCAGACGCGAACCCAGTCGACCTCGGTGTGCAACTCGGCCGGGGTCGACCGCGCTCGTCACGTTCCCGTCCTCCCAGGGCGTCGCCCAGTTGTAGAAGAGGAGGTGCATCGGCTGATCGGTCGAGTCGAAGACGGGGGCGGACATGATCATGCGGTCGTCGAGGTACCAGGTCACGGTCGTGCCCGTCCACCGGACTGCGTACACGTGCCAGCCCGAGAGGTTCATGCCAGGCTGCGGCTGCCAGTTGTTCGAGTTCATCGCGCTCGGCTCGCCGTAGCAGTTGCACGAGTTGCGGTGGATGCTGCCGGTGAAGACGTCGAGGTGGTTTCCGTACCCCTCGAACACGTCGATCTCTGCCGACAGGCAGGTCGGCTGCGGGCAGGCTGGCTCCGGCCAGTTCGGATTGGTCGCGTGTGCGGTCGAAAGGAGCCAGAACGCCGGGCCCGAGCCAGGCACGCCTGTCCAGCGCATCCGTGCCTCGAAGTAGCCCTGCCGGAACGACTTGGGGCTCTCCTGCCCGCACGGCTCCGACGACATGGTGACGTTCGGGTACCCGTCGGAGCGACGGCGGACAAGGTGCAGAACGCCGTCCTCGACGTACTGGGTCCCGGGGGGAGGCGTCGGTTCCCACCACTGATTGGAGCACCAGACGCTGCGACTGAGCACGTCGAAGCAGTCGGAGAATCGACGCGAGTATCCCTGCCCCTCGACCGGCTCCGGCACGGGCGAAGGTGGACACGCGACCGGGTCGGGATCAGGCGGCGGCGGCGACGAGTTGTCGACATCGACGGTGATGGAGGCATGGGCCAGGTCCGAGCCGTCGTCACGGAACGCCCACGCCTCGAGATCTTGTGTGCCGTTGGAGCAGGGTGCCGCCCGCGTATCCCACTGCACCGACCACTCCCCGTTCGCGCTGATGACGTGATCCTCGCCGACCGACCCGCCGCCGCATGCGTAGACGCCGATCCAGTCGGTCCCGGCCGGTGCCTGTACCCGTACCGTCGTCATCCCGCTGACGGTGTCTCCCTGTAACGGAGTCACGTACACGACCGTCGACGGCGGCTCGGAGGTCGTGACGACCAGCTGTGGCTGCCGCGTCGTCTCCTGCGACATTAAACGCAGGGCATTTGCCCCGTCACCCTTGAGCGCGAGCCTGTACCTGCCGTTGCCCTTGATCCACGGGGTCACGTCCCATTCCACCCAGGTATTGCTCGCGAGCGCGCCCTTGTCGTCGCGGGGGCCGCTGACGATGGCGGGCCGCCGTGCCCACGTGAGCGGCCGGCTCGGCCAGTGCTCTGTTCGGTAGGCGGCGGGCCCGTCGGCGGCGCCGTTCGAGACGTAGAAGCGGAGCTTCGCGTGCGTGACCGGGGCGTCCAGGCCGGCGACGACGAAGCGGATGAACACCTGCTTGGCCGGCCGTGAACCCGCTCTCGCGTAGAGCCGCCCGGCGGACCCGAAGGTCTTGTTCGGACGGGCCTCGTTGACGTAGGTGTCGGCGGACGGCCTGTACGTGTGGACGGCGGCCGCTGCCTCGTCGGTTGCCTGGACTACGGCAAGCGCGACCGAGAATGAGAGCAGCGCGGCGATCCGCCTCATCGCCACGTTTTTCGGCAGGAGGCCAATGCTTCTCAACGCCGGATCGAGGGACTCACCCGCGCTTCTGCCAGACTCGCACCCAGTCGACCGACACGTTGAGCCGGTCGGGGGTGCTGGCGTCCGGCATGTTCTCGTCTTCCCAGATCGTGTTCCAGTTGTAGAGCAGCAGGTGCATCGACTGACGGGTCGAGTCGAAGGTGTTCACCGACCCTTGCCGACGCCCGTCGACGTAGAAGCTCACGGTCGATTTCCTCCAACGGGCGGCGTAGACGTGCCACCGGGACAGGTCGCGGCCGGTTCCGTGCTGGACGGCGCGTACCGTGTCCCCCTGGCCGTAGAACCCGGACGAGTTGCGGTGGAGGGTGCCGGAGAAGAAGTCGTCGGTGCGGCTGCCGCCGTACTGGATGTTCCCGAACCCCTCGAAGATGTCCAGCTCGGATGCGAAGCAGTGAGAGATCGGCTCGCCGCGCCGCGCGCAGACCGGGTTCGGGGTATCTTCGTTCCATCCTGGGCTTGTCGCGTGCCGCTGGTGCCTCGTCGAGAAGAGCCAGAAGGCCGGCCCGTTGCCTCGCACCGTGTCGTAGCGGATCCGGGCCTCCATGTAGCCGTACTTGAAGCTCTTCGGGTTTGCCTGCCCGCACGGCTCGGATGACACGGTGACGTCCAGATAACCGTCGGAGCGACGCCGGACCAGGTGCAGAACGCCGTCCTCGACGTACTGAGTGCCCGGCTGCGGGCTCGGTTCCCACCACTGGTGCGAGCACCACACGCGCCGGCGGAGCTTCTTGAACGTGTCCTTGAAGACGACGCGATACCCGTCACCGCGAATCGGCCGGGGCGTCCGCGCGGGCGGCTTCCGGCTGAGCACCGCCGGCCGGCCCGCCGTTCCCGAGCCGACGCGCGCACCGTTGGTCACGGCGGCGTGCGTGGAGCCGGCATGGGCGGCAAACGGCGGTAGCGCCCCCGGGAGGGCGAGAAGCGAGACAACGACAAGACAGGCTGCGGCGAAGAGACGGCTCAATGCGGCAGTTCCGGGGCGATCCGCAGGGCATCCTAGCCCTTTGGCCAGATTCGTGTGGCGGTTGGATTCGTCACGCTTGGATTGATAGGCTCGACCGCAATCTCGGGGACTTGCGGTTGTTGTGTGAACGGGACAGCGGTACGGCGCGCAAGGACGGGTGGCGTCCTTTTGGCGACCTATGCCGCATATCGGGTCGCCTTGCGTGCGCGACGCGCGTGAGGTGTCGGGTTGGGCAGAGTGATGGCAGCGGCATATCGACGATGCGGCCTCGAGCGGTCGGCTGACCGCTTCCTACCGTCGCGCCGATCGGTGAGGCGGTCGTGAGCACAGTCGAGACTCAGCAGGCGAGCAGCGGCACGCTCGCAGCCGCCCGGCCTGAAGAGCTCGCCGGTCGACGAGCCCGCCGCTTCTCGTGGTGGGCGCGGATCTCGCTCGCGACCGATCTGGTCGCCCTCGCCTGTGCGCTCCTGATCGTGCACCTCGCGCCGGGCCCGACGGGCATCCCCGTCAGCTGGTCAGTCGTTTTCGCCGGTCTGGTGGTCGGGCTGCTCTGGACGAAGAGGCTGTACTGGCCGCCGTTCGATCTTCGGATGCTGGACGCAGCTCGATCGATCGTCGTAGCCGTGGCCATCGCCGCCGCGCTGACGATCACGCTGCGCGCGCTCGTCTCCGACGCTCCGTCAGTCGCCAGGGAGATGATCGAGCCCTGGCTCTTCGCGACGCTCTTCCTCGTCGCGGGCCGGATCTCGCTCCTGACCGCTGAGCGCCGGGCCAGGAGAAAAGGTGGGGCCGGGCGGCGCACCCTGATCATCGGCGCCGGAAATGTCGGGCGACTGATTGCGGAACGACTCGTCGAGCATCCCGAGGTGGGGTTGACGCCGGTCGCGTTCCTCGACAAGCAACCGCTCCACGGACGCGAGGTGACCGGCCTCCCGGTCTTTGCCGAGGGCTGGGATCTCGAGCGCGTCGTTCGGGAGCAGGGGATCGAACACGTCATCCTGACGTTCTCAGCGGCACCAGAGGAGGTGCATCTCCGCCTGCTGAAGCGCTGCGACGAACTCGGGATCGCGAACTCGCACGTCCCGCGCCTGTACGAGAAGTCGACCGAGCACGTCACGATCGTTCCGCTTGGCGGACTCCCGCTGATCGCGCGTCACTCGCCCGACCCGAAGAGCTGGGCGTTTGCCTTGAAGCACAGCTTGGATCGCCTGGCCGCGGCCGTGGCCCTTCTCGTCCTTTCCCCACTGATGGGCGCGCTCGCCCTCGGAGTCTGGGTCACGCTCGGCCGGCCGATCATGTACCGCGCCGAGCGAGTCGGCCGCGACGGCAAGCGCTTCGACATGCTGAAGTTCAGAACGATGCTTCCGATGACCGAGGAGGAGCGCACAAACCTCGTCGTCGACCCGGAGACGGGTACCGGCGGGATCAGCTTCACCGGCCTCGACCGCCGGACCCGCCTGGGCACGTTCATGCGACGGACGTCTCTCGACGAGCTTCCGCAGCTCTTCAACGTCCTCAGGGGCGACATGAGCCTCGTCGGCCCCCGTCCCGAACGGACGGAGTACGTCGAGGTCTACGAGAAGGAAGTCCATCGCTACGACGAGCGGCACCGCGTCAAGTCGGGGATCACCGGCCTGGCGCAGGTCAACGGGCTCCGCGGGACGACGTCACTTGCGGATCGCGCCGAATGCGACAACTACTACATCGAGAACTGGTCGCTTTGGTTCGACTTCAAGATCATGATCATGACGCTGACGGCAGTCGCTCGCCCGGCCAACGACGAGTGAGATCGAACGGCGCGCCGGGCGCTCAGGCGAATCGAGTCACGTGACGAACCGAGGCCTGGTCGCAAACGGTGATCCCCGCAATCTCGCCACCTTCAGCAACATCCCGCATTTCTTCCTGAAGGCGGGCATGAAGAACGGGCTTCTGCACTCGGGGGTCGTCCTTCGGCCCGAGGAGCTCCGCACCAGGCGCTTCATCTGGAACGCGCTGCGACCGCTCACGCTCGACCGCCCGGGCGGCTGGACCTACTCCCGAAGATACGGGCGGACGGTCTGGCCTCGCCGGGAGGTTACGGGCGAGATGGATGAGTACATCAGCCACTACCAGCTGCTCCCCCCTCGGGATGCCGTTCGCGAGCCGATCACGTACTACATCGACGCGACGATGCGCCAGTGGTTCGAGGAGTACGACTACCGCATCGGGCGGCGTGTAAGAGCCGATGCTCTCGCGCGTGAGCGCGAGGCGTACCTCAGTGCCCGCTACGTCGTCGGCATGAGCGATTGGTGCTCCGAGGACGTCGTCTCCTCCTACGGCGTGCCGCCGGACAAGGTACGCACGATCCTTCCCGCCGCAAATCTCGACGAAGACTCACTCTCTCCTCCGGAAGAGTGGAACGGAGAGCTGTCGCCGCTGCGGCTGGGGCTCATCGGGATCGACTGGGAGCGAAAGGGCGGGCCGATTCTTCTCGAGGCTGCTTCGATCCTCAAGGGCATGGGATACGACGTCGAAGTCGTCGTTCTCGGGCCCGATCCTAGTCTCCTCCCGGTTCACTCGTCCCTGAGATCGCTCGGATACGTCAACAAGGCTCGGGAGTTCCAACGCTTCGTCGAGATCGTCAGGAGCTTTCACTTCGGATGCCTGCTTTCTCGCGTCGAGGCGTCCGGGTTCTCGACGCTGGAGTACCTTCGCCTCGGCATACCGATCATCGCGACAGCCGTGGGCGGCATCGTCGATCCCAAGGGCGCCGGCTTGCGGTTTCCACCCGACGCTGACGGAGAACAAGTGGCCGAGGCCCTCGCCGAAGTTCTTCAAGAGCCCGATCGCTATGCAACGATGAGGAAAGCCGCGGCTCGCGATGGTATGGCCTTCAGCTGGGATCGAACCGCAAACGAGATGCTAAGCCTGCTTGACGGAAGTACGTGAGACACATCGGTCGATCACGGACTCAGCAAACACCTGGGGCTGGATCGCGCTGGGCGCGACGATTCTCTCTTCGACTGGCTACGGGCTCCAGATTCTCTTCGACTACGTGTCTGTGCCCGATGACGTCGTGCGGCTCGTCTTCTTCGGCCTCTTCGAGTGGGATGGGGTACTCGCGCTCGTCGCCGGTGTCATCGCAGTCTGGACAGGGTGGAACAGGAATGACTGGACGCTTCGGCTCGGGCTAGTCGCAATTGCGTACGCGGTGCTTGCGCAGACGATTCAATCGCTTTGGGATTAGCCCGCTCATACTGCTGACATGAACGCCCTGCGAGCTGGAGATGTGGTGGAGGTTCGGAGCGAAGAGGAAATTCTCCGAACGCTCGATGCCGACGGCAAGGTGGACGGCCTGCCGTTCATGCCGGAGATGCTCGGCTTCTGCGGGCAGCGCTTCCGGGTCAGGGCGCGCGCGCACAAGGCTTGTGACACGATCGAGTGGCAGCAGTTTCGGCGCATGGAGAGCGCCGTACATCTCGAGGAGCTGCGCTGTGACGGCTCCGCGCACGGCGGCTGCCAGGCCGGCTGCCTCCTGTTCTGGAAGGAAGCGTGGCTGCGCCCAGTCGACTCGCAGGAGGGAGAGCGGGCTCCGGAAACCGAAGCCGCGGGAGTTTCCCGGGAGACGCTACTCGGCGCGACTCAGGTTGGAACGAACGAAGCCGGCCAAACGTTGTTCTCGTGTCAGGCGACCGAGCTTCTGAAAGCGTCGAAGGGACTGCTTCCGTGGTGGGAGCCGAGCCAATACGTGCAGGACGTTACCTCCGGTAATTCGACGGTACCGCGGGTGATCCGGGCGCTTCTGGTCGGGTTGTTCAACCGATTTCAGCGAGCGAACGCACGCCTCCTCCCGCGCTTCTGCCTCATCCGGGGGTGCAAGCGCTACCCGTTCATCGAAGGCAAGGCGGCGAACGGAAGCACACCCACCGGATCGCTTGGTCTCCAACCTGGGGAGATCGTCGAGATCAAGAGCCGAGAGGAGATCTTCGCGACACTGGACGGGGAGGACAAGACGCAGGGACTTCGGTTCGACGGGGAGATGCTCAACTACTGCGGACGGCGGGCGCGGGTGCTGCGCCGAATGGAGAGCATCATCGACGAGAAGACCGGACGGATGCTGAGGATCAAGCGCGACTGCGTGATCCTCGACGGCGTCATTTGCGCGGGCGACTACCATCGCTCCTGCCCTCGCGCGATCTATCCCTACTGGCGGGAAGCCTGGCTGAAACGGGTCGAAGACCCCGCCTGACCACCCCGCCAGCTGGCGCCTTCAGGAGTCCGCTACGACGCGGCCGTGCCCGCGTGCTCGGTCTCCGAGTGCTCCGTCCCCGAGTTCAGATGGACGCAGTCCGTCCAGCTGTAGCTGGCGAACTCGCCCTCGGTGTTCGTAAAGATGGCGAGGGCGGTGGCGGCTGCCATGCCCTCGACGAAAGGCTCCCCTGAGCAGCGCAGGACCTCGATTTCCCATTCTGTCGCCCCTGGCGTCAGCTCCAGCGGCGCCACCTCACGCCCGACGGTGTTGTCGTGCCCGATGCTCTGGCAGACCATGGTGTAGATGAGCGCGCCCGTGTCGTCCTGGCCCCAAACGAGCGGCCCGCCCACCTTCGCCCTGTCCCCTCCGAGCAGTTTCGCGTCGTCCTTGAAGTTTGCGTGGGCCATCGCCTACCTCCTCGATTTGCCGCAGATCATCTCAAACCGGCTCGAGCTCCGCCAGGAGCGAGCGGGCTTTCTCGGCCCCGACGAGATTCACCTTCCGCTCGTAGAGGCTGAGCGCCCGCCGCACGGCGGCTCCTGCTTCCTCGAGACGGGCCGATGCGCGGAGAATCTCCGCCAGATCGAGGAGAGCGTCCCCCCGATCTGAGGCGAGGTCCGTCCCCTCCGCGAGCGCGACGGCCTCGCGGGCCAGCTTCTCCCCCTCGTCCAGGCGGCCCTGGCCGGCGAGAATCCTGGCCCGGGCCGCCCTCCACATGATCTGCGTGCCGACGTCCTCGAGCGCCGCCGCCTCCGCGCTGACCTCGGTGAACGCGTAGGCCTCGTCGTAGCGACCTTGCTCATGGATCGCCCTCGCCAGAAGCGCCGCAGTGGTTGAAAGGAGCCCCGTCTCGCCCATCGCGCCGAGGCGCTCGTAGCCGGCCCGCAGTCGTCCTTCCGCCGTGGCGGGATCGCCCGCTAGCAGCGCGACGAAGGCGGCCCACTCCGGAGCCGAGTGGAGCGTAAACCCGAGCTCCTCGAGAATCGCGTCGCTCTCGGCGAGGAGCTCGCGGGCAGACTCGAAGCGCCCGGTCATCGCATAGAGCCCGCCCAGCGCCGGCAGGATCTCGCTCTGGGCCCGCAGATTGCCGCGCAGGAGCTGCCTGATCTCCTGACAGCGCCGGATGCCTTCCGGCGCAGGCGTCGGGCCGAAGAGCACGGCGGAAGGGATCCACCGCAGGATGTCGGCGAGAAGGCGCTGGTCGCCCGCCCGCCGGGCGTAGGACGCGGCGCGCTCCCACGCCTTTTCCGCCGCGGCCGCGCGACCTTCGACCCAGTGCACCTGCGCCTGGAGATAGGAGAGGCGGCAGAGCCCGACGTCGTCCCCTGCCTCCCCAAAGGTGCGGCCGGCACGCTCGCCTGCTCGTCGGGCCTCCGCCATCGCCCTCCCCGCGTCGACCTGGAGGCGCAGGACAAGCTCCTCGACGTGCGCCCGCGCCTCGAGCCGCTCGTCGCCGGCGGCGTCGGCAAGCCGGCGCGCCTCGGCGAGGATCGCGGCTGCCTCCGAGAGCCTTCCCGCCTCGGCGAGCGCCGCTCCCAGCTCCGGGAGGAGCCGCCGGCGGGCGGGATCGTCGTCACTCAGGAGCGCGACCGCCCGCTGCAGCAAGTTGATCGCCGCGAAGAGGTCGCCCCTGGAGAGCGCTCTGAATCCAGCTTCCTCGAGCCGCCCGGCTGCCCTCTGGGCGATGGCCTCGCCCTCGTGGTCGAGAGGCCGGAGCTCTCGCCGGTAGCCGCACGCCTGCTCGAAGTGGTAGCCGATTACCTCGGCCAGCTCGGCCGTTCGGTCGCCGGCCTTCTCCTCGAGCCACCCGCCGAAGCGCTCGTGGAGCTCCGCGCGCAGCCTCTTCGGAATCCCCCGGTAGACGACGTCGCGGATGAGCAGGTGGCGGAAGCGGAAGGCTGGCTCGCCGGACAGGATGGTCGGGTGGACGAGGCCCTTGTCCGCGAGCGCATCGAGCGTGGCCGCCAGTCCTTCCAGCTCGCTCGGAGCGGACAAGGCCTCGATCGTCTCGAAGCGGAAGATCTTCCCCTCGACCGACGCGCGCTCCATCACCTCCCGCTCCACCTCGTCGAGCAGGTCGAGCCGGCTCTCGAGGAGCGCCTCGAGTGTCGGCGGCAGCGGAAAGGACGACTTGTCGGCGGCCGCGACCCAGCCGCCGTCGCTCCGGCGCAGCAGGCCGGAGTCGATCAGCATCGCGAGGAGCTCCTCGAGGAAGAGCGGATTCCCGCCGGCCGCCTCGATCACGTGGTCGCGCAGGTCGCCGGCGAGGCTGCCGTCGAGCGTCCGCTCGACGAGCGCCGCCGAGGCATCCGCGGGCAGCGGCTCGAGCCTGATGACCACGGCCTCGTCGCGCTCCTCAAGCTCGGGCCGTTCGAGGAGCTCGGGCCGGGCGAGGGCTAGAAGCACGACGGGAGCCTCGATCCCGGACAGCGAGTCGACGAGGCTGAGGAACGTCGGCTCCGCCCACTGCAGGTCGTCGAGGACGAGGATGACAGGCTGGTCGCGGGCCAGGGCCGCGAGCAGCCTCCGAGCCGCCCAGGCGATCTCTTCCGGAGTGGCTCTCGCCTCGCTGAGCCCGACCGCGACGGCCACCAGGCCGGCGACCGTTTCCCCGTGGGGACCGGCGGAGGCGAGCTCGGCGATCCGCGCCCGGGCTCGGTCCGGCGTGTCGGCCGCGTCGACGCCCGCGGCCTGCCGCACGACCTCGGCGAGCGGCCAGTAGGTGATCCCCTCGCCGTAGGAGAGGCAGCGCCCGCGCAGGACCGTCGAGCCTGATGCCACCGTCCGGACGAACTCCGCGACGAGACGGGACTTGCCGACGCCCGCCTCGCCGACGATCTCGACCACGCGACAGCGCCGCTCTTCCAGGCACGACGCAAAGGCGGTCTCGAGCACCGCGAGCTCCGCCTCTCTGCCGACGAGCTCGACGTCGAGCCGCCGGGCGTACGCCGACCCGTCGGGCGCGACCGAGCGCAGACGGTAGGCGGCGACCTGCTCTGACTTTCCCTTGAGCGTGAGCGGCTCGACGGGCTCGAGGGACGCCGCGCCGCGCGTGAGCAGGTAGGTCTGCTGCCCGACCAGGATCTCGCCGGGCCGCGCGGACTGCTCGAGGCGCGCGGCGACATTGACCGGGTCCCCCGACGCCATCGGCCTGTCGGCGCTGAGCTCGCCGGTGACGACCTCGCCGGTGTTGACGCCGATCCGCAGCGCGATGCGACGGCCGTAGCCACGCTCGAACTCCTCGTTCAGGCCCGCGGCGCGCTCTTGCATCTCCGCCGCCGCCCGCACCGCGCGGAGGGCGTCGTCCTCGTGCGCGACCGGAACGCCGAAGACCCCGACGACGGCGTCGCCGATGAACTTCTCGACCGCGCCGCCGTGCCGCTCGATCGCCGCCCGCATCTCGTCGAAGTAGCGGAGCATGAAGTCGCGAACCGCCTCGGCGTCGAAGCGCTCGCCCATCGCGGTCGAGCCCATGACGTCGCAGAAGAGCATCGTCGCGAGCTTCCGCCGCTCCCGGCTGGTCCCGCCGGCCAGCCGCACCCCGCAGGCAGTGCAAAAGCGTGCCCGCTCCGAGTTCTCCTCGCCGCACTTCGTGCAAAGCGGCACGCTCGAAGTCTAGGGCGTGTCTCTAGGCGGTTTGCGCCGTGCCTGGGTGGGACTCGAGCGCATACTCGCTCAGTAGACCGCGCGACCGCCGGAGAGATCGAAGCAGGCACCGGTGGCGAACGCCATCTCTTCACTCGCCAGGAAGGCGATCAGGTGCGCGACCTCGACGGGATTGCCGATACGCCCGAGCGGAATCCGGGCGACCATGTAGTCGAGGTGCTCCTGCGTCATGTCGCCGAGCATTGGGGTGTCGACGACCGCAGGCGCGACCGAGTTGACGAGAACGCCCGACCCGGCCACGTCCTTGCCGATCGCCTTCGTCATCGCGATCACGGCCGCCTTGGAGGCCGAATAGGCGGCCGCCATCGGGTTGCCCTCCTTGCCCGCGATCGAGGCGACGTTGACAATCCGGCCGTAGCCGCGCGAGAGCATTCCCGGCAGCGCGGCACGGTTGGCGAAGAAGACACCGCTCGAGTTGACGGCGAAGACGCGCTCCCATTCCGCGTCGGGGACGTCGACGGTTTGCAAGGACTCTCCGCTGACACCCGCGCAGCACACGAGGGCATCGAGCCGGCCGAGCTCCTGTTCCACGCGGGCGACCGCCGCCTCGAGCTCGGCCGAGCGCGTCACGTCGGCCTGGATGCGAAGCCCGCCGTCGAGATCCGGGCCCGGGTCGAGGTCGAGGACCGCGACCAGCGCGCCGGATGCCGCGAGCCGCGCCGCCGTGGCCGCGCCGATCCCGCCCGCGCCGCCGGTGACGAGCGCAACGCGTCCGTGGAAGTCGAACTCGTTCACCGTCCTCCTCTTGACTTTTCCGGCGGCGAATGATTGGCTCGCGCAACCGGTTTCCTAGACTGGGCAGGAACGTACCATGGAGCCAAGCGGAGGTCAACGCGGAGGCTGGATTCACCGGGAATCTCTCGAGCACTGGCGGTAGCAACCGATTTCGTAACGGAGAGGAGAGGCGCTCATGGGCGAAGACGGGAGTCGACCGACCGGACGTCGCGAGGAGGAGCAGGCGAAGCGGGTCCCCATCCTGGTCTTCGAACGCCCCCTGAGTCGGCGTGACCTGCTGCGGGGTGCCGCTGCAGCAGGCGTCGGGCTCAGCGCGGCGAGCGTCCTTGCGGCCTGCGGCGGCGACGACGAAGTAGCCGTCGTCACCGGGGGCGGGGATGCGGCGGCCGGGCCGAAGCAGGGTGGGCGTCTCCGCGTCGGCCACGTCGGCAGCGGCAAGGCGGAAAACTTCAACCCTGCCCTGGGGTCGTCGTTCATCGACGCCTCGCGCTATGTCAACGTCTACGACCTGCTCGTGCGCGTGGAGCCCGACCTCACGCTGGCTCCCGGCCTGGCTCTCGAGTGGGAGCCGAACGCCGACTCCACCGTCTGGCAGTTCACGCTTCGCCCGGACGTCGTCTGGCACGACGGGTCGCCGTTCACGGCGGCGGACGTCATCTACACGATCCAAAGCTGGGGAAGCAAGAAGCACGTGGCGCACGCCGCCTCGACGAACATCCAGCTCGACGCGCTCAGGGCGAGCGACGACTTCACGCTCGAGGTTCCGCTCAAGGGCCCGAACGCGCGGCTGCCGGATTCCTTCACCCAGCAGAACAACGTCGTCATCAAGGACGGGACGACCGACTTCACGCAGCCGGTTGGCACGGGCCCGTTCATGATCGAGTCCTTCACCGCCGGTGAGAGGAGCCTCGCGAGCCGGAACCCGAACTACTGGGAGGAGGGCAAGCCCTACGTCGACGAGTGGGAGGACATCTCGATCTCCGACAACGCCGCCCGGCTGAACGCGCTCCTCGACGGCCAGATCGACATGATGAGCCAGATCGAGCCGACGCAGGCCAAGGTGCACCTCGACTCGGGCCAGGTCCAGGTGATCCGGGCTCCCAGCCCGACCGCGATCCAGGTCTTCTACATGGCCGTCGACACCCCGCCGTTCGACGACCCGCTCGTCCGGGAGGCGTTCCGGCTCATCCCCGACCGGCAGGGGCTGATCGACCGCGCGCTGCTCGGCTTCGCGACGGTCGCGAACGACCTCCCGGGCAAGGGCCTCTGGAACTTCGCGGCCGACATTCCGTCCCGCGAACAGGACATCGAGCAGGCGAAGGCGCTCCTCGCCGAGGCGGGGAAGGAGAACCTCGAGGTCACGCTCCACACGTCCGAGATCGTTCCCGGCTTCGTCGAGGCCGCCACGCTCTTCGCCGAGATGGCGAAGGACGCCGGGGTCACGGTCAACGTGAAGAAGGAAGACCCGAACGCGTACTTCGACACGTCGAAGATCTACACGAAGCTCGATTTCGGGCAGTCGTTCTGGACCTACAGCGCGCTCGGGCTCTGGTACGAGCAGGCGCTCCTCTCCGACGCGATCTGGAACGAGACTCACTGGCGCGACCCCGACTTCGACGAGCTCGTCCGCTCAGCGCAGGGAGCGACCGACGAAGCGACCGCCATCGATCTCTGGACGCAGGTTCAGCAGGTCCAGTACGACGAGGGCGGCTACATCGTCTGGGCGAACCTGGAGATCCTCGACGCCGTCGGGAACCACGTACAGGGCGTCGTGCCGAGCGCGTGGTTCAACCTCGGAGGCTGGAACTACCGCGACGTGTGGCTCGACGTCTAGAGGCAACGGCAGAGACTCGACTCGAGACGATCCCGCCGGCCCCGAGCCGGCGGGGCCACCCCCTGCTGTGGTTCGTGGTCCGGCGAGTCGCCGCCGCCCTCTTGACGCTCTTCGTCGTGTCCATCCTCGTCTTCGCCGCGACGGAGATCCTTCCTGGCGACGCGGCGAACGCCATTCTCGGCCGCACGGCGACCGAGGAGAACGTCGCCGAGCTCCGCGGGCTCATGGGCCTCGACCGGCCGGCGGCCGAGCGGTACCTCGACTGGCTGGGAGGGCTGCTCCAGGGCGATCTCGGCAACTCCGCGGCAGGCTACGCCCAGGGCGGGGAGCTTCCGATCTGGGACGACGTCAAGTGGAAGATCCGAAACTCGTTCGTGCTCGCCGGGATCACCGCCCTCATCATGATTCCGCTCGCGCTCGTGCTCGGCGTCGTGTCGGCGCTCCGGGCCGACCGACCGACCGATCACACGATCTCGGTGGGCTCACTCGCGGTCATCTCGCTTCCGGAGTTCGTGATCGGCTCGCTGCTCATCCTCCTCTTCTTCGCCTGGCTCGACGTCCTCCCGCCGGTCTCGCTCATCCCGCCGGGGGCGAACCCCCTCTCGGAGCCGTCGAAGCTCGTTCTGCCGGTCCTGACGCTCTTGGGTGTGACGACCGCGGCGTCCGTCCGCATGGTCCGGGCGGGGATGATCGAGGTGCTCGGGACGAACTACGTCCAGATGGCGCGGCTGAACGGTTTCCGCGAGCGTCTCGTCGTCTGGCGGTACGCGATCCGAAACGCGCTCGCGCCGAGCGTGCAGGTCTTCACGCAGAACATCCAGTTCCTGATCGGCGGCATCATCGTCACGGAGTTCCTGTTCGCCTACCCGGGTCTCGGGAAGGAGCTCGTGGACGCGGTGAACATCAGGGACGTCCGCGAGGTGCAATCGCTCGCGATCCTCATCGCCGCGGTCTACGTCGGCCTCAACCTCGTCGCCGACCTGATCGTCGTCCTCCTCGTGCCGAAGCTCAGGACCTCGGTGTGAGCGCGCTCTCGCAGACAGCCGAAGGCATGCGCGAGCGGATGCGATTCCTTCGGACCGGCACGGGAGCGATCGGGTTCCTCCTGCTCGTCCTCGTCCTCGCCATCGCCGTCTTCGGGCCGTTCTTCGCTCCGCACAGCCCGACCGAGCCGGTGGGAATCCCCTTCGAGGGACCGAGCGCCGAGGCGCCGCTCGGCTACGACTTCCTCGGCCGCGACGTGCTCTCGCGTGTGCTCTGGGGAGGTCGCAGCGTCCTCGCTCTGGCGGGTCTCGCCACGCTTCTCGCCTACGCGGCCGGCGGGCTCGCCGGTCTCGTCGCCGGGTACTCTCGCACGCTCGTCGACCCGGTCCTCATGCGAGGCGCCGACGTGCTCATCTCCGTCCCGGCGCTGCTCTTCATCCTCGTCCTCATCACGGGCGCCGGGACGAGCAAGGCGGCACTCGTCGCCGGGGTCGCTCTCGTCCAGGCGCCGCTCGTCGCCCGGATCGTCCGCACCGCGACGCTCGAGCAGTCGGTGCGCGGATTCGTCGAGGCGGCGGTGGCCCGGGGCGAGCGAACGTTCGCCGTGCTTCGGCGGGAGATCCTGCCGAACATCGTCTCGCCGATCGCGGCCGACTTCGGCCTCCGCTTCACCTACTCGATCATCCTCGTCGCGTCGGTCAACTTCTTCGGGCTCGGGCTCCAGCCGCCCGACTCCGACTGGGCGCTCATCATCAGCGAGAACCGCGACGGCCTGACGCTCAACCCGTGGGTGATCCTCGTCCCCGCCGGGCTCATCGCCACCCTCACCATCTCCCTCAACCTCGTCGGCGACGCCGTCGCACGAACGCTCGGACGCTCCCAGCCGGGAGTCCTCGCGTGAACGGGCCGGCGTCCACGCTCGCAGTCGAGGGGCTCACGGTCGGCCTCGCCGGCGGCGAGCCGATCGTGGAGGACGTCTCGCTCGCGGTCTCCCCCGGAGAGGTCCTCGGCCTCGTCGGGGAGTCGGGGAGCGGGAAGACGACGACCGCCCTCGCCCTCCTCGGCTACTGCCGCCCGGGCGTCCGCATCGCGTCCGGCGAGATCACGGTGGCCGGCGAGGCGATGAGCGGCCGAGGCGAGGCAGCGGCGCGCCGGCTGCGGGGCCGACTCGTCTCGTACGTTCCCCAGGATGCCGGAAACTCGCTCAATCCCGCCCTTCGCATCCGGAGGTCGATCCAGGACATGCTCGAGGAGCACGCGGCGGCGCGCGAGCTCTCGACGGTCGAGGAGGCGCTCGAGAGCGTGCACCTGCCGGCGGCGGACCGAGTTCACCCGGCGCTACCCCCATCAGCTCTCGGGCGGTCAGCAACAGCGGGTGACGATCGCGGTCGCGCTCGTCTGCGAGCCGCCTCTCGTCGTGCTCGACGAGCCGACGACGGGGCTCGACGTCGTCACCCAGGCGCGGATACTCGGCGAGATCGACCGGCTCCGTCGCGAGCGGGACCTGGCGATGGTCTACGTCTCCCATGACCTGGCGGTCGTCGCCCAGGTCGCCGACCGCATCGCCGTCATGTACGCGGGGAGGATCGTCGAAGAGGGGCCGACCGTGGCAGTGCTCAGCGCGCCCAGGCACCCGTACACGCGCGGGCTCGTCGCGTCGATCCCCGATCACGCCCGTCGACGCGAGCTGCGCGGGATCCCCGGGGTCGCCCCGGGGCTCGACGACCGGCCTCGAGGCTGCGCGTTCGCGCCTCGCTGCCCGCTGAAGGTCGCGCGCTGCGAGCTCGAGCTGCCGGAGCTCGAAGAGGTCGGGGGAGGACGTCGCGCCCGCTGCTTCGAGTGGCGGCGGACGCAGGCCCTCCTGGACGAAGGGCTGCAGCGGGCGAGAGCCGGCGGGCAGGAAGCCGGGCCGCTCCTCGCCGTCGAGCGACTCAGCGCCGAGCACGGCAGGGGCCACGCGCGCGTCGTGGCCGCGCACGACGTCAGCTTCGCGCTCGGGCACGGCGAGTGCGTCGCGCTCGTCGGCGAGTCCGGAAGCGGGAAGACGACGATCGCGCGCGCGGTGGCCGGCCTCCACGCGTCTTCGGCGGGGCGCATCGTGCTGGACGGCGTCGCCCTGGCCCCGAAGGTGAGAGACCGCCCCAAGGAGGCCCGCCGCAGGCTTCAGATCGTCTTCCAGAACCCCTACGACTCGCTCAACCCGCGGCACCGCGTGCGTGACGCGGTCTCCCGCCCGGCCGTCGTGCTTCGGGATCGCCCGCGGCGGAAGGCGGAGGCGGAGGTCGGAGAGCTGCTCGAGCGCGTGCGGCTCCCCGCCCGGCTGGCCAACCGCTTTCCGGACGAGCTCTCCGGCGGCGAGCGGCAGCGCGTCGCGATCGCGCGGGCGCTCGCGGCGAGACCTGACGTGCTCGTCTGCGACGAGATCACGTCAGCCCTCGACGTGTCCGTTCAGGCGGCGGTGCTCGAGCTGCTCGAGGAGCTGCGCGCCGAGCTCGGGCTCGCGCTCCTCTTCATCTCCCACGATCTCGGAGTCGTCGCGGCGATCGCCGATCGCGTCCTCGTGCTCGAGCAGGGCATCGTCCGCGAGGAAGGGCCGGTCGAGACCCTGCTGTCCCACTCCGAGGACGAGTACACCCGGCGGCTGATCGAGGCCGCCCCGAGGCTCCCGCAGGCGAGCGCCGCCCCATGAGCACCCACGTGAAGCCGCTTCTGCCCGTCGAGCTCATCGAGCTCGTCTGGCGCGGAATCGACCACGCCGAGGGGCTGGCGATCGACGACGACGGCGTCGTCTGGGCCGGCGGCGAGGAGGGCCAGGTCTACCGTGGGCGGCTCGACGGCGAGCCGCGAGGAGATCGCCCGGCTCCCGGGCCGGACGCTCGGGTTCGCCCTCGACGGCGACGGCAACGCGTTCTGCGCGACCATCGCCGAGGCGGGAGTGTTCAGAATCACGCCGGACGGGGCGGTCGACCTCGTTTCGCGCGGAGCGCCGGATCGCCCCGCCGCCGAGCCCAACTACCCGGCCTTCCTCCCCTCGGGGACGCTCCTCTACACGGACACGGGCGCCTGGGGGCAGGACGACGGCTGCGTCTTCGCCGTCTCGCCCGACGGCGAGACACGGGTGGTCGACACGACCGCGTCGCGCTTCCCCAACGGGCTGGCCGTCGTCGACGAGGGACGCACGCTCGCCGTCGTCGAGTCGAGCCTGCCGGGAGTCTCGGCCCTCACCATCGGCGCCGACGGGGCGCTCGCGGATCGGCGCGTGCTCGTCGAGATGCCGGGCACGGTTCCCGACGGGCTCGCGCTCGATGCCCGCGGTCGACTGCTCATCTCCTGCTGGGCTCCCGACGCCGTCTTCGCCCTCGAGCCCGACGGCGAGCTCCGGCTGCTCGCGCACGACCCGCTGCGCTACGTCCTGCACGAGCCGACGAACATCGCCTTCGTCCCGGGCACGAGCCGGCTCGTCGCCGCCAACTACGGCGAGCGCTTCCTCTCCGTGCTCGAGCTCGATACGCCCGGCGCGCCCCTTCCGCGTCCGCGCTTCGGGTGGTCGCCGTGAACGTCGTCGTCGTCACCGGTGCCGCGATGGGCATCGGCCGCGCAACGGCCGCCCGCTGCCTCGCGGACGGCTGGCGCGTGGTCGGCGTCGACGCGGACGCCGACGCGCTCGCACGAGCCGCGGCCGAGCTGGGCGATCACTTCGCGCCGATCATCGGCGACGTCGCGGAGCGCTCGACGCACGAGCATGCCGCGGACGAGGCGGAGCGGGCGGGGACGCTGACGGGGTGGGTGAACAACGCGGGGATCGAGATCCGGGGCCGGGCGCACGAGGTCGGTGACGCCGCCCTCGAGCGCACGCTCGCCGTCAACCTGCTCGGCACCGCGTACGGGTGCTCCGTCGCCACGACCCGGTTCCTTCGCGCGCGAACCGCCGGCGCGATCGTGAACGTCAGCTCTCTCGAGGCGGTGGCGGCGTTTCCGGCCTCTTTTGCGTACGAGGCCTCGAAGGGCGGAGTCGACGCGCTCACGCGCCAGGTCGCGGTCGAGTACGGGTCGGCCGGGATCCGCTGCAACGCGGTGCGACCGGGCGCGATCGACACGCCGATGTCGGAGCGGACCGCCGCGGAGGCGGCCGACCCGAAGGCGGAATGGGCCTCGTACGCCGACCTCCATCCCCTCGGGCGGATCGGGCGAGCCGACGAGGTCGCGGCCGTCGTTGCGTTCCTGCTCGGCCCGGACGCCTCGTTCGTGACCGGCGCCTTCCTCGCGGTGGACGGCGGGGCGGGCGCGCGCTGTTACCCGTACCCGCCCGCGCCCGACCTGGCCGGCCCGGCTACGGAGGAGGAATGAAGACGGACGGACAGCAGGCGGCGCGGGCGCGGCTGCTCGACGTCGCGCGCGCGGCCGGGGTCTCGAAGTCGACGGCGTCGCGCATCCTGAACGACTCGCCCGACATCTCGGTCCGCCCGCACACGCGGGAGCGCGTGCTCGAAACGGCGCGGCGGCTCGACTATCGGCCGCACGCGGCGGCCCGCGGCCTCCGGCGCGCGGAGACGGGCTCGATCGGGCTCGTGATCCCGAACCTCGCGATGCCCGTGTACGCGCGGATCGTCCGCGGGGCGTTTCGGCGGGCGCTCGAACGGGACTTCGTCGTCCTGCTCGCCGAGGACCTCGTCGCCCGGGAGACGAACGACGTGTTCGCCCGGCTCGTCCGCGCCGGGCGGATCGACGGCCTGATCGTGGCGTCGGCGAGTCCTGGACATCCCCTTCTCCGGTCGGTCAAGCAGCTGGCGACCCCGCACGTCTTCGCCAACCGCGCGGTACGTGGGAGCGGGCGCAGCGTCGTCATGGACGACGCGAGCGCGAGCGCCGCCGCGGTCGAGCACCTCGTCCAGCTCGGACATGAACGCATCGGCCACGTCGGAGGCCCGCGGACGCTCGATCCGGCACGGCGGCGCGCCGCCGGCTTCCGGAAGCAGGCCGAGCGGCTCGGGCTTGCCGAAGCCCCGGTGGTCGAAGGCGAGTTCTCGGAACGGGGTGGGTCGCAGGCGGCCCGCAGCCTGCTGGAAGGGAATCCGGGCCTCACCGCTCTGTACGTGAGCACGCTGGCGCAGGCCGTGGGAGCGCTCCACGAAGCTGCCCAGCTCCGCCTGCGCGTTCCCGAGGATCTCTCGCTCGTCACCTACGACGACATGCCGCTCGCCGACTACCTCCGGCCGCCCCTCACGACCATCCGCATGCCCCTCTCCGAGCTCGGCGCAGCTGCCGTCGACGCGCTCGTCGAGCAGCTGCTCGGCGGCGAGCCCCGCGACGTCGTCGTCCCGGGCGAGCCCGAGGTCGTCGTCCGCAGCTCGACCGCGCCGCCCCCGCGGTCGTGATCGTCCTTCGCTCGCCCGACGTCGTCGTCAGGGCCGACCCCGGCCACGGCGCCGAGATCCTGGATCTCGTCGAGCTTCGGAGCGGACGGCAGCTGCTCGGGCGTCCGCCCTTCGGCTCGACGCCGCCGGTCGCCGGCGACCTCGACGAAGCGACGTGGACAGCCGCCTATCGGGGCGGGTGGCAGCTGCTCCTTCCGAACGCCGGCAACGGGTGCCGGGTCGACGGGCGCGTGCACGGGTTCCACGGGCGCGCCTCGAACGATCCGTGGGCGGTGGAGGAGCTCGACGAGAGCTCGGCCACGCTCGTGTGGGAAGGCCACGGCGTGCGGGCCGAGCGACGGCTCGAGCTCGTTCACGGCGGTCTCGCCGTCTCCGTCGACCTGACGGCGGGAGGCGAACGGGTGCCGGTCGTCGCGGTGGAGCACGTCGCGCTCGGACTCGAGCTTCTCGACCCCGAGGTCTCGCTCGAGCTGCCCGACGCGCGTGCCTTCGAGCTGGACGAGGTGAACGGGCCTCCCGTGCCCCCTCCGGACGCGACGCCGTGGCCAGACGTACGCCTGCTCGACGGCTCGCGCGAGCGAGCGGATCGCTGGCCGCTGGCGCGCAGACGAAGCCGGCTCTTCTGCGCCGCCGATCTGCCAGTCGGCCGCATCGTCGTGCGCAACGCCGCGCACGGCCACGGGATCGAGCTCACGTGGGACGCGGAGTGGCTTCGCCACGCCTGGGTCTGGCACGAGACCCGGACCTACGGAGGCCCGTGGCGCCGCCACGCCGAGCTCCTGGTCGTCGAGCCCGCTTCGGTCCCGCATTCGCTTGGCCTCGCGGCCGCCGTGGAGCACGGGCAGGCGCGCTGGCTCGAGCCGGGCGAGCGCTGCGGATACACGCTGTTTGCACGCCCGCTCGCGGCCGGGGAGGATGGTGCGCTGTGAGCGCCCATGTCTCCCGAGTCGTCGAGGTCGAGGCGATCCCCCTGCGTGCCGCCCCGGTCGACCCTGCCGATCTGGACGGGTCGACCGAGACGATCGTCGTCCGGATCGCCGACGAGGACGGCCGGACGGGGATCGGCGAGACGGACGCCCCCGCAGGGGCCGTACGCGAGCTCCTCCTCATGGACGACCTCTTCGACTGGAGCCGCGGCCTCAGGAACGCTCTGCTCGGCGCCGATCCGTTCGAGGTCCCAGCCCTCCAGCGCAGGCTCTACGAGGCGACCGTCTACCACGGTCGCCGCGGGCTCGGGATCCACGCCCTCTCCGCCGTGGACGTCGCGCTCTACGACCTCGCCGGGAAGCAGCTCGGCCGACCCGCCTACCAGCTCCTCGGCGGGGCACGGCGGGAGGCGATCACCCCGTACGCGACGATCTGGCCCGGCGGGGTCAAGGGCCGCACGATCGACCAGATGATGGAGGCGATCGCGGCACAGTTCCGCCGCGCGCTCGAGCTCGGCTACCGGGCGGTGAAGATGGAGGTCTTCTTCGGCGAGCTCGTGAGCGACCGCGAGCTTGTCGAGTGCCTCCGCGAGGGGCGTCGGCTCCTCGGGGACGACATCACCCTCGCCGTCGACTTCGGGTATCGCTGGCACGACTGGCGCGCCGCGCTCCGGGTGCTCGAGCGCGTCGAGGACTGCGACATCTACTTCGCCGAGGCGACGCTCCAGCACGACGACCTCGCCGGGCACGCCAAGCTCGCCGAGCGCGTCCAGACGCGCGTGGCCGGCGCGGAGCTCGCGGCGACGGTGCACGAGTGCCGCGAGTGGCTCGAGCGCGGTCGCGTCGACGTCCTGCAGCCTGACGTCAACCGCTGCGGGGGTCTCACGGAGCTCCGGCGCATCGCCGACCTCGCCTCGCTGCACGGGGCCCTCGTCATCCCGCACGGCTGGAAGACGGGGATCACGATCGCGGCGGAGTGTCACTTCCAGGCGGCGACCGAGAACGCGCCTTTCATCGAGGTTCTCTCGCCCGAGCTGTACGCGTCGCCGCTGCGCGCCGAGCTCGTCCGGCCCGAACCGGAGGTGCGGGACGGCAGGATCCCCTTGCCGACCGAGCCCGGCCTGGGCATCGAGCTCGTCGAGGAGGCCGTCTCCAAGTACCGGGTCGAGCCCTAGTAGGAGGGTTTGACGAAATAGCCGCCTGTGCCGCCGGGCCGCGCTGCTCGCCCCGAGGTCTGCGTCCTCAGTCGCGCCCGTAGCCTTGGCTACGAGCACTCCCTGCGTCCTTGCCTCGGAACGACCATCGCACCCCGGCGACGAGCGACTATTCCGCCAAACCCTCCTAGGCGAGAAACCCGCCGTCGACGGCAAGCGTCGTTCCCGTGGTGAAGGACGCGGCGTCCGAGACGAGCCACAACGCAGCCTCCGCTACCTCCTCGGCGCGGCCCATCCGCCCGAGTGGATGCATCGCGGCGAGCCGTGCGCGCTCTTCTTCGCCCTGGACGACATCCGTCATCCCCGTGTCGATCACTCCCGGCGCGAGGGCGTTCGCCCGGACACCATGGGCCCCGTACTCCACCGCGATCGTTCGCGTCAGCATCTCGACGCCCGCCTTCGAGGCGCCGTAGGCCACGTCCTCGGGCCACACCCGATGCGCCGCGACCGAGGTGACGTTGACGATCGCTCCGCCGCCGCCGGCCACCATGAGGCCGAGGGCCGCGCGGCAGACGTAGAACGTCCCGGAGAGATTGACGGCGATCGTCGTATCCCAGCTCTCGACCGGCATCTCGCCCGTCGGGACCCACTCGCAGTCGACGCCGGCCGCGTTGACGAGCGAATCGAGCCCTCCGAGCTCGTCGTGCGCGGTCGTCACGGCCTTCGCCGCGGCGTCGGCCCGCGCGACGTCGGCCGGGACGGCGAGCGCGTGCCCGCCCTTCCCGGCGAGCTCGCCGGCGAGCGCCTGCAGCCGATCGGCGTCACGTGCCACCAGCGCGACCGAAGCTCCCTCAGACGAAAAGAGACGCGCGATTGCCTCGCCGATGCCCCGGCTCGCACCCGTGACGAGCGCCCGTCTGCCCTGAAGCCGCCGCTGGGATGTGGCCACCACCGCCGAATTCCAGCACAGGCGGCAGCCCGATCCAAGCCCGAGGCGACCAATCTGTGCACGCCGGTGTTCAGGCGCGACGTCCGCATGAGCAGCCGCGATGGCCCCGGGAGGAGTCGAACCTCCGCACGCGGATTCGAAGTCCGCCGCTCTATCCACTGAGCTACGGGGCCCGGGACGAGTGTAGCCTCGCCGGCCGCTACGACTGGGGCTGGGCCTGGAGCTTCGCCTCGGCAGGCTCGCCCCGACGTCGTGCGGGGTCTCGATCGGCGACGGCGTTGACCTCGGCGCCGAGCAGGAGCGCGAGCGCCGAGAGCCAGAGCCACGTGAGCATGATGATCACCCCGGCCAGCGATCCCCACGCCTTGTTGTAGGAGCCGAAGAAGCTCACGTAGACGGCGAAGAGGCCGGACGCGAGGAGCCACACGACGACCGCGACGACCGCGCCCGGCGTCAGGAAGCTCCAACGCCGCATCTGGACGTCGGGGCCGAGGTAGAGGACGGCGGCGAAGGCGGCGAGGAGCGCGAGGACGAGAATCGGCCACTGGAGCGTCCACCAGAGCAAGCCGAAGGCTCCCTCCATGTCGAGCGCGCCGCCGAGCCAGTCGCTCAGCTTCGGCCCGAGCACGAGGAGCCCGAAGGCCAGCCCGAACGCGAGGAGCAGGCACGCGAGCATGGCGAGCGCGGTCAGCCGCTGCCGGGCGAAGCTCCTCGTCTCCTCGCGGTCGTAGACGTGGTTGAGCCCGCGCATGAGCGCGTTCATGGCGCCCGAGGCCGTCCACAGGGCGAGCAGGAAGCCGACGACGATGAGGACGATGCCGCCGCTCTGATTCTCGATCGCCCGGTTCAGGCTGTCGCCGATGAGCGCGATCGACTCCTCGGGGACGATGCCCTCGAGTCGCTTCAGCATCGACTCGATCGTGTCCGGCCCGGCCACCTGGGTGAAGACGCCCACGGCCACGAGGAGGACTGCCGGGATCGCCAGGAAGGCGTAGTAGGAGAGGGCCGCGGCGATGTCGGTCACCGAGTCGGCTTTCGCCTCCTTGGCGCCGCGAACGAGGAGGCCGCGCCACTCCCGGAAGGACGACCCCCGGCCGGCGGGAGATCCCATTAGGGCACTCTACCCCGCGAGTTATCGTTTGCCCATCCGCGGGCGTGGCGGAACTGGCAGACGCAACGGGTTTAGGTCCCGTTGGGCGCAAGCCCTTGGAGGTTCGAGTCCTCTCGCCCGCATCGACCTTCGGAGCGCGGTTGCTCGTCTGAGCGGCCGCGGCGGGACGCTCGCTCAGAGAGCGGAGCGCTTTTCAAGAGTTCGGATTCGCGCCGCGAGCTCGGCCATCATCGCCGTCGCGATCTGGGGCTCCTGGTTGAGGAGCTTGAGAAACGGGCGTCGGGGGAGCTTCATCACTTGGAGCTCGCCCTCGGCGGCGATCGTCGCCGAGCGCGGCTCGCCGTCGATCAACCCCATCTCGCCGAAGTAGTCGCCGATCCCCAGTGTCCGGCGAGACTTCCCGAGCACCTTCGCGCGGCCCCCGAGGATCAGATAGAAGGCGTTGGAGGGCTGGCCGGTCTCGACGACGATGGTGCCCGGCGAGAACTCTTGGATCTGCGCCAGGGACGCGATCTTCCGCAGGCGACGATTGCCGATGCGCGCGAAGAGCGGGATGCTCGCGAGCACACCTGCCCAGTCGCTCGCCGTCGCGCTAGTCGACGACTGGTCGAGCAGTTTCTGGAAGTCGAGCGCGCGGGTCGCCATTGAATGCACGACGCTACTCCGCGGCTCGCTCGGCTTCAACCGATGCCGATCCGTCGGACGCAGCACTACCGCTCGTCACAGCTAGACCGGCGGGACGATCCTGAGGGCCGGCCTCGGGGTCGGGGTCTGGTCGGGACGGTCGAAGCCCAGGCTTCCCGGCTCGTCCGAGCCCCAGGCGGCCGTCACGTCCAGCAGGGTCTGGGTTGCGGCGCGGGCATCGGCGCACCACGCCGCGGTGTTCGCGTTCGTCCACGGGTAGCGCTTGTCGTCGAGCGTTCCTGCGAGCTGGTCGCGGAACCAGCGGGCGTCGTCGCCCTCCGGGCGGTCGAAGCCGAACCGGTCGCGGGCTCGCTTCAGCTCGGCCTCGAGCATCTGCATCAGCATGAGGTAACGCGTGAAGCGATGGGTGCGGAAGCTGAACGCGTTGAAGGACTTACCCGCGTAGGCGCCCCGCATCATCAGGCCCCTGACGGCGTCCTCGTCCATGGTGAGGTTGAGCCCGCCTTCCTCCGCGTCCAGGCGGATGTGGCAGACGCGCTCGCGGAACCCCGGCATCTCCATTTGCATCGTGTCGCGCCAGTTCAGGCCCGTGTCGAGCACCTGCGCGAGGAAGCCGCCGAAGCCGGGGATGCTCGCCCAGCGCAGCGGCTCGGGGTCGACCGGGTGGCCGGGGAGGTACACGTGGCGAAGCGTCGGGTCGGCGCTCTCGTCGTCGACGACCGCCGCCAGCTCGGGGTCGGGCGCGCCCATCAGGTCGAGGCCGAACGTGGCGTGGCCGGGGAGGAGAGCGTCGAAGAAGTGGACGGGGAAGTTGCTTGTGATCGCCCCGTCGCTGAACCAGTGCTCGGCGTAGCCGCAGCGGACGTCCTTGCGCGGCTCGTAGAACGGCACCGAGGAGAGAAGCCCCGGGACGGCGAGGCTCATGCGCGTGGCGAGGAGCACCGGCATCGCCGCTCCGGGAACCTTGTGGAGCTCGCGGCCGCCGATCCGCTCGGGCTCGCCCGCCTGCTCGCGCATCCAGTCGGCGACCGCGGCGGGGACGAGACGCCCGATCTCGGCTGCGTCGAACCAAAACGGGTTGTCGTCGGGGAGAGGTAGCCGCACGGGCCGGCCCGAGCTGACGTCGGTCGTCATGAGCTGGAGCGCGACCGAGCGCGCGTCGTCCTCGGCGTCCTTCAGGTCGGCGAAGGTCAGGGGGTCGTCCTCGACCGTGCGGCCGGCGCAGGATTGGATGTGCTCGTGGAGCCAGTCGGAGAGAGCCGGCTTGTCGAAGCCCGGCTGGGAGATGCCTGGGCAAAGGCCGAAGCCGGCTTCGCGGTCGCCGAGTGTTGCGGCGAGCGCCGTGCCCGGGCGGGCCACGAAGAGGATCACCGCGCAGGCGGCGAGGAAGCCGATGCCGACCGCCGCGGAAATGGCGAGAGCCGGCCAGGCGAACGCCGACCACCAGCCGAGCCAGAGAAAGAGCGCGTACCCCGCGATCGAGACGGCCGCCGTCCAGGCGAGGGCGAGGACCGCGATCGGGAGCCAGAGCGCGCGGAGGGAGTCGACGACGACGCGGCGCCTCGCGCCGGCGCCATGCGCGCGGGCGTCCATCATCCGCACCGCGAGCTCGAAGAAGCTGCGATTGGCGGGCCGCGGCTGGAAGAGGCTGAGCACGAGGCCCGGCTCGCCGATTGCGTCGGCCACCTCGCGCAGCCGCTCGAACCCGCCCCTCTTCCCTTCGCGCCGGCCGAGCTCGGCCGCGGCGGTGACCGTGGCCGCGATCGCGCCCGCGGACGTGCCGCCGACGTTCCGGAAGCGGTAGCGCTTCGCGAGCGCGAGGATCGCGCCCGGGTAGACGACGCCGCTCGCCACGCCGCCCTTCATCACCAGATCGCAGACCTCCTCGGGGTCTTGCGGCCAGGGGCCGTTCTCGACCTCCGCTCTCAGCTCAGGCATGTCTTCCTCCCCTCGTCGACGGCCGCCCGATCGTCCCGCCGCCGACCACGGGCGTCAAGATACGAGCATGCGGGTCTCCGCCAAGGTCGACTACGCCCTGCGTGCGGCGCTCGAGCTCGCAGCCGCCGGCGAAGGGCCGACGAAGGGGGAGCGGATCTCCCAGGCGCAGGACATCCCGCTCAAGTTCCTGGAGAACATCCTCCTCGAGCTGCGCCACCACGGGCTCGTCCAGAGCCAGCGCGGGGCGGACGGCGGCTACTGGCTCGCACGGCCGCCCGAGGAGATCAAGCTCGCCGACGTCATCCGCGCCGTCGAGGGGCCGCTCGCCAACGTGCGCGGCTCGAGGCCCGAGACCGTTGCCTACGTGGGGCCGGCCGCCCGCCTCCAGGACGTCTGGATCGCAATGCGCGCGAACCTGCGCGCCGTCCTCGAGGAGCTGACGCTCGCCGACGTCGCGTCGGGAGAGCTCCCCGCGGCGATCGCCGAGATCACGTCAGCGCCCGGGGCCTGGGAGTCTCACTGAACACGGTGGTTCGGCTCGGACGCACGTAGAGGATCTGGCCTTCGAGGAGCTCGAGCTCCTCGACTTCGTTCCGGGTCACCTGCGCGGAGACGTGGCGGCCGTCGTGGAGGACGAGCTCGACGCGCACCTCGAAGCCGAGGTGGACGATCCGCTGGATCATCGCCTCGCTCGTCGTTCCGTTCGGCTCCAGGCGGAGCTCCAGGTCGTGGGGCCGGATCCATTCCTCGCCGAGGCGGTTGACCGGCCCGACGAAGCTCATCACGAACTCGTTCGCAGGGTGCTCGTAGAGGTCCCGCGGCTTGCCGCTCTGCTCGATCCGGCCCTCGTTCATCACCGTGACGCGGTCGGCGACGTCCATCGCCTCTTCCTGGTCGTGGGTGACGAGGACCGTCGTGACGTGCACCTCGTCGTGCAGGCGCCGGAGCCAGGCTCGGAGCTCCTTGCGGACGCGCGCGTCGAGAGCGCCGAACGGCTCGTCGAGGAGGAGGACCTTGGGCTCGACGGCAAGGGCTCGGGCGAGGGCCATCCGCTGGCGCTGGCCTCCGGAGAGCTGGCCCGGGTAGCGGTCGGCGAAGCTGTCGAGCTGGACGAGCCCGAGCAGCTCGTCCACGCGGCTGCGAATCTCGGCCTTCGGCCGCTTGCGGATCCTGAGGCCGAAGCCGACGTTGTCCCGCACGGTCATGTGCTTGAAGGCCGCGTAGTGCTGGAACACGAAGCCGACCTCCCGCTTCTGCGGCGGGACGCCGGTCACGTTCTCCCCGAGGATCGAGACCTCGCCCGAGTCGGGCTGCTCGAGCCCGGCGATGATCCGGAGCAGGGTGGACTTGCCGCTCCCGCTCGGGCCGAGCAGGGCGGTCAGCGACCCGCCGGCGATGGCGAGCGAGACGTTGTCGACGGCGACGAAGCCGTTGTCAAACCGCTTCGTGACCTGGCGGACGGCGATCGACATCCGCGACCTCCTTGTGTTCTCTGGGCTTGAAGACGTTCATGGCGATCAGCGTGAGCACGGCGAGCAGCGCAAGCACGAGCGAGGTCGTGTACGCGGCCACCTCGTTGAAGCGCAGGTACTCCTCGTCGACGTGGAGAGTCAAGGTCTCGGTCTTGCCGGCGATCCGCCCCGAGACGACGGCGACGGCTCCGTACTCGCCGAGGGCGCGCGCGGTCGTGAGGACGACGCCGTAGGCGACGCCCCAGCGGATGGCCGGGAGCGTGACGCGCCGGAAGGTCTGGAAGCGCGACGCGCCGAGCGTCCATGCGGCCTCGTCCTGGTCGGTCCCGACCTCGCGAAGCACCGGGATCACTTCGCGGACGACGAACGGCAGCGTCACGAAGATCGTTGCGAGCACGATCCCGGGCGTGGAGAAGATGATCTCGATCCCGTTCTCCGTGAGCCAGCCGCCGAACCAGCCGTCCTGGCCGTAGACGAGGATCAGCGCCAGGCCGACGACGACGGGCGAGAGCGCGAGCGGCAGGCCGATCAGCGAGTTGAGCAGCCACGTCCCGTGCCTGGGCGGGTGGCGGACGAGCGCCATGGCGCACGCGACGCCGAAGATCGTGTTCACGGGGACGGCGATCCCGACTGCGATCATGGTCAGCTTGAAGGCCGAGACGAAGGCCGGATCGGTCAGCGCCTCCCACACCGGCGTGAGGCCGTCGCGGAACGTGTAGTAGACGATCATCGAGAACGGCAGGGCCAGGATCAGCGCCAAGTAGCCGAGCGCGACCGTCCGCAGCGTGTAGCGCGAGGCGGCGCCGCTACGCATCGTGCCTCCGGCTGCGCCGCTCGAGGAGGTCGGCGACGGCAAGGACGGCGAACGAGAGGACGAGGAGCACCACGGAGACGGCGGCCGCCGCGGCGGGGTCGTCGCTCTCGATCGACTTGAAGATGTTCACCGAGGCGACCTCGGTGTCGAAGGGGATGTTCCCCGAGATGAGCACGATCGAGCCGAACTCGCCGACCGCCTTTCCGAACGAGAGCGCGGCTCCGGAGAGCATCGCCGGGAGCAGGTTGGGGAGGACGATGCGCCGGAAGGTCGTGAACGGCCGCGCGCCGAGCGACGCGGCCGCCTCCTCCATCTCGCGGTCGAGCTCGAGGAGCACGGGCTGCACGGCGCGGACGACGAAGGGGAGCGTGACGAAGAGCAGTGCGACGACGATTGCGGCGCGAGAGTAGGCAACGTTCACGCCCAGCGGGCTCTGCGGGCCGTAGACGGCGAGGAGAGTCAGCCCGGCGACGATCGTCGGCAGGGCGAAGGGGAGGTCGATCATCGCGTTGACGACGCTCTTGCCGCGGAACTCGTCGCGGACGAGGACCCAGGCGATCAGGGTTCCCGTCACCGCGTTCACGAGCACGACGAGCAAGGAGGCGACGAACGTGAGCTTGAGAGCAGCGACGGCGGCCGGGGCGGTCACCTCGTCCCAGAAGGCCGAAAGCCCTCCCTCGAGCGACGCTACGACGACCGCCGCGATCGGGATGAGGACGATAAGGGTGAGGTATGCAGTCGAGAGCCCCAGAACGAGGCCGCCGGCGCGCCTGGACCCTCCAGTGCGCGCCGGCAGCTCGACTGCTTGGGGACTAGTCGTCAGTGGGGACTCCCAGCTCGTTCTCGATGTCGAGGAAAATGCTCTCCTCGCGATCGAAGAAGCGCGTACGGAGGTCCGGCCAGCCGCCGAGGTCGGCGATCGTGAACAGACCGGCCGGGCCGGAGGAGTCGAATTCCGTCTCCACGCCGTCGACAACGGGGCGGTAGCCCTTGGAAGCGAACACGGCCTGCGCCTCGGGCGTGTACAGGTAGTCGATGAACGCCTGCGCCGCCTCCGGGTTCTCGCTCGTGTTCACGAGCGCAACCGGGTTCTCGATCAGGATCGTCTCGGCGGGCACGACGTACTCGAGCTCCTGGCCGGCCTGCTGGGCGAAGATCGCCTCGTTCTCGTAGGCGAGCATGACGTCGCCCTTGCCGCCGGCGAACGTCTGCAGGGCCTCGCGCGCGCTCTTGTCCTGGACGGGGACGTGGTTGATGAAGAGGTCGTGCAGGTAGGCGATCGCCTCTTCTTCCGACTTCCCCTGCTCGAGCTGGGCGCCGTAGGCGGCCATGATGTTCCACTGAGCGCCGCCGGACGTGAACGGGTTGGGCGTGATCACCTCGACGCCCTCGCCGAGGAGGTCGTCCCAGGTCTGGATGCCCTTCGGGTTCCCGGGCCTGACCGCGAAGACGACCACGGAGTTCGTGACCATGCCCGCGTACTCGTTCTGGTTCCAGTCCGCGTCGACGAGGCCGGCGTCGACGAGGGCGGTAACGTCGGGCTCGAGCGAGAAGGCGACGACGTCGGCCGGCAGGCCCTCCTCGACGGCGCGCCTCTGCTCACCGGAGGATGCGTAGGACTGCTCGAAGTCGAAGCCCTGACCTTCTGGCGTCTCCTGGAAGGCCGGGATAATCTCCTCATACGCCTCGCGCGGAGTCGAGTAGGCGACGAGGGAGAGGGTGCCGCCGTCCCCGCCGGAGGCACCCGACGCGTCGTCGCCGCCGCCGCAGCCGGCGGCGACGAGCGCGGGCAGGACTAGGAGCGCCGCGAGGGCGCTCAGGAGGGAGATGCGAGAGCTCGTTTGCGTCACTGTGCGAATACC
>CAVZJM010000010.1:0-50210 GCA_963775625.1 uncultured Actinomycetes bacterium | reverse complement strand
TGAGTTTGCGCGCAGGCGCTTCCCGGATGGCTATCGGGTGGAGCTGATCGAGCGGAGCGGCCGCTAGTCGGGCAAGAGGCCCTCGGGGTAGCGAGTCGGCCGCGGCGGGTCGAACCGCGCGTACGCAACCTCGCCGTCCTGCGTGTCCTCGGGAGGGCTCGCGTTGTGACGCTCGGCGATCTCGTTGGCGCAGTAGAGGCCCCACGGGCCGTCCTTCTGGAACTGTCGCGAGCCCGCGCCCAAGAGCACGCATGGCGCCTCCCCGGCGCCGACGAATGCGTGTCGCGTCTCGGGCGGGCAATGGACGAAGTCCCACTGTTTCAATCGCCGCTCCTGCCCCTCGACGATGAGCAGCGCCTCGCCCGCGAGCACGAGGAAGTCCTCCTGCTCGGTCTCCCAGTGATATGTCGTGCTCGGCTCGCCGGGGCCCATGACCCGGATCGACATCCCGAGCATCGGGAAGAACGTCTCGGCCTCGTACTCGTCGTCGCCGGTGAGTGGCAGGCTGTGGCCCTGGCCCGGCTTTTCGAGCCAGCGCGCGTCGCGCGCGTTCAGCACGAACCAGCCCGCGGACGTGGGGACGAGCCCCGCGCCGGTGTCCTCGAGAGTCGCCTCCGTGATCACGCTTCGATGATATTTGCGCGGCCGAGGCGTTCGCGTCCAATCGCCGGATTCGGCTCTCAACGACAACCAGGGAGCAGACTCACCTCGTGACGCCGGATGCTCTCGGTCGCGCGAGCGTCTCCTGTCCGCGTGCGACGAGGACGAACGCAGCGATCGTCGGGAGGGCAGCAATCGCGAACGCCGCCTGGAAGCCAAGCGTGCCCGCGGTGAAGCCGGCGACCAGGGGCCCGAGTGTGAATCCGAGGTCGCCGCTGAAGCGAAAGATGCCGACGCTCGTGCCGGTCTGGTGCTCCGGAATGACGTCGGCCAGCATGGCCGCCGGAGGAACGCCGGCGAAGCCCGAGGCGATGCCGAGCAGGGCGACGGCGATTGCGAGCCCGATTGGTGTTTCGGTCCACCCGACAGCCACAGTCGTGACGGCCAGCGCAGCGAGAGCGGGCAGGAGAACAAATCTTCTCCCGCGGCGGTCGGAGAGGCTTCCCGCCGGATAGAGGACGAGAAACTCGGCCGCAAGCGCAACGGAGAACACGATTCCGATGCCAAGAGTCGACATCTGCAGGGCGTCGCGGGCGAAGAGGGGCAGCAGCGTGTCGAAGATGGCTGCGACCATCCAGAGGTAAGCCAGGTTCGTGACGATGACCATGCCAAAACCGGGCGTGCGTGCGACACGGGCGAGTCTCGAGCCTGCGCGGCCGAGGAGGCGAACGCCTCGGTGCGTCGTCGGTGTGGGCGGGCGGTGGCTCTGGAAATCGAGGCCGTTCCGCGGGAAGAAGGCGAACGTAGAGAAGTGTGGCAATGAACGTGGCTCCCGCCATGAAGAAAAGGGGACTCGCGAGGCCGAACCGCCCTGCAACGATGCCTCCAAGCAGTGCTCCGGCGATGACGCCGCCGTTGAAGGCACCGTAGAAGAGACTCAAAGTGCGCCCCATCCGCTCCTTCGGGACGACCTTCAGAAGGTAGCTGTACATGGCTGCGAAAACGACTGCCGACCCTGCGCCCGCGGACGCCCAAGAGGCGAGAGCAAGGAAGAAGTTCGGCGCAAGGCCGGTGCAAAGCGCGCCTGCCGTCGTGAGGGCAAGCCCCGCGGCACCCGAGGCGCGCTCTCCCCACCGGTCGACGACGATTCCGGCCGCCAAGTCGCAGACAAGGCGCGCAAAGGAATAGCTTGCGACCAGGAGACCGGCTTGTGCGTAGCCGACGCCGAAGGAGCGCGCGTACAGAGGAAGGACGGGAAGCACGAGGCCCGCCCCGAAAAGGATCAGGAACGCAAGTCCGACGATGGTCGCGACGGACCGGTCAGCCAGGATCATGCGGGGGCTCGTCTTACGCACCACAGACTGAGCCTATGCCGCTCGGAGTACGGGAGCCCACTCGACCGTCCTAGGCCCAAGTGAGCCGTGTCCCCGCGCTGATCCGCCCCCATGAGATCTCGACGATGAAGGCCTGTTAGACGGCTATCGGGTCGAACTGATCGAGCAGCGCGGCGACTTTAGAACTCGAACCAGAATGAAGCCTTGTGCCGTCGCGACGCCCTGGGCGGTACGCTGCGGCGTCCTCGGTTGCCCGAAGAGCGCTGCTATTCGGGCGCCCTGCGTCCTTGCATCGCACTCACCCAGGACGCCGCGGCCGACGAAGCGTCATTCCGATTCGAGTTCTTACTCGAGAACCGGCTCCACGCAGCCGATCTCGACCCGAATCCCGTCCGGATCGAAGACGAAGAGCTCGTAGTAGTCCGGCAGGTCCCGATCCTGCTCGGGCGGATAGTGGATGCGGGCGTCCATCCGGAGGCAGCGCTCGTACGCCTCGTCCACTTCGGCTCGCGTGTCCACGTAGGAGGCGATGTGCTCGATCCCGATCTCGTAGTAGCGGTGCTCGCCTCCGTCGGCGGGGCGCAGCCCCAGGAGCTGCTCGCCGTAGCTGAGGTAGACCGCTTCCTCGGTGCCGCGGTAGGTCGCGTAGCGTGAGTCCTCCACGAGGCCGAGCGGGCCGAGCAGCTCGAGGTAGAAGGCGAGGGACCGCTCGACGTCGCTGACGGCGAGATCGACGTGATGGATTCCTCGTGCCGGCACGACGCCTCCTGGAACGGGCCTCCGAGTCTACGACCATCGAGAGGGACCGGCTTCTCGGTTAGCTCGCGTCAAGGCGGTCTTCTGTGACCTTTCGTGAGGATCTCTTGACGAAGCGTCACACACATGCGCGCCTTCCCTGGCTACCGTCGCCTCATGACGAAGAGGGCGAAGGCGCCCAGGCCAACCACGGTGGCCACACCGTGGGGCCGCGCGACGGTGCTCGAGGAGCTGCGGGTCGCGCAACGCGCCGGCGACCGCCGCTTCGAGACGATCGTCCAGCTGCTCGAAGACCGGAAAGGAGGTGAATTGATCCGCTTCGCCTACTCCACCGGCGGCTCGGCCCGCCGAGGACCGGTCACTCTACGGGGGCGGGATATCGAGCGCCTGCTCACAGAGCTTGGCTCGCGACCTCGCCTGGCTGAGGCGCTCGGCCTCTCGGCGTCCTAGCCGCGCAGCACAACTGAATATCTCGGCGTTGAGCGAGTCAGACGCCTGCGTACGACCGCTCGCGCGCGGCGTCGACGAGCGAGGCGAGGATCAGGCCCCCGTCTCCCGATCCGAGCAGCGTGTCGACGGCGTGCTCCGGATGAGGCATTAGGCCCAGGACGTTCCCCTCGGCGTTGACCACGCCCGCGATGTCGTCCTCCGACCCGTTCGGGTTCTCGGCGGACGCGTAGCGGAGAACGACCTGGGCGCCCGGAAGGTCGGCAGGAGCTCGGTAGCACCCGTCGCCGTGCTTGACCGGGATCACCAGCGTTTGGCCGGGCTCGCAGCGGGCCGTGAAGGGGGTGTCCGTCCGTTCGACGACAAGGGGCACGTCCCGGCAGACGAACGAGAGCGACGCGTTCGGGCGGAGAGCCCCCGGGAGCAGTCCCGCCTCGCAGAGGATCTGGAACCCGTTGCAGATCCCGAGCACCGGCCCGCCGTCGCGGGCGAACTCGGCCACGGCGTCCATCGCCGGCGAAAAGCGTGCAATCGCACCCGCGCGGAGGTAGTCGCCGTACGAGAACCCTCCGGGAAGCACGACGGCATCGACCGGTGGCAACCCGGGCTCGGCGTGCCAGACGAGCTGGGGCTCCGCGCCGAGAGCCGAGAGGGCCCACGCCGCGTCGCGGTCGTCGTTCGAGCCTGGAAAGACGAGCACCGCGATGCGTGGACGCCGCTCGCTCACCCCCGGGGCTCCTCGAGCTCGATCTCGTAGCTCTCGATGAGGGGGTTCGCAAGCAGGCGGTCGCACATCTCCTCGACCTGGGTCCGGGCTTCGGCGGCGCTCGTCGCCCCGACCTCGAGGTCGATGACGCGGCCGACCCGTGCGTCGCCGACCGGGAACCCCAGCTGCTGGAGCGCCCGTTCGACGGCCTCGCCCTGCGGGTCGAGGATGCCGCCCTTGGGCCGAACGAGCACGGTCGCCCTCATCGGAGCACTGCCTCCGGGTCGGCGAGGTACGTCTCGAAGGCGATCCCGGTCAGTCGCTCGAACGCCTCGACGTAGCGCGCACGCGTTCCGTCGACAACTCGTGCGGGCAGCTCCGGGCCCGGCGCCGTCTTGTCCCAGCCCAGCGACTCGCAGTAGTCGCGGACGTACTGCTTGTCGAACGACGGCTGGCCGCGCCCTGCCTGGTACTCGTCGACGGGCCAGAACCGGGAGGAATCCGGGGTGAGCGCTTCGTCGCCGAGCGTCAGGACGCCGCTTGGGTCAAGGCCCAGCTCGAACTTCGTGTCGGCGATGACGATGCCTCGCTCGAGGGCGTACGCGGCCGCGTGAGCGTAGAGCTCGAGTGAGACGCGCTCGGCCTCGGCGAGGAGCTCGGCGCCGACGAGCTCGGCCGCACGCTCGCGGTCGATGTTCTCGTCGTGCCCTTCCTGGGCTTTCGTCGCCGGGGTGAAGATAGGAGCGGGAAGCCTCTCCGACTCGCGCAGACCGGTCGGCAGCGTGTGGCCGCACACCTCGCCGGTGCCGAGATAGTCCTTCCAGCCAGACCCGGCGAGGTAGCCCCGCACCACGCACTCGATCGGCAGCATGGCCAACCGCCGCGCTTCGGTCGAGCGGCCGTCGGGGCGGAGCCCGAGCAGGTGGTTGGGCACGATCTCGCGGGTGCGCGCAAACCAGAAGCCTGAGAGCCCTGTGAGCACGCGCCCTTTGTCTGGGATCTCGGTCGGGAGCACGACGTCGAAGGTCGAGATGCGGTCGCTGGCGACGAGCAGCAGAGTCTCGTCGTCCACCTCGTAGATCTCGCGGACCTTGCCGCTGGCGACGTGGACGGCCTCAGGCATGGACGGTCTCCTCCTTTCGCTCTCGGGTCTTCTCGGCGAGGTTGCCGAGCCGGTCGAAGATGACGTCGACGTGCTGGAGCGCCTCGCCGAGGTCGAACGCGCGCGCGAGTACCTCGGGATCCAGGTGCGTGGTGATCTCAGAGTCGGCGGCGACGATCTCCGCGAAGTCGCGCTCCTCGTCCCAGGCAGCAAGGGCATTTCGCTGGACGAGCCGGTAGGCCTCGTCCCGTGACAGTCCCGCCTCGACCAGGGCCAGGAGAAGACGCTGGCTGAAGACGAGGCCGTGAGAGGCCTCGAGATTCCTCAGCATGCGTTCCGGATGGACGACGAGCCCCTCCAGCAGCCAGGCGAAGCGGTCGAGCATGTAGTCGAGCGCGAGGAAGGCGTCCGGGAGGACGACGCGCTCGGCGCTCGAGTGCGAGATATCCCGCTCATGCCAGAGAGCGACGTTCTCGAGCCCGACTGCCGCGGCTGCGCGCACGACCCGCGCGAGCCCGGAGATGCGCTCGGCGACCACCGGGTTGCGCTTGTGGGGCATCGCAGACGAGCCCTTCTGCCCGCTGCCGAACGGCTCCTGCACCTCACGCAGCTCCGTCCGCGCGAGATGGCGGATCTCGGTCGCAAAGCGGTCGAGCGAGGAGGCGCAGACGGCGAGCGCCGAGAGGAGCTCGGCGTGGCGGTCGCGGGGAACGACCTGGGTCGACACCGACTCCGGCACGAGGTCGAGCCGCTCACATGCCAGCCGCTCGACCTCCGGGTCGCCGCCGACGTACGTGCCGACGGCGCCCGCGAGCTTGCCGACCCGCATTCCGTCGAGGGCGTGGGCCAGGCGCCCGCGATCGCGCTCCAGCTCGAACGCCCAGCCGGCGAGCTTGGCGCCGAAGGTGATCGGCTCCGCGTGGACGCCGTGGGTGCGGCCGGCCATGGCCGTGTGGCGGTGCTCTTCGGCAAGCCGGATGACCGCCTCCTGGGCGCGGTCGATGCCTTCGAGGAGGAGTTCGCCCGCCTCGCGCACCTGGAGCGCCGTCGCGGTGTCGAGCACGTCCGAGGACGTCAGCCCGTAGTGGAACCAGCGACCGGCCGAGCCAAGGCCCTCGGCCACGGCGTCGACGAAGGCCGCGAGGTCGTGCTGCGTCCGCTCCTCGAGCTCGGCGACGCGCTCCGGCGTGGGCGCGACGGCGCGCTCGCGTGCCTCGGCGACCGCTTCGACAGGCACGGCGCCGATCTCGGCCCAGGCCTCCATCGCTGCCAGCTCCACCTCGAGCAGGCGGGCCAGCCTGCTCTCCTCCGACCAGACGTGCTTCATGGCCGGTCGGGAGTAGCGGGCGATCACAGGAGCAAGTCTAGTGAGCGGGGAGGCTAGGAACCCGTTCCAGGATGAAGCCTGTGGGCGGCGGTCTAGAGCTCTGCGGTCGGCCTGCCCGGCGTTCCGGGGTAGCCGCCCCCCTGGGCCAGAATCTTGGACGCCAGGATCGCAGCGTTGCGCGCCCCGTTCAGGGAGACGCACGCGACCGGGACGCCTGGGGGCATCTGCACGATGGCGAGAACTGCATCGAGGCCGCCCATGACGCTCTTTGACGAGCTGAGGGGCACGCCGATCACCGGCAGGTCGCTGTACGAGGCCGCAACTCCGGGAAGCGCCGCGGACATGCCTGCCCCTGCGATCAGCACTCTCGTTCCCCGGAGCGCGGCGGTCGACGCGTACTCGGCCACGCCGCGGGGGTCGCGATGCGCAGACAGAACGTTGAGCTCCCAGGAGATGCCGCGCTCGTCCAGCTCGACGCAGGCTGGCTCCATCGCCTCGCGGTCGGAGTCGGAGCCGATCAGGATGCCGACGAGGGGACCGACGCCCTCGAACTCCTCGATCACGGTGAGCGGGAGGGGGCTCTCTTCAGGCATTGGCGTGGACGGCGGCGAGCGCGATGTCGTGACGGTACTGGACCTCGGGCAGCTCGATCTGCTCGACGGCCCGGTAGGCGCGCTCGCGGGCATCGGCAACCGACTCGCCGAGCGCCGTCACGTCGAGTACGCGGCCACCGGCGGTCACGAGCGAATCGCCGCTCAGCGCAGTGCCTGCGTGAAAGACCAGCGCCCCCTCCGACTCCGCTGCGCGGATCCCGTCGATCGGGACACCCGACGTCGGCGCCTCCGGATACCCGGCGGCCGCAAGCACGACGGTCACGGCCGCCTCGGGGCCCGCCGCGAGGTTGACGCCTGCGAGCGAGCCCGCCGCGACCGCCGCGAGCGCCTCGAGCAGGTCGCCGTCGAGCCGAGGCACGATCGCCTGCGTCTCGGGGTCGCCGAAGCGGCAGTTGAACTCGAGCACCCGCGGGCCGTCGTCCGTGAGCATGAGGCCGGCATAGAGGAGGCCCTGGAACGGAGCCCCGCGGGCGGCGAGCTCGTGCAGCACGGGTCCATGAACGGCCTCCACCAACGATTCCACCTCGCCGTCCTCGAGCCAGGGGACCGGCGAGTAGCTCCCCATCCCTCCTGTGTTCGGGCCCTGGTCGTCGTCCAGCAGCCGTTTGAAATCCTGCGCGGGGGCGAGCGGAAGCGCAGTCGCGCCGTCGCAGAGCGCGAAGAGCGAGACCTCGCGCCCTTCGAGGAGCTCTTCCAAGACGACGCGCTCTCCCAGAGCCCGGGCGCGCGGCAAGGCGGCCGCGAGCTCAGCCTCCGTCTCGCAGACGAAGACACCTTTGCCCGCGGCCAGGCCGTCGGCCTTGACCACACACGGCGCGCGCGGCCGGTCGAGGTCGAGCTCCGCCGCGGTCGGAACTCCGGCAGCGCGCAGGACGTCCTTGGCGAAGGATTTCGAGCCCTCGATGCGCGCGGCTCCCGCGCTCGGCCCGAAGACGGCCGTACCGGCGCCGCGCAGCTCGTCCGCGAGGCCGCCGACGAGAGGCGCCTCCGGGCCGACGACGACCAGGTCGACGGCGAGGCGCCGGCAGAGCGCGCGCAGCCCTTGGAGGTCGTCGGCAGGGACGGGGTGACAGGTTCCCAGGGCTGCCATTCCCGGGTTTCCGGGGGCTGCGTGAAGCTCGCCGAGATCGGTGCTCCGAGCGATCCCCCACGCAAGCGCGTGTTCACGCCCGCCGCTCCCGACGATGAGGACGTCCACGCGGCGAGTCTAGTGCGGTCGTCGGGTGTCCGAGGCCGTCGTCTGGCTCGACGAGCGAAGCGCTCGCGTTCCTCCTGGTGCAGAGGCGGCTTGTATCGTCGACGTGTCATCCCTGCGCCCCGGCCGCGTGTTCCTCAACACGTGGGCACCCTTTCGTCACGATGCGTCACCCACCGGTGCGAAGCTCGTCGATACGCTCGAGGCGGAGGGAGGCCCGCGGCCGGCCCCCGCGGGCGCGCGTGTAGCAGTGGGCTCCTTCCGGGCGGCTCTCGACGGGCCGGTGAGTCGAGCGGAGGCGACACGTCCAGCCAGCGAAGGGCGGCGGGATCTCGCTCGTCGCCGCGACGCGACGCGGCGCACGGTGGCGGTTCGTCAGACCCTCCTAGAGCCGCGTCACGGCGGGCAATAGTATTGCCCTTCCCGTATCCGGCGCCCTGCGCCGCAGTCCAGCAGAAAGAGGAGGGAGCGCGTGCCGACCGATCTCGAAGCCTTTGTCAGCGCGAGGGGACGCAAGGCGAAAGTCGCCGAGGTCCGCAAGAAGATCGACGACCTCGGAATCACGTACGTCTACTACCAGTTCCCCTCCGTTACGGGCCGGATCATGGGCAAGGGCGTTCCGGCTCCGCACTGGGAGACGATCGCCGAGAAGGGCTTTCAGCTGGTCTACGGCGCGACCGCAAACCTCTTCACCGACCGCCACGGCAACTACATCGGCTACGGGCCGGAGGCCGCGGAGCTCGTCGGCGTTCCCGAGCCCGAAACGTTCATGCCGCTTCCCTGGGACGACCGCGTGGCGCGCGTCTGGGTGACGTGCTTCCGCAACCGGGAGGAGCGCGAAGACCCGGGCGCCTTCCTCACGTCGGACTGCCGGGGCAACCTGAAGCGGATCCAGGCCGAGTTCGAGAAGGCGACCGGCCTCCACCTCAGGGCCGGCACCGAGCCCGAGATGATGTGGCTCAAGCTGGACGAGAAGGGCGAGCCCTCGGTCGAGGGCAAGACGAAGCCCTACTGCTACCACATCGATCAGTTCTCCGAGCTGCAGCCGATCATCCACAAGGTGATCGAGTACGGGCAGAAGATGGGGCTCGACATGATCCAGGGCGACCACGAGGACGCCCCGGGGCAGATCGAGCTCAACTTCGGCTTCGACCGCGCCGAGCAGACGGCCGACAACCTCTCGACCTTCCGCCAGATCTGCAAGCAGGTGGGGCGGGAGCTCGACGCCTTCCCCTGCTTCATGCCGAAGCCGTTCATGGGCGTCTCGGCCAACGGCTGCCACCACAACATCTCCATCTGGAAGGGCGACGAGAACGCCTTCATGCCCGAGACCAAGGACCTGCAGAAGCCGAGCAAGATCGGCCTCTGGGCGATCGGCGGCATCATGGCCCACCAGCCCGCCCTCACCGCGCTCACGTGCCCGACGGTCAACTCGTACCGCCGCCTCTGGGACACGGGCTTCTGGGCGCCGGTCTTCGCGGACTGGGGCTACCAGAACCGGACGACTGCCCTGCGCGTCTCCGCGCCCGGCCGCTTCGAGTACCGGTCCGTCGACTCCGCCGTGAACCCCTACCTCTCCCTGGCGACGCTGATTGCGGCGATGCGGGACGGGATCGAGCGGAAGCTCGACCCGGGCGAGCCGGAGGAGCGGAACATCTACGAGGCGATGGAGGCCGGGAAAGAGGTGAAGCGGCTGCCGATGACGTTCGGCGCGGCGCTCGACGCGCTCGAGGACGACGACGTGGTCCGTTCCGCGCTGCCCGGCGATATGTACCGTGTGTTCATGCACTACAAGCGCGACGAGTGGGAGCGACACTGCGCGCACGTCAGCGACTGGGACGTCGCCGAGTACCTCGACGTTCTTCCGTAGAGAGCGAGCTCGAAATGTGCGGTATTGCAGGGATCATCTACCGGGACGGCACCCACGAGATCGGGCGCGACATGACCCGGATGCTCCAGTCGATGAAGCACCGCGGCCCCGACTCGACGGGTTACGCGCTCTACCGGCCGCACGACCACCAGCTGGTCATGCGCTACAAGCTCGCCGACGCGAACACCCCGCGTGACTTCGAGTTCTCCGACCGGCTCGACCGGCATCAGGATCAGGTCGTCCGGCGCCTCAAGGCGATGGACGCCGACATCCACGACGTCGAGGAGGCGACCGAGTACGCCTACCGCGTCGCCTTCACGCTCCCGAACGGGAACATGAAGGAGCTCGCCGACCGGATCGAGGACATTCCGGACGCCGAGGTGCTCTCGCTCGGGCACTCGCTCGAGATCGTCAAGGACCTGGGCGACGCCGAGGAGGTGGCCGAGCAGTACGACCTCGAGGGCTTCACCGGCACGCACGCGATCGGCCACGTCCGCATGGCGACCGAGTCCGACGTCGACATCTCGGGCGCCCACCCGTACTGGGCGTACCCGTTCACCGACGTCGCCGTCGTCCACAACGGCCAGCTGACGAACTACTTCCAGTGGAAGCGGCGGCTCGAGCGCAGCGGCCACCGCTTCCAGTCCGAGTGTGACTCCGAGATCATCGCCGTCTACATCGCCGAGAAGATGAGCGAGGGCGCGAGCCTCGAGGACGCCATGCGCGACTCGCTCGAGGAGCTCGACGGCGTCTTCACCTACATCGCCGTCACCGCGGACGCGCTCGGCGTCTGCAAGGACGAGATGGCCGCCAAGCCGCTCGTGCTCTACGAGGCCGACGACCTGGTCGCGCTCGCGTCCGAGGAGATCGCCATCCGCGCGGTCCTCGACCGAGAGATCGACACCCACGATCCGTACGAGGGCGAGGTGCTGGTGTGGCAGCGGTAGGTGAGTCGAGGATCACGTACGACGCCCGCGGGCTCGCCGAGCCCGTCGCCGAGGCGCCGCGCACCGCAGAGGTCGAGGACGGCAAGGCCACCTTCGACGCGCACGACCTCTCCACCCGCCAGATCAACCTCGAGCTCCGCAGGCTCCTGTACGAAGAGGGCATCGAGGACGTGACCGTCCTCAACCCGGGCTCGAAGCACTCGCTGGGCGTCGGGATCCTCACGCGCTGCCGGATCACGTTCGGCGGCAGCCTCGGCTACTTCGGGTGCGGGCTGATCGACGGCCCCGAGGTGCACATCACCGGGCGGGTCGGCTGGTCGGCCTGCGAGAACATGATGTCCGGCGTCGTCATCGTGGACGGCAACGCCGGCTCGCTGACGGCGGCCGCCATCCGCGGCGGCGACGTCGTCGTCAAGGGCCAGGTCGGCGCGCGCACCGGCATCGACCAGAAGGGCGGCACCGTCGATCGTCCTCGGCGACGCCGGCTCGATGACCGGCTTCATGATGCAGCGCGGCCGCCAGGTGATCTGCGGGGACGTCGGCCCCGGCCTCGGCGACTCGATGTACGACGGGACGATCTACGTCGGCCGGCAAGGTCGAAGTCGCTCGGCATCGACTGCGTGCCCGGCGAGTGGACCGAGGCCGACACCGAGCTGATCGAGCGCAAGTTCAGGATCTACGGCCTCGGGGACCCGCCCGAGTTCCAGAAGTTCGTCTGCGGCAAGAAGCTCTACAACTACGACAACCTCGAGCCCTCCGAGCGAAAGCTGGTGTTGTGATGGCTGGCGACGAGACCGACCGCACAGTCCTCGGGCACAGCCGGATCTTCACGCGGGACGTCATCAACGACATCCACATGAAGGCCGAGCTGGGCCGCTACCGGATGCGCGGCTTCTCGATGTTCAAGCCGATCCCGCACTGGGACGAGCTCATGTTCATGCCGGGCACGCTGACCCGGTTCGTGATCGAGGGGTACCGCGAGAAGTGCCTGACGAAGACCGTGCTCGGCGCCCGCTTCGCGAGGAAGCCGATCGAGCTCGACATCCCCATCTACATCACCGGCATGAGCTTCGGCGCCCTCTCGCTCGAGGCGAAGATGGCCCTGGCCAAGGGCGCCTCGATGGCCGGGACGGCCACGTGCTCGGGCGAGGGCGGGATGATCCCCCCGGAGCGCGACCTCTCGACGAAGTGGTACTACCAGTGCATCCAGAGCAGGTACGGGTTCAACCCGCACCATCTGATGCTGGCGGACGCCTGCGAGTTCTTCATCGGGCAGGGCTGCAAGGTCGGGCTCGGCGGCCACTTGATGGGCCAGAAGGTGACCGAGCAGGTGGCCGAGATGCGCTCGCTGCCGCCGGGGATCGACCAGCGCTCGCCGGCGCGCCACCCGGACTGGCTCGGCCCTGACGACCTCTCGCTCAAGATCCAGGAGATCCGCGAGGCGACCGACTACCAGATCCCGATCCAGCTCAAGCTCGGCGCCGCGCGCGTGTACGACGACGTGCGCATGGCCGCCAAGTGCGGGCCGGACATCATCTACCTGGACGGGGCCGAGGGCGGCACCGGCGCGGGGCCGCACATCGCCACGGAGGAGACCGGCATCCCGCTGATGGCGGCCATCCCCGAGGCGCGCCGCGCGCTCGAGGACGTGGGGCTGGCGGACGAGATCGACCTCGTCGTCGCGGGCGGGCTCCGAAACGGCGGCGACGTCGCCAAGGCGCTCGCCCTCGGCGCGAAGGCCGTTGCGCTCGGTCACGCGGCGCTGATGGCGCTCAACTGCAACAAGGAGATCCCCGGCGTCACCGACTACGAGGGCACGATCGGCGTTCCGGCCGGCCAGTGCTACCACTGTCACACGGGCCGCTGCCCGGTCGGGATCACGACGCAGGATCCCGAGCTCCGCAAGCGTCTCGTCGTCGACGAGGCGGCCGAGCGGGTCTACAACTTCCTGCACACGCTCACCCTCGAGGTGCAGATGCTCGCGCGCGCGTGCGGCAAGACGAACGTGCACTCGCTCGAGCCCGAGGACCTCTGCGCGCTCACCGTCGAGGCCGCCGCCATGGCGAAGGTGCCGCTCGCCGGGACGAACTACGTTCCGGGCGTCACCGAGGAGCAGGCGCTCGCCGAGATCAAGCGGCTCCTCGAGAAGCACATTGCCTACCCGGTCGACTACCTCCCCGAGCAGCCGGCCGAGTACGCGGGCGCGGAGGATTGATGCTGATCACCGCCGAGCATCTGTGACAAAGAGCCCGAGAAGATCAAGTCGATCGACGCCGAGTACCTCTCCGGCCATCGCTTCCCGTACCAGGAGGACATTGCCGAGATCGAGGACGTCGACCTGCTCGCGGCGACTCCCGGCGAGGACGTGAACTGGCTCGAGGACGTCGAGCTCCTGGAGGAGGAGGGGACGCCGGCGGTCTTCGACCGTTACTCGAACTCCTTCCTCAAGATCTACTTCGCCATCCCGGACGGGCGCGAGGACGAGATCGCGCGCAAGGTGCTCGTCAAGCACCTCCAGTCGGGCAACTCCTACGGCATCCAGCTGAAGGAGAAGCACACGAAGTTCGCGCAGCCCGAGCTCGGCCCGTGGGTCGAAGGCTCGAAGAAGGTGGGCGCCGACTGGAAGCCGCCCGTCCTGGAGGGCTGGGAGCCCCCGGACGGGCATTGACGTCCTGGCTCGTGCGGCCGCGGGTGAGGACGAGCTGATAGACGAAGGGGCGGGCGCCGGGCGGCCCGCCCCTTCGCAGCTCCCGGAGTCGAGCCTTTCCGCTTCGACAAGTCAGCGCGGCCGCATCTCGTCGGGCGGTCTCTCCCTCGAGCCCGGTGTCCTTGTGTACGGAGCAGGCTGCCTGCCGGATTGCCCCACTGTGCGTAGAGTCCCGCTGGACTTGGATCCTGCTCTGACCGAGGCCTTCCGCCGCGACGGCGCGGTGTGCGTGCGCGGCGCCTTCTCGCCTGTGGAGGTCGCCCTCGTCGAGCGCGGGATCGAGCGGAACCTCGCCGAGCCGAGCCCCCGGGCGATCGTGGCGAGCCGCCCCGACGACCCGGGGCGGTTCGTCGAGGACTTCTGCAACTGGCAGACGATCCCCGAGTACGAGGAGTTCGTACGCGGTTCCCCCGCCGCTGCGGTTGCCGGTGAGCTGATGGGCGCGACCAGCGTGCGGCTCTTCCACGACCACCTGCTCGTGAAGGAGCCCGGGACCTCACAGCGGACGCCCTGGCACCAGGATCAGCCTTACTACAACGTCGAGGGCACGCAGGTCGCGAGCATATGGATGCCGATCGACCCGGTCGCGCGCGAGGCCACGCTCGAGTTCGTGGCCGGCTCGCACCTGGGCCCGTGGCTGATGCCGAGGACCTTCCTGGACGAGGAGGCGAAGTGGTTCCCTGAGGGGAGCCTCGAGGAGCTGCCCGACATCGACGCCGATCCAGAGCGGTTTCGCATCCTCGGCTGGGCGCTCGAGCCGGGTGACGCCGTCTTCTTCCACATGCTGACGCTCCACGCGGCCGGGGGCGTCCCCCTCGGCAGTCGGCGCCGTGCCTTCTCGGTGCGGTTTCTGGGGGACGACGCGAGGCACGCCCCACGCCCGTGGAGGACGTCGCCGGAGTTCCCCGGCCTGGTCGACGAGCTGCCCGCGGGAGCGCCGATGGACCACCCGCTCTTCCCGGTGCTCTGGGAGCGGGACCGCGCGGGCTCGTAGTCGGTGCCCCTCTCCGCCTTCCTGCTCGCGCTCGCCGCTGCCTTCGTCCACGCGCTCTGGAACCTGTTGCTCGCGCGGGCCCGCGATCCCGAGGCCGCCGGGGCGGTCGCGCTCGTCACCGCAGTCGTCGTCTTCAGCCCGCTGCTCGCCTTCACGTGGGAGCTCGAGGCCGAGGCGTGGCCGTATATCGCCGCGAGCTCCGCCCTCGAGCTCGCGTACTTCGCTCTTCTCGGCGCCGCCTATCGGCGCGCCGAGCTCTCGGTCGTCTATCCGCTGGCGCGTGGCGTGGCGCCTGTGCTCGTGCTCGTCGTGGGCGTGCTCGCCCTCGGCGCGTCGACGACCGTCGTGCAGGCGCTCGGCGTCTGCCTTGTCGGGCTCGGCGTTCTGCTCGTGCGTGGCCTGCGCCGGCCCGCCGGCTCGACCGGCGTGCTCTTCGGCCTCGCGATCGCCTGCTCGATCGCCGCGTACACGCTCGTGGACGACGAGGGGATCCGCTACGCGAACGCGGTCACGTATCTGGAGCTGACGCTGATCGTCCCGGCGGTCGGCTACGCGCTCGGCGTTGCGTGGGTCAAGGGCGGCGCGGCGCTGAAGGCGGAGCTGGCCCCGGCGAGCGTGGTCGCGGGCCTCGGCATGTGGGTCGCGTACGGCCTCGTCCTCGCGGCCCTCGCCAGGGCCGAGGCCGCGCCGGTGGCGGCGGTCCGGGAGACGAGCGTCGTCATCGCCACGATCGGCGCCGGCCTCTTCCTGGGTGAGCCCGTCCCGCGCTCCCGCCTAGCCGGCGCCGTCCTGGTCGCCGTCGGCGTCGCCTTGCTCGGCTTCTAGGGCGAGCGCCGTCCCAACAGACCTGCGGCCGCGAAGAGCGCGGCAGCGCCGAAGCCCACGAGGAATCCCGCAGGGGCCGCGGCCTCTGATAACCAATTCCCCCTGTAGTCGTCCAGTACGACTACCAACAGGCTGTTGTAGAAAAGCGTGGTCTGGGCGGCTAGGGCCAGCGCCGAGCCGGCGGCGAGCAACCTGACGGCGCCTCCCTTGCCGAGGGCATAGGCTGCAGCGCACGCTATTGCGATGGCGATGATCGGCTCGAGGGCAATGCCGGTGAAGTCGTACTCCCCCAGGTCGAGGACCTTCGTTGAGTTTCCGCTGTCGGATGTGCCGAAGGGGACGAACAACACAGCGACGGCGACCATCGCTCCCACCACGACCAGCAGGCTCGCCGGCCCCCAGCGGAAGGGAGCGCTCCACGCGTGGGGGGAGCGGATGACCCCGGCGGCGCCGATCAGTCCCGCAACCAGAACGAGAGCGCCAGCTCCTTGAAAGACCGGCCGCGCATCGTTCTGCCCGCCCTCGATCTCGGACGAGAGCATCCAGATTCCGATCGCCCCCCCGACCGTCAGGAGCCCGAAGCCGAGCAGGAGGCCGTATGCGAGCCGTTCGCGGATTCGGCCTGCCTGGAGGAGGATGGCGAGGGCCGCGACGAGGAGTGGAACTCCGAGCGTCTCAGGCTTGAAGAACTCATGTGCGTCGTTCTCGGACCTGTCCAGCAGGTACGAGATGATCCCCAAGCCCGCGCCGGCGAGGGCGAGCGTCACCACAAGCGGTCGCGTCCGGCGGCCGCGGACAGTCACCGAGGCGGTGGGAGGCGTCTCGGCTGCCTTCGGAGGCTCCGGCCCCGCGGGCGCACCGGCCGAGGGCGCAACCTCCTCCGCCGCGCGAGCCTCAGCCAGTGCTCTCTCGAGGGCGCGGAGGAGCCGGCCCGTATCGGCGGCGAAACGCGCCGGGCTGAGCTCCAGGGCCTGACGGCGTGCGAGCGGCGAAAGGCTGGCCGGCAGCTGGTCCTCCCGGGGCATGGTCGCCCCTTCCACGAGGATGGGAATGATGCGCACCTTCTTTGTCAGGGCGGCCTCGATCTCGATCCGGACGAAGTCCTCGGGGTCGTCGAGCCGGCGGCCCCCGCGCTCGTCGGCGACCGTCAGCCACTTGTCGCCGATCAGCGCGAGCAGCACGTCGGTCTCGGCGACCGCTTTTCCGATGTCCTCGACGAAGTCGTCCCCCAGGTCGATCGAGTCGACGTCCTTGAAGATCTGCTCCTCGCCGAAGCGCTCGGCGAGCCGGTCGAACAGCCAGCCGGCCGGGTAGGCGGCGTCCTCCCGGCGGTAGCTGATGAAGATGCGACCCTGAACGTCCGTGATGGGCTCGGCCATGCTCCCTGCTTCAGCTGGCGCGGATCGTAACGCGCGCGCCGGCGGCGGGGAAGCCGCTCAGCCCTGCAGCCAGAGGGCGAGCGTGGCCAGGGAGTTCGCGTCCGACAGCTCCCCGATCACGCCCCTGAGGGACAGCCGCTCCATGACGAGGTCGTCGCCCTCCTCGCGCTCGCCGATGCCGACGTCGGCGAGCTCGGTCGCCTCGAAGGCGTGCACGTACTCCGTCGAGTAGTCGGGCGCCGCCCAGAACGAGCCGAGCTTCCGCCAGGAACCGGCCGTGAGGCCGCATTCCTCGACGAGCTCGCGCGCGGCGCAGTCCTCCGGAGACTCTCCCTCCTCGATCGACCCGGCCGGAAGCTCGAGCGTGCGCTCTCCGGGGCCGGCCCGCGTCTGCCGCACGACCACGAGCAGGCCGCCGTCCAGGGCGACGATGGAGACCGAATCCGGGGCTCTCAGCACCTCCACGCCGAGGAGTTTAGGAGCGCCCAACACAATGAGCAGCCATGCCGGGCCATCATCCTGTTAGGCACTCTAAGCTGCTGCCGTGGCCCGGAAGCGCGCACGAGAGCTCGGGATCCGGATCGGGACGCTGCCGACGGGCGAGCAGAATGCCATCACGGACGTTCCCGGCGTCAGGGTCGGCCACACCACGATCGTCGAGGGCGACTCGGTTCGCACTGGCGTCACGGCCGTCTTCCCGCACGAGGGCAACCCGTGGGAAGAGCCGGTCTTCGCGGGGCCGCACCGGCTGAACGGGAACGGCGAGCTCACCGGGTTGGAATGGATCCGCGAGTCGGGCATGCTCACCTCGCCGATCGGGATCACGAACACGCACTCGGTCGGCGTCGTCCACGACGCGCTCATCGCCGCCGAGGTCGAACGGCGCGGCGACGGCGGGGACTTCTGGAGCCTCCCCGTCGTCGGCGAGACCTGGGACGGCCCGCTCAACGACATCAACGGCATGCATGTCCAGCCGGAGCACGCGCGCGCGGCGCTCGAGAGCGCGGCGCCCGGGCCGGTTGCCGAGGGGAATGTCGGAGGCGGCACCGGGATGATCTGCCATGAGTTCAAGGGCGGGATCGGGACCTCGTCGCGGGTCGTGGAAGCCGTCGGGGGCTACGTCGTCGGCGTGCTCGTGCAGGCGAACTACGGCAGGCGGGAGCGCCTCCGCGTCGACGGCGTGCCGGTCGGCCTCGACATCCCTGCGGACGTCGTTCCTCTCCCCGGCGTCCCGGGCGCGCAGCCGGGCGGGTCGATAATCGTCCTCGTCGCCACGAACGCGCCCCTCCTTCCAGGTCAGTGCGAGCGGCTCGCTCAGCGCGCCGGGCTCGGAATCGCCCGTGCGGGCGGCGTCGGGGAGAACTCGAGCGGCGACCTCTTCCTCTGCTTCGCCACCGGCAACCGCGGCCTCCCCGCCGGCGACTTCGCGGCCGAGGGCCCCCTGACCATGCCGCTCCAGATGGTTTCGTCGGCGCACGTCACGCCGCTCTTCGACGCCGTGGTCGAGGCCACCGAGGAGGCGATTCTGAACGCCCTCTGCGCCGCCGAGACGATGACGGGCCACAACGGGACGGTCGTCCACGAGCTCCCGACCGACCTCATGGTGGATGCGATGACCCGCCGCGGTGCTCTCCCGGACTGAGTTTTCGACAGCCTGTCCAATCGCGTCCGAGTGGTGAGGCCTGCGGTACGGGCTTGTTGCGGAACCGACAGCGGGCTACGCTGGCCCAAGCGTCGAAAAACGGAGGTCGGATCCAGATGAGCGTTGCCGTGTCCCAACAGAAGAACTTTGTGGGCGGTGAGTGGGTCGACGCCGTCGAAGGCGGGACGGCGGAGATCCTGAACCCCGCCACCGGCGAGACGATCGCCGAGGTCCCGAACGGGACCCAGGCCGACGTCGACCGCGCCGTGGAAGCGGCGAAGAACGCCCTCCCAGAATGGCTCGAGACGACCCCCGGCGAGCGCTCCGGCATGCTCCTGCAGCTCGCGGACGCGCTCGAGGCGCACGCCGACGAGCTCTGCCGGGTGGAGTCGGCGAACGTCGGCAAGCCGATGGGAATCGTGGTGGACGAGGTTCCCGTTGCGGCGGACAACCTGCGCTACTTCGCGGGCGCAGCCCGCAATCTCGAGGGCAAGGCCACGGGTGAGTACATGCGCGGCTACACGTCGATGATCCGCCGCGAGCCCGTCGGGGTCGTCGGCCAGATCGCGCCCTGGAACTACCCGCTGATGATGGGCGTCTGGAAGATCGGTCCCGCGCTCGCCGCCGGCAACGTGATCGTCCTCAAGCCGTCCGAGCAGACGCCGCTCTCGACCCTCATGCTGGCCGAGTACATCTCCGAGATCTTCCCGCCCGGAGTCCTCAACGTGATCACGGGCGACGGCGAGCCGGTCGGAGCGGGCATCGTCCGCCATCCGGACGTGCGCATGGTCTCGCTCACGGGCGACGTCGCCACCGGCAAGGAGATCGCCAAGACCGCGTCCGAGACCCTGAAGCGCGTCCACCTCGAGCTCGGCGGCAAGGCACCGGTCATCGTCTTCGACGACGCCGACCCCGCGGCCGTCGCCGACGGGATCCGAATCGCCGGCTACTGGAACTCCGGTCAGGACTGCACCGCGGCCTCGCGCGTCGTCGCCGGCCCGAAGGTCTACGACAAGCTCCTCGACGAGCTCGTTCCACGGATCGAGTCGCTCAAGGTCGGCGACCCGGCCGAGGGCGAGGACATCGAGATGGGCCCGGTGATCTCCAAGTCGCAGCAGGAGCGGGTGCTCGGCTTCCTCGAGCGCGCCTCGAGCGGCAAGGCCAAGGTCCTCGTCGGCGGCGACACGAACGGCGACCGCGGCTTCTTCGTGCAGCCGACCGTGGTCGTGGACGTCGACCAGGGCGACGAGATCGTCCAGCGCGAGGTGTTCGGCCCGGTGGTGACGGTTCAGCGCTTCGCCGACGACGACCAGGCGATCGCCTGGGCGAACGACGTCAACTACGGGCTTGCGTCCTCCGTCTGGACGCGAGACGTCGGCCGGGCCCTGAACGCGGCGCGGAAGCTCCAGTACGGGACCGTCTGGATCAACGATCACATCCCGCTCGTCTCCGAGATGCCGCACGGCGGCTACAAGCAGTCCGGCTACGGCAAGGACCTCTCGATGTACTCGGTCGAGGAATACACGCAGGTCAAGCACGTGATGGCGAAGATCGACTAGCCGGCGGCCTCGGACTTGGCTGTCGTTGCGGAACGCCCTCAGGCGGAGGGCGAGCAGGCCGGGCTGAAGGCGAATGCGATCGGGTTCGTCGATGCCCTCGTCATCGGGCTCGCCTCGACCGCTCCTGCGTATTCGCTCGCCGCCATCCTGGGCTCGCTCGTTGTCATCGTGGGCGTGCAGGCGCCTGCCGCATTGCTGGCGTCGTTCGTGCCGATGTTCTTCATCGCCGCGGCCTTCTACTACATGAACCGCGCCGACCCGGATGCGGGCACGACGTTCTCCTGGGTGACGCGCGCACTCGGGCCGTACCCCGGCTGGATCGGCGGCTGGGCCGTCTGCACGACGGGGATCCTCGTCGTCGGCTCGCTTGCCGACGTCGGTGCGCGCTACACGTACCTCTTGTTCGGCTGGGACTCGGCGGCGGCTTCGAAGCCTGCGATCACGGCGCTCGCCGTCGCGTACATCATCGTCCTCACCGGCGTCTGCATCATCGGCACGGAGCTCTCTGCGCGGTTGCAGAACGTGATGATCCTCGCGCAGGTCGGGGCTCTGCTCCTGCTTGCAGGCGTCGCGCTCGCCAAGGTCTACGCGGGCGACGCGACCTCGGAGTCGATCGAGCCCTCGCTCTCCTGGTTCAACCCGTTTGACATCGAGAGCCGCGAGGTGCTCGTCTCCGCCCTCCTCCTCGGTGTGTTCATCTACTGGGGCTGGGAGAGCGCCGTCAACCTGGCCGAGGAGACCAAGGACTCGCGCACGACCTCCGGGCTGGCGGGCGTGGTGAGCACGCTCATCCTGGTCGTCACCTATGTGGCGGTTGCCACGGCGGTCGTGGCCTTCGCGGGCGTGGCGCTCCTCGAGGAGTTCGACGACGACGACGCGCTCCTCGGGACGATCGCCGATGGAGTGCTCGGATCGCCGTGGGACAAGCTCGTCATCCTCGCCATCGTTACTTCGGCGGTTGCGTCCACCCAGACGACCATCATCCCCGCATCGCGCACGTCGTTCTCGATGGCCCGCTCGGACGCGCTCCCCCGGGGTCTCGCCCGGATCCACCCGCGCTTCCAGACGCCCCACATCTCCACGTTCGTCGTTGCGGCGCTCGCCGTCGCCTGGTACGTGCCGGCGAACTTCATCTCCGAGAACTTCCTCTACGACACCGTCTCCGCGCTCGCGCTGATGATTGCCTTCTACTACTCCCTCAGCGGCCTCGCGTGCGTCGTCTACTACCGGCGCGAGCTCATGAAGTCGGTCTCGAACTTCCTCTTCATCGGCGTCGCTCCGCTGATCGGGGCGGCGCTGCTCGCCTTCCTCTTCTTCCAGGCGGCGAAGGACTTCTCGGATCCAGGCGCGTCCTACACCGGGCAGTCGATCCTCGGCGTCGGCGTACCCCTCGTGATCGGGTTCGGGTTCCTGCTCCTCGGCGCTGTCTTCATGATCATCTGGCGCCTCAGCGGCCACCAGCGGTTCTTTGGCCGCAGGGCGCTCGAGGCCGTCGACCCGGAGGTCGCGGCCGGGCGCGTCGCCGTCGCGGAGACGGCCGGCCTCGATGAGAAGGACAAGGAGGTCTGAGATGGCGGGAACCATCGTCCTCGGCTTCGACGGCTCCGAGTGCTCGGGCTCCGCGCTGGACACCGCCATCGACCTCGCCCGCCACTACGGTGACGGGCTCGTGGTCGTCTTCGCAGTCGAGCCGCCGGTCCGGAGCGTCGGCGAGGAGTTCCGCGAGTACGAGAAGGCCCTCGAAGAGGTCGGCCGAGGGGTCGCGGGGTCCGCGCTCGAGCGGGCCCAGGCTGCGGGCGTCGAGACCGAGATCGAGCTCGTGGCGGAGCGGCCGGTGCCGGCCATCCTCGACGTCGCGAGGCAGCGCGACGCCCACATGATCGTGATCGGGACGCACAGCGAGAGCCCGATTCGCGGCGCGATCCTCGGGTCGGTGCCGCACAAGCTTCTGCACGTATCCGACCGGCCGGTCGTGGTCGTGCCCATCGACATGGAGGCGAGACGTGGCCGTTGACGAACAGGTCGATATGGGACCGCAGACCGAGGCTCCCGCTGCCGACGTCCGGCTCGAGCGGATCACGAAGCGCTTCGACGACGCCACGGCGGTCGACGACGTGTCGCTCGAGATCCCCCACGGGAGCTTTTTCGCGCTCCTCGGCCCGTCGGGGTGCGGCAAGACGACGAGCCTGCGCATGATCGGCGGCTTCGAGGAGCCGACGGCGGGAGTCATCTACCTCGGCGACCGCGACGTCACCGGGCTCCCGCCGTACAAGCGCGACGTCAACACGGTCTTCCAGAGCTACGCGCTCTTCCCGCACCTGTCGATCCGCGACAACGTCGCCTTCGGCCTCAAGCGGCGCGGCGTCAAAGGCGCCGAGCTGGAGACGAGGGTCGCCGAGGCGCTCGAGCTCGTCGCCCTCAAGGGCTTCGAGCGGCGGAAGCCGCGGCAGCTCTCGGGCGGACAGCAGCAGCGTGTCGCGCTCGCGCGAGCGCTCGTCAACCGCCCGCGGGTGCTCCTGCTCGACGAGCCGCTGGGCGCGCTCGACCTCAAGCTCCGCAAGCAGATGCAGCTCGAGCTCAAGCGCATCCAGCACGAGGTCGGGATCACCTTCGTCCACGTCACCCACGACCAGGAAGAGGCCATGACCATGGCCGACACGATCGCGGTCATGAACGCGGGCAAGATCGAGCAGCTCGGCGCGCCGACCGAGCTGTACGAGACCCCGCGCACCGCCTTCGTGGCCGGCTTCCTGGGGATCTCGAACCTCCTCCAGGGCACCGTCGAGGGCGGCGACGCCGTCCGCCTCGCCGAGGGGACAGTCGTGCGGGCCCCGGTCGCCGCGGGGCGCACCGGGGAGGTCTCGATCGGCATCCGCCCGGAGAAGGTGCGGCTCGGGACGCAGGAGGAGAACCACCTTGCCGGCGAGGTGCGGGAGAGCGCCTACATCGGCGTCTCGACGCAGTACATCGTCGACACCCGAGCCGGCCCGATCACGCTCTACGTCCAAAACGCCGAGGCAGGGGCGCCCTCGGTGCAGCCTGGCGACCAGGTCACGCTCAGCTGGAGCCCCGACGCGACCTTCGTAGTGGAATCACAGGAGGACAAGGACTGATGAAGCATCCGTTCGAGCGGACGAACGATCCGATCACCCGCGAGCAGCTCCTGCGCCGAGCCGCCGTGGGCGGAGTCACCCTCTCTCTGCCCGGCCTCCTTGCTGCCTGCGGCGGCGGTGGGGGCATCGAGGGCGCGCAGGTGGAGACCGGCGCCACCACGGTCGAGCAGGTGCTCGGAGACGAGATCACCATCTCGAACTGGCCGTACTACATCGACCAGAACGACGACGCGACGGAGTTCCCCACGCTCGACCTGTTCACCGAGGCGACGGGGGTCCAGGTCAACTACCTCGAGGACATCAACTCGAACGAGGAGTTCTTCGGCGAGATCCAGGCGCCGCTCTCGCGCGGCCAGTCGATCGACAGGGACATCATCGTGCCCACCGCGTGGCTGTGTGCCCGGCTGCTGGGCCTCGGCTACCTCCAGAAGCTCGACAAGAGCGCCATCCCGAACATCGCCAACCTCGATGCCACGCTCGCAAGCCCCGCCTGGGACCCGAACCGCGAGTACAGCCTGCCCTGGCAGAGCTACATCACCGGCCTCGGCTACGACCCGGAGAAGGTCGGCGGCGAGCTGACGTCCGTACAGGACCTGCTCGACCCGGCGCTCAAGGGAAAGATCACGATGCTGGACTCGATGGAGGACACGGTCGGCCTCTTCCTCCTCGACATGGGCGTCGATCCGTCGGGCACGATCGATCCCGCCGCCTACGACGAGGCCGTTGCGACGGTCCAGAAGGCGGTCGACGACGGGCAGATCCGCCAGTTCACGGGCAACGACTACACGGGCCCGCTCTCCAAGGGCGACGTCTGGGCCTCGATCGCCTGGTCGGGAGACATCATCATCCTCCAGCCCGACAACCCGAACCTCCGGTTCACGGTCCCGGACGCCGGCGGGATGACCTCCGTTGACACGATGGTGATCCCGACGGGCGGCGACGTCTTTACGGCCTCGACCTTCATGAACTTCTTCTACGATCCGCAGATCGCGGCGCAGGTGACCGCCTACGTCAACTACATCACCCCCGTGGCTGGGACGAAGGAGGCGATCACGGAGATCGACCCGGCGTTTGCCGAGGACCCGCTCATCTTCCCGACCCCCGAGGTGCTCGAGACTCTCTACGAGTTCAACCCGGAGGCGATCGAGAACGTCGACTACCAGGAGAAGTGGCAGGCGGTCATCGGCGTCTAGCGCGGCATGAGCTTCCTCCACCGCCACTCCTGGCTGACCCCGTACCTGCTCCTGGCGCCGGGGCTGGCGTTCCTGTTCCTGTTCTTCGTCGTCCCGCTCTACTACCTCAGTTACACGTCCCTGCAGGAGGGGACGGTCCAGGTCGGGTACACGTTCACCTGGGCCTGGGACAACTACTCGAACGCGTTCAGCACCTACCAGGAGCAGTTCGTCCGCTCGCTCCTGTACGCCGGGATCGCGACGATCGCCGCCCTGCTCATCTCCTACCCGCTGACGTACTGGATCGCGTTCCGCGGCGGGCGCTGGAAGAACCTGCTCCTGCTCTTCATCATCGCGCCGTTCTTCGTCACCTACCTGATCCGCACGCTCGCCTGGCAGAACATCCTCGCGGACGACGGCTTCGTCCTACACGCGCTCCAGTTCGTGGGGCTCGTCTCCGACGACGGCCGCCTTCTCGCCACCTCCACCGCCGTCATCGCGGGCATCACTTACAACTTCCTGCCCTTCATGGCTCTGCCCCTGTACGTCAGCCTGGAGCAGATCGACAAGAGCCTGATCGAGGCCGCGAAGGACCTCTACGCATCGAGCACGAAGGCGTTCCTGCGCGTCACGCTGCCGCTCTCCGCTCCCGGGGTGATCGCCGGGACGCTGCTCACGTTCATCCCCGCGGCCGGCGACTTCATCAACGCGGAGCTGCTCGGGACGCCGAACCAGGCGATGATCGGCAACGTCATCCAGTCGAAGTTCCTCGAGATCACCGACTACGGACAGGCGGCCGCGCTCTCGATGATCCTCATGGCCGTCATCCTCGTCCTGATCGTCGTGTACACGCGCGTGCTCGGCACCGAGAGGATGGCCGGATGACGGCCGCCGCCGAGCCGCAGCCGCTGCCCAGGCGCAGCGTCAGCCCCCTTTCGAGAGCCTGGGCCTTCGTCCGCAGGCACACGCTCACCTTCATCGGGATCCTCGCGCTCGCCTACCTGATGCTCCCGATCCTGATCGTGATCGTCTTCTCCTTCAACGATCCGGCCGGGCGCTTCAACTACACGTGGGAGGGCTTCACGACGGCGCACTGGACGAACCCGTTCGGGCCGCCCTTCCTGGGCGACGCGGTCTGGACGAGCATCAAGGTGGCGCTGCTCGCCACGCTCGTCTCCGTCATCCTGGGAACCCTGATCGCGCTGGCCCTCGTCCGCTACCACTTCCGCGGGCGGGGCGCGACGAACCTGCTCATCTTCGTCCCGCTCACCGCTCCCGAAATCGTGCTCGGCGCCTCCCTGCTGGCGCTCTTCCTCAACCTGGGGACGGCGCTCGGGTTCGCCACGATCGTGCTCGCGCACATCATGTTCTGCATCAGCTTCGTGGTCGTGACCGTGCGGGCGAGGCTCGTCGGCTTCGACCGGCACGTCGAGGAGGCGGCGGCGGACCTCGGCGCGAACGAGTACGTCACCTTCTTCCGCATCACGCTCCCGTTGATCGCGCCGGGGATCCTCGCCGGCGCGCTGCTCGCCTTCTCGCTCTCCATCGACGACTTCGTGATCACGAGCTTCAACTCGGGCACCACGGAAACATTCCCGCTCTACGTCTGGAGCCAGGCGCAGCGCGGCGTCCCGGCCGAGGTCAACGTCATCGGCACGATGATCTTCGGCGTGGCCGTCGTGCTGATGCTGGTCAACATCCTCGTCCAATGGCGCCGAACCCCGAAAGGATCTGCATGAGCCTCCCCGCGACGGGCCTCTCCGCCGACGAGCTGCAAAAGGCGGCGCGCGACCACCTCTGGCTGCACTTCACCCGCATGTCGGAGGGGGAGATCCCGATCATCGTGCGCGGCGACGGCTGTTACCTGGAGGACTCGAACGGGAAGCGCTACCTGGACGCGCTCGCCGGCTTGTTCACCGTCAACATCGGCTACAGCCACGGGGAGGAGATGGGCGAGGCCGCGGCGGCGCAGATGCGCGAGCTCCCCTTCTACACGAACTGGAACTACGCGCATCCGCGCGCGATCGAGCTCGCAGCCGAGGTCGCCTCACTCGCGCCCGGGGACCTGAACCGCGTCTTCTTCTGCTCCGGCGGCTCGGAAGCCGTCGAGGCTGCGTGGAAGCTCGCGCGCCAGTACCACACTGCGCGCGGGGAGCGTCGCTGGAAGGCGATCGCCCGCCGGATCGCCTACCACGGGACGACGATGGGGGCGCTTTCGATCAACGGCATCGCAGCGCTGAAAACGCCGTTCGAGCCGCTCGTGCCGGACACCCTCCACGTTCGCAATACCAACCGCTACCACCGGCCCGAGGGCGAGACCGAAGAGGAGTTCACCGCCTTCCTCCTCGAGGACCTCGAGTCGACGATCGAGCACACGGGCCCGGACACGGTCGCCATGGTGATCATGGAGCCGGTGCAGAACGCCGGGGGCGCGTACACGCCGCCCGAGGGCTACTGGGCCGGCGTACGCGAGATCTGCGACCGCTACGGGATCCTCCTCTGCGCGGACGAGACCATCACGGGCTTCGGACGGGTGGGCGCGTGGTTTGCGTCCGAGCGCTACGACATCCGTCCCGACCTCATCACCTCCGCCAAGGGGTTGTCCTCGGCCTATGCAGCCATAGGCGCGCTCATCGCCACCGACCGCGTGATGGAGCCGTTCCTGGAGGGCAATGCCATGTTCTTGCACGGCATCACCTTCGGCGGTCACCCCGTGCAGGCGGCGATCGCGCTCAAGAACATCGAGATCATGCGACGCGAGCGGCTGGTCGAGCACGTCGCCGACCAGCAGGACGCGTTCCACTCCACGCTCGCGCAGCTGCTCGAGCTGCCGATCGTCGGCGACCTGCGGGGGACGGGCTACTTCTACGCCCTCGAGCTCGTGAAGGACAAGGAGACCCGGGAGACGTTCTCCGAGGACGAGTGCGAGACGCTCCTCCGCGACTTCCTCTCGCCGCGCCTCTTCGACGCGGGGCTCATCTGCCGCGCCGACGACCGCGGCGACCCGGTCGTCCAGATCTCGCCGCCGCTCGTCGCCGAGCAGGCGCAGTTCGACGAGATCGTCGGCATCCTCGGCGAGGTGCTCGCGGAGGCCTGGGCGCAGGTCGCCCGCTGAACCGCTGGGGTCAGGTCTTGCATTCCAGCACGTGCTCGATTGCAAGACCTGACCCCAGGTCGTGGCCGTGAGGGCGATGGTGCTCGACGCCCCGGGGACGCCTCTCCGGGAGGCCGAGCTGCCCGCGCCCGAGGCCGGCGCCGGGCAGGTCCTCCTACAGGTCGACGCCTGCGGCGTCTGCCGCACCGACCTCCACGTCCTCGATGGCGAGCTGCCCGAGCCGAAGCTCCCGCTCGTCCCCGGTCACCAGGTGGTCGGGCGGGTCGTGGAGGGCGGCGAGCGCTTCGCGGCCGGCGAGCGGGTCGGTATTCCCTGGCTCGGCTGGACGTGCGGCGAGTGCCGTTACTGCCTGAGCGGGCGCGAGAACCTCTGCGACCGCGCCCGCTTCACCGGCTACCAGCTCGACGGCGGCTACGCCGAGCTCGCCGCCGCGGACGAGCGCTTCTGCTTCCCGGTTCCCGAGGGCTACGACGACCTGCAGGCGGCGCCGCTTCTCTGCGCGGGGCTGATCGGCTACCGGGCCCTTCGGCTCGCCGGGGACGCCGAGCGGCTCGGCCTCTACGGCTTCGGCGCGAGCGCGCACATCGTCGCGCAGGTCGCGCTGCACGAAGGCCGGCGGGTGTTCGCGTTCACGCGGGCCGGGGACGAGGAGGCCCAGGCGTTCGCTCGCGGGCTCGGTGCCGAGTGGGCGGGCGACTCGGAGTCCCGGCCGCCGGAGGAGCTCGACGCGGCCATCCTCTTCGCGCCGGTGGGCGCGCTCGTCCCGGCCGCCCTCGCCGCCGTAGCAAGGGGCGGCTCGGTGGTCTGCGCGGGGATCCACATGAGCGACATCCCGTCCTTCCCCTACGAGCTCCTCTGGGGCGAGCGGGTAGTCCGCTCGGTGGCGAACCTGACGCGGCGTGACGGCGAGGAGTTCCTCGAGCTTGCCCCGCGGGTGCCGGTTCGGACCGAGGTCGAGGCCTTCCCGCTCGAGCAAGGCGAACGAGGCGCTGGCACGGCTACGCGCCGGCGAGATCCGCGGGCGCGGCTGTCCTGCGGCTGTCTCGCCTACGCGTGAGCGCCGGGCTACTCTTCGGCTCGTGCGTCGGCTGCTCGGGCTCCAGCTCCTCGCACTCGCGCTCCCCGCCTGCGGCGGGGACGACGAGAGCGAGCCGGCGACGACACCCGGCGCGCAGAGCTTCTCGTTCACCGGGGGCGACGTCGCCGACGGCGAGCCCATCGACGTGCGCTTCAGCTGCGACGGGGAGAACGTCTCCCCGGCGGTCGCGTGGGAGCAGCCGCCGTCCGGCACGGTCGAGCTGGCCCTCGTGGTCGACGACCCCGACGCGCCCGGCGACGGCTTCGTCCACTGGGTCGTGTTCGGGATCCCGCCGGACCGCACCGAGCTCGAGACCGGGAACGTCGAAGGGCTCGGCCAGGGCGCCAACGACGCCGACGGCGTCGGCTGGACCGGGCCGTGCCCGCCCGAGGGCGAGACGCACGGCTACGTCTTCACGCTCTACGCGCTCGACGCGGAGACCGGGCTCCAGGAGGGCGCGAGCCTCGACGAGCTCCGCGCGGCGATGGAGGGCCACGTCCTCGCCGAGGCGACGCTGACGGCGCCGTACACGCGTCCGTCTCGTTAGGCGAGCGCCCAGAGGGCGTTCACGATCCTCCAGCCGCCCTCCGTGCGCACGAGGTGGACGTACTCGCGGTAGACGTTCGAGTCAACGACGACACAGGCGATGGCGCCGTGGACCTCGATGACGCGGACATCGATGCGCCGTGCGCCGGGATCACGCTCTTTGCCACGACCCGCAGCCGTGGCCTCGACCATTTCCCGAGCCGTCACCTGATTGAGCGCCTCGCCGTCCGGTGACCGCTTGGCCAGGTCCGGATGGAGCGCGCGTCGCATGCGCTCGGGGTCGCCGTCGAACCAGCCCTCGAAGTAGTCGAGCACGCAGCGGACGATCGCCTCCTCGTCGGGAGTCATCAGAGGAGCTCCGCGATCCGGGCGGCCGCCTTCGCCGCGCCGTCGGTCTCGACGGGCCGGTAGTCGACCTCCCGCCCGATCTCCTCGGCGATCGCCTCCGCGATCACGGAGGGCGTCGCGGTCTCGAAGTCCATCGCCCGCCCGGCGCCGTAGCGCTCCAGCCGGTGGCGGACGTGGAAGTTCTGCTCGAAGTGGTGGCTAAGCGGGAAGTAGAGGAATGGACGCTGGTTGGCGGTCAGCTCCATCGCGGTCGTGAGCCCGCCCTGGACGACCGCCAGGTCGCAGGCGGCCAGGTGCCGGTAAAGGTTGTGGACGTAGGCGCGCACCTCGAGGCCGTCGGCCTCGGGAAACGCGGCAGGGTCGATGCGCGGGCCGGCGACGACGATCATGCGCAGCTCGGGCACGAGCTGCTTCGCCTCCGGGAAGGCGTCGACGACGCGCCTGAGCAGGTGCCCGCCGACCCCGGAGCCTCCGACTGTGACGATGCAGACCTGCTCGCCTGGGTGGTAGCCGAGCTCGGCCCGCAGCTTCTCCCGGTCGGCGAACGCGGCCGGGTCGAAGCCGGAGACGTAGCCCGCGAAGTCGAAGTGCTGCTCCGTCCAGTCGCGGATGAGCGGAAGGTCGGGCCCGAATGCGTCCCCGACGACGTCGGCCGGGTTGCCGACGTAGAGCGCGCGATCGCGCACACGCGGGAAGCGTGCGATGTGCTCGATCATCTCGGCGTTGTAGTCGGCGGTAAGGAACGCCTCGCGCTCGCCGCCGTCTGCCATCGGCAGCCAGCCGACGAAGTCGGTCAGCCAGACGTAGGCAGCGCGCTTCTCCTCCGGGTTCTCGTGGAGGTAGTAGTCGAGCTCCCACGCCTCGTCTCCGATCCAGAGGTCGTAGGTCTCCTCGCGCACGACGTCGTGGAAGACCATGAAGTTCGCGAGCAGGATCTCGTCCATCCGCCGCCAGGCCTGGAAGCAGTGAAGGTCGTGCTCGGCGGACTCGGACTCGATGTGGTGCGACTCGTTCGCCAGCTCGGCGCTCATCGGGTGAACCCGCTCGCCCTCGCCCTCGAGCACGGCGGTGACCGGGTGCTGCGCGAGCCAGTCGATCTCGAGGTCGGCGTGCAGCTGCCGCAGCTCGCGGGCGATCGCCACGTCGCGCTGCGCGTGGCCGAGCCCGATCGGTGACGAGACGAAGAGCGCGCGCCTCCCTCGGCTGCGGCCCCGGGTCCACCGCGTCTCTGTGATGGCACTCACGACGTCCTCTTTTCGAGCGACTCGACGAAGTCGCGGATGAGCAGGTTGACCTTCACGGGGTCACGGACGTGCGGGCAGTGCCCCGCGCCCTCGAGCGTGACGAGGGTGCCGCCGGTGGCCTCCGCCAGTGCGGCTCCCTGGGCGTGCGGCCTGAGCGCGTCCTCGTCGCCGTGCAGCACGAGCACCGGGCAGCGCACCTTGTCGCAGATGTCGCGGAAGCTCTCGAGGCCGCAGAGGTCGAGCGCCTCCGAGCTGTCGATCAGTGTCTCCGGCGACATCTCCAGCCCCCACCCGACGCAGTCCTCGATCTGCTTCGTGGAGTGCGGCTCGCTGAAGATCCGCCCGAAGAAGTACTCGAGGAACTCCTCGTAGTGCTCGAGCCAGTAGTGGCGGTTGTACTTCGCCCAGCCCTCGTCGGTGTCGAGCTCGTCGTGGAAGGAGTGGACGTTCCGTTCCGGGTGCCCAGGGGCGAGTGGAACTGCGGGCCCGATGAATATCGCTCCCGCGACGCGGTCGGGATGTTCGGCGGCAAGCAGCGAGCCCCAGAGGGCGCCGCAGGAGAGCCCGACCACGATCGCCGACTCGGTGCCGGTCGCATCCATGACGGCGAGCGAGTCCTCGGCGAACTCCCGCTCGGTGTAGGCCGCGATCCCGCTCGGCCGGTCGGCCTTCCCGTTCCCGCGGCCGTCGGACGTGAGCACCCGGAAATGGCGGGCCAGGTAGGGGATCTGCATCTTCCAGTGGCGGGAGTGGATGATCGACCAGGTGGGGAGGAGGAAGACGGTCGGCTCGCCTTCCCCGTAGACCTCGTTGAAGACGCGCACGCCGTCGCGCTCGACGTACCCCTCGTCGTCCGGGTACCGGGCGCGGGTCTGCTCGCGCGCGAGGTCAGTCACTAGGTCCGTGACGTTCTCCTCTCGAGCGACTCGACCAAGCCGCGGAGCAGCAGGTTGACCTTCACCGGGTCGCGGGCGTGCGGTCCGTGGCCTGACCCGTCGAGCAGGGCGAGGGCGCCGCCAGTGGCCTTCGCGAGCGCAATCCCTCGCGAAGGGCCGGTGATCGCATCTGCGGTGCCCTGGATAACCAGGACCGGACAGCGGACGAGCCGACAGAGCGAGCGGGTCTCTTCTTCGCCCATGTCGATTGCCAACCGCGTGTGCACGAGCGTCTCGGGCGTGGTCTCGAGCCCCCAGCCGACGCAGTCCTCGATCTGCTTGGTCGAGTGCGGCTCGGGGAAGAACTGAGAGAAGAAGAACTCCAGGAAGTCGCGGTAGTCGCGCACCCAGTAGTGCCTGTTGTATTTCGCCCACCCCTCGTCGGTGTCGAGCACGTCCTCGAACGAGTGGGCGATGCGGCTCGGCAGCGGCTTGCCGAGCGATACCGAGGGGCTGATGAAAGCCAGAGCCGCGACACGCTCCGGCCGGCTCGCGGCGAGGATGAGAGCGCGCTGCGCGCCCAGCGACAGCGAGACGAGCACGGCCCGCTCCGTATCGGTCGCGTCCATGACTGCGAGCGCATCCGCGGCGTGCTCGGGCTCCGCGTACGCCGCAACTCCCTCGGGCCTGTCCGACCGTCCGTTCCCACGCCCGTCGAACGTGAGCACGCGGAAGTGGCGGGCAAGGTACGCGATCTGCATCTTCCAGTGGCGCGAGTGGATGATCGACCAGGTCGGCAGGAGGAACACGGTCGGCTCGCCGTGACCGTAGACCTCGTAGAACACGCGGATCCCGTCGCGCTCGACGTACCCCTCGTCGTCCGGGTACCGGGCGCGGGTCTGCTCGGCCGGCGCGCCGACTGCGATCGTCATCCGCTCTCCCTCTCCTCGAGCCAGGCGTCGATCCAGGCGAGCAGCTCGCTGTGCCCGGCCGTGACTCCCTGCGCCCGCTCGAGGATGATCCCTTCGTTGAACGTCATCACGAGGGAGACCAGCGCGTCGAGCGGCATCTGGATGCCGTAGCGCTCACGCGGCTCGGCGAGCGCCTCAGTCAGCACAGCGCGCCACTCCTCGTTGACGAAGGCGACCCGGTCGCGAAGCTCCGGATGGTTCCACGCGAGCGCCTGCAGCTCCAGCCAGATCTTTTCGTACTCGACGTCGTCCCCCACGAGGTAGCGCATCGCCTGCCTCCACTTCTCGAGGAACGGGACCTCCGGATCGGCGTACATCGTTCGCTGGCGCTCCGTGACCCGCTCCGTGAAACGCTCGAGCACGCGGACGAGCAGGCTCTCGACCGAGCCGAAGTAGTAGTGGACGAGCCCGTGGTTCAGGCCCGCTTCGGCTGCGACCCGGCGGGTCGTGACCCCCGGATAGCCGAGCTCGAGGAGGAGGCGTTCCGCCGCGTCGAGGAACGCCTCCTCCTGCGCCCGGGTTACCTGCGGCGCAGCCACCGCAAGGCCGCGTCGAGCTTGGCCCGTCCGAACAGCACCAGCCCCGTCGCGATGGTCGTCCCGCCCGCTGCCAGCGCACCGAGCAGAGCCTGCTCGCCCATGTGGTGGGCGAAGATCACTGGAAGATCTCCGTCGTGCAGTCGCCGCCCTGGAGCCGCACCTCGTGCGCGCGCGCAGGGCCGTTCGGGCGGTCGTGGAAGTCGACGAAGAAATCCCTGTCTACCTCCATCGACCCATCCTCCCCGATGTCGACCTTCAGGAGCCACGAGCGCAGCTCCGGGTAGAACTGATTGTCCCACGTCGAGTAGAGCGAGTTCGTGACGTAGAGGCGCTTGCCGTCGAGCGAGAGCTGGAGCATCTGCGGTCCGCCGTTGAGCTCGCGGCCGCCGTCGCTCGCGTTCCCGAGCAGGCCGCCGAGCCAGAGCCGGCCCGTCAGCTTCGGGTTGGCCGGGTCGGAGACGTCGTAGCGGCGCAGGTCTCCGTGGAGCCAGTTCGAGAAGTAGAGCGCCTTGTCGTCCATCGAGAGGACGAGGTCCGTGATCAGCGCCGGAACCGGGAAGGGCCAGCCCTCGAGCTCGACCGGGTCGGTCGTGATCACGGGCTCGGCCGACCACTTCCCGTTGCGCGCGAAGCGCCAGATGTTGCTCGAGAGGGCGACCCCGACGAAGCCTTCCTCGGCCTCGGGCTCGTGCAGGACGCGGATCTCGAGCGGGACGAGACCCTGCTCGCCCAGGTCGATGGTCTGCTCGAGCGTCCGCTCCTCGAGGTTCCAGAAGTGGAGCCGTTGGCCGTAGCGGCCGGCCTGGACGTCCGCGAGGTCGAAGCCGGGCTCGAACGCATTCGGCTCGCCGAACTCCGAGGAGACGAGCGTGTTCTTGCGCGGCTGGTACCAGAAGTCGTAGTTCATCGGCGGGCGTGGGCCGCCGTTCTCCCACCGGCCCTTGACCTCGAAGGTCTTCGAATCGAGCACGGCGAAGCCGCCGGCGGCGTTCCCGTCGGCGTCGCCGAGCATGCTCATGACGACGTTGTCGCCCGGCATGCAGTGGACGCTGTGCGGGCGCGTGAGGCCGGTCTTCGCGACGATCTCCTCCGGCTCGATCACCTTCTCGATCGTCGGCTTCCGCGGATCGTCGGCGACGTTCACGACGTGCACGCGAGACGAGCGGAACCCCGGCATGATCAGGTGCGACCGGTCGGGGCCGTGGCAGGCCGACGAGCAGCGGTTCCAGCCGTAGTGGTGGAGCTCGTCGCCGACGTTCGGCATCGGCGTCTCGTGGATGATCCTGCCGTCCTCGGCATCGACGACGGCGAGGAAGTCCGGGGCGTCCACGCCGGTGCCCTCGTGGAGGCAGGCGACGTAGAGGAACTCCTCGGCCGGAGCGCGCATCGCTTCCTGGGGAGAGGAGTGCAGAGAGCTTCCAGGGGTCATGTCCCTTCTCCTTTTAGTCAGATGACTTAGTCATTTGACTAAACCCGCCCGCGTTTGTCAAGTCCTCAGTACTCGTCATGAGCGATGCGGGCCCAGCCGGCTCCGAGGAAGAGCGCCAGCCAGCCCACCACCGCGACGGCCGCGAGTCCGACTCCGATCTCGGTGTCGTCTCCCGTGAGGGTGCCCAGGGCGACCGGGAGCGCCAGGCTCGCCACCCTCTCGCTCCAGACGGCGACGACGAAGAGGACGGGTGTGAGGGCGAAGTTGATCAGGAGAGCGATCGTGATCGCCGCGCCGTTGGAGCGCAGGAGCGAGCCGATGCCCATGCTCACGAGCGCGTAGACGCCGGCGAAGAGGGCGATCCCCCAGAGCGTCGCCCCGAGGTCGTGCAGATCGATGCCGGCGCCGTCCGGCTGTGGCAGCGCAACGGCCAGGAGGAGCATGAGCAGGACGGCGGGCAGGAGCGCGAGGTAGACGCAGAGGACGAGGGCCACCGCCCGCGTGACGTAGATCCGGATCCGGCTCACGCCGGTCATCACGAGGTAGCGCATCGTCCCCTGTGCGACGTCGTAGGAGCCGGCGAGCGCGCCCATCAGCACCCCGGCGAGGACTCCGACGACGAAGATCATGCCCCCGGCCCCCTCGACGAAGATGGCCCCTCCGATCGACGGGTGGATCTCAGGATCCCGCGCGTTGACGATCGTCCTGATGACCGCCACGGCGATCACGGCGAGCAACGCGAGCGCGACCCCGCCCAGGAAGGTTCCGCGCCTCCCGGCGATCGTTCGGGCCGTCGCGGCGATCATGCCGCCGGCTCCTCCGGCGCGCCCGGCACGGATCCGGCGGTGATGTCCAGAAACCGCCGCTCGAGGGAATCGCGCTCCTGGACGAGCTCGGCGATGCCGACTCCGGCCTCGACGAGAGCGCGAGAGAGCTCGATCGCCCGGTCGTCCTCGGCCCGGTCGAGCTCGACGCGAAGCTCGCCGCCGTCCAGGCGCTCGGCGCCGGACACGTAGGGCAGGCGCTCGAGCACCGCTCCGGCCCGCGCCGGGTCGTCGACCCGCAGGCGAACGCGCTGCGCACCTCCGGCCACCAGCTCGCCGACGCTTCCGTGGGTGACGAGCCGGCCGGCGTTGACGATCGCGATGTCGTCGGCGATCTTCTGCACCTCGTCGAGCAGGTGCGACGAGACGAAGACGGTGCGGCCGTCCTCCTCCACGAACGAGCGGATCATGTCCCGGAACTCGACGATCCCGGCCGGGTCGAGGCCGTTGCTCGGCTCGTCGAGGATGAGCAGCTCCGGGTCGTTCAGGAGTGCGCGCGCGACGCCGAGGCGCTGCCGCATTCCCTGGGAGTAGTGCTTCACGGGGCTCGCGGCCCGATCGGCCAGGTTGACGCGCTCGAGCGCCCAGCCGATGCGGTCGCGCGCGTCGCCGCCGTAGAAGGCGGCCCAGACCTCGAGGTTCCGCCGGCCGGAGAGATAGGGGTAGAACCGCGGCTCCTCGACCATGCCGCCGACGCGCTCGAGGGCCTGGCGGCCCTCCTGCGGCATGCGGTGGCCGCGGACGTGGATGGTCCCCTCGCTCACCCGAGCGAGGCCGAGCATGCACCGGATCAGGGTTGTCTTGCCGGAGCCGTTCGGCCCCAGCCAGCCGAGGCAGCGGCCGCGGAGGACGTCGAAGGAGACGTCCGTGACCGCCCGGGTCGAGCCGAAGCGCTTGGAGACCCGCTCCAGCGCGATGATCGTCTCGGCGGACACCCAGAGCCCGCGTTAGCTTTCCTTGGCTCGCGTCCGCTTCGGGTCGTAGACGGGGTGGCCGACGATCTCGCCGGTGACCTGCTCGTCGCCCACCTGTGCGACGACGTCCTGCCCTGGCTCCTTGAGGTCCTTTCTAATCTTGGCGAGCCCGAGGGTGCGGCCGCCGAGGAAGGGCGAGACGACTGCTTGCGTGACCAGGCCGACCTCCTCGTCCCCCACCCAGAGCGGCGCCCCGCTCGCCTCGTCGCCGCCGCTCTCCAGCACGACGCTCGTGAGGCGCAGCTGCGTCGTCTGCTCGTCGCGTGCGAGCGCCTCCCTTCCCTGGAACTCGCCCTTCGCGAGGTCCACCGACCAGCCGAGGCCGCACTCGTAGGGCGAGACGGTCGCGTCGTACTCGATCCCGCCGATGATGAAGCCGCCCTCGATGCGGAAGAGGTCGAGCGCGATCATGCCGATCAGCTTCATCCCCTGCGGCTCCCCGGCCGAGAGGAGCGCGTCCCAGAGCTCGAACGCCCGGTCGCGGTCGACCCAGAGCTCGTAGCCGAGCTCGGCCGTGTACCCGAGCCGCGTCATGAACACGGGGACGCCGGCGATCTCGACGTCCTCACGGAAGGTGTAGTACGGGAACGCGGCGTTCGAGAGGTCGGAGCTCGTCAGGCCCTGGAGGATCTCCCGGCTCCGCGGTCCCTGGAGGCAGAGATGCGGCGTGGCGTCCGTGTGCTCGCGCACCTGGATGTCAGAGCCGCTCGCCGCGGCGCTGAAGATCTCGTAGTCGCGGTCGTTCGCCCCGCAGAAGCGGACGTGGTCGGGCCCCCGCATCAGCGTCGTGCAGTCGTCGACCATCTTCCCGTCGTCGTCGGTGAGCGCGCCGTACGCGATCCGCCCGGGAGTGAGCTTCGAGACCTCACGGGTCACGAGCGAGTTGACGAGCTCGAGCGCCCCCGGCCCGTCGAGGTCGACCTTGCGCAGCATCGTGAAGTCCATCAGCCCGGCGGTCTCCCGCACGGCTCGGTACTCCTCCTCCGCGTCGGTCACGACGGTCGGCGCCCAGTAGCCGAAGAGGTCCATCCACTCGTCGGTCAGCGCCTGCAGGCGGGGATAGAAGGCGGTCTCCTTGCTCACGAGCTCTCCTTTCCGTTGCGATGACCCTCGAGGCTGAGGGACTCGAGCACGAGCTCGGACAGCTCGCGCAGCTCGATCTCGCCCTGGTGGCCGGAGGTCTTGATCGCGTCTTCGTACATGGTCACGTCCTTGGGACAGGCGACCACGAAGTAGTCGATCGCCTCCAGCCCGACCGCCTCGTCGATGCGGCTCTCGCTCGGTCGCTGGGCGTCGTCCGACTTGAGCTCCTTCATCCAGATCCGACCGCCGCCGGCGCCGCAGCAGAAGGAGTTGTCACGGTTCCGAGGCATCTCCACCAGTTCGCAGCCGAGCGACTCGATCACCTGGCGTGGTTCGTCGTACACGCCGTTGTAGCGCCCGAGCGTGCAGGGGTCGTGGTAGGTGACGCGGTAGCCGAGCCCCTTGCGCGGCCGCAGGCGCCCGGCCTCGAGCAGCTCGAGCAGGAGCTGTGAGTGGTGGACGACCGTTCCAGCCGCCGCCGAGCTGCGGGTACTCGTTCTTGAGCGTGTTGAAGGTGTGCGGGTCGGAGGTGAGGATGCGGTCGAAGCGGCAGCCCGAGATCGTCTCGACGTTCTCCTCGGCCAGGGACGACCAGAGGCCCTCCTCGCCGGCGCGACGCACGTCGTTCCCGGCGGTCCGCTCGCCGTCGTAGAGGATCCCGAAGTCGACGCGTGCCTCGCGCAGGACGCGGGCGAGCGCCTGGCTGATGCGCTGGTTGCGCGGGTCGAAGGAGGCGTAGTCGCCGACGAACCAGAGCAGCTCGGCCCGCTCCTTGCGCGCGTCCTTGACGTCGAAGTCGAGCTCCTTCGCCCAGCGGCCGCGCTTCCGCTTGGCCTCGCCGAACGAGTTGCCCGACGTGTAGATCGTCTCCAGCGTCTGCTGGAGCTGGCCGTCCATCTCGCCGCGCTCGACGAGCGCGCGGCGCATCTGATTGATGATCGGCACGTGCTCGATGCCGACCGGGCAGATCTCGACGCAGGCCATGCACTGCATGCACGACCAGAGCGTCTCGGGCTTGATCCGGTGCCGAGGATGTCGGCGTGCTCGGGGAAGCGCGGGGCGATGCCGAGCGCGGCCCGGTTGCCCATCGAGCCCTCGGCCACCTCGCGTAGGTCGAGGACGAGGTCGCGCGGGGAGAGGGGGTAGCCGCTCGCGGTGGCCGGGCACGCGGCGTGGCACTTGCCGCACTTCGTGCAGGCGTCCAGGTCGAGCAGGTGCTTGGGCGCGAGCGCGTCGATGGTGGCGTAGCCGACCTCCTCCGGCTTCGCGTTCGCCGGGAGCGGCAGGAGCGTGTTGCCCGCACGGTCGTCCTTGGCGGCGACCCCGGCGGGCCCGGCGAGCATGTGCACCGCCTTCGTGAACGGGATCGAGGAGACCCAGAAGAGCGCGAACACGCCGTGCACCCACCACGTCACGGCCCTGGCGGACTCGGCGGCGCCGTCCTCGAGCCCGATCGCGATGAACGCCTGCCCGACGAGCCAGCCGAACGGCGCCCACACCTCGAAGCTCGGGTCGTCCGCGGCGATCCGGAACGACTCGAGCAGGAATCCGGTGAGGGCGAGGAAGAGGAGGCTGCCCAGGAAGATCCAGTCGCCGAGCCGGTAGCGCCTCGCCTCGCCCGCGAGCGGCGGAGCGGCCTCGGCAGGCCGCCAGTACGACAGCCGGAACGGCCTCAGCACGCCGCGCTTGATCGCGAACACGCTCAGCCCGACGATCAGCGCGAAGCCGAAGACGTCCAGGAAGAGCGAGTAGCCGAGGTAGAACCAGCCCTGCCAGAAGAACCAGCCGAGGACGGGCTCGGCGAAGTCGTCCTGGAAGGCCAGGATCCCCGTCCCGATGAAGAGGACGACGAAGCCGTAGAAGACGAGCAGGTGGCCGAGCCCCGAGAGCGGGTCGCGCCGGCGGATCCAGGCGTGCGTGGCGACGACCTTCGCCGTCCGGACGGCACGCTCCACCACGTTGCCGACCGGCGCCTTCGTGCGCCCGCGCCGGTACTTGAGGACGAGGCGCGCGACCCCGAAGAGGAAGATCGCCACCGAGACGGCGATGAGGACGTACCAGAGGACGATCTGCCAGGTCTCGAGCCCCGCGAAGGTCTCGCGCGTCTCCTCGGCGCCCAGGAGGACAGGCATCGTTCTAATAGAGCTTTTCCAGCTCCTCCGCGACCTCGAACAGGTCAGCCACCGCTCCGTAGTGCGCGACGTTGAAGATCGCGGCCTCCGGGTCGGTGTTGACGGCGATGATCGTCCCGCTCGTCTTCATCCCCGCGAGGTGCTGCACTGCGCCCGAGATCCCGAGGGCGAGGTAGACCTTCGGCTTCACGGTCTTCCCGGACTGGCCGACCTGACGCGCGCTCGGCATCCAGCCCGCGTCCACGAGCGGACGCGAAGACGAGAGCGTCGCGCCCATGGCGTCCGCGAGCTCCTGGAACTGCTCGAGGTTCTCCTTGTCGCCGATCCCGCGCCCCACGGAGAGCAGGAAGTCGGACGTCGTGATGTCGACGTCGCCGGCCTGCACCTCCACCCAGCCCATGTGGCGCGCCCGGGACGTGGCGGGCTCGACGGTCACCTCCGTGATGCTCGCGGAGCCGGCGCCCTCGGCCGGCGGCCACGCCGTCGCGCGGACGAGGAGGACGACCCGGTCGTGACCGGGGAAGTCGACCTCACCGTTCACCTTGGCGCCGTAGAAGGATCGCTCGGCGACGAGCTCGCCACCCTCCTCGCGCACCGCGAAGACGTCGGACGCGAACCCGCTGCCGAGCTTGGCGGCGAGCGCCGGCCCGTAGCCCATCGAGTTGACCGTGAAGCCGAGCAGCACCATCTGCGGGCTGCGCTCGGCGATCAGCTGCTCGACAGCCTGCTGGTAGACGTCGTTCTCGAACTCGTCGCGGTCGACCTTGACGGCGAGGATCTCGTCCACGCCGTCGACGTTGACGGCGTCCGTTAACGCCGAGGGATCGGCCGCGATCACCGCTACCTCGACGGGCCCGCCGAGGCTCTTCGCCGCCGAGATCAGTTCGAGGCTGATCGGGCGCAGCTCACCCCGGACGTGCTCGGCGACGACGAGGGCCTTCATCCGTTCCTCCTCGGCACACTCTCGGCACGATCTGCGAACCACTGGTGCGGATTTGCTCGATAGGCTCGCAGCGGGTGGTGGGCCGGGGTGCCCCAACAGATGGCGCGTGTATCAGAGGCCCGTCTCACGCCTGCATCCGCTCCTCGACGATCTCCTTGATCCGGCCCGCGACGGCGGCGGGGTCGCCGTTCAGGATCTCGGCGCCCTCGCCCTTCGGCGGCACGAACATCCGGCGCACGCGGGCCGCGGGCGTGCCCAGGTCGCCGGGCTCGCGCACCTCGATCTCCTTCTCCTCGGCCTGCTTGATCGCGCGGAGCGTCGCGTAGCGCGGCTCGTTGATCCCGGTCTGGATGGTGAGCACCGCGGGCGTGTCCACCTCGACCACGTCCAGGAGCCCGCCCTCGAGCTCCCGGTGGGCCGTCGCGGTCCCGTCCCCCAGCTCCAGCTTCGTGACGACCGCGACCCGCGGCAGGTCGAGCACCTCGGCGAGCGCGGCCCCGGTCGCCGCCTGCACCGCGTCACTCGACTGCACGCCGCAGAGGACGAGGTCGGGGCTCTCCGCGCGCACGACCTCGGCGAGGGCGCGCGCGACGGTGATCGGGTCGGCCCCGCCCAGGTCGTCTGACCACACGCGGATGCCGCGATCGGCGCCCATGGCCAGCGCCCGGCGCATGGCGTCCTCGGCGTCCTCGTCTCCGACCGAGACGGCCACGACCTCGCCCTCCCCGGCGGCCTCGCGAACGCGCAGCGCCTCCTCGGTCGCGTACGAGTCCCACTCGTTGAGGGCGTAGTCGAGGTAGTCGGGGTCGACGTCGCGCTCGTCGTCCGTGAACTCGACCTCGTCCCCCAGCGACCCAACCTGCTTGACGCAGACGACGACCTTCACGCTAAGTGCCTCTTCAGGTGATGCTGCTGTGCTTCTGCGTCGCGAGCACCAAGCCAGAGTCCGCACTCGACCGAAGCCAAGGCTGAGGAAGCCTTGGTGAGGGCCAGGGTGGGCTCTGGCGCCGCGTGATCGCGGGGCAGGAGTGCGGCGTGTATTACCTGGAGGGGCACTCTACGCCAGGACGGCCTCGCGCTCGACGACGCGCCGCTCGCGCTTGAAGGGCAGCGGCACCTCGGGATTTTCGGTGTCGATCTCCCGCGCGAGCCGGTGGCCTGAGAAGACGGCGTCGGCCGTGAGCCGCGGCGCCTCGCAGTCTCCGATCCGGTAGAAGCCGGTGATGCCTTCGGCCACGAGGGCGTCGATCCCCACCGAGTCCTTCAGCTCTCGGAAGAGCGCCTCGTCCGAGCGACGTTGCGTCACGAGCACGACCGCGTCGGCGGCGAACTCGAGCTCGCGTCCCTCCTCGTCGTAGACGTGGCTGGCGAGCACGCGACCCTCCTCGAACTTGGTCGGCATGTGGTACGTGACGATCTCGACGCCGAGCTTGTGCAGGATCCGGTGCTGGTTCGGCGCCTCGAGCGTGAAGTGCAGGTACGGCCCGATGTTGCCCAGGTGCGTCATGAGCGTGACCTTCTTGCCGTCCCGCGCGAGTTTCTCCGCGAGGGAGACGCCCATGAAGTAGCCGTCGTCGTCGAGGATGAGGACACGCTCGCCGGGCACCTCTTTGCCCTCGAACATGATCTGCTCGGGCGTGAGCTGCCAGGGGAGGCTGGCGTCGGCGCCCGGGATAGTGTCGTGCGTGCAGCCGTTGAGCCCGTCGGTTGCCCAGTACGCGCCGGTCGCGATGACGACGATCTCGGCCCCGTACTCCTTGACGCCCTGCGCGTCGAGCCGGGTGTTCGGGACGAACTCGACGTTCTTGAGCTTGTCGATCTGGATCTTGCGGTAGTTGACGACACGGGCCCACTCGCCCAGGCCGGGCAGCTGCGGGATCCAGCGCATCCCGCCGCCCATGTCCTCGCCCGCCTCGACCAGGTGCACGCGGCGCATGCCGCGCTTGCCGAGGACCATCGCGCACTCCATGCCGGCCGGCCCAGCGCCGACGACGAGCACGTCGTTGTCGGCGTTCTTCGCAGGCTCGAAGCGCTCGGGGTGCCAGCCGCGCCGGTACTCCTCGCCCGCGGTCGCGTTCTGCGTGCAGATGAGCGGCGGGCCTCCGATCTCCCAGCGCGAGATGCAGATGTTGCAGCCGATGCACTCGCGGATGTCGTCGAGACGCCCCTCGTCGATCTTGCGCGGCAGCCACGGGTCTGAGATGGACGGCCGGCACGTCGCGATGATGTCGAGCTTCCCGGAGTTGATCGCGTCGACCATCACGTCGGGATTCGTGAAGCGGCCGACCCCGAGGACGGGCTTCTTCGCGACGGCCTTGATCGCCGCCTGCCACGGGAGCTGGCGGCCGGTTTCATAGAAGCGCGAGGGAGTCGCGTCCTCGCCCCACTCGGCGATGCTGGAGACGTTGATGTCCCAGACGTCGACGATCTCGTCGCAGAGCTCGACGAAGGGGATGCAGTCGCGCTCGAGCTGCGTGCCGGCCTCGCCCATGAACATGTCCGTGGACATGCGGACGCAGATCGCGCAGTCGTCGCCAACCGCCTCGCGCACCTGCTCGATCGTCTCCCGCCAGAAACGCGCGCGGTTCTCGAAGGAGCCGCCGTACTCGTCCGTGCGCCGGTTGTAGTACGGCGTCAGGAACTGCTGCGGCAGGTACGAGTGCGAGCCGTAGACGTACACGATGTCGAAGCCGGCCTCTCGTGCCCGCTTCGCGGCCGCGACGTAGAAGCCCTGCACCTCCCGGATGTCGTCCTTGTCCATCTCCTTCGGGTAGGTGAGGAACTCGAAGTCGCTCGGGATCTGCGACGGCGCGCGCGGGACGCAGCGCGACTCCATGCACGGCGCGTGCGGGCCTCCGTACCAGAGCTCGGCGGCGGCCAGCGCCCCGTGCTCGTGGAGCATGTCGCACATGAGCGAGAGGTTCTTGATGTCGTCGTCGTCCCAGAGGCGCGCGGACACGCGGTGCGTGTCGTCGCTCTCGGGATGGATGGAGCAGTACTCCGTGCAGACGGCCGCGTAGCCGCCCTCGGCTTTCATGGCGCGGAAATGCGCCTGGCTCAGCGGCTTTTCCGAGCCGAAGCCGTTGCAGTGCGGGATCTGGTAGAAGCGGTTCTTCATCGTCTTCGGGCCGATCTGAATCGGCTCGAAGAGGATGTCGTGCTTGGGGTCGCGCGCCATCTCGCGTACCTCCTTCAGGGGCAGCACTGGAAGTTGGCATTCTTCCAGCGGTCGCGGCAGCCTTCAAGCCGCAGCCGCTGGGTGTTACTCGTCGCCGACCCAGACGAGGCAGGGCGCGTCCGCGCGGATGCGCTTGATCGCCTTGCGGAAGTACCGCTTGCCCAGCCCCTTGCGGTCCGCCCCGAAGACAAGGAGGCCGATCCGCTCGTCACGCGCCACCTCCAACGCGATCTTCACGGGCCGCGGACTGTGGAAGGCGAGCTGGGTGGTGGTGACGCCGAGCTCACGAGCTCGGCGCGCGACGGCGTCGAGGTGCTTGCGATTCATCTGCTCGGCGTACTGGCGGGCGACGTGGCCGACGTAGTTTCGGTACTCGAGCGGGATCGCGTCGCAGATGTAGAGCTGGGCCCCCGTCTGCGCCGCCGAGTCGATGGCAAACTTGATCGCCGGCTCCTCGAGCTCGACGTTCAGGGTGAGCAGCATCACCGGTCGGACGCTCTGTGCGACCGGGCTCGCGCGGGGAGGCGCCGGGCGGTCGAGCGTCTCGCGGCTCATTCCCGCGAAGCCTCCAGGTCGAGCGTCGGCAGCTCGCCGGGCGAGGGCACGAACCTGCGCATGAACCAGCGGCGGATGTACCAGAACCAGAGCATGCCGGCGATCGGCACCGTGATCGCCGCGCCCCAAAGACCCCAGAGGAAGAACGAGACGACCGCAGTGACGATGATGAAGATAGCCCCCACGCGGACGTACAGCCTCGCCTTGGCCTGGTGGTCGCGAAGCTGGGGGAAGTTGCTCTCGGAGATCTGCGACGTGTCGTAGCGGCGACCGCAGGAGCACTCGACGACGTCCCCGAGCTTCGCCGAGTGGGTCTCGCTGCACTCGCACCGGACGGTGATCGGAATTGCCATGCGACTTCCAGCTCGATTCTAGACACCGGAAGTCGAGGGGCGGGTTGCCCCGCCCCTCGACTCGAGCCTGAATGAGGGCGCTAGCGCGCCGTTGCGGGGGCTGCAGCGCGACCGGCTGCGGCGGCCCCGTCGATCGCCTCTTGCGTCGGCTGCTCGTCGCTCGGATCCTTCCAGCGCACCGGCTTGCCCCACTGCTTCTGGGCGATGATGTAGCCGACTACGCCGCACACGAGCACGAGGACGCCGACGATGACGATTGCCGGCACCCTTGCCGTTGGGCTGGGCACCGGGCCTTCCCCTGCGAGGAAGGCCGCGTACTCGTCGCTCAGGTAGTCGAAGCCGTACCCGGTGTACTTCAGCCCGTACAGCCCGAAGACGATGAAGAGCGCGTTCGCGGCGCAGAAGATGCCCGCCAGCCACATCCACACCTTTCCAAGCTTGATCGGACGTGGCCAATTGGGGCGGTCTCTCCGCAAGAGCAGAATCCCGGACAGGGCGATCACGTGCGAGAGCATGTACCCGAGATTGCCCGCCGCGAGGATGAAGTAGATGTTCTGGAAGTAGAGGAGCAGGAAGATATTCAGGAGCATGTCGACCGTCATGGCGCGGCCGGGCACGTTGTGCCTGTTCAGAACGCCGAGCTGCCTGATCGTCATCTTCTCCTCGGAGAGGGCGTAGAGCGCCCGCGATCCGTCCATCGTGGCCGTGTTCATCGAGAGCAATAGGCCGGCGCAGATGGAGACCACGAGGAACTTCCCGAACGTGTCCCCTGCGATCGAGTTGACGACGTCGGTCAGCCAGACGACGCCCGTCAGGTCGTTGAAGAGGCCGTCGTAACCGATCGTCCCGAGCACGACGATCGGGAGCAGGAACGCCAAGACGACGTTGAGCGCTCCCACCGAGGCGAGCGCCTTCCGGGTGTCGTTCGCCGTGTCCTTGTACTCCGGTGCGAACGTCGCCCCGGCCTCGGGCCCGTAGGTCGACCAGCCGAGGATGTACAGCCAGACCATGATCATCACGAACTGGTTGAAGAAGCTCGCAGAGTCGCCGTAGAACTCGACGTTCGCGGCCACGAAGTTCGAGTTGATCTCGTGATTCGAGAAGTCGCCCGTGAGGAAGCCGCCGATGGCGATGACGAGGATCGGGATGATCATCAGGGCCCCGACCACGTAGCTGAGCCCGACGGCGGGTCGCATGCCGCGGATGTTGAAGATCCAGCAGAGGACGATGCACATGACCCCGATCAGCTGCGCCCACCCGAGGGGCTGGATGATCGGTGGTTCATAGATCGTGGTCGCGAGGTAGCCGTCGCCTCCGAACTCGGCGAGCAGCAGGTACCCGATCAGGCTCCCGTAGATCGCCAGCACGCTCGACCACGCGAACCAGTAGCCGAAGACCGCGATCGGGCCCGCGAAGGAGAAGTGCTTGCGCCAACCCTCTCGCGCGTAGACCGACAGGCCTCCCGGCTTGTCAGGGAACATCGCGGCGGGCTCGCAGTAGATGTACGCCTGGAGCGCGCCGATGATGGCCGAGATGATCCAGAGGATGATCGCCACCTGGCCGCCGAGCGCGATGATCGACCCCCACAGGCCGATCAGCAGGAAGCCCGGGTTGGCGAGACCGATGACGAACCCGTCCCACCACCGAATCGTCTTGAGGAGACGTCGTTCGTCTACTGCAACTTCAGCCATGCACCCTCCTCTGGATCGAGAGACGCCCCAGCCGGACCGCGACTCTAGTGAGTGCGTCGGACTGCTCCGTCGCATGCATTCTTCGCCGCAGTCGGCAGTTCGCCGTCATGGGATGCGCGACGTTAACACTCGGCGGTTGCGACTTCAATGGCCGAATGGACATGCGAGACTGCTGCCGACTGTACGGAAGGAGGGGAAATGGCGATAGCAACTCGTCAGGACGCGTACATCGGCGGCAAGTGGATTCCCGGTGACGGCGAGGAGATCGAGGTCACGAGCCCGGCCACGGGGGAGCTCCTGGGGACGGTCGCCGCCTCGTCGCCCGCGCAGCTCGAAGCGGCGGTCCAGGCCGCCGTCGAGGCGTTTCGGACCTGGCGCAAGGTCTCCCTGCTCGAGCGCGTCGAGCTCTGCCGGGCGGCGTTCTCGATCTGCATGGAGCGCGCCGACGAGATCGCGGAGATGATCACGCGCGAGGTCGGCAAGACGATCCGGGAGTCCCGTGAGGAGATGGTCGAGTACACGGCCGACCACTTCCGGCGCGCGTCCGAGGACGTCCTCCGCCATGCGGGCCAGGTGCTGCCCTCCACGCAGGAGCGCTCGAACGCCAAGCGGATCATCGTCACGCAGGAGCCGGTCGGCGTCGTCGCCGCGGTCACGCCCTGGAACTTCCCGGTCGACATCGCCGGGATCCCTATCGTCTACGGCCTCGCCGTCGGCTGCACCACGGTCTGGAAGCCCTCGGAGTACGCGCCGCTCTGCGCGAACATGTTCGCCGAGGTCATCCACGACGCCGGCTTCCCGCCCGGGACGCTGAACGTCGTGCACGGCCGGGGCGACGTGGGTGCCGCGCTCGTGCGCCACCCGGACGTCGGCGCCGTCGTCTTCACAGGCTCCTCACGGACGGGCGAGCAGGTCGCGCGCGAGGCGGCCCTCAAGAACCGCGTGCTCGAGCTGGGCGGCAACGGGCCGCAGATCGTTCTGGCCGACGCCAACCTCGAGAAGGCCGCGGATGCCGCTATTGTCGGCTGCTTCTACCTCGCCGGCCAGTGCTGCACGGCAGCGGAGCGCATTCTCGTCCACGAGTCCGTCCAGGACGCGTTCGTCGAGGCGCTCGCCGAACGAACGAGGGCCCTCCGCGTCGGGGACCCGCTCGACGAGCAGACGGACATGGGCCCGCTCTGCACCCCGGAGGTGCTGGCGCGGACCCGGGAGCACCTCGACGACGCGCAGGCCAAGGGCGCGCGCGTCGTGCTGGGCGGCGGCCACGAGGGCCAGTTCCACGAGCCGACGATCATCACCGGCGTCACGAGCGACATGCGGATCGCGCAGGAGGAGACGTTCGGCCCGGTGGCGCCGATCATCTCCTTCTCCACGCTCGACGAGGCGCTCGAGATCGCCAACGAGACGGAGTACGGCCTCACGGCGTCCGTGTTCACCCGCTCACTCCACGACGCCTGGCGGGCGGCCGAGGAGCTGCGGCACGGCACCGTCCACATCAACGAGACGACGAACTACTGGGACCAGCTGGCCCCGTTCGGCGGCGCGAAGGCCTCAGGCGCGGGCCGCGAGCTGGCCGGCTGGATGCTCGACGCCCTCACGGAGACGAAGCAGATCACGTTCGACCTCGCCGACTGACGGACGTCCCCAAGTAACAGACTGTTACTTGGCAGTTTCGGCCTCGAGCCGTGACACACACATCGCTCGATCTCGGCGATCGTCGGTGGATGCCTGTGTCCGCGCCGAGGATCGACTCGCGGCTGGTCGTCGCGATCGAGCGTCTCGACGATGCGACGGTGCGCATCGCGGAGACGAATCGGCGGCTCGGCGAGGTCGCAGACGCGCTCGGCCTCCCCAGGCCGAGCTATGAGCAGGTGCGGACGATCGTGCACGAGTTCCGCCGCCTCGGTCCTCGGCCCGGTGCGGGTCAGGTCCTGCTCGACATCGCGTTCCAGGTCCGTCCACCGCTGGCCTTCGGCGACTACCTGGCAGGGACGCTGCCGCCCGAGCCTCCCCGCAGACGGTAGCCCCTCCCAAGTAACAGTCTGTTACTTGGGCTCGTGCCTCGTGCCCTACGCGGGCACAGCCTGCAGGCGGGCGCGCTCGATCAGGCGCTCGGTGCAGCGGAGGGAGTTCGCGCAGATCGTGGACGTCGGCGCCATGGGGCCGGAGGTGGGGAAGACGGCGCCGTCGAGAACGTAGAGGTTAGGGACGTCGTGGGCCGCGCACCAGCGGTCGACTACGGACGTGGCCGGGTCGTCGCCCATCCTCGTCGTGCCCAGCAGGTGCCAGCCCCACTGCGACCAGTCGGCCGTGATCGTCTTCACGGCCCCGGCGGCCTCGTGCGCCTCCTTGGCCCGTGCGAGCTGGAATTCGAGGTTCGCGCGCATCTCGTCGTCGATCGTGAACGTGATCTTCGGCGCCGGAATCCCGTCCGCGTCGGTCAGCTCCCGGTCGAGCGTGACCGTGTTGGATTCGTGCGGGAGGTCCTCGATCCCGACGCCCCAGTCGAACGCGTGCCCGAGCGTCGAATCCGTCAGGTCGTGGACGGCCGCGCCCCAGCGCTCGTCGAAGGGCAGCTCGTCGTAGCGGAAGAGGCTGAAGAGGGGCCCGCCGAGCGGCATCACGTCCCACTGCGCCCCGAGCGGGAAGCCGTGCGACTCGTCGTGATCGGCGAACTCGAGCGAGAGGAGCTGCGTCCCCCATGGCCCGAGCCAGCCCTCGAGGTCGTCCTCGTAGATCCCGAGCACGCTCATGTACGGATGGAGCATCAGCCGCTTGCCCACGAGCCCGGACGAGTTGGCGAGCCCGTCGGCGCCGCCCGAGAGGAGGAGCAGGCGGGCCGTGCCGACGCCGTTGCCTGCGACGATCACGACGTCGGCCTCCTGCCGCTGCTCCTGCCCTTCGCGGTCGATGTAGATCGCGCCGGTGGCGAGGCCGTTCCCGTTCGTCGTGATCTCGCGGACGCGCGCCCCTGTGACGAGCTTCGCGCCGTGCTCGAGCGCCTGCGGCCACATGGTCGTGTCCGTGGAGCTCTTCGCGCCTTTCGGGCAGCCCCACATGCAGGTGCCCGTGCGCTCGCAGCCTGCGAGGTTTCCGACCGCCTCGCGAGCGGATCGCGTGCGCCGCCGGCCACCAGTGCCAGTTGAGCTCATTCATGCCCTCGGCCGCCCGGCGCCCGATCGGTCCGATCGGGAGTGGAGGCAGGAGTGGCGGCGGCCCGGGCGGGTAGTTGGGGTCGCCGGTCATGCCCGAGATCTGCATCTCCTGGTCGATCTGCTCGTAGTAGGGCCTCATCTCCTCGTAGGAGACGGGCCAGTCGTCGGCGACCCCGTGGAGCGTGCGCAGCTTGTAGTCCTGCGGCCGCAGCCGCACCCACTGCGCGCAGAAGTGCACCGTGCTCCCGCCGACGGCGTTGTACATCACCGGCGTGATCGGCGAGCCGGAGACCTCGAGCGGGTAGTCGGCGGGATGCTGCCGCGTGTTCGGGTTCGGGCTGAACTGCGCGTCGGCGACGAGCTCCCACTCGAGCTTGTCGCCCGGGAAGTCGGAGGCGTTCTCCCAGCCGCCCTGCTCGAGGCAGACGACCTTGAAGCCGGCTTCGGCGAGATGTCTCGCCGCCACCGAGCCGCCGGCGCCGGCTCCGATCACGACGACGTCGGCCTTCTCGCCGTTGCCCGAGATCGAGAAGGAGAGCGGCGCCGCCGGCTCGACCAGTATCCGGCGGCGGCGCCGGCGTCGTGTTGATCGGCCCGCGTTCGAAGACCGGGTCGAGCAGCCCGTCGCGGAGGTCGTACTCGGCCTCGTCGGAGAAGGAGGATCCGCTTTCCCTGACCCGGGTAGCCGATCCGCTTTCGAACTTTCAGGTTCATGTAGTAGCCGCCCGACGCGATCTGCGCGAGCGCGGAGAAGCCGTCGGGATCCTCGGCGTGCAGCCGGCGGGCCTCGGCCTCAGCGTCCCGGTCGGCTGCGGCGTCGAGCCCGGTCGCCAGCGCCTCCACGAGGTCGGGGCGGGCCGCGAGCGCCCGGTCGAGCCACTTGTCCGC
>CAVZJM010000009.1:0-145751 GCA_963775625.1 uncultured Actinomycetes bacterium | reverse complement strand
ATACGGTGACATGACGAAGGCTGCCGCCGGCAAGGGCAGCCCGTGATCTCTCGCGTTGACCAGGGTGGCGACAGCGAGCCCGCCGCCGGCGGACTCGCCCGCGAGGACGATGTCCGCCGGGGCGATGCCGTCGTGCAGGAGGGCTTCATAGGCGGCAAGAGCGTCGTCGACCGCCGCCGGATACGAGTGCTCGGGGGCGAGCCGGTAGTCGACGGAGATGACCTTGGCCTGCGTCCGCCGGCCGACCTGCGAGGCCAGGTCAGCGGCGAGGAAGGCATCCCCCATCACGTACACGCCGCCGTGGAAGTAAAGAACAACGTGGCGAGGTTCGATCCCGTCGACTCTGATCTCGGCGGTTGGGACGCCGCCCAATGCGGCTGCGGCCACGGCCACGTCGGCGGGCAGCGGCTGCGCCGATAGCAACTCTCGGAGCAGACGCCGTTGCTCGTTGACATCGCTGCCGACGGGGAAGGCTGACTGTCGCAGGATTGCATCGAGGTTCTCTCGCTGCTCGGTGCTCACGGAGGATCTCCTTCAGTTGGGTTGGTTTGTGGCAGCGCTCCAGGCTCGCTCGCCCTGTTTTCATCGCGGTGCTGGCGATCAGGGATGCACCTGGGAGCCGTAGCCGAGATCAAGCCGAATCGATTCCATGACCCAGAACGTCGTGCTTTCGGTGAAGACGTCTGCGGCCGCGAGCACGCCGGTGTACCTCTCGATCACTGGTGCTGCGGCGACGGCCGTGACCTCGTCGAGGTAACCCTTCACCGCGGCCCACATGTTGTCGCCGTACTTCACGAAGTACCGCGTCGGATCGACGGTGTCGATCGCCTTCCTCGAGTTCTCGACGATGTCCGCCATGTACTGCTGATGCAGCGTGACGTCCTCGCGGGTGCCGAGCCGGCCGAGGTGGCCGCCGATGAAGTGCTTCCAGGAGTAGGCGAGGGCGTTCGCCGGAGCCTCGATGTAGCCGGGGATGTCCTCCGTCAGGTTCGCGACGTAGACCGGCGCCCAGCCCGGGTTGACGATGTCGATGAGCATCAACGTTTCGTGGTCGGGCAGGTGGATGATGATGTTGTCGGGGGAGTGGTTGGCGCCGTGCCAGGCCAGGTCGATCCGCTCGCCGCCGATCTCCAGGGTGCGCCGGTCCTGGAACGTTTCTTCGTTTGGTGGCCTGGCTGGGTCGTCGTCGCGCAGCAGAAGGCGCCGGGTCTCCTCGTGCCCGATGCGCGTGACGTTCTTGTCGAACAGCGAGGACGCGCCCGCGTGGTCGGCATGGTGGTGGGAGTAAATGAGGTGGGTCACCTTGTTGCTGACGCCGTTGGCAGCAGCGATCTCGTTGACCGCGCGCTGAATGTTTTTTCCGATAGTGGGGGGCGCGTCGAGCAGCACGACGCCGTCCGAGGTCGTCAGGAACGCCGACTGGTAGGTGCCGTCGGTGACCCAGTACAGGTTTCGCTCGACGCGGCCGACGTAGTAGCCCTGCTCGTTGAGCGCGGGGCCGAGCGCCGACCGCGGGACCGGCGCGTAGTCCGGCAGGTCTCGCGTCTTGGTGGATCTCCGTTCAGTCGTCGTCTCCGACATGCTTATCGAGTCCTCCTCCCGTGTAAAGACAAGGCCATGAGCGGGCATGGTCGCCGCCAGGATCAGGCGATCGAATCCCGGAATTCCTTAGTTCGTTGCCTCGTGTCATGCTGCCCGAGAAGGATGAGCGGAGATTTGTCACTGATTGCGGCGCCGGGAGCGCATCTGCTTGGTCGGCAACGCGAGCGCGCGGTGCTCGAGCGGCTGCTGGATACCGCGCGGGACGGTCACGGCGCCGTCCTCGTCGTGCACGGAGATCCCGGCGTCGGCAAGACCGCGCTGCTCGAGTACGCGGTCGACGCGGGCCACGACTTCCGCGTCGTTCGTACCGCGGGGGTCGAAGGGGAGATGGAGCTCGACTACGCAGCAGTGCAACAGCTCTGCTCGACGATTCTCGACTTCATCGAGCGTCTCCCTGATCCTCAGCGTAACGCGCTCGGCGTCGCCTTCGGGCTCGATGCCGGTCCGGCGCCGAGCCCGTTTCTTGTCGGGCTCGCGGTTCTCGGCCTGCTGTCCGAGGCTGCAGAAGAGCAGCCGCTCCTGTGCGTGGTCGACGACGCGCAGTGGCTGGACGGCGCGTCTGCCCGAACACTCGGGTTCGTTGCCCGCCGCCTGCTGGCAGAGAGGATCGCGCTCGCGTTCGCGACACGTGACATGGGAGGCGGACTGGCCCGTTTCCCGCAGCTCGCTGTCGATCCGTTGGGTCGCCGAGATGCACGGGCGCTGTTGGAATCCATCCTCGTCGCGCGGCTCGACGAGTCCGTGCTTGAGCGGATCGTCGCCGAGACCGGCGGGAATCCGCTCGCGCTCTTGGAGCTCCCGCGCGGGCTGACGCCGGGTCAGCTCGCCGGCGGTTTTGGCCTGCCGGCGCTGCCTCTCTCCACGGGGATCGAGCAGAGCTTCAGGCGGCGGCTGGCGCGGCTCCCGCGCGACGCGCGCCGGTTGCTGCTCCTGGCTGCTGCGGAACCGGTCGGCGACCCTGCGCTTCTGTGGCGCGCGGCGCAGCTGGTCGGGATCCCGGAGACAGCCGGGCACGCCGTCGAATCGGACGGCTTGCTGACGCTGGCCGGCGCAGTGTCGTTCCGTCATCCGCTCGTGCGCTCGGCGGTCTACGGGGCGGCCGAGCCGAGCGAGCGACGGGAGGTCCACCGAGCCCTCGCTGAAGCGACCGATCCGGAGATCGACCCGGATCGCCGCGCGTGGCACCGGGCGCAGGCGACCTCTATGCCCGACGAGGAAGTTGCGGCGGATCTCGAGCTCTCCGCGGCCCGAGCCCAGGCGCGGGGTGGTTTGGCCGCGGCCGCGGCCTTCCTCGAGCGCTCCTCCGCGCTGACGCCCGACCCTGCGCGTCGATCTGCGCGGGCGCTCGCCGCGGCTCAGGCGAAGCAGCAGGCGGGTGCGCTCGATGACGCGCTCACGCTTGTTGCGAGCGCCGAGGCCGGGCCGCTCGACGAACTCCAGCAAGCCCAGGTCGACGTCCTTCGCGCCAGAGTTTCGTTCGCAGAGGATCGTGGAAGTGAGGCGCCGCTCCTGCTGTTAGCAGCCGCAGAGCGACTCGAGTCACAGGACGTACCCCTAGCGCGTGAGATCTATCTCGACGCGCTTACCGCTGCCTTGTTCGCTGGACGCCTGGGAGGCGCCGGTGATGCACGACGGATCGCCACCGCAGCACGTGCCGCGCTCACATCGCCGGTGCCCCCGCGACCGGTGGATCTTCTTCTCGATGGTCTGGCGCTGCTGGTCGCTGAAGGGCCTTCGGCCGGAACGCCGATGATACGGAAGGCGCTTAGTGCGTTCCAAAGCAAGAAGCTCGGGACAGAGGAGAGTCTCCGTTGGCTGTGGCTGGCCGGCCGGGCGGCGGGATTCATCTGGGACTACGAGGGCTGGGACTCGTTGACGACGCGCCACATACGAGCTGCCCGTGAAGTCGGCGCACTCGCGCAACTCCCGCTCGCGCTCAGCACTCGGGTGGGGGTCCACATACTTGCTGGGGAGATACGGGCGGCCGAGTCGCTGGTAGAGGAATCAACTGCACTTGCTGTGGCCACCGACGATCGCGTTGTCCCTGCGTATGGAGCTCTCGCGCTGGCCGCCTTTCGCGGGGATGAAGATGAGGTGACGCGACTGGTTCGAGGCGGCGCGGCGGATTTCCTCGCCCGGGGCGAAGGGATTGGGCTCACCGTGTCGCAGTGGGTCACCGCCGCGCTCTATAACGGCCTCGGGCGTTACGAGCAGGCGTTCGCCGCGGCCGAACAAGCCGTTGCGGATCCTCATGAACTGTGGTTCTCGACCTTCGCGATGATCGAGCTGATTGAAGCCGCCAGCCGCAGCGGGCGAGTGGAGCGTGCTGAAGAGGCCCTCGACGTCTTGAGTGAGTCGACGCGCGCCAGCGGCAGCCTGTGGGCGCTGGGCGTGGAAGCACGCTCGCGGGCGCTCCTGAATGAGGGTGAAGCTGCCGAGACCCTTTACCGGGATGCGATTGACCATCTAGAACCGACGCGCGTGCGTCTGCACCTCGCCCGGTCTCATCTGCTCTACGGTGAGTGGCTCAGACGTCAACGGCGACGCCTGGACGCACGGAATGAGCTGCGTGTTGCCCACGACCTCTTCTCCGATTTCGGAACCGAGGCTTTCGCCGAGCGCGCGCGCGTCGAGTTGCGGGCGACGGGCGAGCGTGCCCGCAAGCGGACGGTGGACACGCTCGGTCAGCTCACCCCTCAGGAGACGCAGATCTCACGCCTCGCGGCGGAAGGACAGACGAACCGCGAAATCGCCGCCCAGCTGTTTATTAGCCCCAGTACGGTCGAGTACCACCTACGCAAGGTGTTCCGCAAGCTGGGCGTCAAGTCACGAACACAACTAGCACGCCGTTTGTCGTAGGCGAGCAACCCGCGGGTTCGGTCAGCGGCGTTGTGCCGTCCCGAGGAAGCAGGGCTCAATGATGTTCGACCTCACAAGGTCGTTGATCCCAGCACACCCCGGGGCTTTCAACGTCGTCGCGCGCGAGCGCCGACAGACCCTGCAAGAGCGTGATCGAGACGGCTCTCAGGCCTAATCCGGCGATGGCGGCGATGAGTCAAATGCGTGCCCGTCACTATAAAAGCTGTAGCTACTATATTTTCAAGACCAACTCAGGAGTGTGAGCCAGCCTTGAAGAAGTACCTGCTCGTCCCGCTGGACGACACCGTCGTCTTCCCCAACATGACCGTCACGATCCCGCTGGACACCGCAGACGAGTCGCACCTGCTCCTGGTCCCGCGGCACGAAGGCGCCTACGCGAAGGTCGGAACCGTCGTCGAAGTCGTCGAGACGGCGCGCCTCCCGGGGGGTGCTCCCGTCGTCACCTTGACAGGGCTGCACCGTGCTCTCGTGCACGCCGCCGAGACCGGGAGTGGCGGTCGCCTCTACGTCGAGGTCGAGGAACAGCCCGACGAGACGCCGCCGCCGGTCAAGACGCGCGAACTGGAGACGGAGTACCGCGCAGTCGTGCAAGAGATTCTCGAACTCCGCGAGGCCGACGCGCGGATCGGTGAGTTCCTCCGCTCGGTCGTCGAGCCCGGGGCGCTCGCTGACACCTGTGCCTATTCGCCCGACCTCACCTTCGAGCAGCGCGTCCGATTGCTCGAGACCACCGACGTAGTGGATCGCCTCGAGCTCGCCTTGTCGCTCCAGCGTGAGCGTCTTGCCGAGCTCCAGGTGCGCCGGCGCATCCGCGACGACGTCGAGTCGGGCGCTCAGGCCCAGCAGCGGGAGTACTTCCTCCGCAAGCAGCTCGAATCGATCCGGAAGGAGCTCGGCGAGGACGATGCCAACGTCGTCGACGAGTATCGCCGGAGGATCGACGAGACATCCATGCCCGAGGAGGTGCGCGAGCAGGCCGAGCGCGAGCTCGGGCGTCTCGAGCGAATGGGGGATGCCTCGGGTGAGGCGTCGATGATCCGCACGTACCTCGACTGGCTCCTCGCGGTGCCGTGGGGCAAGACTTCCGACGAGCGCCTCGACCCGAAGATCGCACGTGAGATCCTGGACGCCGACCACGCGGGTCTCGAGGACGTGAAGGAGCGGATCGTCGAGTACCTGGCCGTCCGCAAGCTCCGGCAGGAGCGCGGGATTGCCGAAGACAAGCGCTCCGGTGCCATCCTCACCCTCATCGGGCCACCCGGAACGGGCAAGACCTCGATCGGCGAGTCCATCGCCCGCGCGCTCAACCGCGAGTTCGTGCGCATGTCGCTCGGCGGCGTCCGCGACGAGGCCGAGATTCGCGGCCATCGTCGCACCTACATCGGCGCTCTCCCCGGCCGGCTCGTCCGTGCCCTCCGCGATGCCGGGACGATGAACCCGGTGATCATGCTGGACGAGGTCGACAAGGTCGGGGCCGACTGGCGCGGCGATCCGTCGGCCGCGCTCCTCGAGGTTCTCGACCCGGCGCAGAACCATTCGTTCAGAGACCACTACCTCGACGTCGAGCTCGACCTCTCCCAGGTCGTCTTCATCGCGACCGCGAACGTCGCGGAGACCATTCCGGGGCCACTGCTCGACCGCATGGAAGTAATCCGCTTCGACGGCTACACCGTCGACGAGAAGGTCGCAATCGCGCGCGGCTACCTGTGGCCTCGCCAGCGAGAGCGGAACGGGCTCCGCGAGGACGAGGTCGAGATCACGGACGACGTCGTCGAGACGGTCATCAACGAATACACGCGGGAGGCGGGGGTTCGTCAGCTCGAGCGCGAGCTCGGCAAGGTGCTGAGGAAGACCGCAACCAGAATCGTCTCAGGCGATGCCGAATCGCCTGTCGCAATCGACGTCACGCAGGTTCGCGACGCGCTCGGCCGACAGCGGTTCTGGCAGGAGGCGGCGGAGCGAACCGCCGTCCCTGGCGTCGCCACCGGCCTCGCGGTGACCGGCACCGGCGGTGACGTCCTCTTCGTCGAGGCGACGCGGATGGAAGGCGACGGAGGCCTCGTGCTGACCGGTCAGCTCGGCGACGTCATGAAGGAATCGGCGCAGATCGCGCTCTCGTGGGTGCGTGCGCACAGCGAGGAGCTCGAGATCCCGTCGGACGAGGTCCAGGGTAAGTCGTTTCACGTGCACGTCCCTGCCGGCGCGATCCCGAAGGACGGCCCGAGTGCGGGAATCACGATGACGACGGCGCTTGCATCGCTCCTGACGAAGCGGCCCGTGAAGCACACGGTAGGAATGACCGGCGAGGTGACGCTGCAGGGACGCGTCCTTCCAATCGGGGGCCTCAAGCAGAAGGTGCTGGCTGCCCATGCCGCAGGCCTGACCGAGGTGATCATCCCTGAGCGGAACCGCGCCGATCTCGAGGACGTGCCCGAGGACGTGCGCAATGCGATGACCTTCTGCCCAGTGCTGAGCGTGGGCGAAGTGCTCGAACTCGCGCTCGAACCGGCGCCGGATCATGCGCTGCAGGCGGCGTGAACCGATTCCCGAGGAGGTCCGCCGTACGGCGGACCTCCTCGAACGGCGCTGGACGCTCTCGATCCTCTTTGCCTCATTCGAAGGGGCCGAGCGCTTCAACGAGTTCCGAGCCGCGCTCGGTCGGGTACCTCCGACGACCCTCACGGCGCGGCTGACGGAGCTCGTCGCCGCCGGTCTTCTGGAGCGGCGGGTGCTCGACACGCGACCGCCGGGCGTCGAGTACCGCCTGACGCGCCGTGGCAAGCGCTTCGAGCCCGTGCTTCGTGAGCTCGTTCGCTGTACGCGTCACTGACCGCCCCTCCGCCGACTCTGCGAAAACAGGCGCGCCTGCGATGGCTTCGTCATCCTCGTGGGCGTGTTCATTGTCCTGTCCGGTGCTGTCCTGGAGCGCTTCGCTCTTAGGTTTGCGCCGGGGCTGCGAACGCGGGTTCGATTCCCGGCCGCCCTTGCTCTCGCGACCTCGAGAGAGATGACACGACCACACCGAGACCACACGGAGACCACACCAGGACCGCATTCACCGACTCCAACGGCTTTGGCGAACGGCATGGTTGAGGGAAAACCGCTTCACTGAACGGCGTGGAAGACTTCTACTGGAAGTACATCCTGACCATCCGCTGGTGCTGGGAGGCTGGGCACTCGTTGATCGTCAAGACGAACAACCCCTGGTCGCCCACGTTCTGGCGCGACGTCGAGTGCTGCATGCAGTTCTCCGGCTGGGACTTCAAGGGCCACACCGGGCTCGACGTCGACGGTGGGCCCAACCGGAGTCAGTATCGGGTTCGGGCGCAAGGCAAGTTCCAGCAGTGCCTCCAGTACTGCTTCAACACCAAGACGCCCTGGGTCCGCCTGACCGGGTACCCAGGAGGATCATGGGGATTCGCGCATGGCAACTAGGCGAATCGTCTATCGGGTGCTGATCGTGGCCCTGCTCGCGGTCGTCGCGTTCATCGTCCTCGTGGTCCTGTTCACCTGGGGCGAAGGAACCGGAGGAAGCGGCATCGGGTAGAGCGGCGGATCGATTCGGGCACCAGTCGGCGGCGCCGTCCGAGAGCCGAGGCGCTACCCGGCTTCCCGCTCGTCGGAGTACACACCCCAGGCGTCGCCGCTCGGAAGGGTCGCGGCCCGCTTCTCCAGGAACGCCCGGAGCCCCTCCTGTCCCTCGGGGCTCGTCCGCAGCGCGGCCGCCACATGGGCGGCCGCCTCCCCGTGTGGGCGCTCGCGGACCAGCCGTTTCGCGGCGCGAGCGGCCTCGGGGCCGGCGGCGAGCAGGTTGTCGACCACCTGCTCGACTGCTGTGTCGAGCTCCTCGGCGATCTCGTGCACGAGCCCGATCCGAAGCGCCGCCTCGGCGTCGAACCGCTCGCCGGTCAGGAAGTAGCGCCGGGCCGCGCCCGCCCCGATGCGATCCAGCACGAACGGCGAGATGACGGCCGGGATGATCCCGAGCCGAACTTCGGTGAAGCCGAAGACCGCATCCGCGCGGGCCACGGCCACGTCGGCACAGGCGACGACCCCCGAGCCCCCGCCGAGCGCGAAACCCTGCACGCGGGCCACGACCGGCGCAGGGCAGGCGTCGATCGCCTCGAGCATGCGGTAGAGCCGCATCGCGTCCGCGACGTTCTCGTCGTAGGAAAGGTCGACGGAGGAGCGCTGCCACTCGACGTCGGCGCCGGCGCAGAAGCTCGGCCCGTCGCCCGCAAGGACGACCGCCCGCGCGTCCCCGACATCGGCGAAGGCTTCCGTGAGCTCGGCGATCAGAGCGGCGTCGAAGGCGTTCCGCCGCTCCGGCTTGGCGATAGTGATGCGGAGAACGTCACGGTCACGCTCGATGCGGAGCGAGCTCATCGTCGCGCAGCATAAGGTTCGCATCGTGATCAAGGGCGCTCTGGCCGCTGCTGTGACGCCGTTCCGCGACGACGGGGCGGAGCTCGACGAGGAAGCGTTCGAGCCCCTCGCCGAGTTCCTGGTTTCCGGCGGGCTCGACGGGATCCTGGCGATGGGGACGACGGGCGAGGGGATACTCCTCTCGCCGGCCGAACGCCGCCGGGTGACGGATCTCTTCGTCTCGGCATGCGCGGGGCGGCTCGACGTCGCCGTCCACTGCGGCGCCCAGACCACCGCCGACACCGTCGCGCTCGCCGAGCACGCGGCGGCAGCCGGAGCAGACGCGGTCGCGGTCATCGCCCCGCCGTACTACCAGCTCGACGAGGAGTCGCTTCTCGCCCACTTCGAAGCCGCGGCCGCGGCGTGCGCGCCGACGCCGTTCTACGTCTACGAGTTCGCGAAGGTGAGCAGCTACGCGGTCCCGGTCTCGGTGGTCGAGCGGCTGCAGGAGCTCGCCCCGAATCTCGCCGGCATGAAGGTCTCCGACGCTCCCTTCGAGAAGGTCGAGCCGTATCTGCTCGAGGGCCTCGACATCTTCGTCGGTGCCGAGAGCCTGATCGGGACGGCCATGGAGCAGGGCGCGAAGGGTTCGGTGTCGGCGCTCGCGACTGCCTTCCCGGAGCTGATCGTTGCCGCCGTGCGCGATCCGAGCGCCGAGCGAAGCGCGCAGCTGGGCGAGCTCAGGGACGGCCTGGAGGCCTTCTCGCGGCACGCCGCGCTCAAGCGGATCCTCGGCTTGCGGGGCGTCCCGGTTCGCGAGGACGTGCGCCCGCCGCTGCGCGGTCTCGGTGCCGACGAGCGGCGCGCTCTCGACGCCTGGGTTTCCGCCTGGATCGCCGTGGCGACCGGCTAGACCCGTTGCCACCGGGCCAGTGCCCGGGAGCCTCCCCGGCGCCGCTGGGGCCACCCCGGGCCACCACCCACTTCTGAGCCTAACGAGGAAAGACGCGCCCGTGGGTGACGGACCGTGCCGAGAGTGTGCCGATTCGACTTCGCCCGCCGGGCCGCAGTGACCCTGGCGCCGTCTCGCACCGCGGGCCGAAGTGACGCGTCCGACCGGCGGCTTACATCCGGAAGACGCCGAAGGTCGTCTCGGGGATCGGCGCGTTGAGCGCCGTGGAGATGCCCAGGGCAACCACCTTGCGGGTGTCCACCGGGTCGATGATGCCGTCGTCCCAGAGGCGTGCGGTCGAGTAGTAGGGACTGCCCTCGCGCTCGTACTTCTCGCGGATCTCATCCGGGTCTGCGCGTCCCACGGCCGACAGGACGGTAGCGGCCTGCTCGCCGCCCATGACCGAGATGCGCGCGTTGGGCCACATCCAGAGCTGGCGCGGGCCGTAGGCGCGCCCGCACATCCCGTAATTGCCGGCGCCGAAAGAGCCGCCCACGATCACCGTGAACTTGGGCACCTGCGCGCATGCGACCGCGGTGACGAGCTTCGCACCGTCCTTGGCGATGCCGCCCGACTCGTACGCCTTCCCGACCATGAAGCCGGTGATGTTCTGGAGGAAGAGGAGCGGCACACGCCGCTTGCACGCGAGCTCGACGAAGTGGGCGCCCTTGAGCGCCGATTCCGAGAAGAGCACGCCGTTGCTCGCAAGGATCCCCACCGGGTAGCCCTCGATGCGCGCGAAACCGCAAACGAGGGTATCGCCGTAGAGGGCCTTGAACTCGTGCAGCCTGCTTCCGTCCACGAGCCGGGCGATCAGCTCGTGGACGTCGTAGGCCTTGCCGAAGTCGGTGGGGACGATCCCGTAGAGCTCTTCCGGGTCGTACAGCGGCTCCTCCGAGGGGAGGACGTCCCACGGCGGATCCGGCTTGCGCCGGTGCAGGTTGCGGACGATCTGGCGCGCGAGCGCGAGCGCATGCTCGTCGCTGACTGCGTAGTGGTCGGTCACCCCGGAGACGCGCGAGTGGACATCGGCGCCGCCCAGCTCCTCGGCGCTCACCTCCTCGCCCGTCGCGGCCTTCACGAGCGGCGGGCCGCCCAGGAAGATCGTCCCGGTACCGCGCACGATCACCGTCTCGTCGCTCATCGCCGGCACGTAGGCGCCGCCCGCCGTGCACGAGCCCATCACGACCGCGACCTGCGGAATGCCCTTCGCCGACATCCGCGCCTGGTTGTAGAAGATCCGGCCGAAATGCTCCCGGTCGGGAAAGACCTCGTCTTGCAGCGGCAGGAAGGCGCCGCCGGAGTCGACCAGGTAGATGCACGGCAGGCGGTTCTGCTCGGCGACCTCCTGTGCCCGCAGGTGCTTCTTCACGGTCAGCGGGTAGTACGTCCCGCCCTTGACGGTGGCGTCGTTCGCGACGATCGCGCACTCGACACCCTCGACCACCCCGACGCCCGCGATCATGCCCGCCCCCGGCGCCTCCCCGTCGTAGCGCTCCCACGCCGCGAGCGCGTTCAGCTCGAGAAACGCCGAGCCCGGATCGAGGAGCCGGTCGACGCGCTCTCGGGCCAGGAGCTTCCCACGTGCCCGGTGGCGCTCGACGGCCTCCGGGGAACGCTGCCCGGCGACGTGCTCGGTACGCTCGCGCAGCTCCGCGACGAGCGCCTCCATCCGTTGCCTGTTGCCTGCGTAGCCCTCGGCGGTGCGGTCCGCCCGGGATTCCAGAACGGCCACTACGAACGGTGAGGGTCGGGACCACCCATGGGAATAGCCTACGCCCTGAAAGAGACGTGATCTCGACGCCCGGGCCTGGAATTGTTCCTACGGCGCCACTACGTTTCGAGTCGGATGCGGCTCGGGACGAGGACATCGCTGTGCGCGCTCTTTGGAGTCGCGCTGGTCTTGACCCTCGGCCTTGTACCTGTCGCGTCCGCCAAGCTCATCGTGGGAAACGGCGCGGCGAACACGCTACTGGGCACCTCGATGCGCGACGCCATCTACGGTCGTGACGGCACGGACGTGCTCGTCGGCTTTCGACGTGGGGATCGGATCTATGGCGAAGAGGGAGACGACATCCTCCTGGGCGAGGCCGGCGAGGACTGGATCTGGGGGAGCGGGCGCGACGACACGCTCGACGGCGGGCTCGGCGATGACCGGCTCCGGCCGGGCTGGGGAACGGACGTCGTCGACGCTGGACCCGGCAACGATCTCGTCTGGGCCGGGGAGAACGACACCACCATGGACTCGATCGCCTGCGGCCGCGGCTTCGACCGGGCGGTCGTGAATCGCGGCGACAGGGTCTTCGCCTGCGAGAGCGTCACCCGGCTCCGTGGTAGCACGATTCCCGGAGACTTCCGCATCGGCGACGACGGCGACAACGCTTTGTCCGACTGGCGATGGAGCGGAAGCGACTACATCCTCGGCCTCGGCGGCGACGACTATCTCAACGGGCACGCAAACGCGGACATGCTCTGGGGCAACGAGGGGGACGACACCCTCGACGGCAGCCACAGCCCCGACCTCCTCCTCGGCGGCGTCGGCGTCGATTTCCTCATGGGCAAGACCGGGAACGACCGTCTCTGGGGCGGCCTCGGCCGCGATACGCTCCAAGGCGCGGACGGCGACGACGAGCTGTTCTCCATCGAGGCGGACGGGGAGCCCGATCGCATCTCGTGCGGTTCCGGCCGAGACCGCGTCGTCGCGCGGCCGAACGACCAGATCACCGCCGACTGCGAGCGGGTCACACTGGTCGCTCGTCGAAAACCCTGATCAGCGTGAAGCCGTGGGCCGTCGCCGACAACGGCCTCACGGAATGATCGCTTCGCATCGCCCGCATCGTTAAGCCTTACGGCGGCTTAACACGACCCGCACGGCTTCCATACAGCACGGTGGTTCAGTCTCTTCCACGATCCACCTCGCGGAAAGGAACGCCCGTGAAGCGCCATCTACCTCTCGTCGCGGCAGCCGCTCTGGCGGCGCTCGCGGTCGCCCCGGCTGCGTCGGCCAAGGTCGTCGTCGGCACGCCGGGCGACGACTCGCTCGTCGGCACGGCCGGGCGGGACTTCATCTATGGTCGCGCCGGGAACGACATGTTGGCCGGGAACGGCGCCCGGGACTTCCTCTTCGGCCACCGCGGCGACGACACGCTCACCGGAGACGCCGGCGGCGACGTCCTGTGGGGCGGGGCCGGCCACGACTCCCTCGAAGGAGGCGGCGGCCCGGATCTCCTCCACGGCGGCCGGGGTCTCGACATGCTCGAAGGCGGCCCCGACCACGACGTCCTCCAGTCCGGGGAGAACGACGGGGTGCCGGACATCGTCGACTGTGGCGCCGGGCGCGACCGCGCGGTCATCCGGCTCGGCGACGTCGCCGTCGACTGCGAGCGCGTGCGGGTCGTGCCGGCGCGGCGTACCCGGGTCGTCATCCAGCGCGGCACGCGCGGCGACGACACGCTCACCGGCTCCGAGAAGCGCGACTTCATCCTTGCCCTGGCCGGAAACGACACCATCTGGGGGCTCGGCGCCGCCGACTTCCTCTTCGGCCAGAAGGGCGTGGACACGCTCCACGGGGGCGACGGCCCGGACCGGCTCTGGGGTGGCTCCGAGGACGACCTCCTCCACGGCGGCGAAGGACCGGACTGGCTCTGGGGCGGCGGGGGCGCCGACGGGCTGTTCGGCGAGGAGGGGAACGACCGCCTCTTCGCAGCCGCCGACGACGGGGCGGTCGATACGCTCGACTGCGGCGAGCACGCGGACGATCGCGATCGCGCCGTGCTTCGACCCGGTGACGCGGCTGTGAACTGCGAGCGCGTCCTCACCCTCGGTAGCGGGGGCGTGCGGCACGAGGAACGGGGCCCGCGTCCGTCGGGCCCCGTTTCGTATTCCTGCCTTTCGCACGCACGTGCGCCGAGGTCCCGGATTTCACGCTCCCGGCACATTCCGTGACACACGCGCGCTTCCTCGAAGTACGCTCGAAAGCGGGTGGTGGGACGGGGTGCCCCTGGAGAGTTGAGCGAGCTCGCAGGCGTCTACTAGGAGGCGGAGACGGCGATCGTGTCCACGGCGTTGCGAAGCGATGCGACATAGGCTCGCAGGCCGGCCGGCCCTGATTCGTCCGCGATCTGCACCGCCCGGCTCCCGACGACGACGCCGTCCGCGAGCGCAGCGGCGGCGCCGGCCTGCTCGGGCGTCGAGATACCGAAGCCGGCGAGGAGCGGCACGGCCGTCACGCTTCGCGCGCGCGCGACGAGACCCTCGAGGTGTGGCGAGACGCTCGCCCGCGCGCCGGTCGTGCCGGTCAGCGAGACGAGGTAGAGCCAGCCGTGTGTCCGCGAGGCGGCCAGCTCGATTCGCTCGCTCGCCGACGTCGGCGCAACCAGCTGAACGCGGGGAAGCTCCGGCGCGGCCTCGAGCGGGAGGTCGGCGACGATCAGGCTCGTCGCGCCCGCCGCCCTTGCATCCTCCCAGAAGCGGTCGTAGCCGTACGCCTCGAGGATGGACGTGTAGGTCATGGGGATCAGGGGCACGTCCTTGCCAACCCGGCGCCGTGTCTCGGCCAGGCACTCGAGACACCGCTGCGTGCGCATTCCCCGCTCGAGTGCGCGCTCTCCGGCTAGTCGGATCACGGGCCCGTCGGCGAGCGGGTCGGAGAAAGGGAAGCCGAGCTCCAGCAGGTCGGCACCCCCCTCGACGGCCGCCTCGGCCAGCTCCGGCGTCTCCGGGAAGGACATCAGGTAGATCGAGAGAGACTTGCTCATGCCTCGTGCGCGAGAACGACCGCGAGATCCTTGTCGCCGCGCCCGGAAAGGCAGACGACGATCAGCTCGGCGTCGAGCTCGAGCGCGCGGGCAAGCGCGTGCGAGGGCTCGAGCGCGGCGATGATCCCTTCGCGCTCCGCGAGGAGATGCAGCGCGGCCAGCGCCTCCTCGTCGGTCGCCAGGAGATACTCGGCGCGCCCGGTGTCGCGGAGGTGGGCGTGCTCGGGGCCGACTCCAGGGTAGTCGAGACCGGCCGAGATCGAGTGCGCGTCGGCGATCTGGCCGTCGTCGTCCGCGAGGACCGACGAGCGGGCGCCGTGGAGCACGCCTGGCCGCCCGGTGCCCAGGCTCGCGGCGCCGGCCGCCTCGACGCCGAACAGCCGGACATCGTCGTCCGCCACGAAGCCGGCGAAGGTGCCGATCGCGTTCGAGCCGCCTCCCACGCACGCGACCACCGCGTCCGGGAGCCTGCCCTCTGCGTCCACGATCTGCTCGCGCGCCTCGAGGCCGATGACGGACTGGAGATCGCCAACGATCGCGGGGTAGGGATGCGGGCCGACGCAAGAGCCGATCAGGTAGTGCGTCGTCTCGACGTTCGTGATCCAGTCGCGGATGGCCTCGCTCGTCGCCTCCTTCAGCGTGCGGGTCCCGAACTCGACGGCCCGCACCTCGGCGCCCAGCAGCCCCATCCTCTCGACGTTCGGCTTCTGGCGCTCCATGTCCTCGGCGCCCATGTAGACGATGCACTCCAGGCCGAAACGTGCACAGACCGTGGCCGCGGCCACGCCGTGCTGGCCGGCACCCGTCTCGGCCACGACGCGCTGCTTGCCGAGCCCCCGGGCGATCAGGGCCTGCCCGACCGCGTTGTTGATCTTGTGGGCCCCGGTGTGGCAGAGATCCTCGCGCTTCAGGTAGATCCGGCGTCCGTCGCCGATGCGCGAGGCGAGGTAGAGCGGCGTCGGGCGGCCGACGTAGGTTCGGCGCAGCTCGGCCAGCTCGGCCGCGAAGCTCCCGTCGGCCCGGATCTCCTCCCAGCCCCGCTCGAGCTCCTCGAGCGCGGGCATCAGTGTCTCGGGAACGTACTGCCCGCCGTAGGCGCCGTACTCGGTGATGCTCACGCCCGCACTGCCTCGGGACGGGCGGCCTCGACGAACGCGCGGATCCGCTCGTGATCCTTGACCCCCGGCGACCGCTCGAGGCTGCGGCTGGCGTCGACGGCCCAGGGATGGACGGCCTCGACGGCGTCGTGGACATTCTCGGGGCCGAGCCCGCCGGCGAGGAGGACGCGGCCCGAGACTGCCGCCGCCTCGTCCCAGTGGCGCGCGTCGCTGCCGAGCCAGGGCAGGTCGCGCACGATCGCCACGGCCTCGCCCTCGCGGAGGAGGACGCCGTTGCGGGCGCGGTGGCCCTCCTCCTCGGGGTAGAGCTGGACGAGGTCGGTGCCCGCGTCCGCCGCCTCGCCGACGCAGACGGCGACGGAGAGCATCGTCTCGGGAACGGGTAACGGCGCCTCGGCGCGCCGTGGGCTCTCGGCGAGGACGAAGCCCGCCAGGTCGGCGCCCGCCTCGGCCGCGGCCGCGATGTCCTCCTCGCGGGTCAGCCCGCAGACCTTCACGAGCGGCCGGGCCAGGAGCTGGGCGAGCTTCGCCCCGGGGTCGTCCGCCCGCATCAGGGTGGAGCCGACGAGGATCGCGTCGGCGCCCGCGAGCTCGGCCTCGGCTCCCTGGGCCCGGTTGCTGATCGCGCTCTCGGCGACGACCAGGCGGTCGCGAGGCGCGTCGACGACGAGGGCGAGCTGCGCGCGGCGGTCGATCTCGAAGGTGCCGAGGTCGCGCGCGTTGATGCCGATGATGCCGGCGTCGAGGGCGACCGCGCGCGCGAGCTCCTCGGCGTCGTGCGCCTCGACGAGGAGGTCGAGCCCGAGCTCGTGGGCGCCGCCCAGCATGAGGCGCGCCTGCTCGTCGTTCAGGTCGCGGAGCAGAAGGAGGGCCGCGTCGGCGCCCGCGATCCGAGCCTGCAGCAGGTCGCCCTGGTCGTCGAAGAATCCCTTCGCCAGCAGGGGCACGGTCGTCGCCGCGCGCGCGGCGGCCAGGTCGTCGAGGGTGCCCCCGAAGCGCTCGTCGACGAGGATCGAGACCGCGGCCGCGCCGTTCTCCTGGAATGCCTTCGCCAGCGCCGCGGGGTCGGCGTGCGGCCGCAGGTCTCCCGCCGACGGCGAGCGGCGCTTGACCTCCGCGATCGCGCGGAGCCCCTTCTGCGCCAGCGCTTCCCTGAAGCGCCCCATCAGCCCGTCTGCCTGCCCCAAACGGCCACGTCCCGGGTCTGACCCCGGACGTGGCCGCGGGGGACGGTGTTCGGTGGCGAAAACTGTGGACGGAGCGCGGCACGCGCCGGAGGGCCGGGAGGCTGTGGTAGTGCGGCATGAGCCGGCGGACGTGTCCTCATCGCGCTGTGGAAGGGGTCAGACCCCGGGCGTGGCTCATGGGGACACGGCCTCCTGCTGGGAGAAGGCGACGAGCGCCTCCAGGCGCTCGGCGGCGGCTCCGGAGTCGACCGCCTCCGCCGCCAGGCCGTAGCCCTCCGCGAGATCCTCGGCGTGGCCGGCGGCGGCGATTGCGCCCGCAGCGTTCAGCAGCACGGCCTCCCGCTTCGGCCCGGGCTCGCCGGCCAGGATCTCGCGGACGACGACGGCGTTCTCCGCGGGCGTGCCGCCGGCGAGATCGGCCGTGGAGCAGCGGGGGACCCCGAAGTCCTGCGGGTCGATCTCGCGCCGCGTGACGTCGCCGTCCACGACCTCGCAGACGAGGTTCGGCCCCGCCGGCGAGAGCTCGTCGATCCCCCCGGCGCCGTGAACGACGAACGCGCGCCGCGCGCCGAGGGTCGCCAGCACCGAGGCGATCGTCTCCACCAGCTCCGGAGCGTAGACGCCGACCACCTGAGCCCGCGCTCCGGCCGGGTTGGTCAAGGGCCCGAGGACGTTGAAGACCGTGCGCGTCGCCAGCTCGCGGCGGACGGGCGCCGCGTAGCGCATCGCCGGATGGTGTGCCTGCGCGAAGAGGAAGCCGAAGCCGAGCTCGTCGATCGAACGCTCGATCTGCGGGGGCGCCAGGTCGAGCCGGAAGCCGAGCGCCTCGAGCACGTCCGCCGACCCTGACGCCGAGGAGACGGCGCGGTTGCCGTGCTTGGCCACGCCGGCGCCTGCAGCGGCCGCCACCAGGGCCGCCGCCGTCGAGATGTTGAACGTGCGCGCGCCGTCGCCGCCCGTCCCTGCCGTGTCCACCAGATCCTCCCGCTGCGGCCGCACCGAGAGGACGTGCTCGCGCATCGCCTCTGCACACCCCGCGATCTCGTCCGCGCGCTCGCCTTTCAGCCGCAGCGCGACCAGGAAGCCGCCCATCTGAGCCGGGGTCGCCTCGCCGCTCATGATCTGGTTCATGACGTCGCGCGCCTCGCCGCGCGTGAGGTCGCGCCCGTCGAGCAGCTGGGCGAGCGCCTCCTGGATCGTCATCGCTTGCCCTCGAGGAAGTTGCGGCCGAGCGCCGGCCCGTCCGGCGTGAGAACCGACTCCGGGTGGAACTGGATACCGACCACCGGAAGCTCGCGATGGCGCACGGCCATCACCTCGCCGTCGTCGGCGGTCGCACAGACCTCGAGCTCCTCCGGGACGACGGTCGCGGCGAGCGAGTGGTAGCGCCCGCCTTCCAACGGATCCGGGAGCCCCTCGAAGATGCCGTGGCCGTCGTGCGTGACGGCGCTCGCCTTCCCGTGCAGGAGCCTGTGCGCCTGACCGATCTCCCCGCCGAAGGCCTGCACGATCGCCTGGTGGCCGAGGCAGACGCCGAGCGTCGGGACGTGCGGCCCCAGGCGGCGCACGATGTCGACCGACGCGCCCGCGTCCTCCGGCCGCCCGGGACCGGGCGAGATGACGAGATGGGTCGGCTCGAGCCGCTCGGCGCCGTCCGCGTCGATCGCGTCGTTCCGGAGCACCGTCACCTCTGCGCCCAGCTCCTGGAAGAGGTGCGCGAGGTTGTAGGTGAAGCTGTCGTAGTTGTCGACGAGGAGGATCACAGCTGGGTCTTCTCATTCTGCTCCGCGTCGGCGAGCGCCGCTTCGAGGGCGGCGAGCTTTCGCAGGCACTCGTCGTGCTCCGCCGCCGGGTCGGAGTCAGCGACCAGGCCCGCGCCGGCCTGCAGCCTGGCGAGACCGTCGGCCAGGATCACCGTGCGGATGGCGATGCAGGTGTCCAGCGACCCGTCCGGCAAGGCGTACCCGACCGCTCCGGCGTACGGGCCGCGCCGGTAGCCCTCGAGCTCGGAGATGATCTGCATGGCGCGCACCTTGGGCGCGCCCGAGACGGTTCCAGCCGGGAAGCAGGCACGCAGGAGGTCGAACCCGGTCCGACCGGGCATGAGCTCCCCGGCGACCTCCGAGACGAGATGCGTCACGTGCGAGTAGCGCTCGGCCTCGAGGAAGCGGACGACGTGGACGGTGCCGGGCGCGCAGACGCGCGAGAGGTCGTTGCGGCCGAGGTCGACGAGCATCACGTGCTCGGCCTTGTCCTTCTCGGACGCGAGCAGGCGCTCGGCGTCACCCGCACCGGGGCTGGTCGTCCCGGCTATCGGGTTCAGCGAGGCCCGCCTGCCCTCCAGCTTGACGAGGGTCTCCGGGGAGGAGCCGACGAGGGAGATCCCGTCCAGCTCGAGCAGGAAGTGGTACGGGGACGGATTGATGCGCCGGAGCGAGCGGTAGAGCGCGAGCGCCGACACGCCGGTCGGCCGCTCAGCCCGTTGCGAGAGCACGATCTGGAAGGCGTCGCCCGCGCGGATGTGCTCCTTGGCCCGCCGGACGCCGTCCTCGTAGGCCTCCCGCGAGGGGAAGCGCCGGGTCCGGGCGGCCCGGGGCGCGGTCGCCGCCTTCTCGCTGACCTCCCCGGCCAGACGCGCGGAGACCTCGGCCGGATCGCCCGCCAGCACGTCGGCGACGCTCGCAACGTGATCGAAGCGGACGAGGGTGTCGGCCACGACGAAGCGGCTCTCCGGCAGCTCCGGGCCGGCCGCCGGCAGGGGAACCGTCGGCTCCAGCACGGTGACGTGGTCGTAGCCGAGGTAGCCGACGACGGGGCGGCCCGCCGTGACCTCCTGCTCGGCCTCGGCGAAGGTGACGAGCCGCGAGCCCGCGCCCACGAGGCTGTGCCGGCCAAGTCGCCCCTTCTCGACGGACTCGAGCAGAAAGCCGGCCCGCCCGCCGGTGCGCAGCCTCAGGTAGGCCCCGAGCGGGGTGATCAGGTCGGCGTGGATGTTCGACGCTTTGGTCACGGGCATACGAAAAGACCCTCCTGGCGGGGGTCTACGAGCGGAGCGGCTTGTGAGGATGCCTCTGGGCTAGCAGGCGACGCTCCCGCTCCGCTCGCGGCGCCAGGCCCACCAGGTGCGGACGGGAGGGGTCATCTGCCGGGAGCGTAGGCGAGCGCGGAGGGGCACGTCAAGGCGCCGGCTTCAGGCGTCCGAACGCATGACCGATAATCCGTGGCGATGGAGCCGCACCCCATCCGCTTGGTCGTCGGCGACGACCTGAGGCGCTCGCGGCTGACCGTCTTCTTCCGGCTCGGGCTCGCGCTCCCGCATTTCGTCTGGCTCGGCATCTGGCTGTCCGCTGCGCTGTACCTCGTCGCGCCGATCGCGTGGCTCCTGACGCTGATCCTGGGCCGGCTGCCGGAGCCTCTGTGGCGCTTCTTCGGCCCGCTGGTCCGCTACGCCACCCATGTCCTCGCGTTCGTCTTCCTCGCCGGGAACCCCTTTCCGGGCTTTACCGGGCGGGCCGGCAGCTACCCGATCGACCTCGAGATCGACGACCCGGCGCGCCAAAGCCGGTGGAAGACGCTGTTTCGGCTCGTCCTGGCGTGGCCCGCCCTGGTCATCGCCTCCTGGCTCCTCGTGCTTCCTGTCGCCGGCACCGTCTACGACGAGCAGACGGGGCAGAGCTTCGCCTACTTCTACCTCTGGGGCGTCGGGCTCGTGGTGGCGTTCCTCGCCTGGTTCGCCTGCCTGGTGCTGGGGCGCATGCCGACCGGCTTCCGGGATCTGCTCGCGTATGCCCTCCGCTACGGCGCCCAGACCTGGGGGTACCTGTTCCTGGTCACGGACCGCTATCCCGACGCCGACCCGAGGCAGCCTCAGCCCCAGGCGCCTCCGTACAGGCCGGTGTCGGTGAGGCTCGACGAGGACGATCTCCGGCGCAGCCGCCTCACCGTGTTCTTCCGGCTCCTGCTGACGTTGCCGCACCTGGTGTGGCTGTTTCTCTGGTCGGTCGCCGCGTTGGTCGTCATCGTCCTCGGTTGGCTTGCGGCGCTCGCCCTCGGCCGGCTGCCGGCCCCCTTCCACCGGTTCCTCGCCGCGTGGCTCCGCTATCAGACGCACGTCTTCGCGTTCCTCACGCTCGTCGCCAACCCCTTCCCCGGCTTCGCCGGCACGGCCGGCAGCTATCCGGTCGACGTTCGGGTCGACCCGCCCGCGCGGCAGCACCGGCTCAAGACGCTCTTCCGCCTTCCCCTCGCCTATCCGGCGAACCTGCTCACCTCGACCCTCGGCGGCGTCCTCTGCGTCATCGCGCTCTTCGGCTGGTTCGTCGGGCTCTTCCTCGGGCGCATGCCGCGCGGTCTGCGGGGGCTGGGTGCCTTCGCGCTCGGCTATAGCGCGCAGACCACCGCCTATCTCAGCCTCCTGACCGACAGCTACCCGTACAGCGGCCCGCCCGGCGTGGACGTCGACGCTCCGGCGGAGGCCCTGCCCGCATGGCCCGGACCACTCCGCCCGCCGTCGCTCTCGTCGTAGCGGCCCTCGCGGCCGTCTGGGCGGTTGCCGCGTGGTGGCTCTGGCAGACATCGGTCCCCGACGGCCTCCGGCTGCCGGACGTTGCCGCAGCCGACGTGCTCCCCCAGCCCGAGCTCGACGAGGCGCGCGGCTTCGAGCGCTTCCTCCGCTGGAGCTACGTGGCCTCCGCCGTCGTGCTCATCGGGGTCTTCGCCGTCTACGCCCGCTACGGCGTGCGCTTCGCGAAGGAGTCCGCGGCCGGCCGCATCGGCACCGGGATGCTCCTCGGCATGCTCGGCCTCGCAATCGTCTGGCTCGTCCAGATCCCCTTCGGTATCGTCGATCTCTGGTGGCAGCGCCGCCACGACGTGTCCGAGCTCGGCTACGTCGAATGGATCTTCCTCAACTGGTTCGCCCTGGGCGGCGAGTTTCTCTTCGTCTGCTTCGCGCTCCTGATCGTCATGGGCCTCGCCGGCCCGCTCGGGAACTGGTGGTGGATTCCAGGCGCGTTCGTCTTCGTAGGGCTCGCGGCGCTCTTCACCTTCGTCTCCCCGTACCTGATCCCGGCGCAGCGGGACGCGCCGCGTGCCCTTGTCCGCGAAGCGGATCGCCTGGCCGAGGAGCAGGGCCTGCCGCCCATCCCGGTGCGGATCCAGAAGGTGGACGCCTGGGAGAGCCCGAACGCCGCCGCCACCGGGCTCGGGCCCACCCGGCGCATCATCCTCTGGAACACGCTCGTGAGGCGTTTCGACGACGACGAGGTGCGGGCAGTCCTCGCCCACGAGCTCGGCCATCACTCCCGGAACCACCTCTGGAAGAGCATCGCGTGGTACGCCCTCTTCGCGCTTCCCGGCGCGTTTCTGATCGCCTGGGCGGCCAGGCGCCGCGGAGGGATGCGTGATCCCGCCGCGGTCCCGCTCGCGCTGCTCGTCCTCGTCGTCCTCCAGTTCGCGGCCCTGCCGGTGCTGAACGCCATCACCCGGAACATGGAGGCCGAAGCGGACTGGGTCGCTCTCGAGACGATCGAGGATCCGGAGGCCGTGAGCAGCCTCTGGCGCGGCTTCGCGGAGGAGGCGATGGCGGACCCGAGCCCGCCGACGTGGTCGTACCTCCTCTTCGACACGCACCCGTCGATGGCGAAGCGGGTGGCGATGGCCGAGGCCTGGCGCGGGCGCAACGAGTAGTAGAACTCGAAGCGGGATGACGCTTCGTCGGCGCGGCGTTCTGGGTGAGTGCGATGCGAGGACGCAGGGCGCGTTCGTAGCCGGAGGCTACGGCGCAACCGAGGACGCCGCAGCGCGCCGCCCAGGGCGTCGCGACGGCTCAAGGCTTCATTCTGCTTCGGGTTCCAAAGAGGCTCGGCGGGCCAAAGCTTGGTTGGTACGCTGGCCGCGTGGCTCGCTCGGTCATCGTCGCCGCCGTCCGCACGCCGTTCGGGAAGCTCGGCGGGGCCCTGAAGGACTACGAGGCGCCCGCGCTCGGGGCTCTCGCGATCCGCGCCGCGCTCGACCGCGTGGACGTCCGTGACGACGAGGTCGAGTACGTGATCATGGGCCAGGTGCTCCAGGGCGGAGCCGGCCAGGCCCCCGCCCGCCAGGCCGCGGCCGGCGCCGGGCTTCCGAAGGAGGTGCCGAGCGACACGATCAACAAGGTGTGCGCGTCGAGCGTGCGCGCGGTCGAGATCGCCGACCAGATGATCCGAGCCGGCGACAACGACGTCATCGTCGCCGGCGGCATGGAGTCGATGTCGAACGCGCCCTACATCCTCAAGAAGGCGCGTTTCGGCTACCGGCTCGGCGACGGGGCCGTCATCGACCTGATGCTCCACGACGGGCTCGTCTCGAGCTTCGACGGGAAGCACATGGTCGAGCAGGCGTCGTTCGTCTCGCGCGAGCTCGGGATCACGCGCGAGGAGCAGGACGCCTGGGCGCTCCGCTCCCATCAGCGCGCCGTCGCAGCGATCGACGAGGGCCGTTTCCTGGACGAGCTCGTCTCGGTGAACGGCGTCGACACGGACGAGGCGCCGCGCCGTGACACGACCCTCGAGAAGCTCGCCGGACTGAAGCCGGTCTTCGACCCCGAAGGGACGACGACGGCGGGCAACGCCCCCGGCGTCAACGACGGCGCCGGTGCGCTCGTGGTCGTGAGCGAGGAGTTCGCGCGAGAGCGCGGGCTCGAGATCCTGGCGACGATCGTCGGCTCCGCCTACGTCGCCGACGAGTACGCCTACCTCGCGCGCACGCCGGCGAAGGCCGCGGCGCGCGTGCTCGAGAAGGCCGGGAAGACCATCGACGACGTCGACCGGGTCGAGATCAACGAGGCTTTCTCGTCGGTGACCGTCAACTCGCTGAAGATGCTCGGAGCCGACCCGGAGAAGGCGAACGTCAACGGCGGCGCCGTCGCGCTCGGCCACCCGGTCGGTGCCTCGGGCGCGCGCATCCTCGGCACGATGATCTACGAGCTGCGCCGAAACGGCGGCGGGCTCGGCCTCGCGGCCATCTGCTCCGGCGGCGGCCAGGGCGACGCGCTGCTCCTCGAGGTCTAGCCACCCTTCGGCCATCGGTTCCAGTAGGCTCGCGCGGATGCGGTTCGAGCGCGTGCTCGTCGTCGGAGCCGGCCAGATGGGCGCCGGGATCGCGCAGGTCATGGCCGCGTCGGGCCGCACGGTGTTTCTCCACGACGCCGCTCCAGATGCCGTCGACAAGGGGCTCGCCGGGATGGCGAAGAGCCTGGAGAAGCTCGCGGCGAAGGGCGCGCCGCACGATCCCGCCGAGGTGCTCGCCCGGGTCGAGCCGGTGGACGATCTCGCCGACGCCGACCTGCTGGTGGAGGCCGTCGTCGAGGACGCAGGCGTGAAGCAGGAGATCTTCCGCCGCGCCGACCTCGCGCTCGGCCCGGAGGCGGTCCTCGCCTCCAACACCTCCTCGATTCCGATCGCCTCGCTCGCCGCGGTGACGGGCAGGCCCGAGCGCGTGATCGGGATGCACTTCTTCAACCCCGTGCCCGTCATGGCGCTCGTGGAGGTCGTTCGCGCCCCCGCCACCTCCGACGAGACCGTCTCCGAGATCACGGAGCTCTCCCGCGAGCTGGGCAAGACGCCCGCCGAGGTGAACGACTTCCCCGGGTTCGTCGCCAACCGGATCCTGATGCCGCTGATCAACGAGGCCGCCTACGCGCTGGCCGACGGTGTCGCTGAGGCCGAGGCGATCGACACGATCGCCAGACTCGGCTTCAACCACCCCATGGGCCCACTGGCCCTCGCCGACCTGATCGGGCTCGACACGTGCGTCTCGATCATGGAGGTCTTGCGCGACGGGCTCGGGGACGAGAAGCACGAGCCGTGCCCGCTCCTGCGCGAGCACGTCGCCGCCGGCCGCCTCGGGCGCAAGACGGGCGAGGGCTTTTACAGTTACCTTTAGGCAAGGCTCAGGTCGGCAAACCGGTCGGGGCCTTCCTCCGAACTACGAGGAGCCGCCAGTGCGTCTGCTCATCGTCGACGACGACGCCGCATTCCGGGCACTCCTCCGCACGACCTTCGAGGTCGTGGACGTCGAGGTGGAGGACGTCGGGACCGGCGAGGCAGCGCTCGAGGCCGTGCGGCTGCGACGTCCGGACGCGATCGTGCTCGACCTCCGGCTGCCGGGCATGAGCGGCGTCGACCTCTGCCGGCGACTGAAGGCGGGGGAGAGCACCGTCGGCATCGCCGTCGTTCTCCTCTCCGGCTCCGTGGACGACGGGGTGACCGTTGGCGACTCCGGCGCCGACGCGTTCCTGCGGAAGCCGTTCAGCCCGCTCGAGCTCCTCGACGTCGTGGAGCGGCTCACCGGCGGGCTCGACGCCGTCCCGCCCCCGGCGCGCGGCGAGGGCCCGGTCGAGGACGAGCACCAGCTTCTCCTCTATGCGCGCGATCTCCGCCACCTGCTCGAGATCGAGCGCGGCCAGCGCGTCCTGCTCCAGAACGCCTACAGGCAGACGGTCGCCGCGCTGGCGAGCGCGCTCGAGTCCAAGGACACGGGCACGCGCGCCCACTCGCAGCGCGTCCAGCGCTACGCGCTCGAGCTCGCGCGCTCGCTCAGCCCGGAGCTCGTGGACGATCCGAGCGCCGAGTACGGCTTCCTGCTCCACGACGTCGGCAAGATCGGAATCCCGGATCGCATCCTGCAGAAGGCCGGGCCGCTGAACGAGGGCGAGACCCGTCTGATGAGGACGCACACGCTCCTGGGCGAGCAGATGCTCGGCGGCGTCGCCTTCCTCCAGGGCGAGGGCCTGAGGATCGTGCGCTCCCACCACGAGCGCTGGGACGGCGGCGGCTATCCGGACGGCATCGAGGCGTCGGACATCCCCCTCGCGGCGCGGATCTTCGCCGTCGCCGACGCGCTCGATGCCATGACGAGCGACCGCCCATACCGTCCGGCGCTGACGTGGGCCGACGCCGGCCGCGAGATCGTCGGCGAATCGAGGGCCCAGTTCGACCCGGCGGTCGTCAAGTCTTTCGTGGAGCGGGAGGACCGCCTGCGCGAGATCCGCGCCCTGGTCGCCGCGTAGCCTTTCACCGGCTCCCCCGTTCTGGGTGTTGGCTCGAGCTCCCTCGGGGCCGATCTTCCTCTCATGCGGAGTGCGATGCTCCTCCTCGCGGTCGTCCTGGCGGTTGCGTCCTCCGGCTGCGCCGGCGCCGACGGGCAGAAGGCGCAGGAGCTCCTTGCGCAGTCCGATCAGGCGCTCGCCCAGGTCGAGTCGTTTCGCTTCGCCGGGCGCATGTGGATGGAGACACCCGTGGGCGACTTCACCTTCGTCCTGCGCGGCGGAGGGAACACGAAGGACGGCGGCTCCTCGTTCATGACCGTTCAGGCGCCGGACGTGCCCGGGTTCCCGGAGGTGAGCGTCGTCATGCGCGGCGCCGACGCCTGGATGAAGTCCGGCGGCGTATGGCAGAGGGTCTCCCTCCCGCCCGGCCAGCCGACCGGCATCGAGCAGTTCGACCTCACCCCGTACGTGAAGGACGTCGACGTCGACGAGACGGCGACGGTGAGCGGCGAGCCGGCCGTCAAGATCACGGGGGTCTTCGACACCCAGGGCCTCGTCCAGGGGATGCTCGGGCAGCTGGGCTCGGCCACCGGCGGCTCATTGCCCGACCTTTCCCAGAGCCTCGGAGACTCGCGCGTCGTGATCTACATCTCCGAGGTGAGCCACCTGCCGCTGCGGACGCTGCTCGACCTGACGATCGACGCGGCCGGGGAGAAGGCGGCGATGCACTTCGACTTCGCCATCACGAACGTGAACGAGCCCGTGCGCATCCCGGGCCCCGGCGCGTAGCCGGGCGCCTCCATCTCTATACTCGCCGCCGTGGCGAGACGCCGGGACGAGCCCGTGCGGCTGACGCGGATCTACACCCGGGCCGGAGACGCGGGGGAGACCAGCCTCGGCGACGGCAGCCGCGTCCCCAAGACCGACCTTCGCATCGAGGCCTACGGGACGGTCGACGAGCTGAGCTCGTTTCTGGGGCTCGCCCTCGCCGGCGGGCTTCCCGACGAGTTCCGCCCCTGGCTCGAGCAGATCCAGAACGACCTCTTCGACCTGGGCGCGGACCTCGCCGTCCCCCTTGCGGACGAGCGGCGTGAGCGGCTGCGCGTGACGACGGGCCAGGTGGAGCGGCTGGAGGAGCTCTGCGACCTCGTCAACGACCGGCTCGAGCCGCTTCGAAGCTTCGTCCTTCCCGGCGGCACCGAGGCCGCCGCTCGGCTTCACGTTGCCCGCGCCGTCTGCCGCCGGGCGGAGCGCGCCGCCGCCTCGCTCGCGCAGGCGCAGGAGGTGAGCCCGGCGGCGCTGGCCTACCTGAATCGCCTCTCCGACCTCCTCTTCATCCTCGCCCGGGCTGCGAACGCCGGCTCTCCGGAGCCGTTGTGGAGGCCCGGAAGCTCTCAGTAGCGCTCGGCGGCAGCTTCTTAGGAGAGGCGGAGGAAGCGGCGGATCGCCTGGATGATCCGCTCGTCCCAGAGGAGCATCTGGTCGCCGCTCGCGGGCGAGCCGGTCACGGCCGGGCGCCGGGCGCGGAGGCCGGCGACCACGGCGATCGAGAAGGCGGCCGCGAGGAGGCCGAAGCCGAGCTCGCGGCGGAGGCCCGAGAAGCTCTCGGCGCGCTGGGCGACGAAGGGAAGGACGTGGCCGCGCTGGGGCTGGAAGGACTCCTGCACCGCGGGAGTCAGCTCAGTGGGGGCAGGCGGTGGAGTCGTGGACGGCGGGGGCGGAGCGGTCTCCGTCGGGCTCGTCGGGCTGCTCGGGGGCGGGTAGGTCGTCGCGCCATAGCTGGGAGGGGTCGTCGTCGGCGCGACCCGGCCGCTGGAGCCCCCGCTGCCCTTCGAGACGGTCAGGCCGATCTTCGCCCCGACGAACCTGAGGCCGCTGGCTGCGCCCTTGACGACCTTGCCCGCCGGGACGCTCGCCGAGGTTCGGTGGCTGACCTTTCCCGTCTTGAAGCCACGCTTCTTGAGGGCCGACTTGGCCGCTGCGAGCGTCAGCTTGGCGAGCTTCGGGACGATCTTGAGCGCGCGCGTCTTCGGGCCGCTGTTCTCTGCGGTGTCCACGGCGGCGACCTGGAACGAGCGCCGGTCGGTGAGCTTGAACTTGCCCATCCCGACCGAGCGCTTGGAGCCGTCCACCGTCTTCACGAGCGTCCCGTTGGCGTAGACCCGGTAGGCGGAGATCAGGCTCGAGTTGTCCGTGGCAGCCGTCCAGGAGAGCGAGAACTTCCCCTTCTTGACGGTTCCCTTGAAGCCGCCGGGCTTCGTCGGCGCCTCCACGTCCTCGAGGAGCGCGAAGAGCGACAGGTGGCGCGTGAGAATCCGGACGTTCGTCCCGTCGTAGGCGAACCCGTCGCCCCAGGAAGCCGGAAGGCCGGTGCCCGGCACCTCGGCGAGCGGGCGCCACGCGCCGCTCTCGTAGACGGCGGGGATGACGTGGGCCTGTGCGTTGTCGACCTCGATCTCGAGCGGGAGCGAGAAGGAGGTCACGGCGGAGCCGGAGAGGGCCCAGTACGCGGTGACGTCGAGCGCCTCACTCGCAGGCTGGAAGCCGCCGGAGCCGCCCGTGGCCGCCTGGGGGTCGACCCGCAGGACGAGCCAGTCGCCGGCCGGAGCCCCCGTCCAGGCGCCCGCGGGCACCGTCACGGTCGTCGTGTCGCTCGTCGAGCGGAGGGACATGCTCGAGCCGGAGTCGGAGTTCTTCTCGACGTACGGGTAGTCCGCGGTCGGGCCCGTCCACGTCGTGAAGTGCACGCGGATCGGCTGGCGGTTGCCGGCCAGGTCCTCGAGCTCGCCGGCGAGCAGGTGCGGGCCGGGCGCGAAGGCCTGGGTGTAGGTCACGGTGTCGCCTGAGATGCTCGGCGCGGGTGCGGCGGAGCCGTCGATCTGGGCGCCGACGATGCCGGCTACGTCCTCGCTCGCCACGACCTGCAACGAGCCGGCGGAGGCGATCGTGGAGCCGTCCGAGGGCGTGGAGGAGGTGAGGCTCGGCTTCGTGTTGTCGACGCGGCGGTCCGTTACCGGCGGCGAGGTGGTCGAGTTGCCGGCGTTGTCGGCCACTGTCACGCGGAGGTCGTAGAGGCCGTCGGCGACGTCCGTCGTGTCCCAGGAGGCGCCGGTCGTGACCCAGGCGCCGGCTCCGGCGGGCGAGCGCTGGAAGGAGACGGTGTCCACGCCCGAGCCCGCGTCGCTCGCGTTCGCCGTCAGCGAGACGGTGCCGCGGAGAGAGGCGCCGGGGTCGTTCATCGTCGCGCCCGGCGCCGTGTTGTCGACGACGCGGTCCTCGACGATGGCCGACGGGCTCGAGTTGCCCGCGTTGTCGGTGACGACGATCCGGAGGTCGTAGACGCCGTCGGCGAGCAGGGTGGTGTCCCACGCGACGCCGTACGGATCGGTCGTGTCCACGTCGATCGACGCCCAGGCGCCGGCGTTCGCGGGGGAGACCTGGAAGTCGACGCCCTGGATGCCGACCCCGCCGTCGCTCGGCGACGCGGTCAGGCTGATCGTGCCGCGCAGGTACTGGCCCGGGTCGGCCAGGCCGCCGCCGGGCGGGGTCGCGTCGATCGTCCACGTGTGGCTCGCGGGAGTGCCGTCGACGTTGCCCGCGGCGTCGGTCGCCCGCACCTGGAAGGTGTGGCTGCCGTCGGCCAGGCCGGCGTAGCTCTCGGGCGAGGCGCAGGCGCCCCAGGCGCCGCCGTCGAGCCGGCATTCGAACGTGGAGCCGGGCTCGCTCGCCGAGAACTCGAAGCTCGGCGCCGGGCTGCCGCTCGGATCGCTCGGGGCGACGTCGATGGTGGTCTGCGGAGCGCCGGTGTCGACCGTCCACGAGAAGGCCGCCGGGGCGGGGTCGACGTTGCCCGCGACGTCGGTCGCGCGCACGTGGAACGTGTGGTTGCCCTCGGTCAGGCTCGAATAGCCCTGCGGAGTCGAGCAGGCGCCCCAGGAGCCGGCGTCGAGGCGACACTCGAACGAGACGCCGCCCTCGCTGGCGCTGAACTCGAAGCTCGCGGTCGTGCTCGCGCTCGGGTCGGACGGGGCGGAGTCGATCGTGGTCGCCGGCACGGTGCGGTCGATCGTCGCGTCGACGACGTCCGCTCCCGTGTTGGAGGCGTCGTCGGTGGCAACGGCGCGGAGCGCGCGGTTGCCGTCCGGGTCGAGGGGCCAGGAGGCCTCGTACGGCGCCGACGCGTCGGCGCCGAGGGAGACCCACGAGCCCGTCGAGCAGGCGGCCGAGTCGTCGGAGCAGCGGAAGAACTCGACATCGGCGACGTCGCCGTCGGGGCTCGTCGCCCGCAACGTGTAGGGGTCGGCGTCGGACGCGTTCACGAAGCCGCTCGGCTGCGTGATCGTCACGGTCGGCACGCCTGCATCGACGACCCAGGTGTACGAAGCGGGCGCCGTCTCCTGGTTGCCGGCCTGATCCGTTGCGCGCGCCTCGAAGGTGTGGCTGCCGTCGGTGAGCGCGCCGACGGTCTCGGGGCTCGAGCACGCGCCCCAGGGGCCGACGTCGAGGCGGCACTGGAAGCTCGAGCCGGCCTCGTTCGCCGAGAACTCGAACGTCGGCGTCGTGTCGTTGGTCGGGTCGGCGGGGACGACCGAGAACGACGTGTCGGGAGCGACGGTGTCCACCGTCCACGTGTACGAGGCGGGGGACGCGTCGACGTTGCCGGCGGCGTCTGTGGCGCGCGCCTGGAAGGTGTGGCCGCCGTCGGCGAGGAGGCCGATCGTCTCCGGGCTCGCGCAGGGCGTCCAGGCGCCGCCGTCGAGCCGGCACTCGAAGGTGGACCCGGCCTCGCCGGCCGAGAACTCGAAGTCCGGGGCGTCGTCGTTGGACGGGTCGGGCGGGACGTCGTCGAACGACGTGTTCGGCGCCGCGGTGTCGACCGTCCAGGTGTAGGAGGCGGGGCTCGGGTCGGTCAGCCCGGCCGCGTCGGTAGCCCGCACCTGGAAGGTATGGGTTCCGTCGCCGAGGCCCGCGAGGCCCTCGGGCGACGTGCACGCGCTCCAGGAGCCGCCGTCGAGCCGGCACTCGAACGTGGAGGCGGGCTCGCTCGAAGAGAACGTGAAGTCGGGGGAGGCGTCGTTGGAGGGATCGGCGGGCGCCGAGTCGATGGTCGTCTGCGGGACCGTGAGGTCGACCTTCACCGTGCTGGTCGGCAGCGTGTAGATCGCCTCGTTGCCGACCCGGTCGAAGACGCGGTAGCGGTATCTGGCGCAGGTCGAGTCGGGCACCGTGTCGGGGCTCGTCGCCGCGCTCCAGCCGCCCACGAACGGCGCGCAGGTGCCGCCGGACAGCGCGGACGTGGTGCGCTCGAGGACGCTCGAGGCAGCGTTCACGCCCGAGAGCGCGTCCGAGCCGGCGTCGACCGCCACCGTGACCGTCCCGTCCGCGTCGAAGCCGTCCGGGTAGTCGACGAAGCCGCCGGTCGGGGCGGCGGTGTCCGGAGTGACCGTGAACGTGTCGCTCGCGGTGTTGCCCGCGACGTCATGTGCGGTCACCGTCTGCGAGCCGGAGAGGTCGTCGAGGTCGTAGGTCGTCGAGTACGGGCTCGTCGAGTCGTCGACGCCTCCGGGGAAGGAGATCATGTCGATCCCCGACCCGGCGTCGGAGCTCGTCGCCGAGACGTCGAAGCTGCCGGTCTGGTTCGTGTTGACGAAGATCTCGCTGCCGCTCACGTGTGCGTACGGGCTCGACTCGTCGAGCGTGATCGCCGGCAGGCTCGGGCTCGTCTGGTCGATTCTGATCGTGGTGAACGCGGTGCGGACGGGCTCGACGTTGCCGACGTTGTCCACCGAGAAGTAGCGGATCGTGTAGACGCCGTCGGAGGTGAGGTCGATCGAGGTGCCCTCGTCGGAGCTCGTCGTCGGGACGCTGCCGTCGGTCGTGTAGTAGGTGGCGGCGACGCCCGCGCGCGCGTCCGTCGGCGTCAGGGTGACCGTGACCGGCGCTGTCTGCCAGCTCGGGCCGGTGGAGGCCGTGTCGTCGGTCGTGGACGGGGCCGTGACGTCCTCGGTGACGTCGAAGCCGGAGCTGGCGGTGTTGCCGGCGCGGTCGTGCGCGGTGACGGTCTGGGTGCCGAGGAGGTCGTCGAAGTCGTAGCCGGCCGAGTAGGGAGCGCTTGTGTCCTCGACGCCGGCGGGGAAGACGACCTTGTCGATTCCCGAGACGGCGTCGGACGTCGAGGCCTCGACGTCGTAGGAGCCCGTCTCGTTCGTGTTCACGAAGATCTCCGTGCCGGCGACGTGGGCGAACGGGCTCGACTCGACCAGTGCGAGCGCCGGCGCGCCCGGGTTGACGAGGTCGACCTTGACGACGTTGGCCGACGTGTAGATCGCCTCGTTGCCGACGCGGTCGGAGACCCGGTAGCGGTACTGGGCGCAGAGGCCTGAGGCGACCGTGTCCGGGCTCGTGACCGTGTTCCAGCCGCCCGCGAACGGGTCGCAGGAGCCGTCGGAGAGGGCGGAGGTGCGCCGCTCGAGAACGGCTGAGGCGGGAGCGACGCCGGAGAGCGCGTCCGTGCCGGCGTCGACCGTGATGGTGACGTCGCCGTCGGTGTCGTAGCCGTCCGGGTAGCCGACCGAGCCGCCGGCCGGCTCGGCGGTGTCGGGGGTGACCGTGAACGGGGTCGCGGCCGTCAGGCCGGCGCCGTTGAACGCCGTCACCGCCTGGGGCCCGGAGAGGTCGCCGAAGGCGTAGCTCGCGGAGTACGGGCTCGAGGAGTCGTCCGTCGGGCCGGGGAAGCGGATCCTGTCGATGCCGGAGTGCGGGTCGGAGCTGGTCGCCTCCACGTCGTACGACCCCGTCTCGTCGGTGTTGACGAAGATCTCGGTCCCGCTCGCGTAGGCGAAGGGGCTCGACTCGGAGAGCGTCACGACCGGGGCGGAGGGGGTCGTGTTGTCGACCGTGACCGTTCGGGTCGCGGAGGCGAACGTGTTCCCGGCCTGGTCGGTGGTGACGACGCGGAGGTCGTAGTCGCCGTCGGTGAGCGGGGTCGTGTCCCAGCTGACGGAGTAGGGGGAGGTGGTGTCGGTGTCGATCGTCGTCCAGGTGCCGCCGCCGGCGGGACGGCGCTGGAACTCGGCCGAGTCGACTCCGGAGCCGGCGTCGGCCGAGTCGGAGGAGACGGTCAGCGTGGCGGTGACGAAGGCGCCGTCTGCCGGAGCGGTCAGCGCGCCGCTCGGGCTCGTGCGGTCGACGGTGACGTTGACGACGTCGCTGCCGGTGTTTCCGGCGCCGTCGGTGGAGACGGCGCGTAGGGCGCGGTTGCCGTCGGGGTCGACGGGCCACGAGGCGGAGTAGGGGGCGCTCGGGTCGGCTCCGAGCGAGACCCAGGAGCCGCTCGAGCAGCCGCCGCTTGCGTTCGAGCAGCTGAAGAGCTCGACGGTCTGCACGTCGCCGTCGGGCGTCGTAGCGGTGACGGTGAAGGGGTCGGGGGCAGCCGCGTTGACGAAGCCGGTCGGCGCGGTGATCGTCACGCTCGGCGCCGTGTTGTCGACCGTGACCGTCCGGGTCGCGGAGGCGAACGTGTTCCCGGCCTGGTCGGTGGTGACGACGCGGAGGTCGTAGTCGCCGTCGGTGAGCGGGGTCGTGTTCCAGCTGACGGTGTAGGGGGAGGTGGTGTCGGTGTCGATGGTCGTCCAGGTGCCGCCGCCGGCGGGCCGGCGCTGGAACTCGGCCGAGTCGACTCCGGAGCCGGCGTCGGCCGAGTCGGAGGAGACGGTCACGGAGACTCCGCCGAGCGTTGCGCCGTTGGCCGGCGCGGTGAGCGAGCCGGTCGGGCTCGTGTTGTCGACGAGGACGTCCTGGATCGTCGAGTCGAGCGTGTTCCCGGCACGGTCGGTGACGCGCGCGAGCACCCGGACGTCGCCGTCGGCGGGCTGGCCCGTCCAGATGACGTTGTAGTCCGGGCCGGTCGTCGAGGAGCCGACCGGCGTCGATGGCGTGCACGAGGTTCCCGCGCAGTAGAGGTACGTGAGGGACTCGACGCCCGAGGTCGCGTCCGCGCCGGATCCGGTCAGCTCCTGGCCGTTCCGGATCGCGCCGGGGAGCGGATCGAGCGTGGCCGCGCTCGGCGCCGTGTTATCGACCGTGACCGTCCGGGTCGCCGAGACGAACGCGTTCCCGGCCTGGTCGGTGGTGACGACGCGGAGGTCGTAGTCGCCGTCGGTGAGCGGGGTCGTGTCCCAGCTGACGGTGTAGGGGGAGGTGGTGTCGGTGTCGATCGTCGTCCAGGTGCCGCCGCCGGCGGGCCGGCGCTGGAACTCGGCCGAGTCGACTCCGGAGCCGGCGTCGGCCGAGTCGGATGAGACGGTCACGGAGACGCCGCGCAGCGCCGCTCCGTCGGCGGGGGCGGTCAGCGAGCCGGTGGGGGCCGTCGCGTCGAAGGCGAAGGCCCGGCTCGAGGGCGCTTCCGCGTTCCCGACGCTGTCGACCGCCCGCACGCGCACGGTGTACGAGCCGTCCGCCAGGAAATCGGCGGCATCGGAAGGCGATACGACCAGTCGCCGGCTGCGAGCGGGAGTCGTTCCACACCTCGCTTCCGCTCGTGAACCCGGAGCCGTCCCAGTAGCTCGCCCGAGCCCTGGCGGATGGAGACCTCGACCTCGGCGACGCCGGAGCCGGAGCCGTCGCCGTACGTCCCGCAGAGCCCCGAGGAGGCGCAGCCGGCGTTCCAGCCGGCGGCGTTGTAGGTGCCGGCGGCGGCCGGGAAGGAGATCGTCGAGGAGGGCGCCGCGGTGTCGACGAGCCAGGTGAAGGAGGCCGGGGAGCCGTCGGTGTTGCCGGCGATGTCGGTGGCGCGGACGTCGAAGGTGTGGCTCCCGTCCGACAGGCCCGAGTAGCTCTTGGGGCTCGTGCAGGCGCTCCAGGAGCCGGCGTCGAGGCGGCATTCGAAGGTGGAGCCGCCTTCGCTCGAGGAGAAGACGAAGTCGGCACTCGTCGGAGCCGGTCGGGTCGGCGGGGTTGGAGTCGATCGTCGTCTGCGGCGGCGTCGTGTCGTAGGTGAAGGTCCGCGAGGGTCCGCCTTCGGTGTTGCCGGCGTCGTCGGTCGCGCGGACGTGGACGGTGTAGGCGCCGTCCGCCGGGAAGCCCGGCGCCGCGAGCCCGAACGACCAGTCGCCTCCCGCGAGGGCAGCGGAGAGGAACATCTCGCCTGCAGCGTCGAAGGAATCGCCGTCCCAGTAGAGGCCGGTGGACACCCTTCTGACGCTGACCCCGACGCCGGCGACGCCCGTGCCCGAGTCGGAGTGGCTCCCGCAGAACCCTGCGACGGTGCAGCCGGCGTTCCAGCCGGAGGTCGTGTACGCGCCCCCGGCGGCCGGGAATGCAAAGACCGCGCTCGGGTCGGTGGTGTCGTACTCGAAGCCGCGGCTGGTCGGGGCCTCTGTGTTCGCGGCCGCGTCGACCGCGCGTACCCGCACCGTGTAGCTCCCGTCCGCCGGGAAGCTGCCGGCGGCGAGTGGGTATGACCAGCTTCCGGCCGAGAGGCCCGCCGCATTCCACACCTCGCTCGCGCTCGAGAAGCTCGAGCCGTTCCAGTAGTTGCCGCTGCCCTGGCGGATCGAGACCTCCACCTGGGAGACACCGGAGCCCGAGCCGTCGGCGTAGGTGCCGCACAGGCCGGCCGTCGCGCACCCGGCGGCCCAGCCGCCGGCGTTGTATTCGCCGCCTGCGGCCGGGAAGGTCGTGGTCGAGCTCGGGGCGGTCGTGTCGACGAGCCAGGTGGAGGACGCCGGAGAGGTGTCGGTGTTCCCGGCCACGTCGGTCGCGCGGACCTCGAAGGTGTGGCTGCCGTCGGTCAGGCTCGAGTAGCCCTCCGGCGAGCTGCAGGCGCCCCAGGAGCCACCGTCCAGGCGGCACTCGAACGTCGAGCCTCCCTCGTCCGAGCTGAACGTGAACGAGGCGCTCGTCGAGGCGGTGGGATTCGCCGGGCTCGAGTCGATGGTCGTCTCCGGCTCGTCGCGGTCGACGGCGAACGACCGGCTGTTCGGCGCCTCCACGTTTCCGGCCGCGTCGGTGGCGCGGACGCGGACGGTGTAGCCGCCGTCGGCGGGGAAGCTCGTCGCCGCGAACGCATACGACCAGCTCCCGGCGGCGATCGAGGCCGTGTTCCAGGCCTCGCTCGCGCTCGAGAAGGAGCCGCCGCTCCAGTAGTTGCCCGTGCCCTGGCGAATGGAGATCTGCACCTGCGAGACGCCCGAGCCTCCGTCGGAGTAGGTACCGCAGAAGCCGATCGTCCCGCAGCCCGCGTTCCAGCCGGCGGTGTTGTAGGTGCCCGCCGAGGCGGGGAACGTCGTGGTCGACGCCGGCGCCGTGTTGTCGACGCGCCGGTTCGCGACCGTCGACGAGCTCGTCACGTTGGCGGCGGCGTCCGTGACGACGACGCGCAGGTCGTAGAGCCCGTCCGAGACTCCGGTCGTGTTGAACGAGGCCGAATACGGCGAGGTCGTGTCGGTGCCGATGTCTGTCCACGTCCCGGCTCCGGCGGGCGAGCGCTGGAAGACGACGCTCGCGACCGCCGAGTCCGTGTCGCTGCCGCTCCCGTTGAGCGTGACCGTCCCCGCCAGAGGCGAGCCCGGGTCGGTGAGGCTGCCGGTCGGGGCGACGTCGTCCACGTTGAAGGAGGCCTGAGTGCCGCTGTTCCGCGAGGAGGTCCCGAGGGTCGACGTCTTGTTCCCGGTCGCGCCCGCGGTCACCTGGATCATCGAGTCGGTGGCGATGTCGATGCCCCCCGAGGCGCCGACCTCGTAGAGCTCCGTCATCCCGGCCGCCTGGGTGAAGGTCGTGTTGTTGCGCGCGGTGAAGAACGCGAGGACGAGCGCGTTGTTCGTGGTCGTCGTGATCGAGGTCGCCGTGACCGTTCCCGAGTTGGCCGTCTGCGGGGTCGTGTCCGCGACGTTCAGCGGGCCCGGAGCCGTGGAGGTCTTGATGCCGTAGAAGGCGCTGATGCCTCCGGCCGCTGCGCCGCTCGTTCCGAAGGTCCACGTGTAGTTGGCGGGCTCGGAGGCGCCCGCGACCTTGTACCAGACGGACTTGCGGAGGTAGAAGCTGTAGGCCGAGTTGACGACCTGCGTCCAGCCCGTGGGCGCGGTGACCGTCCCGTTGTTCCGAACGGAGACGAGGGCGACGAGGAGGTCCTTCTCCACCGCGCCCGCGGGCTTGGTGATGGTGAGGCTCGTCGAGCCGGCGCCGTTGTTCTGCGTCGCCGAGGCGCGGTGGGTGACGGCCGGGTCGATGACGTAGGGGAGCGGCAGGTCGGCGTCGTCGAGCTCGAGCGTCATCCACCAGCCCGTGTCGCCTTCCTCGAGCCCCCAGCGGAGGCCTTCGGGAGTGACGTCCTTGCCGTCGGCGTCGAGGATGCGCACCGGGTCGATGCTGATGCTGGTGACGAGGTGGCGGGTCGGGTCGAGGAAGGAGACGGCCCCGTCGCGGGTCAGGCGCGGCTGCAGCCGGGACGCGAGCTTCCAGCGCCAGGTCCGCTCGCCCTGCCGCTCCACGACCGTGAGGAACTCCTCGGTCTTGCGGCCGTCGACGACGATCGTCTCCGTGCCGAAGTCCGTCTCGCGCGAGACGCCGTGGACGTGGCGCCGCCAGTCCGCGCCGGTGACGTCCTCGGAGACGACCGAGACGGACGCGCCCCTGTGGGAGACCGTGTAGCCCTGGTCGTGGATCCGGACGCCGACGCCCCTCGCGGGCGTGCGCTCCAGGGGCGCCCCGGCCTTCTCGGGGCCGAGCGCCTTGTCGAGGAATCCGGGAACGTCCGCGTCGAGGCGTCCGACGCCGGCAAGGACGACGACCGCGAGGAACACGGCCGCCGCCGCCGCAATCGCGGCGGCTGACCGCACCGGCGAGGAGCCGCGCAGAACGGCGGCCGGCTCGACGTCAGCCGAGCCGGTCTCCGTGGGCCGCAGGGGAGGTGTGGATGTCATCGTTCTCTGGCGCGCGAAAGCGTCTTCCTGGTCGAACGCATCGGCGCCGGGCGTAGGGTCGCGGCCGCAAACCGGTATGAAAACGGGATGAGGAGCCGCGAAGCACCCGTATGGGTGAGCGGCCCGTCCCCCGAAAGGAGGAGACGACCGGTCGCCTAGAATTCCTCGCACATGGCCGCGACCGAGGACCGCCGGGGTCTCGACGCCACGGAGGAGTGGCGAAAGGATCTCTACGAGGCCACGCCCGAGCGCGACGCGCTCTTCACGACCATGTCGGGGCTGCCCATCGAGCCTCTGTACACGCCCGACAACGTGGGGCTCGACTACGTGCGCGACCTCGGCTACCCGGGGGTCTATCCGTACACCCGGGGGGTCTATCCCTCGATGCACCGCGGAAGGCTCTGGACGATGCGGCAGTTCGCCGGGTTCGGCACCGCCGAGGAGACGAACGTTCGCTTCCGCTACCTGCTCGAGCACGGGCAGACGGGCCTCTCGACCGCCTTCGACATGCCGACCCTGATGGGCTACGACTCGGACCACCCGAAGTCGCTCGGCGAGGTCGGGCGCGAGGGAGTGGCGATCGACTCGCTCGCGGACATGGAGCAGCTCTTCTCCGGGATCCCGCTGGACGAGGTGTCGACCTCGATGACGATCAACGCGCCCGCCGCGATGCTCCTGGCGTTCTACATCTGCGTCGCCGAGAGCCAGGGAGTGGGGAGGGACAAGCTCCGCGGGACGATCCAGACGGACATCCTCAAGGAGTACATCGCCCAGAAGGAGTGGATCTTCCCTCCGGAGCCCTCGATGCGGCTCTGCGTGGACATGATCGAGTTCTGCGCGCGGGAGGTGCCCCTCTGGCACCCGGTCTCCATCTCGGGCTACCACATCCGCGAGGCCGGCTCCACGGCCGCGCAGGAGCTTGCGTTCACGCTCGCCGACGGGTTTGCGTACGTGGAGGCGGCGGTGGCCAGAGGCCTGGCCGTCGACGACTTCGCCCCGCGCCTCTCGTTCTTCTTCAACGCCCACATCGACTTCTTCGAGGAGATCGCCAAGTACCGCGCCGCCCGTCGGATCTGGGCGCGCGAGCTTCGCGACACCTACGGGGCGAAGAGCCCTCGCTCCTGGCTCATGCGCTTCCACGCCCAGACCGCCGGCGTCTCTCTCACGGCCCAACAGCCGGAGGTCAACATCGTGCGCACCGCGGTCGAGGCGCTCGCCGCGGTTCTCGGCGGATGCCAGTCGCTGCACACGAACTCCTTCGACGAGGCACTCGCGCTCCCGACGGAGCACGCGGTCAAGATCGCCCTCCGCACGCAGCAGGTGCTCGCCCACGAGACCGGCGTCGCCTCCACGATCGACCCTCTGGGCGGCTCCTACTTCCTGGAGGACTTGACCAATCGCCTCGAGGCCGAGGCGTACGACTACTTCGACCGCATCCGCAGGCTGGGCGGCGTCGTCGCCGCCATCAAGGACAACTTCTTCCAGCGGGAGATCGCCGAAGCCTCTTTCAGGTTCCAGAGCGAGCTCGAGGCCGGGCAGCGGGTGATCGTCGGCGTCAACCGCTACGAGGAGCCGGAGGAGCGTCCGATCGAGATCCTCAAGATCGACCAGGCGCTCGAGGACAAGCAGGTCGAGCGGGTGCGCGAGCTGCGCGCTCGGCGCGACGGCGCCGCGGCCGAAGCGGCCCTCGCCCGCCTCAGGGCCGACGCCGCCGTCGAGGACCGGAACCTGATGCCGGCCATCGTCGAGGCCTCGCGCGTGTATGTGACGATGGGCGAGATGTGCGACGCGCTCCGCGAGGTCTGGGGGACCTGGCGCGAGACGCCGGTGTTCTAGAGAACTCGAAGAACCCCGGCGTACGATCTCGCCGAACGGCTAGTAGTCGCCGGCCGGCGGGTTGAGTAGTGTCGCCTCACACGGGCCGGCTGGCCGCAGCCGATGCCCGGTCAGCGGGGGCGGCATGAGCCTTCCCTCTAACGGCCCTCGCGCGGGGGTGCGGGCCCTCCCGGCGACCAAGCGGGATGTGGCCCGTTTCCCCCTTCCGGGGGATAGACGCGTGCGCCCGTGTCGGGGAGATTTTCGGGGCGCTCCTCCAGGGCGCGCGCGGTCGCCCCCGATTGGTCGGGGGGTGACCGCGCTCCGTTTCTGAGGACGTCGCCGGGCGCTGAGCGGCTAGACAGCCGCCGGGCTCGGCGACGACTGGAGGGGAAGCAGCCCGTGCACCTGGGCCCAACGGCTCGCCTCGGTTCGATTCGAGACGTCGAGCTTCCGGTAGATGTTGGACAGGTGGAACTTGACGGTCTGCTCCGTCACCCAGAGCATGCGGGCGAGCTGGGCGTTCGAGTGCCCCTCGGCCACGAGCGTCAGGATCTCGAGCTCGCGGCGGGTGAGGCCCCATGCCTCCTCGATCGACTCGCGGGGGTGCTGGGGGCGTTTGCCGTTGTGCCCTCGCGCCAGGTAGATGGAGTGGTCGAACGCCTGCCGGATTGCCGAGGCGAGGTCGTCCGCCTGCGCCGTCTTGAGGACATACGCTTCGGCGCCCGCGGCGAGCGCCGCGTCGACGTGGTGGGGATCCCCGTACGCCGAGAGGACGATCACCTTGAGCTCCGGCGCCCGCTGCTTTGCGAGCGAGAGGCACTCGAGGCCGTCCATCGGGCCGTCGGTGATCTCGATTCCCGTGACGAACAGGCTGGGGCCGTGCTCCTCGATCAGCGCGAGGGCGTGATCGGGCGAGGTCGCCTTTCCCTTGACCTCGATCCCGATGCGGGCCAGGACTTGCTCCACCCCGTCCAGCCAGAGGGGATGCTCATCCAGCAGTACTGCTGTGCGATGCTCGGAAGGACTCATCGAAAGGGCCGCCTTTCGATCGGACTACACGAAGAACTGGACCATAGCTCATCTTTCGGGTTGTGCAAGTCTCGCGGGAGCGGCCTGTGGAAACCGGCTCCCCGTGCCGGAGCGACACCGGGGCGCGTGCGGTCCGCGCCCGTCGCCCCCTCGAAGGTCTAGGGCGTTCGCTCGAGCTCGGCGACGAGGAGCGGCGGCGCATGGAGGTACTCGGCGGCACGGCGCTTGCGCTCGATGTCCTCGTAGACGCGCTCGACGATCTCGGCCTCGAGGCCGGTCGCCGCGGCCGCGGCCTCCGCCGGGAGCCCGTGATTTCGGGCATAGAGGCAGAGGTCGAGCTTGTCGAACGGGACGGAGAAGTAGAACTCCTCCTGGCTTTGCTCGAGCGCGTACGTGTCGGTCGTGGGCGGGCGCTCGCGGATCTCCGCCGGGACGCCCACCTCGTCGGCGAGCTGGTAGACCTGGGTCTTGTAGAGGTGGGCGATCGGCTTCACGTCCGCCGAGCCGTCGCCGTTCTTGACGAAGAAGCCCTGGTCGTACTCGAGGCGGTTCGGCGTCCCGACCACCGCATAGTCGAGTCGGTCGGCGTGGTAGTACTCGAGCATCTTGCGCACGCGCTGCTTGAAGCTCGTCGCGGCGACGACCTCGCGGTAGGCCGTCGCGGTCAGCCGGGCTTCGCGGCGGTCGCCCTCGGGCGACTCGGCGACGACGGTGAAGAGGCTGTAGCGAGAGCCGCCGAGGAGGCTGGGGAGCACGATCTTCGCCTTCCAGCCGGGGCCGTACTCGGGGAGGACGGTGCGGATGGCCGCGTCGCGGCGCTCGTAGCAGCCCGCCGCCTCCAGCAGCCCTGTGACGTCCTCGAGGACGGACTCGACGCCGGCGGCGTCGGCGGCGACGCGCGAGAGATCCAGCGTGTCCGAGGCGGACTCGCCCTCGGGCATCAGCACCGCGAGGACGCGCTCCGGCCCGAACGCGCGGGCGCAGAGGAAGGCGACGAGGCTGGAGTCGACCCCGCCGGAGACGCCGACGACGGCGCCGCGCCGGCGAAGGTCCCGGTAGACGACCTCGCGCAGCCGCTCCGCGATCTCGTCGACGGTCCGCGCCGGGTCGTCCAGGCGGAGCGATCCCGCGGTGAGGGTCAGGTCAGCCGGCACCGTTCGTGCCGGCGGTCTTCGCGCCGACGAAGCGGGTGATGTTCGCGATCGAGTCGAGGTTCTCGGGGAGAACCTCCTCGTCGGCGATCTCGACCTCGTAGCGCTCCTCGATGAAGCCGATCAGCTCGAGGACGCCGGTCGAGTCGATGACGCCCACCTCGATCAGGGAGTCGTCCTTGTCGAGGACGACGCCATCGGCGCTCAGCGGGAAGTTGTCCCTGAGGAACTGGCGGACTTCCTGCTCGATGGCGTCGTGACCGGGCATGACGGGCAAAAGAGAAGTCGCCTCCGGGGCGACCCCACTGAGCATACCAGCGGCCCCTGGAGCTTTCGACCAGGTTCTTGTTCTCTTCCTGCCCTTGCCGCAGGTCTGGGTCGCCCGTATCGTCAGGACATGTGCGGCATCGCCGGGATCTACGCGCGCCCTGACGCGGACGCGCCGCAGGAGCTCCTTCTGACCATGGCCGGCGAGCTCCGCCACCGCGGGCCCGACGGCACGGGCCTCTACCGTGACGGCCGTTTCGGGATGACGAACAACCGCCTCGCCATCGTCGACCTCGAGGGCGGCGACCAGCCTCTCGCGAGCGAGGATCGGACGCTACTGGGTGATGCAGAACGGCGAGATCTACAACTACGTCGAGCTCCAGGCCGAGCTCGAGAGCCTCGGGCGCCGCTTCACCACGACCAGCGACACCGAGGTGATCGCGCAGGCCTACGCCGAGTGGGGCCCCGCCTGCCTCGACCGGCTGAACGGCGACTTCGCATTCGCCGTGTGGGACCGGCGCGAGCGCGAGCTCTTCCTCGCGCGCGACCGCTTCGGCGTGCGGCCGCTCTTCGTGGCCGAGCTGGGCGGCGACCTCGTCTTCGCCTCCGAGCAGAAGGCCATCCTCCGGCACCCCGCCGCCCGGCGCGAGCTCGACCCGGCCGGGCTCGTCGAGAGCTTCACGACCTGGTGCATCTCGCCGGACGCGTCCTCGTTCCCCGGCATCCGCGAGCTCGCGCCCGCGCACTACCTCCTCGCCGGCCCGGACGGCATCCGCGCCGAGCGGCGCTGGTGGGACCTCCGCTTCTCGGACGCGCCGGACGCCTCGCCGGCAGAGCGCTCGGCCCTGGCGGAGGAGCTCGACGCGCTCCTCGCCGACGCCACCCGCCTGCGCCTGCGCGCAGACGTTCCCGTCGCCGCGTACCTGAGCGGCGGGCTCGACTCGTCGGCCATCGTCGCCCACGCGCTCGAGCAGATGGACGAGACGCTGCACGCGTTCGGGATCGGCTTCGAGGACGAGCGCTTCGACGAGAGCGCCTACCAGGACCTGCTCGCGGGCGCCCGCGGGCTCAGCCTCACCCGGGCGACCGTCGGCGCGCGCGACATCGCGGAGCTGCTGCCGCAGACGGTCGAGCTGGCCGAGAAGCCGACGCTTCGCACCGCGCCGTCACCGCTGCTGCGCCTCTCCGGGGCCGTGCAGGACGCCGGGCTGAAGGTGGTCACGACCGGCGAGGGCGCGGACGAGCTCTTCGGCGGCTACGACCTCTTCCGGGAGAACGCCGTCCGCCACTTCTGGGCCCGCGAGCCCGAATCGGAGCTCCGCCCGCTGCTCCTGACGCGGCTGAACGCATTCATCGGGAAGGACTTGAAACGCTCGGGCGCGTTCCTCGTCGGCTTCTACCGCAAGGGCCTCACGGACACGGACGACCCGCTCTACAGCCACCGCCTGCGGTTCGCCAACACGGGCCGGCTGCTCTCCCTTCTCGACGACGACGTGCTCGCCGGGCCGGGGAGCGGGGCGACCCCGCCGAGCGGCTGGAGGCACGCCTGCCCTCCTGGTTCGGGGAGATGACGCCGCTCGGGAAGGTCCAGTACCTGGAGATCGCCACCTTCCTCGAGGGCTACCTGCTCCATACGCAGGGTGACCGGATGCTGATGGGCCACTCGATCGAGGGCCGCTTCCCCTTCCTCGACTACCGCGTCGCCGAGCTCGCCGCCTCGCTCCCCGACCAGCTCAGGCTGCGCGGGCTGACGGAGAAGTACCTGCTGCGGAAGGCGGTCGCGCACCGGCTCCCGACCGAGATCGCCGCGCGCAAGAAGCGGCCCTACAGGGCGCCGATCGTCGGCGCGTTCGTGGGCGCCGAGGCTCCCCCGTATGCGCGGGAGCTCCTGGACGAGGGACGGCTCGCCGAGGCGGGGCTGCTGGCTCCGGAGGCGGTCACGCGCCTGGTGCGCAAGTGCGAGGCGGGCGCGCCGCGGGACGCCGTCAGCGAGACCGACGAGATGGCGCTCGTCGGCGCCCTCTCCGTCATGCTCCTGCACGAGCGCTTCGTTGCGAGCCCGCGCCTGGCGGATCCGCTCGTCCCGGACCGCGTTGTGATCGGAGACCAGGTGCGCGTCCCGCAGGCGCCGGCACGGGCTACCGCGTGAACGTCCGCCTGCTCCACGAGACCCTGCTCGCCTCCGCGGAGCGCGTCCCCGAGCGGGAGGCGATCGTCGCCGGGCCCGCACGGCTCCCGTACGCCGAGCTGCTCGACCGCTCGCTGCGGTTGGCGCGCGGCCTGCAGGAGCTCGGCGTAGGCCGGGGCGACCGCGTGGCGATCTACATGGACAACTCGGCAGGGTGCGCGGCCGCGATCTACGGGACGCTGCTCGCCGGCGGCGTCTTCGTAGTCGTCAACCCGCAGACGAAGGCGGACAAGCTCCTCTACGTCCTGGACGACTGCGAGGCGGCTGCGGTTCTCACCGAGGGGAGCCTCACGCGGACCGCTCTGGCCGCCACCGCTTCCGCCTCGAGCGTGAAGGCCGTCGTGGCCGACTCCGCGCCGGAGGGCGTCGAGGGCGCGCTCTCCTTCGAGGACGTGATCGCGACCGCGGAGCCCGAGCCGCGCTCGGCGGGCACGATCCCGCTCGACCTCGCCGCCCTCATCTACACGTCGGGGAGCACCGGCTTCCCCAAGGGCGTGATGATGACCCACCAGAGCATGGTCTTCGCCGCCGGGAGCATCTCCCAGTACCTGCGGCTGGGGCCGGACGAGCGCATCCTCGGCCTGCTCCCGCTCGCCTTCGACTACGGCCTCTACCAGCTCCTGATGAACGTCCTCGAGGGCGGGACGCTCGTGCTCGAGCGCTCCTTCGCCTTCCCGGCGCAGATCGTCAAGCGGGTGCAGGAGGAGGAGGCCACCGTCTTTCCCGGCGTCCCCACGGTCTACGCGACGCTCCTCTCCATGCGGCGGGGGATGGAGTTCGAGCTGCCGAGCGTCCGCCGGGTCACCAACACCGCCGCCGCCCTGCCCGCGACGTTCCACGGCGAGCTGGCCCGGATCTTCCCGAACGCGCTCGTCTTCGCGATGTACGGGCTCACCGAGTGCAAGCGCGTCAGCTACCTGGAGCCGGAGCTCCTCGCCGAGAAGCCGACCTCGGTCGGCAAGGCGATCCCCGGAACCGAGACCGATGGTGCTCCGCGAGGACATGACGCCGGTGGAGCCGGGAGAGACGGGCGTGCTCTACGTCCGCGGGCCTCACGTCATGGCCGGGTACTGGCGGAAGCCCGAGCAGACGGCCGAGATGATCGTCGACGGGCCGCTCCCGGGCGAGAAGATGCTCTGCGCCCAGGACCACTTCAGCGTCGACGAGGAGGGCTTCCTCTACTTCGTCGGGCGGAGCGACGACATCATCAAGACACGCGGCGAGAAGGTCAGCCCGATCGAGGTGGAGAACGCCATCTTCGACATCGAGGGTGTCAAGGAGGCCGCGGTCGTCGGCGTCCCGGACGAGGTGCTCGGCGAGGCGATCCGCGCCTTCGTCGTCCTCGACGACGGGGCGGCCCTGACCGAGCAGGACGTGATCGCCGCCTGCCGCGTCCGCCTCGAGAACTTCATGGTCCCGCGGGAGGTCGAGTTCCTGGAGGCGCTCCCGACGACGGCCACGGGCAAGGTCCGCCGCAAGAGCCTCAAGGATCCCGCCGAGGTCTAAGAGCTCGATTCACAATGAGCACGGTGCCGCCGGGCCGCCCTGGACGGCGCGATTCGGCGTCCTCGGTCGCGACCGTCATTCTCGAATACGAGCTCTAAGATGGACTGCCTCCGAGATGTGCCGACAGGTTCGGCTCATCTCGCCTCCATCTTGCGGACACCGTCGACGATGTCGGCTGGGACGCGGCCGCGGGTGAGGCGGCCATGTGTGGGCGCGCTCGAGGTTGTAGAAGCGCCACGTAGTCGGCCGAGGTCGCGGCTGCAGGCCCTGGAAGCGGACCTGGAGGTAGCGGGCGAAGGCGGGGCGCCAGCATTCCTCGAGGATCGTCTTGTGTAGCGCTTCGACGGCTCCGTTCGTCTGCGGGCGGCCGGCGCGGATGCGCGTCGCCCGCGGCGCCGAGCTGCGCGAGCGTCTGCTCGAAGCGGCCGCGAAACTCGCTGCCGTTGTCGCTCAGCGCCCGCTCGAGCCGCCACCCAGCCGCTTGCAGCTCGGCGGCCACACGGCGGGCGAGCTTCGAGGTTTGTGCTCGCGCTCGGTCTGCCCGCGCTTGCAGCTAACGAGCTCGGCCCAGGCGTAGGAGGAGCAGACGTCGATCGCGGTCAGCTGCCATACCGTGCTGCTTCATGTCTGTGCAGCCGCCCGACGAAGAAGCAGTCGAAGCCGACCAACTCGCCCGGTCGCTCCGCCTCGACGTGCCGCTCGCGGCCGCCGGCTCGCGCGGCGGCTCGTAGGGCGCGGCGTAGCCGGCGACGAGCGCGAGTCGCTTGGCACGCGTGTTGAGGCCGTGGCGGCGCAGGCAGCGCCAGACGCCGTTGTGCGGAAACGAGGAGCCCGCCCCAGCGCGCGCGCGCGAGCTCGGCCGCTATCCGCCGCGGGCCCGAGGCCGGGGTGGCCGAGCGCGAAGGCGACGATCCGTTGCTCGACCAGCGGCGAGAGCTGATTGGGCATCCGCGGCCGGCGCCGCTCCCGCGGGCGCAGGGCACCCAGGCCCTCCCGCTCGATCTTGCGCTTCCATACGTAGTAGGTCGAGCGGTGGACACCTAAGGTGCGGCAGGCCGCTGTGACCCCGACCCGGCCGGCCAGGTCGACCAACTGCAGCCGGTAGCCGAAGAGGACATCATCCTCAGACACGCGACTCGCTCCTTTCGATTGTCTCGAAGCGAGCGTGAGTCGCGAAGCGACAGCGCCCGGCACGCCGGCGCTGTCGCGTCAAAGACCTATCGTCATCCTCCCATCTATCATTATGAACTCGAGCAGTCCCTCTAAGAGCTGTCCACGGCGGTCCGGCGCCTGCCGGTCGCGGTGGCCGCCGTGAGGTCCTCGTAGGGGAACTCGTCGCAGACGTTCCCCTCGAGGGTGTGCTCCTTCGCCGTCGGCAGGACGCTGCAGGTCGAGACGGCGAAGCTGCAGATGCCGATCACGCCCGTTGCCAGCAGCTCCTCTCTCTCGGTCGGGTTTCCCGAGCGGAAGCGGCTGTCGACCACCCGTACGCGCCGCGAGATTCCGAGGTTGAGGCCCCGCCGGCACGCGATCACCCGGCAGCGGATGCACTGGTAGCCGGTCGGGACGACCCTGGCGATCCCGCCCAGGGAGATGTCGATGCCGCCGGAGGCCCCCGTGCAGGTCGCCCGCCGGTCCTGCCAGTCGCCCACCTCGAGGTCGACGAAGGCGATGTCGCGGGCCCCCTGGGCCTGAATGCCGTCCTGGTGCGACTCGGCCATGCGCGGGCCGCAGTCGATGTTCCCGGTGATGTCGATGTCCCGGGCGTCGAGCTTGACGCTCAGCGCGTCGTTGACGCCGCCGAGGGTGCGGCCGTCGCCCTGGATGTCCAGGATCAGGTCGATCGCGTCGGTCCCGTCCCCTCGGCATCCCTCGCGGAGGTCGACGACCGGCCCCGAGGTGTTCACGAACGTCGTGAAGCGTGCCGTCACCTTCAGCGGCAGCGTGCCGCCCGCCTCCCGCGCATACCGGGCGAGCGGCCCTCGGCATCTCCACTGGCTGTCGACGATGACGATCTCGGCGCCGGCGACGCAGTCGCCGGTTCCCTCGTGGTCGCAGCCGCCCCTGCGCGAGCCGATCGCATCGCCGTCGTCCTCGCTCGAAGCCGTGGTTGTCTGGGAGCCGCTGCCGCTGCCGCTGCCGCTGCCGCCGTCGCCGTCCTCGTCCAGGATGAGCACGGCGGCCCCGACGCCGACGCCAGCGGCGACGAAGAAGAGCGCGAGGGCTGCGAGTGCCTTCTTCATCGAGGATCGAGCTCCGGCAGTGCCCCGGCCGCGGGAGCGAGCAACGCTAGCGGAAGCACGTTCGTCAGCGCCGCACGACCATCAGGCTCTTCGTGAGCCCGAGGAGCTTCTCCCGGTGGATCTCCCCGTCGGGGAAGAGGCGGCGCAGGTCGTTCGCAGAGAGCAGGTTCGCCTCCTCCCACGAGCCCTTCTCACGCCAGCCGAGCGTGAAGTGGGCGTTGAGCCACCGCTGGGCACGCTCGGGGAGGAACTGGAAGAACGGGAACTGATAGTGCGGCTCGATCGGGAACCACCGGTTGGGCGTCTGCACGTAGTAGCGCTCGGCCACGCGCCGGATCTCGCTCGCGAACGCGGGCTGCAGCTCCTTGGGAATGTGCTCGATTACCGAGCTCGAGAAGGCGAGCGGGAACTCCCGGTCAGCGAACGGCAGCTTCGTCGCGTCGGCCACCTGAACGGTGACGTTGTCCTGCGCGAGCCATTCGCTCTCGAGCGGGCTGAGGTCGACGGCGACGATCTCGTTCGTCGAGTTGAAGCGCTCGAGCGCTGCGCCGGCCCCGGCGCCGACGTCGAGGATGCGCTCGCCGGGGCTCACTCGGCAGAGCTCGAGGAACCGCCGGTAACGGTCCTCGCGCCAGCGACGCACTCGATCGCTCGTCCGCGCCCAGTTGCGCGTGCGCGCATAGATCATCCCGGCCATCGGCTCTTCTTAGCATGGATGCTTCGGGCGGGTACATCTCGCTGCCGAAGACTGAACGTTCGGGGGAGCCGCCGGGGCGTGGTGTCGTCAGCTAGACGCCGTCCCCGTAGGGCCAGGTATCGCAGGTGTTCCTGATGATCGTGACGTCGGTCGGAGGCGGGAAGCCGTTGTGGAAGGCGTTCTCGACCACGCACGCCGGGCTCCCGAAGCGGCAGAGCCCGATCGCGCCGGTCGCCAGGGGGACGGCCATGTCGGCTGGATTGCTCGTGCGCCACATCGAGTCCTCCACGCGCACGAACTGCGAGCCGGCGCCGATCCCCATCCCGTGGTTGCACGAGACGCTCTTGCAGCGGATGCACGCCATGTTGATCACGGGAGCGCTGGCGTTCACCTGGCCGGTGGCGAAGGTTCCGGCTGCGCCCTGGCAGGTGGCGGTGTTGGTCTCCCAGTCGCCCCACTCGAAGTCGATGAACTCGATCGTGTCGCCGCCCTGCAGCTGGGCGCCGTCCTGGTGGAGGTCGTCGCCGGTTCCGTCGACGCCGTCGGCCCCCAGGCCGCGGGGGCCGCAATTGGCCTGGCCGGTGATCTGGACGTCGTGGGCGGTGAGGCGCACCTTGATCGCGTCGACCATGCCACCGCGGGTGCGTCCGTCTCCGTCGATGTCGAGGATCAGGTCGATCGACGCGTCGTCTCCGTCGCCGGCGCAGTCTTGGCGCAAGTCGACGACGGCGGGACTGAGCTCGACGTAGGTCGTGAAGTCGACCTCGACCAGGAGCGGCAGGCGACCGGGGCCTCCGCCGATCGGGTTCAGCGCGGCAATGTCGGCGAGCGGGCGGTTGCAGGTGAACTTCTGGTTCAGGAGGCTCACGCGGGAGCCTGCCAGCGCGGCGCAGCCCGTTGCGTCTGCCCGCGAGCAGCTCGGCGGCGGGGGCGGGGGCGGCACGTCGGCGACCGGGCCGGTGGCCTCGGAGGTCACGGACGCCGAGCCCACCGTGTTCGAGCCCGTCTGGCGTACCCGGATCGTTCCGCCGACGTCGTCCGTTTCGAGGAGGTAGGTCGCGTCCGCCTCTCCCGTCACGTCGACGCAGGCGCCGCCGGCCGCGTCGCAGCGCTGCCACTGGTAGGCGTAGGTGATCGGCGCCGTGCCGGTCCATGTGCCCGCGACCGCCGTCAGCGTCTGGCCGACCTGCGCCGTGCCCGTGATCGTCGGCGGCGAGACGGGCGCCGGGGGATCGCTCGGGGCGTCGACGACCACGCCCGTCGGCTCCGAGGTCGCCGCCGCAATGCCGTGGTCGTTGGCAGCGGTCGCCCGCACGCGGATCGTGGAGCCGAGGTCGGGTGGGCCGAGGAGGTAGGTCGTCGTCGTCTCCCCGTCCACCTCGACGCAGTTGTCGCCACTCGCGTCGCAGCGCAGCCACTCGAAGCCGAGCGCGAGCGGGGGTGTCCCCGTCCAGGTCCCGGGGACGGCCGTCAGAGTCTGGCCCAGGTGCGGCGTTCCGGTCAGCGTCGGCGGAGTGACCGGCGCGGGCGGCTCGATCGGGGCGGAGACGAGCGCGGTTGGGCTCGAGGTCGACGAGGCCGAGCCGGCGAGGTTCGCGCCCGTCTCGCGCACCCGGATCGTGTGATCGACGTCGTCGTTGCCGAGGAGATAGGTCGTGCCGATCTGTCCTGCCACGTCGGTGCAGGCGCCTCCGCTTGCATCGCAGCGTTGCCACTGGAGGAAGAAGGCGATCGGCGCCGTTCCCGTCCAGGTGCCGGCGACGGCGGTCAGAGTCTGGCCGACCTCCGCCGTGCCCGTGATCGACGGCGGGGACACAGGTGATGGAGCTGCGCCAGGGTCGATCACGGGCCCGGCCGCGGCCGAGGTCGCAGAGACGGGCCCCGCTGCGTTCGATCCCGTCTCCCGCACGCGGATGGTCTGGCCGAGCTCGGCCGCGCCGAGCAGGTAGGTGGTGCCCGTGGCGCCGACCACGTCGATGCAGGCCCCGCCGGTCGCATCGCAGCGGAGCCACTGGAGCGTGAACGTGAGCGGGGGAGTCCCCGTCCAGGTCCCGGGGACGACCGTGAGCGTCTGGCCCAGGTGCGGGCTTCCTGTCAGGGTCGGGGGAGCGACCGCCGTTGGCGGCACGATCGGCGTCGGGACGACCGGGGTCGCGCTCGAGATGGCGGAGGCCGAGCCGGCGGTGTTGGTGGCCGTCTCCTGCACTCGGATCGTGTGGTCGGCGTCGGCCATGCCGAGCAGGTAGGTGCCGCCGGTCGCGCCCGTCACGTCGAGGCAGCCGCCGCCGGCCGCGTCGCAGCGTTGCCACTGGTAGGCGAAGGCGATCGGCGCAGTCCCCGTCCAGGTCCCGGCCTCGGCCGTCAGCGTCTGGCCGACCTCGACCGTCCCCGAGACCGACGGCGGCGAGACGGGCGTCGGCGGGTCGCCCGTCTCGAGGACGAGCTCCGGCGGACGGCCCCCTTCCTTCGAGGTGAGGCGGAGGTCGGCCGTCGCAGACGGGATCGTGATCATGAACGCCACCGGCCCCGGGCCGGTGACCGCGCTCGTGACGTCGACCTCCCGCCAGCTGTTCGTGGTGGTGAAGGCGGGAACCGTGGCCATGAGCGCGCCGGGGGCCGGCGCGTTGGCGTGTGTGATGGTCGTCTCCGTCCACGCCGCCGACGTCGCGTAGACCTGGAAGCCTCGTGAGCCCGCGGTCTCCGCGAAGACGCGGAGCACGGCCCGGGTGACCCCGGGCGCGATCACGTCGAAGCGAACGAAGGCGCGCTTCACCGGCTTCGAGTTGACGCGCATGACCGTCTCTCTGCCCAGGTTCCGGGTCGGAAACTGACTGGTCGTCCAGGCGTCGCCGGCGGCGGTGACCGTCACCGCCCCGAGCGCAGCGGGCGCCGCGGCCAGGGCGGCGAAAAGAGCAGCGAGAGAGAGTCGAACCGCGGTTGGTTTCGCCATTGCTCCCGTCCGGGGGGAAAGACGGGACCCACGAGACTACACGTCCCTTACGACGGAGTTCACGTCTGTCGCGCCGGCGTCAGCCGCGGCGGCGGTAGGGCCAGCGGTCGCAGACGTTCTTGGAGATGCTGGTGCCGGTCGCGGGAGGCAGAACGACGCAGGGATCGCCGCCGTGGGGGCATATCCCGATCTCGCCGGTGGCGAGCCTGCCGCGCTGGTCGGCCGGATTGTCCGAGCGCCAGCGCGAGTTCCTGACGACGGTGCCGTCGGCATCGTTGATGCTCATGCCGTGGTTGCACGAGACGCTCCGGCAGCGGATGCAGCGGATGTTGCGCACCGGGTATGCGTCCGGGGTTATCGAGCTTCCCGGGGGCGAACGTCCCGGCCGCCCCCTGGCAGGTCGCCTTCCGCTTCTTCCACTTGCCCCAGCGGAAGCCGACGAAGTAGATCGTGTCGCCGCCCATGATCTGGGCGCCGTCCTGGTGTCCGATGGCGTTTCGGGGCCCGCAGTTCGCGTACCCGGTGATCTGGATGTCGTGGGGGGTGTGGTGCACCTTGATCGCGTCGAAGGTGCCGCCCTTCGTGCGGCCGTTCCCCTGCACCTTGAGGATCAGGTCGATCGTGTTCGAGTTCCCGTCGCCGTGGCAGTTGCCCTGAATGTCGATGACGCCCGGATCGATGTTGACGTGGTGCGTGAACTTGATCTTGACGAGGAGCGGGAGCCCCCTGCCGTGGTGGCGCGCGATCCGGCCCAGCGATCGCGTGCAGGACCATCCCCGGTTCGTTCGCACGATCCTCGAGCGTGCCCTGGCCGCGCGAGCGCTGGCGACGACTCTGCTCGCCGAGCCGATGCGCGCCGTGGACGCCGCGGCTGCCTCCGCGCCGCCCGAGGCCCGCGCTGCGCTTGAAGCAGCAGCGGTCGCCTGAGTGGCGGCGACGAGCGCGACCAGGACGACGAGCGCAGGGAGGAGTCGGTGCGCCGCAGGCACGGCCGGCGACGTTAGCAGCGCGGCTGGAGCGGCGCGCCGGTCCGACGCCCCGACGAGCTGGCCGCGCCGCCAGGACTCGCTGCTGAGCAGGTCAAAGACGGCGCCTGTAAGGATTTCCTGAACCTTCCAGGGCTACTCGAGATAGCCGAGGCCGCGCAGGCGGCGCTCGACCTCCGCGGCTCCTTCCTCTTCGAGCTCCGCACGCTGCGGCGCGAACTCGGCCGGCGCCTCGTCGTCGTAGGCGGGCGGACGGCTGTCCAGGAGCTCCGGCCGCAGCGCTTCCACGAGGATCCGGCCCTCGAGGTCGGCCGGGATCGCCTCGCCCAGGAGGTAGAGGATCGTCGGGGCGACGTCGACGAGCTCGCCGGCCACCGGCGCGCCCGCGGCCACGGCGGGCCCCGACAGGACGATCAGGCCCTCGTGGCGGTGGCTGCCGACGTAGGAATGGTCGTCGCCCCCCTCGACCTCGACCTCGTCCCAGAGCGAGTCGGGCCGGCTCTTGAGGTTCCCCTTCCCGAGCCAGGCGTACCGGTCGAACTCGACGAGCAGGTCGGGGACCTTCGCCAGCTCGGGGCCGTGGAAGAGATCCTCGCGCCTGTGCACCCGGGCGACGATGCGCTCGCCCTCCGGGCCCTGCAGCTCGAGCAGCCGGGCGGCGATCTCCTCGCGGACGCTGTCGTACTCGTCGCCGGGCTCGACGACCCCGTGCTCCTCGCGGTCCCGAACGTTGAGGACGATGTTGCCGAAGGTTCCGTACGCGAACGCGCGTGTCTGCTTCCAGTCGATCACGGCGTACTCGCTCTGCTCGATCGCCCGCTCGCGGAGCCCCGGCAGGCGCTGCTTGGCGGCGTAGCGCAGTCGCTCGGGGAGGTAGCGGCGAAGCGCCAGCGCCTCGCCGACGAGCTTGCGCCCCGCGACGCGCCCGCCGGTGGCGTAGGTCAGGAACCCTTCGGCCTCGAGCCAGGCGTTCAGGTTGACGACCCCGTTCAGCGGGCCCGCACCGTGGTCCGAGATGACGAGCACGTTGCCCTCGTCGCCCGCGAGGCTTGCAAGAGCGCCCGTCGCCTGGTCGAGAGCCCTGTAGACCTCGGCGACGGGGGACTCGAGGCCGTCGCTCTCCCAGTCCGTCCAGCAGAGGTGCTGGATGTGGTCGGCGGCCATGAAGACCACGAAGAGGAGCTCGGGGTCGAAGCGCTCGGCGAGCCAGGTGACGATCTCGACCTTCTGCGCCGCGGCCCTGCGGACGAGGTCGAGGTCGACGCGACCGTCCGTGATCGGAAACCGGTTGTCGAGCTCGAGCGAGCCGAAGCGGCCTTGCAGCTCGGCGCGGAGCGACTCGGGATAGGTGAGCCCCTGCTCGCGCGCCGCCGCGTCGAAGCCCGCGAACGCGAACCCGTCCACCTCCGGCGCCGGCCAGGTGAAGGGCACGTTGACGATGCCCGTACGCCGGTCCGAACGGCGCAGCCGGTCCCAGACGGCCGGCGCGCGGCGGAAGCTCCCGTTCACGAGGCGGAGCTGGTAGCCGCTCTCGTCGCGCTCGGTGAAGTCCCAGATCCCGTGCCGGCCTGCGTTGACTCCAGTCACGATCGTCGCCCACGCGTGCGGGGTGAGAGGGTGCGTCGTCGAGCGAAGCACTCCGCGCGCTCCGCGACCGCACAGACCGCGCGAGATTCGGGAGCTCTCCGGCGGCCAGCATGGGATCGACGACGTCGAACGTCGCCGAATCGAGGCCGATCACGGTCAGGTCTGGACTGGACACCGGGAAACGCAGCCGCTACAAGTTAGAAGCCACCCTACTGAAACGTTGTTTTGTGGGAATGCGGCCCAGGGGCCGCGGGGAGGCTTCCCGATTCGGTGCCAGTGAAGACCTGTCCTAACTGCGGCCAAGCGACACGAGACGACGACCGGTTCTGTACGAGCTGTGGACAGCCGACGGACCCACGTCGTCAAGCCACGCTGTCCGTCGAGGACCGCACCCGTCGCTCGGCTGCCTCCAGCGCCTCGGCGAACGTGACCGGGTACTTGCACGCGCTCCGGCGGTTCTGGTGGCTCCTCGTCCTCGGGGCCGCGCTCGCGCTTCTCGCCGCGGTCTCCGCCCGCTTCACGATCAGCGTCTTCCCGCCCGGTCTCGAGGAGAAGAACCAGATCAGCTGGACGGCGGAGTCGCGCCTCCTGATCACGAGCGCCGACAACCCGCACTTCCGCAGCAAGGAGACGTTCGTTCCGGAGGATGCGGGGACGACGGGCGCGGAGACCGAGGGCGAGACCCCGGAAGAGGCCCCGCTCACCTCGCCGCCGGATCTCAACACGATCGTCCGGAACGCGAACACCTACCCGTACATCATCGAGTCCGACGCGGTCGCCGACTACCGGGAGCGCGAGTACGGGGACCTCCCGGGAACCGTGGAGGCGGTCGGGGTCACCTCGGTCACCGTCGCCAACCGCGTCGAGCTCTCCGAGATCCCCATCATCCGCTTGATCGCGACGGCCGACTCGCCCGAGGACGCCAGCAACCTCGCCGACAAGACCGGCAAGGCCTTCATCGGCTGGCTCCAGCAGTTCCAGGTGGACAACGAGATCCTGAAGGAAGATCGGATGCTCGTGCAGCAGCTCACCGTGCCCAGGGCCGCGGTCGCCTCTGCGGGCCCGTCGAGCACGTTGCCGCTCCTCGTCTTCCTCGTCGTCCTCGGAGCTTTCTGCGTGCTCGCCGTCCTCCTCGACCGCCTCGTGCCTCCCCGCCAGCCACGGCCCGCCCGGACGGACGTCGAGCCGCTCGAGTCCGTCGAGGTCAAGAAGACGGCCTAGGAGAACGGGCCCTCTTGGCCCACGTCGAGTCGCAGTCCCCACCGCGGGAGCTGGCCGTCCCGACGGTCACCTGGCCGAGCGCGATCGCCGGCTTCGCGCTCGTGATCTGGCTGGTCCCGGCCCGGGGTTACCGCCTCCCGATCTCCCTGCCGTTCAATCTCGAGCCGTACCGGATCGTGCTGGCAGCGCTGATCATCTTCCTGCTCCTGGCCGTGCACAGAGGTCGAGCACGACTCGAGTTCCTGGGCTTCGGCGGGCCGCTCGCGCTCCTGGCCGGGACGGCTACGGTCGCGGCCCTGATGAACTACGACGCTCTCGCCAGTACCCCCGGCGATGCAGAGGCCCTGAAGTCGCTCTCGTACTACCTCGGCTTCCTCGCCGTCTTCGTCGTCGTCGCCTCCACGATCAAGACGCACGCCGGCATCGACACCGTCGCGCGGGCGCTCGTCGCCGGCGCGACGATCGTCGCCATCTCGGCGCTCTACGAGTCGCGCACGGGCTACAACGCGTTCGACCATCTCGCCGAATGGGTTCCCGGCCTCATTCGGGAGCCCCGGACGGACTTCACCGAGCGGGGCGGGAATCTCCGCGTCTATGCCTCGGCACAGCATCCCATCGCCCTCTCGGCGGCGCTCTTCATGGCGTTCCCGCTCGGCCTCTACCTGGTCGACCGCGCCAGGACACGCGCACGAGGCATTCTCTGGGGAATCGCGGCCGCGACCTGCGCGATGGGCGCGGTCGCGACGATCTCACGGACGACGGTGGTCATGGCCGGCGCAATCCTGGCAATCGGTCTCTGGCTCCGCCCCAGGCAGGTCCTGCGCTTCTGGCCGGTCGTCGTCATCCTTCCGATCGTCATCCATTTCGCCGTGCCGGGAGCGCTTGGCGGCATCTACGGCGCGTTCTCGCCGTCGTCGGGCCTCGCGAGTGACCTGACCACCCGTGCGGGGGAGTCCGGCTCCGGTCGGCTCGCCGACGTCGACCCGGGGCTGCGGGTCTGGAGCGAGTCGCCGCTCTACGGCAACGGGATCGGCACCGAGGTGCTGACCGGGGAGGCCGGTGCTGCCCAGACCGCCGTGGGCGCGGAGGGCGCGGTCATCTACTTCGACAACGAGTGGCTGACCACGCTGGTTTCGCTGGGCGTCCTCGGCATCGTGGGCACGGCGTGGTTCGTCTTCGGGAGCCTCTTCACCGTCGGCAGGTTCGCCAGCAGGGTGCGAGGGCCGAGGAGCGATCTCGCGGCGGCCTGCGCAGCGTCGATCGGGGCGTTCGCGTTCAGCATGCTCGTCTTCGACGCGTTCGCCTTCGTGCAAGCGACGGTCGTCTTCTTCATGATCGCCGCGCTCGGGCTCCAGGCCCGCCACCTCGGGCCACGCCCGACGGACGCCTAGCCGAGCAGCGACGAGCCCCGCATCGAGCCCGGGACGTCCAGACCGAGAAGCTCGAGCACTGTCGGGGCGACGTCCAGGAGGTGCGCGGCCTCGCGCTCTCCGGAGGTGATGCGGGGCGTGACCAGCACGAAGAGGCCGTCCTGGGCGTGGTTGGCGTCGTCGGGCCCCGTGTCGTTCTCGAAGGTGTGGATCCCTTCGTCGCCACCGACCGTCCCGACCGAGCGCCAGAGGAGATTGCCGAAGTGGACGATCAGGTCGGGCGCGACCCCGTTCACCACCGCGTACGTCTCCTCGGGGATGTGGACCCGGGTGTCGAGCGGGTCGCCGTTCTCGTCGGGAATGGCGGCAAGTCGCCGGGCGAGGTCGCGGCGGACGTCCTCGTAGTCGTCCTGCGGGATCGTCCCCTCGGGCTCGCGGCCCGCGACGTTGAGGAAGATGCGGGAGTAGTAGCCGCCCTCGCCCCAGGCGGTGGTCTTCGACCAGTCGACCGCGGCCTCCCGGAGCGGGACGGCCGTCTGCGGGTCGGAGACCGTCGCGAGGAGCCCTTCCCGGCGGAGCCATTCGTTCACGCGGATGCCGCCGTCCATGCGCTTGCCGCCGTGGTCGGAGACGACCAGGACGGCGGTGTCCTCGTCGGCGTGCGCGAGCAGGCCGCCCATCAGCTCGTCCACGCGCATGTGGTAGTCGAGGATCGCGCTCTCGTACCGATTCCCCGGCTCGTGCTTGCGGTGTTGCGGGTCCATCATCTTCCAGAAGCCGTGGTACATGCGATCGACGCCCATCTCGACCATGGCGAAGAGCTCCCAGGGCCGCGTCGAGAGAAGGTGCTGGGCGAGCTGGAAGCGCCGTTCGGTCATCTCGTGGACCTGGCGCAGAAGGTAGTCCTTGTCCTCCGTCCGGAAGTCGTGCACGTCGAAGTGGTATTCGCCGACGGTCTGCTCGATCTCACGCTTGAGCATGGGCGGGAAGGTGTACTGGCTCTCGACGCTGGGGGTCAGGAAACAGCTGACCATGACGCCGTTGAGCGGGCGCGGGGGGTAGGTGCCCGGGACGCCGAGGACGATCGAGGGCTTGCCGCCGCGCGTCGCATGGTCCCAGAGCCGCGGCTCCTTGATCGCGGTGGAGTTCGCGATGAAGAGCCCGTCGTAGGAGTAGTCCGAGCGGTTGCGGAACCCGTAGACGCCGAGGTCGCCCGGCGTGCGGCTCGACATCATGCAAGACCACGCCGGCACCGTGATCGGGGGGATCACGGACGTGAGCCTCCCGTACGCGCCCTTCTCCATCAGGCCGGAGAGGACGGGCAGCTTGTCGCGCCAGCGCTCCAGGAGGAGCGACGGCTCGGCGCAGTCGAGGCCGATGATCATCACCTTGCTCATGGTGTCCGTCCTACTGGCGCGCGCGGGGGAAACCGGGCGACCGCTGCGGAGGCCCGGACATCAGTCCTCGAGGTAGCCGAGCGCCTGGAGGCGCCGGCGGATGGCCGTGACCTCTTCGTGTGTGAGGCCGTCCTCCTCCGGCGCCGGAGCCTGGCTCGAGACGAGGTCCCGAAGCACGTAGACGCTGAACTCCGTCACCGAATGGAAGCCGGTGCCCTCGATCACCTGGCGCAGGCGGTCGTAGAGGGGGCGAGGGATCTTGAGAGTGACGTCGGTGGTGCGTGAGCGGGCCATGAACGCTTCGTGAGGAGTGTGTTCGGAGTGTAGCGGCGTCGCCTCCGCCGATGGTCTGGACCGTTACCCTGGACTTGGCACGACGCCCGGAATCGCCTAGGACCCGAGTGAGGAGATGCGGTAGATGAAGAGCCGGAGCTGGAGCGAAGCCGTGCGTTCCTTCGTGGACCCGATGACCTACTTCCAGGCGGTCCGGCTGCTGCACTACTACAGCTACTCGCACGTCCGTCCACGCCGGCGGCTGACCCTGGGCGAGGGCGCGACCGTCGCCCCCAACGTCTCGCTCCGAAACGGCGAGCGCATCGCCATCGGGCGAGGCTCGAAGATCGGCGAGCGCGCCTACATCTGGGCCGGCGACGCGAGCGGGCGGATCACGATCGGCGAAGACTGCCGCCTGGGGCCCGAGGTCTTCGTGACCGCGTCCGACTACGGGCTCTCCCCCGACGCGAAGATCGCCGAGCAGGAGCGAAACGAGCGCGACGTCGTCATCGGCAACGACGTCTGGCTCGGCGCGCGCGTGTTCGTCGGCGCCGGGGTCACGATCGGCGACGGCTGCGTCGTCAGCGCGGGCTCGGTGGTGACCAAGTCGCTGCCTCCGGGCTCGGTCGCAGTCGGAAACCCAGCGCGGATCGTCCGCCGGCGCGAGGATTACGGCCCTACCGGTTCCGACGCGGGGCCGCAGGCCGATCCGGACCCGGTGACGACGCACGCGTGACCCCGGACGTCTCGATCCTCATCGTCACGTACCGGTGTCGTGACGCGGCGCGGGCATGCCTCGCCTCGCTCGAGGGCTCGCAGGCCTCCCACGAGATCGTCGTCCTCGACAACGACTCCCGCGACGGCACCGTGGAGATGGTGCGCTCGGAGTTCCCGGGCGTGCGCCTGGTGGCCTCCGACGAGAATCTCGGCTTCGCGCTCGGCTGCAATCGGGCGGCGGAGGAGGCGCACGGTGAATACCTGTTCCTCCTCAACCCGGACACGGTCGTGCACGAAGGAGCCGTGGAGAACCTCCTCGCCTTCGCGCGCGCCCACCCGGAGCACGGGCTCTACGGAGGGCGCACGCTCGACCCCGACGGCTCGGTGAACCCGGGCTCGTGCTGGGGCGCGCCGACCCTCTGGAGCCTCTTCTGCTTCGCAACGCTGCTCACGTCCGCGTTCAAGCGGACGCGGCTCTTCGACCCGGAGTCTCTCGGGGGCTGGAAGCGCGACACCGTGCGGGAGGTGGACATCGTCACCGGCTGTCTCCTGCTCGTGTCACGGTCGCTCTGGCAGGAGCTCGGAGGGTTCGACAGACGCTTCTTCATGTACGGCGAGGACGCCGACCTTTCGCTTCGCGCGGCGGCCCTCGGCTACCGGCCGGCGATCACCCCGGACGCGGTCGTCACGCACGAGATCGGCGTCTCCTCCTCGACGCGCGAGGACAAGCTGATGCTCCTGTTCCGCGGGAAGGCGACGCTCCTGCGCAAGCACTGGCGCGGCCTCCGCCTTCGCCTCGGCCTCTTCCTCTTGACCGTCGGGCTCGGCCTGCGCTCCCTCCTTTCGCGGCCGGGGCGCGACGACGGCGCGCGCCCGTCGCCCTGGACCCAGGTGTGGCGGAACCGACGCGAGTGGCTGCCGGGCTACCCTGAGCCGGAGGCGGCTGGGCCCGCGCCGGGCCAGTAGCCGGGCGCCATGAACGACCACCACCGCTCCTTCTTCGGCTCGCTCAAGTGGGCGTTCTACATGACCTGGGCCGACCGGGTCTTCTCGCTCGCCTTCACGTTCCTGCTCGCCGCGATTCTCGGGCCGCGCGACTTCGGCATCGTCGCCCTCGCTCTCATCTACATCTCCGTCGTCCAGCTCCTCCTCGAGGGAGGGATCCAGACCGCGGTGGTTCAGCGTCAGAACCTCGAGGACGACCACCTCGACTCGGCGTTCTGGGCGAACCTCGCGTGGTGCGTGCTGCTCGCCGCGGCGAGCTTTCTCCTCGCGGGGTGGTGGGCGCGGCTCAACGGCGTCCCCGAGCTCGAGGATGTCGTCAAGGTCCTTTCGGCCTTGCTCCTGATCTGGGGCTTCACGATCGTCCCGCTGGCGATCTTCCAGCGGGAGATGCGCTTCCGCGCTCTCGCCATCCGGGAAACGGTGGCGGTGATCGTCGGAGGCGTGGTGGGTCTCGTGCTCGCCCTGAGGGGAGCGGGGGTCTGGGCCCTCGTCGCACAGCAGCTCGGCTTTGCCGCGACGCAGCTCGTCCTGCTCTGGGCCATGAGCACCTGGCGGCCGCGCTTCCGCTTCTCCCGCTCGCATGCCCGGGATCTGGTCGGCTTCTCGAGCGGCGTGTTCCTCTCCAATCTGGGCGGCTTTCTCAACCGTCGCGCCGACGCGCTCCTGATGGGCATCTTCTTCGGCCCGGTCGCCGTCGGTCTCTACCGGCTGGCCGACCGCTTCTCGGACAACGTCCTCGAGCTGACGATGCGGCCGGTGGGGTATGTGTCCCTGCCGTTCTTCTCCCGGCTCCAGAACGACCGCCCGGCGCTCAAGGAGGCCGTGGCGTCCTGTATCCGGACGACGCTCATCTTGACCGTCCCGGCCATGGCCGTGATGGCAGCCTGCAGCGACTACCTGATGGCGCTGATGGGCCCTGAGTGGGAGCCTGCCGCGGATGTGCTGAAGCTGCTCGCGCTCGTCGGCATCGGCAAGGCGATCGTCTTCTTCACGGGCCCGCTGCTTTTCGCCGTCGCGCGGCCGCATCTGCGGGCGGTGATGCTCTGGGCGCTCGCGGCTGTCTCCGCCGGAACGGTCCTGCTCGTCGGCTGGCTGCTCACCGACGAGGACAGCCGCGAGCAGGCGATCGGGATGGCCGCCTCGCGGGCTGCGTTCTTCCTGGCGGTCGTCATCCCGGTGAACATCGCGGTCGTCTGCTGGATCACAGGGCTGCGTCCCCGCTCGTTCTTGCCGTGGCTCCCCTCACCGCTCCTCTCGGCGGCGGCCGGCATCGCAGCGGTCGCACTTCTGGACGTCGTGGGCCTGCTCGCCGGTCTGCCCGCGTTCGTCGCGCTCCTGATCGCCGGCGCTGCGTCGTGCCTCGCCGCCGGCGCGGTTCTCTTCGCGCTCGAGCCTCGCGCTCGCCAAGTGGCCGGGCCCGTCCTCCGCAAGATCATGCGCCGAGAGAGCACGGCGACCGCTTGAGGCCGGCGCCGACGACAGAATGTACTCGGGTGGACCGATGACCGAGACGACCAGCGGTGTGCTTCCTGACGGCCTGGCCCTGCCCGGGCCGAACGTGATCGGCGCCACCGGCGGCTCCGGCACGCGCGTGGTCGCGCGCATCCTCCGCGCCTCGGGGGTGTACACGGGCGCGATGCTCAATCCGTACGAGGACGCGGTCGAGCTCGGCTTCTACTCGGACCGCTGGATCAACGACTATGTCGGTGCCGGCGGCGAGGTCTCCCCCCAGCAGCGCACGGAGATGGAAGCCGACCTGCGCACCGTTCTCGCAGATCACCTCTCGACGCTGCCGGCCGGCGCGACGGCCTGGGGCTGGAAGGAGCCGAGGAGCATCTACCTGCTCCGCTTCTGGAACGAGGTGATGCCGGACGTCCGCTTCCTCCACTTCCTGCGCGACGGGCGTGACATGGCGTTCTCGGACAATCAAAACCAGCTGAACTGGCACGGCCGGGCGGTCCTCGGCGACGAGCTTCGGAAGCGGAAGACACCGGTGCGCTCGATCGCGCTCTGGAATCGCGTCAACCTGGCGGCGGCCGACTACGGCGAGCGGCGCCTCGGCCCACGCTACCTCCGCGTGCGCTTCGAGGACCTCTGCGCCGAGCCCGTCCCGACCGTGGGCTCGATCCTCGCGTTCTTCGGGCTGGAGGGCGACGTCGAGGCGGCGGCGGCCGAGGTGCGCCCTCCGGCCACGCTGGGCCGCTGGCAGCGGCACCCGAGCAAGGTGGTCGGGGAGCTGACGGAGGTTGCCAGGCCGGCGCTCGAGCGCTTCGGCTACGCCGTCTAAAGAACTCGAACCAGAATGAAGCCTTGTGCCGTCGCGACGCCCTGGGCGGTACGCTGCGGCGTCCTCGGTTGCCCGAAGAGCGCTGCTATTCGGGCGCCCTGCGTCCTTGCATCGCACTCACCCAGGACGCCGCGGCCGACGAAGCGTCATTCCGATTCGAGTTCTAGGACCGCTCCAGGCGGTCGGCCAGCGCCCGGGCCTCGAGGTGGAGGGCCTCCCGCGCGGCGTCGGCGTCCGCGAAGACGGCGAGGAGCCCTTCGATCCGGAGCCGCTGGACGACGAGGACTCGGCCTTCGCTCACGGGCTCGAGGACGAACTCGTACTCCCAGTCGCGAAGGCCCGGCACCAGGAGCCGCGCCTGCCAGCCAATCTTCCGGAGGGGCCGGGCGACGAGCACCTTCGCGTCCAGCGACTCGGGCTCGTGGCCCGGGAGCACCACGTCGAGCTCGAGCTCCGTGCCCTCTCGTGCCTCGCCCTCGGCGTGGGTGACGACGGGATTCCAGTCGTCGTAGTGCCCGAAGTCCGCCAACGCTTCCCAGACCTCCAGCTTCGACCCTTCGACGGTGGTGGTCGTGGTCACGGTCTTCGCGGGGCGGTCGAGGACCGCGCTCACGCCGAGCGCGACGAGCATCAGGGCGGCCAGGAGGCCGACTGCGATGAGGATGCGCCGCAATCCCGTCACACCAGGGCCCCTACCCGCCGCCGGACCGGCGCGAACGCCAGCGTCGGCGAGCCTCGTCGAGCTTCCCGCTCCGGGCGAGGATGGCACGGCCCGCCTGCGAGGCCCCGAGCACGCCGGAGCGGGCCAGGTTCAGGGCGACGGGCTTCATGCGCGGCGCGAAGACGAGCACGTCCTCCTCCACGAGGTGCTCGTCCGCGAAGTGCCGCTTGTACTCGGCGTCGCCGACTCCGAAGTCCATCCAGTCCGCCTCGCCGCAGACCCGCTCGACCATCTTCGAGAGCACATAGGTGCCGAGACGCAGGTCCCGGCGCTCGGGGTCGTATCCCGTCGGGCCGGTGTAGAAGGTGCGACCGTAGATCATCCCGTGCCAGTAGGCGTTCGGCACGCCGTCGAGGTAGAGCACGAAGGCGCGGTACCAGCCTCGCGCGAGCGCGAGCTCGAGCAGCGCCCGGTCGCGCGCCGAGTCCGAGAACCCGGCGCCGAGCCCGTGCTGGTACGTCTTCACGGAGATGGACTGTGTGTCGCGGACGAGCTCGTCGAGCTCCGGCGGCGACGTGAAGGCGCGAAGCGCGACCCCCTCGCCGAACTGCTCCTCCAGCTTCCGTGCGTAGCGCTTCACGTTGGAGCGGGTCTTCCCCGAGCGGGCCTGAAGATACTCGGCGTACGTCGCCGGGAGCGCCGCCCGCCAGCGGCGGACAGGCTCCGAGAAATGCTGGCGAAGGAGCGGCCCCGGCGTCGTCGTCGCGAGCGTGTGCGCCGGGGAGCCGACCGCGACGAAACGGAGCTGGAGCACGTCCACCGACTCCTCGCGGAGGGTGTCGACCAACGCCGTCAGGAGCGGCTGCAGGTGTTCGGTGTTCGCCCCGACCAGCCCGCCCTGGGAGACGATCAACGAGCGGACGCGTGGCTGGAAGACCGTCGTGTAGCCGACCTTCGTCGCCAGCCGGACGTCCTCGAGCCGGCCGACTGCGAGTGCCTTCGGAGCCCCGTCGTCCTCGAGCAGGACGACGTGCGGCCGCACGACGGCGGCCGTGTGGGCGATCATCGTGAGGTGGTAGTCGAGGTCGCTGGCGGGGCTCTCGACCGGAAGCGCCGACCAGGCTTCCCGCAGGGCCTCCACCTCCTCGGGGGTTCGCGCGACGGTGATGCGGGATCCGCTCATCGCCGCACGACCGCCCTGAGCTGTCCGGCGCGCATTCGCGCGCCGCGGGCGAGGCGGCGTGCCCGGTAGCCGACGAACGAGTCGCCGGCGAGCAGCTCGACGTCCTCGTCGGAGAGCGTCAGGTCGAGAGCGCCGACGTTCTCCTCCAGATGCGGGAGGGAGCTCGTCCCGGGAATCGCGAGTGCGCCAGGGCGGCGCAGCACCCAGGCGAGCGCGACCTGCCCCGGCGTGGCGCCGTGCCCTTCCGCCACCCGTGCGAGCGCTCCTCCGGCCACGGAGAGGAATCCCTTGGCGAGCGGCGCCCAGGCGATGAGCGCAAGCCCGTCCCGCTCGCAGCGCTCGAGCACGGCCTGCGACCCCTGCTCCACGAGGCTGTAGCGGTTCTGGACGCTGACGACCTCCGCGGTCCTGCGGGCGCGCGCGAGCTGGTCTTCGGTGAGGTTGCAGACCCCGATGTGACGAATCTTGCCTTCGCGCTGAAGCTCGGCGAGGGCTCCGACCGACTCCTCCAGCGGGACGCGAGGATCGACGACGTGGAGCTGGTGGAGGTCGATGCGCTCGACCGCCAGGCGCCGCAGGCTCGCCTCGCAGGCAGCCCTGAGCGAATCCGGGCGGCAGTCGGCCTCCCATTCGTGCGGGCCGCGGCGGCGGAAGCCGCCCTTGGTGGCGATCAGCAGCCCGTCATAGGGGTGCAGCGCCTCACGGATGAGGCGCTCGGCGACCTCGGGGCCGTAGGAGTCCGCCGTGTCGAAGAGCTGGACGCCGAGCTCGGCAGCCCGCCGCAGGAGCGCCCGGGCGGAGGCGGGATCGGGCGGATCGCCCCAGGTGCCGCGCCCGGTGAGCGCCATCGTCCCGAGCCCTAGGCGCCTCACGGTGAGATCGCCGATGACCGCAGCTGTGGGCGGCCGGCTCACCGGAAGCCGGTCCCCTGCCCCTGGGCGGGCGGCGGGAAGAGCGCGTAGCGCAGAGCGCTCGCGCCGAGCGCCCACTCGGCCACGATCAGGCGGGGAAGCTCGTCGCGGAAGCGGCGCCTGAGCTGGGGCTGGGTTTCGAGGCGGCGGTAGATCACCGGCAGGCGGAGGAGCGCGAAGTGGTGAAGCGGAACCCGCGCGAAGAGCCCGCGGACACGCCCCTCGTCGACGACCCGGCGCGTGCGGACGATGCCGTATGCCGTGCGCCGCTGCTGGCGCCGGAGCTCGGACCAGGTCTCACGGTCGTGGTCGTGGTGAGCGTGGAAACGCGGGTCGAAGACGAGGTCGTAACCGGCCGCCTTCGCGTCGGCGCAGAAGACGCCGTCCTCGCCGCCGTAGCTCTCGTCCCAGCGGAAGGGGACGTCCCTGGGGACGGCGACGCAGTACGACGAGAGGAACGGAACCGGCCGTGGCTCTCCCAGCGGAAGGTACGGCGTCTCGGCCTGGAGGTGCGCGACCCAGCCCCAGGAGGTGCGGCTGTCGAAGGTCCGCGCGCAGCCGACGAGTGCGTGCGGGAACTCCTCGAGCGCGCGCGCGAGCCCCGCCCCCCACCCCGGAGCCGGGATCGCGTCCGAGTCCAGGAAGACGACCACCGCGTGCGTCGCGGCGTCCCAGCCGGAGTTACGGGCGCCGCCCGCCAACCGGGGCGGGTCGTTGCGGACGACCCGAGCTCCGGCGGCCTCCGCGACAGCGCCCGTTCGGTCGGAGGAGCCGTCGTCCACGACGACGATCTCAGCGGGAGCCGGCTCCTGCGAGCGGAGTGCCTCCACGACCCGGCCGACCGTGCGCTCGGCGTTGAACGCGGGGATGACGACGGTGACGTCGAGCTCAGCGGCCATTGCCGATGACCCGAAGGCGAAGCGCGAGCGAGTCGGCGAGGAACTTCGCGGCCCAGTTCGGATACTGGAGCGGCGCGTAGCGGCCGTAGAGCGGGAAGGAGCCGGGCACGGCCCCGTCGGTCGCGCGCCAGCGGCCGCGGGACTGGAGCCCGGCCGCCTGCTCGACGGCCTCGAGACCCGCATGGAGCAGGGTCGCGTCGCCCGTCTCCTGGTGGAGCCGAAGCCAGACGCCCCCGTTCTGCGCGAGACCCGTGACGCACACGTAGCGGGCCCGCGGCGTCCAGTCACGGTCGTAGGTCGCCGGCAGCCGCCCGAGCTTGCGGTAGAGGCCCGAGAGCGCGTGCGCCGTCCGCAGCGCGGCCTCGGTGTAGCGCTCGTCGTCGAGGAGGGCGCCACTTTCGAGCAGTCCGCGCGTCGTGTAGGCGAGCCCGTGGCTGTTCGGTGGGTCCCCGGGACGGAAGGCGCACCACTCGAACCACCCGTTCGGCCGCTGAGCCGAGAGCACCCAGTCGAGGTGGCGGACGGCGGTCTCGAGAAACCGCCCGTCGCCGGTGACCTGCCCGAGGCGGACGAGCGCCCAGGCCACGCGGGCGTCGTAGGCATGCGGGATGCCGTGGTGCTCATGGTCGCCCTGCCAGGTCCCGTCGGGGCTCTGAGCCTGCTCGAGCCAGCGTCCCGCGCGGACGGCGGCCTCGAGGAAGCGTTCGGTGCCGAGCTCCTCGTAGAGGTCGAGCCAGCCGAAGACGACCATGCCGGTGTTGAACGCGATCGAGCGGCCCGGGGGATTCCGGAGCGCCCCCTGCATCACGCCCCCATCGGGATTCTGCACCTCGATCTCCCAGTCGCCCATCTCCCCTGCGCGCTCGACCAGCGACGGGTCGCCGGCGCGCGCGCCGTGGTCGAGCAGCGTCCCGATGATGTAGCCGGTGGTCTCCGGGAACGCAGGCAGCCAGCCGCGCACGAGGTGGTAGCCGAGCGAGGAGCCGCGTCGCCCCGTGACGTCGTGCGTCAGGCACAGCCAGTCGATCGCGGCCTGGAGCGCTCCGTCGGGCACCCCGGCCCCGGGACGTGGCGGAGCCAGGGCGCCGCGGACGGTGTCGCCCACGGCCAGCGTGGGCAACGCGATCGTGCGTCGCAGGAGATCCCTGGGCAGCGCCGTTACCCCTTCCGCCGGCCGACGAGCTCGCGTGTGAGGAGAGCGGCGAAGCGTGCGTTCGTTCGCAGGTAGCGGGGCCCGAGCCGCAGCGGTTCCTGCAGGAAGCGGTAGAACCACTCGAGCCCGAGGCGCTGCATCAGCGCGGGTGCCCGCTTCGTCAGCCCTGCGACGACGTCGATGGAGCCCCCGACCCCCATCGAGAAGGGGACTCCGAGGTCGGCCGTGTGCTCGGCGAGCCAGTACTCCTTGCGGGGAGAGCTCATGGCCACGAGCAGGATGTGCGGCCGGGAGGCGCGGACGACCGCGCAGATCTCCGCACTCTCCTCGTCGGCGAAATAGCCGTGGTGGAAGCCGGCAAGCGTCAACCGAGGGTAGCGCTCGGCCAGACGCGCGACTGCGCTCTCCAGCACGTCCTCCTTCGCGCCGAGGACGAAGACGCGATAGTCGCGCCGCTCGGCCAGCTCGAGCAGCCGGAACATCAGGTCGATGCCGGCCACGCGCTCGGGCAACGGGTCGCCGAGGAGTCTCGAGGCCCACACGACCGGCTGCCCGTCGACGCTCACGAGGTCGCAGCGCTCGACGATCGCGCGCAGGCGAGGATCGTCGCGCAGGGTGACGATCTTGGCCACGTTGACCGCGACGTGCTGGGCCGAACCGCCGGACTCGATCAGCTCGGCGCAGCGGCGGACGGTCTCCTCCATGTCCAGCCGGTCGATGGCGACGTCGAGGATCCGGGCGCGGTCTGGTGTCGGTGCGGGCATGACGGACAGGTGAAGCTCGGAGGCGCTGGTCACGCCGAGGTCGCCATCGCTCCGACCGACCCGAACGCGTCGGCGATCACCTCCGCCACGCGCTCGGCCGCGTGCCCGTCCCAGAGGGGGATCGCGCACGGCGCGGGCGGCTCGCCCGTGGGGCGGAGGGACGCGATCGCCGCCGGATCGTCGCCGATCAAGGTGTTGGTTCCCTGGCTGATGGTGATGGGGCGCTCGGTGTTCGCCCGGAGGGTGTAGCACGGGACCCCGAGCGCTGCGGCCTCTTCCTGCAGGCCGCCCGAGTCCGTGACGATCAGGCCGGCGCCGCACTCGAGCGAGAGAAAGTCCAGGTAGCCCAGTGGCTCGAGGCAGGCGACGCCGGCCCGCTCCAGGCGCTCGAGGCCGCCCAGGGCATCAAGCCGCGCCCGGGTGCGCGGGTGGATGGGGAAGAGCACCTGGGTGTGCCGCCCGAGCTCGGCGAGCGCGGTGACCACAGCCCGCAGGCGCTCCTCGTCGTCGACGTTCGAGGGGCGGTGGAGCGTGACGAGGGCATAGTCGTTCGCCTCGGCTCCGAGCGTCGTCCAGAGCCTGAGACCGCGCGCCGCGGGCTCGAGGCGGCGAAGCGTGTCGATCATGGTGTTGCCGACGTAGTGGATCCTCTCCGCCGGGATGCCCTCGGCGAGGAGGTTGTCCTTCGCCTCGGGGCTGTGCGTGAAGAGCAGCTCGGAGAGCCGGTCGGTGAGGACCCGGTTCTGCTCCTCCGGCATCGTCCAGTCGCGGGACCGAAGGCCGGACTCCACGTGTGCGACCGGGACGCCGAGCTTGGATGCGGCCAGCGAGCAGGCGAGCGTCGCGTTGACGTCGCCGCTGACGACGACGAGGTCGGGAAGCTCCTCGAGGAGCACGCGCTCGAAGGCGATCAGCGTGAACCCGGTCTGCTCGCCGTGCGAGCCCGAGCCGACTCCGAGGAAACGGTCCGGCTTGGGAAAGCCCAGGTCGTCCAGGATCTCCGCCGACATGCGCTCGTCGTAGTGCTGGCCGGTGTGCACGACGAGCTGGCGGAAGCGGCCGAGACGCCCGACCGCATCCACGACCGGGGCCATCTTGATGAAGTTCGGACGGGCTCCGACGGCGAAGACGACTGTGCTCATGAGGCGTGGTACCGAGCTAAGTGTCGCTCAGAACGGCTCCGGGGACTAGGAGTTCCTCGCCCGGTAGAGCGCGGGGATGGTGCGGAGGATCAGCTTCATGTCGTTCACGAGCGACCACGTGGTGACGTAAACGTAGTCGAGCCGGACCATCTCCTCGAACCCGATGTCGTCCCGGCCCAGCACCTGCCAGAGGCCCGTGATCCCGGGCTTGAGGTTGAGACGCTGGCGGCGCCAGTCGACGACGTGGAGGTCCTCCTCGAGGATGAGCGGCCGGGGACCGACGAGGCTCATCTGGCCGCGGAGGACGTTCCAGAGCTGAGGCAGCTCGTCGATGGAGAAGCGCCGGAGCATCCTCCCGGAGCGCGTGACCCGCGGGTCGTTCGGGATCTTGAACATGCGGGGGTCGCCGCCGGCGTGCTTGTTCAGCGCCGCCAGGTCGTGCTTCCGCTCGTCGGCGTCCACGGCCATCGTCCGGAACTTGAGGATCTCGAACGTCTGGTCGCCCGAGCCCATGCGGAGCTGGCGGAAGAACACCGGCCCGCGCGAGTCGAGCTTGATCCAGACGGCCACTGCAAGGAAGAGCGGCGCCAGGAGCACGAGGCCGGTGACCGAAAGCACGAGATCCATCGTTCGTTTGGTGAACAGCGAGGAGCGCGAGAGGCGCAGCGCCGGCAGGCCGATGAGCGGCAGGCCCTCGGCCGTGTGGATGCCGACGTTCGTCCCGATCACCTCGAAGAACCGTGGGACCAGGTCGATCTGGATGTCGAGGTCCTTGAGCGAGCGGATGACGTCGAGCATCTCCTCGTGCGAGTCGTTGGAGAAGGCGACGATCACCCGCTCGACGTCGAGGATCTGCACCATCCTCGGAAGCTGCTCGAGGCCGCCGAGGAGCGCGATGTCGGTCAGCCCGTCGCTGCGCGTCTTGGGCTGGTCGTCCACGAAGCCGACGAGATTGAGCCCGTACTCGGGGTGCTGCCGGAGCTTCTTCGCCACCAGCTGGCCGACGTCGCCGGCGCCGACGATGATCGTGTTCTGCACGTAAGCGATGTGCCGTCGTGCGAGCCCACGTGCGAGCGCGCGGCCGGCCGTGATCGAGACGATCGCGAGCAGCCAGAACCCGAGCAGTCGCTCGAAGCCGGGGTCGACCCGGTGCGTGATCGCTGCGAAGGCGAACAGGAGCCAGCTGCCCACGGTGACCAGGTGCAGGACGCCGACGAGGTCGTCGGCGGTGGAGTGGTCGGTGCGCTCCTCGTCGTAGTCGTAGAGCCCGTAGAGCTTGGCCACGACAACCCAGGCCGGGAGGCTCAGTCCGAAGACGAGCAGCTCGATCTGCGAGCTGACGGCGTCGGAGCGCCCGGCCTGGTCGAAGAGGTACGACGACGCGACGTAGGCGAGGGCCAGCCCCGCGAGGTCGGCGAGCACGAGCATCCGCCGGACGAGCCAGCCGCGGCGCATCCTGAGAGCGCTGGTGCGCCGCTGCTCGAGGATCTCGAGCGTCCGCCTGTCGAGGGTCGACGTGACCTCAGGTGCCGATTTGGGGTCGATGAACGGCTCGACCGAGCTCAATTAGTTAGCACACCCCCCCTGGGGTCGAGACCATCCGCGTTCTAGCCGCAAATCACCACTTCCCTGGTTAAGGGTCGTACCCGACGCTCGCTTCTCCCGGACGAACGTGGGGCTTCTCCGAAGCTACATCCGTGCGCTCATGCGGACAATGAACGAATGGACGGCCTGATCCTTGCGTTTTCTCTCGAAAGGCTGGACTTTAGACTAGGCCCGTCCGGTCGCGCCCGCAAGGGCTCATGTTCTCCACGCCTCCACGCACTCCCGCGAGGGTGTCGCGTCCACGGTGCGGCGTCAGAGGGTCGCCGTCGCCGCCCGGTCTCCGCTCGGCATGGTGCCGGCGTCGTCGAACGCCGCCAGAACGAGGGCGACGACGACGTCCAGGACCTCGGCCTTGTCCTCGGGCGGGAGGATGTCGAAGGTCGACAGCGGCCCCCAGGGGAGCATCCGCAACTCGAAGCGCTCGCGCCGCTCGGGCGGAAGTGCCGCGAGGGAGGCGTCGAGCACCTCGCGGGCACGCCGGCTGTAGTGGTCGTCCTGCGGATTCTTGCCGTAGAGGAAGGCGATCTGTGCGCGGTCAAGGTGGTCGAACGCGCCGACCACGCCGGCTGCGGGCTTCCGCGCGCGCAGCGTCCGTCGCAGCGGCTGGGCGAGCCGGCGAAGGGCTGCGTGGGAGCGGACGTGAGAGAGGACGGTGCGCTCGCCGACGCGCCGGCTGACGCGCGCGAGCCCACCGTGGTCGAGCACCGGCGGGGCCAGGCAGATCGCGCCGAGGCACGACGGACGGGCGACGAGACTCAGAGCGACCCGGCTGCCGTAGCAGGTGCCGACCGCCGCGAAGTCGCTGACGTCGAGCGCCTCCATCGTCGCGGCCAGGACCGCACCGGCCTGCTGCGAGGCGGCGTCGACGTCGGACAGGACCCACGTGGGGACGAGCCCCGGGCTGTCGCCGATGCCGGAGTAGTCGAGCCGAACGGTGGCAAGCCCGTGCTCGACGAGCCGCTGGGACAGGTGTGCGCAAAGTGTCGACCCGATCACGTTGTGGCGGCCCGTCCCGGCCAGCGAGACCACGACGCCGCGCGGCTCGCCGTCCGGGACCGTGACGACCGAGGCGACGTGGCCGTCGCCGGCTTCGACGAGGAGGGGGAACTGCTTCACGCCGCGTCCTCGCCGGGCTCGTCCTCGAGCGCGCGGAGCGCCCAGGCTGTGATCGCCTGCGAGAGTCGCTGGTCGAGCTCCAGCCGCGTGTCGATCCGGATCGGGCCCGCGTTTCGGTAGTAGTACTCCCCGAACGGGGCCGGGAGCGGGTCCTGGAGCGTCGTCACGGTGACGTCTCCGCCCAGCGCGTCCAGCTGCGCGCGCAGCTTCTCGAGGCCGCCCGGTGTGGAGCCGGACGGCGAGATCCCGATCAGGAGCGACCTGCCCCGGAACGTTCGGAGGTCTCGGGTGAGGTCGATCTCGGAGATTCGCTCGTACTCCGGCAGTGACAGTTGCAGCCCGCGGATCGACGTCTGGCCCTGCGCGGTGAGCTCCTCGAGCGGGCGTTGAGCCGACGTCGGTGCTTCGAGCTCCGCGCCCCCGTCTGCCGGCGTCACGTCGACGGACGCCATCAGCTCGGCGATCGCCTGGCGCCTGATCGTCTCGCGGATGTATCGCTTTCCACGACTCACGGGCTCGATGAGCGCCAGCTCCTGCAGCTCGAGCTGCTCGGCGGCGAGGGCGGCCACCGTGCCGCCGAAGAGGGCACCGAGCAGCCCCACGCTCTCCACGCCGCTCTCCTCCGAGAGGACCGAGACCGCGTCGCTCACGTCCTCGAGCCTGGCCGACACGTCGATCTCACCGGCTGGGCCGTGCGCCGGATGGAGATCGTGGCGAATTCGGAGGGTCGGGAACCCTGCGGCGGCGAGCCCGCCGGCCAGAAGCGTCTCGAGCCGTCGGAGGTTGCCGTGCTCGGGGCCGATCGACGGCGAGATCACCCACCCGGTGGTCCGCGGCTCGGCGAGGGGCGCCGAGAGCAGCGCGAGCGCGCGGCCGGATCCGATCCGGCGCTCGACGAACTCCTCGGAGATCCCGGCGGCCGGGTCCTCGTAACGGCGGAGCCGTCTCAAGCGCTCGAAGTCGATCGGCATGCCCCTCCTCGCGTGCTGCGCCCGACGAACCCCTCGCAAGGTACAGGCCGAAGCGCGGGGAGCGCTCGGTATTGTCTTCCTCCCCACCCAAAGCTATAAAGCGACTCGGGCGGGGCGTCAAGGACGCGGCCGGCGGCGACCGGGCATCGTTTTCGCAGGGCAATCTCGCGATGGATTTCGAGCTCACCGAGGAACAGCGGTCGCTGCGGCAGTCCGTCGTCGAGTTCGCGCGCCGGGAGCTCAACGAGGACGTCGTCCGGCGAGACAAGGCTGCGACCTTCTCGCGCGAAGCGTGGACGAAGTGCGCTGACCTGGGCCTGCTCGGGCTTCCCGTGCCGAAGGAGTACGGAGGAGTCGGCGCCGACGCGCTGACGACCGTGCTCGCGCTCGAGGCCCTGGGGTATGCCTGCATCGACAACGGCCTCGTGTTCTCGCTGAACGCCCAGATGTGGGCTTGCGAGACCCCGATCGTCCATTTCGGATCGGACGAGCAGAAGCACCGCTATCTCCCGGGCCTCTGCGACGGGTCGCTCCTCGCCGCGCACGGGATGAGCGAGCCCGGCTCCGGCTCTGACGCGTTCGGGCTCGCGACGACCGCGGACCGCACCGACGCCGGCTACGTCCTGAGCGGCACGAAGACGTTCGTCACGAATGCGCCCGAGGCCGATCTTCACGTCGTCTTCGCGACCGTCGACCGCACGCTGGGCTTCGCCGGGGTCACCGCGTTCCTGGTGGACAAGGGAACGCCCGGTCTCTCGGTCGGGAAGCCGCTCTCGAAGATGGGACTGCGCACGTCGCCCATGAGCGAGGTCATCCTCGAGAGCTGCGAGGTCCCTCCGGAGGCCGTCCTGGGGGAGCCCGGGGGCGGCATGGCCGTCTTCAACTCGTCCATGGTCTGGGAGCGGAGCTGCATCCTGGCGAGCGCCGTCGGCGCCATGGAGCGTCAGCTCGAGCAATCCGTCGTCTACGCGCAGGAGCGCAGGCAGTTCGGCACGCCGATCGGGACCTTCCAGGCCGTCGCTCACAAGCTCGTGGACATGAAGATCCGGCTAGAGACGGCGAGGCTCCTCCTCTATCGACTCGGGTGGCTCCTCGACTCCGACCGCCCCGCGGCGCTCGACTCCGCGCTGGTGAAGCTGTACCTCAGCGACAGCTACCTGCGCTCGAGCCTCGACGCGCTCCAGGTGCACGGAGGCTACGGCTACATGACGGAGTACGAGCTCGAGCGAGAGGTGCGTGACGCCGTCGGCAGCCGACTCTACTCAGGGACGTCGGAGATTCAGTACAACATCGCGGCGCGGAGCATGGGGCTGTGAGCGCGACGCTCGTGCACGACCTCCTCGGTGCGTCCGCTGCGCGCTTCCCGGGCCGGACCGCAGTCGTCGACGGCGACCGCAGCGCGACGTACGCGGAGCTCGAGGCGGCGTCGAACCGCCTCGCCCGGCTGCTCGCGGCGCACGGGGCCCGGCCCCGGCGACAGGATCGGGCTGTACCTCGAGAAATCGCTCGAGGCGCTGACCGGGATCTACGGGATTCTCAAGGCCGGCGCGACCTACGTCCCGCTCGACCCCGGGGCGCCGGCTCCCCGCCTGGGCTCCATCGCGAGGGATGCCGGCCTGCGGTGCCTGATCACGAGCAAGGAGAAGGCGGATCTCTGGGCCCCTCTCCTCGCCGAGGGCGCGCCGGTCGAGACTCTGGTGGTCCTCGACGGGGTCGAGGGAGACGTCGCCCCTCCGGACGGGATCGAGGCCGTCACGTCAGCGGCGCTCGCCGAGCATGCTCCCGACGCGCTCCCGAAGGCTCCCCGTCCGGACTCCGATCTCGCGTACATCCTCTACACGTCGGGATCCACGGGCGTGCCGAAGGGGGTCATGCTCTCCCATCGAAACGCGCTGGCCTTCGTGGACTGGGCGACCGACGAGTTCGACGTGACCGAGGAGGACCGCCTCTCGAGCCATGCGCCGCTCCACTTCGACCTGTCGGTCCTGGACCTGTTCGTGGCGGCGAAGGCCGGCGCGGCGGTCGTGCTCGTCCCGCACCAGCTCGCGCTGTTCCCCGTCGATCTCGTCCGCTGGATTCGCGACTCCGCGATCTCGGTCTGGTACTCGGTGCCGTCGATTCTCACGCTGCTCGTGCTCCGAGGGCGGCTGCACGAGACGGAGCTGCCGGCGTTGCGAACCGTCCTCTTCGCCGGCGAGGTCTTCCCGACGAAGTATCTCCACCAGGTGATGCAGGCCCTCCCGAACGCCCGCTTTGCCAATCTCTTCGGGCCTACCGAGACGAACGTCTGCACCTGGTACGAGGTCCCCCGCTGGACCGGGGAGCCACCCGCGTCGATCCCGATCGGCAAGCCGATCGCCGGCGTCGAGACGTTCGTGGTGGGAGAGGACGGCTCCGTCGTGCCCCCGGGAGAGACCGGCGAGCTGTACGTGCGCGGCCCGACGGTCATGCAGGGCTACTGGGGCGACGAGGAGCGAACGCGGGCAGCGTTGCAGCGCGCCTGGCAGGGAGATGACGGCGGCTTCCCCGTCTACCGCACGGGCGACCTCGCCTATCTGGACGAGCACGGCGACTGGATCTTCCTGGGGCGCCGCGATTCCCAGATCAAGAGCCGCGGCTACCGCATCGAGCTCGGCGACATCGAAGCGGCCCTGAACCTCCACCCGTCCGTGGAGGAGTGCGCGGTCGTGGCGATTCCGGACGAGCTCGTGACCAATCGGATCAAGGCGTTCGTCGTCACGCGCGGCGATCTTGACGAGGACGAGCTCTCCCGGTTCTGCGCCGGGCAGGTTCCGCGCTACATGACGCCGGAGCTGTACGAGTTCCTGGTCGAGCTTCCGAGATCGTCGACCGGCAAGATCGACCGCCGTGCGCTCTCCCTGGCGGCCGCCGGCGCGACGCCCGCCTCCGCCGATCCTGGCGACTGACTCGAGCCCACGGCCCGACCACACGTGATCGAAAGGAGATCAGTGTCGACCGAAGAGCGCATCAAGGATCTCATGGCCGGCAATCTGCACTGGAGCGGCTCGTGGGCCGATGTCGACGAGTCGTACCCGCTGCTCGAGAAGCAGGTGGTCGATTCGCTGGGGATGATCACGCTGATCTCCCTGCTCGAGGAGGAGTTCGACGTGGAGATCGACGACCGCGACGTCGTCCCGAGCAACTTCGCGACGATCGGCCAGATCGCCGCTCTCGTCGAGTCGAAGCGCCCCTCGTAGAACTCCTTCGAAATGAAGCCGGGTGCCGCGGCGCATCGTTCCGAAATGAGCTCTTAGACCTCGACGACGAGGCCGTCGCGGGCGACGGGGACGCCGTCGGGCACGGCGAGCTCGAACGGCCGGTGCGTCAGGAGGACGGGGCCGTCGGCGGCTGCGAGCGCCTCCTCGGCGGACAGGTGACCGCGCGGGAGCCCGTCGGCCGCGGGATCGGCGAGGGTCGCCTCGCACAGGAAGAGGTCGGCGCCGCGGGCGAGGTCGGTGAGCTCGTCGGTGGGCGCCGAGTCGCCGGAGTACGCGAGCGTCCTCCCGCCGTGGGTCACTCGAAAGCCGTACGACACGAGGTTGTAGTGCGGGAGCCTGCGGGCCTCGACCTCGAAGCCCACGGTCGAGAATGCGACCCCCGGCTCGAACTCGCGGAGGTCGAAGGCGGTCTCGAACATCGCCTCGGTCCCCCAGCGCGAGGCGAAGTCGTCCAGCTGGTCTCGCCCGCCGGGTGGGAGCCAGAGCGAGCACTCGATCCTGTGGGCCTGCGGGCCGAAAGCATTCAGCCAGGCCCAGGGCACGAGGTCTCCCCAGTGGTCGAGGTGGAAGTGCGTGATGGCGATCGAGCGCGGGAAGAGCTCGAGCTCGCGCAGGCGGCCCAGGACGCCCGGCCCGCAGTCGAGCAGGAGCGATCCCTCCCCCTGCACGAGGTAGCCGGATTGGGCGCTCCCGGGGTTCGGCCAGGCGGGGGACGAGCCGATGACGGTCAGGCGCACCTCCATATACTGGCGCACCATGGCCAGGAAGATCCGGGTCGTGATCGCAAAGCCGGGGCTCGACGGTCACGACAGGGGGGCGAAGATCATCGCGCGGGCCCTCCGGGACGCCGGTATGGAGGTGATCTACACGGGCCTCCACCAGACGCCGGAGCAGATCGTGGAGACCGCCATCCAGGAGGACGCGGACGCAGTCGGGATCTCCATCCTCTCCGGCGCGCACATGACGCTCGTCCCGAAGATCCTCGAGGGCCTGCGCGAGAACGGCGTCGAGGACGTGCTCGTGGTGGTCGGCGGCACGATCCCGCGGGAGGACGTCGTCGCGCTCAAGGAGCAGGGCGTCGCCGAGATCTTCACCCCCGGCGCGCCGGTCTCCGAGATCGTCGACTTCCTGCGGGCCAACGTGTCGGCAGTCGCCTAGTGCCGCTCGATCACCAGGAGCGGCACTATTGATCGACGTCGAGCGGACCGAGGGCACGGCGATCGTCACGGTCGACCGGGCCGAGGCGATGAACGCGCTCGACCTCGAGCACCTCGAGACGCTGCGCGACCGGCTGGGCGAGCTCGCGACCGACGAGACGGCGCGCGTGGTCGTCCTCACCGGCGCCGGCGAGAAGGCCTTCATCGCCGGCGCGGACATCAAGTACATGCAGGGCCTGGGGGTGATCGACGCCCGGCGCTGGGGCGAGCTCGGCCACGCCTGCGGCAACCTCCTCGAGACCATGCCGAAGCCGACCATCGCGGCGATCAACGGCTACGCGCTCGGCGGCGGCTGCGAGCTCGCGCTCGCCTGCGATCTGCGCCTCGCCTCCTCCAACGCGCGCATCGGGCAACCCGAGATCGACCTCGGCATCCTCCCCGGGTGGGGCGGCTCGGTCCGCCTCGCGCGCACGACCACCCTGGGCTTCGCCAAGGCTCTGATCTTCACCGGCCGCCCCGTCGACGCGGCCGAGGCGCTGGAGCATGGGCTCGTCAACGCCGTCTTCGAGCCCGGCGAGCTGCGCGAGCGGACGCTCGAGCTGTGCCGCGGGCTCGAGGCCAAGAGCCCGCTCGCGCTCGCCTACGCGAAGGAGGCCGTGAACCTGTCGCTCCAGGGCCCGCACCGGAGCAACCTCGAGAGCGAGGCTCGTCTCTTCGCCATGCTCTTCGGGAGCGAGGACCAGCAGGAGGGCATGGCCGCGTTCGTCGAGAAGCGGCCGCCGGAGTTCCGCGGCCGCTAAGAGCACGTCCGTTGGTACGCTCTCGAGGAGCGGGAGCCTCTGGTCGGAGGCTGAGAGGAGGTCGCGAGGCCTCGACCGCCACCACCTGATCTGGGTCATGCCAGCGAAGGGACTCGAAAGACGTTGAGCGTGAAGGATCCACTCGTCATCGCCGGGCGCGAGTTCCGCTCGCGCCTCCTGACCGGTACGGGCAAGTACTCGACGTTCGAGACCATGCGCGAGGCGCTCGGCGCCTCCGGTTCCGAGATCGTCACCGTCGCCGTGCGCCGCATCGATCTAGACGCCCCCGACGAGGACATCACCGCGTTCCTTCCGGAGGGCGTCCTGCTGCTCCCGAACACCTCCGGCTGCGAGACGGCCGAAGAGGCCGTGCGCACCGCCCGACTCGCCCGCGCCGGCGGCCTGCCCGACTGGGTGAAGCTCGAGGTCATTCCCGACCCGCGCTATCTGCTGCCCGACCCCGTCGAGACCCTGCGCGCGGCGGCGACCCTCGTCGAGGACGGGTTCACGGTGCTGCCCTACGTGCTGCCCGACCCGGTCCTCCAGAAGAAGCTGGAGGAGGTCGGCTGCGCCACCGTCATGCCGCTGGCGGCTCCCATCGGGAGCGGGCGCGGGCTCAAGCTGCGGGACGCGATCCGCATCATGGTCGAGCAGGCCGAGGTGCCACTCGTCGTCGACGCGGGCCTCGGCTCTCCCTCGCATGCGGCCGAGTCCATGGAGCTGGGAGCGGACGCGGTCCTCGTCAACACCGCCATCGCGCGCGCCGGCGACCCGGTGGCGATGGCGGGGGCGTTCCGCCTCGCCGTCGAGGCCGGCCGGAGCGGGTTTCGGGCGGGGATCATCGAGGAGGGCGCCGAGGCGGTGGCCTCGAGCCCGCTCACCGGCGCCGTCCACGAGCCGTGAGCACGAGCGTTCGGGTGAACGGGCGGGAGCAGCGCTTCGCGGACGGCGAGACCGTAGCCGGGCTCCTCGAGCGGCTCGGGCTCGGAGCGTCCTACGCGCTCGTCGAGCGGAACGGCGAGCCCGTGGAGCGGGCCCGCTACGAGGAGGTACGGCTCGAGGATGGCGACCTCCTCGTCGTCGCCCGGCCCGTGGCCGGCGGCTGAGTCGCGCCTGTATCTGGTCACGGCAGCGCGGCCGGACCTGGCGGCGTTCCTCGAGGCCGCGGTCCGGGGCGGGGTCGACCTCGTGCAGCTGCGGGAGAAGCAGCTCCCGGACGGAGAGCTGCTGCCGGTGCTCGAGGAGGCGCGGGCGGTCACCCGGCGGCTCGGCGTCCCGCTCGTGGTGAACGACCGTCCGGACCTGGCAGTCCTCGTCGGCGCCGACGGCGTCCACGTGGGCCAGGACGACCTACCGCTCGCTGCGGCCCGCCGGTTTGGTCTCGCGGTCGGCCTGTCGACGCACTCCCCAGAGGAGCTCGCTCGGGCCGAGGCGGACTACGTCGGCGTCGGGCCCGTCTTCGCCACGCCCACGAAGGAGGGCAGGCCGGCCGCCGGGCTCGAGTACGTCCGCCATGCTGCGGCCCACGCGCGGCTCCCCTGGTTCGCCATCGGCGGCATCGACGAGACGAATGTCGCGGACGTCGTCGCGGCGGGGGCGAGGCGCATCGCGGTCGTGCGGGCGATCGGCGACGCGGCCGACCCGGAGCGGGCCGCGCGCGGGCTCCGGCAGGCCCTCGGCGACTGACTAAGTTCTCAGGCGAAGGAGGATGTCGCGGATGGTGTGCGCGTTGGCCGCCCCCCGCGCCGAGGCCAAGGTGTCCGGGACGTCGTTCGTCCGGACGACGACGCGGTCGCTCGGGCGAAAGTCCTCGAGCGCGATCGGCTCGAACGTCCCCGGCGCCACGACATGGCGGACGATCGCCTCGGGCGTGACCGACACCGTCATGGGGCGGGCGGGTCGCACCTTCCAGCCGTTCTGCGGGAGGACAACCCTCTTGACGCGAACGCGGATCCGCTGCGGGTCGACGTCGAGCACGGTCCTGACGACCCTGCCGTAGACGCGCATGCTCAGGGTTTCGAAGGCGTCGGCAGCGGGGCGGGCGTAGAGGTGCCGGTAGGCTCGGCGGAGGTGCTTGTACGGGGAGACCGCCCGGCCGCCGTTCGGGTGCAGCTCGAAGTGCAGGTGCGACGCGATCCCGTTCGCGTCCCCCGAATCGCCCACGTAGGCGATCAGCTGGCCGGCCCGCACCCACTGGCGGTGCTCGAGGCCGGGCGCGTACGCGATCCGGTTCCTGCACCCGCCGCGATTGTCGTTTCGAAGCGTCCTGTCGTTGTTCAGGTGGATGTACATGTACGTCGTGCCGCTCTTGCCGTAGAGGTAGAGCATGCAGCCGGCGTTCGAGGACCTCGTGTACTTGACGACGCGCCCGCTCTCGACGGCGACGACGGGAGAGCGTTTCGCGGCCATGATGTCGTTGGCCTGATGGCCGCCGCTCGGCCGCGGGGCGCCGAAGTCGTCCGTGTAGGTCGTCGCCGCGACGATCGGGAAGATCAGCCGCGGGACGGCGCCGCTCGCCGTCCCTGCGAGGGCCCACGCGGCAAGGAGGACGAGAAGGGCTACGGCTGTCGTCCGGTGGCGGCTCATACGAGCGGTCCGACGCTCCGGTGCGGCGCCTGGAAGGCGGCCTGGAAGGCGCGGAGACTAGCAGACCCTTCGGCACGAACCTGTAAAGACTTGAGCCAGGCTCGGAAAGCGCGGCTCGATAGGATCCGCCCCCGGTGAAGCTCGCCGTCTGTGTCAAGGAGGTGCCGGAGGCATCCGCTCGCACGCGGATCGACCCGGGAACCCTCCGACTGGACCGCAGCGGGAGCGCCGCGCTCAACCCCTTCGACGCGCACGCGCTCGAGGAGGCGCTTCGAATCAAGGAGCGGACAGGGGAGGGAGAGGTGATCGCGATCATGGTCGCGCCCGCGCGGGCCGCGGACTCGCTCCGCAAGGCGCTGGCGCTCGGTGCCGACCGCGCCGTCCACGTCGCCGACGACGCGCTCGCGGGCTCCGACCTGCTCCCGACGGCGCGCGCGCTCGCGAGGGCGGTCGAGCGAGAGGAGCCCGACCTCGTCCTCCTCGGCCAGCAGGGCTCGGATTCCGACGGCGCGGTGCTGTGGTCGGCGCTCGCCGATCTGCTGCGGCTCCCGGTCGTCTCGCAGGCGGCGAGCCTCGAGCTCGGCGAGGGGAAGGCGACCGCCAAGCGCCAGACCGAGTACGGCTACGACGTCATCGAGGCGCCGCTCCCGGCCGTCGTAGCCGTGTCCGACGCGATCAACGAGCCTCGCTATCCCTCGCTGAAGGGGATCATGGGCGCCAAGAAGAAGCCGCTCGAGACGCTCGCCGCCGCCGATCTCGGGCTCGCGGCCGACGAGGTCGGGGAGGCCGGCTCCCGCACCGAGGTGCTCGCCCTCGCCGACCCGCCGGCGCGCGGAGAGAGCGTCCGCATCGAGGACGACGGCAGCGCCGCGGAGAAGATCCTCGAGTACCTGACGGAGAGAAAGCTGATCTGATGCCCGGAACGCTCGTCTTCCTGGAGGATCACGAGGGCGAGCTCGTCAAGGGCTCGCTCGGCGTGCTCTCGAAGGCCGCCGGGCTCGGAGTCGACGTCGCGGCGGTCCTGGCCGGCTCCGGAGTCAAGGAGCTCGCCGCAGAGGCGGGGCGCCACGGTGCGGCCACCGTCTACGTCGCCGACGACCCCGCGCTTGCAGCGCCGCTTCCCCAGCCGCGCGTGGACGTCCTCGCCGGCCTCGTCCGCTCGCGCGGCTTCGACACGGTGCTCTTCGGCGCCTCCGTCCTCTCGGCCGACGTCGCCGCCGGACTCGCCGCGCGGCTCGGCGCCGGCCTCAACTGGGACCTCGTCGACCTCGAGCTCCGCGACGGGGCGCTCGTCGGCAGGAGGGCCGCGCTGCAGGACTCCGTCAACGTGGACGTCGGCTGGAAGGGCGAGCCGCGCCTCGCGCTCGTTCGCTCCGGGACCTTCGAGCCGATGGAGACAGGAGGCGAGGCGGCAGTCGAGGACGTCGCCGTCGAGCTCGAGGACTTCTCGACGAAGGCGGTCATGGTGGAGCGAGCCCACGCCGAGAGCGAGGGCCCGTCGATCGAGGAGGCCGACGTGATCGTGGCCGGCGGCCGCGGGCTCGGGGAGCCCGACAAGTTCGCGCTTCTCGAGGAGCTGGCAGCAGCGCTCGGAGGGGCGGTCGCCGCAACGCGCGCCGTCGTCGATGCCGGCTGGTATCCGTATGCGGCCCAGGTCGGCCAGACGGGGAAGACGGTGGCGCCGAAGCTCTACCTCGCATGCGGCATCTCCGGAGCGATCCAGCACAAGGTGGGGATGCAGGCCTCCGGGACGATCGTCGCCATCAACAAGGACCCCAACGCGCCCATCTTCGAGTACGCGGACGTCGGCGTCGTCGGCGACCTGCACCAGATCGTCCCCAAGCTGACCCAGCTCGTGAAGGAGCGAGGATGAGCGTCCGCCCCGCCGACTTCCCGCCCCCCTTCGACTGGCGCGACTTCGTCGCCGAGCCGACCGACCCGCCGGACGAGCGGATCGACGTCGGGGTGCTCGTCGTGGGCGGCGGCCCGGCCGGCCTCTCCGCCGCCATCCGCGTCGGGCAGCTCCTCGAGGAGCGTCCGGAGGTGCGGGAGCAGCTCGGCGACGTCCCGGTCGCGGTGGTCGAGAAGGCCCGCGCCCCCGGCGCCCAGCTGCTCTCCGGCGTCGTCGTCAACCCCCGTGGGTTTCGCGAGCTGTTCCCGGGGATGGTCACCGAGGACATGCCTTTCAGGGCGCCGGTGGTGCGCGAGGGCGTCTACTTCCTGACGCCGAAGCGCCACCTGCGGGTGCCGGCGCCGCCGCCGATGTGGAACCACAACCACTACGTCGCCTCGCTCTCGGAGGTCGGACGCTGGCTGGCGGAGAAGGCCGAGGAGGTCGGCGTCACCCTCGTGCCCGAGACGGCCGCGCGAACCCTCCTCGTCAGCGGCGGCCGCGTGGTCGGCGTCCGCACCGGAGACCGGGGGCGAGGCAAGGGCGGCGAGGAGCTCGCGAACTTCGAGCCGGGCTCGGACATCCGGGCCCGGGTCACGATCCTGGCCGAGGGGACGCAAGGGCACCTGGCCGGCATCGCCTCGCAGCGCTTCGGCCTCGCGTCGGGCCCGCAGGTGTACGCGCTCGGCGTGAAGGAGGTCTGGGACGTTCCGAAGCCGCTCAACCGGGTCGTCCACACGATGGGCTGGCCCCTGCGCGCCGGCAAGCGCTACCGCGAGTTCGGGGGCAGCTTCATCTACCCGCTCGGCGACGACCAGGTCGCCATCGGCATGGTGGTCGGGCTCGACTACACCGACGCCACGCTCTCCGTTCACGACCTGCTGCAGGAGCTGAAGACCCACCCGTTCGTCCACGGCATCCTCGCCGGGGGGACGCGCGTCGCCTGGGGAGCGAAGACCATTCCCGAGGGAGGCTTCCAGGCCCTGCCCGAGCGCTTCTCCTTCCCCGGTGGGATGATCGTCGGGGACTCCGCCGGCTTCGTCAACGTGCCCGCGCTCAAAGGCGTCCACTACGCGATGAAATCGGGGCTCCTGGCGGCCGAGGCCGCGGTCGGCGCGGTCGGCCCGGGCGCGACGCCGTGGGCGCCGGGGGCGCTCGAGCCCTACGACGAGGCCGTACGGGACAGCTACATCTGGAGCGATCTCCACCGCGTCCGCAACGCGCGGCCCGCGTTCAGCAAGGGCTTCTATCGCGGCGCGCTGGTCGCGGGCGTCTCGATCACCACGCTCGGCGCGATCCCGCCGGGCACGAAGAAGCTCGAGCGGGACGCCGACGTCCCGGTCGCGGTCGGCGGCCGCGCGAGCGCCTACCCGGCGCCCGACGGGCAGCTCGTCTTCGACAAGCTCTCGAGCGTCTACCTCTCGGGGAACAAGACCCGCGACGACGCCCCGAGCCACATCCGCGTGGACACGAAGGTCCGGCGTGAGCTCGCCGAGGCCTGGGTGCACATGTGCCCGGCGCACGTCTACGAGATCACGGGCGAGGCGAGCCCGGCCGGGAACGTCGTCGACGTCGAGGTGACGGCCTCGAACTGCATCCAATGCGGCGCCATCACGGCCAAAGGCGGGCGGCTGACGCCGCCCGAGGGCGGGGACGGCCCCGAATACACCCAGATGTAGAAGCAGCCGCGGCCGTCGTCGGGAGTCGCCTCTACCGGACGCCGCTCCTCTCGTCGGAGACCCTCGGCCGCTCGTTCGGCGGCCGCGCGTTTCTGAAGGCGGAGCTGCTCCAGAAGACCGGGAGCTTCAAGGCGCGCGGGGTGCTCACGAAGCTCGCCTCGCTGACGCCGGAGGAGCGCGCGCGGGGCGTGATCGCCGCCTCGGCCGGCAACCACGCCGGCGCGCTCGCGTACGGGAGCGCGGTGGAGGGGATCGACTGCCTCGTCGTCATGTGGCAGGGCGCGAGCGAGGTCAAGCGCGCCGCGGCGCTCGGCTACGGCGCGACCGTCGACCAGGAGGCTCCCGGGCCGCGAGAGGTCTTCGCGCGCCTCGCCGAGCTCGAGGAGCAGACCGGCCGGGTGCTCGTCCATCCCTTCGACGATCCGCAGGTCATCGCCGGGCAGGGAACGGTGGGGGCCGAGATCGGGGAGGACCTGCCGGACGTCGACGTCGTCGTCGTCCCCGTGGGAGGGGGCGGGCTCGTCTCCGGGATCGCCGTCGCCCTCCAGGGCAGGCGCGTGATCGCGGTCGAGCCCGAGGGCTCGGCCGCGTTCCACGAGGGCCTCGCCGCTCGCGCGTCGGTCCCGGTGACGCCGCGCTCGATCGCCGACGGCCTCAACGCGCCCTTCGCGGGCGCGCTCCCGATCGAGCTCGGCCTCGCGCTCCACATCGAGTCGGTCCTCGTCTCCGAGGAGGAGATCGAGGCCGGCTTCCGCTTCCTCTACGAGCGGGCGAAGCTCGCTGCCGAGCCAGCCGGGGCCGCCGGTGTTGCGGCTCTGCTCGCAGGCAAGGTGCCGGACGTCGAGGGCAAGACGGTGGCGGTCGTCGTCTCCGGCGGCAACGTGGCCGGGGAAACGGCCTCTGGTATCCTCAAGCCCGTCCAGCGCCTGGCCGATTCATGAAGACCGAGATCCACCCCGACTACGTCCTCGCGACCGTCACGTGCTCCTGCGGGAACACGTTCCAGACCCGATCCACGAAGACCGAGCTTCATGTCGAGATCTGCTCCGAGTGCCATCCGTTCTACACCGGTAAGCAGAAGGTCGTCGACACCGGCGGCCGTGTCGCGCGCTTCCAGAAGCGTCTCGAAAAGGCCGACGCCAACAAGGCCAGCGAGCAGTAGGGAGCGCCAGTGAGCGCGCCCATCGGCGGCCAGGCTGTGCTGGAGGGCGTGATGATGCGCGGCCCGTCCGCGTGGTCGGTCGCCGTGCGGAAGCCCGACGGCGAGATCGCGGAGGTCAACCGCCCCATCTCCTCGTTCCTGCTCAAGCACCGCTGGGCGCGCCTGCCGGTCGTCCGCGGAGTCTTCGCGCTCGGCGAGTCGCTCGCCATCGGCTTCCGCGCGCTCGCCATCTCGGCGAACTACGCGGCGCAGGAGGAGGGGGAAGAGGGCGAGGAGGTCCAGACCGAGCTCTCGCGCGGGCAGCTCCTCTTCGCCTTCGGCATCGCGATCGGCTTCGCGCTCCTCCTCTTCAAGGTCTCGCCGGCGCTGATCACGAACTGGCTCCCGATCGAGTCGACCACCTGGTTCGTCGTCGTCGAGGGGCTCATCCGCGTGTCGGTCTTCATCCTCTACCTGGTGATCGTGGGCTTCCTGCCCGACCTGAAGCGCGTCTTCCAGTACCACGCCGCCGAGCACAAGGCGATCAACGCCTACGAGGCCGGCGACCCGCTCGAGCCCGAGGCCGTCCAGCGCCACAGCCTCATCCACGTCCGTTGCGGAACGGCGTTCCTCCTCTACGTGATGGTGATCGCCATCTTCGTCTTCGCCTTCGTCGGCCAGCCCGGCTGGTTCTGGCTGATCGCCTCCCGCATCCTGCTCCTGCCGGTGATCGCCGGCATCGCCTACGAGGTGATCCGCTTCGCCGGCAAGCACCCGCAGAATCCGATCCTGCGCGTCGTCCTGGCCCCGGGCCTCTGGCTCCAGCGCCTGACGACGCGGGCTCCCTCGCTCGATCAGATCGAGGTCTCGATCCGCGCGCTCCACGAGGTGCTCCGCCTCGAGGGCCGGCTGACGCCGGAGGAGCGCAAGGTCGAGGTCATGGCGTAGCTTGGCCGGCCCCTGCGGGGTGCGATGGTCGTTCCGAGGCAAGGACGCAGGGAGCGCTCGTAGCCGAGGCTACGGGCGCGACTGAGGACGCAGTCCTCGGGGCGAGCAGCGCGGCCCGGGCTATCCTGAGCCGGTTATGGCGGCCCAGATCGACGGCTTGGTGGACGAGCTCGAGCGCTCCTACACGGAGGCGCAGGAGCGGATGAACGACCCCGACCTCTACTCGGACCGCAACGCGGCCGCCGACGCCGGACGCCGGCTGAAGGAGCTCGAGGCCCCGCACAGGCTCGCGCTGGAGTGGCGCGAGGCGCGGGCCGACGCCGACGCGGCGCGCTCCGACCCGGACCTGCGAGAGCTCCTGCCGGAGATCGAGGAGCGCCTGGAGCAACTCGAGGAAGACCTGAAGCTGGCGCTCGTCGAGCGCGACCCGAACGACGCGAGGGACGTCGTCGTCGAGATCCGTCAGGGCGCCGGGGGCGACGAGGCGGCGCTCTGGGCGGGCGATCTCTTCCGCATGCTCACCCGCTACGCGGAACGCCGCGGGTATAAGTGGGAGCCGCTCGGCTCGGGCCCGAACGACGGTGGCGGGTTCAAGGACGTCACCTTCGCCGTCAAGGGCGACGGCGCCTACTCCGTGTTCAAGTTCGAGGGCGGGACGCATCGCGTCCAGCGCGTGCCCGAGACGGAGTCGCAAGGGCGGATCCACACCTCCACGGCGACGGTCGCGGTCATGCCCGAGGCGGAGGAGGTCGACGTCGAGCTCGACCAGAACGACCTCAAGATCGACGTCTACCGCTCGACCGGTCCCGGCGGCCAGAGCGTGAACACGACCGACTCGGCGGTGCGGATAACGCACCTCCCGACCGGGATCGTCGTGGCCATGCAGGACGAGAAGTCCCAGCTCCAGAACAAGCAGAAGGCGCTGCGCGTGCTGCGCGCGCGGCTGCTCGAGGCCGAGCTGCGGCGCCAGCAGGAGGAGCTCTCGGCGCAGCGGCGCTCGCAGATCGGAAGCGGCGACCGCGCGGAGAAGATCCGCACCTACAACTTCCCCGAGAACCGCGTCACCGACCACCGCATCAAGCTCACGCTGCACCGGCTGGACTCGGTGCTGGGCGGGGATCTCGACGAGCTGACCGAGGCGCTGACGGCGGAAGACCGCCGCCGAGCGCTCGAGACCGCGACGACGGCGTCGTGAGCCCCCTCGACGCCGTGCGCGAGGTCGCGCGCGAGCTCGACCAGGCAGGCGTGCCCTCGCCGCGGGTGGATGCCGAGCTGCTCGTGGCCGACGTGCTCGGCGTCTCCAGGTCGGATCTGTACGCGGCGGACCGGGCGCTGGGCAGGGAGGAGCTGGCGCGGCTGCGGGAGCTCGTGGCGCGGCGCCGGGAGCGCGAGCCGCTCGCGTACGTGCTGGGCGAGTGGGGGTTTCGCGGGCTCGTGCTGAGGGTCGACGCGCGGGCGCTAGTGCCGCGGCCGGAGACGGAGGTGGTCGTGGAGCGCTGCCTGGTCCATCTGCGCGGCCTCGAGGCGCCGCGCGTCCTCGACGTCGGCACCGGGTCGGGCGCGATAGCCCTCGCGATCGCCGACGAGCATCCGGGTGCCCGGGTGGTGGCCGTCGACAGCTCCGAGCAGGCGCTCGCGCTCGCGCGCGAGAACCTGGCGCGCACAGGCCTGGAAGGCCGGGTCGAGCTGCGCCTGGGCGACCTGCTTGCCGGGCTCGACGGGCCCTTCGACCTGGTCGTCTCCAACCCGCCCTACGTCTCGGCCGGCGAGTACGACTCCCTCCAACCCGAGATCCGTCTCTACGAGCCCCACGAGGCGGTCGTCGGAGACGGCGTGTGGGAGCGGGTCGCGCGCGCGGCGCTCTCCGTCCTCCCCGCGGGCGGCCATCTCGTCCTCGAGTGCGGCGACGGCCAGGCCGCCGAGGTAGCCGAGGGCCTGGCGGCCCTCGGCTACGAGGACGTGCTGTCCACTCCGGACCTGGCCGGCCGGGACCGGGTCGTCGAAGCGCGCCGTCCCTAGCGGCCACGCCCGGGGTCAGGCCCCGGGCGTGGCCGCCGGGGACGTGCTGTGGAGAGCTCTTCCCGCGATATGGCTCTACGCGCGGGCACACTGTTCTCCGATGAACGACGGGATCCACAGCCGTTGGGGACACACGTGAGCGGCGACGCCGTCGCTGCGCTGCGCGCTGGGCAGCTCGTCGTCCTTCCGACGGACACGGTCTACGGGCTCTGCGCGGACGCCTACCGGGAGCGTCCCTGTCAGCGGCTCTTCGCGGCGAAGCAGCGGCCTGAGACGATGCCGATCCAGCTTCTCGCGGCCGATCTGGACGCGATCCTCGACGCCGTGCCGGAGGCGCGGGGCCGCGGCGCCGTGGTCGCGCGCGCGCTCCTTCCCGGTCCCTACACGCTGATCCTCGCCAACCCGGCGCGCCGCTTCCGCTGGCTCACCGGGACGAGGCCGGAGACGATCGGCGTCCGCGTGCCCGACCTGCCGCCGCAGGCCCGCGAAGTGGTGCTGCGGGTCGGCGCGGTTGCCGCCACGAGCGCGAACCGGCACGGCGAGCTGGACCCCGCCCGCCCTGAGGATGTCCCCGAGGAGATCCTGGGGAGCTGCGGCGCCGTCGTCGACGAGGGCGAGCTGCCGGGCACGCCGTCGACGGTCCTCGATCTCACCGGCCCGGAGCCGATCGTTCTCCGCGAGGGCATCGTGCCCGCGGCGGAGGCGCTCAGCGCGGCTGCTGAGGCGCTCGCTGCGGCTCGATAGCCTCGGCGACCCCGCGCACGGCGAGCGAGTAGACGGCCAGCGCGGCCGCCACCGTCACGCCCCACTGCACGAACGGCCACTGCGCGAACGGCTGCGCGACGGCGAGCCCGAGCGCCACTGCGGGAACGACGAGCCCGGTCAACCCGAGCGCTGCCAGCCGGCCGAGCCGCCACGAGCGGCGAAAGTCCGCGTACTCCCGCAGGAGCGGCACGACCACGAGAGCCGCAAGGGCCAGGATCCCCACAATCCCCACGCACTGACCATGGCACGCAGACACCCGCCCGTCCAGGGCCGCGCAGTAAAGTGAAACCGATGGCGGTTGCGGTCGAGACCCTCGAGGAGCTGCGGCGGGCCGCGCTCGCGGACGTCGATCCGGACCTGGTCGAGCTGATCGGCCGGGAGCTCGAGCGCCAGCGCGGGACGATCGAGCTGATCGCCTCGGAGAACTTCACCTGGCCGTCGGTGTTCGAGGCCGTGGGAAGCGTGCCGACCAACAAGTACGCCGAGGGGTACCCGGGCCGCCGCTACTACGGCGGCTGCGAGGTCGTCGACGAGATCGAGCAGCTCGCCATCGACCGGGCGAAGGCGCTCTTCGGCGCGGAGCACGCCAATGTCCAGCCGCACGCCGGCGCCCAGACGAACATGGCCGTCTACTTCAGCTGTCTCCAGCCGGGCGAGACGATCCTCGCCATGCGGCTCGATCACGGCGGGCACCTGACGCACGGCCTCAAGGTCAACTTCTCCGGCAAGCTCTACGACGTGGTCGGCTACGGGGTCGATCGCGAGACCGGCCTGATCGACTTCGACGAGGTGCGGCGGCTGGCTCGGGAGCACCGGCCGAAGCTGCTCGTCTGCGGCGCGTCCGCCTACCCGCGCACGATCGAGGCCGAGCGCTTCCGCGAGATCGCCGACGAGGTCGGGGCCCTGCTCCTTTGCGACATGGCCCATATCGCTGGGCTCGTGGCTGCCGGTCTCCACCCGAGCCCGGTGCCGCACTGCGACTTCGTCACCTCGACGAGTCACAAGACCCTTGCCGGCCCGCGCGCGGGCTTCATCCTCTGCAAGGAGGAGCACGCCGTAGCGATCGACAAGGCGGTCTTCCCCGGGATGCAGGGCGGCCCGCTGCTGCACGTGATCGCGGCGAAGGCGACGTGCTTCAAGATCGCGGCCAGCGACGCCTTCCGCGCCTACCAGGGCCAGATTCGCGCAAACGCCGACGCGCTCGCCGCCTCGCTCGTCGAGGGCGGTTTCGACCTCCTCACCGGAGGCACGGACACCCACCTCGTCCAGGTCGACCTGCGCCGCAGCGACTGGACGGGCCGCGCGGCGGAGGAGCGCCTGCACGAGGTGCAGATCACCGCCAACCGCAACACGGTGCCCTTCGACGAGCGGCCGCCCATGGAGGCCTCCGGCATCCGGCTCGGCACCCCGGCCGTGACCATGCGGGGCTTCGACGAGGCGGATCTGCGCGAGGTGGGCGAGATCATCGCGGGAGCGCTCGGTGGAGCCGACCTCGACGCGCTCCGCGCCAGGAGCGCGGCCCTCTGCGAGCGGCGCCCGCTCTACCCGGCGTATCGCGGCTACCCGGAGTACGCGGGATGAGCACCACCACGACACGGGTGACGGTCGTCGACCACGCCCTGGTGCAGCACAAGCTGGGGCTGCTGCGGGACGAGGAGACGCCGACCCAGTTCTTCCGCCAGCTCGTCAACGAGCTCGCCGTCCTCCTGACCTACGAGGTGACGAAGGACCTGCCGGTCGAAGAGGTCGAGATCTCGACGCCGCTCGAGCGGATGACGGTGCCCCGGATCTCGGGGAAGAAGGTCGCAGTCGTCCCGATCCTGCGTGCAGGAATCGGGATGCTCGACGGCGTGCTCTCGCTCCTCACCGCCGCGCGCGTCGGCTTCATCGGCCTCTACCGGAACGAGGAGACGCTCGAGCCGGTCGAGTACTACGTCAAGCTCCCGGCCGACGTCGCCGAGCGCGACGTCATCCTCCTCGACCCGATGCTGGCGACCGGGAACTCGACCGCGGCCGCCGTGGAGATCCTCAAGAAGGCGGGCGCGCAGTCGGTGCAGATGATCGCGATCATTGCCGCGCCGGAGGGCCTGGAGCGCCTCCACGCCGCTCACCCGGACGTCCACGTCGTGGTCGCCTCGATCGACCGAAAGCTCGACGAACGCGGGTACATCGTCCCGGGCCTCGGCGACGCAGGCGACCGCCTGTACGGCACCAAGTGACCGACGAGACCGCGGCGGCGGCCCGGCTCGCGTTCGAGCGGGCCTCCGCCTGGCTTGCCGCCCTCGACGAGCGCCAGGTGCTGCCGCAGGATGCCGAGGACGTCGCGCGCGGCTTCGGCGGCCCGCTGCCCGAGCACGGCTCCGGCGCCGTCGCGGCGCTGGAGGAGCTCGTAGGCGGTCTCGACGCTGCGACCGCCTCGTCGGGCCCGCGCTTCTTCCACTTCGTCACGGGCGGGGTGACACCGGCCGCTCTGGGCGCCGACTGGCTGACGACCGCGCTCGACCAGAACGCGTTCAGCTGGGTGGGGTCTCCGCTGGCCACGCGGCTCGAGACGGTGTCGCTCGACTGGTTGAAGGAGCTCTTCGAGCTCCCGGCCGCGTGGGGCGGGGCGCTCACGACCGGCGCCACGACGGCGAACCTCATGGGCCTGGCGGCCGCGCGGCAGTGGTGGGGCGAGCGGCACGGACGCGACATCGGCGCGGACGGGATGGCCGGCATGCCGGCAGTGCCCGTGCTCTCGAGCGGCGTGATCCACACGAGTGCCCTGAAGGCGCTTTCGATGCTGGGGATCGGCCGGGCCACGGTCGAGACGTTCTCTCGCGACGACGTGGGGCGGATCGACCTGCCGGCCCTCGAGCGGGCGCTCCGAGAGCTCGGCGGCGCGCCGGCGATCGTCGTCGGCAACGCCGGCGAGGTGAACGCGGGCGGGTTCGACCCGATCGCAGCTCTTGCGGATCTCGCCGAGGAGCACGGCGCCTGGCTGCACGTGGACGGCGCCTTCGGCCTCTTTGCCCGCGTCTCGCCGCGCTCGGCGCCTCTGGCGGAGGGGGTGGAGCGCGCGCACTCCGTGATCGCCGACGGCCACAAGTGGCTCAACGTCCCCTACGACTGCGGCTTCGCCTTCGTCCGGGAGCCGGCCCTGCTCGCCAAGGTCTTCTCGCTCGCGGCCGCCTACCTGCCGGACGAGGAGCCCGAGCCGACCTACGGCTACCTGACGCCGGAGTCTTCCCAGCGGGCCCGCTCGCTGGCGGTCTGGTCGGCGCTCCGGGCCTGGGGCCGGTCCGGCTACCGGGAGATGGTCGAGCGCCACCTCGACCTCGCGCAGCGCCTCGCCGGCCTCGTGGACGCAGCGCCGGAGCTCGAGCGGCTCGCGGACGTCCCGCTCAACATCGTGTGCTTCCGCTACCGGCCGGCTGGCGTGCCGGAGGCGGAGCTGGACGCCTTGAACGCCCGCCTGGGAGAGGAGGTGCTGGCCGACGGACGCGTGTACGTCGGGACGACGACCTTCGGCGGCAGGGTCGCCTTCCGCCCCGCGATCGTCAACTGGCGGACGCAGGAGGGTGACATCGACTTCTTCGTCGAGGTCGTGCTCGAGGTGGCCGCCCGCCTCCTGGCCCGCACAAAGTAGCCTCAAAACGGCTCAAAATAGGCTAAATCGCTGTTACGAGCCCAGGCGACGGACTGATAGGCTGCGGGTGAATAAGATGCATGCCGTCGTGGCCGCCTCCGTCCGTCGCTCGGACGCCCCGTGACTCCCGGGGCGCTGCTCACGCCGCGTCCCATGCCGGACCGGCGCATGCCCGTCCTCGTGGGCGGCGGCGTTGTCGCACTCGCTCTCCCGATCTTCCTCCTCGCCGGCTGGGACGTGCGCGGCTGGGCGCTCGGCGCGCTCCTCTGGGCCGGTAGCCAGCTCGTCGGGCTCCTGCTCAACCGGGCCGGGATCGGCGAGCCGACGCTCCGCGGCTCCGGGGTCGCAGCCTTCGGGATGATGGGTCGCGGGATCGCGCTCGTCCTGATCCTGCTCGCCGTCGCGGTGGCGAACCCATCGCTCGCCCTCGCGGGCGCGCTCACCTACGCCGCCGCGTACAGCGCCGAGCTGGTCGCGAGCCTCGCCATCTACTTCTCGGGGAGCCCACGGCGATGAGCCTCCTGCTCGCCGCCTCCGAGGGCGATTTCGACCCGCAGCACGAGTTCGTCCTCCAGGAGTGGATCCCGATCCACATCGGGCCGCTCGACCTCTCCGTCAACAAGGCGGTCGCATACCTCTGGCTGGGCGGGCTCCTCACGATCCTGCTCGGGATCTGGCTGATGCGCTTCGGCCTCTCGCTCCGGCCCGACCGCCGGCAGACGACCGGCGAGGCCATCTACGAGGCCGTCCAGGAGCAGATCGCCGAGTCGAGCATCCCCTCGAAGGCGCTCCGCCTCTGGTTTCCGTACGTCGCGTCGCTCTTCCTCTTCATCTGGATCCTGAACATCGTCGGCTTCATCCCGCTGCCGCTCTCGGACGAGAAGTTCGACTTCTTCGGCGTCGAGCTGCCGACCTGGGGCATCTACGCGGCGACGGCCAACCTGAGCGTCACGCTCGCCCTCGCGCTCATCACGTTCGGCGCCACCCACTTCGAGGGCATCCGCTACAACGGGGTGCGCCGCTACTTCAAGAGCTGGATCCCGGAGGGGGCGCCCAAGCCGCTGCTCGTCCTGATCGTCCCGCTCGAGGTGATCTCGCAGTTCATGCGGTTGATCTCGCTCTCCGTGCGGCTCTTCGCCAACATGCTCGCGGGCCACATGCTGATCCTCGTCATGCTCGGCCTCATCTTCATCTTCTCGGCCTGGTGGCTGGTTCCGTTCTCGCTGATCATCGGCACCGCCATCTACCTCTTCGAGGTCGGCATCGTCGTGACGATCCAGGCCTTCGTCTTCGCGCTCCTGTCGGCCATCTACATCGGCGCGGCCATCGAACCGGAACACTAAGGAGGAGGAACAGTGGACATCTTGCTCGCACAGACCACGGACGACGGCCTCGTCGCGCTCGGCCAGGCGATCGCCTTCGGCGTGGGGGTCGGGCTCGGTGCCGTGGGCGCCGGCATCGGCATCGGCACGATCTTCGGCTCCATGATCCAGGCGGTCGCCCGGCAGCCCGAGCTCCGCGCTGAGCTGACCGGCATCCAGTGGCTCGGCTTTGCGCTCACGGAGGCCGTCGTCTTCTACGCGCTGCTCGGCGGGTTGCTCGCCTTCGTGCTCGTCAGCCCATGAACGACCACCTGCTCCAGGCGTTCGTCTTCGCCCAGGAGACGACCACCACGGCAGAGGAGGAGGGATCGCTGATCGACGTCGTCCCGGGCCTGATGGTCTGGACGATCCTCACGTTCCTGATCGTCCTCTGGGTGCTCCGGCGCTTCGCCTTCGGCCGCATCCAGGGAATGATCGACCAGCGGCGCGACCGGATCCGCGAGGCCCTGGACGAGGCGGACAAGGCGCGCGAGGAGGCCCGCGAGCTCCGCGAGCTCGTCAAGCGCGAGCGCGAGGAGGCCCTGGCCGACCGCGAGCGCATCCTCGAGGAGTCGCGCCGCCAGGCCCAGCGCCAGCTCGAGCAGGCGCGCGAGCAGGCCGACACCGACCTGAAGGAGCGGCTGGAGAAGAACCGCGAGGAGCTCGAGGCGGAGAACGCCCGGCTGCGGGAGCAGATTCGCCGCGACGTCGTGGAGCTGACGCTCCTCGCGTCCGAGAAGGTCACCGGCAAGGTCCTGGACGCGAAGGACCAGCGCCGCCTGATCGACGAGACGATCGCCGAGGTCGACGTGAAGCAGATCGCGAGCGAGAACTAGGAGGCGCTGGATTGGCCGTTGCACATCGCGTGTACGCCGAGGCGCTCCTCGAGGCCGCCCGCGACCAGAAGAAGGTCGAAGTGGTCCGCGAGGAGCTGGGCGAGTTCGTCGCCGCCGTCGGCGCCTCCGACGAGCTGCGCTCGCTCCTCCGCAACCCGCAGATCGAGCCGCACGTGAAGCGCGATGCGCTCGCCGCCGCGCTCGAGGACGCGGAGCCGCTCGTCCGCAACTTCCTCCTCCTGCTCGCCGAGAAGGGCCGCATCGCCGAGGTCGAGGAGATGCAGGGCGAGCTCGAGCGGCTGATCGCCCACGCCGAGCGCGTGCTCGAGCTCGAGCTGACGACCGCCGTCGAGCTCTCCGACAAGGAGGCCGCCAAGGTGGTCGGCCAGATCGAGAAGACCTCCGGCCGCAAGGTCGAGGCCACCAGGAGCGTCGACCCCGACCTGATCGGCGGCATCGTCATCCAGGCCGGCTCGCAGCGCCTCGACGCGAGCGTGCGCGGTCGGCTGGACCAGCTACGCCAGGAACTGACAGCAAGGAGCTGAGAGTCACGTGAAGCTACGCCCCGAAGAGATCACCTCGATCCTCAAGCAGCGCATCGAGGCCTACGACGTCGAGACCGACCTCGCCGAGGTCGGCACCGTCCTCCAGATCGGCGACGGCATCGCGCGCGTCTACGGGCTGGAGAGCTGCATGGCGATGGAGATGGTCGAGCTCGAGCACGGCGTCACCGGCATCGCGCTGAACCTCGAGGAGGACAACGTCGGAGTCGCGCTATTCGGCGATTGGGACAAGGTCGCCGAGGGCGAGACCGTGAAGCGGACCGGCAACGTCATGAGCGTGCCCGTCGGCGACGAGCTGGTCGGGCGCATCGTCAACCCGCTCGGGATCCCCCTCGACGGCCAGGGCCCGCTGCAGGCCTCCGAGAGCCGCCTGCTCGAGTTCAAGGCGCCGGGCGTCGTCAACCGCCAGCCGGTGAGCGAGCCGCTCCAGACCGGCATCAAGGCGATCGACTCGATGATCCCGATCGGCCGCGGCCAGCGCGAGCTGGTCATCGGCGACCGCTCGACCGGCAAGACGGCGATCCTCGTCGACACGATCCTGAACCAGCGTGGGCAGGACATGATCTGCATCTACGTCGCCATCGGGCAGAAGGCCTCGACGGTCGCGCAGGTGTACGAGCGCCTCAAGGAGGCGGGGGCGATGGACTACACGATCATCGTCACGGCCTCGGCGAGCGAGGCGGCGCCGATCAAGTGGATGGCGCCCTACGCAGGCTGCGCGATGGGCGAGCACTTCCTCTACAACGGCAGGCACGCGGTCTGCATGTACGACGACCTCTCCAAGCACGCGGACGCCTACCGGCAGATGTCGCTCCTCCTGCGCCGGCCGCCCGGCCGCGAGGCCTTCCCGGGCGACGTCTTCTACCTGCACTCCCGCCTGCTCGAGCGCGCCTGCAAGCTCTCGGACGAGCTGGGCGCGGGCTCGCTGACGGCCCTGCCGGTGATCGAGACGCAGGCCGGCGACGTCGCCGCCTACATCCCTACCAACGTCATCTCGATCACGGACGGTCAGATCTTCCTCGAGTCCGACCTCTTCTTCTCGGGCGTGCGCCCGGCGATCAACGTCGGCATCTCGGTGAGCCGCGTGGGCGGGAACGCCCAGACGAAGGCGATGAAGAAGGTCGCCGGCCGCCTGCGTCTCGATCTCGCGCAGTACCGTGAGCTGGAGGCGTTCGCCCAGTTCGGCTCGGAGCTCGACCCGCAGACGCAGCGGACGCTCGCCCGCGGCGAGCGCATGGTGGCGACGCTCAACCAGCCGCAGTACCGGCCGTGGCCGCTCGAGGAGCAGGTGATCGCGATCTTCGCCGGCATCCAGGGCCTCCTCGACGACATTCCGACGGACCAGGTGCCGCGCTTCCAGGAGGAGCTGAGGGAGTACCTGCGGACGGAGGGAGCGGTCTACGCGGGGATTCGCGAGACCGGGGACTTGCCGGATGAGGCGCAGGCCGCGGCCCGGGCGCAGATCGAGGAGTTCAGGCAGAACTTCGCCGTCCACGAGGAGGCCGGGGTACTCGCGTAGTGGCCACCGTCCAGGACATCAAGCGGCGGCTCCGCTCCGTCCGCAACACGCGCAAGATCACGAAGGCGATGGAGCTCGTCGCCGCCGCGAAGCTGCGCCGGGCGGAGACGCGGATCGCGGCGCTCCGCCCCTACGCCGAGCGCATGCGCGAGCTGATGATCGGAACGGCGCGGGCCACCCCGTCGCGCGGCTTCCCGCTCCTCGAGGCGCGCGACTCGGTCCAGTCGGTGGCGATCCTGCCGCTGACCGGCGACCGCGGCCTCGCCGGCGCCTTCAACGCACAGATCATCCGGCGCGCGCTCCAGCTCGAGCGTGAGATCCGCGCCGGCGGCGCCGACGTGCGCTGGGTCGTGGTGGGCAAGAAGGGCCGCTCGACCCTCCGCTTCCGCCGCTACGCGATCGAGCAGGCCTGGGTCGACTTCACCGACCGCCCGGTGTACGCGGACGCGGTGGCGATCTCGAAGCGGCTCGCCGACCTCTTCGTCGAGCGCGAGGTCGACCGCGTGGTCGTCGTCTACAACCACTACGTCTCGCCGCTGACCCAGACCGTCGAGGTCGAGGACGTCCTCCCGATCCCGCGCACGCTGCTCGAGGAGGAGGAGAAGAGCGCCTACGAGATCGCGCTCGAGGGGGACTTCATCTACGAGCCCGAGCCGGAGGAGATCCTCGGACGGCTGCTGCCGACCTACCTCGAGACGACCGTCTACCGCGCCCTCCTCGAGTCAGCGGCGTCCGAGCACGGCGCCCGCATGACCGCGATGCGGAACGCGTCGAAGAACGCCGGCGAGCTGATCGACCGGCTGACACTCGACATGAACCGAGCGCGCCAGTCGGAGATCACGCAGGAGATCCTCGAGGTCGTCGCCGGCGCAGACGCGCTCGAGGGTTAGAACCCGAACCAGAATGAAGTCTTGAGCCGCCGCGACGCCCTGGGCGGCGCGCTGCGCGTCCTCGGTTGCGCCCGTAGCCTCGGCTACGAACGCGCCCTGCGTCCTTGCATCGCACTCACCCAGGACGCCGCGCCGACGAAGCGTCATTCTGGTTCGAGTTCTTAGTGTGGACGCCTACCGAGGGCTCAACTACACTCCAGCGGTCGGAGCCAAGGAGGAGACGGAGTGGCGTCTGTTGCACCCGATACCACGACGATCGAGCCCCTCGGTGCCGTGCTCGAGACCGCCGAGGTGGAGGGGAAGTCACCGCGCCAGCTGTTCTGGGAGCGGTTCAGGCGCGACAAGGCGGCGATCGGGAGCCTGATCTTCCTCGCCATCCTCGTCCTGCTCGCGATCTTCGCCGGGGTAATCGCCGACAGGATCATCCACCACGGGAAGAACGAGCTCTTCCAGACGCAGATGCTCGACGACTTCGGCCTTCCCAAAGGGCCGAACGGCGACTTCTGGTTCGGCGCCGACCAGTCGGGCCGCGACGTCTTCGTCCGCATCCTCTACGGAGCCCGCACCTCGCTCCTCGTCGCGCTCGTCGGAACCGGTATCGCCGTGGTGATCGGCACGATCGTGGGCATCGTCGGCGGCTACTTCCGCGGCTACGCGGACACGGCGATCTCGCGGTTGATCGACATCATCCTCGCGATGCCGCTCCTCCTCTTCGCCATCGGCATCGCCGCCGCCTGCGGAACGACGAAGGAGGGCTGTCTCGGAGGGGTGGTGCAGCCGGGCCAGCGCCTCGTCATCTTCATCATCGCCCTCTTCAGCTGGCCCTACATCGCGCGGATCATCCGCGGCAGCGTGCTGTCCATCCGGGAGAAGGAGTACGTCGAGGCGGCGCGGTCGCTGGGCGCCGGGAACATGCGGATCATGTCTCGCGAGGTCCTGCCGAACCTCGTCGCCCCGATCATCATCTACACGACGCTCCTCATTCCCGCCAACATCCTCTTCGAGGCGGCGCTCTCCTTCCTCGGCCTGGGCCTGCCGCCGTCCACGCCCTCCTGGGGGCAGATGCTCTCCGACGCGTCGGGCATCTTCGACGTCGCTTGGTGGTTCATGGTGTTCCCGGGGCTCTTCCTCGTTTCCACGGTTCTCGCCTTCAACCTGCTCGGCGACGGCCTTCGGGACGCGCTCGATCCGAGGACCGGGCGCTGAAGGTTTTCATCGGCCGCCAAGCTAACTTTCGGCCGCCGCCGACGTCCATTGTTAGCGGCATCGGAGAGGGGTTCCGGGCGGACCGGGGCGTCTCGTCGCGAGGCTCGTGCGAAAACGGCAGAAAGGGTGTGACGTGAGACGAAGACGACTTGCAGTGATTCTTTCGCTGGCGGCTGTGCTGGCGCTCGCCGTCGTGGCGTGCGGAGGCGACGACGACGACGCGGCCCAGACCGGGACCGACGATACGGTCTCGGAAGGGGCGACACCGGGCGGGACCTACCGGGTCGACGTCGAGACCTCGTTCGACTTCACGGCCGACTTCGACCCGACCGCCGAGTACACGGCGGTGGGATGGAGCTTCTACAACCTGATCATCCGGAAGCTCATGAGCTACTCCGGAACGGCGGGCAACGCGGGGAACGAGATCCACCCCGACCTCGCCGCCGACATGCCGGAGGTCTCGGACGACGGTCTCACCTACACCTTCACCCTGAAGGACGGGATCATGTTCGGGCCGCCGGTGAGCCGGGAGATCACTTCGGCGGACATCAAGTTCGGATTCGACCGGCTTGCGAACCCCGATATCGGGAGCTTCGGCTATCCGCTCTACTACGAGGTGATCGAGGGCTTCACAGACGTCGCTGACGGCAAGGCCAAGTCGGTCTCCGGCATCACCACGCCCGACGACAAGACGATCGTCTTCCAGCTGGCGAAGCCGGCCGGCGATTTCCTCTATCGCCTGGCGATGGCTGCGGCGGGCCCGATCCCGGAAGAGGTCGCCGGGTGCTTCAAGAAGGCCGGCGACTACGGGCGCTACGTCATCTCGTCCGGCCCGTACATGATCGAAGGCTCGGACCAGCTCGATATCTCGAGCTGCGACACGATGGAGCCGCTCTCGGGCTATCAACCCGGAAACGCAGCTCATCCTCGTGCGAAACCCGGACTACGACCAGTCGACGGACGATCTGCGCTCGAACTATCCCGACCAGTTCGACTTCCTCATCAACACGAGCAACGACGACTGCTTCGCCAAGGTCAAGGCGGCGGAGATCGAGGACACGATCTGCAGCGAGACCGGCAAGGAGATCAAGGAGTACACGGAGACCGAGGAGCTCCAGGACCTCCTGAAGGCGTATCCCGACGACGGCGTCTTCTACATCTACATGAACCTGACTACGCCTCCGTGGGACGACGTCCACGTCCGGAAGGCTGCGAACCTCGTCATGGACAAGACCGCCCTCATCCGAGGATGGGGCGGGCCGACGGTTGGAGAGCCGGCGAGGCACATCATTCCGCCGGCCATGTCTCCTGCCGAGCTCGCGGACTACGATCCGTACCCGAGCCCGGACTATGCGGGAGACGAGGAGGCCGCGAAGGCCGAGATGGCCCAGTCCAAGTACGACACCGACCAGGACGGCATCTGCGACGCTCCGGAGTGCAAGGACGTCCTGAACGTCATGGGCAACACCGCGCGGGACAAGGCAATGGTTCCCGTCATGGAGTCGTCGCTGGGCAAGGTCGGCATCACGCTCAAGACCCGCAACATCGACGATCCGTACCAGTTCATCTTCACCCCGACCGAGCAGGTGCCGATGAGCGGCACGGCCGGCTGGGGCAAGGACTACGCCGACGCGTTCACGTACTACCTCTACCTGTTCGACGGACGCGTGATCACGCCGGAGTTCAGCTACAACGAGCCGCTCGTCGGGCTCACCGAGGAACAGGCCAAGGAGATCGGGATCGAGTACCCCGCGGACGGCGTCCCGAGCGTCAACGACGGCATCGACGAGTGCATCGCGATCGCCGACGACGCCGAGCGCACGACCTGCTGGGGCGAACTCGACAAGACCATCATGGAGGAAGCGGTCCCCTGGATCCCCTGGCTCTGGCGCAACAACACGAACATCATCAGCGAAGCCGTGAGCAACTGGGACTTCGACCAGTCGGTCGGGTTGCAGGCGTGGCAACACGTCGCAGTCGACCAGTCGAAGCAGCAGGGCACTTAACGGAAGTCGTGGTGGGGCCCCCGACCGGGGGCCCCACCGCATTCCGCCGGAGGTCGAGGAGGTCGGGTACGGAGGGAATGAGCTAGGTGGCGGCCTACGTTCTCCGGCGGATCGTCTGGTCGGCGTTCGTCGTGCTTTTGGTCACGATGTTCACCTTCTTCATCTTCTACGTCCTGCCTCCGACCGACCCGGCCCGCCGCTTCGCCGGCAAGGCGCCGACGGCGGCGACGCTCGAGGCAGTCCGGGAGGAGTTCGGCCTCGACAAGCCCTGGTACCAGCAGTACGGGCTTTTTGTGACGAACCTGGTCACCGGGGACGAGTACGGCTGGCCCGGCCTCGGCTACTCGTACGACACCAAAGTGCCGGTGCGGGACGAGCTGATGAGGCGGCTGCCGCGCACGCTCTTTCTCGCGTTCTTCGCCGCGATCCTCTGGGCGATTGTGGGGATATCCATCGGGGTTCTTTCGGCCATCAGGAGGGGGGGAGCCCTCGATCGCGGGGCAATGGGCTTTGCCCTCTTCGGCGTGTCGGCTCCGGTCTTCTGGCTCGGACTGGTCGCGCTCTACCTCTTCGCCGAGACCGGGGGTGGGCCCGAGCAGATCCAGTTCCTCCCCGGAACGGGCTACGTGCCCTTCGGCGAGAGCCCGACGGACTGGGCCATGCACCTGATCATGCCCGTCGTCGTCCTCTCCCTCCTCTACGCGGCCTTCTACGCGCGCATGACCCGGGGAAGCCTGATCGACACCATGGGCGAGGACTACATCCGCACGGCGCGGGCGAAGGGCCTCACCGAGCGCGACGTGATCGTCAAGCACGGCCTGCGGGCCAGCCTCACGCCTGTCGTGACCCTGTTCGCCATGGACTTTGCGCTCCTCATCGGGGGAGCGGTGATCACCGAGACGGTCTTCAACTGGCAAGGCGTCGGCTCCTGGGTGCTCAGCGCGACCTTCAATTCGAACCTTCCCGTGGTGGTCGCGGTGGTCGTCCTCACCGCCATCTTCGTCGTCCTCTTCAACCTGCTCGCGGACATCGCCTACGCGTACCTCGACCCGCGGATCCGTTATCAGTGAGCACCCGCGGCGACCTCCTGCTCGACGTTCGGGATCTCAGTGTCGAGTTCTCGACGGCCGACGGGGTCGTCCATGCCGTCGACCACCTCTCCTTTTCGCTCCGTCGCGGTGAGACGCTCGGGCTCGTCGGCGAGTCCGGCTCCGGGAAAAGCGTCACGAACCTGGCTCTGCTCGGCCTGATCCGGGGGGCTCGGATCTCGGGAGAGGCACTCTTCAAGGGACGCAACCTGTTGTCGATCCAGGGAAAGGAGCTCCGGCAGATCAGGGGGAAGGAGATCGCGATGATCTTCCAGGACCCGTTCGCCTGCCTGCATCCGATGTATCGCGTGGGGGACCAGATCGTCGAGGCGATTCAGGTGCACGAGGATGTGCCGAAGAAGCAGGCCGAGGACCGGGTCGTCGAGCTCTTGAGCGCCGTCGGGATCCCCCGGCCTCGGGAGCGTTTCCGCGACTACCCGCACCAGTACTCGGGAGGCATGCGGCAGCGCGCGATGATCGCGATGGCGCTGGTCAACAACCCTGACATCCTCATCGCCGACGAGCCGACCACCGCCCTCGACGTCACCGTCCAAGCCCAGATCCTGGAGCTGATCGACCGCGTCAAGACGGAGTTCGACATCGGAGTGATCCTCATCACCCACGACCTCGGGGTCGTGGCGGACGTCGCCCAGGCAGTCATGGTCATGTATGCGGGCCGGGCGGTGGAGCTGGGCACGAGAGACGAGGTCTTCAGCCTGCCGCTGCACCCGTACACGTGGGGCCTGCTCGAGTCGATGCCGCGCGTCGATCAGAAGGTCTCCGGCCTGACGCCCATTCAGGGGTCGCCGCCGTCTCTCATCCACGTTCCCCCGGGCTGCCCGTTCCATCCGCGGTGCCCCCATCGCTTCGCGCCCTGCGATCGGGAGCGGCCGGAGTTTCGCGATCGGGGCGGCGGTCACGCCGAAGCGTGTCACCTCTCCGCCGACGACAAGCGACGCCTGTGGACGGAGCGACTGGAGCGCTTCCTGAAGGAAGCCGTGTGAGCGAGGCTGCGACCCACGCCGCCGCTCCGGAGCCGTCCGTTCGACTCGAGCCCCTGCTCGAGGTCGAGCACCTGACGAAGCGGTTTCCGATCCAGCGCGGGCTTCTCCAGCGCACGGTCGGGCATGTCCACGCCGTCGAGGACATCAGCTTCACCCTCGGCCGCGGCGAGACTCTCGGCCTCGTGGGGGAATCGGGATGCGGAAAGTCGACGACCGCGCGCCTCGTCTTGAAGCTGATCGAGGCGACGAGCGGCACCATCAGGTTCGACGGAGAGGACATCTCCGGCTTCAGCCGGCGCCAGATGCGGCCCCTTCGACGGGAGATGCAGATCGTCTTCCAGGACCCCTACTCGTCTCTGAACCCTCGCCAGACGATCGGTTCGATCATCGGCGCGCCCTTCTCGATCCACAAGACCGAAGGCTCGAAGAAACGGCGGGTCCAGGAGCTCATGGACCGCGTCGGCCTCAACCCGGAGCACTACAACCGGTATCCGCACGAATTCTCCGGCGGCCAGCGGCAGCGCATCGGCGTCGCCCGGGCACTCGCGCTCAGCCCGAAGCTGATCATCTGCGACGAGCCGGTCTCCGCCCTCGACGTCTCGATTCAAGCGCAGATCCTCAACCTGCTTCAGGGCCTGCAACGGGATTTCGATCTCACGTACCTCTTCATCTCGCACGACCTCGGCGTCGTCAGGCACATCTCCGATCGCATCGCCGTCATGTACCTCGGCCGCATCGTCGAGCTCGCCCCGGCCGATCTGCTCTACGAGAACCCGAAGCACCCGTACACCGCCGCCCTCCTGTCGGCTGTGCCCAAGGGCCGCCTCGACGGAGAGCAGGCCGGCCGCATCGTGCTCGAGGGTGACGTTCCCTCGCCGGTCGACCCGCCGCCCGGCTGTCATTTTCATCCTCGGTGCCCGAAGGCGCGCCTTGTCGCAGGCAAGGACGCCGTACCCGAGAACTGCCGGACCGAGGTGCCGCCTCTGCGTCCCGTCGCGCGAGACCACCACGCGGCTTGCTGGTACCCGCTCGAGCCCGGGGAAGAGCTCGAGCGGGCTGCGCACGTCTAAGAGCACGTCTGCCGCAAGAAAGGTGCATGCTTCGGGTGGATGCCTTTCCAGCCGACGCTCATCTCATCGTACGTCTGACACCTCGATCACGCCGCCCGGGTGGCGGAGGCGCAATCGCGTTGGATGTCGAATCAGCGCGCCCGCGGCTCAAAGCGGGCGTTCGGCGGCCGACTGGCGTCGGCCGCCGAACGGCTGTTCCGGCTGCGGCCGAGCCTTCGAGCGCTGCCGAGGCCCGGGGCGTCGGGCCGGTAGGCGCCGCCTCGTCTGGAGCGAGGCCACGACAGGTGCCCGACGGCGAAGCCTAACCTCCGCTTCCAGCTATCGTCTGAGCAGATATGGCTGGCAAGGACCTGCTGTTGCAGGGAGAGCCGTGCGACCGCGCGCGGGAATGGGTGTCGCTTCGCCTCGACGGCGAGCTGTCGCCTCTGGAGGACGAGCTGCTCGCTCGGCATCTCGGAGGCTGCAAGGCTTGCCGTGCGTACGAGGAGGACGTCCGCTGGGCGACGGATGTCATCCGCCTGACGCCGCAGGAGCGGCCGTCGCGGCGGATCACGCTGCCGGTCGCCGGTCGCAGGCGAGCCTCCGGGCCCAGGCTCGCCGCCGCCGTCGCTGCCACCGCGGCGCTTGCCGCCGGGGCTCTCGTGGGAGCAGTCGTGGAGCGCCAGCCTTCGCCGGGACCTGCAAATGATCCCACCGAGGTCTCCCTGCTGACGGACGCAATTCGGATTCCGAAGGCGTCCCGCACAAGGATCCTCGCGCCGGTCGAGCCCGTCCCCGCGACGCCGGCGCCGCCCAAGGGCGTGATCTGAGCCTCGGGAGAGGCTGGCTACTCCGCGCCCAAGCCTGCTGCCGGCCCCGGCGCGCCCTCGCCGGTGCAGACGAACCCCACAGGTCGCCGAACCCGCCTGAAGGCGTCATGTAACCGTCGCCCGCAAGGCGGTCGGCGACGAGGAGCCGGAGGCCTGCGGCGCCCGGCGCGCTCTCCTTGCCGTCGCAGACGCGGAGCACGAGGGTGAACTCGTCCGCTCGCTGTACGAACGGCACGCCGTGGCGCTCGAGCCCCGTGATCACGGTGTCCGTGGTCAGGGAGACGACGCGCTGCGTTCCGGGCTCCGTCAGCAGCGACTCGACGGCAGGATCCTGGGCCCGCACCTCCAGCGGGTGGTTCTGCCGCGGCGTCGACAAGGCGTGAGCCTGCGTGGTTAGGGCGGGGCCACACGTGAAGTCGTCTCCCGGCTGCTCCCCGACGCCCAGCGACCGCACCGCGGGCCCGTGCAAGGGATGCTCGGGGCTCTCGAGCAGGTACCCGCGCCCAAGCCAGACGAGCGGCTCCGTGCTGCCCTCGAGCGTGGCGGCGACCGCCACGGCGGGGTGGATGCCCTCGACGCGCCTGACGTCCACCCGCTCGTCGGGAATGAGACCGGTGCTCGCGTCGCCACACCCGAGAACGACGCCCGTGCCGAGGCTGGGGCCGATCTCGAGCTTCGGCGGCAGGTCGAGGCCGGGGTCGTACCTGGTCTCGTCCCAGACGAGCGGATAGGCGCAGTCGAGCGCCGCGGTCGACGGAGGCCCTGCGGTTTCCTCGCCGCCGCAGCCGGTGGCGGCCAGCACCGCCGAGAGGATGAAAGCGGCCCGTCGCATCTACCGGTTCAGACGCCCACGCTCGGCAAATGTTCCCTCCGGAACGGCCTCGGGGCTCCGATAGACTCCGTTCGGCCGGCAAAACGGCCGTCCTCGCACGCGATCATCCAGGAGATCCATGCCCACTGAGAAGAACGTCGGCAAGATCGTCGAGATCAAGGGCGTCGTCATCGACGCCGTCTTCCACGGCGGGCTCCCGAGCATCTACAACGCCCTGCGCATCCAGGTCCCCGAGCAGGGCGGCCGGCCCGCGATCGACCTGATCGCCGAGGTTCAGCAGCATCTCGGGAACGACCGCGTGAGGGCGGTCGCGATGGACTCGACGGACGGCGTCCCGCGCGGCGCCGAGGTGGAGGACACCGGCGCGCCGATCTCGGTGCCGGTCGGCCAGGTGACGCTGGGGCGGATCTTCAACGTCCTCGGCGCGGCCATCGACGAGGGTGAGGAAGTCGAAGACGCCGAGCGCTGGCCGATCCACCGGCCCGCACCGAGCTTCGAGGAGCTGGAGCCGACGGTCGAGATCTTCGAGACCGGCATCAAGGTGATCGACCTGCTCGCGCCCTACGTCAAGGGCGGCAAGGTCGGCCTCTTCGGCGGCGCCGGCGTGGGCAAGACGGTGCTCATCCAGGAGCTGATCCGAAACATCGCCGCCGAGCACGAGGGCCTCTCCGTGTTCGCGGGCGTGGGCGAGCGCTCGCGCGAGGGCAACGACCTGTGGCGCGAGATGACCGAGTCCGGCGTGATCGAGAAGACGGCGCTCGTCTTCGGGCAGATGAACGAGCCTCCCGGTGCGCGCCTCCGCGTCGGCCTCGCCGGGCTGACGATGGCCGAGTACTTCCGCGAGGAGGGGCAGGACGTGCTCCTCTTCATCGACAACATCTTCCGCTTCGTGCAGGCGGGCTCCGAGGTCTCGGCCCTGCTCGGCCGCATGCCCTCGGCCGTGGGCTACCAGCCGACGCTCGCCACCGAGATGGGCCAGCTGCAGGAGCGCATCACCTCGACGCGCAAGGGCTCGGTCACGTCCGTGCAGGCAATCTACGTGCCCGCCGACGACCTCACCGACCCGGCGCCGGCGAACACCTTCGCCCACCTCGACGCGACGACGGTGCTCTCGCGCTCGATCGCCGAGCAGGCGATCTACCCGGCCGTCGACCCGCTCGACTCCTTCTCGCGCGCGCTCCAGCCCGACATCGTCGGCGACGAGCACTACGACACGGCGACGCGCGTCCAGGAGATCCTGCAGCGCTACAAGGAGCTCCAGGACATCATCGCCATCCTCGGCATGGACGAGCTCTCCGACGAGGACAAGCTCACCGTGCAGCGCGCGCGCAAGGTGCAGCGCTTCCTCTCCCAGCCCTTCTTCGTCGCCGAGGCGTTCACCGGCAGCCCGGGCCAGTACGTGCGCCTCGCCGACACGATCAAGGGCTTCCGCGAGATCATCGAGGGCAAGCACGACGACCTCACCGAGCAGGCCTTCTACATGGTCGGCGCGATCGAGGAGGCCGTCGAGCGCGGCAAGGCGATGGCGAGCGAGGACGAGGCGCCGGCGGCCGAGCCCGAGCCCGAGCCCGAGGCCTCGGAGGAGCTCGAGGCGGAGCCGGCCGCCGTCTAGGGGAGATCCTGGATGGCGACTCAGGAAGGCGCGGCGCGCACCTTCGACCTTTCGCTCGTGACGCCGGAGGGCGCCGCGTACGAGGGCGAGGCCGAGATGCTGATCGTGCCCGGGGTCTCCGGCGAGATCGGCGTGCTCGCGCGGCACGCCCCGCTCGTGGCGATGCTGAAGGCAGGCGAGATCCGCATCAAGGCGGGCGGCGACTGGCAGGCCTTCGCCGCCGGGCCCGGCTACTTCAAGGTGCAGCAGGACCGCGCGCTCGTCCTCGTCGACGATGCGGTTCGAGCCGAGGAGATCGACGTCGAGGAGGCCCGCCGCGAGGCCGACGAGGCCCGCGCGCTCCTCGATCGGATCGACGCCGGCGCGGGTGACGACGACCGCTGGAAGGTCGAGCAGCGCCTCCGCCACGCCGAGAACAAGATCGCCGTCGCCGGCCGCGGCTAGCCCCGCCCGCTCGCCTGACGGCACAATTCGTCAATGGCGACGACCGTGGGCTCCCGCACCGCCCTTCTGCGCGACCTGCTCGCGCAGCGGATCCTCGTGCTCGACGGGGCGTGGGGGACGATGCTGCAGCGCCAGGGGCTGTCCGACGCCGACTACCGCGGGGAGCGCTTTCGCGACCACCCGCGTGAGGTCGCCGGCGACCCGGACCTGCTCAACCTGACGCGGCCCGACGTCGTCCTCGACGTCCACCGCGCCTACCTCGACGCGGGCGCGGACATCACGACGACGAACACCTTCACGGCCACGCGGATCGGCCAGGCCGACTACGGGCTCGAGGACGTCGTCTACGAGCTCAACGTCGAGGGCGCCCGGCTGGCGCGGCAGGCCTGCGACGAGCGTGAGGGCGGGCCGTACTTTGTGGCGGGCTCGCTGGGCCCGCTCAACCAGACGCTCTCGCTCTCGCCGAAGGTGGACGACCCGGCCTACCGGGCGGTCACGTTCGACTACGTCCGCGAGAGCTATGCCGAGCAGGTGCGCGGGCTCGTCGAGGGTGGCGTCGACCTGCTCCTGATCGAGACGATCTTCGACACCCTGAACGCGAAGGCGGCGATCGTCGCGGCGCGCGACGTGCTCGACGAGTTGGAGCTCGACCTGCCGCTCTGGATCTCGGTGACGATCGTCGACCTCTCCGGCCGCACGCTCTCCGGCCAGACGCTGGAGGCGTTCTGGGCCTCGGTCGAGCACGCGCGGCCGCTGATCGTGGGGGTCAACTGCTCCCTCGGGGCGCGCGAGATCCGCCATCACGTCGAGGAGCTGGCCCGCCTGGCCGACTGCTACACGAGCTCACACCCCAACGCCGGCCTGCCGAATGCCTTTGGCGGCTACGACGAGGGGCCCGACACGACGAGCTCCCTGCTTCGGGAGTTCGCCGAGAGCGGCCTCGTCAACGTCGTCGGCGGCTGCTGCGGGACGACGCCCGACCACACGCGGGCGATCGCCTCGGCGCTGCGCGGCATCCCGCCGCGCCACGTCCCCGAGCACAGGCCGCTCACGCGGTTCAGCGGCCTCGAGCCGTTCGCCTTCGCCCAGGACACGACCTTCGTCATGGTCGGCGAGCGCACGAACGTCACCGGCTCGGCCCGCTTCCGGAAGCTGATCGAGGCCAACGACTTCCAGGGGGCGCTCGACGTCGCGCTCGACCAGGTGCGCGGCGGTGCCAACATCCTCGACGTGAACATGGACGCCGACCTCCTCGACTCCGAGGCGGCCATGACCACGTTCCTCAACCTCGTGGCCACGGAGCCCGAGGTGGCGCGCCTGCCGATCATGGTCGACAGCTCTCGCTGGTCCGTGATCGAGGCCGGCCTGAAGTGCGTCCAGGGCAAGGGGATCGTCAACTCGCTCAGCCTCAAGGAGGGCGAGGAGGACTTCCTCGCCAAGGCGCGGGTCGTGCGCCGCTACGGCGCGGGCGCAGTGGTCATGGCCTTCGACGAACAGGGGCAGGCGGAGACCGCCGATCGCAAGGTGGAGATCTGCGAGCGCGCGTATCGCCTGCTCGTGGACGAGGTCGGCTTCCCGCCCGAGGACCTCGTCTTCGACCCGAACATCCTCGCGGTCGCCACCGGGATGGAGGAGCACGCCGGCTTCGCGAAGGCGTTCATCGAGGCCGTGCCGAAGATCAAGGAGCGCTGCCCCGGCGCGAAGGTCTCGGGCGGCGTCTCCAACCTCTCCTTCGCCTTCCGGGGGAACGAGGTAGTGCGCGAGGCGATCCACTCCGTCTTCCTCTACCACGCGATCCAGGCGGGGCTCGACATGGGCATCGTCAACGCGGGCCAGCTGGCCGTGTACGAGGACATCCCGCCCGACCTCCTCGAGCACGTGGAGGACATCGTCTTCGACCGGCGCCCCGATGCGACCGAGCGGCTCGTGAGCTTCGCCGCGACGGTGCAGGGAGAGGGCACGAAGCGCGAGCTCGACCTCTCCTGGCGCGAGGCTCCGGTCGAGGAGCGGCTCTCCCACGCGCTCGTGCACGGCATCGTCGACTTCATCGAGGAGGACACCGAGGAGGCCCGCCAGAAGCTGCCGCGCCCGCTCGACGTGATCGAGGGGCCGCTCATGGACGGGATGTCGGTGGTCGGGGACCTCTTCGGCTCCGGGAAGATGTTCCTGCCGCAGGTGGTGAAGAGCGCGCGGGCGATGAAGCGCGCCGTCGCCTACCTGGAGCCGTACATGGAGGCCGAGCGCGCCGGGGGCAACGGCCGGGCGCGCGGAAAGGTCGTGCTCGCCACCGTCAAGGGCGACGTCCACGACATCGGCAAGAACATCGTCGGGGTCGTCCTCGGCTGCAACAACTACGAGGTCGTGGACCTCGGGGTCATGGTCCCGGCCGACCGCATTCTCGACACGGCCGTCGAGGAGGGCTGCGACGTCGTCGGGCTCTCAGGCCTGATCACGCCGTCGCTCGACGAGATGGTCCACGTGGCCGACGAGATGGAGCGGCGCGGCCTCGACCTGCCGCTCCTGATCGGGGGCGCCACGACCTCCCGCCAGCACACCGCCGTGAAGATCGCTCCCGCCTACGGCCAGCCGACGCTGCACGTCCTCGACGCCTCACGCGTCGTCAGAGTCGTCTCCGACCTGCTAGAGCCCGAGCGGCGGGAGCGCCTCGACCACGAGAACCGCGCCGCGCAGGAGAGGCTGCGGGAGCTCCACAGCGAGAAGGTGCGCAAGCCGCTGCTCCCGCTCGGGCGGGCGCGCGAGCACCGGACGCCGATCGAGTGGCATGCGGACGATCTCACCGCGCCGGCCTTCACCGGCCTGCGCGTCGTCGAGGCTCCGTTGGCGGTGCTGCGCGAGTACGTCGACTGGACGTTCCTCTTCCACGCCTGGGAGCTGAAGGGCCGCTTCCCCAAGATCCTGGACGACCCCGTCGTCGGGGAGGCGGCACGTGACCTGTACGAGAACGCCAACGAGCTCCTGGACGAGATCGTCGCCGGCGAGCTGCTGCGGGCGCGCGGCGTCTACGGCTTCTGGCCGGCGGCCGCCGAGGGGGACGACGTCGTGCTCGGAAACGGCGTGCGCTTCCCCATGCTCCGCCAGCAGGCAGACCACGGGGACTCGCGCCCGAACCGTTCGCTCGCCGACTTCGTCGCGCCCGCCGAGACCGGCCTGGCCGACCACATCGGAGCCTTCGCCGTCACGGCGGGGATCGGCGCCGACGAGCTCGCGGATCGCTTCGCCGCCGAGCACGACGACTACCGCTCGATCATGGTCAAGGCGCTCGCCGACCGCCTGGCGGAGGCCTTCGCCGAGCACCTGCACGAGGCGGCGAGGCGCGAGTGGTACGAGACCGGGGAGCGGCTCTCCACCGACGAGCTGATCGCCGAGAGCTATCGGGGCATCCGGCCGGCGTTCGGCTATCCGGCGTGCCCGGACCACTCCGAGAAGCGGACGCTCTTCGACCTCCTCGGCGCGGGGGAGGCCGGCATCGAGCTCACCGAGAGCTTCGCCATGATCCCGGGCGCGAGCGTCTCCGGCCTCTACTTCGGGCACCCGGCCGCGCGCTACTTCTCCGTGGGCCGCGTCGCGCGCGACCAGGTCGAGGACTACGCGGCCCGCAAGGGCGACGAGGTCAGGGAGGTCGAGCGCTGGCTCTCGCCCAACCTGGCGTACGACCCTGTCTGAGCAGGCTCGCGGAGGAGACCGCCGAAGACGGTAGAACCGGCAGGAACCGCCGTGACCTCAGCTATCCTCAGCGCGTCGCCCAGGGGCGACTTTCCTCCATGCGCACGACTCTGAAGAGAGGCACTAGGCGGTCGGCGAACGGGAACGGTGCCCTTCCGCCCGGCCCGCTGCCGCCGCTCGAGCCGGAAGCTGCGGCCGCGCCGCCGCCCCTATCCCCAGAGACGGGCGGCGCCCGCTCGCTCTACCGGGTGCGGCGGAACCCGCTCAAGCTCCTCCTCAAGGGCGTGATGTGGCTCGTGGTGGTCGTCCTGGTGGCCGCCGGAGCCTTGGCGGGCGGCGTGAAGCTCTACTTCGACCACAGCGTGTCGGAGATTCGCGCCTCCTCGCCCGAGGTTCGGGCCGCCGCGGAGGAGCTCGCCGCGATCTCAGGGGCCGACGAGCCCGCCGTCGCCATGATCATCGGGTACGACGAGCGTCGGGGAGCCACGGGCTCCGGGTCCCGCTCCGACACGGTGATGCTCGCGCGCGTCGACCCGCAACAGAACGTCGCGACGTTGCTCTCGTTCCCCCGTGACCTCCTCGTCTCGCACCCCGGATGCGAAGGGCACCCACCCTGGACCGGCCGGATCAACGAGGCCTACGCCTACTGCGGTCCGCGCGGGACGCTGACGACGGTCAAGGAGCTGACCGGGATCCCGATCAACTACATGATCACGGTCAACTTCCGTGCGTTCACGAAGATCGTCGACCGGCTCGACGGCGTCTACATGGACGTCGACCAGCGCTACTTCAACGACCAGGAGGGCCTCGGGTACCCCACGCTCGACCTGAAGCCCGGCTATCAGCTGCTCAAGGGTCATGACGCGCTCGATTTCGTGCGCCATCGCCACACCGACTCCGACCTCTACCGTGTCGTTCGCCAGCAGGAGTTCGTGAAGGCGCTGAAGCAGCGGGTGTCGAGCGCCTGGGACATCTTCGAGCTTCCGGGCATCGTCAAGGCCGTCACCGAGAACATCGAGGTGGCCAAGGGCGGCGGCAAGGTGATCAGCTCCGGCGAGGTCCTGAGCTACGCCAACGCTCTCTATGGGCTCCCGGCCGGCAACTTCCAGCAGGTTCCGCTGGAGGGCGTCTCCGGCTACTTCGAGCTCGAGGTCTCCGACAGCTCGCTGCAGGAAGCGGTTGACCGGTTCATGAACCCCGACGTGAAGGCCTCGGAGAAGGCGATCACGGTGGCCACGGGGCAGAAAGCGAAGGGGGAGACCGGGCCGCCTCCGTCCCAGGTGAGCATCAAGCTCCTCAACGGGAACGGGGAAGACGGCGCCGCGGACGAGGCTGCGGTGCTCCTCGGCCGGATCGGCTACCAGACCCGAAACGGCGGGAACGCCGACAACTTCGACTACTTCCGGACGCAGGTCCTCTACGACCCCGGGGCGGCCGAGGCCCGGCTGGCCGCAGAGGAGGTGGCCGAGCTGTTCGGCGACGCCGAGGTCGGCGAGGTGCCCGGCGCCAAGCAGCCGCGGACGACGCTCCAGGTCATCGTCGGGAAGACCTTCCAGGGGACCCTCGGGACCGCGCCGACGGAGGACACGCCGGAGCGCCAGCGTCCGGACGTCGTCACCGACCGGACGTCGATCACTCCCGCGCTCCGCCAGCTCCGGAAGGAGGTCGACTTCCCGCTGATGGTGCCCACGTTGAGGGAGTCGGGCTCCTCGATCGACGACGACGAGGGCATCCGCGCGTACAAGCTCGCCGACGAACGGGCGGTGCGGCTTACGTACAACACCGGGCAGAACGAGTTCTGGGGGATCCAGCAGACGGGCTGGGACGAGCCGCCGATTTTGGAGGAGCCGACCCTCGAGCGGACGATCGCGGGCCGGCAGTACAAGCTCTTCTTCAGCGGCCCGAATCTGCACATCGTCGCCTTCGAGGCCGACGGCGCCGTCTACTGGGTCGTCAACACGCTTCGTAACGATCTCTCGAACGAGACCATGCTGGCGATCGCCAAGGGCCTCAAGCCCCTGTAGCGGGGTCTCATGGAGGCCATCATCCTGGCCGGCGGCAAGGCCGAGCGTCTCGGCGCGGCCGCGCAGGGACGGCCCAAGGCGCTCGTCGACGTCGCCGGACGGCCTCTGGCCGCCCATCAGGTGGCGCTGCTCGCCGCCGCCGGGGTCGAGCGCGTGCTCGTCAGCTGCGCGGACGGGCAGGAGCAGCTCTTCGAGTCCGGGCTCGCCGGCCTCGGCGTCGAGGTCGTGGCGGTGCCGGAGCCGGAGCCGCTCGGCCGCGGCGGGGGCCTGCGCCTCGCCGCCGCGGCCCGGCTGGAGACGGGAGACGTGTTCGCCCTGAACGGCGACGAGCTCGCCGACGTCGACCTCGCCGCCCTGCTCGAGCGGCACCGAGGCGCCGGCTTCGCGGCGACGATCGTCGTCACGCATCCACGCTCGCCCTTCGGCGTCGTCGATCTGGGGGCGGACGACCGCGTGACGGGCTTCGAGGAGGCCGGCCTCCTCCCGCACTGGGTCAGCTGCGGCGTCTACGTCCTCGGCGAGGAGGCGCTGGCGGCGCTGCCGGCGCGAGGCGACCACGAGGCGACCACGTTCCCGGAGCTGGCAGCGCGGGGCCGGCTGGGAGCGTTTCGCCACGCGGGGCTATGGCTGACCGTGAACACGCCCAAGGACCTCCGCGCCGCCGACGAGCACCTGCGTGAGCACCCGGACTGGCTTGACTCCCGCGCTCCGCCTGGGGTATGACCGCCCGGTGGGCGACCTGACGCCGAACCTGCTCGACCTCGACCGCTTCGCAGTACCGGTCGAGCGGGTCGAGAAGCCCTGGGGCTACGAGCTCGTCTACGCCTCGACCGAGCGCTACCTGGGCAAGGTGCTCTTCATCCGCGCCGGCGAGCAGCTCAGCCTCCAGTTCCACCGTCGCAAGGACGAGACGATCTACGTCCACTCGGGCCGCATCGAGCTCGAGGTCGGCGAGCCCGGCCGCACCCCCGACGTCGAGGTGGTCGGCCCCGGCCGCGCGTTTCGCTTTGCGCCCGGCGTCGTGCACCGCTGGCGGGCGCTCGAGGACACGCTCGTACTCGAGGTCTCGACGTCCGAGCCGGACGACGTCGTGCGCCTCGAAGACCGGTACGGGCGCGCCGGTACCTAGAGCTCCTAACGCCATGAGGAACGGTGCCGCCTGGCCGCGCTGGACGGCCCGAGGCGGCGTCCTCAGTCGCGCCCATACCACTTCGGATATGAACGCTCCCTGCGTCCTGGCCTCGAACCACCCATCGCACCCAGTCGGCGCGTCATCATTGCGTTAGAAACTCTTAGACTGTCCGCGGCTATGAGCACCACCACACCACGCTATGACGTGAAGGATCTCGCGCTCGCGCCCGCCGGCGTGACCCGCGTCACCTGGGCCGACGGGGAGATGCCTGTGCTGGCCACGATTCGTGAGCGCTTCGAGCGCGAACGGCCTCTGGAGGGCGTCCGTATCTCCGCGTGCCTGCACGTGACCACGGAGACCGCGAACCTGGCCCGCACGCTCGCAGCGGGCGGCGCCGACGTCGTCCTCTGCGCGTCGAACCCGCTCTCAACGCAGGACGACGTCGCGGCGGCGCTGGTGGAGGAGTACGGCATCTCGGTCTACGCAATCCGCGGCGAGGACAACGACACCTACTACTCACACATCGAGGCGGCGGTCGAGCACCGGCCGCAGCTGACGATGGACGACGGCGCCGACGTGATCAGCGTGCTACACAAGGAGCGGCGCGACCAGCTCTCGGAGATCATCGGGGGAACCGAGGAGACGACGACGGGTGTGATCCGCCTGCGCGCCCTCGAGGCGCAGGGCGAGCTCGCCTTCCCGATCGTCGCCGTCAACGAGGCGTTGACCAAGCACCTCTTCGACAACCGCTACGGCACCGGCCAGTCCACCATCGACGGGATCATCCGCGCGACCAACGTGCTCCTCGCCGGGCGGCGGTTCGTCGTAGCCGGCTACGGCTGGACGGGCCGCGGGGTCGCCATGCGGGCCCGCGGGATGGGCGCGCACGTGATCATCACCGAGGTCGACCCCGTGCGGGCGCTCGAGGCCCTCATGGACGGCTACGAGGTGATGCCGATCGAGCGCGCCGCCGAGGTCGGTGACATCTTCTGCACGGCGACGGGGGACAAGAACGTCATCTCCCGCGCGGCGATCGAGCGGCTGAAGGACGGGGCGATCCTCTCCAACACCGGCCACTTCAACGTCGAGATCGAGATCCCGGCGCTGCGCGAGCTCGCGGTCGCCACGCGCGAGGCGCGTCCCGAGGTCGAGGAATTCGAGCTCGCCGACGGCCGCCGCGTCTACTTGATCAGCGAGGGCCGGCTCGTCAACCTCGCGGCCGCCGAGGGGCATCCCGCGGCCGTCATGGACATGAGCTTTGCGAACCAGGCGCTGTCGGCCGAGTACGTCGTCGCGCACGCGGACGAGCTCGAGCCCCGCGTCTACGTGGTGCCCGAGGAGATCGACCGCGAGATCGCCCGCCTCAAGCTCGAGAGCATGGGCGTCGAGATCGACAGCCTCACCGAGGAACAGGCGAGGTACCTGGCGTCCTGGGACGAGGGCACATAGATGCTGGGCCGGTGATTGGGGTGCTCGCGGGGGCGACTGAGACCAAGCCGGGCGTCGTGATCGTCCGTCGCCCGTAGTGGTCACTACGGGGAAGGACGAGCGCGGCGATCCGGCGCCGCGTCGCAGGCGTCATCCGCGAGTGGCCGAACCGCCGGTCAAGCATCTCGACCTCGAGCCGCAGGAGATCGTCCGCCTCGAGCCGGAGGCGGTCGTCATGCTCGACCAGCGTCGCCTGCCTGACGAGGTCTCCTACCTGGAATGCCGCTCGGCCGCCGAGGTCGCCGAGGCGATCCGCACGCTTGCCGTGCGCGGCGCGCCGGCCCTGGGGATCGCCGCAGCCTACGGCTATGCCCTGGCGGCTGCCCACGGTGAGGACCTGGATCGGGCCGCACGGGTGCTCGTCGCCTCCCGGCCGACTGCGGTGAACCTGTCCTGGGCGCTCGTCGAGATGCGCCGGGGCGAGCAAGGCCCTGCCGAGCTCGCCGAGCGGGCGCGTGCGCTGCACGCGGAGGAGGTCGAGCGCTGCCGCCGGATGTCCGCCCACGCGGCCGGCCTGCTCGAGCCCGGGACGCGTGCGCTCACGCACTGCAACGCCGGGGCGCTCGCCACCGGCGGGGTGGGCAGCGCGCTCGGGGCGATCCGCGAGGGCTTCGAGCGGGGGCTCGTCGCGCACGTGCTCGTGGACGAGACGAGGCCGCTCCTCCAGGGCGCGCGCCTGACCGCGTGGGAGCTGGAGCGCGCCGGCATCCCCCACAGCGTCGTCCCCGACGCCGCGGCCGGGTCGCTCATCGCCCGCGGTGAGGTGGACGCCGTCCTCACCGGCGCCGACCGCATCGCGGCCAACGGGGACACGGCGAACAAGATCGGCACGTACCCGCTGGCCGTGCTCGCGGACCGTCACGGCGTTCCCTTCTACGTCGTGGCGCCGAGCTCGACGGTCGACCTCGCGGCGCCGGCCGGCGCCGCGATCCCCATCGAGGAGCGCGACCCTGTCGAGGTGAGCGACCGCTTCCCGGCCCGGAACCCCGCGTTCGACGTGACCCCGGCCTCGCTCGTGACGGCCATCGTCACGGAGGCGGGCGTGCATCGCCCGCCCTACGCGGAGTCGCTCGCCGGCCCGGGCCGCGCGCGGGAGGAGGTCGCGCGATGAAGGCCATGGTCATGGCCGCCGGCCTCGGTACGCGTCTTCGCCCCCTCACCGACTTCCTGCCCAAGCCGATGATGCCGGTCGCCAACCGGCCGGTCCTGCACCATCTCCTGAACCTGCTCCGGCGCCACGAGGTCACGGAGGTCGGGATCAACCTGCACGCCTTCCCGGAGATGATCCAGCGCTACTTCGGCGACGGTGCCGCGCTCGACATGTCCATCCTGTGGTCGGAGGAGCCGGAGCTCCTGGGCACCGCCGGCGGGACGAAGAAGCTGCAGGACTACTGGGGCGACGAGACGATCCTCATCACATCGGGCGACGGTCTCCACGACGTCGACCTGACGGCGCTGCTGGGCCACCACCAGCGCACCGGCGCCCTCGCAACCCTCACCGTCAAGCCCGTCCCGGACCCGTCCTCGTACGGCGTCGTCATCCTCGACCGCGACACGCGCGTGCGCGGCTTCCAGGAGAAGCCCCGACGGGCCGAGGCTCGAAGCGACCTGGCCAACTGCGGCATCTACGTGATCGAGCCCGAGCTGCTCGAGCGCATCCCGCCCGACACCTTCTACGACTTCGGCGAGGATGTCTGGCCCAATCTGGTGGCCGCGGGCGAGGAGGTCTACGCCTACACGACGATGGCCTACTGGAACGACGTCGGCGATCTCGACGAGCTGCGCAACACGATCCTCGACGCGGTGCTCGGCCACGTGCGGGTGGAGATCCCCGGCGAGGAGATCGCCCCCGGCGTCTGGGCGGAGGAAGGCTGCCGCATCTACCACGACGCCATGATCGACGGGCCGGTGGTGCTGGGCCCGAATGTCACCGTCGAGGCCGGCGCGCAGATCCGCGGCCCCGCCGCGATCGGGGCCGACTGCCACGTCGGCAAGGCCGCCGCCATCCGCCTCGCGGCCCTCCTGCCGGGGAGCGTCGTGCCCGACGAGGGTCTCGCCATCGCGGGCATCTTCGGCGACGCCTCGAAGCTCGCCGAGAGCATCCTGCGCTATCCGTCCGCTTCGGCCTAGCCCTATCCGCGCGCACCGATCGGCGCCAGGCCGGCGGTGCGCAGGCGGTCGGTGTCGGCGATCACGAGCGCCATCGCGCCCAGCACCTGGGCCCGGTCGCCCAGGACCCCGGCCTTGACCGCCGCGGCCTGGGCCGCCTCGGGGAGCGAATAGCGGTCGATCTCCTCGCGCACCCCGTCGAGAAGCGCATCGCCGGCGAGGGTGAGATCGCCCCCGATTACGATTGCCGCGGGATTGAGGTAGTTGCAGAGGTCGGCGAGCGCCCTGCCGACCGCCCGGCCGGCGTCGCTGACGACACGCCGGGCGGGAAGGTCGCCGTCCGCGGCCAGCTCCAGCATCCCGGGCAGCGTCAGGTCCGGGCCGTGCGTGGGGCGGAGGAGCGAGAGGAGGGCGCCGGTGGAGGCGACCGTCTCCAGGCACCCGCGGCTGCCACAGCGGCAGACCGCGCCCTCGGGGCGCACCTGGACGTGACCCAGCTCGCCGGCGATGCCGGTCGCGCCGTGGTAGAGGCGACCGTCGAGCACGAGCCCCGCGCCGATGCCCGCGGACATCATCACGTAGACGACGTCGGCGTGGCCGCGCCCGGCGCCGAAGGAGACCTCCGCGAGCGCCCCCAGGTTGGCGTCGTTGTCGAGCTCGACGGGGATCTCCAGCCTGCGCGCAAGCGCCTCGCCCGCCTGGATGCCGGCCCAGTTCGGCAGCACCGTCGAGCCGAGCACGCCCTTCTGGCGGTCGATCGGAGCGGAGAGCGCCATTCCGGCCCCGATGACGCGGCTGCGGTCGATCCCTGCCTCGGAGAGCACGTCCGTCGCGAGCTCGGCCGCCGTGTCGAACGCGTCCTCCGGGGCGCTGTCCACGTCGAGCTCGACGAGGCGCTCCGCGAGCACGGTCGACGAGAGGTCGGCGACGGCCACCCGGACTCGACCGTGGCCGAAGTCGACGCCCAGCGCGGCGCCGGCGGCTGCGTCCAGACGGAGGAGCACCGGCGGGCGGCCGCGCCCCGACGGCTCCGCCCGGGCGTCCGGCATCTCGACGATCAGGCCCCGCGCCTGCAGGTCCGAGACGAGCGTCGCCACCGTCGTTCGCGAGATTCCCGTCGTGCGCGCGAGATCGGTGCGACTGGCGGTTCCTGCCCGCCGCAGCGCGTCGACGACCCGGAGGCGGTTCAGCTCCCGCAGCGTTCCGAATGTGCCGGGCTCGACGGTCATCGCGTCACGCACAGGGCGGTATTCAACACGTTCTCACGCGAAAAGACGAATTTCACCTGCTCAGCCTGCGAATATGGCACGAGCCCGGCAATAATCGCGCGCGCGGGCGGTCCGCGTCGGGGGGAGTCGGCGCCGCGCCCCGGGCTCCGAACTTCCTTGCTACCGGCCCCGAAGAGCCCTAAGCTGCCCCCGTCAACGTGGGCTGGGTCGTTCTACGAGGAGGCAAAGAGCCGTGAGCAGATTTTCGTTTAGAGCCACCGAATCCAATGCGCGCCGACTGGGGCTCGTCCTCCTCTTGGCGCTTGTGACAGCCCTTGCGCTGGTCGCGGCGGGATGCGGCGGCGACGACGACGACGAAGGCGCGGGGGACACCGGCGCCGCCGACACCGGCGAGGCCGCCGCCGGCGGTACCTGCGACAAGCCCATCTGGGTGCTCCTCCCCGACAGCACGACCTCGCCCCGGTGGGAGACCGACGACCGGAGGTACTTCGGTGAGGCGTTCGAAGCGGCCGGGGTCGAGAGCACGATCGTCAACGCCGAGGGAGACGTGGCAACGCAGCAGTCGCAGATGGAGCAGGCAATCGCAGACGGTGCGGGGGCGGTCGTGCTCGTCGGCATCGACTCAGGATCTGGCGCTACGCTCATCGACCAGGCCAAGGAGGCCGGCGTGCCGGTGGTCGAGTACGACCGGTTCAACACCGGTGGCTCCGGCGGCGATGCCTACGTCAGCTTCGACAACGTCGCAGTCGGCGCGAAGATGGCCGAGGTCCTGGAGCCGGAGATCGACGCCCTCGACGTCGACAAGCCGGCCATCGTGATGCTCAACGGCGGCGAGGAGGACAACAACTCCTTCCAGTTCCGGGCGGGTTACGCCGAGACCGTCGAGGCAAAGGTGGACGCGGGCGAATGGACGTTGGCCGCCGATCAGCACGTCCCCGGCTGGGGCGCCGACGGCGAGGGTCAGGGGATCATGGAGCAGATCCTGACCGACAAGAACAACAAGGTCGACGCCGTCTTCGCGGCCAACGACAACCTCGCGCAGCAGGCCATCAACGCCCTCGATGCCGCGGGCGTGGGGCAAATTCCGGTGAGCGGCCAGGACGCGAGCGCGGCCGGGATGCAGAACATCCTTCTCGGCAACCAGACGATGAGCGTCTACAAGCCGTTCCCGGATGAGGCCGCAGTCGCGGCGGACGTCGCTCTGGCGCTGTGCTCGGGCGAGGACTTCCAGGAAGTCGCGACCGGGTACGAGTCTTCGCTCGAATCCGGTGGTGCCAGCGTCACGGTCATCGGGATCGACGCTGCCACCGGCGAGGCCACCGACTCGCCCGAGGGCGAAGGCGTCGTGCCGTACGTGGCCCTGGTGCCCATCGGCGTCACGGCCGAGAACATGGCCGAGACAGTGGTCGCCGACGGGTTCCGCACCATCGAGGAGATCTGCACCGGCGACACGGCGGACACCGAGTTCTGCCAGGAGAACAGCTAAACCACCGAAGCGTGGGGCGGGGATGCTCCGAACAGCGTCCCCGCCCCGCTCCTCGGCTAGGGCATGGCAGCGGCTGACACCCCGCTCCTCGAGTGCAGGGGCGTCTCGAAGGCCTTTGGGGCCGTCCAGGCCCTCTACCGGGTTGACTTCGAGGTTCGGCGTGGTGAAGTCATGGCCCTCGTCGGCGACAACGGCGCCGGCAAGTCCACGCTGATCAAGAGCATCGCCGGGATCTACCCGTTCGACGAGGGCGAGGTGTACTTCGAAGGCCCGTACGTCGACATCCACGGCCCGCGCGACGCCGCGAAGCTCGGCATCGAGGTCGTCTACCAGGACCTCGCGCTTGCCGACAATCTCGACGTCGTCGCCAACATGTTCCTCGGTCGGGAACGCATTCGCACCGGGGTCGTGCTCGACGAATCGAGCATGGAGCGCTCCGCGCGGGAAACGCTCGACAGCCTGTCCGTGACGACGCTCCGGTCGGTTCGCCAGGCCGTCGCCGGCCTCTCCGGGGGGCAGCGGCAGGCCGTCGCGGTGGCCAAGTCGGTCATGTGGGATTCGAAGCTCGTCATCCTCGACGAGCCCACAGCCGCCCTCGGAGTGGCACAGACCCGTCAAGTCCTGGACCTCGTCCGCCGCCTGGCCGAGCGGGGCCTCGGGGTCGTGATCATCTCCCACAACCTGCACGACGTCTTCGATTGCGCGGATCGGATCACCGTGCTCCGCCTCGGACAACGGGTGGCATTGCTCAAGAGGTCGGAGACGACGCAGCAAGAGGTCGTGCACGCCATCACCGCCGGCACGCTCGACAACGTTCCGGGCATGGAAGGCACCGAGGCGACCAAGACATGACGGAGCGGGAAGCCGACCTGGATCCTGGCGTGGAGCCTGACGCCGTCGCGGTGGAGCCGCTCCCCCCGGCGGCGCCCAGCGAGGAGACCTCGCCCGAGACCTTGTCCGGCTTCGTGCGACTCTGGTGGCAGGGGGTCCGCACCGGCGAGTTGGGATCGCTTCCGATCATCGTCGGCCTCGTGGTCATCGTGGTCATCTTCGGCCTCCTGGACGACACATTCCTGACCGAGCGCAACTTCACGAACCTGCTCCTCCAGATGACTGCGATCGCCACCATCGCCATCGGGGTCGTGTTCGTGCTCCTGATCGGCGAGATCGACCTGTCCGTGGCCTTCGTCAGCGCCGTCGGCGGGGTCGTGATGACGCTCCTCCTGCGCCCCGAGGACCCCGGGTGGCCCTGGTGGGCGGCGATCGGCGTCGCGCTCCTCTGCACGACGGCGATCGGGTTCGTCCAGGCACTCGTCATCACCAAGGCCGGCGTGCCGTCCTTCGTCGTCACGCTCGCGGGGCTGCTCATCTGGTCGGGCGTCGTCCTGATCCTCACCACGCAGGCATCGGAGGTCGGGACGATCAGGATCCAGAACGAGACGGTGGTCGGGATCGCCAACGACTTCCTGAGCGACACCGCGGGCTGGGTGCTCGCAGGCGTGGTCGTGGTGGCATTCGCCCTTTCGCAGGTTCAGACCGCGCGGTCGCGTAGGGCCAGCGGACTGTATGCGAAGCCGACCGTCGTGATCCTGCTCCAGGTCCTCGGTCTCGCCGCCGTCACCTGTGCCGCCGTCTGGTACGTCAACAAGGACCGGGGCGTCCCCAAGGTGACGGTGATCCTCCTCATCTTCCTCGTGTTCTGGTCGTTCATCGCGGCGCGTACGCGCTTCGGACGTCACGTCTACGCCGTCGGCGGCAGTGCCGAAGCTTCACGCCGCGCCGGGATCGACGTCGATCGCGTCCGCATTGCGGTCTTCATGATCGGCAGCTTCATGGCGGGCGTCGGCGGGATCATGCTCGCGTCCCGGCTCCGCTCGGTTGCGACAAACACCGGCAGCGGGAACTTGCTCCTGCTCGTCATCGCCTCCGCCGTGATCGGCGGCACGAGCCTCTTCGGCGGTGTGGGGCGCGTCGTCTCGGCGCTTCTCGGAGCCCTGGTCATCGCCTCGATCCAGAACGGCATGGACCTCCTGGGCCTGGCTTCGGGGACGAAGTTCGTGATCACCGGCCTGGTTCTTCTAGCCGCTGTGCTCGTCGACGCGTACGCGAAACGACGGCGGGCGGCCCGCGGCATCGTCTGACGGAGACTCGGTGACGAGCGCCGAAACCATCGGGGTCGGCAGGCTCGGCTTCGGCCCGTTCTTCACGTTCTTCCGCGGCGCCGTCGGCGTCAGCGGCCTTCCGGGGGAGGACGACGAGGCGCTCGCGAGCGACGCGCTGCTCGCGGTCGGCCTCGCGCTTCGGTGAGCACGCTCGTCGGGCTCGACGTCGGCACGACCGGCGTGAAGGCGCTGGCGGTGAGCCGCTCCGGCGAGGTCGTGGCGCGCGCCGAGCGCGAATATCCGCTCGCGACGCCGCGCCCGGGCTGGGCCGAGCAGGATCCCGGGGACTGGCGCCGTGCCGCCGAGGAGGCGCTCGAGGCACTGGGCCCCGCCGAGATCGCCGGCATCGGGCTCACCGGGCAGATGCACGGGCTCGTGGCCCTCGACGCCGATGAGCAGGTGCTCCGGCCCGCAATTCTCTGGAACGACCAGCGCACCGCGAACGAGTGCCGCGAGATCGAGGAGCGGCTCGGGCCCGCGCGCCTGCTCGAGCTCACCGGCAATCGCGCTCTCACCGGCTTCACGGCGCCGAAGCTCCTCTGGCTCCGCGCGCACGAGCCCGAGAACTACGAGCGCATCGCCCATGTCCTGCTCCCGAAGGACTACGTGCGGCTCGCGCTCACCGGCGAGCGCGCGACGGACGTCGCCGACGCCTCGGGCACGCTGCTCTTCGACGTGGCGGGCCGCCGGTGGAGTGACGAGGTGCTGGCGGCGCTGGAGCTCCCGGCGGACTGGCTTCCGCCTGCGCTCGAGTCGCCGGCCCGCTCCGCCGAGACCCCGGCCGGGATCCCGGTCGCGGCCGGCGCCGGCGACCAGGCGGCCGGCGCGCTCGGCGTCGGGGTGACTGCGACGGGGCCGGTCTCGATCGTCCTCGGCACGTCCGGCGTGGTGTTCGCCGCGCTCCCCCGCGCGGACGTCGAGCAGGATGGCAGCGCGCACGTCTTCTGCCACGCCGTGCCGGGCGCCTGGCACGCGATGGGCGTGATGCTCTCCGCAGCCGGTGCGCTGCGCTGGTTCCGGGACGCGCTTGCTCCCGGCGAGTCGTACGAGCGGCTGATCGCCGAGGCCGAGCGCTGGGAGCCGGGCGCGGAGGGCCTCATGTTCCTGCCCTACCTCGCCGGCGAGCGGACGCCGCACGCGGACCCGAACGCGCGGGGCGCCTTCACGGGCCTCTCGCATCGCCACGACCGAGGCGCCCTCGTGCGCGCGTTGCTCGAAGGGGTCGCCTACGGGCTCCGGGATTCGCTCGAGATTCTGCGCTCGCTCGGTTGCAGCATCGACGTCGGCCGGGCGTCGGGGGGCGGCGCCCGCAGCGACCTCTGGCTCGGGATCCTCGCCTCCGTCCTCCGGCTGCCGCTCGAGCGGACTGCGGTCGAGGAGGGCGCCGCCTACGGCGCAGCGCTCCTCGGAGGCGTCGCGGGAGGCGTGTTCTCCGACGTCGAGGAGGCGGTCACGGCGTGTGTCCGCGTGCGCGACACGATCGAGCCCGAACCCGCCTGGGAAGAGATCTATGCGGAGGGCTACGGCCGCTACCGCGCCCTGTATCCGGCACTGCGACCCTTGGAGGCGAAATGACGAAGTGGGGGATCATCTCAACGGCGCACATCAACCGGCTCGTGCTCGCGGGCGCGCGGGAGTCGGACGAGGTGGACGTCGTCGCCGTCGCGAGCCGCGAGCAGGCGCGGGCGGAGGCCTACGCGCGCGAGAACGGGATCGAGCGCGCCTACGGCAGCTACGACGCGCTCCTCGCCGACCCTGACGTCGACGCCGTCTACATCTCGCTGCCGAACTCGCTCCACGTCGAGTGGTCGATCCGCTCGCTCGAGGCGGGCAAGCACGTCCTCTGCGAGAAGCCCCTCGACCGGCGGCCCGAGGAGGTCGAGCGCGCCTTCGACGCCGCCGACCGGGCGGGTCGGCTCCTGATGGAGGCGTTCATGTACCGGCACAACCCGCAGACGGCGAAGGTAAAGGAGCTCGTGGACAACGGCGCCGTCGGCGCGCTCAGGCTCGTCCGCTCGGCCTTCAGCTTCAGCCTCGGCGATCCCGAGAACGTGCGCCTCGCGTCCGACCTGGATGGCGGCGCCCTGATGGACGTCGGCTGCTACTGCGTCAGCGGGTCGCGCCTCCTCCTGGGTGAGCCGGAAACCGTCTTCGGCGAGCAGGTGCTGGGCGAGAGCGGCGTCGACGTCCTCTTCGCCGCGACGATGCGGTTCCCGGAAGACGTCCTGGCCCACTTCGACTGCGGGTTCGTCCTGTCGGAGCGCGACGAGCTCGAGATCGTCGGGGACGAGGGCTCGCTCTTCCTGGACGACCCCTGGCACGCGCGCACGCCGGTGATCGAGCTTCGCACCGAGGACCGCGTCGAGGAGATCGTGCTCCGGCCCGCGGATTCCTACCGGCTCGAGCTCGAGAACCTCGGCGCCGCGATCGAGGGCCGCGCCGAGCCGCTGCTCGGCCGCGAGGACGCCGTCGGCCAGGCGAAGGCGATCGACGCGCTCTACCGCTCGGCCGACGCCGGGGCGGTGGTGGCGCTGTTCTGAAACGAAATCGACACGGGTCCGTGCGCCCGCGGCCGCTATTCAGAGTGGATGGAGATCGGCCGCTCGCTGCTAGGCGTCCTGCTCCCGGAGCGCTGCGTCGCCTGCGGGGCCGGCGAGGAGCTCCTGTGCTCGGACTGCCGGCGCCGGCTGCTCGTGCTCGGCGGGGCCCGGTGCGCCCGCTGCGGCTGCCCGACGGCGTGGCCGGTGGAGCGCTGCGGCGAGTGCGCCGGGCGGCGCCTCTCGTTCGCCTCGGCACGGGCCGCGATCGCCTACGACGGCCCCGGCCGCGCGCTCGTGGTTGCGTGGAAGGAGCGGGGCGTCCGCCGCGTCGCGGGGCTCGCGGCCGACCTCGTCGTCGCGACGGTGCCGCGGCCGGACGTGGCAGCGCTCGCGTTCGTGCCGGGCGATGGCGACCGGGTCGGCTGGCGCGGCGTGAACACCGCCGAGGAGCTCGCCCGGGCGCTCGGGGCCCGCTGGACGCTGCCCGCCCCGCGACTCCTCGTCCGCGCCCGTCGCGTGCGGCCGCAGCGCGGGCTTTCCAGGGCCGAGCGTCGGGCCAACATCCGCGCGGCCTTCCGCCCGGCAGGCCCCTCGCCGCCTGCGGTCGGGCTCGTCGACGACGTCTACACGACGGGCGCCACCGTCTCGGCCGCGGCCCGCGAGCTGAAGGCGGCCGGCGCGCGGACGGTGCACGTCGTTACCTTCGCCCGGACCGTGGTCTAGGAGAGTAGGCTGCGAGCACCCGACGAGGAGGCTCCGTTGAGACTTCAGGTCAAGGGCAAGAACGTCGAGGTCAGCGATGCCCTCAAGACCTATGCGCAGGAGAAGCTCGGGAAGCTCGAGAAGCACTTGAACGATGCGGCGAGGCTCGAGGTCGAGCTGGCGGTGGAGAAGAACCCGTCGATCGCCGAGAGTCAGATCGCGGAAGGCACGATCTGGACGAAGGGGCCGGTGCTGCGCGCGCGAGAGAGCTCGCCGGACATGCGCGCCTCGATCGACATGCTCGTTGAGAAGCTCGAGCGGCAGGCGCGGCGCTACCGCGACAAGCGGCGGAGGTCGAGCGCGCGAGCCGGTGCGGGAGCCCAGGAGCCGGAAACCATCCCCGTCGTCGCGGAGGAGGAGAGCCCGGTGATCGTGAAGACGAAGCAGTTCGCGGTGAAGCCGATGACGCCCGAGGAGGCCGTGCTGCAGCTCGAGCTGATCGGGCACGACTTCTTCGTCTTCCAGGACGCCGAGACGAGCGAGGTCAACGTCGTCTACCGGCGCCGCGACGGCAACTACGGGCTGATCGAGCCCCAGGTCTGAGAGCTTCTAGATGCTCCCCGACGACGAGATTCGCGATCCTCGCGCCTTCCGCTGGGTCGAGACCGGCGTCTCGGGCCTCGCGCGCCAGCGCGAGTGGGACGCGACCTCCATCGCCGAGGTGTCCGAGCTGCGTGCGACGGAGGAGGCGGAGATCGAGTTCCGCCTGCTCGGCGACGGGTCGGTCATCGGCGACGTCGCGCCCACCGTCCTGGCGGAGCTGACGAAGGACCTGAGGATCGAGCCGCCCTTCGCCGCGCGGGCGGTGCGTCAGAACGAGACGGAGTGGATGGTCGGAGCCCTCCGGCTCGAGTCGGGGCTGGTCGAGCTCCCGGCCGGCGTCGAGTCGCTCTCGCTGGAGGTAGCGGTGCCGCCGGAGGGCGAGGCGATGTACATCGTGGACGGGGAGATCCTGGGGGAAGCGCCGAGCGGCGCCCAGGCGGAGGCCTTCGGACGGCTCGAGGAGCTCGGCGCGGAGCGCTTTCAGGCTTTCGTCGCGCGTGCCGATAGGTTGGAGGACGGTCGCTGGGAGCTGACTGTCGACCCCCTCTGAGCTAGTGCCCCTCCAGCTACCCTGAACCGATGCCCCAGAATTACGGCGCCCTCGAGAAGGTCCTGCGCATGGGCGAAGGACGCCGCCTCAAGCGTCACGCCCAGCAGGCCGACTACGTCGCCTCGCTCGAGCCCGATTTCGAGCGGCTTTCGGATGCCGACCTGGCCGCGAAGACCGGCGAGTTCCGGCAGCGTCTAGAGAACGGCGAGTCGCTCGAGGAGCTGGTGTTCGAGGCCTTTGCCGCCGTCCGCGAGGCAGCCAGGCGCTCCGTCGGGATGCGGCACTTCGACGTCCAGGTGATGGGCGCCGTCGTGCTCCACGAGGGCGACATCGCCGAGATGAAGACCGGCGAGGGGAAGACCCTCGTCGCCACGATGCCCCTCTACCTGAACGCGCTGCCGGGGCGCGGCGTCCACCTCGTGACGGTCAACGACTACCTCGCGAAGCGTGACGCCGAGTGGATGGGCCCGGTCTACGAGGCGCTCGGCATGCGGGGGGCGTTCATCCGCAACCAGATGCCGTTCGCGGAGCGCAAGGAGGCCTACTCGGCCGACATCACGTACGGAACGAACTCCGAGTTCGGCTTCGACTACCTCCGCGACAACATGGCGACGTCCCTGCAGGGAACCGTCCAGCCCAGCCATGCCTACGCGATCGTGGACGAGGTGGACTCGATCCTCATCGACGAGGCGCGGACGCCGCTCATCATCTCCGGCGAGCCGGAGACGGCGGCCCGGACGTACTACGACTTCGCCCGCATCGCCAAGGGCCTCGAGGGCGTCCCCGCCAAGTTCGTGCCGAAGGGCGTGACGAAGGTCGAGGACGACGCCGACTACGAGTACGACGAGAAGTTCAAGACCGTCTCCCCGCGCGAGACGGCCATCGACGCGGTCGAGCGCGCGCTCGGGATCGAGAACCTCTACGACCCGAGGAACGCGCAGCTCGTCAACCACCTGATCCAGGCCATGAAGGCGGAGTCGCTCTACCAGCGAGACGTCGACTACGTCGTCCAGGACGGCGAGGTCAAGATCGTCGACGAGTTCACCGGCCGCATCATGGAGGGCAGGCGCTGGTCGGAGGGGCTCCACCAGGCGATCGAGGCCAAGGAGGGCGTCGCCATCCGCGAGGAGCACGTCACCCTGGCGACGATCACGCTCCAGAACTACTTCCGCCTCTACGAGAAGCTCGCCGGCATGACCGGCACGGCGAAGACGGAGGAGAAGGAGTTCCAGGAGATCTACAACCTCTCCGTCGTCGAGATCCCTACCAACGTCCCCGTCGTCCGCGCCGACGAGAACGACTACATCTACAAGACGGCGGAGGCCAGGTTCGCCGCCGTCGTCGAGGACATCAAGGAGCGGCACGAGCGTGGCCAGCCGGTGCTCGTCGGCTCGATCTCGGTGGAGGTCTCCGAGTACCTCGCCACCCTGCTCCAGCGCCAGGGCATCCCGCACAACGTCCTGAACGCGAAGCAGCACGAGCGCGAGGCCGAGATCATCAAGGACGCGGGCGAGCCCGGCGCGGTCACGATCGCCACCAACATGGCCGGCCGCGGGGTCGACATCAAGCTCGGCGAGGGCGTCCGCGAGGCCGGCGGGCTCTACGTGCTCGGCACCGAGCGGCACGAGGCGCGGCGCATCGACAACCAGCTGCGAGGCCGTTCCGGCCGCCAGGGCGATCCCGGCGAGTCCCGCTTCTACCTCTCCGCCCAGGACGAGCTCGTGCGCCTCTTCGCCGGCGATCGGATCTACAACATCATCGACCGCTTCAAGCTCCCGGACGACCAGCCCATGGAGGCCTCGATCCTCTCGAAGCAGATCGAGAACGCCCAGAAGAAGGTCGAGGAGCAGAACTTCGTCTCGCGCAAGAACGTCCTCAAGTACGACGACGTCATGAACGTCCAGCGCATGGTCATCTACGAGCAGCGCCGGCACGTCCTCGAGGGCGCCGACCTCTCGGAGGAGATCGGCGGCTGGATGGACGAGCTGATCGCGCAGATCGTCTACGAGCACACGGCCTCCGAGTACAAGGAGGAGTGGGACCTCGACAGCCTCTTCGCGGAGATGCAGGCGCTCTACGAGACCGAGGTCTCGCCCGACGAGGTCGGCGAGACGACGACGCGCGAGGAGCTGATCGAGGACTTCTCCGACGACGCGCGCGACGCCTACGACGCGAAGGTCGAGGAGTACGGTGCCGAGCTGATGCGCGAGGTCGAGCGCTACCTCGTCCTCCAGGTCGTGGACGTGCGCTGGCGCGAGCACCTCGAGTCGATGGAGTACCTGCGCGACGGGATCCATCTCCGGGCCATGGCCCAGAAGGACCCGCTCTCGGAGTACCGCTCGGAGGGCCACGGGATGTTCGAGGAGCTGACCGGGACGATCCAGGAGGAGATCGTCCGCTACCTGCTCCGCATCCAGATCGAGAAGCCGCCCGAGCAGGGCGAGCTCGAGCCGGCGGCCTCCGCGTCCAACGGCGGCGGTCTCAGCTACGAGCACGAGTCCGTGGCCGGCTCCGACGCCATTCGCGCCGCTGGGGCGGGACAGGCTCAGCCTCAGGCGGCACGCGCGGCGGTCACGGCCGGAGCGGGCGCGGGCGCAGCGACCACGGTCTCCACCGGCCAGCGCGTCGTCTCCGCGGAGGAGCGGGTCGGCCGGAACGACCCGTGCCCGTGCGGCTCGGGCAAGAAGTACAAGAAGTGCCACGGCGCGTAGCCGGGAACGCCCGACTCTCCCCTTGTCACACACTCGGCACGATCCGCGTGCCACACGCGCGCATTTCCTCGTTACGCTCATAGCGGGTGGAGGCACGGGGTGGCCCCGGAGACAACCGCGGTCGCCGCGATCCCGCCGCAAGCCCCGTACGCCCCGCCGGGTACGATCCCCTTCATGGCGGAGCGCAGCGCGGTCGAGCGAGAGCTCGAGGAGATCGGGACCCAGCTGGCCTGGGTCCGTGATTACCTTTGACCCGGAGGGGCTGAAGGAGCGCCTGGCCGCGCTCGAGGAGGCCATGGGCGCGCCGGGATTCTGGGACGACCAGGCCGAAGCCGCCCGCGTCTCCTCCGAGCACGCGCGCCAGTCGCGGCGCCTCGAGCGTTACGAGCAGCTGAGCGGCGAGGCCGGCGATCTGGGAGAGCTCCTCGAGCTCGTCTCCGACGACGGCGAGCTCGACGAGATCGCTCAGAGCGCGCTCGCCCTCCGCGCCCAGCTCGACCGTCTCCAGGAGGACTCCCTCTTCAGCGGCGAGTACGACGCCGGCGGCGCCGTCGTCTCCATCCACGCCGGGACGGGCGGCACCGACGCCCAGGACTGGGCGGAGATTCTGCTCCGCATGTACCTCCGTTGGGCCGCCGAGCGCGGCTTCGCCACCGACCTGATCGAGGTCTCGCCCGGCGAGGAGGCCGGGCTCAAGTCGGCCACGTTCACCGTCGAGGGCGAGAACGCCTACGGGACGCTGAAGGCCGAGCGCGGCGTTCACAGGCTGGTGCGCCTGTCCCCGTTCGACCAGGCCCATCGGCGCCACACGTCCTTCGCGCAGGTGATCGTCAGTCCGCTCGTCGCCGACGACGTGGACATCGAGATCGACGAGGCCGATCTCCGCATCGACACGTACCGCGCGAGCGGGGCGGGGGGCCAGCACGTCAACAAGACCGACTCCGCGGTGCGGATCACCCACCTCCCGACCGGCATCGTCGTCCAGTGCCAGAACGAGCGCTCGCAGCTCTCCAACCGCCAGACCGCCATGCGGATCCTCAAGAGCCGGCTCGCCGAGCACGAGCTCGAGCGCCGCGAGGCCGAGCTGGCCCGCGAGCGCGGCGAGGTCATGGACACCGGCTTCGGCAGCCAGATCCGCAGCTACGTGCTCCATCCGTACCAGCTCGTGAAGGATCACCGCACCGACGTCGAAGAAGGGAACGCCCAGGCCGTCCTCGACGGCGACCTCGACCGCTTCATCCGCGCCTACCTCCTCGCCAACGCCACAGGAGCCGTCGCCTAAGTGTCCCTCCAGGTAATGCTGCCTCGCTTCTGCGTCGCGAGCACCAAGCCAGAGTGCGCACTCGCCCGCAGCCAAGGCTGGACGCCTTGGAAAGGGCGAGGGTGGGCTCTGGCGCCGTGTGATCGCGGGGCAGAGGCAGCCGAGTATTGGCTGGAGGGGCACTTATCCGCTCAGCCCGGCCCTTTCGCTACACTCGTGAGCTGGCAGAACGCCGATCGGTGCGCCCTCGGGACGGGCGGCGCCTCCTGAGCCGGTGCACGAAGCAGACCTCACAGAACCTGTCGAAGATGCCGCGCGGGCGACCACGCCCGAGCTGAACGGCGACTCCGCGGAGGACGTCGTCCAGGTCGAGCCGCTGGCAGGAGAGGCCGAGCCCCCGGGGACGCCCATGATCGTCTTCGAGGCGGTCACGAAGGTCTACGAGCCGAACGTCGTCGCGCTCCGGGAGACGAGCTTCGTCATCGACAAGGGTGAGTTCGTCTTCCTCGTGGGGCCGTCCGGGTCGGGTAAGTCGACGATCATGCGGCTGCTGCTCAAGGAGCTTGATCCGACCGACGGCCGGATCATCGTCGGGGGCCGCGAGCTGGCGCGCCTTCGCGGGGGCAAGGTGCCGATGCTCCGCCGCAACATCGGCTGCGTCTTCCAGGACTTCAAGCTCCTCACCGACCGCACCGCCTACGACAACGTCGCGTACGCGCTCAAGGTGCAGGGCCAGTCCAAGGTCCAGATCAGGGCGAAGGTTCCCGAGATCCTCGCCCTCGTCGGCCTCGGCTCGAAGATGAACAGCTTCCCGCACGAGCTCTCCGGCGGCGAGCAGCAGCGCGTCTCCGTGGCGCGCGCGTTCGTGAACCATCCGCCTCTGCTCATCTGCGACGAGCCGACAGGCAACCTCGACCCCGACACGTCGGTCGGGATCATGCAGCTCCTCTACCGCATCAACCGGACCGGGACGACCGTCCTCATGGCGACGCACGACCGCGAGATGGTGGACAAGATGCGCAAGCGCGTGATCGCCCTCGAGGAGGGGATCGTCGTCCGCGACGAGCGCCGCGGCGGCTATGGGTAGTGCCACCGAAGGGGCACTGAGATGAGGGCGAAGATTTTCGTCACGGAGGCTTTCGGCTCGATCAAGGCCAACCTCTCGACGAGCATCGCCGCGGTCATGACCGTGCTGATCGGCATGTTCCTGCTCGGGCTCTTCATCGCGCTCGGCAGCTGGGTGATCTCGTGGACGAACCACGTCAAGAAGGACCTCGTCGTCAACGTCTACTTCTGCACCGACCTGACATGCGGGGAGGAGGCGCTGCCGAAGGACATCAACGCCGTCAGCGCCCAGCTCGAGCAGAACACCGAGGTCAAGTCCTACCGGTTCGTCTCCAAGGAGGACGCCTGGAAGGAGATGCAGGAGCGGTTCCCGGAGCTGACCGCCGAGACCGTCCGGAACCCGCTGCCCGCGTCGTTCGAGGTCATCCCCAACGAGGCCGACCAGGTGCAGTCGATCGCGACGGCTTTCCAGGAGCCCCTGCCGGCCGGCGTCGAGACCGTGAAGTACGGCGAGAAGAAAGCCGAGCGCGTGCTGCAGGTGGCCACGATCATCGGCGCGATCTTCCTCGTCGGAAGCATCATCCTCCTGGTCGCCTCCACGATCCTGATCGCCAACACGATCCGCCTCTCCATCTTCTCTCGAAGGCGCGAGATCGAGGTGATGAAGCTCGTCGGGGCCTCGAACTGGTTCGTCCGCGCGCCCTTCATGCTCGAGGGCCTGCTCTGCGGCCTCGCAGGCTCGATCTTCGCCGTCATTCTCCTGCTCCTGGCCAAGGAGCTGGCGCTGCCCGGGATCATGGGCCGGATCGAGAGCCCTGACGACATCCAGGCCTGGAGCTTCCCGATCGTGGCTCTGATCCTCGTCGGCATGAGCCTGCTCGTCGGAGCCGCGGGCTCCGGCATCACCCTGCGCCGTTTTCTGCGAGTCTGAAGGCAGTGCACGCGGGATGCCCTCCTAGGGCGGGCGGCCTGTGAGACGGGGCGCCGGCTATATCGCTGCGCTTGCGCTCGTCGTCGGCGCCTTCGTCCTCGGCTTCTTCCTCACCCAGAGCGAGGAGGGCACGAGTCAGTCCGCGCCGCCCGTTCAAGCCGCGCGGTCGGTACGCGTGATCGACGAGGTGCGCGCCGAGCTCGCGGGCTCCTACTACCGTTGGATCTCGCCCGACGTGCTCGAGCGCACGACCGTGAAGGGCATCCTCGCCGGGCTCGAGGATCCCCACACCGACCTCCTGACCACTGCCGAGTACGACAGCCTCCGCCAGGACACGGAAGGGACGTACTCGGGCATCGGGTTGACCGTCGGGCCCGGGCGCACCGGCCTCGTGGTCACGTCTGCCCCCGCAGGGCCCGCCCGCGAGGCCGGCATTCGCAGGGGCGACATCATCGTCCGGGTCGACGGCGAGTCGCTCGCGCGGCTCCCGTTCGAGCGCGCCCTGGCGCTCGTCAAGGGCGGCGCGGGAACGGTCGTGAACCTCGGCGTCAAGCGGCCCGCGAAGCGAAAGCCGCTCGACCTGGTCGTCGTTCGCCGGGAGATCGAGGTCCCACCCATCAGCGCGCGCCTGGTCACCGTCAAGGACAGGAAGATCGCCTACATCCGCGTCTTCTCCTTCCCGGCCGGCGCCGCGGAGCGACTCGAGCAGGCCATGTCTCAGCTGGTCGACCAGGGGGTCACCGGGGCGATCATCGACCTCCGGAACAACCCCGGCGGCCTCCTCTCGCAGGCAGTCGACGTGGCCTCCATCTACATCCCGGACGGAATCGTCTGCCGCACCGACGGCCTCCACGAGGATGAGCACGAGTATCGCGTCACCGGCGTGGCCACGCACTCCGATCTCCCGCTCGTCGTGCTCGTGAACGGCGGCAGCGCGAGCGCTGCCGAGATCGTCGCCGGCGCTCTGGTCGACCACGACCGCGCGACGCTCGTCGGCGAGCGCACCTTCGGGAAGGCCTCCGTGCAGACGATCGCGCCGCTGCTCGGCGGCGGGGCCCTGAAGCTGACGACCGCCAAGTATCTGACGCCGGCGGGCGCCGACATCACCGGCGTCGGGCTCGCGCCGTCCGTCGTCGCCGCCGACGACCCGCTGACGCCGCAGGACGAGGGGCTGCAGATCGCCCGCCGCACGCTCGTCGAGATCCTCCGAGCGGCATAGATGGAGCTCCTCGTCTGCGAGCTGGCCCGCAAGGGCAAGCTCCTCGTCGGCGAGCCGTGCTTCGAGGGCGGCGTCCGGGTCGTCGTCGACCGCAAGGGCGCCGGAGACGTGGCGGTGGGCGACCTCGTCGTCGTCAGGCTCGGACGCGGCCGGGCCCGGTTGGAGCGCGTACTCGGCCCGGCGAACCGGATCGAGGCCGTGCTCGAAGGCCTTCTCTGGCACGAGGGGGTGCAGCGGCCGCACCCGCCCCTGCCGCCGCTCCCGCCGGAAGCCGAGCCCGATCGGGTCGACCTCCGCCGTCTCTTCGCCTTCACGATCGACCCGGAGGGGGCGAAGGACTTCGACGACGCGCTGACCTTCCAGCCGGATCCGGCCGGCGGGGTGCGAGCCTGGGTGCACATCGCCGACGTCTCCGCCTACGTCCCGGCCGGCTCGCCGCTCGACCGCGACGCCGCCGAGCGCGGCAACTCGGTCTACGTCCCCGGTCGCGTCGCTCCCATGCTGCCGCCCGAGCTCTCGGACGGCCTGTGCAGCCTGCGGCCGCACGAGGATCGCCGCTGCGTCACGGTCGAGATCCCGTTCGACGCCGCGCTCGAGCCCGGGCAGCCGCGCTTCTACCGCAGCCTCATTCGCAGTAGGGAACGGCTCACGTACGGTCACGCGCAGGCGATCCTCGCGGGGGACGAGCGGGCCGACGACGAGGTGACGGAGGCGCTGCGGCTCGCGGAGCGCGTCTCCCGCGCCCTGCGCGATCGCCGGTTCGCGCGCGGCGCGCTCAGGGTCGAGGGCCGGGAGGTCGAGTTTGCCTTCGACGGCGAGGGCGGCGTCGAGCGCGCCTGGGTCGAGGCCGAGCCGCTCGCGCACATGCTCGTGGAGGAGCTGATGATCGCGGCGAACGAGGCGGTTGCCGAGCTGCTCGCAGGGCGCGGCCGCGACGCCCTCTACCGGGTCCACGAGCGGCCCGACCCGCAGTCCGTCGAGCTGCTCATCGCCAAGCTCGCGGACCTCGAGATCCCGACCCCTGCGTCGCCCGATCACCTCTCACCTGCGGAGGCCGCCCAGCTCGCCGCGCGCGTGAGCGAGATGGTCACCCGCCATGTCGAGCAGTCCGGACGTGGGGGGGAGGCGTTTCCGGCGCTCGTGCTCCGTGCGCTCAAGCAGGCGCGCTACGACCCCAGGAACCTTGGCCACTCCGGCCTGGCGAGCCGGGCCTACTGCCATTTCACGTCGCCGATCCGGCGCTACCCCGACCTTGTGGTGCACCGGGCGCTCCTGCGGGAGCTCGGCGTGCTCGACGTCGAGCTCCCCGACGACCTCGCCGAGCTCGGCGAGTGGACGTCGGGCCGCGAGCGCGCCGCCGCCGAGGTCGAATACCGCGCCGACGATCTCTGTCTTGCCTGGCTCCTCGAGCGCCGTCTCTTCGAGGAGGGCTGGGACGCGACCTTCGAGGGCGAGGTCGTGGGCGCCATCGGCTCCGGCCTCTTCGTCAGCTTCGGCGGCGTCTTCGAGGGCTACCTGCCCGCCCGCCGCCTGCCCGGCGACTACTTCGAGCTCTCACCGCTCGGCACCGCCCTCGTCGGTCGCCGCAGCGGCTCCGCATACCGCCTCGGGGACTCGATCGAGGTCACGGTCGCAGAGCTCAAGCGCTGGGAGGGCAAGGTCGAGCTCGCCCTCGCGCAGGCCTGAAACTTTTTTTCTCGCTCTTTGCAGAGAAACGTTCGCGGAGGCGCTTGCGCGGAGTGACCCGTCCCTTTAGGTTGCCTCTTGCGCCGAGCACGGGGCGCGAGTAGGACGAAGGTTCACCGGTAGGCGCTACGCGGAAGCGGAACGTTCGCCGGGGAGCTGGACGAAAGCGAACCCGGCTCGGCGAATTTTTTTGGTCCAATGCAGACCGTGAGCGCAGGGACCAAGCTGATCGCCGACAACCGGCGCGCCCGGCACGAGTACCACCTCCTCGACCGCTACGAGGCCGGCCTCGCCTTGACCGGGACGGAGGTCAAGTCGCTCCGCGACGGGAAGGCGACGCTCCAGCGCGCCTTCGGCGACGTCCGCGACGGCGAGCTCTATCTCGTCGGCCTGCACATCCCCGAGTACACGCAGGGAAACGCGGCGAACCACGACCCCGACCGCGACCGCAAGCTGCTCCTCCACAGGCGCGAGATCGACCAGCTCGTGGGGAAGGTGCAGGAGAAGGGGCTCACGCTCGTCCCGACGCGGCTCTACTGGAAGAACGGGCGGGCGAAGGTCGAGCTCGCGCTTGCCCGCGGCAAGGACGTGCGCGACAAGCGCCGCACGATCGCCGACCGCGACGCGAAGCGGCAGATGGAGCGCGCGCTCAAGAACCCGAGCCGGAATGACGCTTCGTCGGCGCGGCGTTCTGGGTGAGTGCGATGCAAGGACGCAGGGCGCGTTCGTAGCCGGAGGCTACGGGCGTACCCGAGGACGCCGCAGCGCGCCGCCCAGGGTGCCGCGACGGCACAAGGCTTCGTTCCGGCTCGGGTTCTAGGTCCCGCGGCCGCGACTGAGTACGACCGTGTGAACGAGCGCCGCGGCGGCGAGGAACGCCGCCACGGACCAGAGCGCCACGAGCCCGTGCGTGTCCAGGCCCGTGTCGGCAACGAGCAGCCAGACGACGAGGACGCCGGCGGCGATCGCGCTCCCGACCGCGGCGGCGAGCGTCACAGCCGGCTGAGCCGGTGTGTCCGCCGCCTTCCACTCCACGATCGCGAACGCGACGAGCGCCGCGCCCAGGAGCTGCGCGTAGATGGGCGGCTCGGCGAGGGGGAGCCCGAAGAACTCATACAGCGAGTCCCAGGTGGCCGCCAGCAGGAAGACGGCCAGCGCGGCGTTCGAGACCGCGTCGATGCGCAGGACGAGCGCCTGGGTCAGCCGGGGATGCGCCAAGGCGAGGCTATACTTTCAGGCTCTGGGGGCGATCCGGTTTCGACGGGGTCGGTTCTCCGGAAGAGCTGCAAGCCGAGGTCCCCGGTCGGCCTCGTAAAACAACCGGGAACAAAGCAAGTGCGAACAAGAACGAACTCGCGCTCGCTGCCTAATTAGGTAGCGCGTCGGCTCCGGTCTCGGCCCGTGGATCGGAAACCCGGCGTCAGAAAACGGGCTCGCCGCCGAAGGAGCGCTGATCGCCGGAGGCGGGACATCTCAGGATCGGCTAGCCCGTCGGTAGGTATGCCAGCCCACCGGCCGCCGGGCGAAATCTAAGGGCAGGCTGAGCTTGGAGAGGCTCTTCACGGTGCGACTTCGGACGCGGGTTCGATTCCCGCCGCCTCCATCGATTCGGTTAAGCGAGATGTCGCGTGGACGGTGTGGGGAGGCTCCCCAGCTCCTGCGACACCATTCCCCGGTGGGGTCCGCCCGCCGCGGAAACGTCGCTCCTCACACCCTCATTCGGGCTTCGCAGACGGCGCTCCCCTCGGCAGCGGCTGTTCGACCCGCACCCTCTGGGGGCCCGCGAGTCGTGACGCTGCACTGCGGCGCTCGTCGGCCCGCCGGCTGGCGGGTGCGAACGCGCTCCAGGCGAACCAGCGTCCGAACCCGCGCTGAAGCGCCCTCGGGCCGCTCATGGTCAGCTCGCCGGCCCGGAGCGCGTCGGCCAGCTCGGCTCGCCCCAGGTAGACGCGGTAGAGGGTCGCGGTGTCGACCGTGACCTCGAGGTCGACGTCGAACCCGGGGTGCTGGAGGCAGACCGAGACCTCGGACGGCTCCAACACCATCCAGTAGCGCCTCGCCGGCTCGCGGAAGTCGAACTTGACCACCGTGCGCCCCGGAGGCAGCTGCTCGCGGTCGACGTGGCGGGCCATCCAGACGATCAAGAGGTCGGGGTCGAGCTCCTCGGGGCGGGGATCGGTGAACGACCAGGTCGCGCCCCACTCCCCGATCGCCTGGACGACCGCCTCCAGGTCGCGGCCGGCGAGCGTCAGGTGATAGTCCAGCGTCCTCCCCTTCGGGCCGGTGCGGCGGTCGACGATCTCGGCCCGTTCGAGCGAACGCAGCCGATCGGAGAGGACCGAGCGCGAGATCCCCGGCAGGCCTCGGTGGAGCTCGTTGAACCCGCTCGCGCCGCCCAGCATCTCGCGCACGATCAGGAGCGTCCAGCGGTCGCCCAGGACCTCGCTCGCCTTGGCGATCGGGCAGTACTGCGCGTAGCTCCGCACCTCCGGGAATGCTAGCCCCGAATCCGGGACAGGTTCGGAATTCGAACCACTTGGTCCGAAACTCGGTCTAGTCCGTGGCGGGACACCCGCGTAGCGTGGCGACATGACTACCGAGACGACAACCCTGGCGGAGGCGACCACCGACCTCGAGCGTCTGCGCGACGCTATCCGCGGCCCGGTGATCGATCCCGACGACGAAGGCTACGACGCCGCGCGCGCGATCTGGAACGGTGCGATTGACCGCCGCCCCGCCTTCGTCGCTCGCTGCACGGGAGTCGCCGACGTCGCCGCGGCGGTTCGCTTCGCGCGCGAGCGTGGCCTCCTGGTGGCGGTGCGCGCCGGCGGCCACGGCGTCGGTGGTCATGCGCTCTGCGACGACGGCCTCGTGATCGACCTTTCCCCGATGAAGGGGATCAGAGTCGATCCGGCGGCGCGCACCGTCAGGGCCGAGGCCGGCGTGCTCTGGGGCGAGCTCGACCGCGAGGCGCAGCTTCACGGCCTGGCGACGGTGGGCGGGATCGTCACCCACACCGGCATCGCGGGCCTCACCCTCGGCGGCGGCCTCGGCTGGCTCATGCGAAAGCACGGCGCGACGGTCGACAACCTCCTCTCGGTCGACCTGGTGACGGCGGAGGGCGAGCTCCTCTGCGCGAGCGGGGATGAGAACCCGGACCTCTTCTGGGGAATCCGCGGCGGCGGCGGGAACTTCGGGGTCGTGACCTCGTTCGAGTACCGGCTTCACCCGGTGGGCCCGATCGTGCTCGCGGGGCCGATCTTCCATCCCTTCGAAGACGCCCGCAAGGTGCTCCGCTTCTACCGCGAGTTCATCGCCACAGCGCCCGACGAGTTGACGACGATCTTCGAGCTGAGCGTCGCCCCGCCGCTCCCCTTCCTGCCCGAGGACGTGCACGGCAAGCCGATCGTGATGGTCGGGGCCTGCTACGCCGGCGCGCCCGAGGACGGGGTCGAGGTCGTGCGGCCGCTGAAGGAGTTCGGCGACCCGATCGCCGACCTGCTCGAGCCGAAGCTCTACACCGCGCTGCAGTCGATGTTCGACCCGTTCGTCCCGCACGGCTGGCACCGCTACTGGAAGTCGGTCGAGCTACCGCCGCTCACAGACGCGCGATCGACACGCTCGTCGAACAGGCCTCGGCGACCACCTCGCCGAAGTCGTACTGCATCGTCCTCCAGCTCGGGGGCGCCCTCGCCCGCGCGGGAGAGGACGAGACCGCGTTCAGCCAGCGCGACGCCGCCCACAACGTGGCCATCAACGCGGTCTGGACCGAGGACGACCCCGAGGGCGAGCGGCATGTCGCCTGGGCGCGCGACTTCTTCTCCGCCCTGCAGCCGCATGCGGGCGGGCGCGTCTACGTCAACTTCCTGGGCGACGAGGGGGCCGAGCGGGTGCGCCAGGCCTACGGCGACCGGCAGTACGCGCGCTTGGTCGAGCTGAAGCGCGCATACGACCCGACGAACTTCTTCCGGCTGAACCAGAACATCGAGCCGTAGCGACTGCTCGGCGGCCATCCGCCGGTCCGCCGCGACGGCCGCGATGTCGGCTATCCAGGCTTCGGGGCAGCTTCCAGCGCCGTGTGGGCCGCCGCGACCTTCTCCCGGCGGGCTTTCGTCAGCTCCTGCACGAAGATCTGGATGACCGCCGCGAGCGGAACTGCGGTGAGCGCACCGAGGACCCCCAGCAGCGCACCGAACAGGGTGACGGCGACGATGATGAAGAACGCCGAGAGGTTGACGGCGACGCCCTGGACCTTCGGCGTCACCACGTTGTTCTCGATCTGCTGGTAGACGAGCAGCACGACGAGCATGATGATCGCCGCGGTGATCCCTTCCTCGGCCCAGAGCACCGGCACGAGGATGAACCCGGCGAGGATGGCGCCGATGTTCGGGATCATGTCGAGCAGCCCTGCGATGACGGCCAGCCCGAGGGCATAGCTCGACCCGAGCAGCCACGCCGTGAGCCCCTGCACGGTCCCGGCGATCACGGCGATCACGACGACGCCGATCGCCCAGCGCGAGATCACGGTCGTCACGCGCTCCCAGACGGCCAGCCAACGCTCGTCCTCACCCGGCATGAGCACGCTCCCCAACGCCCGCTTCAGGTTCGCGATGTCGCTGAGCAGGAACATGCAGATGAAGATGATCGTGAAGGTGACGAGGAAGCCGGAGAAGAAGTCGCCCGCGATGCCGATCACGCCGGCGATCGCGTCCGGCACGGACGCCGAGACCTTCTCCGCGCCCGCCTGCACGTTCTCGGCGGCTCCGCTGTCGCCCAGCCCCGAGAGCTCGTCGGAAGCGCGTAGCTTCTCGACCAGCGCCGGAAGATCCTGAAGGAAGTCCCGAACCGAGCCGACGAGCGGCACCAGGAACAGCAGTCCGATCAGCAAGACCAGCGCGAACGCGCCGAGCACCAGCACTGCCGCCCCCGCCCCGCGCGACATCTTCGTCTTCGACATCAGGTACCGCAGGGGGAACTCGAACACGAGCGCCAGGAAGATCCCGATGAACACGACCAGGAAGGTCTCACCGATCACTGCGAACGCCGCGAGCACACCGAGAGTCGCAGCGACCAACAGCACCGTTCGCATCGGCAGGATCAGCTCGACTCGTCGCGATTCCCCAGTATTCATCGCGTCAGGAACAATGGGCGCGGATGCGGCGTCCTTCGTCATACCGATTGGATGAATTCGCTGCTCACGGGTCGAGTTCCTCTAGCGCTTCCTCGACGTCGTAGCCGAGCGCGAGCGCGATCTTCGGGGCGGACGCAACGACGCGTGAGGTGCCTGTCACCGGGGTCACGGCCTCGAGGGTGGCGACGATCTCGTCCCTCGTCGCTCCGGCTGCGAGGGCCTGCGCGACGGCGTGCTGGAAGGAAGCGGACGCCGCATCGAGGGCAATGGTGGCTGCGACGCGAACGAGCGCCAGTGTCCTCTCGTCGAGGGCTGACGCCGTCGGCGTCTCCTCCGCCGTCAGCGAGCCGACGAACGCGTTGTCGTGTAGCGCGAGCCGACGGAGGTGCTCTTGGTACTCCATCCCCACCGGTTCACATGGGACACGGTGCGGACTCCCTGCGCGTCATCCTTCCTGGGTGAGATTTGCCGGCGGCGGGTAGATCGAGCCGTCCAGGAGCCCGACTTCGACGGCGCGCTCGATCGCCTGGCTGCGCGACGAGGCATCGAGCTTGCGGTAGATCGAGACCGCCTCGGTCTTGACGGTGTTGCGCGAGATGAAGAGCCGGGTCGCGATCTCCGGAACCGTGAGGTGGGTGGCGAGATAGGGAAGCAGCCGGAGCTCGGCGCCCGTCAGGCTCATCGCCCAGGCACCGGCCGACCCGGAGGTCGCCGCGAGGCGGTCGCGAAGCTCGCGCGCGTCCTCGACGAGCGAGCCCAGGTCGGGCCGGAGCTCGAGCACGTCCTCGGTCTCTCTGAGCGTCGTGCGGGCGGCGGCCGCCTCGCCGAGCGCGAGATGGACGCGCGTGAGCTCGAGCCCGACGCCGACGGTTTCCCAGGGAATGCTGTGGTCGAGCATGGGCCGCAGGCGGTGGGCACGTACCAGCGCCGCGCGGGCATCTTGCGGCCTCGCCTCGTGGAGCGCGACCCGCGCCGATGCGACGTGCGCGATCGCGCTCGTCGAGTAGTCGCCGAGGCCCGACTCCTCGACGAGCGCTTCTGCCGCCCGTGCGCGTTGCCCTGCCTCGCCCCAGGATCCGTCCTTGGCCGCGAGGAGCGCGAGCTGCGCGTGCGCCAGGAAGACCTCTTCGACGCTGCCGGTGGCCAGCCCTCGCTCGACGGTTGCCTGAAGCGCCACCACTGCACGATCGGTTTCGCCGAGCAGGGCGTGCGCAACTCCTCGGCCGAGGAGTGCGGTAGGGATCCAAAAACTGTTCGGCGAGAGCTGATCCAGCGCCAGATCGGCGTCGGCGAGCGCCTGCTCGACACCGTTCAGCATCATGTGTGCGCGCAGCGTGGCGACCCACGGCTCGATCGTGGCGCTGCCATCCGAGAGCGGGATCTTCGAGGTCGCCCCGTCGGCGAGGGCGAGCCAGCGCTCAGCCTCCTCGGCTCGCCCCGTCAGCGCACGCCACCAGGCTCCGTAGACGGCAAGCGCGGGATAGTGCACAAGCTGGTCTTCGCCGAACCACCCGAGCCACTCCTCCGCGGTCTGCAAGCGGCCGTCGTAGTAGAGCGGCGGACTCAGGGCGTCGATCAAGCCGGCGACGGCGTCCGTCTCGCCCGCTGCCTGCCCGTAGCCGACCGCCTCCTCGGGCAGGTCGTTGGCAACGCACCAGGCCAGCGCACGAGCGTTGAGCGTCAGGCACCGCCTCGGGCTCGGACCGCTCGAGCTCGTTCCTGAGGAGCTGGCCGAAGAGGTGGTGGTAGCGGTACCACTCGCCCGTCCGGTCGAGAGGCACGACGAAGCCGTTTGCGCGCGTCGAGCGTCTCGAGCGTGTGCGCCGACCCCGTCGTCTCGAGCACGGCGTCGCAGAGACCGCCGCACATCCGTTCCAGAATCGACGTGTGCTTGAGGAACTGCGCTTCCGCCTCCGGTAGCCGAGAGAGGAGCTCGAGGCGGAAGTACTCGGATACGAACCGGTCGCCGCCGGTAAAGCCCTCGGCAGTCAGCGAGCTTGCAGCCCCGGCCCGCATCGACAGCGCCGCCAGGTACAAGCCGGCAGGCCATCCTTCCGTCCGCTCGGTCAGCTCGGAGACCTCGCCGGCGTCGAGCTCGACGCCCGCCTCTGCAAGCAGCATCCCGGCTTCCTGCTCGTCCAGCCGGAGGTCTTCGACGCCGATCTCGTCCACGGAGCCCTGCGCCCGCCAGCGGCCGAGGGGCAGGGCCGGCTCTTCCCTGCTTGCGACCGCGATCTGCGAGCCGGCCGGGACGTACCGGGAAAGCTCGGCGAGCACGTCCAGACAGGCCGGATTGGCGACAGCGTGCAGATCGTCGAGCGCCAGCACCAGCGGGCGCTCGCGTGCGGCGATTGCGCCGCCGACACGGGGGACCCGTGTCGACCAGGTGGATCCGCCTGGCCCGGACAACGCATCGAAGACGTCGGGCCGAGACGGGCTCGAGCCGGTGCATCGCCGCCGCGATGTACCGCAGGAACACGACCGCGTCGTCATCTCGCCCGTCCAGCGCGACCCAGGCGAACGGACGAGGGTCGGTCTCGGCCCAACGCGCGAGCAGGGTCGTCTTGCCGTACCCGGCGGGCGCGACCACGGTCGCGAAAGACGTGCTCGCAGCGCTCAGCCGGGCGATGACAGTCCGCCTTCGCCACGGTGCCGGGCCGCGGCAACGGGGCAGCGAGCTTGGCCTCTGCGAGGTCGAAAGGAACGTCGGCCACAGCCACGGAAGCGGCAATCCTAGGACAGTCGGTAGGGTGCTGGAGCGTGGATCGTCGTTCCGGAGGACGCCTATTTCATGCGATCCGTATGAGGAAGCGGGGCGGGCCCGCCCACATACTGGGCGCGCATCCAGCCCAATCGACCCGCCCGTCCCCGGAACCAACGTCGAACGAAAGGAGAGCACCATGGCTGATCCGACCACCGACACCCCGGTCCTCGACCTGCTCGCGAGCATGACCGCGGACTCGGTCGAGGCGTCGAGCCTCGATCCGGAGGCGCTCATGCTCGTTCGCATCGCTGCGCTCGTCGCGGTCGATGCCCCGCCTGTCTCGTACCTGCTCAACCTCGGAGCGGCAGCGCGAGCTGGGCATCGACCCCGAGCGGATCCGCGGCGTCCTCGCCGCGGTCGCGCCGATCGTCGGCACTGCCCGCGTCGCGTCCGCCACGGGCGCATCGCCAAGGCGCTCGAGGTCGAGATCGAGGTCGCCGAGCTCGAGGATCAGGACGACCTGGACGCCCAGTAACCGAGCCGTGTCGCCGGCGAGCCGCCCTCCTTCGGGCGGGCGGCTCGTCCGGCCCCTCGCGGCAGCCAAGGAGGCAGACAGTGAGTTCGAACCGCATCGTGACCCGCCGCTTCGGAGCAGCCCTCGTTGTTGCCGTCGTCGTCCTGGTCTCGCCCTCGGCTGCGCCTCCGACGACGACGACAGCGCAACGACCGAGGCCGCGACCGGCGCCACCGATACCGGAACGCGCACGCTCGGCGAGGGAATCGAGAACCTCCAGGAGGCCCAGGCGCAGCTCTGTCCCGAGCTGTCGGACCTCTCGGCGGACCTCACGGAGATCTCCGCCAGCGGGACCGAGGCCGGCCAGGACGCCCTTGCAGCCATCGGATCCACCGCGGCAGCTCTCGCAAACAGCGCAACAGCGTTGACCGAGGCCGGGGCCGACGAGGCTGCCTCCGCCGCCGAAGACCTCGCATCCAGCCTGGAGTCGCTGGCCGCGTCCGGCGGCGAGGACGCCCAGGCGCGCGCAGGCGAGGCGGCCGACGGGGTGCAGCAGCTGACGGATGCCCTGCAGTGTCCGTGACCGACCCACCGAGACACACCAAATCGACGGAGGCATAGATGTACTGGCTTTGGACCATCTTGTTCGTGGTCGTCTGGATAGCCATCGCGTTCTGGCCGGCCCGCGTTGCCGCCCGGAAGGGGCACAGCTTCTTCCTCTACTTCCTCTTCAGCCTGGTCTTCTTCCCGCTGGCGCTGCTCGTTGCGTACCTGGTCGAGGATCGAAGCTACGCCCCGGCCTGACGGGAGCCTGGAGGGC
>CAVZJM010000008.1:0-25918 GCA_963775625.1 uncultured Actinomycetes bacterium | reverse complement strand
TAGTCGAAGACACGCCGGGCTGCCGCACCGCGGCGGCCCGGCGTGTCCGGTCGCTAGCCGCGCTCCGCCGCCCAGTCGGCCGGGACGTCGCTCCCGCCCTCTTCGCTAACGCGCGCGCCGAAGCGAAGCAAGGCAGGGTGCGGCGAGATCTTCCCGGCGGCGAGCGCCTCGCCCTGGCGGAAGGTCGTCGCCCGCCCGAGCAGGCTCTGGGGCACGAACGAGAAGACGTCGCCGACGAAGCCGAGGTCGGCCGACGAGTTCATGCGCATGAGAAGCAGATTGTCGCATTGGCTGAGCACGTTCTCGTGCACCTTCTGCGGCCGCTGCGTCGAGACGAGCAGGTAGAGCCCGAACTTCCTGCCCTCGCCGGCGATGCGAACGGCGTGCTCCGTGGCGAGCGCGGTCAGCAGGTCGTCCGATTCGGCCGGGCAGACGTTGTGGGCCTCGTCGATCACGATCAGCACCGGCGAGCGGTCGGCGCGCCGCTCCCAGAGCCGCCCGAGGACGGCCTCGGCTACGAGAGCCTGCTCCTGGGGCGTGCCGAGCGAGCCGAGGTCGACGACGAGACAGCGGACGTCCGGGTCGGTCGCCTCCCGCAGGATGGAGCCCTCGGTAGCGCCGCGCGACCAGACGTCCCAATCGAGCACGCCGAGGTTCTTGGCCCTGCCGACGAGCCGGCGCCCGCTCTCGCCGCCCGAGGCTGCGAGCTCCACCAGCGTCGACGGATTCCACTCCTCGAGCGCGGCGGTGAGCGCTGAGTACTCCTCGCGGTCGGCGATCGGGTCGAGCCGGAGCACGGCTGCCTGGGCCGCCGGGTCGAGCTCGGGGAAGGCCAGCTGCAGCGGCTCGCTCCCGCCCCCGCGCGTCCGCACCGAGACCGCGCCGGCCACGCCTTCGTAGCGGGAGGCGAGCCCCTCGTGGGCTCCGTCGCGCACGTTCCCGAGACGGACGAAGTCCGAGTTGGGGTCGAGAATCACGATCCGCAGGTCGGTCTCGAGCAGGAGGCGCTCGAGGACGAGGCCGAGCGAGTAGGTCTTCCCCGACCCGGACTGGCCGCAGAGGAACGTGTGCCGGTCGAAGCCGCCCGCGTCGAGCGCGAAGCGGACGCCCGACGCGAGCACGAGCTCGCCTACCTCGAGGCTCGCCCGCGGCGGTCGCGTGCGCTCCAGCCAGGCAGCGACCTCCTCCGGCGCGGCCGGGCGCGCGGTGGCGTCGTGGAACGGCGCACCGTCGCCCTCGAGCACCACTCCCTCGCCCTGCGCGTAGTGGAGGAGGACCCGGCTGTGGGCCGAGACGTCCTCGCCAAGGCCGACCGCGAGCTCCGGACCTTCCCGGCTCGCCGACTCGAGCGTGATCACCTGGCCGAGCCGAGTCTCACCCCCGTCCTCGAGCACGACGTAACCGCCGGACTGGAAGGCCAGGCCGTGCAGCGAGGCCTGGAAGGTGAAGCGGCGCCCGTCGACCGACGTGGCGAGAGGGAGGATCACTCGCTCGAGGTCGCCGCGCAGCCTCCGGTACTCCTCGAGCCTCGCCTCGAGACCATCCTGCCCGGCGCTCATGCCGCGACCTCGCGGCACTCGTCGATGAGGACGTCGAGGCCGGCCGCACCCTCCTCCAGCTCGACGGTGCACGTGTCGTCCAGGACGCTGTACCCGGTGACCAGGCCCTCGCCGTGGGGTGTGAGCACACGCCTGCCCACACGCGGAGCCCGGTCCCGGAAGCTCTTGTAGAGCGGATGCTCGAAGGCGAGGCAGCAGCGCAGGCGCCCGCACAGCCCGGTGATCCGCCCGGAGCTCATGGGGAGGTCCTGATCCTTGGCCATGCGCAGCGTGATCGGCTGCTCGTGCGTGGGGTAGCGGCGGGAGCACTGGCCCCCGCCGCAGAGCCCGTGGTCGCCACAGAGCCGGGCACACTCGCGCGGCCCGACCGAGCGCAGCTCCACCCGGCGGTGAAGCCGCTCCCGCAGGGCCGCCTGGAGCTTGCTCTGGTCCGGACGGCGCTCGGCCTCGTAGGAGAAGACGAGCCGCGAGCCGTCGAAGGTCAGCTCGGCGGCGACGGGCTTCAGCTCGACGCCCTGGGCCTTCACGACCTCCCTGAAGACGCGCATCGCCCGCCTGCCTTCCTCACGGTTCGCGTCGGCGGTCTCGTGGTCGACCTCCGTCGCCCGGCGAACGACGGATCTCAACGGGGCGCCGGGCTCGCCGTCGAGCTCGTGATTGCCCTTGACGACCCGTCCCAGCTCCTGCCCGCGCGAGGTCTGGCAGATCACCTTCTCGTTCCACGAAAGCTCGAGCCCGCCGGGATCGAAGGAATAGACCTTCCCGCCGGGCGACAACACCACGCCGACCGCGATCGTCATGAGGAAAGTGTGCCTCCCAGCTCCCGTCGAAGACGGACGAACAGCGCCTCGAGCGCAAGCCCCGGCTGGACGTTGAACTCGAAGGAGCGCCAGACGTCGCGCACCGTGGCGGCCGCCCGCTCGGCCCCGGGGCCTCGCTCCGGCAGGCCGTCGGCGGAGAGCTGGGCGAGCTTGTCGGAGTTCAGGACGGCGCTCTCGGCACCGGCGGTCACGACCAGCAGGTCGCGGTACCAGCCCGTGAGGAGGTCGAGAGCGTCCAGGACCTCCTCGCGCTCCGCGCCCCGGCCGGCACGCCGGGCGCGCTGCTCGGTCTCGCGCGGAGTCTCGGACGGCAGCGGCTCCTGCTCGGCTTCCGCCCGGGCGCGCCCTGCGCGCTTCTGGGCGAGGTCGGTGACGGCGCGGGACGCGTTCCCCGGATCGAAGGCCGGGTCGAGATAGACGGAGCGCGCCAGCTCGATGAGGCCGTCGCGGCGCTCCTCGGCATCGGGATCGAGCAGCCGCTCGGCGCGGTCCAGCCGCCCCGCGGCGACCCGGGCGAGCGCGTCGAGCGGCTCCCCTTGCAGCCCGCGCGAGGAGAGGAAGGCCTTGATCGCGCGCTGCGACAGCCTGCGGAACGGCACGAGCTGGCAACGCGACCTGACCGTCGGCGGCAGCAGGCCGAGCTCGTCCGCCACCAGCACGATCACGGCGTAGGGAGGCGGCTCCTCGAGGTCCTTCAGGAGCGCGTCGGCCGCGTCCTCGTTCATGAGATGCGCCCGCAGGACCAGATAGACGCGCCGGTCGGCCTCGAAGGGGCGCATGTGCAGGTCGCGGCGAAGGTCGCGGATCGGGTCGATCCTGATCTGGTCGCCGAGCGGCTCGAGCAGGTAGAGGTCGGGATGGACGCCCCGGCCCACCCGGTCGGGATCCTTCAGGAGCTCCGCGGCGAAGGCGAGCGCTGCCCGCCGCTTGCCGACGCCGCGGGGGCCGTGGAAGAGGTACGCGTGCGCGGGCCCCTCGGCGAGGGCGGCGCGCAGGAGGCGCTTGGCCTCGTCCTGCTCAGGGAAGGTCTCGAAGCTGTCCACGGACGATCTCGGCGATATCTTCGGGGTTGAGCGTCCCGTCTACCACAGCGACCCGCTGGGCGAAGACCCGGGCGATCTCACGGTAGGCGCGATCGACCTCCTCGGCGAAGGCGGCCCCCTCCCTTTCGATGCGGTCGGCCTCTCCACCGCGCCGCGCCGCGGCCTCGGCCGGCGGCAGGAGGATGAGGAACGTCCTGTCGGGCAGGAGCCCGCCCGTGGCCAGGAGATTGAGCTCGAGGACGCGCTCGACGCCCAGGCCGCGGGCCAGCCCCTGGTAGGCCAGCGACGAGTCGAGGTAGCGGTCGCAGACGACGTCGGCAGTGCGGGCGAGCGCCGGCCGGATCACCTCGTCGACGAGCTGGGCGCGCGCCGCGGCGAAGAGGGACGCCTCGGCCCAGGGAGCCAGGCCGTCGCCGTGGAGCAGGATCTCGCGGATCTGCTCGCCCGCCCCGGTGCCGCCGGGCTCTCGGGTGAGCACGACCTCCCGACCCTCGGACCGGAGCCGCTCCGCCAGCAGCTGCGCCTGTGTCGACTTCCCGGAGCCGTCGACGCCTTCGAAGGTCACAAACATGCGAGCGCCGTAGGATACGCGCGTGCGGGCGATGGTCACAGGAGGCGCGGGCTTCATCGGCTCGCACGTCGTCGATGCCCTGGTCGCCCGTGGCGACGAGGTCGTCGTCCTCGACGACCTCTCCCACGGCAAGCCGGAGAACGTCAACCCCGGCGCCGAGCTGGTCGTCGCCGACATCCGCGACCGGAGCGCTGTCGAGGAGGTGTTCGGAGAGGCGCGGCCGGAGGCGTGCCTGCACCTGGCGGCACAGGCCGACGTGCGCGTGTCCGTCGCGCGCCCGGACTTCGACGGAGAGGTAAACGTGCTCGGCACGATCCGGCTGCTGGAAGCCGCTCGGGAGCACGGGACTCGCATCGTCTTCGCCTCGACCGGCGGCGCCATCTACGGGGAGTGCGCCGAGCCGGCCACGGAGGCGGCGCCCCGCGAGCCGCTCTCCCAGTACGGGACGTCGAAGCTCGCCGGGGAGGAGTACCTCGCCACGTACAACCGCCTGTACGGAAGCCGGCACACGGCGCTCCGCTACGGCAACGTGTTCGGGCCCCGTCAGGATCCGCACGGCGAGGCGGGCGTCGTCGCCATCTTCCTGGGTCTCCTGGCGCGTGGCGAGGCGCCGCACATCTTCGGCGACGGGACGCAGCAGCGCGACTACGTCTACGCGGGCGACGTCGCCGCGGTGACCGTGGCCGCGCTGGAGCGGCCGGCCGGCGTCTTCAACATCGGGACCGGCGTCGCCACCTCCGTGCTCGAGCTCTTCGACGTCTGCCGCAGTGCTTCCGGCGTGGACGTCGAGCCCGTGTTCGATCCCCCGCGGCTCGGCGAGCTGCAGCGAAGCGTCCTCGACGCCGGCCTCGCCGAGCGCGAGCTCGGCTTCGCGGCGGAGACGTCGTTCGAGGACGGGATCGCGGCGGCGTGGGAGCATGTGAAAAGCTCGGAAGGAGTGGGCCGCCGCGGAGCGAACTAGACCGGCCCGTGGAGAATCGCGCAGACCTTCCCGCTACCCCGCCCTGGCGCTCCGCCGCGTTCATCGCCGCGTCGGTGGCCACCGTCGAGCTCCTGATCCTCCTGATCGTCGGCATCTGGCTCTTCGGCAAGTTCTTCTCGGACGAGGTCAGCAAGGCAACCGACCCGACGACGGTCGCCCGGGTGGCCGTGGAGCGCCAGCTCGAGGCGCAGGGGATCCCCACGAAGTCCACGCCGGAGAGCTCGGATGCCAAGCCGCTGCTCCCCCGCGGAGAGACGTCCGTGCTGGTGCTGAACGGAAACGGCATCAGCGGAGCTGCCTCCGAGACGGCCGACAAGGTTCGCAGGAAGCACTATCTGCTCGCCGGCACGGGGAACGCCGCGCGCACCGACTATCCGCGCTCGCTCGTCATGTACCGGCCTGGCTTCGAGCGTGAGGCTCGCCGGCTGGCCAAGGACGTCGACGTTCGCCGCGTCGTGCCGCTGGACGGCATGCGACCGCGCGAGCTCCAGGGCGCGCACGTCGCCTTGATCATCGGCGACTAGCCCCCGCCAGTCGCCGGTCAGGCATCGCTAGATTTAGGGGCCGTGGCCGATCCTCTTCTCGTCCGCGCCTCCAGGCGCGAGCACGTCGAGCGCACGCCGGTCTGGTTCATGCGCCAGGCCGGCCGGTCGCTGCCCGAGTACCGCGAGATCCGCGAGCGTCACGGCCTCTTCGAGGTCTGCCGGCAGCCGGAGCTCTGCGCCGAGGTGACGCTGCAGCCGGTCCGGCGCCACGGCGTGGACGCGGCGGTGATGTTCGCCGACATCATGCTCCCGGTCATCGGCATGGGAGTCGACGTCGACCTCGTCGACGGCGTCGGCCCTGTCGTCGCCGAGCCGATCGCCGACCTCGCCGACGTCGAGCGGCTCAGGGTGCCCGATCCCGAGGAGGCTGTGCCCTTCGTGCTGGAGGCGGTCCGGCTTGTCCGCGATGAGCTCGGCGAAGACCAGGCTGTGGTCGGCTTCGCCGGAGGGCCTTTCACCGTCGCCGGCTACCTCGTCGAGGGCAAGCCGACGCGGGACTTCGTGAGGACGAAGACGTGCATGTACGGCGCCCCAGAGGTGTGGCACGCCCTGATGGACAAGCTCACGGACACCTTCACCGCCTATCTGCAGGCCAAGGTGCGCGCGGGCGCCGACGTCATCCAGCTCTTCGACTCCTGGGTGGGCACGCTGTCGGAGGCCGACTACCGCGAGTTCGTCGCCCCCTACTCGGCCCGCATCCTCGGCGGCGTGGACGTGCCCACGATCCATTTCGGCACGGGGACGACGCACCTCCTCCGCGAGATGAAGACGGCGGGCGGCGACGTCATCGGCCTCGACTGGCGCGTCCCGATCGACCGCTGCTGGGAGTCCCTCGGCTCCGGGCGCGGCGTGCAGGGCAACCTCGACCCCGCCGTTCTCCTGGGCCCCTGGGAACGCGTCGAGGCCTCGACGGTCCGCATCCTGGACGCCGTCGCGGGCCGGCGCGGGCACATCTTCAACCTCGGCCATGGCGTCCTCCCGGACACCGATCCGGCCGATCTCGGCCGGCTCGTCGAGCTCGTGCGCGAGCGCACCTCCGTCGAAGTCACCGCTTGACCGCCGGCGACACACGGACGGCGGTCATCCTCATGGCCTACGGGAGCCCCGAGCGCCTCGAGGACATCCCCGCGTACTTCTCCGACATCCGCGGCGGCCGGCCGGTTCGGCAGGAGGCCGTGGACGAGCTGACCGAGCGCTACCGCCGCATCGGGGGCACCTCGCCGCTGAACCGGATCACGGAGGCGCAGCGGGCCGCCCTCGAGGAGGCGACCGGCCTTCCCGTCTACGTGGGCATGAAGCACTGGCGCCCGTGGATCCCGGAGGCTGTCGAGCGCGCGCTCGGAGACGGAGCCGAGCGGCTCGTCGGGCTCGTGCTGGCGCCGCACTACTCGCGCATCTCGATCGGCGGGTACCGCGACCGGCTCGAGCAGGGGCTCGACGGCAGGGCCGAGCTGGCCTTCGTCGAGAGCTGGCACGACCACGAGCCGTACGTCGCGCTCGTGGCCGAGCGGGTGCACGGCACGGACGCTCATGTCGTCTTCACGGCTCACAGCCTCCCGGAGCGGATCCTCGCCGAGGGCGACCCGTACCGCGACCAGCTGCTCGAGACCTCGCGCCTCGTCGCCGAGCGCGCGGGGACCTCCAGCTGGTCGTTCGCGTTCCAGAGCGAGAGCCGGACCGGGGAGCCCTGGCTCGGCCCCGACATCCTCGTCGAGCTCGAGACGCTCCACGGACGTGGCATCCGCAAGGTCCTGGTCGCCCCGGTCGGCTTCGTCTCCGACCACCTCGAGATCCTCTGGGACCTCGACGTCGCGGCCCGCGCGAGAGCCGCCGAGCTGGGCCTCGAGCTCGACCGCATCGAGTCGCCGAACGCCGACCCGGCCTTCATCCGCGCACTCGCGGAGCTCGTGGAGAAGGCCTCCGGTGCCGAAGCGCGAATCGGAGTTCCATGAGCGTCGCTCGCCTCCGGCTCGCTCCCGTGGGGGAAACCCATGTTTCCCCCACGTGCCCCCTTCTTCGAGGCAGTGAAGGAACCTCCCGGTTCCCTCACACACCCTCCCCAGCTCATGGGCCAAGGATTGGCCCATGAGCGCCACCACGCGGAGCTGTCCTGACTGGCCCGTCCTCCTCGAGGTCGCGCCCGATCTCCACTTCAAGCACTACACCCTCGGCGAGGCGCGCCTGCCCGCGGAGGTGATCGTCAACCTCCCCGACATCCCGCTGGAGGCCGTGGCGCTCTGCGCGGACCTCGAGCACAACGTGTTCAACCCCAACCACACCGATCCGCGGGTCGCCGCCGCCCTGGCCGACACGTACTGGTACTCGCTGACGGAGTGGTCCCGCCAGGCCCCGCAGGCGTAGAGTTACGGCGTGGGCAAGGGCTACGCGGAGGGCCCCGCCGCCGAGGAGCGGTTCGCCGACCTGGAGCGGGCCGAGCGCGGCGAGGCGGAGGAGGAGGCGCCGGAGCGCCCGGCCGTCTACGGCTCGACCGACGATGACCCGGAACGCCACTTCCTCGGCTGGCTCGACGAGGTCGATCCTGATGAGCTCTTCGCCAGCGGCCGGGCGTGGGGCCTGAAGGTCGTCAGGCGCCGCGAAGACTGACGGCGCCGCGCGGGGTCAGCCGTAGAAGGGCGTGAGGTCCTGGAGCAGCTCGCCCGTGTCGGTGCTGTAGCCGGCGACGTCCGAGTCGAGCACGCTTCGGACGATGTCGTTCTTCGCCCTGAGGAGTCGATCCGAGAGGACCGCATCGGCCCTGACATAGTCCAGGTACTCCTCCTCGGCGAGCAGTCTGGGGTCGGCGACGAGAGCACCCCAAGCCGCAGGATCCTCGCCGAGGAACTGCGCGAGGAGGTCGACGTAGGCTCCCTTCAGCTCCGCGGTGCTTGCGCTGGAGCCGAGCCGGAGATAGTGGGTGACGTGGTCAGCGTAGTCCTCCCAAGCGGCGGCGAGATCCTCATCAGGGAAGTACGCCGTTAGCTTGGATCGAACGACCGAGCGAGTTACTAGCCAATCGGAGAAGAGCTGGATGTTCGTCGCGGCCGCGGCGTCCCGCTCCCTCTCCGCGGCGAGCCGATAGGCCTTCGCCGCCTGCGCGCGCTCTTCCCGAGAGGCCGCCTCGAGCTCATCCTCCCGCGCGTCCGTCGTCTGCGCCTCACGGAAGCGGCGATCGATGACGACACGAGCGGCGATCACCGCCCGGGTCGTCAGCTCATCCAGGCTGGTCGCCAGCTCCGTCTTGAGATCGCGCTCCTTCTGCCGGTCCTGCCACTGGTTCGTGAATGCCGGGATGAGCAGGCTCGCGGCAAGCGCGCCCAACGCCGTGATGGCCAGTGGATGCCGGAGCGCGCTCTTGATGCGCCCGGCGCGATCTCCCTTGCCGCTCTCGACCTCGCTCGGACCGGACGAGTCCGCGGTCAGGGCTGCTCGCTCACCGTGAACGCCCCGTCGGTGAACGCGACGCGTAGCGACGAATCCTCCTGGAACCACACGAGCTGACCGTCTTCGGCAACCTCGAACTGGTCTTCTATCTCGGAGAGATCGAGGCCGTCGAGCGGATAGGACGACCCCTCACACTCGATGCTCGAGATGGGGCCCACAGTTGTCTCGCTCTCCGATGAACCCGTAACCACCGGCGTCGATTCTCCCACTGGCTCATCCGAGCTGCGGCGGACCTCGAGGTCGAAGCAGAGCCGGAAGTCGCCGGGCTTTCCCCAGGCAAACGGACGATGCCCCGAGGTGGGAACGCAGCCCCCGCTCTCCAGGCAGTTTTGGGCGAGGCACGCGGGGTCTTCCTCGCAACCCGGCGGAAGCTCAGAGCAGTCTCCACTCTCGTCGCAGGAACGCAGGGAGATCGGCTCTCCCCCGGCAGCAACTGTGGCTCCGGCCTCCCCGTCCGCCGATTCTCCGTCGTTGCCACCGCAGGCAGAGAGCGCGACCAGCGCGCCGGCCGCGGCCAGCACGATCAGCAGCCGGCTCACCGCGCGCCGGCTGCAGCCTGGACGAGACCTGGGGAACCGGTGTGTCTTCACGGGCTGGACGGCCGCAACGATTGTACTCCCAGGCACGAGCCCGGCCAACCAGCAGCGGGGCGGCCGCGCCGGAGAATCCTTTCGCGCGGCCGCCCCGTGGTGGTCGGAGCTGATTCGTCTGAGTCCCTAGTGGCTCGCGGATCCCTTCGGGTTCCCGACCTTCAGCAGCCCGACCTGGCCCATGTCCACGCTCGCGAACGAGTGCGAGAGGAACGGGTAGAGGCCGGGCTCGTCGATCTTGACGTCGAAGACGGCGCCGCCGCCGGCGGGAACGCCGACCGTCTGGACGCCGGTCTGGAACTCGGTCATGTCCTGGTTGACCCAGGCCCGGTCGAGGATCGTGCCGACGACGTGAAAGTCGGTGTCCAGGCTTGGGCCCGCCGCGACCACCCAGAAGCGGACGGTCTCGCCGGGGTCGGCCGGGAGAGGATGGGCCACGTACTGGCCGGCATACCCGTTCCAGGTCACCCAGTCCGGCATGACCGTGTGAGCCTTCAGCGCATCGTAGGTCGCCGGCTCCTCGATTCCCGGTCCGTTCAGGTACCACTCGCTCGAGACGAGGACGTACTCGCGGTCGGCCTGAGGCAGCGGCTTCTCGGCGGGCTCCACGACGATGGCGCCGTACATCCCGTTGGCGATGTGGGCGAGCACCGGCTTCGTCCCGCAGTGGTACATGAAGACGCCCGGGTCGGTCGCCTCGAAGGTGTAGGTGATCGACTCGCCGGGATCGACGTCGCGGAACGCCTTGTCGGGCGCGATTCGGGCGGCGTGAAAGTCGATCGAATGCGGGATCGCGCCGCCGTTCGTGAGCGTGATACGCACCTGCTGGCCTTCGCGGACATGGATCGGAGGGCCGGGGGCACCGCCTTCGAAGCCCCAGGCGCTGTACTCGACGCCGGGGGCGATCTCGACGACGACGTCCTTCAGGGTGAGATCGACGTCGACCACGTCGCCCTCCAGGAGAGCGGGCAGCTCGGCGGGGAAGGGCTCGTGGGCCGCCAGGAGCTCCTCGGCGTTCTCGGCCGTCTGGCCGGCATAGCTGACGAGGCCGCTCGCCGTCGCCCCTGCGGGGCTGGCGGCGGGAGCGGCGTGGGCGGCGTGGCCGCCGGCGGTCTTCGTGGCCGCCTCGGCGTCGTCCTTCGCCTTCTGCGCGACGTCCGCGGACACGACCGCGGTGGTCGTCCCGACAAGTGCCGCCAGGCTGAGGAGCGCGACGAGCACAGCAATGGCGATGGTCTTCATCTCGGATCCCTCCGGGCTTCGGTGTCTACGACGAGGATCGGAGAAATGCCCGCCCGCACCATCAGGGAACCACCCCGCTCCCGATGCGGGTTTCCCGCAGACGTTGCCCGCTCGAGGGAGGCTTCGGGCCCTAGCTAGCCCGACGCGGCGAGCTTGCGCAGCGCGTAGAGCAGGATGCCGCCGTGGCGCAGGTAGTCGCGCTCGCGCGGCGTCTCGAGGCGCACGCGCGCCGTGAAGACGACGGGCGCGCCGCCGCCGTCCGGCGTCGCGGTCACCTGCGCCTCCCTGGCCTCTCCGTTCGCGAGCCCCTCGACGGCGAACGTCTCGCGGCCGGTGAGGCCGAGCGACTCCGCGTTCTCGCCGTCCGGGTACTGGAGCGGCACGATGCCCATCCCGATCAGGTTCGAGCGGTGGATGCGCTCGTAGCTCTCGGCGATCGCCGCCCGGACGCCGAGGAGGTTCGGCCCCTTCGCCGCCCAGTCGCGTGACGAGCCCGAGCCGTACTCCTTGCCGGCGAGCACGACGGTCGGCACGCCCTCGGCGCGGTACCGCTCGGCCACCTCGAAGATGGTCGTCTCCTCGCCGTCCGGCAGATGGATCGTCCAGGTCCCCTCGCTTCCGGGAACCAGCAGGTTGCGCAGCCGGACGTTGGCGAACGTGCCACGCACCATCACCTCGTGGTTCCCGCGTCGGGAGCCGTAGGAGTTGAAGTCCCTGCGCTCGACGCCGTGCTCGAGCAGGTAGCGGCCGGCCGGGCTCTCCGGCTTGATCGAGCCCGCGGGCGAGATGTGGTCGGTCGTGACGCTGTCGCCCACCATGACGAGGCAGCGCGCGCCGGCAACGTCCTCGACCGTGCCCGGCTCCGCCGCCATCCCGTCGAAGTACGGAGGCAGGCGCACGTAGGTCGAGTCGGGATCCCAGGCGAAGAGGTCGCCCTCGGGGACGGGCAGGGCGGCCCAGTGCTCGTCGCCGGTGAAGACGTCGGCATAGGTCCGGCGGTACATCTCCTCGGAGACCGATCCGGCGATCGTGTCGCGAACCTCCTCGGCGCTCGGCCAGAGGTCGCTGAGGAAGACCTCGTCACCGGCGGGGCCGCGGCCGATCGGCTCGGTGGTCAGGTCGAGGTCGATGCGCCCGGCCATCGCGTAGGCGACAACGAGCGGCGGGGACGCGAGGTAGTTCGCCTTCACCTCCGGGTGGATCCGCGCCTCGAAGTTGCGGTTGCCCGAGAGCACGGAGCAGACGACGAGCTCCCCCTCGTCGATCGCCTGCGAGATCTCCGCGGGAAGCGGGCCCGAGTTGCCGATGCAGGTCGTGCAGCCGTAGCCGACCGTGTGGAAGCCGAGCGCTTCCAGGAACGGCGTCAGGCCCGCCTTGTCGTAGTACTCCGTGACGACCTTGGAGCCGGGCGCGAGGCTCGACTTCACCCACGGCTTGCGCGCGAGGCCGCGCTCGACGGCGTTCTTCGCCAGGAGCCCTGCGGCGACCATCACCGACGGGTTCGACGTGTTCGTGCAGCTCGTGATCGCGGCGATGACGACGGAGCCGTGCTCGAGCTCGAACGACTCGTCGCCCATCGAGACCGGGACGGAGGCGGCGGGCTCGGGCTCCGCGCCGACCGAGACGGGCGCCGCCGGCTCGTCGTCGGGGACCGGGGCATGCCCCGGCTCCGTGAAGTCGGGTGGGTCGCTCGCCGGGAACGAGTCGGCGATGGCCTTGTCCTCGGAGCCGTTTCGGTAAGGGACGCCGAAGCTCGAGAGCGAGCCGAGGAACGACGCCTTCGCCTCCGTCAGCGGCACGCGGTCCTGCGGCCGGCGAGGCCCGGCGAGGCTCGGCTCGACGTCGCCGAGGTCGAGCTCGACGACCTGGGAGTACTCGGGCGTCGCGTCGGGGTCGTGGAAGAGACCCTGCGCGCGGCAGTACGCCTCCACGAGCTCGACGTGCCCGTCGCTGCGTCCCGTGAGCCGCAGGTAGCGGAGGGTCTCCTCGTCGACGGGGAAGAACCCGCACGTCGCGCCGTACTCCGGCGACATGTTCCCGATGGTGGCGCGATCCGCGAGCGGGAGCCCGACCAGGCCGCGGCCGAAGTACTCCACGAACTTCCCGACCACGCCGAGGTTCCGGAGGATCTGCGTGACGGCGAGGACGAGGTCGGTAGCGGTCGCTCCCTCGGGAAGCTTCCCGCTGAGCCGGAAGCCGACCACCTGCGGAACGAGCATGGAGACGGGCTCGCCGAGGAGCACGGCCTCCGCCTCGATTCCCCCGACGCCCCAGCCGAGCACGCCCAGCCCGTTGACCATCGTCGTGTGGGAGTCGGTGCCGATCAGCGTGTCCGGGAACGCAAACGGGCGCCCGCCCTCCTCTCGGGTCTCGACGACGCGGGCCAGGTACTCGAGGTTCACCTGGTGGACGATCCCGGTGTTGGGCGGCACGACGCTGAAGTTGTCGAAGGCGCTCTGCCCCCAGCGGAGGAAGGCGTAGCGCTCGCGATTCCGCTCGAACTCGCGCTCGGTGTTCCGGAAGATGGCCGTGCGGGAGCCGAACTCGTCCACCTGGACGGAGTGGTCGATGACGAGCTCGGCGGGGATCTGCGGGTTGATCGCGGCCGCATCGCCGCCCAGCGCCACCATCGCCTCCCGCATCGCGGCGAGGTCGACGATCGCCGGCACGCCCGTGAAGTCCTGCAGGAGGACCCGGGCGGGACGGAACGAGATCTCGTGGCTCGGCTCGGCCTGCGCGTCCCAGCCCGCGACTGCCTGCACCTCCTCGGCGCTCCCGTGGCCGAGAGCCTCCGCGCGAAGCACGTTCTCGAGCAGCACGCGAAGGGTGTACGGCAGCCGGGTGACGTCGGTCTCCGCGCCGAGCGCGTCGAGCCGCGCGATCGCGTGCTCGGCGCCGCCGGCGACGATCTGCCCGAGCACTGGCAAGCTCCTTCCCACGCCTCGATTCTAGTTGCGGGCTTCCCGCACGCGATCTGCGGCTCGGGACCGACGCGCAACGGAAGGGCCGGGGGCACACTGAGCCCGTGGCCAAGAGGAAGAAGCCGCGGCGGCGCGTCCCGGTTGCGCCCCGGCCCGTGCAAGCAGGACGACGCCCGTGCTCAGCCGTCAACCGCGTGCTCGTCGTCGTCGTCGCAGCAGCGGCCGTCGCGGCCGTCCTGGTCGGCGCGAGCCTGCTGAGCGCTCGCGACGGCGGCGGCGGAGCCGACATTGCGGTCGGAGGAGGGCCCGACGTCGGAGGCGCTGCTCGAGGGGATTCCCCAGCGCGGAACCGCCCTCGGCGAGGACGACGCCCCGGTCACGCTCGTCGAGTACGCCGACCTCCAATGCCCGTTCTGCGCGCAGTGGTCGCGCGAGACCTTCCCCGAGCTCGTGGCCGACTACGTCCGCGACGGGCGCCTGCGAATCGAGTTTCGCGGACTGGCGTTCATCGGCCCGGAGTCCGAGCAGGCGTTGCGTGCAGCCCTCGCCGCCGGGGAGCAGGAGAAGCTGTGGAACGTGGTCGATCTCGTCTACGCGAACCAGGGGCCCGAGAACGGCGGCTGGGTGACCGAGGACTTCCTGCGCGCGGTCGGCGCCGCAGTCCCCGGCCTGGACGTCGACCGCATGCTCGAGGCGGGCGACTCGGCCGAGGTGACGGCCGCCGTCGAGGACGCTGCGGCCGCCGCGCGAGGCGACGGGGTGACTGCGACGCCCACGTTCCTGCTGGGCGAGACGGTCGGCGAGCTCGTCCCGCTCGAGATCAGCTCGCTCGGCCCGGAGGAGTTCCGCGCGGCCATCGACGAGCTGCTCGACGAGTGAGCGATCGCGGGCTCCGCATCGCCGTCGCGTTGCTGGGGCTCGCCGGCGCCGGAATTGCCGCGTACCTGACGTATGCGAAGTACGCAGACGCGACCATCGCCTGCTCCACAGGCGGATGCGAGACGGTGCAGAGCTCGGAGTACGCGGAGATCCTCGGCCTGCCCGTCCCGGTCCTCGGCCTCCTCGGGTACCTCGCGATCCTGGCCACCGCGTTCTTCGCCGGCGAGGTCGCACGGCTGGTCGGCGCCGCCCTCGCGCTCGGCGGCCTCGTCTTCAGCGCCTACCTCGTCGTCGTGCAGATCGTCGCCATCGGCGCCTTCTGCCAGTGGTGCCTGGCGAGCGACCTCGTCATGTTCCTGCTCGCGGCGGCGACCGTCGCGCGTCTGCGCGTCCGTCAGCCGGCGCCCGGATAGGGCTGGACGGGAAGGCCGGCCCGCCGCCAGGCGTCGACGCCGCCGATCACGTCGGTCGCGTTGGGAAAGCCGATGGCACGCAGGAGCGCGGCGGCCAAGCTCGACGAGTAGCCCTCGCGGCAGAGGAGGATCACGTGCGCGTCCAGCGGCAGCTTTGGATTGCTCGTCGGAACGGCGGGATCGAGCCGCCAGTGGACGACCGAGAGCGGGTGATGCAGCGCTCCCGGCACGAGCACGCCCTGACGGCGCCGCTCGTCCTCCGAGCGGAGATCGACGAGCACGGCGCCTTCCTGAGCCGCCCCGTGCGCTTCGGCGGGTGTAACCCGGCGCAGGTCACGGCGCGCGTCGGCGAGCACCTCGTCGATCGTGCGGCGCCCGGTCACCCTCCGCGTCATACGTTCGGCCAGCCGCTCTCGATCGGGCCGAGCGCCGTCCGGCGCGGGACGTGGAGCGCGTGCCGGTGGAAGCCCTTGAGCAGCTCGAGCATCGGCCCGTCGTCGTCGTCGAGCAGCCTCCCGGACACACGCACCTCGTAGTCGGGCGAACACCGACGAGTCCTCGTCGAGCGCGATGGTGATCGAGCAGAGGCTCAGACCGTTCGCCACCACCGCGTCCCGCGCTCCTCGAGGTCGCCCACGATGTGAGCGGCATCGAGCAGGCGAGCTCCTTCAAGCGGCACATCGCGCAGCGGTCTCGTACGCCGGCAGGACGACGCCGACGAAACGGCTCTGGTGCACTCGGTCGCGCACCTCGCGGACCACGTACCGCCGTTCGAGCGGCTCCTCGAGGCGACGCTCCTGCTCGTCGAGGGGGCCGATCACCTCCCGAAGGAGACCACGACGCCCTGCGCGGCCGGCGTCCGCATCCACGTAGCAGGGGTAGAACGGCCGTACCTGCCGGCCTCGTCCCTAAGTAGTAGAAGAGCGGCACCTGGAGCTCGTACGCTGCCGCAGCGCCACGTTGTCCGGCTGTCGATCAGCCGTCGCGGTACGCGTACACGAGTCCCTCATCGGTGCTCGTCGCCATAGGCGATCGCCGACGTCTGATCGACAGCGCGCCCGCCCTCGCTGCACCGCGCCGGAGATGCCCTTCGGCAGTCAGGAACGGACGCGCTCCCACGAAGCAAGCCACGATCAGCCCCCGCATACGGCGAGTCTCGCCCAACTCAGCCCAAGCACCTCGCAGGCGCCCGCAGCACGAACGAACGTCCTCGTCCCCCCGCGGCCCTAGTCCGGCTTTCCGGCCATCGCCCACACGGTCACGACGTAGGCGATCAGCGCGAGCGCGGTCAGGACGGTGGCGATCCGGACGAGGGTGCTCGCGGTCGCCCCGTTCTGGCGCAGGCGGCGGGCGCCGAGGCCTGCCAGGATCGTCGCGACGAGAATCAGTAGGCCGCCTGCTTCGCTCGTGATCCAGCCGATCCCGAGCCAGGCCGGCTCCGAGTCGACATCGTCCCAACCCTCTTCGGAGTAGACCCACTGCGCGCCCACGCGCATGAGGATCCAGCCGGGGACGGAAACGCAGAGGAGCGAGAAGAACCCGAGCCGAGCGAGCTGGAGCGCCCCGGCGGCCGTCTCCCGGGCCCAGCCCACCGCCTGGGAGGCGAGCGCGACGATCAACCCGCCAACGAGGATCGACGCGCCGAGGACATGGAGCAGGAGCGGGAAGTTCCAGCTGTCGGGACGGAGCGCGGCGAACATCGGCTAGTGCCCCTTCAGGTAATGCTGGCTACCTTCTGCGTCGCGAGCACCAAGCATGAGTCCGCACTCGTCCGCAGCCAAGGCCACAGGCCTTGGTAAGGGCGCGGGCGGGCTCAGGCGCCGCGTGATCGCGGGGCAGAAGCAGGTGTGTATTGCCTGGAGGGGCACTAGGCGCCCGGCTTGTAGATCATCACGATGAGCAGGGCAAGGACGATCAGGGTCCCGAGCACGTGGAAGAAGAGGCCGCGCGGCGAGCGCAGCATTGCGCTCAGCTCCGGGCTCGGAGCGTCGCGACCCTCGCCTACAAGCGCCTTCGCGCGGTCGCGCGCGCCGTTGTAGACCTTCCCCACCTGACCGCCGACCGCCGCGCCCACGATCCAGAGGATCAGGGCAGCGATGATCCACCCGTCCCAGATCTCGTATTCGTCGAGCGCGAGCCAGATCCCGAAGACGATCGTGCCCACCATCCCGACGGCGACGAGGGGATCGCCCACGCGCGTGACCCTGAACAGCCGCACCACGTCGCTGGGCACAGCCAGCCGCCTGCCGGCAACGATGGCGACGGTGTAGAGCACCATGGCGGCGATCCACGCGAACGCCGACACGACGTGCAGCGCTAGCAGCCAGTCGTACAACTCCATCCGCCGGGCAGCCTAACGCACCCCCGGATGCAGGCTATGGAAGATGCTTCAGCTTCTTCGAAGCAGTCCCTCAGCGGTGGCAGGTAACGGTCGCCGAATAGTCCAGTGCCGTCGGGTTGCCGTAGTCGCGCACCCGGAAGCCGATCTTGTTCCACCTCCTGTGGAACGGCCCGTCGGTCGAGAACTGCTCCGGTGGGCCCTGGAAGTTCGGGAAGAGCGCGCCGGCCGGCTGGGCGCCGAAGACGACGCCGTTGAGCGAGAGCGTGACGTCGTTGTCGGCATGGACGTCGATGGTGAGCGACGCCTCCCTGCACCTAGGGGAGAACTTGAACTTGCGGCGGTACAGCGATGTCGCGGGGCCCGACTTGTCGGGGTTGACCGCGATCCACTCCGTGCCCGGGATCGGGTTCGCCCAGGCCAGGCACGCGGCCTCATCCCAGGGGCCCGGAGCGCCGCACTTCGGGACGATGAACGCCTTCTCCCAGGTCGCCCCTTGGTCGAGCGAGAACTTGGTGAATGGGTCGCGCCCCGGTGCCGGTCCGTTGCCGCTCACGAGCGTGTAGGTCTTCGCGCCCGAGCCGGGATTCGCCAGCGCAGGCGGTGCCAAGCTGACGACGACAACGAGGAGCAACCCGAGTAGGTAGAGACTCGACTTCGGCATGGTGTCGCCTCCTCTCGGAGAGCCGAGCCTACGATACGGATGTCACTAAGTCAAGAGGCTGAGAGCTAGCCCGGCTCCGTGATCTGGAACACCTTGCGGAGCGTCTCGTGGATGCGCCAGACGGCGCGGTCGCCCGCCCGGAGGACGCCGACCACCCCGGGCTCCAGCTCCAGCGTCGCCCCGCCCTCCACCTCCACCGTCGCTCGGCCGGAGACCACGACGAAGAGCTCGTCGGCCTCCACGTCCCGCACGACGCCGGGCGTGATCTGCCAGACGCCGCGCACGACGCGGCCGTCCTCCGAGGTGGCGAGCACGAGCTCCGAGACCTCGGGCGCGCCCTCCAGGATCGTCGCCGGGTCGAGCGGCGCCGGCTCGAGCTCGAGCTCGGCCACCCGTTTGACGAAGGAGCCGTCGGCCATCAGCTGTCGAAGCCTAGGCCGAGGCGGTCGAGCGTGCGGAGCCAGAGCCCGCGGCGCCCGGCGTTCCGATCCGCTGCGTCGAGCCGGTTGCGCGTCAGCTGGATCACCCCGGAGCGCAGCGGCTCCGGCGGAAACGGCACCGGCTTCGAGCGGACGTAACGCAGGCGCGTCGCCTCCGTCTCGCGGCCGTCGAGCAGGTCGAGCCCGACGCGCGCCGCCGAAGCGGGTCGAGACGACGCCGAGCCCCGTGTACCCGACCGCATAGGCCACGCGGCCGCCGTGGCGCGGTCCCGAAGAAGACCGAGAAGCGGCTGCACGTGTCGATCGCGCCGCCCCAGCGGTGCGAGAAGCGCACACCCTCGAGCTGCGGGAAGGTCGTGAAGAAGTGCTGGGAGAGCTTGGCGAACGTCTCCAGGTCGTCGTCCAGCTCGGGTCGCACCGGGCCGCCGTAGCGGTAGACCGCGTCGTAGCCGCCCCAGAGGATCCGCTCGTCGGAGGTCAGGCGGTAGTAGTGGAACTGGTTCGCCGCAATCGCCGATCCCCTGCCGCCGCTTCCAGCCGATCGACTCGCGCTGCTCCCGCGAGAGCGGCTCCGTCATGAGCGCGTAGTCGTAGACGGGCGCGATGTAGCGCCGGATGGCACGGAGAAGCGGCGGGTAGGCGCTGGTCGCCAGGAGGACGCGCCGGGCGCGCACGTGGCCGGCCGGCGTGAGGACGCGCACGCCGGCGCTGTCGTCCACGATCTTCGTGGCCGGCGAGCGCTCGTGAAGGCGGACGCCGGCAGCGAGCGCAGCGTCCGCCAGGCCGACGGCCAGCTTCCCCGGGTCGACGAGCGCGGCGTCGGTCTTGTCCCAGAGGCCGGCCAGGTAGGTCGGAGAAGCTACCTCGGCCTGGACCGACTCGCGGTCGAACAGCTCGTGCTCGTGGCCGTAGCGGTCGAAGAGCTCGGCGCTCTCCTCGAGCCAGTCGACCTCGTGCGGCTCGAGCGCGACGGCGAGGTCGCCGGTCGAGCTCGAGGTCGCAGTCGATCCCGAGGCGCTCGATGTCGGCGACGAAGCCCTGGAAGTTCTCGTGCCCGAGGCGCTCGAGCTCCGGCATCTCCTCGGCGAAGCGGGCGAGCCCGTTCTCGATCCCGTGCGTGAGCGAGCCGAGCGCGAAGCCGCCGTTGCGTCCGCTGGCCCCGGAACCGACCCTGTCGGCCTCGAGGACGACGACGTCGCGTGCAGGGATCGTCGGCCTTGGCGTGGAGTGCCGCCCAGAGCCCGGTGAAGCCGCCGCCGACGATGCAAAGATCGGCCTCGGCCGGGCCCTCGAGGCGCGACTCCGGCTCACGCGGCGGCAGGGCGTCGAGCCAGTAGGGCCGCACGGTCGCGTCGGCGTACGCCGCGAGCTGCGCGGCGGAGGGAGGGCTCGAGGGCCACGGGAAGCCCATGGCCCTCGAGTCTAGGGAGGAGCGGGTAGCTCCGGGTGGTTCGGCTATCCGGCCGGAGCCGTCGCCGGCTCGGTGGCGACGGCCGGCAGATCCTCCTGGCGGAGGACGACCAGCGTCGTGATGAGCGAGACGAACGCGAAGCCGGCGGCGACCCAGAAGCCCCAGCTGAAGCCGGAGGTGAGCGCCTCGGCCTGAGGCGTACCCTCTTCGAGCAGGGTCGTCGTGTGCGTCGTCGCGACGGTCGTCAGAAGCGCGAGCCCCAGCGCGCCGCCGATCTGCTGGCTCGTGTTGATGAGCCCGGACGCGAGCCCGGCCTCCGGCCCCTGCACGCCCGCGAGCGCAGCGATCGAGATCGGCACGAACGAGAAGCCCATGCCGACGCCGATGATCAGGAAGCCGGGGAACAGGTCGGTCCAGTACGACCCGTTCGGCGAGACCTGCGTGAAGTAGACCATTCCGACGGTCAGCAGAGCCATGCCGACGACCAGCACCGGCTTGACGCCAAGCCGCGTGACGAGCCCCTGCGAGACCGTGGCCGCAACGATGACCGTCAGTGCGACAGCCAAGTAGCCGAGGCCCGCCTCGATCGCCGAGAAGCCCAGCACCTGCTGCATGTAGAGCGAGAGCAGGAAGAAGATCCCGAAGATGACGGTGCCGAGCCCGAAGCCGACCAGGTTTGCGCCGGTCAGCGTGCGCTTGCGGAAGATGCCGAGGCGGACGAGCGGCGAGCGCGAGCGGTTCTCGTTCCAGAGGAAGAACGCCATCAAGATCGCCGAGGCGGTGAAGACGAGGATCGTCTGCGCCGAGGCCCAGCCGACGCGGTTCGCCTGCGTCAGGCCGAATACAAGGAGCATCAGGCTCGCCGTCACGGTCACGGCGCCGATCGCGTCGAAGTGCCGCGTGAGCCCGTCCGCCTTGCTCTCGCGCACGTAGCGCGGGACGAGGGCGAGCGCGAGCGCGGCGATCGGGATGTTGACGAAGAAGATCCACTGCCAGCCGACGTACTCGGTGAAGACGCCGCCCAGGAGCACGCCGATGGCAGCCCCGGAGCCGGCGATGCCGCCGAGGATGCCGAGCGCCTTGTTCCGCTCCGCGCCCTCCGCGAAGGTCACGAGCGTGATCGAGAAGACGGACGGCGAGAGGATCGCGCCAGCGGCGCCCTGCAGCAGCCGCGCGACGATGAGCATCTCGGACGACGTCGAGAGCCCTGCCAGAAGCGACGTCACGAGGAACAGCGCCAGGCCGAACATGAAGACCTTGCGCCGCCCGAGCAGATCGCCCATCCGGCCTCCAAGCAGCAGGAAGCCGCCGAAGGTGAGGGCGTACCCGGAGACGACCCACTGGAGATCCTCGGTCGAGAACCCCAGATCGGTCTGAATCGTAGGGAGCGCCACGTTCACGATCGCGATGTCGAGCACGACCATGAGGTACGCGACCCCGAGAACGGCAAGCGCCTTCCAGCGCTTGGGATCAGCCATGGTGTCTGTCATCTTTGTCTCCCCTGCGACTTAGTCTTGTGAGTGCTCACTCAGGCTGGAACGATGCCCGTCCAGCGAGCATTCCGGAGGGCGGGGAGCGCGAGTCCGATGGTGCGGTTAACCGCACCCTCTTCGCCGGGCGTCGCGGCGTTGTTGACGCCGCCCTTCGGTAGTAGCATGATCCTGCCGTCACGAAGGAGGCGACCATGCTCTACGCACGGTGCGCGTTCTGCGGCTACACCGATGCGCTGACTTGCTCCGGTCGGTTCATGCCGCACCAGCCCTTCTACGTCTCGATGACCGCCATGGGCCCGACCTGCCCGTCATGCGGCCCCCTCCCGCCGGTCTTCACGTGTCCCTTCATGCACACCCAGTACCTCTACGTCCCGGGAGCGTCTCCGCCGCCGCAGGCCGGATACGCGTACGCGCCCGTTGTCCAGGCACAGCCCGGCGCCTCGGAGCAGAGCCTCAGCGCAGCCTTCGGCGACGTCGTGGGCAAGGTCGCCACCGAGATCGGCAAGGGGGCGGCAGAGGCGATGTTCGGACAGCGGGCATGATCGGCCTGCTCCGAATCGGCTTCGAGCAAGGGGTCACCGCCGACGATCTTGCGGACGCCCTAGGTCGCTACTCCGACGACGTGCCGGCCGACGACGTCGAGCAGCTCGCGACCGTGCTCGAGCAGTACCTACACACGGTCCCGGATGGGCTCGCGACAGCGCTCGCCATGTCGAAGGATCCGCACTGCGGCCGAGCCGTCGCGTTCGCGACCGGCACGATCCTCACCTACATCTTCGACGAGGAAGACCTGCTCCCCGAGGCCTCCTACGGCACGCTCGGCATGCTCGACGACGCCTACCTCGTCCACGGGTTCGTCGCCGCGCTGAGGCGGACGTATCCCTTCGCGGCGCCCTCGGCCGAGGCCTACGACGTCCCGGACGAGCGCGCGGCCGGTGCGGTCGCGTCGCTCCTCCCGGCGGGCGTCGCCGAGTCGCTGCTGCGGACCTGCGAGAGCACGATCCAGGTCGCCCAGGCGCTCTTCCCCTCAGGGCAGGGAGGCGGCGCCGACGCCGCAATCGAGCCGCAGATCAGGGTGGCGGCCGCCGTCGCGGCCAACAACGCGACAGCGCCGACCTAGCTACAACCTGTGTTCTGGCCGCAGTCGCGGCAGGTGTAGCAGCTCCCGGTCCTGACCATCCGGCCGCCGCACTTGGCGCACTCGACCGCGTCCTCGAAGGCGTTGAACAGGGCGGTCTGGCCGGGCGGCGGTGCCGGCGCTGCCTCCGCCTCGCCGGCGGTGCCGTTCTCCAGGATGTCCTGCGCGGCGGCTAGCCGCTTGCGGACCTCCGGGCTCAGGATGCCGAGCTCCTGCTGGGTGTCCGTGTCGAGGAACTTCTTGCCCATCCACCGGAAGATGTAGTCGACGAGGGACTTGGCGGCGCGGATGTCCGCGTCGTTCGTGAGGCCGCTCGGCTCGAAGCGCATGTGCGCGAACTTGGAGACGTAGACCTCGAGCGGGACGCCGTACTGGAGGCCGAGCGAGACGGAGATCATGAACGAGTTCATGAGGCCGGCGAGGGTCGTGCCCTCCTTGGCGATGTCCACGAAGATGTCGCCTGGCGTGCCGTCGTCGTAGAGGCCGACGTGGATGTAGCCCTCGTAGTCGCCGACGCGGAACTTGCGGCCGATCTCGTTGCGGTCCTCGGGAAGGCGGCGCCGATCCTCCCGCGGCGCGGGCGCCGGCGCGGCCGTGTCCGACTTCTTCGAGAGCGGCTGCGCGACCTTGCAGTTGTCGCGGTAGATGGCGATCGCCTTGACGCCGAGCTTCCACGAGTCGAGCAGGAGCTGCGAGACCTCGTCGACGGTCGTCTCCTCTGGGAGGTTGACGGTCTTCGAGATGGCGCCCGAGATGAAGGGCTGGACGGCGCCCATCATCTTCACGTGGCCCATGTGGTGGATGGCGCGCTCGCCGATCGCGCAGTCGAAGACCGGGTAGTGCTCCGTCTTCAGGTAGGGCGCTCCGACGACGGTGTTGCGGTCGTCGATGAAGGCCACGACCTGGTCGCGCTCCTCGGGCGCGTAGCCCATCCGGTCGAGCGCCATCGGCACGGTCTTGTTGACGATCGTGAGGTCGCCGCCGCCGACGAGCTTCTTCATCTTCACGAGCGAGAAGTCCGGCTCGACCCCCGTCGTGTCGCAATCCATCATGAAAGAGATAGTGCCAGTTGGTGCTAAGACACTGGCCTGCGCGTTCCGATACCCGCTGACCTCGCCCAGGTCGAGTGCGTCGTCCCAGGACTTCCGCGCTGCCGAAAGCAGGTCGTCGGGCACGGCGTGGGCGTGCTCGATGTTCCCGACCGCGGCGCGGTGCTTGGCGATGACGCCGATCATGGCGCCGGCGTTCGGCTGATAGCCGGCGAACGGGCCCATGCGCCCGGCGATCTCGGCCGACTTGCAGTACGCACGGCCGGTCATGAGCGCGGTGACCGCGGCGGCAAACGCCCGGCCCTCGTCGGAGTCGTACGGGAGCCCGCGCGACATAAGCAAGGCACCGAGGTTCGCGTAGCCGAGGCCCAGCTGCCGGTACGCCTTCGCGTTCTTCTCGATCTCGGGCGTCGGGTAGCTCGAATAGCCGACGAGGATCTCCTGCGCGAGGAAGACCGTGTCGACGGTGTGCTCGAAGGCCTCGACGTCGAGGTCGCCGTCCTCGCGTCGGAACTTCATCAGGTTGATGGAGGCGAGGTTGCAGGCACTGTCGTCAATGGACATGTACTCACTGCACGGATTGGACGCGTTGATTCGGGACGTGTTCGGGAGCGTGTGCCAGGCGTTGATGGTCGTGTCGTACTGGACGCCCGGATCGGCGCAGCGCCAGGCCGCGTCCGCCGCCTGGTGGAGCAGGTCGCGCGCCGGCAGGGTCTGGATGACGGAGCCGTCGGTGCGCGCCGTCAGGTTCCAGTCGTCGTTCGCCTCGGCCGCTTCCATGAAGGCGTCGCTCACCCGGATGGAGTTGTTCGCGTTCTGGTACTGGATCGAAGCCCAGTCGGGCGAGTCGAGCGACATGTCGTAGCCCGCCGCCTCGAGGACTCGCGCCTTCTCCTCCTCGTGCGCCTTGCACCAGATGAACTCCTCGACGTCGGGGTGGTCGACATCGAGGACGACCATCTTGGCCGCGCGCCGGGTCTTGCCGCCCGACTTGATCGTCCCGGCGGAGGCGTCCGCGCCGCGCATGAAGCTGACCGGCCCGGAGGCGTAGCCGCCCTTGGAGAGCTGCTCCTTGGAGGAACGCAGATGCGAGAGGTTGACGCCGGAGCCGGAGCCGCCGCGGAAGATGATCCCCTCGCGTCGGATCCAGTCGAGGATCGACTCCATGGAGTCCTCGATCGAGAGGATGAAGCAGTTGTGGACGGCGATGTTGTTCGCCAGGAACTCGCCCGACTCGGTCTGGATGTCGTACACGTCCTGCGTGGAGACCCGCTCGATCGAGACGATCTCCTCCTCGCGCTGGTCGGGGCAGGCCTTCAGCCCTCGCAACGTGAGCGACTCGAGGAGCTTGCGCTGCTTCTTCGTGCCAACGAAGCCGACAAGCTCGGCGAAGCGGGCGCGCTCGGAGCCGATGCCGATGATGACCTCGTGGAGGTCATGGCGATCGTCCCGCTTCTCCGACTTGTGGAGCCGCCGCGAGTAGATTCCGAGCACGTTCAGGAGCAGCTGGACGTCCTCCGTCCAGCGCTCGCCGATCACCGCGAAGGCGACCCGACCGCTCTCCTGACCGTTCTCACGGCGGACGGTGACGTAGCCATCGGCCTGGAAGAGGCTGCGGAGATACGCCACGATCTCGTCGTGGGGTGCCGTCCACAGTCGATACGGGACGCGAATCTCGGTGCCGCGCGCGAGAAGCTCCCACTCCTCGACGAAGTCGCGCAGATTCTCTCCGTAGAGGCGGATGCGCCGACAGGAGAGCGACTCGTCCATCGTCGGGACGTCGCGCACGTGGCGGTGGACGTGCGGCAGAGCGAGGTCGAGGTTCTCCATCACCCATGCGAACTCGTCGTCGTCGGCGACCTGGAACTCGATCGTCAGCGAGCGGTTCGTGCCGGTCTCGTACTGCCCGACGAATCCGTCCGCCTGTAGCCAGCCTGCAAGCGCCGCCTCGGCCACCCTGATGCGGGACTCGGCGTCCGTCAGCAGCTCCTCGTCGAGCTCGGGGCCCTCGGGCAGCCCGGTCCCGGCGGGGACGAGCACGGGTGCGGCGACCTTCGCGCGATGCGGATGGAGGTGCATGCGCATCCCGGCCTCGAGCTGGTCGACCCGGAGCCACTCCGGCGCCGAGCGCCGGTCGCGAACCGCCTTGACGACATGGTCGGCCGTCGCCTCGACGAAGCTCCCGTTCCGCAGAGCGACCCGGTACACGGGCTTCACTCCGTTCGCCTTGACCGCCACGATCTGCGTGATGCCGTTCGAGTCGTAGACCTCCCGTCCGACCTGCTCGCCGAGGACAAGCTCGCCGATCGGCACCATGCCGGCCGGGGTGGAGACGAGCTGGTCGTACGGCATGCACGCGCTCGCCTGCGGGCGCTCCT
>CAVZJM010000007.1:0-48858 GCA_963775625.1 uncultured Actinomycetes bacterium | reverse complement strand
GCAATCGGCTCGCCGACGATCTCCCCGTGCGCGCGTCGAGGCGGGTGACGGTGCCGGCGTCCGGATTGGCGACCCAGACCGAGCCCTCTGTGATGGTGATGCCGGTTGGCCCCGCACCGACGTCGATCGCCTTGCCCTTTGGCCGATTGGATTCGGCGTCGAGGCGGACGACCGTGCCCTCGGTCGGGCTGACGACCCAGACCGAGCCATCGGCCACCGCGAGCCCTGCGTAGTCCGGGTTGCCTGCGGCGCTACCGACGACCCGCTCAGAGGTGGAGATCACCTTGCCCGTCGCCGCGTCGATACGGGTGACCGAGCCCCCGAGTGTGTTGAAGACCCACACGGAGCCCTCGCTAGCCGCGATTGCCATGGGGCGGTCTCCGACAGGGATCGGCTTGCCGACGACCCGCCCGGAGCGCGAGTCGATCCGCGTCACCGTGTCGTCGAACATGTTCGCAACCCAGACGCTGCCGCCCTCGGCCGTCGCGCTCAACGCTCCGTTCCCGGCAGGGATCGGCTCGCCGACCAGCTTCCCCGACTGAGGATCGAGGCGTACGACCGTGTCGCCCTGGTTACGGACGACCCAGACCCAACCGTCGCTGACGGCCACAGACGTGGGAGCCGCACCGACGTCGATCTCCTCGACGGCAGGCTTCGGCTTCGCCCCTGGGGCCGCACCCTGATCAACGGTGGGCGTCGTCTCGCTTCCTCCGCATCCTCCGACCCCGACGGCGAGCGCCAGGGCAGCGACCGAAGTAAGGAGAATCTTCATCTCCGCGCCTCCTTTCGGGTATCGCTGTCCACGCTAGGCCGGCCCCGCCCGGCCTGAAACGGGGAAACCCCCAGGGTTTCGGCCGGGCTACGCGGGGAAGCGGCGCGCCAGCTCGGCGCGCGAGCGCACCCCGAGCTTCGCGTAGATGTGCGAGAGGTGGTACTCGACCGTGCGGTCGGCGACGAAGAGCTCCGCGGCCACTTCCTTGTTCGTCCGGCCTTCGGCGACGAGGGCGGCGACGCGCTCCTCGGCCGGCGTGAGTCCTCCCCGCGAAGGAGCGCGCCCGCTGATCTGGGCGAGCTCGGCGCGTGCCTTCTCGGCCCACAGAGCGGCGCCGAGCTCGTCGAAGATCGTCAGCGCCTCCTCGAGGGACACCCGTGCGGCGCGCTTCTGCTTCGAGCGTCGCTGGGTTGAGCCAAGAGCAAGCAGCGTCCGCGCCCCTTCGAAGGGGATCGTGACGCGCCCGTGCTCGTGGAGTGCATCCTCGAATGCAGCTATCGCTGCGTGGGCGTCACGCCGGGCTGCGGCGAGCAAGCCGCGGCAGCGTGCCGCGGCCGCGAGTGCGGAGGCGCGGTCGAGCGCGCGTCCCCGCTCCTCGAGCCAGCCGAGCACTTCCTCGGCCTCGTCGAGCCGACTCAGCGCCACGAGCGCCTCGATCTCGTCGGGGACGAAGCGGATCGCCCCCGGCTCGCCGACTCCGGCCGCGAGCAGCCGCTCCCGTTCCGGCGCCAGCAGCCGGGCGGTCTCCTCCGGCCGGCCGAGAGAGAGCTCGAGCAAGCCGAGCGCCCAGAGAGCGTGGATCCTCGCCGACCCCATCGCGCGCTCGCCGGCGAGGGCGAGCGCGTCCTCCGCATCGGCGCGTGCGTCGGTCTCGAGGCCGAACGAGGCGCGAGCGAGCGCCCGCACGGACAACGAGAACGCCTGGTAGCCCCGCTGCCCTGTCTGCTGTGCGGCCTCGAAGCCTTCCTCAGCGATCTGGGCTGCCTCCTGCCACCGGCTCTGCAAGTACTCCGCCACCGCGAGATTCGAGAGGATCATCGGAGCCGACCACTCGTCGCCGCTCGCGTCCGCGTCCTCGTAGCTCTGGCGCAGTCGCATGGCCGCGTCCTCGTGCCCGTCGGTCCAGCAGAAGTGGATGTCCCACGCGTAGCTCGGCAACGCGATGAGATCCTGCTTAGCAGGGACGTCGCGCAGCTCCTGGGCCGCCTGGAAGGTGGCAGCCGCCTCTGGACGTCCGAGCAACGTCTCGATGTGGCCTTGATCCTCGAGGGACTCCGCGTGTACGGCGAAGGCGCCAGCCCGCGCCGCGAGCTCGGCGGCGAGTGCCGCGTGCCCCTGCGCGACCTCGAGCTCCTCGCGCATGAAGAAGTGCGTCGCGGCCAAGCCCTGCGCCGCCTGCGCGCGCACGCGGTCGCTTGCGCTGGTCTCGGCGAGCGCGCGGCGCAAGAGCTCGGCGGCCTGCGGCTGGTCCCCCTCGTATCGGTGCAGCCGGCCGAGGAGGACCAGCGCTTCGGCGAGACCGTCGCCCCCACGTGTCGAAGGAAGCGCCTCCTCCAACAGGGCGCGTGCTCTCGCCGTATCGCCTGCGACGAAGTGGTAGCGGGCCGCCGCCACCGTCCGGCGGTGAGCGGCGTCCGGCTCGTCGAGCGGCGTCAGCCGGCATGCCTGTTCGCAGAGCTCCGCCGCCGTCGCGGTCGCGCCTCGCGCGCGGGCGTGCTCCGCCGCCTCCTCGAGCGCGCGCGCGACGTCGGAGTCCGGAGCGTCCGTCGAGAGCGCCAGGTGGCGGGCGCGTTCGTCGGCGTCCGGGACGAGCTCGGCGAGACGCCGGTGGAGCTGGCGGCGCCCGATCGCGTCGAGGCCCTGGTACGCGGCCGAAGCGAGCAGCGGGTGTGTGAAGCGGACGCGGTCACCGTCGAGCTCGACCACTTGCGCCTCCAGCCCCGGCCGTAGGGCGTCAGCTCCGTCTGAGACTGCCGCGGCCAGAAGGTCGAGCGTCGGCTGAGAGAGCGCCGCCGCCGCGGCGAGAACGTCGCGGCTCTCCGGCGGCAGTGCCTCGAGCCGGGAGCGAACGAGCTCCTGCAGGCGGTCGGGGACCGGTAGCGGCTCGCCGGGGGAGAGCTCGGCCTCGCGGGCCTGGAGCGCGCGGCCGAGCTCGAGGCAGAAGAACGGGTTGCCGCCGCTGACCTCGTGGACCCGGCGTAGCGCCGGCCGCGGCAGGACGAGACCCAGCCGCTCGTGGAGCAGCCTGTGCACGGCGCCGAGCGCGAGCGGCCCGACCGCGAGCGAGGAGAGGCGGTCGTCTTCGGCGAGCCCGGCCGGGGCGTCGGTGCCGAGGCGATGCGCGAGCAGGAGCCCGACCGGTTCCTCGCGCAGCCGCCGCCAGGCAAATGACAGGACTTTCGCCGACGGGGGATCGAGCCACTGGACGTCGTCGACGGCGACCATGAGTGGGCCTGCGCCCGCGAGCTCGCGGAGCACGCCCAGCACGGCCACCGCGACGGCGCGCTCATCGAGAGGCGCACCACCCGGCGGCGCCAGCAGGAGCGCGACCCGGAGCGCATCGGCCTGCGGCTCCGGCAGCTCGTCGAGCACCTCCTCGAGCGTGCTCTCGACGAGATCGCCCAGACCCGCGAACGGCAGCCCAGCCTCCGTCTCCGCGGGCCGGGTCTCGAGCATCCGGTAGCCTCGCTCGCGCGCCTCCTCTACGGTGGCGAGCCAGAGCGTCGTCTTTCCGGCACCAGCGTCTCCCTCGATCACGAGCCCGCTCGGCCCGGTCGCGACCGCGTCGAGGAAGTTCACCGTAGCTTCCAGCTCGGCGTCTCTCCCGATCACGTCGGTCGTGCGCATGTGCCTCGGTCCTCGACCCTAGCGCCGGGTGCCCTCACACACAAAGCTACGGATCGGCTCGGCGCGGGAACGGACGGTTGTCAGACGGCCCGGAACGGAGTAATTTCGATGCCGTCGTCCTAACCCCGGGAGAGGAGTCCGATGACACGCACGGTGCGGTTGAGGCCAGCGCTGCTGGTCGCCCTGACACTTTCGTTCACCCTGTTCGTGGCCGGTTCGGTGTCGACCGGATTGGCCCAGACCACCGGTGGAAGCGCTTCCAGCGGCTCGACGGGAACGCCCGTCATCTTCTTTGCCTCGGACGGCATGAGGCCCGACCTGGTCGAGAAGTACGCCAAGCAGGGGGCCATGCCGACCATGAACGCCCTAATGAAACAGGGCATCACCGGCAAGAACGGCCTCAAGCAGGGCTTCCCGCCCAACACCGGGGTCGGCTGGTACACGCTCTCCACCGGCACCTGGCCCGGTGAGCACGGCTCCATGAACAACACGTTCCACCGGGTCGGCGAGGGGAACTTCAACAACTCGACGAGCTTCGCTACGACCGGAATCCTCCAGGCCGACCACATCGGCCAGGCGGCCGAGCGGGCGGGCAAGACCGTCGTCTCCATGGAGTGGGTCGGCTCGCGGAACCTCGTCCCGGCGCTCCAGGGCCCGGTCGTCGACTTTCGCACCTTCATCGGAGGGCGCGGCATCGTCCTCAACTACGACCTGCCCGGCCAGCCGGCGGGCGCGAACGCGTTCGGCGTCCAGTACCAGCGCATCGACCTGGCGGACGCAGCGGGCTGGACGAACGTCCCCGCCTCCTTCAGCCAGGCCAAGCAGACCTCGTTCACTCACAACAACGCGCAGATTCCGGCGAACGGAGTCTGGGACGTCTACATCTACGACTCCACCGACGACGGCACCGCCAACTACGACCGGGTGCTGGTCGCCTCGGCCGCCGCCGGCAAGGACGGCGCCATGGCGGTCGCGGACCTGACTCAGGGCGAGTGGGCCGACGCCAAGGTAACGCTTGCCACCGGCACGTTCGCAGGCAGGACTGCCGGCTTCTACGCGAAGCTGATCGACCTCACCGGCGACCTGTCCAAGTTCCGCCTCTACTTCACCTCGGTGCAGCGCGCGAACGCGACCTACAACGCGCTCGGCCCCGCCGGCTCTACCGACTTCGAGGAGAAGCTGAACCGCGACTTCCCGACCTCCACGGCGGCCGACTTCGCCCCGATGGAGGCCGGCATCGTCGACGAGGACACCTACGTCGAGCAGGGTCTGATGTGGAAGGACGCCCACTGGGCCTACCTCGAGTACATCCTCGGCCCGGCACCAGCCGGCCTCGGCATCAAGCCGGACCTGCTGCTCGTGGGCGCTCCCACGACCGACGAGTTCCAGCACCAGTTCACCGCGCTCGTCACCAAGACCGACATCGACGGCAAGCCGAACCCGTACTACGACGACATCACGAACGACGACGTCCCGGACGGCCGGGTCGCGGTGCGCGAGGGCTACATCCGACAGGCATACGAGGAAGCCGACAACACGCTGGCGCTGGCGCGCGAGCTGATCGCCCAGCCGGCGAGGACCTTCGTCTCGTCCGACCACGGATTCGCGCCCCAGTGGTTCGCGGTCAACGTCAGCAAGGTCCTGGTCGACCTCGGCCTCCAGGAGCGCGAGCAGAGCGGCAACTGCCGCAAGGCCGCCAACGATCCCGGCACGACGACTCCGGGCGACACCCTTGCCAAGGAGTGCCATGCCGGCGGCACGTCGCAGATCTACATCAACCTCGCCGGCCGCGATCCCGCGACCGGGAACACGCCGCAGGTGCCGGCCGCGAACTACGAGGCGGTCCGGAACCAGATCATCGCGGCGTTCCAGAACCTCGACGACCCGAACCTGCCGGGGCAGCAGCAGGTCGTCCTCAAGGTGATGAAGAAGGAGGAGCTCTCGAACGTCGACGGCACCAACGCGCTCCATCCGAGCAGGTCGGGTGACGTCGTCGTCGTGTTCCGCCCGCCGTATCAGACGGACGCGCAGACGCCGGGGCAGCTCGTCGCTCCGTCGCAGTTCTTCGGCCAGCACGGCTACCTGCCTGAGCTCGTCGACCTCAAGAACAACATCAACATGCACGCGACGTTCATCGCCGCCGGCCCCGGGATCGCCAAGGGCTCGGCGAAGGACGTCCGCGCGATCGACCTCGCGCCCACGATCTCCTACCTGATGCACATCCCGGGGCCGCAGAACGCCCGGGGATCGATCCTCTACAAGATCCTCTCCGAGAAGAAGCTCAAGGAGATCACGATCCTGAACATGAGCGACTGGCACGCCCAGCTCACGCCGCTCGCCGAGACGGCGGACACGGTCACGAGCGCGGGCGCGGTCAACCCGACGTTCGCGATCGGCGGCGCGGCCTTCCTCGACACGTGGTTCGACGGCTTCGCGGCCGATGCCGCCGGCAGGGCGATTCGCGTCACCGGCGGAGACTCGTTCGGCGGCGCGACTCCGCCGATCTCGAACTTCTTCGAGGACAAGCCTGCCGTCGAGATCATGAACATGATGGGCTGGAACGCGGAGGCGGTCGGGAACCACAGCTTCGACCGCGGCGAGCAGTTCCTCCGGAACGAGCTGATCCCGCTGGCCGACTTCCCGATCATCTCCGCCAACGTGGTCTTCCCCGACGGGACGACCCCGCCGGAGTGGTCGCCGTCGGCGACCTTCAACTTCGACGGGAACCGGGTGGGCCTCGTGGGCTTCACGACCGAGGACACGCCCAGCCTGCTCTTCCCGGGCCGGCTCGGGCCGTTCGAAGTCGTGAGCGTGGTCGACACGGTCCAGGCCGAGGCCGATCGGCTGCGGAGCCGTGGCATCAAGGTCATCGTCGCGCTCGGCCACGAAGGGGTGAACGCCGGAACGGTCACCGAGCCGACCGGCCCGCTCGTGGACATCGCCGACGCGCTCGAGGGCGTCAACGTGGTCATGGGCGACCACAACGACTTCCAGGTGAACGCGACGAGGCCGAACGGCGTGCTCGTGACCGAGAACCGGGGCAAGGGCATCCGGTTCACGCGGGTGCGCATCGTCGTGGACAGCCGTGGCCGGGTCGTCTACAAGACCGCCGACTACCACAGGCCGTGGACGGTCGGCATCACGCCCGACCCGCAGATCCAGGCGAAGATCGACGAGCTCAACGCGGCGCTCGCGCCGATCATGAGCACGCAGATCGGGGCCTCCACGCGGGCGATCCCGCGCTCGGACTCCTGCGGCCGGGCAGACGGGCGGCTCTGCGAGTCGCTCGTCGGCAACGTCGTCACCGACGCGATGCGGACGACGTACGGCGCCGACTTCGCGATCACCAACTCGGGAGGGCTCCGGGCCGACCTCACGTGCCCGGACCCGGACGCTGCGGGCGACTTCTGCCCGGCGTTCACACCTCCGCCGTTCCCGATCACCCGCGGACAGGTGTTCGGCGTCCTGCCCTTCGGGAACATCGTCGTCACCCTGCCGGTGAACGGCGCCGAGCTGAAGACGATGCTCGAGAACGGCGTCTCGATCATGCCGGGCGCCAACGGCCGCTTCCCGCAGGTCTCCGGCCTCTGCTTCACGTACGACATCTCAGCCGCGGTCGGGAGCCGCGTCACGGGAGCCGTGCGCCAGGCGGCCGACGGGAGCTGCACCGGGCCACCGGTCGACCTCACGGCCGCGACGTCGTACTCGATCCTCGAGAACGACTTCATGGCAAACGGCGGCGACGGCTATCCGAACTTCGCGAGCCGGATGGCCACGCTGGACTTCATGGATCAGGTGACCGCCGACTACGTGGCGGCGAACACGCCGCTCAGCCCGGCTATTCAGGGCCGCATCGTCTGCACCACGAGCGGGGCGACCGTCTGCCCCGTGATCACGGCTCCATAGCCCGATTCCACGAGGACCGAGCCGCTCACAGGAGCGGCTCGGTCCCCCGTGGGAAGCGCCGGTCGGCGATCAGCGCCCAGGCGTGCTCGACCCACGCGTACGTGAGCACGCGCAGGGCGCGCTCGTCCGCCTCGAAGAGATGGAGGCCGCGGGCCTCTCCGCGCCGGCGGGGCCGCGGCTGGCCCAGGCCGGGGGCGGTCACGACCGTCGTGCCGTGCACCGGGCCCTCGGCCACCTCGAACTCCCGCCGTTCGCTCGCCGCGCTCTGGTGGACGTGGCCCGAGACGATCAGCTCGGCGCCCGCGTCGACGAGCGCTCCGAGCACCGTCCCTCGCCGGGAGACCGGTCGCTTGCGGCTCCGCCAGGGCGCGCCGACCAGGTGATGGTGGAGCGCGACGACCCTCAGCGCTCCCGAAGGCGCTTCCGCGAGGACGCGTGCGGCGCGCTCGAGCTGCTCACCCCGCAGCCCGCCGCCCTGGTGCCGCCAGGGGCGAACCGAGTTCAGCCCGCAGACGACGAGCCGCTCCGAGCGGTAGACCGGCTCCACCTCGGGCCACTGCCGGAGGAACTCGTCGAACGGCCGCAGGAGCCGCGCCGGCGGCCAGGGCGGGATGTCGTGGTTGCCCGGAACGACGACCAGCGGCCGCTCGAGGGACCGAAGCAGGCGCGCCGCCCGCTCCTGCTGCTCGGGCGTGTTCCGGTGGGCGAGATCGCCGGTTGCCAGCACGACCTCGGGGTCGGTCCTCTGCACCAGCTCGACCAGGTCGGCCTCGACCTCCGGCTCCTCGCGCGTTCCCGCATGAAGGTCGGAAACGTGCAGCACGCGCAGGGGTGGCATCGGGCGGGGAGACTATAGTGAGAGCATGGTCGACGAACCTGCGGAGATCTTCGACGACATGTATCTCGGCCTGCGGGCCGGTGCGGCAGAGCGCAAGAAGCGGCGTGGCGAGCCGCTCTCGGCCGAGGAGCAGGAGGTCCTCGGTCGCTGGGAGCGCCTTTCCGCCTGGCGGAAGACCCTCGCCGTGGGCGCGTTCGCCGTCGGGACGTTCGGGCTGGGCTTCACGCTCGGCGGCCTGATCTTCGGCCGCTGGCGCAGGGCCTAACCTGTCGGCGCCGAAGTGCGCCGCATGCCGGAGGCCGAGCACGTGGAAGAAGTGCGCCTCGACGCGCGCCCGCACGGCGTCGCGCTCGTGCAGCCACTGCTGCGGCCGCTGGCGGTCGCCGGGGCGGGCGCCGTCCTCGTCTTCGTCGGCCAGGAGTACTGGATCGCCGGCATTGTCGGTGCGGGCCTGCTCGTGCTCAGCGCGCTGCTCGCGTTTCGCGCCGTCCTGCGCTGGGACCGGACCCGGCTCCTGCTCACTTCTGAGCGGCTCACGGTCGTCTACGGAGTGGCGAGGCGGCGCTCGGCGTCGGTCGCCCTCGCGCACGCGCCTGCGCTCGAGCTCGAGCAGGGCATCCTCGGCCGCCTCTTCGGCTACGGGACGCTGGTCGCGGGCGACTTCGAGGTCCCGTACGTCCCGGACGCCCGCCGGATCCGAAAGGTCGTCGGCTAGCTCCAGAGGCGCCACGCCCTGGGGTCATCTTGCAATCACGCATCAGACATGTCCGTGCTGGAATGCAAGACCTGACCCCTTGGCATGCGGTACTTCGCTCCGCCGTTGCTGGCCCGGATGATCACGCTCCTGCTCTGGCTCTTCGCCGCCATGGCCTGCGCCGGCGGCTAGGCGAACGGCGCCCGGAGCTACGAGATTGCGATGCCGCCCTTGGTGCCGGCGATCTGCCAGCCCCCGTCCTCGGCTTCGAGCACGTACGTCACCCACAGCCCGCCGAGGCACGCGAAGAACAGGTCGCTCGGAACCGTGACCTTGTCCTTCCCGCCGGAGACGGGGCCCAGCGTGATCAGCGCTCCGTTCCCCTTGACGCGAGCGCACCGCTTCTTGCCGACCACGACCGAGTCGGGGTCGGTCACGAACTCCACCGGCGGGAGATCGCCGAGCTCCTCGATGATTCCGGCCCGTACTTCAGGGCTGAACGGCTGCACCGTGTCGGGCGGAACCGCCATCCCGTCGCCTGCCTCGTCAGCGATGCCGTCGAGGACGAAGACCCGATCAAAGGGCGAGGGCGCCGAGCCGAACGTGTGGTCCACGGTAATGAGCTGGCGAATGATCGCCGAGTAGACGCCGATCATCCGCTCGTTGGCTGCTGCGTCGGGCTCCGTCCCACCGCCGGGGTTGGTCTCCGTGGCCCCGCCGCAGCCGGCGAGAGCGAGGGTCAGGCCGACGAGGAGTGCGCCGATTCGTCTCATGCTCAGTAGACGGTTGTTGCGGAGCAAATGTTCCCGGCGCCGAGATCCTTGACACGAACATCTGTTCTATCCGAGTGCGGGGCTAGACTCAACTGGTGGCCCAAGAAGAGCTCGTCGTTCACGGCGCTCGCGAGCACAACCTCAAGGACATCACGGTCCGGCTCCCGCGGAACGCGCTCATCTGCGTGACCGGGCTCTCCGGGTCCGGGAAGTCCTCGCTCGCCTTCGACACGATCTACGCCGAGGGGCAACGGCGCTACGTCGAGTCGCTGTCCTCCTACGCGCGCCAGTTCCTGCAGATGATGGAGAAGCCCGACGTGGACTCGATCGACGGGCTCTCGCCGGCGATCTCGATCGACCAGAAGACGACGTCCCGAAACCCGCGCTCGACCGTGGGCACGGTGACCGAGATCTACGACTACCTGCGGCTCCTGTACGCGCGCGCCGGGAGGCCGCACTGCCCCGTCTGCGGCCGGCCGATCGCCGGGCAGTCCGTGGAGGCGATCGTCGACCAGGTCCTGCGCCTGCCCGAGCGGACGAAGTTCACGGTCAACGCGCCGGTGGTGCGCGATCGGAAGGGCGAGTACAAGGATCTCCTCGAGCAGCTCCGCGGCGAGGGCTTCACGCGCGTGAAGGTGGACGGCGAGCAGCGGGATCTCGACGACGAGATCGAGCTCGACAAGAAGCTCAAGCACACGATCGAGGTCGTCGTCGACCGACTCGTGATGAAGGACGACCTGCGCCACCGGCTCAGCGACTCGATCGAGACGGCGCTCGACCTCGCCGACCGGCTCGTGACGGTGGACGTCGTCGACGGGGACTCGCTCACGTTCTCCGAGCGCTTCGCCTGCCCCGAGCACGGCGCCGGCCTGCCGGAGCTGCAGCCGCGCGTCTTCTCCTTCAACTCGCCGCACGGCGCCTGCCCACGCTGCACCGGCCTCGGCGCCCAGCAGGAGATCGACCCCGACCTCCTCGTCCCCGACCCGAGCCTCTCCATCTCCGAGGGCGCGCTCGTCCCCTGGTCGGTAGGGAGCTCGAGCTACTACGAGTCGATCATCCAGGCGATCGCCGAGCGCTACGAGATCGACGTGGACAAGCCCTGGCAGGATCTGACCGAGGAGCAGCAGAACCTGTTCCTGTTCGGGACGAACGGCGACAAGATCTACATCACGTACCGCAACCGTATGGGCCGGCGGCGCGCCTACATGCTCGCCTTCGAGGGCATCGTCACCAGCCTCGAGCGGCGCTACAAGGAGACCGACTCCTCGCAGCAGCGCGAGCGGATCGAGGAGTACATGAGCTTCCGCCCCTGCCCGGCTTGCGGGGGCGCTCGGCTGAAGCCCGAGGTGCTGGCGGTCACGGTCGGGGGCAGGAACATCCACGAGCTCACGCAGCTCTCGGTGACGCGCGCGATCGAGTTCCTGGACGGGCTCGAGCTGACGGAGACCGAGCAGCTGATCGGCGCCAGGATCATCAAGGAGATCCGCGAGCGGCTGACGTTCCTCGACAACGTCGGCGTCGGCTACCTGCAGCTCGACCGGGCTGCCTCGACGCTCTCGGGTGGCGAGGCGCAGCGGCTGCGCCTGGCCACGCAGATCGGCTCGCAGCTGGTCGGCGTCCTCTACATCCTCGACGAGCCGTCCATCGGCCTCCACCAGCGGGACAACTCGAAGCTGATCGGCACGCTCGAGCGCCTGCGCGACCTGGGCAACACGGTGCTCGTCGTCGAGCACGACGAGCAGATGATGCGCGCTGCAAACTGGCTCGTCGACATGGGCCCCGGAGCCGGCGAGCACGGCGGGCACGTCGTCGCCGAGGGCCCGGCAAAGCAGGTCGAGAAGAGCAAGGGCTCGATCACCGGGCAGTACCTTTCACGCGCGCGCGAGATCGCCGTCCCGGAGCGCCGCACCCAGGACCTGGGCGCGTTCAGCGTGCTCGGTGCGCGCATGCACAACCTGAAAGGGATCGACGTCGAGTTCCCGGTGGGGAAGTTCGTCGCCGTCACGGGCGTGTCCGGGTCCGGCAAGTCCACGCTGGTGAACGAGATCGTCTACAAGGCGCTCGCCAACCGACTCCACCGCATGCGCGTCAAGCCCGGCGACCATGACGCGGTCGAGGGGATCGACTGCTTCGACAAGGTGATCGACATCGACCAGTCGCCGATCGGGCGCACGCCGCGCTCGAACCCGGCGACGTACACGAAGCTCTTCGACCACATCCGCGAGCTCTACTCGCAGACCCCCGACGCCAAGGTGCGCGGCTACAAGCCGGGCCGGTTCTCCTTCAACGTGCGCGGCGGCCGCTGTGAGACGTGCAAGGGCGACGGGACGATCAAGATCGAGATGCACTTCCTCCCCGACGTCTACGTCCCCTGCGAGACGTGCGGCGGCAAGCGCTACAACCGCGAGACGCTGGAGGTGCGCTTCAAGGGGAAGTCGATCGCCGACGTCCTCGAGATGTCGGTCGAGGAGGCGCTCGGCTTCTTCGCCAAGATCCCGAAGATCCGGCGGCGCCTGCAGACGCTGCACGACGTCGGGCTCGATTACATCAAGCTCGGCCAGCCTGCGACGACGCTCTCAGGCGGCGAGGCGCAGCGCGTCAAGCTCTCGTCGGAGCTCTCGAAGGTGGCGACCGGGCGGACGCTCTACATCCTCGACGAGCCCACGACCGGGCTCCACTTCGCCGACATCGAGAAGCTGCTCGAGGTCCTGCAGCGGCTGGTGGACGCCGGGAACACCGTGCTCGTGATCGAGCACAACCTCGACGTGATCAAGCAGGCGGACTGGCTCGTGGACCTCGGCCCCGAGGGCGGTGAGGCGGGCGGCGAGGTGATCGCGAGCGGCACGCCCGAGCAGGTTGCCGAGGTCGAGGAGAGCTACACGGGGCAGTTCCTGCGGGCGCTGCTGCCCAGCTCGACCGCCGCGGCTGCCTAGCTCTTCCCCGGGGATCGTCGGCTACCGATGGGTCATGAGCCACCCCTGGCCGCAGGTTCCGCCGCTTGAGGACGACGACGACAATAGGTAGCCCGTTAGCCTGACTGCGTGAACGCCGAGGTGCAGCCCGCTCCCGAGCAGAGCCCCGAGAAGCGCTGGTGGCTGCGGACGCTCGCGGTCTGCCAGGCGCCGCGGCCGGTGTTCGCCGCGCTCCGGGACCCCTCGCCCCGCGAGGCAGAGGCCCGCGAGGAGCCGATCCTGGCCATCATCATCCTGGCCGGGATCGCTGCCATCCTGCTCGCCCCCGAGACCGGGCGCCTGCTCGACGAGAGCCTCGTGGACGACTCGATCGCCGTGCTCGCAGTGCTCGTCTTCCTGACCGGGGCGATCTACGGCGCGTTCGCGTACTGGATCGGCGGGGCGTTCCTCTACATCGGGCTGCGGGGTGCCGGATCGCAGGGAACCTACCGGCGCGCGCGCCACGTCCTTGCCTTCGCAGCCGTGCCGACAATTCTCGGGCTCCTGCTCGTGTGGCCCGCCAGGCTGCTCGTCTACGGAACGGACTCGTTCCGCTCGGGGGGCGACGACACCGGGGTCGGGCCGCTCCTCTTCGACCTCGCCGAGGGCGCCTTCGTCCTCTGGTCGCTCGGGCTCCTGATCTACGGGATCGCGGTCGTCGAGCGCTGGCGCCTTCTGCGCGGCGCGGTTGCAGTCGCGCTCGCCGTGCTGGCGATCTTCGTGCTCACGTTTCCGTTCGTGCTCGCGGCGTCGGCGAGCTGAGGAACACAGGGCGCCGGGAACATTGCACAGCGCGTAGGCGTCCAACTCCCGATGACGATCCGAGTGGTTCTGGCTCTCGCGGTTGTGCTCGTGCTCGCCGGCTGCACGCAGGTCTATGAGGGCGCGCCCGAGTCGTCGAGCCAGAGCTTCGCCGATTTCCTCGCGTGTATGCGTCAGGTGACCTACGACTACGAGCCGGTCGACACGCCGGCCGACCTCGCGCGCCAGGCCGACGCGGTCGTCACGGGCACCATCGTGGACATAAAGGCGGGGCAGTCGTACGCGCGGACCCCCGATAGTCGGGCTCAGGACGGCACGCTCGTCCTGGAGGTGATGGTTCACCGGGTACTCGCGGGCGACAGGGCGGTCGTTGCGGATGGCTCCGTCTACGTGGAGATGCCTGACCCAGCCTCCAGGGAGGGGTGTCGTGAAACCCCGGTCCCGAAGGCCTACGGAGTGTTCTTCCTCTTGGACGTGACGAACTGGCCGTACGACGGGACCGTTCTCGACAAGGGGGCGGGCCGACCGGCCGGCGCGAGGATCACGACGCCCTTGATTCAGGGGTTCCTGATCGAAAATCCGCGCGGCAAGCTCGTGAGCGTCATGGACTCTCTGAAGACGATGTCGGAGCCGTGGCGCAGCCTCGACTCGGTCGACGAAGTCCTGGCGAAGCTCGGCTAAGAAGGACGAACGACCGGGGTGCTCAAGAAGGCTTCGAGCTCGTCCGCGGGCATCGCGTAGGTGTGCTCTTCCCCGGGAAACTCTCCCGAGCGGACGTCCCCCGCAAAGCGCTCGAGCGCGCGCTGGATCTCGGCTCCGATCTCGGCATAGCGCTTCGTGAAGCGCGGGGAGTGACCGCTGTAGAGGCCGAGAAGATCATGCAGGACGAGCACCTGGCCGTCGCAGGCTGCGCCCGAGCCGATTCCGATCGTGGGGATCCGGAGCTCGTCGCTGATCCGGGCGGCGACCGGCGCCGGTACCGCTTCCAGCACGAGCGCGAAGCAGCCGGCGCGCTCGAGCGCGATCGCATCCTCGAGGAGCTTGCGCGCCTTCTCCGCCGTCTTACCCTGCGCGTGGAACCCGCCGAGCATGGTCGCGGACTGCGGCGTCAGGCCCAGGTGGCCCATGACCGGGATGCCGGCGCCGACGAGCGCGGCGACCCGGGCGAGGCTCGGCCCGGCCCCCTCGAGCTTCACCGCGTCCGCGCCGGCTTCCTTCACGAAGCGCACGGCGTTGCGAACGGCCTCCTCGTCCGAGACCTGGTAGGAGCCGAACGGCAAGTCCGCGATGACGAGCGGCCGCTCCGCCCCGCGCGTGACCGCGCGGGTGAGCATCAGCATCTCCTCCATCGTGGCCGGCACCGTCGTGGCGTGGCCGAGCACGGTCATCGCCGCCGAGTCGCCCACGAGAATCAGGTCGATCCCGGCCAAGTCCGCCAGGCGTCCGCTCGGGTAGTCGTAGGCGGTGACCATGACGATTCGCTCGCCGCGGCCGCTCATCTCGCCGAGCTCGGTGAGGGGGAGCTTCCCGTTCGCTTCGGGTCTGCTCGTCACTCCTGGTCTCCTTCGAGGACGACGTTGTCGATCAGGCGCGTGCGCCCCGCGCGCACCGCAGCCAGAAGGTAGACGCGCCCGTCCAGCTCCGCAACTTCGACGTACTCGGGGTCGAGGAGCGGCTCCTCGTGGAGGACGACTCGAGCGACTGCGGCGGCATCCTGCCCGAGCTCGTGCGCAGCCGCTCCCGCTTCGAGCGCGCGCGGGATCGCCCGCGCCGCGGCGCGCTCCTCCGGCGCCAGGTTGGCGTTGCGGGAGCTCACGGCAACGCCGTCCTCGTCGCGCACCGTCGGGACGATCCGGAGCTCGAGCTCCAGGTCGAGATCCTGGATCAGGCGGCCGACGAGCGCCGCCTGCTGGGCGTCCTTGCGGCCGAAGTAGACGACGTCGGGTCGGACGATGTTGAACAGCTTCAGGCAGACGGTGGCGACGCCGCGGAAGTGCCCGGGCCGCCCGGCGCCCTCCAGGTCTTTCGCGATCGTCTCGACCTCGACCCAGGTCTGGAACCCCGGCGGGTACATCTCCTCTGTCGAAGGAACGAAGAGGTGGTCGGCGCCCCAACCGGCGGCCAGCGCCGAGTCGCGCTCCTCGTCCCGCGGGTAGCGCTCGAGATCCTCGCCTGCGCCGAACTGTGCCGGGTTGACGAAGATGCTGACCACCACGACGTCGCATTCCTCGTGTGCGCGGCGGATCAGCGCCTCGTGGCCGGCATGCAGCGCGCCCATGGTCGGCACGAGCCCGATGCGCGAGCCTCGCGCGGAGAGGCTCGAGCGCCGTGCGGAGCTCGAGGACCGTCCGGTGGATGCTCACCTTGCGGCGACCGCCGCGGTCATCATGTCCGTGAGCGCCCGGTACATCGGCTCCAGCTCCGGCCGCTGCTCGCGAATGACCTCGAGGTGCCGCTCGATCGTCTCCCAGTCTCCGCGTGTGATCGGCCCCGTGAGCTCGAAGTCGTTGTCCATCGTCCTGCGCATGAGCGGGAGGAGGGCCTCGGGCGGCGCCCCGGCCTCCTCGAAGAGCTCGGCCGCGGCCCAGTGGAGGGCGACGAGGAAGCTCTGGGACATGACTGCGGCGGCGTGATAGACGAGGCGCGCGTCGTCCTCCAGCGCAAAGGGGCGAAGGCGAAGGAGGTCTGCCAGCAGGAAGCCGGCCTCCAGCGCCGTTGCGTCCTCCCCGCTGACCGCCGCCCAGGCGCCGTCGAGCTGCTCCGGCCCGCGATCGCGGACGAAGGTCTGGAGCGGGTGAAGGCTGAAGCGGCGGTCGTGCGGGTCGAGCGCGTCGAGCGTGCGCGCTCCGCTCGTGTGCGCGATCCACGGGCCGACCGGGATCGCCGCTGCGACCTCGTGCACGACCCGGTCGGGCACGCAGAGGACGACGAGGTCGGCGTCCGCCGTCTCCAGCTCGCGGCCGGTGAGGCGCGTGGGCATCGACTCGGAGAGCCGCGCCGCGAAGGCGGTGCCGACGCGTCCAGCGCCGACCACACAGGCTGCCGTGAATTCCATCTCGGGCTCCAGTTCCGTGGGGATACCGGGCACTCGATAGCTTAGCTCAGGAGGGTCTGACGAAATGACAGCTGTGTCGTCGAGCCGCGCTGGCCGCCCCGAGGACGGCGTCCTCAGTCGCGCCCGTAGCCCTTCGGCTACGAACGCTCCCTGCGTCCTTGCCTCGGAACAGCCATCGCACCCCGACGACGAGCGACATTCCGTCAGCCCCTCCTTGCTCGCTAGCCTTACAGCATGGAGAAGATCGAGAAGACCGAGCAAGAGTGGCAGGCGGAGCTGACGCCCGAGGCCTACCGGGTCCTCCGCGAGCACGGCACCGAGCGGGCGTTCACCGGTGCGTACCACGATGCGAAGGAGCCCGGCGTCTACCGCTGCAGGGGCTGCGGGGCGGAGCTCTTCCGCTCCGAGACGAAGTTCGACTCGGGCACCGGCTGGCCGAGCTTCTACGAGCCGGCCGAGGCGGAGGCAGTCGAGACCGAGCGGGACTGGAGCCTGCTCGTGCCGCGGACCGAGGTGCACTGCGCCGCGTGCGGCGGCCATCTCGGCCACGTCTTCCCGGACGGGCCCCAGCCCACCGGTCTGCGCTACTGCATCAACTCGGCCGCGCTCGACCTCGAGCGCGAGGAAGGAGAGACGGAGTGACGGAGACTGCGACGTTCGGCGCCGGCTGCTTCTGGGGCGTCGAGGTGGACTTCCGCAACACGCCCGGCGTCAAGGACGCCGCGGTCGGCTACATGGGCGGCGACGTCCCCAACCCGACCTACGAGCAGGTCTGCACCGACCGGACGGGCCACGTCGAGGTCGTCCAAGTGGAGTTCGACCCCGCCGAGGTCTCCTACGAGACGCTCCTCGGACACGTTCTGGTACGGCCCACGATCCGACGCAGCTCAACCGCCAGGGCCCCGACGTGGGTCGCCAGTACCGCTCGGTCGTCTTCTTCCACACGCCCGAGCAGCAGGAGCAGGCGCTCGCGTCGAAGGCCAAGGTGCAAACGCGCCACACGAATCCGGTGGTCACCGAGATCGAGCCGGCGATGGACTTCTGGCGCGCCGAGGAGTACCACCAGCAGTACCTGGTCAAGCGCGGCCGCGCCAGCTGCCTGGTCTAGGAGCCAGCGCGTGTGACCGACGCCTTCGACGCAGTCGTGGTAGGAGGCGGGAGCGCCGGCTGCGTCATGGCCGCGAGGCTCACGGAGGATCCCGACCGGTCCGTCCTTCTTCTCGAAGCAGGGCCCGACTATGGCCCGCACGAGGATGGTCGCTGGCCGGAGGACATGCTCGACGGCCACCGACTGGCCCTGGAATCGCACGACTGGGGGTTTGCGGGCGGGCGGGATGCCGCACGCGGAAGAATCCTCGGTGGCTGCTCCAGCCACAACGGCAGCTTCGTCGTCCGAGCCGCACCCGGCGACCATGCTCGCTGGGTGGAGCTCGGGAATCTCGGCTGGGGCTTCGACGAGCAAACCGCGTACCTCGATCTGGCAGAGGCTCAGGTGCGAACCCGGGTTCCCGGGCTCGAGGAGCTCAAGGCGCTCGACGCCGCCTTTCTGGAAGCGGTCGAGGAGGTCGGCTTGCCCGTCCTCGAGGGCCTCAACGGGCCCGACTGGGGGCCCGGAGCGGCCCGGGTGCCGAAGAACATGGTCGGCGCCGTCCGGTGGAACGCGGCGTTCGCCTACCTCGACCCTGTTCGCGACCGCCCCAATCTGCGGATTCAGGGCGAGACTCTGGTCGACCGTGTCGAGCTCGAGGGAACGCGCGCGGCTGCGATCATCGCCCGCACGGCGGCGAGTGAACAGCGCGTGCGCGCGGACCTGGTCGTGCTGGCCGCGGGCGCGTACATGTCGCCGGCGATCCTGCAGCGAAGTGGGATCGGCCCCGAGGACGAGGCCGCCCGGCTCGGGATTTCCGTGCTCTCTCCCCTGCCTGGCGTCGGCCAGGATCTGATCGAGCATCCCTGGGCAGGCGTGACCTTCGCCCCGACGGCGAAGCTCGAGGCGGAAGTTCCGGACGTCCTCACGAACGTCATGCTCAAGACTCGCAGCAGGCTCTGCCGCGACGATCACTGGGACACGCATGTGTTCGTCGGGCTCTTCACCTCCTCGGACGGAGATCGGCTCGAGGTCACCTTCGATGTCTTCGTGATGGAGTCGGACTCCGTCGGTCGCGTCAGGCTTGGCTCGTCCGACCCGGGCGTCCTGCCGACGGTCGACCAACCGTTCTCCGCTCTGAGCGACCACGACGTGGACGTGCTCGTGGAGGCGGTCGAGCTGGCGAGGCGTCTGGCGCGCACGCGCGCCCTGGGCCCGTTCCTGGCGGAGGAGCTCGACCCCGGGCCGATCACGGACCTGGAGGGATGGGTGCGCGGGAACACCGGTGGCTATTGGCATCCTGTGGGTACGTGTCGCATGGGCCCCGCCGACGATCCGGGCGCCGTCGTGGACGCGACAGGCCGCGTCCACGGGGTCGACGGGCTGGTCGTCGCCGACGCGTCGATCTTCCCGACGATCCCTCGCGCGAACACCAACCTGCCCACGATGGGGGCGGCGGAGTACATCGCCTCGACGCTCACCGATGCCTAGCCCTCCTAGTTGCGGTGCGTCCGGGGACCTGCCTACACTCCGTCGGCGATGCCGATCTACGAGTTCGTGTGCATGACGTGCGAGTCGCACTTCGAGGAGCTCGTCGGGGTGAGCGCGGCCGATCCGCCCTGTCCCGACTGCGGCGCCACGAAGGTCGCCCGCCAGCTTTCCGTGTTCGCGGCTCACGGCGGCACCGCCGAGCAGCCGAGCTTCGGCGGACCCATGTCCTCCGGCGGCGGTTGCTGCGGCGGGAGCTGTGGCTGCGGAGCCTGACGCTCTAGGCCGTCGAGCCGCGCTCGAGGCGCACGCCGCCGACACCGCTGCCTGCACGCGCTGCCGGCTCGCGGAGGGCCGCACGCAGGTCGTCTACGGCTTCGGCGACGCGGACGCCGACCTCATGTTCGTCGGCGAGGCGCCGGGCTTCCACGAGGACAAGCAGGGCTACCCGTTCGTCGGCTCGGCCGGCAAGCTCCTCGACCGCCTTCTGGAGGGCATCGGGCTGACCCGCAGGGACGTCTACATCGCGAACGTCCTCAAGTGCCGCCCGCCCGGGAACCGCGACCCGCAGCCCGACGAGATCGAGGCCTGCGAGAGCCACCTCTTCCGCCAGCTCGAGCTGATCCAGCCGAAGCTCGTGGCGACGCTCGGCAACTTCGCCACCAAGCTCCTCTCCGGCAAGCCGACCGGGATCACCCGCGTCCACGGCCGCCCGCAGGAAGCAACGGTCGGCGGCCGCAGCGTCACTCTCTACCCGATCTACCATCCGGCGGCCGCGCTCTACACGCCTGCGATGCTGAAGACGCTGGAGGAGGACTTCGCGCGCATCCCCGAGCTGCTCGCCGGGTCGACCGGGATCGTCGAACCGGCAGAGGCCCAGGTAATCCAGTTCCCGGTGGCATCGGCTGCGGCCGCGCCGGCCTTGCCTGCCGTGCCGCCGGACGAGCAGCTCGGGCTGTTCTAGGCTAGGCACATGGTCGAGCTCGAGTCGTCCTCGCCCGAGGAGACCGAGCGCATCGGCGCTGCGGTCGCCCGGGAGCTCGAGCCCGGCGACGTCGTGGCGGTCTCCGGGGAGCTCGGGACGGGCAAGACGACCTTCGTCCGCGGCGCGGCGCGAGCGCTCGGGATCGACGGCCCGGTCACCAGCCCGTCCTACACGATCGGGCACCGCTATCCCGGCGACCCCGACGTGTCACACCTCGACCTCTACCGCTTCGACGGCATGACCGACTCGGAGTGGGGCGATCTCGAGCGCTACTTCGAGGACGCCGTCGTCTTCGTCGAGTGGCCCGAGGCGGGGGAGGGGTTCCTGCCGCCGGCGCGGGTGCACGTCCGGTTGCGGCACCATGAGGAGGGGCATAGACTGATTTCCCTCGAATCCACCGAAAAATCCCTGGAAATCCGGCTATCTGCAGGTGCTGATCCTCGCGTTTGACACGGCGACCGACGTCGCGACCGTCGCGCTCCTCCGCGACGGCGACGTACTGGGCGAGCGTGTCTCCAGGGCCGTGCGGGTGCTGAAGGACGCCGAGGAGCTCCTGAACGAGGCGGGGATCGAGTCGGACGACGTCGAGGGCATCGCGGTCGGCACCGGCCCCGGCAGCTACACGGGCCTCCGCATGGGCCTCGTCACCGCGCGGACGCTCTCCGTCGCGCTCGGCGTCCCCGTGGCCGGCGTCTCCACGCTGGACGCGCTGGAGGCCGGCGCTCCCGGCGCCGTGCCGGTCATCGATGCCAGGCGACACGAGGTCTTCACGCTCGTCGGCGGCGATCCGGCCTGCGTCGCGGCGGCCAGCCTCCGGGTCGAGCCCGGTCGGGCCTACGTCGGCGACGGCGCCGTTCGCTACCGCGACGAGATCGCAGCCAGGGGCGGGGTCGTCCCGCCCGACGACGCGCCCGAGCACGTCCCCTGGGCGCGGCTCCACGCGGGCCTGGCGCGGGAGTTCGGCCCGGGCGAGGCCGCCGAGCCGATTTACCTCCGTGTCCCCGACGCCGAGAAGGCGCTCTCCCGATGATCGACGTCGAGCGGGTTCGGGTCGACATTCGCAGGCTGACGCTGAGCGACCTCTCCGACATCGAGCGGATCGAGCAGCGCGTGTACCCGACGCCCTGGTCGCGCGCGATGTTTGCGGGCGAGCTCGCCAAGCCGTCCTCCATCTGCCTGGGCGCCTTTGACGAGGAGGAGGGAGGGCTCGCCGCCTACCTGATCGTCTCGCGCTACGTGGACGCCTGGCACATCATGAACGTGGCCGTCGACGACGTCCGGCGGCGCTCCGGCATCGCCAGCCGGCTGCTCGACGCCCTCTTCGAGCTCACCGCGGGCGACGAGCACCGCGGCTACACGCTGGAGGTCCGAACCTCCAACAAGGGCGCCATCGCCCTGTACGAGGGCTTCGGCTTCGAGCCGAGCGGCGTGCGCCGTGGGTACTACACGGACAACCGCGAGGACGCCCTGATCATGTGGAAGGACCCGATTCCCGAGGCTTCGGATGATTGCCGGTAAGAAGGGGACGATCGCGAGCGACGAGGCCGCGGAGCCCGGGTGATCCTCGGCCTCGAGACGTCGTGTGACGAGACTGCCGCCGCCCTCGTCACGCACGACGGCCGGGTGCGGGCGAGCGTCGTGGCGTCTCAGGCCGAGCTGCACGCGCGCTACGGGGGCGTCGTTCCCGAGGTCGCCTCCCGCCGCCACCTCGAGCTGACCGCCCCGGTGCTCGCCGAGACGCTCGAGCGGGGCGAGGCGACGCTCGACGACGTCGACACAGTCGCGGTCACCCACGGGCCCGGCCTGATCGGAGCGCTGCTCGTCGGGCTCTCGGCGGCCAAGGCTCTCGCCTGGTCGCGCCGTCTGCCCCTGGTCCCCGTCGACCACCTGCACGGCCATGTCGCCTCCCTCTTCCTCCAGCCCGAGCCTCTCGAGCCGCCGTTTCTCTGCCTGCTCGCCAGCGGAGGCCACACCCTGCTCCTCGACGTGCAGTCGCACGCTGGATACGAGCTCGTCGGGACGACGCTCGACGACGCGGCCGGCGAGGCCTTCGACAAGGGCGCCCGCCTGCTCGGACTCGGCTATCCGGGAGGCGCCGCGCTCGACCGCACCGCCCGTGAAGGCGATCCGGAGGCCTACGCGTTCCCGGTCGCGCGGGTTCCGGGCTTCGACTTCTCCTTCTCCGGCCTCAAGACGGCGCTCCTCTACGCCGTCCGCGACCTCCCTCCCGGCGAGGTGGAGCGCCGGCGCGGCGATCTCGCCGCCTCCTATCAGCGGGCGATCGTGCGGGCACTCGTCGATCGCACCCGCGCGGCGGCCGCTGCGCTCGGCGCGAGGCGGATCGCGGTCGTGGGCGGCGTCGCCGCGAACTCCGAGCTGAGAGACGCGCTCGCGGACGCAGCCCTCGCGCCGCTTGCCCTCTGTACCGATAACGCAGCCATGATCGCCTCGGCCGCGCGCTTTACGCTGCCCATCCCGTTTCCCGAGTATCTTGCGTTGGATGCGTATGCCACGGCGGCCTGAGGCACGGCGCACGGGGGCGCTCGCGGCGCTCGCGCTCGCGGCGACCACGCTGGTCCTGGCCGGCACCGTCGAGGGCGCGGGAGACACGGTCGCGCGCACCGCGGCGCGTGCCTGGCACGGCGTCTTCGGCGACCGCCCCAAGCCGGCTCCCGAGCCGCGGCAGCGCGTGCTCGTCGTCCTCACCTCGCCCTCGCTCGCCGACCGAATGGGCTCCGCCGAGGACCAGCCGACCGCGGACCAGCAACGCGAGTGGAACGCCGCGGCCGAGGGCGCGCAGCAGCTTCTGCTCGCCGGCCTGCGCGAGCGACAGGTTCGGGTCGTGCGCGAGCAGGTCTTCACCCGGACGTTCAACGGCTTCTCGGCGCTCGTCTCCCCGCGAGCTCTGGCCGAGCTCGAGCGGGCGCACGACGTCGCCGGCGTCTTCCCGGTCCGCACGGTCTACCCGGCGGCGCCGACCGCCGAGACGGTCGCGGGCGGCGACTTTCAGCCCGGAGGCGGGCGCGGTACCCAGATCGCGCTGCCCGGCTTCAGCGGAAACGGTGTCACGATCGCGCTCCTCGACACCGGCGTCGACCGGCGGCACGCCTACCTGAGCGGCCGCATCTCGCGAGGCTTCGACGTGGTCGACGGCGACGGGAGCGCAGCGCCGGCGCCGAAGCCCGGCGAGCCGGGCGTGCTCGAGGCGCACGGGACCCGCATGGCGGGGCTTCTCGTCGGCCACGACGGGCCCGCCGGCCTGGCAGGCGTCGCGCCGGGCGCGCGGATCCTGCCGATCCGGGTGATGGGCTGGCGGCAGACGGCCGAGGGCAGCTGGGCGGTGCTGGGGCGTGGCGACCTCCTGCTCGCCGGGCTCGAGCGCGCCGTCGACCCGGACGGCGACGGAGACGTCGAGGATGCGGCGGCGATCGCGCTCGTCGGAGGCGTGCAGCCCTACGCAGCCTTTGCCGACAGCCCGGAGGCGCGCGCGACGGCCGGTGCGACGCGTCTCGGGACGCTCGTCGTCGCGCCCGTCGGAAACGACGGCCGGCCCGGCCTCGGGTTCGGCACGGTCGCGGCCCCGGCGGCAGCGTCGGAGGCTCTCGCCGTCGGAACGCTCGACGCGCGCCGCGAGGTCTTCGAGGCCGATGCCGAGCTTCGCGTCGGCTCCGACACGGTGCTGGACGAGCCGGTGCGCATCCTCGGCGGGCCCGGCCTGGAAACTGCCAGGCGCTTCGAGGTCGCAACCGTCGCCGGGCCGACTCTGGCTCAGGCCGACAGGGCCGCGGGCGTCCTCGCCGACGGGAACGTGCTCGGCGACTTCTTCGGCACGAACGGGGTCAGCCTCGTCGCGGGCAAGGCGGTCGTGGTGCAGGGCGACCAGGGCTCCGTCGAGCTCCGGGCCCGCCACGCGGCGGAGGCCGGCGCAGGAGCCGTCCTCGTCGCCGGGACGAGCCTGCCGGCTGCATCGCTCGACCTCGAGGACGGCGTCAGCATTCCCGTCGTGGCGATCCCGGCCGAGGCCGCCCGGGCCGTGCTCGCCGGAGGCGCCCTGCTCGACCTCTCGGCGGCTCGCGCCCGTCCGAACGCGGCGCTGATGGACGTCGCGCCGTTCTCCTCGGGCGGCGTCGCCTTCGACGGACGCGTCAAGCCGGACCTGGTGGCCCCGGGAGTCGGCCTCGCCACGTCGGACGCAGGAGGTCAGGGCTTCGCCACGGTCACGGGCTCGAGCGCCGCCGCCGCCGTGGTCGCCGGCGCCGCCGCGCTCGTCGCGGAGGCGCGGCCGAACCTCACCGCGATCGACCTGAAGAGCGCGCTCGTCGGCAGCGGCGGGCGGCTGCGCCGCGGGAACCTCGCGCTGCCGGTCACCGCGCAGGGCGGCGGGCTGATCGACCCGATGCACGCCGCGACCGCCGAGATCGCGGTCGAGCCCGCCACGCTCGCGTTCGGGCGCGCCGAGGGGCCCGGTTGGAGCGCGGTGCGCGTCGTCACCGTCCGGAACGTCTCCAGCCGGCCGCTGACGATGTCGTTCGGGCTCCTGCCGGACGGCGCCGTGGCCGATCTCGCCTTCTCCGCAGATCCGGCGGAGCTCACGCTCGAGCCGGGTGCTGCCCAAGACGTGACCGTCGGCGTCGCGGCGGGCGGAGAGGAGCCTCCGGTGGGAGCCGGCGGCGTCGTCATCGTCTCTGCCGAGGGCGCGCAGTCCGTGCGCGTCCCCTGGGCGATCGCCCGGCGTGAGGCCGAGCTGGCTCCGCTCGTCGGCGACGTGCAGCTCTCGCACCACCAGTTCTCTCCGTCCGACAGCGCCCCCGTCGTACTCGCGTTCCGCGCCGGAAGGGTCGACCAGGCGCTCGACGGCGAGCTGATCGAGCCAGTGGGCGTGCTCGAGCTCGAGCTGTGGACCGCCGACGGCCGCCGGTTGGGAGTTCTGGCGCGTCTTCGCGACGTGCTCCCGGGGCAGTATGCATTCGGCCTCACGGGACGCGACCCCGACGGAAAGATCCTCGCCGAGGGCGCCTACGTCCTCCGCCTGCGCGCGTATCCGGTCGACGGCGACGACGGCACGCAGCCGTCCACTGCCGAGGCCGTCTTCACGATCGAGGGTTGATCGCGGCGTGCGCGAGGTGACGATCTACCTCGCGCAGGGCTGCCATCTCTGCGCGAGCGCGCAGCGGGTGCTGGCCGCCGTTCGCGAGGAGGTTCCCTTTCGGCTCGTCGAGGTCGAGATCGACGGCGACCCGGAGCTCGAGCGCGCCTACCGCGAGCGGATTCCGGTCGTCGCCGTGGACGGCGAGGAGGCCTTCACCTACTTCGTCCATCCCGACGGCCTCCGCCGGAGGCTCCTCCGCCCATGACGGTCGCGTGACGGGTACTTCGGCCTGCACGCGGGGGCCTCGTTATTGTGTCCAGGTCTGATGGCGTTGAGAATCGCGAGCGAGGGGGGCGCCCGAACCGGTGAGCGCCTGACAGTCGGCGTCGCAGCGCGCCTTTCCCAGTACCTCCGCGTCCTGACACAGGCGCGCAAGATGGGCAAGGAGCGCATCTCCTCGCAGGAGATCAGCGAGTACACGAACATCAACGCGACCCAGATCCGCCGCGACCTCTCGGCCTTCGGGAAGTTCGGCAAGCGCGGCGTCGGCTACAACATCGACGGCCTGATCGCCGAGATCCGGAAGATCCTGCGCACCCAGGGCCAGCACAACATCGCGCTCTTCGGCGGGGGCCGGCTGGGCCAGGCGATCGCGAGCTCGACGATCTTCGCCGACCACGGGTTCAACATCACGGCCGCGTTCGACAACGATCCGACCAAGGTCGGGGAGCCGATCGGCGGGACGACCATCTCGTCCTACGACGAGCTTCGCGACCAGATCCGCGACAAGAACATCATCGTCGCCGTCCTGGCCGTCCCGCCGGACGCCGCGCAGTGGGTGGCCGACGAGGTCGTGGACGCCGGCGTGAAGATCATCTTCAACTACACCGAGGCCCTGCTCGACGTCCCGTCGGACGTGACGGTGCACACGACGAGCCCGGCCGTCGAGCTCCTCTACGCGCTCTACTTCTACCTGACGTAGACGCCGGTCGGCACATTCTCGCGGGCCGACCTGATCGTCCCCAACCCAGCCGCCGTGGCCCGCATCCTCGGCATCCGGAACGTCTGATGGCCGCGGCGAAGCCGGTCACCGTGACCGTCCGCGAAGGTGCGGTCGTCTACCACGACGCCGCGCCTACCCGGCGGGAAGCGGCCCAGGGTCAGTCTGCGCTCAACTCGCTCAAGATGCGGTCGGCTTGATGACGCGGCACCGATTCGGCGATGAAGACCACGAACGAGTCCTGACCAAAACGGACCCCCAAGACCTGATCCGACGCGTAACCGGCGAAGGTCCACACGGCCACCTGGTGCGGATCGTTCGGGAAGACCGACCCTGGTGCATCCTGCCCCACGTCGTGACAGACAGCCTCGTCCGCTGTCCCGAGGCTGGTCGCCTCCTGGTCGGTGTAGCCGTAGCCGCTGTAGATCACACCGTGCGACCGAATCTGCGACGTGCACTCGTACGCAGCCGACCCTTCTGGGGCCTTCGTACTGCTCGCGCATCCCGCCAACACGAACGCCACTGCTACGGCCAAAGCAGTGCTCTGCCTGGCAACAGTCTTCCGTCTGGTCACACTGGTGAGACGTCGAACGTGCAGCAAATGTTCCCGTCCTGAAGCGGCTGCCCAACACATGCGTCCCCGAAGAGGCCGGGACGCGGCGGATTCGGCGGGAGAGCGTTCATATTGACGGCCGGGAAACACCTGCGAATCGAGAGATTCCCCGAACCACGCCGGACAGCGTTCATTGGCGGAGTACTTCTATCTGACGTAGACCGGGACGTCTCCGGCCGGTCGGCCGGAGAGAGCCGCGCGGACCTCGTCGGCGCGGGCTTCGGCGAGGACCGCTCCCGACGGCTCGACCCGGGCGGTGATGCCCTCGTCCTCGAGGATGCGCACGACTGCCTCCGGCGGGCCCTGGACGGTGCGCACGAGGGTCGCGCCGGGCGCGTCGAGCTGGGGCGAGGCCTCGCTGCCTCCCTCGGCGCGCTCGGCTTCATCCACGGACGCGTCCGCGGCGACCTCTCCAGCCGACTCATCGTCGCCCGAGCCGCCGAGCTGCGTGCCGCCGAGGACGAAAACGCCGACGAGCGCCGCCGCCGCGGCGACGGGCGCGGCGATCACGAGCGCCCGCTTCGCGGGCCGGAAGAGGCGCCACGGATCGCGGCGCTCCGGGAGGGAGGCCATGATCTCCTCCCGCCGATCGGCCGGAAGCTCGAGGAGGGGCGCCGACCGGAGCGCCTCTTTCCCGGCCTCCAGCCGCCGGACCTGGCCCGCGCACGAGCGGCACGCGACGAGGTGCTCGGTGACCTCCTGCCGCGCGCCTCCGTCGAGCTCTCCCTCGACGAAGGAGAGCAGCTCGAGCTCGTCCGGATGCTTCTCGGCCATCAGTCCTTGGACTCCGTTCGCTCCCCTGCGGTTCCCAGCCGCTCCGCCAGCTCGGTGCGGCCCCGGAAGATGCGCGACTTCACGGTACCCTCGGGCACGCCCGTCATCTCCGCGATCTCGGCGTAGGAACAGCCGAGCACGTCGTAGAGGACGACCGCCACGCGGTAGCTCTCGTCGAGCTGGCCGAGCGCCCGCTGGAGCTCGCCCGAGAGCTCGTGCTCGGCGAAGCGGTCGCGCGGGTCGACGGGGTCGGGCGGCTCCTCGAGCGCCTGCTCGCGGCGCTTTGCCCGCACGTCGTGCGCCGCGTTGACGACGATCCGGTAGAGCCAGGTGGAAAAGCGGGCGTCGCCGCGGAACTTCGGCAGCGCGAGCCAGGCGCGAACGAGCGCCTCCTGCACCGCGTCGGCCGCGTCCTCGCGCGAGCCGAGCACGCGCGCCGCGAGGGTGTACATGCGCTGCTCGTGCCGCTCGACCAGCCGCTCGAAGGCGAAGCGCTCGCCGCGCTGCGCTCGCCTGACGAGGGCGTCGTCGCCGTTCATCCGCTGAAGGTTCTCATTCCGCGCGGCTACTCCCGGCACGCAAGAGCCGCTCTGATACTTTCGCGCCGTGGGTGAGGCCCAGAAGCTGACTCCCGAGGAGCAGATCACCACCGCCCGGGAGGCGTTCGAGTCCGGGCGGGATTTCACGGTCGCGGTCGAGGAGGAGTTCGCCATCCTCGACCCGGAGTCGCTCGGGCTCGTCAACCGCTTCGAGGAGCTGCAGGCGGGCGCCGCCGGAACACCCCTCGAGGAGCACCTGGTCGGGGAGCTGATCGCCTCGGAGATCGAGGTGCGCACCGGTCGGTGCGAGAGTTTTGCCGAAGCCGCAGCGGCGATGGTCGAGCGCCGCCGGCAGCTGCTCGAGCTGGCCGGGCGCTTCGACGTCCTCCTCGGCGCCACCGCGACCCATCCTTGGAGCCCGTGGCAGGAGCAGCGCATCATCGACACGCCCCACTACCGGCGCAACGACGAGATCCTGCGCTACGTCGTCTGGCGCAACAACAGCTTCGGGCTGCACGTCCACGTCGGCATCCGCGGCGCCGACCGCGCGATTCGCGTCACGGACGGCCTGCGCACGTACCTGCCGCACCTGCTCGCCTACTCCGGGAGCTCGCCGTTCGTCGAAGGGGTCTACACGTACCTCCATTCGGCGCGCACGCAGATCTTCACGCGGATGTTCCCGCGCTGCGGGATCCCGGATGCGTTCGGCAGCTGGGACTCCTACGAGCGCTACGTCCGCTTCCTGTACGACACGGGCTCGATCACGGAGCACACGCAGCTCTGGTGGAGCGTGCGCCCGCATCTCGCCTTTCCGACCGTCGAGATCCGGATCTGCGACGGCCAGCCCGACCTCGCCGAGTCGCAGTCGCTGGCGGCGCTCATGTACGCCCTGACCGCGCGGATCGCGCGCGCGGTCGACGAGGGCGAGCCGCTGCCCGAGCATCCACCGCGGCTCCTCGAGGAGAACCTCTGGCGCGCGATCCGGCACGGGCTCTCGGGCGAGCTGATCGACCTCGAGACCGGCGACGTCCGGCCGGCGCGTGCCGAGATCGAGCGGCTGATCGAGTGGAGCCTGCCCGTGGCCGAGGAGCTGGGCGTGGCCTCCTTCCTGACCGTGCCCGCGGTGAGCGTGTCCGAGCGCCAGATGGCGCGCTACGAGGCGGGGGAGTCCCTCGCAGAGATCTACGCTCAGGAGATCCTGGAGCCCGCCCGTGTCTGAAGCCGACTACGAGGCCGAACTCGCGCAGGAGGCGGTCGCCCGCGAGCTCGCCGACGAGCTGCGCAAGCTCCGCGTCGAGGACGTCGTCGTCAACACGCTCGTCCACGTCTCCTCGATCGGCTACCGCCGGCTCGGCCTCACCGAGGGCTCGCGCGACGAGCGCGACCTGCCGCAGGCGGAGCTCGCGATCGAGACGATGCGGGCGCTCGTCCCCGTGCTCACGGACTTCCTGCCCCAGGAGCTCGTGGCGGGCTTCGAGGAGCAGATCGCCAACCTCCAGCTCGCCTACGCGAAGGCGGCCAAGGAGCCCACCGGGGAGTCGGGTGACGCCGACGGCTGAAGTCGGCGTGTTCGGCGGGTCGGGCTTCTATTCGTTTCTCGAGGACGTCGAGGAGGTCGAGGTGGAGACGCCCTACGGGAAGCCGTCGGCGCCGCTCACGATCGGCGAGGTCGGCAGCCGGCGTGTCGCCTTCCTGCCACGCCACGGGCGTAGCCACGAGCTCCCTCCGCACGCGATCCCCTACCGTGCGAACGTCTGGGCGATGAAGGAGATCGGCGTTCGCCGGCTCATCGGCCCGAACGCCTCAGGAGCGCTCAGGGCCGAGCTCGAGCTGGGCGAGTTCGTCGTCTGCGACCAGCTGGTGGACCGCACCAGCGGCCGCGCCGACACGTTCTACGACGGCCCCGAGACGACCCACGTCTCGGCCGCCGATCCCTATTGCCCCGAGCTGCGCGCGCTGATCGTGGAGACGGCGCGCGACCTGGGCATCACGGTGCGCGACGGCGGCACGGTCGTCGTCATCCAGGGCCCCCGCTTCTCGACCCGCGCCGAGTCGAAGTGGTTCCAGGACGCCGGCTGGGACACGATCAACATGACCGCGTACCCCGAGGGCTACCTCGCCCGGGAGCTCGAGCTCTGCTACGCGAACATCTCGATGGTCACCGACCACGACGTCGGCGTGGAGGGGGCGGCGCCGGTCTCGCACGAGCAGGTGGTCACTGTCTTCAACCGGAACAACGAGCGCCTGCGCGAGCTCCTCTTCGCGGTGATCCCGAAGATCCCGCCGCAGCCGGAGGAGCACCTGTGTGCGACGGCCCTGCGCGGCGCCCGGTTCTAGGCGGCGACCGCACGCGCATCCAGTGTGATAAAACTCCGCGCGGCCGTTTCCGGGCCGGGCCGGGGGATCATGCAGCAGCCGGCCCAGCACGGCGGCCTGTTTCGTTGGAGCCGTGACCGACTTCTTCCAGAACCACACCGTCCTGTTCGCGCTCGTCTGCGCGCTCTTCGGCATCGCGGTGGGGCTGTACCTGACGTGGTGGATCCTCAAGCAGCCGGCGGGCACGGAGCGCATGCGCGAGATCGCGCGCGCCGTGCAGGAGGGTGCCGCCGCGTACCTGCGCCGGCAATACACGACGATCGGCCTCGTCGCGATCGTCCCGTTCCTCCTCATCGGCTTCTACAACCAGCTCGGCTGGGGCACCGCGATCGGCTTCCTGGTCGGCGCCGTCTTCTCCGCGGCCGCCGGGTTCATCGGCATGAACGTCGCGGTGCGCGCGAACGTCCGCACTGCCGAGGCCGCGAAACAGGGCCTGACCCCGGCGCTGAACGTGGCGTTCCGGGCGGGCTCCGTCACCGGCCTCCTCGTGGTCGGGCTCGGCCTCTTCGGAGTTGCCGGCTACTACGGGGTCCTCACCAGCTGGTTCGACGTCGCGCAGGACGACGCGATCGACGACCTGATCGGCCTCGCCTTCGGCGGCTCGCTGATCTCGGTCTTCGCACGGCTCGGCGGCGGCATCTACACGAAGGCGGCCGACGTCGGCGCCGACCTCGTCGGGAAGATCGAGGCCGGCATCCCCGAGGACGACCCGCGGAATCCCGCCGTCATCGCCGACAACGTGGGCGACAACGTCGGCGACTGCGCGGGCATGGCGGCCGACCTCTTCGAGACCTACGCGGTCACGGCCGTTGCGGTCATGCTCCTCGGCACGGCGTTTCCCGCCGGGGGGCTGCCGCTCTTCCCGCTCGCCATCGGCGGCGTCTCCATCGTCGCCTCGGTGATCGGCATCTGGTTCGCGCGCGTCGGCCGCGGCGGCTCGATCATGAACGCGCTCTACAAGGCCGTCGCCGTCGCCACGGTGCTGTCGGCGATCGGCTTCGTCCCCATCACGCTGGCTTTCGACGAGGGCGCGTTCACGTTCTGGGAGCTCTACCTGTCCGCGCTGATCGGGCTCGCCATCACCTTCGCGCTCGTGGCGATCACCGAGTACTACACGGGCACGCGCTGGGGGCCGGTTAAGTCGATCGCGCGCTCGTCGCAGACCGGCCACGCGACGAACATCATCGAGGGCCTCGCCGTCGGGATGCAGGCGACTGCGTTGCCGGTGCTCGTGATCGCGGTAGGGATCGTGGCCGCGTACGAGGTCTCGGGGAACAGCCTGTACGGCATCGGCGTCGCGGTCATGGCTCAGCTGTCCATGACCGGCCTGATCGTGGCGCTCGACGCCTACGGCCCGGTGACCGACAACGCGGGGGGCATCGCCGAGATGGCCGACCTGGACGACTCGGTGCGGGGCATCACCGACCCGCTCGACGCGGTCGGAAACACGACCAAGGCGGTCACAAAGGGCTACGCGATCGGCTCCGCGGGCCTCGCCGCCCTGATCCTCTTCGACGAGTACGCCCGCGGGCTCGGCGAGGAGGACGTGGCGAGCGTCTTCGCGCTCAACGACCCGTGGGTGATCGCGGGCCTCTTCATCGGCGGGCTGATGCCGTTCCTCTTCGCGTCGCTGGCCATGCAGGCGGTCGGGCGCGTGGGCGGGCTCGTCGTGGACGAGGTGCGGCGCCAGTTCCGCGAGATCCCGGGCATCCTCGAGGGCACGGGACGGCCGGACTACAGCACCGCGGTCGGCATCGTCACCAGCTCTGCGATCAAGAAGATGCTGCTCCCGGCGCTGATCCCGGTCGCCGTCCCCGTGGTCGTCGGGATCATCAGCCCGCAGGCGCTCGGCGGGCTCCTGATCGGGACGATCGTGACGGGGATCTTCCTCGCCATCGCCATGACCTCCGGCGGCGGCGCGTGGGACAACGCGAAGAAGCTGATCGAGGACGGCGCCTACGGCGGCAAGGGCTCGGACGCGCACGCAGCCGCCGTCACCGGCGACACCGTGGGCGATCCCTACAAGGACACCGCCGGACCGGCGATCAACCCGATGATCAAGATCGCCAACATCGTCGCCATCCTGATCATCCCCATCATCGCCTCCATCCACGGCTAGGCCCCGCGGGCCCGCTCACGGGTAGGCGTCCACGCCAGCCATGCCCGGGTCTGACCCCTGGGCATGGCGGTTCGGAACGCGCTGGGGGCAACCCTGTGGAATGCGGAAAGCGGTGCCCTGCAGGACTTTGGGCGCAAGGGCCGTCCCCGGCGGACATGACAGGGGACAGGCCCCGTCCGTGTCCTGGCGAGACAGCGGGGCCACGTCCCGGGTCTGATCCCTGGGCGTGGCCGGAAAGGGCGCGGCCGCTAGGCTGAGCGGCGGCGGCGGACCTGCGGGCCCTGGGAGCCGAGCGCGGCGTAGGCGAGCGCCTGCAGCGACTCGCTGAGCGTGCCGAGCTCCCGCACGATCCGCTGGAGCTGGTCGTTCGTGTCCAGGCGGCGGTTGAGGGCGTGCACCTCGTCGCAGAGGCGGTCGAGCCGCTCGAGGATCGCGTCCAGCTGGCGGTCGTCAAGGTGCTTGTGCTCAGCCATCAGCGCTGATGCTAGTCAGTTCGGCCAGCGTGGTGGCGACCGTGACGTCCGAGCCGCCCAGACCCGCGACCAGCCGTTCCCGTGCGCCGGCGCCCGTCTCGAGCGCAGCAACGCGCCGCTCGGCGCCCAGGTGGGCAAGCGCCACCCGCGCCAAGGGCTCGGGGGCGTCCGTATAGACGCCGATCCGCATGCCCCCGGACGCGAGCGCACGCAGGGCTGCGTTCGCCTCGGCGCTCGGTCGGAGATAGACGGGCGCGCGGTCCTCGGCGAAGCGCTCGAGCGCGCCGCGCCAGTCGCCGACGCCGGCCTCGGCCCAGCGGTCGAGCTCCTCCGTGGCAGCGGCACGGTCCACGGGCAGCGTGTCCGGGTCGAGCGGAGAGATCGACGCGAAGCGCCGCGCCGCGTCCGTCAGGAAGTCCCGCCAGAGCCTGTGGGTGTCGCCCAGCGCGTCCAGGTCGACCGCGACCGCCCTCATACCCTCGCCGCCAGCCAGCGCGAGCAGAGCAGGACACCGACGACGACACCGACCGTGTCGATCAGCCAGTCGACCGGCGAGCCCTGCCGTCCGGAGACGAAGGCCTGGTGCAGCTCGTCGGTCACCGCGTAGGCGGAGCCGAGCAGGATGGCGAGCGGCTCGCGCCTGAGCGCCCGGTAGAGCAGGGCCCCGAACACGCCGAACTCGACGGCGTGGGCGAGCTTCCGCAGCACGAGGTCCCACGTGCCGAGACCCGTGCCGAGGCTTGGAATCGCCGAGAAGGTGAAGATCAGAGCCGCCCAGAGGACGACCGGGAGCCAGGGGTTGAGACGGGCCGCGGCCACGGCCGCCCAGCGTAGCCGAGGTATATGCTCCGGCCGACAACGAAGGCGAGCGGTCAAGGGAAGCCGGTGCGAGTCCGGCACGGTCCCGCCGCTGTGAGGGGAGACGCTCCTCCGCCGAGTGCCACTGGCCCGCGGGTCGGGAAGGCGGCGGAGGGGGGAGCCCCGAGTCAGAAGACCTGACGCTCGCCGAGACCCGTTCCCCTCGCGGAAGGAGGAAACGTGCTCCACCGTCCCCTCGCAGCCCTCCTGGCGGTCCTGCTCGCCCTCGTCCTCCAGGCCTGCGGCGGCGGAGACGACTCGGCGTCGCCTCCGGCCACCTCGTCGGCGGCCGTCGAGACTGCCGCGGCGCCGGCGTTCCCAGTCACGGTCGAGGCCGACAACGGCTCGCTCACGCTCGAGGAGAGGCCCGAAGCCGTCATCTCGCTCTCGCCCACCGCCACGGAGTCGCTCTTCGCCATCGGCGCCGGCGAGCAGGTGATCGCCGTCGACGACCAGTCCAACTATCCGGCCGAGGCGCCGGTGAGCGAGCTGTCAGGCTTCCAGCCGAACGTCGAGGCGATCGCCGGCTACGAGCCCGACCTCGTCGTCGCATCCTACGACCCGGGCGGCCTGGTCAAGGGGCTGGAGAAGCTCGACATCCCCGTCCTCCTCCAGGACGCGGCGCCCGACTTCGAGGCCGCGTACGACCAGATCGAGACGCTCGGCGCCGCCACGGGCAACGCGGAGGGCGCGCGGACGGTCGTGGAGTCGATGCAGGCCGAGATCGAGGAGCTGGCCGGCTCGGTTCCCGGCGCCGCCGGCGCCACCGTGTACCACGAGCTCGGCCCGGACTTCTTCACGGCAACGTCCGAGACGTTCATCGGGAGCGTCTACGAGCTCTTCGGGCTCGTGAACATCGCCGACGCGGCGGCGGACGCCGATTCGGGCGGGTACCCGCAGCTCTCGGCCGAGTACATCGTCTCCGAGAATCCCGACCTCATCGTCCTCGCCGACACGAAGTGCTGTGAGCAGACGGCCGCGACCGTGGCGAAGAGGCCCGGTTGGGATCAGGTCGACGCGGTCCTGAACGGCGACATCGTCGAGGCCGACGACGACATCACGTCCCGCTGGGGGCCTCGGACCGTCGACTTCGTGGCGGCGGTCGCCGCTGCGCTCGAGGGGCTTGGCGGCTCGGAGTGACGAGCGGGGGCGGACTCCGGGAGCGCCTTCCGGCCCGGCCCGAGCGGGCGCTACGAGGCGTCTCGCTGGGCTGGGCTCTCGCCGCCGGGGCCTTCGTCGTCCTGGCGACGCTGCTGGGGCTGGCTCTGGGGCCGGTCGATCTCGGCGTCGTCCCGGTGGCCCGGGAGGTGCTGAGCCACGTGCCGTTCCTCGGCGTCGAATCGTCCTTCTCGGACACCGACGACGCCATCCTCTGGGAGCTCCGTGCGCCGCGGGTCGCGCTCGGGCTCCTGGTCGGCGCCATGCTCGCCTCGGCAGGAGCCGCCTACCAGGGCGTCTTCCGGAACCCGCTCGTCGATCCGTACCTCCTGGGGGCTGCGGCGGGAGCGGGGCTCGGCGCGACCATCGTCATCGCCTACGACGTCGGCGGCGACGGCGGCCTCGACCTCCGCCCGCCGGCCGCATTCGCGGGGGCGGCGCTCGGCGTCACGGTCGCCTACCTGCTCGGCCGCTCCGTCGGCGGACGGGAGACAACCACGCTCGTCCTTGCGGGGGTGACGGTGGTCGCCTTCTTCACGGCCGTGCAGACGTACATGCAACAGCGCAACTCGGACACGGTCCAGGAGGTGTACAGCTGGATCCTCGGCCAGCTCGAGACCTCGGGCTGGACGGACGTGCTGATCGTCCTCCCGTACGTCGCCGTGAGCGCGATCGTCCTCCTCTGGCATCGGCGCCTGCTGGACGTGCTCGCGGTCGGCGACGACGAGGCGTCGAGCCTCGGCGTGCCCGTTGCGCGCGTCCGCCTGCTCGTCGTCGCCGCCGCGACGCTCGGGACGGCGGCGGCGGTCGCGTTCAGCGGGTTGATCGCGTTCGTGGGGATCATCATCCCGCACGCGATCCGGATGCTGGCAGGCACGAGCTACCGGGTGGTCCTGCCCCTCTCGCTCGCCTTCGGCGCCGGCTTCCTCGTGCTCATGGACCTGATCTCGCGCACGGTGGTCGCCCCGGCGCAGCTCCCGATCGGCGTCGTCACGGCCTTCCTGGGCGCGCCGTTCTTCGCCGTCGTGCTGCGAACGACGAGGGCGGTCGGGCCGTGATGCTGCGGGCCGAGGGGGTCGGGATCGCCCTCGACGGCGTGCCGGTCGTGGACGGAGTCGGCTTCGCGCTCGAGGAGGGTGAATGGCTCGGCCTGATCGGCCCGAACGGCGCCGGCAAGACGACGCTCCTCAGGGCCGTCGCCGGTCTCGTCCCCTACTCAGGCTCGATCCGGCTGCAGGGAGACGAGGTGGCGGGCCTGGGCCGGCGAGCGGTGGCCCGGCGGGTCGCCCTCGTCCCTCAGATTCCGGTTATTCCCCCCGACGCGGGCGTGCTCGAATACGTCGTCCTGGGCCGGACGCCGCACCTCGGGTACGCGGGCAGCCCCGGCCCCCGCGACGTCATCGCGGCGCGTTCGGCCCTCGCGCGGCTCGACGGCGCCCACCTCGTCGACCGGCGGCTCGGCTCCCTGAGCGGCGGCGAGCGCCAGCGCGCCGTGCTCGCGCGCGCCGTGGCCCAGGACGCCTCGCTGCTCCTCCTCGACGAGCCCACCAGCGCGCTTGACGTCGGCGCCCAGCAGCAGGTGCTCGAGCTCGTCGCCTCGCTTCGGGCCAACGGAAGCATCACCGTCCTGAGCGCCATGCACGACCTCACCCACGCGGGCCAGTACGCCGACCGGCTCCTGCTCCTGGACGGCGGGCGCGAGCAGGCGAGCGGGACGCCGTCCGAGGTGCTGACCAAGCGGCTGATCGCCCGCCACTTCGGCGCCTCGGTGCGGATCGTCGCCGACGTTGAGACGGGCATCGCCGTCGTCCCCCTGCGCCCGCCGGTGCGGGCAGAGCAGCCCGTCCCCTGAGTCGCGGCTTCTTATACTCGCGTGCATGACCCGCCCGGCGACCGCCGTCGTGCTCACGGTCGGGAACGAGATCGTGTTCGGCGACGTCGAGAACACGAATGCCTCGTGGCTGGCGCGCCGGCTCGCCGAGCTCGGGCTCGAGGTGCGGCTTCTGGCCGCGGTGCGCGACTCGGTCGAGGAAGTGGCCGAGTTCTTGCGGGCGGAGATGGGCCGGACGGGCATTGTCATCGTCACGGGCGGTCTCGGTGGGACGCCGGACGACCTGACACGCGAGGCGGTCGCCGAGGCTTTCGGCGTGCCCACCGAGGAGATCCGCGAGCTCGCAGAGGCGCTTCGCGAGCGCTTCGGGCCGCGTGGGCTGGGGGAGTACGCGGCGAAATGGGCGCGCATCCCGCGCGGCGCCGTACCGCTGGAGAACCCGCTCGGCGGCGCACCGGGCTTCGTTCTCGGCAACGTCCACGTTCTCCCCGGGCTCCCGCGCGAGATGGAGGCGATGTTCGAGACCCTGGCGGAGCGCTTCCGCGGCGAGCCGATCGGCGCGTGGCGCCGCCGATACCCGACCGGCGAAGGGCAGATCGTCTCCGTCCTCGAGGAGGCGACCCGGCGCCATCCGGCCGTGACCGTAGGCAGCTACCCATCCTTCCTCGATACCGGGCCGGAGGTGGAGGTCGTGCTCAAGTCGGCCGACGCAGAGGCGCTTGGCGCGGCGGCCGCCTGGGTCGAGGCGGCGTTGGACGAGCGTGTTGGGAGGTGACATGAAGGTCTTCGTGATCAGCGACATGGAGGGCGTCTCGGGAGTCGTCAAATGGGAGCAGGTCGAGGGCGGCGAGTCGCTCTACGAGGAAGCGCGCAGGCTCTACACGGAGGAGATCAACGCGGCCGTGCGCGGCGCCAGGGCCGCAGGGGCGACCGAGATCGTCGTGATGGACTGCCACGGGGCGGGGAAGGGGTGGACGTTCAACTCGCTCCTCCCCGAGCTGCTCGACCCCGGCTGCGAGTGGGTCGTGCAGGACGAGTGGTCGGAGTACACCGAGTTCCTGGAGCAGGGCTGCGACGCGGCGCTTCTGATCGCCATGCACGCGAAGGCGGGCTCGGAGCGCGGCGTCATGAGCCACACGATCTCTGGCCACGACTACCGCGACCTGCGCTTCAACGGCGTCTCCGTCGGCGAGACCGGGCTCCACGCGGCTCTCTGTGGGACGTGGGGCTGCCCCATCGTCCTCGTCACCGGCGACGACGTGGCCTGCCGTGAGGCGACCGAGCTTCTCGGCGCGGAGCTCGTCACGGTGGCCGTGAAGACCGGCCTGGGGCGCAACAGCGCGCGGAACCTCCCGCCCGTTCGCGTGCGGGAGCTGATCGAGGCGGCGGCCAGGGAAGCGGTCGAGAGGCGCGACCGGGCTCGGCCGTATGACCCCGGCAAGCCCTGCGAGGTCGTGGCCGTCCTGGCCGCGCCTGACCTCGCCGAGCGGTACCGCTACCGCCACGGGGTCGAGCTCGTCGACGGGGTCACCGTCGCCTCGCGGGCGGAGGACTGGTGGACCGCCTGGCGCCAGTTCTTCTTCTAGCGGCCAGGTCTCCGGCGGACACGACAGGGGTCTGACCCCTTCCACCGCCCGTTTCGGGCGTCGTAGCGCGAGCAATCTCTGCACCCGTACCACGAACTGTCCCCTTTGGTTTCCACAGCGTTCCCGGTCGACTCCCGTCCCGGCCGGCCTTGTTCGGGGTCAGACCCGGGGTGGCCGCGGGGGACAGGCCGGTCGAGTCGCGGGTCGCCGAGGGATACCATCGACCTCGTGGCGGTCACCTCTCCCGACCAGTACCTCGCCGACCTGAATCCGGCCCAGCGTGAGGCGGTCCTCGCCACGGAGGGGCCGGTGCTGGTCGTCGCCGGAGCCGGCTCGGGGAAGACGCGCGTGCTCACTCACCGCATCGCGCACCTCGTCACCGCCTGCGGCGTGAAGCCGAACGAGATCCTCGCCATCACCTTCACGAACAAGGCGGCCGGGGAGATGAAGCGCCGCCTCGAGGCCTCGCTAGGCGACGTCGCGCAGCGCATGTGGGTGATGACCTTCCACGCCGCCTGCGGCCGCATCCTCCGCCGCGAGGCGCCGCGCCTGGCCTACAAGTCGAACTTCACCATCTACGACCAGGCCGACCAGGTCCGCGTCGTCAAGGCGATCGTGGAGGAGGAGGGCTGGGATCCCAAGCGCTTCGTCCCCCGCGGCATCCACGCCCAGATCTCAACCGCCAAGAACCAGCTCGTCGGCCCCGACGAGTACGCGCAGCGTGTCGGCTCCTTCTACGAGCAGACCGTCGCCGCCGTCTACGACCGCTACCAGCGGCGGCTGCACGCTTCCAACGCCATGGACTTCGACGACCTGCTCATGCGCACGGTGGAGGTGCTGGAGAACCACCCTGACGCGCGCGAGAAGTGGCAGAAGGCCTTTCGCTACGTCCTCGTGGACGAGTACCAGGACACGAACCACGCGCAGTACCGGCTTCTGCAGCTCCTCGCCGGCGTCCACGGGAACGTCTTCGCGGTTGGCGACCCCGACCAGTCGATCTACGCCTTCCGCGGCGCCGACATCCGCAACATCCTCGAGTTCGAGCGCGACTTCGGCGGCGCGCGGGTGATCGCCCTGGAGCAGAACTACCGCTCGACGAACGCGATCCTTCGCGCCGCCAACTCGCTGATCGCTCAGAACCGGGAGCGGAAGCCGAAGAACCTCTTCAGCGAGCTGGGCGAGGGTGACCCGGTGCGCGCGCTCGAGGTCGAGGACGAGCACGCGGAGGCGCGCTTCGTCGCCTCGGAGATCGCCGGCCTGATCGAGGAGGGCTACGCCGGCGCCGAGCTCGGAGTCTTCTACCGCACGAACGCGCAGTCGCGCGTGCTCGAGGACGTCCTCGTCCGCCAGGAGATCCCGTACCAGGTGATCGGCGGCCCCCGCTTCTACGAGCGCGCCGAGATCAAGGACGCCGTCGCGTACCTCCAGGTGATCGACAACCCGTTCGACGGCGTCTCCCTCGCGCGCATCGCCAACAAGCCTCGCCGCGGCATCGGCGACGCGTCGGTCGCGCGCCTCCAGGTCTACGCGGACGCCCAGGGCATCTCTCTCTTCGAGGCGCTCGACCACGCGGAGGAGGCGGGCGTCGGCGCCGCTCCCCTCAAGGCTGTCCAGCGCCTCCACGGCCTGCTCCAGTCGCTCCAGGCCGGCGCGCTCGAGCTGTCCGTGCCCGAGCTCCTGGAGAAGGTGCTCGACCAGAGCGGCTACCTGGAGGCACTCCGCGCCGAACGGACGATCGAGGCGCAAGGCCGCGTGGAGAACCTGCTCGAGCTCGGCGGCGTCGCGCTCGAGTACCAGGCAGCCGCCGCCACGCCTACCCTCTCCGAGTTCCTGCAGCAGATCTCGCTCTTCTCCGACCAGGACGCGCTGGCTGAGGAGGGGAGCCGCGTCACCCTGATGACCCTCCACAACGCGAAGGGCCTCGAGTTCCGCGCGGTCTTCCTCGTCGGCATGGAGGAGGGCGTCTTCCCGCATGCGCGCTCGATCGAGGAGCAGGGGATCGAGGAGGAGCGGCGGCTCGCCTACGTCGGGCTCACACGCGCCCAGGAGCGGCTGACACTGACGCATGCCGCCACCCGCTCGCTCTGGGGCTCGCGCGACTATCGCAGCCCGAGCCGGTTTCTCGAGGAGCTCCCCGACGAGATCGAGCGCGAGCGCCTGCGGCCGTCCTCCTGGACGGGCTACAACGCGCCGCGGTCGTCGCAGGCATCCACGGGCCCGAGGCCGGACCTCTCGACGGGCGACTCCGTCCGCCATTCGACGCTCGGCGAGGGCGTGGTCGTCCGCATCGAGGGCGACGGCATCGTGACCGTGCGCTTCGCGCAGGACGGCGCCGAGCGCCGCCTCATGCTCGACTACGCGCCCCTGGAGAAGGTCTGAGCGTGCTCGTCCGCACAGCTCGGTCCGACGAGCGCCTCGATGCGCTCCGGCCGATCTGGCACTACTTCGGCGCTCCGTTCGGGCCGCAGGAGGAACGTGTGTCTCGGATGCTCATTCCCGGGGGCCGCATGCTCGTCGCAGCCGAGGGCGACGTGATCGTCGGCAGCGCCGGAGCCTTCGAGCTCGAGCTGACGATCCCGGGTGGGCCCGTGCGAACGGCAGGGGTGACTGTCGTCGGCGTCTTGCCCACGCACCGCCGTCGCGGGATCCTACGAGAGCTGATGCGCGTGCAGCTCGACGACGCCCACGCGCGTGGCGAGCCGCTCGCGATCCTCTGGGCCTCGGAGGGCGGCATCTACGGCCGCTTCGGCTACGGGCTTGCGTCGGTCTGCGGGGACATGGAGATCGCGCGAGCACACACCAGCTTCGTCCGGGACGCGGGCTGGCCCGGCACGACACGGCTCGTGCCCGTTGACGAGGCGCGCACGCTCTTTTCCCAGGTCTACGACCGCGTTGCCGCCGAGACGCCCGGCATGTTCGCGCGCACGGCTGAATGGTGGGAGAAGCGGACGCTCGCCGACTCGGAATGGCGTCGTGCAGGCGGCGGGGAGCTGGCCTTCGTCGTGCTCGAGCTCGACGGGCAGCCGGAGGCGTACGCGATCTACCGGCTCAACTTCTCCTACGACGACGGCGTCCCGACCGGGAAGACCGTGGTCATCGAGGCGATGGGGGCGACGCCTGCCGCCACGGCCGCCGTCTGGCGCTACCTCTTCGATATCGATTGGATGGCGAGCGTCGAGGCCACGCTGCTGCCGGTCGACCACCCGCTCTTCCTGCTCCTCCTCGAGCAGAACCGCATGAGGTTTCGAGTCGGTGACGGCCTCTGGGTGCGGCTGGTGGACGTCGGCGCCGCGCTGGCCGCACGGGCGCGTGCGGACGACGGCGAGCTCGTCCTCGAGGTGAGCGACGAGTTCTGCCCGTGGAACGAAGGGCGCTTCGCGCTCGGCGGCTCGGCGACGAAGGCCGCCGCAGACCTGCGCCTCTCGGTGGACGCGCTCGGCTCCGCCTACCTGGGCGGATTCACGTTCGCCGACCTGGCCCGCGCAGGGCGTCTCGAGGAGACGACGGAGGGCGCAGTCGCCCGGGCCGACGCTCTCTTCCGTGCCGATCGCAAGCCCTGGTGCCCGGAGATCTTCTGAGCTTCTGCTAGCGTTCCGCCTCGTGCTTGCCGTCAAGGCCCTGCTAATGGGCCTTTTTTCGTGCTTCGTCCTCGCCGGGCCCGCCCAGGCCTGGTACAGAGGTCCGGACTCTCCAGCGGCCTCCCTGCGGGAGCCGCGCTGGCTCCTTCCCATGGATGGCCCGCTCGGCTCGCACTTCGGGCCGCGCTGGGGCGGGACGCACGAGGGCATCGACATCGAGGGTTGGTATGAGACGCGCGTTCGTGCGGCCCAGCGCGGGGTGGTCAGATACGTCGGGTGGCTCGACGACTACTCGGGCTACGGTCTGGTCGTGAAGGTCCGGCACGAGAGCGGGATCGTGACGATGTACGCGCACCTCGCACGCGCCTTCGTCGAGCGGGGCGAGGTGGTGACCGCCCGGCAGATCATCGGCCGGGCCGGGTGCACGGGCTCCTGTACCGGCACGCACCTCCACTTCCAGGCGTGGCGGCGCGGAAAGCTGATTGACCCGCTCGAGCTCCTCGGCCGGCACGCGTTCGCGAAGCTCTGATGCGGATCGTCTACTACGTCGCCGCGAGCCTCGACGGACGGATCGCCGGGCCCGACCACGACCTGACCTTCCTGAAGACGCTGGCCGGCGGGGTGGACGCGTACGGCTATGCCGAGTTCTTCCAGGAGATCGACGGGTTGGTGATGGGCGCGGGCACGTACGAGTTCATGACGGGCCATTCGTGGCCCTACGGCGACCTGCCCACCTGGCTCGTGACGCACCGCGACGACCTGCCGGAGATCGAGGGAGCCAATCTGCGCCGCTTCTCGGGCGACATGCGCGACCTCGTGCGGGAGCTCGAGGAGGCCGGCCTCGAGCGCGTGTGGCTGATCGGAGGCGGCAACCTCGCCGCGCAGCTCCTGGCGGCCGACCGCGTCGACGAGCTGATTCTGACGCTCGCGCCGACATTCCTCGGGCGGGGCCCGGCGCTTGCCGACGGCGAGCTCCCCCTGCGCCGCTTCCGCCTGGTGTCCGTCCGCCGCCCCGAGGACAGCGACGGCGTGACGCTCCAGTACGAATGCGACTCGGGCTGACGCGAGAGCCGCTTGACGCTCGTGCATCCGGTACGTAGCGTCGCCGCCCATGCAGATCGGTAAGGCAGGGAGCCCCGTCAGCCACATCAGCCAGGCCTACCCGGACCGGGTCGAAGTGCGGGGACGAGACCTTTGCGACGACCTCATGGGCAGGATGAGCTTCACGGAGTACTTCCACCTCCTGCTCACCGGCGGCGAGCCGACCGAGGACCAGCGCTTCTTCCTCGACGTGCTCCTGGTCAGCATCGCGGAGCACGGGATGATGCCGGCCAACGTCGCGGCGCGCATGACCTTCGCCGCCGACCCCGAATCACTCCAGGGCGCCGTCGCCGCAGGGATTCTCGGCTGCGGTCCGGTCGTCCTCGGCACGTCGGAGTCGTGTGCCCGGCTCCTGGCCGAGGCGCAGGAGCAGGTGGCGGCCGGCGAGGATCCCGTGGAGGTCGCGGACGGAATCGCGCGCACGATCCACGCGGCCGAGGGCAAGGTGCCGGGGTTCGGCCACCCGGTGCACCGGCCGGTCGACCCGCGTGCCGAGCGGATCCTCGAGCTCGCGGACGCCCGCGCCGTGAGCGGGCCTCACGTCCTGCTGGCGCGTTGTCTTCGCGATTCCGTCGCCACGGCCTGGGGCAAGCCGCTGCCGATGAACGTCGCCATGCCCATCGCCGCGGTAATGCTCGACCTGGGGTTCTCGGGCGACGTCGTGAAGTCGATCCCGATCCTGGCGCGCACGGCCGGCCTGCTCGCCCATCTCGCCGAGGAGCGACAGGAGCCCCTCGGGTTCCTCATGGCGGGGGCCGCGGAGGAGGCGGTCGAATACGAGCGGCCTGACGACCGGGCCCAGTGATGCTCGCGCCCGAGGTCGAGGCCCGTCCTTGGGCACAGCAGCTCGCCGTCGACGACGCGCTCTACCGCGCCCAGCTCGCCTACCTCTTCGCGCACTCGGCCTTCTATCGCGAGAAGCTCGGAGCGGCAGGGATCGGCTCCGACCGCGCGGCCGGCGGGCTCGAGGACATCGGGCAGCTGCCGCTCACCGACAAGGACGAGCTCCGGGCGACGTGCACGCCGGAGAATCCCTTTGGCGCGCACCTCTGCGCGGCGCCGTCCGAGATCGTCCGGGTCTACTCGACGAGCGGCACCACAGGCACGCCCAGCTTCGTCCCGCTCACGGCGGGCGACCTCGACAACTGGGTGACCGCGTCGGCGCGCAGCTACGCGGCCTCCGGCATCGCCGCCGGCCAGCGCATCGTCTCCACCTACAACGCTGGGCCGTTCGTGGCGGGGGCGGCCCTGGCCGCCTTTGACCGCATCGGCCTCTGCCACGTTCCGGTCGGCACCGGGCAGACCGAGCGCCTGTTCCTGGCGCTCGACCGGCTCGTGCCCGAGGCGATCGTGCTCACGCCCTCCTACGCCGCTCATCTGGTCGAATGGGCGGCGGAGCGAGATGTGGATCTCCGGGAGTCGAGCGTCGAGCGCGTCCTCGTGGCGGGTGAGCCGGGAGGGGGCGAGCCGGCGTTCCGGGCGACCCTCGAGGAGGGGTGGGGCGCCAAGGTCACGGAGGCGATGGGCATCGGCGACGTCGGCGTGTCGCTCTGGGGGGAGTGCGAGGAGCAAGACGGCATGCACCTGGGCGCGCGCGACTTCGTCCACGTCGAGCTGATCGAGCCCCAGACGGGCCGCGCCCTCGATCTGGACGACGGCGCCCGCGGCGAGCTCGTGTTGACGCATCTCCAGCATCGCGCGGCACCGCTCCTGCGCTTCCGCACCCGCGATCACGTCGAGGTCCGAACGAGCCCGTGCGCATGCGGGCGCACCGGCCCGCGCGTCCGCTGCGTCGGTCGTACCGACGACATGCTCATCGTCCGTGGGGTCAACGTCTTCCCCTCGGCCGTCCGTGAGGTCGTGAGCGGGTTCGCCCCGGAGGTCAGCGGTCACATACTCGTGAAGCCGAGCTCGCCGGGCGTGAAGCAGGAGCCGCCGCTCCCGGTGAGCGTCGAGCTCGGACCGGGCGCAGCGGCTGAACCCGCGCTTGCGGACGCAATCTGCGACAGACTGCGCGACGTACTGGTCGTCCAGACCCGCGTCGATCTCGTGCCGTGGGGGAGCCTGCGGCGAAGCGAGTACAAGTCGAAGCTCGTCGAGCACTAGGATCCATGCGCAAGCTTCAGAGCCAGGGCGTCCACCACATCACGATCGTCGGGGCGGACCGGCAGACCGCGATCGACTTCTGGGAGGGCGTGCTGGGCATGCCTTTCGTCTTCGAGCAGCCCAACCTCGACAACGAGTCCGAGAGCCATCTCTACTTCGATCCGGGTGACGGTCGCCTGATCACCGTCTTCACCAACGAGGATCGTGTGCCCGACGCAACGCGGACCTCGACGGATCAAGGCTGTGTGCACCACATCGCCTTCGCGCTCTCGCATGCCTCCTTCAGCCAGGCGGTGGAGCGCCTCGACGAGCGCGGGATCCGCCACAGCGGCGTCAAGGACCGTGGCTTCATGGACTCGATCTACTTCGAGGATCCGCTCGGTCTCCTGATCGAGCTCTCGTCGTACCGCTTCGAGCCCCCGGCCGGCTTCACGCACCCCGACGTTCTGCTCCAGGCGCACAAGATCCGCGCCGAGCGAGGCGACTACAACATCGCGGAGGTCCACCTCGCCGATGCCATCGAGGAGCTCGTCAGGCGATCGCGAGCTTCGCTCTCGGACGATCGATCGCCGAAGAATCCGTACCGCTAGAGATCGGAGGAGACATGGCTGCACCTGCAAACACGCTGAGCATCCTGAAGCCGAGCGTCAACAACCTGACAGCCCGGATCTTCGTTCGGGCCGCCGGGCTCGAGTTCGAGGAGCTGGACGTGTGGGGGAAGAAGAGCACCCCCGAGTTCCTGGCGAAGGACCCGGCCGACCTGACGCCGCTGCTCGAGGAGGACGGCCTGCCGCGGGGAGCGCTCTGGGAGAGCTGCGCGATCATGCAGTACCTCTGCAACAAGCACGGCCTCGACGAGTTCTACCCCACGGACCCGGCCGAGCGAGCCATGGTCGACAGCGCGATGTTCTACCTGATCGGCACGTTCTATCCCCTCCTCGCGCGGGCGACCTACCCGACGCTCGGCTTCGGTCAGTACGCGGGCGAGGTCGCCACTTCCAACGCGGACGACGAGATGAAGGCCAAGGCGCAGAAGGACGCCGAGGAGGCGCTCGCCGGGCCCCTCGAGGTCTACAACGTGTTCTTCCTGGCCGGACGTCCCTTCATCGGCGGCGACAGGCCCTCGATCGCGGACATGCGCCTGTCGGCGACACTCGAGTTCCTGCGTGCGGTCGACTACGAGTTCCCGGCCTGGGCCGAGGAGTACATGACCCGGATGGAGGAGACACTGGGCGACGCCTACTCGGAGCCGGTCGCGGACGTGCGCGGCTACGTCGACTACGTGAAGTCGCAGCCTGCGTGACGCCCGACGTCCTGGCGACGACGGTCGTCGGCAGCTACCCGCAGCCCGACTGGCTGATCGATCGGGAGCGGCTCGGGGCGCGGCTGCCGCCGCGCGTGCGAGCGCGTGAGCTCTGGCGGGTTCCGGAGCCGCTCCTCGAAGAGGCCCAGAACGACGCGACCCGCCTTGCCGTCCACGACATGGAGCGGGCCGGCGTGGACGTGCTCACCGATGGCGAGATGCGCAGGGAGAGCTATTCGAATCGATTCGCGACGGCGCTCGAGGGCGTCGACCTCGACAATCCAGGCGTCGCGCTCGATCGCACCGGTCACGAGAACCCGGTTCCGAGAGTCGCCGGCCCGATCCGCCGCTTGCGACCGGTCGAGGTCGGGGACGTCGAGTTCCTGCGCGCGCTCACCGACCGGCGGATCAAGATCACCGTTCCCGGGCCGTTCACGATGGCGCAGCAGGCCCAGAACGACTACTACGCCGACGAGCGGAGCCTCGCACTCGCGTACGCGGACGCCGTCAACGAAGAGCTGCGGGACCTCAAGGCAGCCGGCGCCGACGTCGTGCAGATCGACGAGCCGTATCTCCAGGCCCGCCCCGAGCCGGCGCGGGAGTATGCCCTCGACGCAATCAACCGGGCGCTCGAGGGGATCGAGGGCGACACGGTTCTTCACACGTGCTTCGGCTACGCGCACATCGTCAAGAAGCGGCTCACCGGCTACCCGTTCCTGCGGGAGCTCGACGACTGCGCTGCGACCCATGTCTCGCTCGAGGCCGCGCAGCCGAATCTCGATCCGAGCGTGCTGGGCGACGTCTCCGACAAGGTGATCGTCCTGGGAGTTCTCGACCTGGGCTCGAGCGAGGTCGAGACGCCCGAGGTCGTCGCGGACCGGATCCATCGAGCCCTCGCGGTGGTGGGGCCGGAGAGGCTCGTCGTCGCGCCGGATTGCGGGATGAAGTACCTCCCGCGCGAACGGGCCTTCCGCAAGCTCGAGGCGATGGTCGCCGGCACCCGCATCGTCAGGGAAGCACTTCGACGCTGAAGCGCCGGGAGCCCTCCGGCTCGTTGGCATTACCAGAGCTTGTCGATCTCGCCCGGGTAGAGCTCGATCCGGGCGCCGACGAACGTCCCCGCGGCCTCTCGCGCCTTCCGGGAGAAGAAGCATGCCATCACGACCTTGGCGAGCACGTCGCTCGGGAACGGCGCGTCCCGCGTTCCTCCAACGAGCACACTGCCGGTGAGCGCTTGCCACCCGGCCCGCTCGTAAAAGGCCTGGAGCGGGTGGTCGCACGTGAAGATTCCCAGGTCGGCGCCCCCCGCGGCCATGGCTTCGCGCGCCGCCTCGACCAGCCGATGACCGTAGCCCCTGCCGCGACGTGTCGGGTCGGACACGACAGTGCTCAGCCCGCTCGCTGCATACAGCGCGCCGCGGTGGCCGATCAGCTTGGAGAGGATGTCGAGCGCTGCGAGAACGCGGCCGTCCTCGACCAGCAGCATCGACCGCGGTCGCAACGCCGGGTCGTGCTTTGTGCCCGCACTGGTCGGCCCGTCGGAAGGCCACGCCTGCTCCTGAAGAGCGACCACCTGGAGCCGAAGGTCGAGCGGGACGTCGACTTCGGGGCAGGCGACGATCTGCATCGGAGGTCATTGTGGTGGGCGGGCCAACAATCCGCGGTAGAACTCTGCGCTCCGGCGCGCAACAATGATCTGGGGAAACGACGATGGGGGGATGCGATGGCTGATCGGGTGGAGTTGCTCGGCCTCGACGACGAGGCGCTGATCCGTCGCGTCTTCGATCTCGTCGGTGACGTCGAGGACGAGGAGCTCCGGGACCGGCTCTTCGCGGTGACGGAGGAGGTCTTCGAACGGACCTGTGCCGAGAGCTACCGGCGCATGCTCATCGCCGAGGTCGAGGCCGACGAGGAGTACGACGACCACGCGATGCTGCTCCGCGAGCTCGACACCCTCCTGGGGGCGATCGAGGCGCGTGCCGGCTTCCGACCGCTGGCGCAGGAGCTCGCCCGCGACTAGAAGTCGTTCCGGCCCCGGCCCGTTGCACGGGCTCCGACTCGGCGTCGACCCGCTCCGTTTCCTGGTCGGCGCGCGTTCGTTCGCTAGACTGAGCGCCCCTAGGGCGGTTAGCTCAGTTGGGAGAGCACCAGCTCGACAAGCTGGGGGTCACTGGTTCGAGCCCAGTACCGCCCACC
>CAVZJM010000006.1:0-264135 GCA_963775625.1 uncultured Actinomycetes bacterium | reverse complement strand
CGGCGAGGACGTGCGTGTACGTCCTCGCGGTCGTCATCAGGTCGGTGTGCCCGACGGCCTCGCCGATGCGAGCCCACGACACGTCTTGAGCGTGAAGGAGGGAGATGCGCCGGTGCCTGAGGTCGTGCGGTGAGAACGAGGCTACGCCGGCGGCCGTGCAGGCCCGCGTTAGGGCCGTGCGGAACCGGTCGGCGCCGAACCCTCCGAATACCGGCCGATCGGGCACGCGATCGTCACGCGGGCAGAGCTCGACGACCGCCGCGAACAGGGCGGCCGGCGGGCTACCCACCGGGCTGCTCCCGTCTTCGACGCCGCCGTTTTGATTCGCCACCGGCCGCGTAGCTCGTCAACGTCAGCCCAGGTCAGCGACTCAAGCTCGCCGACGCGCATCCCAGTCCCGTCGAGCACGAGGAGCGGGAGCTGGTACCTCGGCGGCAGGAGGTCGTGAACGGCGAGGATGTCGGCCGCGCTCGGCGGATTGAGCTCGGCCTTCTCCTCACGAGGGAGCTTCACCCTCGGGTCACGGGCCGGGTTCGGCTGAATCCCGTGGTGGTCGAGAACCATCGCAAGCACCGAGACCGTCTTCCTGATCGTCTGCTTCTTGAGCCCGGCCTCGGTGAGCTCGGCGACTAGCTCGGCGACGTGGCGCGGCTCAAGGTCGGCGCCGGCGGCGTTGCCGAGGCGAGGAAGTAGTCGGCCGAACACGACGTCGTAGGTGGCCATCGTTCCCTCGCTCACGTCGACGCGAGCGGCCTTCCAGGCCTCGGCGAGCTCGCGGAGGCTCGGCGCCTTCTTCGCCTCGGGCTGGCGGAGGACCCTCAGGTCGGGCACGCGCATTGCGGCGAGCTCGGTCGCTATCCACTCTCGCCGGGCTCGCGCCTCTCGCTTCGTCTTGAAGCTCCCTGCGTACTTCGGGCTCGTGGCCCTTTGCAGGCGGTAGAAGACGCGGAAGCGGCGCGAGCCGGCCTTCGTCGTCACGGGCAACACCCAAGCACTAGCCACGGTCGGCGCCGGTGGTTCGGGTTACGGTAGAGGTGGTCATTCGGCCTCCAAGCAGGTCGGCTGGCAAGTCCGAGGCGAGGTCGTTGTCGCGGCCTCCCTCGGGCGCCGGTGTTTCCGGCACACACGCATTGTGCCTCAAGCCGGCCTCACCCGGTCCCCTCGATGTTGCGATCGCTCGACGAGCTCGAGGTAGTCCTCGCGCCGAACGAACGGCCGGCGATAACCGGCAGGTAGACCGGCTCGACTGATCGGAGCACGGACTCGATCGCCTTCCTCGGCAAGCCGAGCGCGGCGAGGTCGGTCGTCGTCAGCAAGGCGCGGGACGCTCAAGGAGCTCACCGGGCTCGGGCGCTCGCTCACAAGCCCCACCACGGCGCTCAGGTCGAGCATGGCTCTGACCCTTGCCTGCTCCCGTTCTTCGCGTCTATGCGTTGCCCGTGCGTTGCCCGCGAGTCGCCAGCGCGAGCCCTTGCCCTTGCCGACCCGCTCAAAGCGCGGATCGGTTCGCAAGGTTCGGAGCACGTCTGACCACCGTCCCTTCACGCGGCGGGCGAGGTCGCGGAACGGCAGACCGAGCGGTTCGGCCTTGAGTGCCCGAGCGAGGTCGTCGCCGAGGTCCGGCCAGTCACGGCCTAGCGGCCCTCCTCTCGTTCCGAGGTCCTCCGGTCCAACCTGGCGCCGACGGAGCGGCAGACGGACGCTGAGGGGTGGCTCGGACACGTCCGGGCTCAGCGCCGACTTCCTCGAGCTCGCCGTCCTCGCCGACGACGAAGCTCTTGCCTTCTCGCCAGACCGTGGTGCCGGCCGGCAGCTTCATCTTGGCCTCGACCTCGCGCTCGCGGACGTCACGTTCCTTGGCTTCGGTCCGCCGGTAAGCGTCCTCGTCGAAGGCCGCCTCAAGCCGCAGCACGGCCTCGCGGGCCTGCGGGCTCGCGCTGACCTTGCGCGGTCGCCAGGGCCACACGATGCCGGTGGCGCGAAGTTCCGCCAACCAGCCGCTCTCGGCGGCGATGGCGTCCGCCCGGTCGAGCGCCTCGCGGCAGGCGCGAGCCAGGTCGACTGCCTCGCCGAGGGCAGCGGCCGCTTCTCGGTCGGCCGTCTTGCTCGCCTCCACGACGTGCGGAACCGACACGACGAGGAGCGAGGCGGCCGACTCGACGACGACCTGGCCAAGGATGCCGGCGTCACGGCGGGCGAGCTCGAGCTCGGCCTCGACGGCCTCGGCCTTCGGCGTCGGCTTCTTGCGGCCCTCCTTGAGCGCCTGCCGGAGCCGTTCCGCGTCGGCCCGCTTCGCCGCCTCAAGAGCGCCGGCGAGCTCCCTGACGCGAGCGGTCGCCTCGCCGTAGCGGCGGGCCAGGTCTACGTGCTCGCCGCCTCCTTGACTCCGGCCTCGGTCAGGGCGCCACGAAGCTCGGCGGGAAGCGGCGTCGTGAACATGCCGGGCTCGTCGCGGCCTCCGGTGTCGTAGCGCGGTCGTGTCTTCATCGTCGTTCTCCTCCTTCTGCCGGCGAGGCGTCGGCGCCCGAGCTCCGGGCCTCGCCGGCGATTGCTTGCTCAAGGTCACGGGCGACCGCTGCCGGCTTCGGAAGCACCGGCCGCACAGGCGCAGCCGGCCCTCGTAGGTGAGCCGGTGAACCACCTCACGGTGGCAGTCGCCGCACTCTCCGGATCGAGCTCGACGGGCTCGTCCTCGGCCGGCGCGTGGCCGCTCGGCTCGATCCGAGACCGGCCATCGGCCGAGAAGCGTCGTCCCTCGGCGAACCATCCGTCTCCGTCGCGGAGAACGGCGAGCACCTTCCGGGCCTCGTCCGGGCTCGGCTCGACGTCGGGTTCTTCTCATCGCTTTCGCCTGTTCGGCCGCCTGCTGCTTGCGCCGGACGACGGCCCGGTAGGCCTCGACGATCTCGCGAAGGCCGGCCACCGCTTCGCTGAATGGACGAGGCCCTGCACGGCCTGGGCGGCCGAGTCAACGTCGCCGACCTTGGAGCTCGTTTCGGTAGAGCGAAATCGTCGCCTCGGGGACGGCCGGCCACGGGAACCCGGCGAGCAGCGCGGCGATCAGGACTCTGCTTCATCGTTCGTCACGTCGCCTCCTTAGAAGGTCGCGGGCGATCCGATCTGCGGCGTGCTCCCGGTCGGTCCGAGGGCCTGCGGCGGCCTCTTGGACGAGGCTTGCGAGGTTCACGGGCTTGAGTCGCTTGTCGAGCAGGAGGTCGAGGGCGCCGGCGATGACGGCCGGGTCGATCCGGTCGGCCATGAGCGCCTCGACCTCGGCCTTCACTTCACGCCTCGACCGGCTCGGCGCCGGCTGCCCGGTGGAGCCTCCTCGTGTCGGCCGGCGAAGTAGGCGACGGGCTCGTCTGCTCCTGCACCGTTCATGCTCGCCGGCGAGAGGGCGCGGGCGACGGCGCCCTCCCTGGTTCTCTGGTTATCTGGTTATCTGGTTCGGGTGCGCCAGGCGCAGGGGTTCGCGCAGGGGTCGGCGCAGGGGTTCGCGCAAGGGTCGGCTCCTCGACCCCTCCCTGTGGCGCAGGGGTTCGGGCCACGTGAGCCTCCATCCGGCTAGGCCGTCCGCGCCGGCGGATGACGGTCAGCCATCCGGCCTGCTCAAGCTCACGACGAGCCTCGTGCGCCGTCGTGAGGGTGACACCCATGTACGCGGCGAGCGTGGGTGCGCTCGGCGCCGGGTCGTGTACGCCGTCGGCGTTTGCGAACTCGCAGTAGACGGCGCCGGCGAGCTTCGCCCTCCACGACAAGCCGGAGTTCCGGTCGAGCGCCGCCGAGCGCCACTCGATGCGGAGGCCTCGGCTCAAGCCGGCCTCCCGAGAACGCCGAGACGGCCGCGTGGAGCGCGGCCTAGAGGTCGTCGTCGTCGCTACGTGAGCCGGGCGAGCGAGCGCGGGCACGGATGCGCCGAGTGTGGACGCGATGCCCTGTGGTGCCCGGCGGGCGTCGGCGCGGCTGACGCCGCGAGTGCCGCGAGAGCATGTAGTCGACGAAGTCTCTCGCGGCCGGGTCGATCTCCCAGACGTCGTTCCGCCAGTCGATCGGCGTGCACGTATCGCTCGGCGCCGTCGCGGCCATCTAGCTCTTGTGGAGGGTCGGCTGAACTCGAAGGAGCAATGCCCGACCGATGGTAGAGACGGCATCGGTCAGACTCCCTGAACGAGACAAGGCGCCCGAAAGCGCCTCGTCCCGGCATTGTCTCTTCGGCTCTCGCCGCTCACATCGTAGACGCCGGGTGCGGACGTTCCCTCGCCCGGTGCGCGGGGCAGCAAAGGCGCGACGAGGGCGCCCGCAGGCGCCCTGTCGCCGACTACGTGAACCTCGTCGAATCGGTTGAGGTCAGCGTAGCGCCAGGCGGCTAGACCCGGCGCCAAGGATCGCCGACTCCGCGAGCCGTTCGTCGGATCAGATCGTCCGGCGTCATCGTGCGGCGAAGCAGGTCGGCCGAGCGAGCTACCTTGCGAGACCAGCCCTCGCTGCGGCGCCGGCTTGTTCTCGTTCTCGGCGTCTTGGAACGCGGTCAGGCGCCGGCGCCTAACGCTTCTGAGGTAGGTCTCAGGGTTCTCGGTCATGCTGGTCTCCTTCGTTCGACGACCTGCGGCCCTAAGCTCGGCCACGCTCGTCCCGGCTCGCTTCGCTGCAAGCTCGTCGAGCTCGAACCAGACGTCGCGCACGGGCTCGACCGGTACCTCGCCGGCCTCGGGCGCGACACCTTGCAGGCGCAGGGGCTCATCGCCGCTCTCCAACTCGTCGCCTGTCGGGCGCCGGCATGAGCGGCCACGATCGCGAGCAGGCGCTTCGGGTCGAGGGCTCGAACGAGGGCCTGGTCTAGCTGGCCGTTCGGCGCGATCGGGATGACCTCGGCCACGGGCGCCGGCGTGATCTCGACGCCGGCCTTTGCGCTGCTCGTAGGCCTTCGTCCTGCACCGGCCGAGCAGTAGACGCGCCTCGACGAGCCGACCGAGGGAAGCGTCGAGGCGCAGACCGGGCACCGGCGCTGAGCGTCAGAGCTCACACGGCCAGGGTACGCCGGGCCTCGCAGGAACGCGAGCGATCCACCGTCAGGGCCGAGAAAACAGCGCCGGTTTTTTTCGCCAAATCAGTACCCGCCGGGTTACGCTCGGCCGGGGTGGGGAGGGGTAGCCCCACCCGCCCACCGCCTGCTCAGTTCTGCGTCGGGTCTTGCCCCTCCGTGCGGTCGGCGAGCGCGAGGAGTTCGTGGGCGAGCGTGCGTGCTTGCTCGGGCCTGAAGCCGAAGGTCGGGTCGCTCTAGTGGCTCGTCAGCCGGCCGATGGTCAAGACGACGCACGGCTCGCTCTCCGTCCAACGTATCCCGACCGGTGCCGTAGACGAAGCCGACGATGATCTCGGCGGGTCGGGTCATGCAGCGAACGTAGCGGCACGACCGGACAGGCTCGACCCTGGCGTTTCCTCCGCTACACTTTGCGCGAAAATCCCGACACAAGAGAGGTTGCCCGCAAGTCTGGTGGGCAGCGAGGTCGGGCAGACATAAGGAGGCAGCGTTGCCTGTCGAGCCGAAGTACTCTCCGCGCGAAGGCGTCCCCGGGATACCTAGAGTCGGATGTCCAGGGCGAGAATCTTGCCGTTCGCTCCTGGTGGGACAAGGACGAGGATGGTGACCCGGTCATCTTCCAGCGGCTCTCCCAGTACCCCGAGGCCTACATGTACGTGGCGATCGACTGGAAGAGAGGCGGAATCATCGGCACCGCGTACGCCAACACCGACAAGAAGGCACGGAAGGCGATCCTCGACGATCTGAACCGCAAGGGCTGGAACTTCGACTGAGAGCGAGCAGACGTCGACCGAAGGGACGCCCACCCTGGGCGTCCCTTCGGGTTTAGCGATGCGGGTTAGGGGAGGGGCGCCCACGTTCGGGACGACGATTCGTGCTGAATGCTCCGGCGGCCGGACCATACTGGGACGCGGAAGTTCATCTACCGAGAAGGAGCACCGAAGTGTCCGAGGACATCAGGCGCACCGAGCCCGAGCCGACCGAGACCCAATACCGGAGCGCGACAACCAACGCGATGCTGGGTCTCGCGGCCTTCGGCGCCGTGGCTCCGTTCGGCGCGCCGTACGTTCACTATGCGATCGCGAAGGTCACCGGCCCGAAGGACGACGGCCCGCAGGTCATCATCCCAGCCCGGCACCGTCAAGCCCGCGAAGGACGAGTAGCGCACTCACCGTCGAAGGCCGCCCGGAGGCGGCCTTCGACGTAATGCATTAGCTTCGGCGTGCGGCCGGCGCGGCTCCTTGGTGTAGCCGGACGGGTCGCAGTAGGCGCAGAGCCGAAACGAGGGGTCGCACCGGCGGCCACAAAGGCTGCAGGTGCCCTCGCTCATCCGTTGTAGGCCTTCTTCGCGCCGTACACGGCCTGAGCGTGAGTGAACTGATCGCCGTAGGGCGACTCAAGCTGCTCGATCAGGCTGTCGAGCGAGAACCCGCCCATCTCCATGTAGCTCCTGGCCGAGATCACGGCGTGCCGCTTCCAGTTCGGGTCGAGGTACTCGACGGCGAACTCGGCGTCCTTCTTCTTGAAGCCCTCGCCGTAGTCGGACGTGAGCTGGTCGATCAGGCCTGCGCGGCTGAACCCGCCCATGTCGAGGTAGCTCTCGGCCGCCATCACGGCCTGCTCCTGGCCTGCGGTGAGCTCCGGCTCGGCCGGAGCCTCCTCGGTCGTGGCCTCCTCCTCGGTCGTGGCCTCCTCCTCGGTCGTGCCTCCTCCTCTCTGGCCTCGTCGCCGGCGGCGGCGGGCTCCTGCGTGTTCGCCTCGACGGCGGCCGGCTCGACGCCGGTGCTCTCCGAGGCGCAGGCCGACACGGCCGCGATCAGAAAGACGAGCGCCGCGAGCGCGGCGAGTACGATCCCTAGCTTCTTCATGGTGCGGGCGAACCTCCGTCGTTCCAAGACGGGGCGCGTCCCGTCAGTAATAAGTCCCTAGGCCGGTCGCGGTTACACCGGCATCACTAAGATAGCTTGTTTGAAGCGCAAGTGCAAGTCCCTCTTGCGTAGCATCTGCAGGGTGCCCTTGCGTGCTATGGTCCAGGCGTGGCACATGACGCCGAAATCAAGTCCGTGCTCCGCGCCTACAAGAAGGCGCTCGATGCGCTTCAGCGCCTCGACCGCGCACGGCGCGACTTCCGGAGCACCCTGCTCGACGCGCACGAGGCCGGCGCCAGCAAGGCTGAACTCGGCCGGGCGCTAGGCGTCTCACGCCAGCGCGTGGACGAGGTGCTCGCCCGTGCTCGTCACGAACGATCCGCCGGCGTCGAAGACTGACGGACTAGCGCCGCAAAAGGCTGGGCGGAGCCGAACGCCCGGGCGGTTGTGATGGCCGTGAGCAGCTCAGGCGAAGCTGGGCGTTTAGGACGCTGGCCTCCACCGATTTCGGGTGTCTTGACGCCAGTCGCGAAGCGTGAAAAGGTCGAGCTTCTGCCTGGAACAACCTGCGGCTATGTCGCAGTTTCCGAGGAGGGGAGGCAGCATGAAAGACCTCGTGCACGGCCGAACGCTCGTCGCCGTCGTCGTGACGGTCTTAGTCTGCGGCGCTGCGGGCGCGGGCGCGGCCAAGCTGATCACGGGATCGGACGTGAAGAACGGTTCCTTGAAAGGCCAAGACATCAAGAACGGTTCGCTCACCAGGGACGACCTCAAGAACTCGGTGCGTAGCGCGATACCGATCCGCATCACGGACGGGCTGCCGACGAATGGGTTCAGGGCGTCACAACGGCAGCGTGAAGAACACGAAGGACGGGGTGAAGTTCGGCCCGTACGCGGACGGAGGCGCCGCGGGCGGCTCGATTTGCACGACGAAAATGAACGGGCAGCCGCTCAGCGACGTAAAGCACATCGCTTACATCGCCCGCTACACGGCGACCGGGGACACGGGTGGAATCGGGGTTCCCTACCTCCGCATCTTCACCCAGAGCGACAACCACGATGCGATCTTCTCCCCGAACACGCAGCCGCCCGACCCAGACATCGAGGAAGGCCCGTTCCACACATGGGTGGCGACGGCGGGCGTGTGGCGCTACGACGACGATGCCGGCTCGGGTGGTCAGTACGGCCCGAACGGCGCTCCCTTCGGAACCGTCAAAAGCTATCACGGTAGTGAGAAGATCAGCGATATCTGCATTACCACCGGCTTTAGCGCAGGCGCAGATCTAAGCGCCCTCCTGCGCTCCCTAGAGCTAAATGGCAACGAGTACGAGTTCGGTCTGTAGCTGACGGTCGCATTGGGGCGGGGTCGTTCCGGCCCCCGCCCCGACCGCGTTCGGCGCATTCGTGCTCACTCCCGAAACGGTGTATGCACCGGTGTATGCGGTCCAGGGCCTTTCGAGGTAGTTACCGGCACGTCTGACCACGAAGTAATGCGGGTTTGCGCGAAGCCAGGCGGGGCTTTTCGAGGAGGCGCATACGGGATTCGAACCCGTGCTACCGCCGTGAGAGGGCGGCGTCCTAGGCCACTAGACGAATGCGCCGTGCCGCGACAGCCTAGCCGATCCTGGCGCCCGGTCGCCGGCGAAAAAGGGCAGGGGCCGGGGCCGCCGACCTCTGCTGCGGTCGCTGTCCGACGGATGATCGGGAGCCCTTCGTGCGCTGGGTGATGTGCTGATCGGTGCAGCAAAATGCAAGGTCCGGTCACTCGAGCAGCGCAAAGGAGGCCCGGCGTTCTGCGGCCCGAACGCCGAGCCTCCATTCGTGCCCGAGTCCTCCGCCGGTTCCCCTCACACGACGTATTCCGAGTTCTCGGGGACGACCCGCTTATCTCACACCCTCGCCCCGGGTCGCAAGCGACCGAGGTCGAGGAATTCCTAGCCCAAGGTCCTGAGGTGGGGGACCGGGGGCGGCGCTGGGAGCTACCGCTCTGACGGGCCCTGGACGTCGTGCTCCGGACGGGGGAACCCGAACGGGTTGACGGCGACCGCTTCGAGGCCGAGACTCTCGCCAGACCCGCGGGGAGCGCCACCTTTTCTGCGGCCGACCAGAGGCCGCCATAGTGCTCCGGCGCGGGTCTCCTATCGGCCGGCGTCAGTCCAGCGCCGAGATCGCGAAGGCGACGCCGAAGCCGAGCGTGGTGACGAGGCCGACTGCCTTGCCGCCTCGGAGGTAGGCCTCGGGGATCATCGTCTCCGCGAGCATCGTCAGGATCGCGCCCCCGGCGAACGCGAGCACGAAGGCGATCGTGTTCGGCGAGGCGTCGCCGAGAAGCCCGTATCCGGCGAGGGCGGCGAGACCGGAGGCGACGACGACGAGGGCCCACAGCCCCAGGATGTGCGATCGCCGCCACCCCGCGAGTGCGAGCCCGCTCGTGGCGCCGATCGACTCCGGGAGGTTCGAGAGGAAGACGGCGACGAGCATGGCGACGCCGACGCTTCCGCCCTCGAGCAGCGTCAGGCCGATGACCACCGACTCGGGGATCCCGTCCAGGACGATCCCGAGGACGATCGCGAGCGCCGTGCCCTCTTCCTGCTCGCCGCCCATGCTCTTTCGCTTCTCGCCACCGCGACGATCGATGAGCTCGTCGCCGGAGAAGTAGACGACCGCGCCCGCCGCGAGCCCGACGGCCACCCAGGCTCCTCCCTCGGACGTCGAGAAGGCGTCCTCGACGAGCTCGTAGGCGACGGCGCTGATGAGGACGCCCGCCCCGAACGCGAGGATGAGGCCGAGCACCCGCCCGCTGACTCGGAAGGCGAGGGCGATCAGCCCGCCGATCAGGAGAGAGGACGCCGCCAGCGCGCCCCAGGCGAACGCGGCGCTCATCGCTGCGGGACCGGGCGGACGGTCTTGTACGCTCTCGCGGACACGTCGGCTGCGAGAGGGGTCATGAGATGGGGTACGGCGGGATCGGCTTCGGGATCTTCCTCGTCGCCGTGGGGGCGATCCTCCGTTATGCGGTGACCGCCGAGCTGGCGGGAATCGACATCGGCACCGTCGGGGTGATCCTGATGGTGGCCGGCGCCGTCCTGTTCCTGCTCTCGCTCTTCTTCGTGATCTGGGGGCGCCAGTCGGCCGCCAGTGGGCAGCCGCCTCCGCCGCCGCCCGGTTACTAGGCTCATTCGAAGGCGTCCCCGTACACGGTCACGGCCCAGAGGACGAGGCCGTTGGCGACGAGCGCCAGGATCGACCAGAGCGGGTAGGCGCCGATGGAGAGGAAGTTCACGAAGAGCCCGCCCAGCGCGATCACGATCGCCAGGACGCGGCCGACGAGCTTCCTCGCGAGCACGAGCCCGCCTGCGGCAAGCTGGACCGCGGCGACCACGACCGAGAGCCAGCCCCACGTCGTCAGGTTCGACCATGCCAGCGCTCGCTCGCGCAGGACCTCGGTGTCGCTGAGCGCGGCGAGGCCCCAGATCGCGTTCATCAACCCCGCGACGACCAGGTAGACGCCGGCGAAGGCGATCCAGCCCGTCCTGGTGCGCGGGCTCGAGAGCGGCCCAGCCGCCACGGGCTCAGCTCTCCCGGTCGTCGGGGACGAGGAGCCCGTAGATGACGACCACGGAGAGCGTGATCGTGATCAGGCTGAAGGCCGGCAGCTCGCTTCCCGCCACGAAGACCTCGTCCCGGAAGAGCGCGCCGAGCCCGCCGATGACGTTGAAGACGCCGACCCGACCAGGAGGAAGACGATCCCGGAGAACGTGGGCCACCCTGAAAGCTGCTCCCTCACCGTCCCTCCTCCCTACGCATCCTGGTGGGCGCGAGTGTGTCAGCTTCCCGACCGTCGCGCCAGGACGCACCGGTCGCGGGTTCGGGTACGCTCGCGCGGCTTGTGCGGAGCACCGCCTCGACCGTCAAAAGCTATCTCGCCGCGCTCCCGGAGGATCGCCATGAGGCCATCTCCGTAGTCCGCTCGGTGATCCTCGAGAACCTCCCGGCCGGCTTCCAGGAGGGCATGCAGTACGGGATGATCGGGTACTACGTCCCGCTCGAGCGGTATCCGGTCACCTACAACGGCGAGCCGCTCGGAGTGGCGGCGCTCGCGAGCCAGAAGCGGCACATGTCGCTCTACCTGATGGGCATCTACGCGGAGGACGACGCCTCGTGGTTCCGCGAACGATGGCAGGCGGCGGGGAAGAAGCTCGACATGGGCAAGAGCTGCGTTCGCTTTCGCCGGTTGGAGGACGTCCCGCTCGACGTTGTCGGAAAGGCGATCGCGCGAACGTCGGTCGAGGACTTCATCTCCGCCTACGAACGCAGCCGATCTTCGCTCACCTGAACCCGTTCTCTTAAGTCAGGGGATCACGGGTGGTAGTGGACCGACCCGAACCCCCAGGTCTCGGTCAGCCACCGCGGCACGAAGTCGTCGAGCGTACCTTCCAGATCGGTGCCGATCGCCTGGTCGATCAGCCACCAGGACGAGACGGCGTCGCTTCCCGGCGGGGACTTCTCGTCGGCAGGGTCGATGTAAACGCAGCCGAGCAGCTCGGTCTCCTGCTCGTTGAGCACGGCGTAGTTGAACGTCTCCTGAGCCGCGATCTCCGCCTCGTGTCGGGCTAGGTCTTCCTTGTCCGCCTCGTAGGTCATGGTGGCCGGCGGCCAGCCCCACGCCGTGCCGTACCTCGCCCACAGCCGCTCACGCGAGCCCATGACGGCGGGGTAGTCGATGTCGACGTCGGCTTCCCTTATCGGGCGTAGGTGATGGCCGGTCGGAAGATCAACGCGCTCGGGATGGGCGAATCCTCTCGGAAGCCACGTCACCGCCAAACGATAGGCGCAAGGGACCATGCCCCGTCAAGTAGATGGCTGAGTGAGGGTCAGCCGTGCGCTCATCCTTGTCGACTCCGTCGCGAGGATCTCCGAGCCGAGACGGAGCGGGGGAAACGGACGATCGCGCTCGTGCTCGGAGACGACGGTTAGCAAGACGGTCCGATTCTCGGCCGCCGCCGTTTCTCGCCTGAGACAGAAAACCCCCGCGCTTGCGGGGGTTTCTCTCAGGCTGCGGGGCTAGGATTCGAACCTAGACTACCCGGTCCAGAGCCGGGCGTCCTACCGTTAGACGACCCCGCAACGGCAGCGCGCATTGTAGCCGCCCCTGGTCAGAGCTCCAGCGTGTAGAGCGGGATCAGGCTCTTCTCGGCCTCGGTGTCGATGTGGGCGACGACCTCGACGTAGGGCTCCAGGCCCGAGCCGCGGAGCTTCGCCTTCAGGAGCTCGTCGACCTGGTAGATACCCGAGGAGTTGTTCATCGTGATCTCGATCAGGACGGGCGCCGTCTGGCCGTCCTTGATCTCGATGCCCTCGATCGCGGCCGCGGAGAGCGAGTGGATGGAGACGCGGCCGTGCTGGAACGGGATGCGCGAGCGGCCCTCGGCCATGTCGAGCGCGTCGGCGACGCGGACGATCCCCGCCTCGAGGGTCAACGGTCTCCCGTCCTGGCGATGGCTCGTGATCGCCTGGAGCACCTCGGAGGCGATGACGGTCACCTCCGGCTCCTCGTAGAGGCCGTCGAGGAGCTCGCGAATCTTCGGCTCGGCGAGGAAGAGGCTCCAGTCCTCGTGGCCGTCCCGGTGCACCGCCATCCCGATGCAGTGGAGGAACGCGCCGAGGGCGACGACGACCTCGGCGTCGTCCTGGCTCATGCCGTAGTCGCGGACGACGCCCGGCTCGACGTCGTGCTTCGCGAGCTGGCGCAGGAGCTTGAGCGCGATGTTGGCGACGATCTGGATGTGCACCCAGGAGTGGTCGTTGATCTCGAGGCGCTTGACCGCGTTCACGTTGGCGACGTGCCACCAGCCTTTGAGCTGGGCATCGCCGTTCACCCGCTCGACGAGGACGCGAAGCTTCTTGTTGGCGCGCGGCGGCACCTTGATCCGCATGCGCTCGATCGCCTGCGCCGGGGTCAGGAGGGTCTCGCGCTCAGCCTCCTCGGCGACGGGGTCGTCGATGCGCTCCTCGGTCGTCGGGTCGAGCTCCGTCATCCCGCCCGGAGCCTACACCGGCCGGGCCGGGCGACTACGTCGCCGGCTCGACTGCCGGAGCCGGCGCGGTCGCCTCGTCCTCGCGCGCCTTGAGTCGGTAGTAGACGAGCGTCCAGATCGTGGCGACGAACGGCGTCACAATCGTCGTAGAGACGAACTGCTGGATGAGGCTCGCGAGCCAGTCCGCAAGCGGCGAGAGGGCGATGCCGACGACGATGCCGACCCCGATGAGGATGAGGAAGGTCAGCACGATCACGCCGAAGACGTTCCACCCGCTCCCGCGGACGAGATCGCGACTCCGCCCGAAGGACTCGCCGATGCCGCGGTCCTCGAGGACGATCGCTGGGATCACCGCGATCCAGATCGTCAGCAGGTAAAGGCCGGGAGCGATCAGCAGCGCGAGCCCGATGGCGATCGCGATACCCAGAAGGATTCCGGTGACGACGATCTTGCCGAGCTTCGGAGAGACCCGGTTGAAGGTCTCCGACACCGACAGGTCGGCGCGGCCGTCCCGAACGTCGCTGACCGCCTGGATCAGGGCTCCCTGCAGCCAGAAGGTGCCGGCGATGCTGATGAACGCGCTGATCACGACCCCGAGCCAGCCGAGGAGCCAGGTGAGCAGAATCCCGACCGCGGCGAGGATCACGAACACGATGACCGCGATGGAGAAGAAGTGGCGCCAGTGCGTCTTGTAGAGTTGCCACGCCTCGCCGAACACGCCGCTCAGGGGATTCACGCGCGGCAGCTTACGGGACGAACCGGTTGGAGGCCAGGCTATGCGGCGGCGGCCCAGTCGCCGTACAGCGACCGATAGCGGCCGTCGAGGGCGACGAGCTCGGCATGAGTCCCCTGCTCGACGATCTCACCGTGCTCGAGGACGACGATCAGGTCGGCGCGACGGATGGTCGAGAGGCGATGGGCGATGATGAACGCCGTCCGGCCTGAGAGCAGCCGGCGCAGGCCCAGCTCGATCCGCCGCTCCGTCCCGATGTCGACGCTCGATGTCGCCTCGTCCAGGATGAGGATGCGCGGGTCGGCCAGGAGCGCCCGGGCGAACGCGACGAGCTGCCGCTGCCCGAGCGAGAGCCGGCTGCCGCGCTCGGCGACCTCGGTGTCGTAGCCGTTCTCGAGCTCGAGGATGAAGTCCTCGGCTCCGACGGCGCGCGCCGCCGCGGCAACGTCCTCGCCGGACGCGTCCGGGCGTCCGAAGGCGATGTTCTCGCGGACGGTCCCCGCGAAGAGAAAGCCCTCCTGCGGCACGATTCCCAGCTGGCGCCGGAGACTCTCCTGCGTCACGTCCCTCAGATCGTGCGCGTCGATCGTGATCGACCCCTCGCGCGGGTCGTAGAAGCGGGCGAGCAGCTTCGCGATCGTGGACTTGCCCGCGCCCGTGTGTCCGACGAGCGCGACCGTGGTCCCGGCCGGAACGTCGAGGTCGATGCCGTGCAGGATCTCCGGCCCCGAGCCGTAGCCGAAGCGGACTCCGTCGAAGCGGACGTGGCCGTCGATCGGCGGCAGTGGCTCGGCGCCCTGCGGGTCCACGATCTCGGGCTCCTCGTCCATCACGTCCATGATCTTGTCGAGGGCCGCGACGGCTGACAGGAACGTGTTGTAGAGCTGCGAGAGCTGCTGGACCGGGTCGAAGAAGTTCGAGAGGTAGAGGAGGAAAGCGAACAGCGTGCCGACGGTCACCTGGCCCTCGAGGGTGAGCCAGCCGCCGAAGCCGAGCACGGTCGCCGTCGCTACCGCCGCCAGGAAATCGACGAAGGGGAAGTAGAGCCCGTTGAGGACGACGGTCTCCTGGTTCGAGTCGCGATAGCGGTTGTTCACGGAGCGGAACTGGCGCTGGTTGGCCTGCTCGCGCGTGAACGACTGGACGACGCGCATGCCCGCGATGTCCTCGGCGAGCGTCGCCGTGACGAGGCCGAGCCGCTCCCGCACGGCCCGGTAGGCCCGCGAGGACCGTCGGCGGAAGAGGCTCGTGGCGATCGCCATGAGCGGGAAGACCGCGAGGGCGGCCAGGGCGAGGCGCCAGTCGAGCACGAAGAGGATGACCGCCGTGCCCACGAGGAGGAGCGTGTTCTGGAAGAGGCTCGAGACCCCGTCGGTGACGAGCTGATCGAGCGCTTCGACATCGTTCGTCAGGCGGCTGATGACGACGCCGGCGCGGTTGCGCTCGTAGTAGCCCAGCGAGAGCCGCTGCAGGTGGCGGAAGAGCTTGTTGCGCAGGTCGGCCAGGATGCGCTCCCCCGTCCAGCCCGTGAAGTAGGTCTGCGCCATGCTCGCGAGCAGGTTGGCCAGGCCGGCGACCACGAAGAGGATGGCGAAGAACGTGAGCGCCTCGAGGTCGCCTCCGGTGATGCCGTCGTCGATGGCGAGCTTCGCCAGGAGAGGTGGGGCGAGCGCCGTCAGCGTCGCAACGACGAGCGAGGCCACGGCAAGCAACGTCCGGCCGCGGTACCGGACAGTCAGGCGCGCGAGCGTCGAGACTCTCCGGACGGTCTGCGCCCACGACCAGTCGTTCACGTCGGCGCCGCGCTGCATCGTGAGGTGCGATCCGGCCTGCCAGACCTTCACGATCGCCACCGCCCGTCGCGGCCGCTCGAGCTCTCCTGAGGGTTACACGCGCCCGGGAAGAGGGAGCCCCACCTCCCCAGCCCGATGGCCTCGAGCCTAGCGCGGAAATGCGCGCGTGTGGGAAACGGGACTGCGCCGAATTCGTGCCGAGGCATCATGCCCCTGCCGCCTCCACACGCTCCGCGAACTCCCGCTCGAGCAGGCCGTGCTCGTAGATCTCCCTGAACACCGGGCTTCTCTCCAGGAGCTCTGCCTGCGTCCCGCGCGCGACGATGCGGCCGCGGTCGAGCACGACGAGCTCGTCGGCAAGCGCGATCGTCGAGAGCCGGTGCGCGACGATCAGCGTCGTCCGGCCTTTCATCGCCTCGCGCAGCCCGAGGCGAATGCGAGCCTCGGTCGTGGCGTCGACGGACGCGGTCGCGTCGTCGAGGATGAGGATGCGCGGGTCGAGGATGAGCGCGCGGGCGATGGCGATCCGCTGCCGCTGGCCTCCTGACAGGGTGATCCCGCGTTCGCCGATCGTCGTCTCGTACCCGTCCGGCAGCTCCTCGATGAAGTCGTGCGCCTGTGCCAGGCGGGCGGCTCGAAGCACGTCGGCGTCCGTCGCGTCCGGAGCGCCGAAGGCGATGTTCTCCCGGACGGTCGCGGAGAAGAGGAATGGATCCTGGGCGACGATCCCGATCGCGCGGCGGAGGGACGCGAGCTTCACGTCGCGGACGTCGGCGCCGTCGATGGTCACCCGGCCCCCCGTCACGTCGTAGAAACGCGGGACGAGCGATGCGAGCGTGGTCTTGCCGGACCCGGTCTGGCCGATGAGCGCGATCGTGCGCCCGGGCTCGATCTCGAGATCGACCTCCTCGAGGACGGGGCGTCCGGGGGCATAGCCGAAGGCGGCGCCCTCGAAGGCGATCCGACCCTCGCCGGCCGGGAGCTCGCGCGCGGCGGGTGCGTCCTTGACGTCCTCGACCTCGTCGATCACCTCGAAGATCCGCTCGCCCGAGGCTGTCGCGCGCTGCGCCTGCCCGATCCACATGCCGAGCATCCTGAGGGGCATGACCAGCATCAGCACGAGCACGTTGAAGGCGAAGAACGAGTTGAGCGCGAGCTCCCCGCTCGCCACCATCCGCCCGCCGTAGAGCAGCACCGTCGCCTGCGCGATGAGCGGCAGGAAGGAGAGGAGCGGGACGTAGATCGCCCTCTGGCGGTTCGCGTCGATCGAGCGCCGGAAGACGCTCTCGGTCCTCTCTCCGAACTTCGCGGCCTCGTTGTCCTCCTGGGCGAACGACTTGACGACGTGGACGCCGACGATGCTCTCTTCTGCCACGGTGGCGACGTCGGCCATCTTCTGCTGCACGTCGCGGAGGATCGGGTGCGAGACCTGCGAGTAGCGGTAGGCGAGGAAGACGAGGAGCGGCGTGAACGCCATCGCGGCGAGAGCGAGCCTCCAGTCGACGATGAAGAGGACGATCGTGACTCCGACGATCGTGAGCACGTGCTGGAAGAAGAAGATGAGCCCGTAGCCGAGGAAGAAGCGGACGGACTGCAGGTCGACCGTCGCCCTCGACATCAGCTGGCCGGTCTGATGGCGGTCGTAGAAGCCGAACGAAAGCCGGAGGAGCTTCGCGTAGATGCCGTCGCGCATGTCGTACTCGACGGCGAGCGCCTGCCGGCCCGAGATCAATCGTCGGCCCGCCATGAAGACGGCCCGGGCGGCGCCGACGAGGAGGATGGCCAGCGCGAGCGTCCAGAGCTGGTCGCGGCTCTGCGCCTCCACGGCGCTCTGAAGCGCGTCGCCGGTGAGAAAGGCGATCGCGACCGCCGCGGCCTGGGAGGCGATGGCCAGCACGATCGACACGGCAAGCGACCACCGATACGGCCGCAGAAAGCCGAGCAGGCGCACGAACGTGCGCAGGTTGGGGTGCGCTTCCGCCACCAGAGATCCCAACGTCGAGTGTAGTCCTGGCCATCCCGACTCCCGCCCGGCGCTTTCGTAAGCTCCAGCGATGCCGTTGCCGCTCGAATCCGTCCCGAACGTCTCCGAAGGGCGCGACGAGGCCACTCTTCGGGCGCTCCGCGACGCCTTCTCGGCGCCGGCGCGGCTCCTGGACGTGCATGCCGACTGGGACCACCATCGCTCGGTCTTCACGCTGGTGGGGAGCGGGGAGGAGCTCGTCGAGACGCTGTTGGCCGGCATCGCCGCTGCCGCCCAGCGGATCGACCTCCGGGAGCACCAGGGGGCGCACCCGCGCGTCGGCGCGGCCGACGTCGTCCCGCTCGTCCCGCTCGAGGCCGACGCCGAGCCTGCGGCGCGCGCCGCGGCGCTTGCCCTCGCAGACCGCGTGGGCTCCGAGCTGGGGCTTCCCGTCTTCTTTTACGGCCGCCTCACCGATGATCGGCGCGAGCCGGCGTTCTTCCGGCGCGGCGGGCCGGAGGGGCTCCAGCGGCGCATCGAGGCCGGCGAGCTGCGACCCGACCGCGGCCCCGACCGGCTCCACGCCACGGCAGGAGGCGTGCTGGTGGGCGTTCGCGGCCCTCTCGTCGCCTTCAACGTCAACCTCCGGTCCGACGACGTCGACGCCGCCCGTGAGATCGCCGGCCTGGTGCGGGAGCGGGACGGCGGCTTTCCGGGCGTCCGCGCGCTCGGCCTCGACCTGCCGCGCGCCGGCCTCGTGCAGGTGAGCATGAACGTCACCGACTGGCGGGCCTCGCCGCTGTACCAGATCGTGGGTCGGATCGCCGCCGAGGCCGAGGCGCGCGGGATCGAGGTCGCCGGCTCCGAGCTGGTCGGGCTCATGTCCGCCGGGCCCGCGGTCGAGGCGGCCGGCGAGCTGCTCAGGATCGAGGGGTTCGATCCGTCGCGGGTGCTGGAGCTCCGCCTGCTCGAGGATAGAGTGAGCGGGGCATGAGCGTCCTCCCGGAGAGCGCACGGGCGGTGCTCGAGTCCGACGGGCTCGCCCACCTCGTCACGCTCAACCCCGACGGCAGCCCGCAGGTCTCGATCGTCTGGGTCGGCCTCGAGGGCGATGCCATCGTCTCCGCCCATCTGCGCGAGCAGCAGAAGCTGCGGAACATCCGGAGGGATCCGCGCGTGGCGGTCTCCGTCGAGACGCCGGAGACGAACGCGTTCGGCCTGCGCGAGTACCTGGTCGTCCACGGTCGCGCCGCGATCGCGGAGGGGGGAGCGCCGGAGCTCCTGCAGCACCTCGCGCGCACGTACCTGGGGCCCGACGTGACGTTCCCGCCGATGCCCGATCCCCCGCCGGGCTTCCGTCTGCGCATCACGCCCGAGCGCGTCGGCGGGGTCGGCCCCTGGATGGAGGCGAGCTAGGCCGATCTGACGCGACCTGCGGGGAGTGCCTCGGGCGAGCGTCGCTCACTAGACTTGGCGCGATGGCGCTCAAGACCGCAGTGTCGCTCACGGGTGACGATCTGACGCTGGCGGACGTCTGGGCGGTGGCGGTCGAGGGAGTCGACGCCGAGCTCGCCGAGGAGGGGCGCGAGAAGCTGCGGGCCGCACGCGAGCTCGTCGAGCGGATCACGGGATCCGGCGGTGGCGAGCACACGTACGGGATCAACACCGGCTTCGGCCGCTTCGTCTCGAAGACCATTCCGAGCCACCTCGCGGATGAGCTTCAGCTGCGTCTGCTCAGGAGCCATGCGTGCGGTGTCGGCGACCCGTATCCGCCGGAGATCGTCCGGGCCGCGATGCTCCTGCGCGCGAACACGCTCGCCAAGGGATACTCGGGCGCGCGGCCCGAGACCGTCGACCTGCTCCTGGCGTGCCTCAACCGCGGCGTGACCCCGGTCGTCCCCAGTCGCGGCTCCGTCGGCGCGTCCGGCGACCTCGCGCCCCTGGCCCACCTCGCGCTCCCCCTGGTCGGAGAGGGAGTGGCGACGATCGACGGTGAGGAGCTTCCGGGCGCCGAGGCGCTGGCCCGCGCCGGGCTGGAGCCGGCCGAGCTGAAGGCGAAGGAGGGCCTCTCGCTCATCAACGGGACGCAGTTCATGGCGGCCGCGGGGTCGCTGGCGCTGGTGCGCGGACGCCGTCTTGCCCAGGCGGCCGACGTCGCCTGCGCCCTCTCGCTCGAGGCGCTGCAGGGCTCGCGCGCGAGCTTCCTGCCGGAGATCCACGAGCTTCGCCCGCTGGAGGGTCAGCGTGCGTCGGCGGCCAACATCCATCGCCTGCTGGAGGGCTCGGCGATCCTGGAGGCGCACCGGTGGTGCGACAAGGTTCAGGACGCGTACTCGCTCCGGTGCGCACCGCAGGTGCACGGTGCGAGCCGCGACCTGCTGGCATACGCCGAGTCGACGGTCACCGTCGAGCTGAACGCGGCCACCGACAACCCGCTCGTCTTCGTGGAGCTCGACGAGCTCGTCTCGAACGGGAACTTCCACGGCCAGCCTCTTGCCTTCGCGCTGGATGCGACGGCGATGGCGCTCGCCGAGCTGGCGTCGATCTCCGAGCGCCGCGTCGAGCGGCTCACGAACCCGTCGCTCTCGGACGGCCTGCCCGCCTTCCTCACGCACGACGGCGGGCTCAACTCGGGATTCATGATCCCGCAGTACGTGGCGGCGGCGCTCGTCAGCGAGAACAAGGTGCTCTGCCATCCGGCGAGCGTCGACTCCATCCCGACGAGCGCGGGGCAGGAGGATCACGTCTCCATGGGGAACGCGGCGGGCCTCAAGTGCCTGCAGGTGCTGGCGAACGCGGAAGCGGCTCTGGCCATCGAGCTCCTCGCGGGCGCGCAGGGCATCGAGTTCCTCGCCCCGCTCGAGCCCGGAGCGGGCGTCCGCGCGGCTCACGACTTCGTGCGCTCGCTCTCGCCGACCGTGCTCGAGGACCGGCCGCTCTCGGGCGACATCGAGGCGCTCGCCGACGCGGTGCGGCGAGGCGAGCTCGTTGCGGCCGTGGAGCAGGAGATCGGTTCGCTCCTGTGAGCGGAGTCGTCGCGAGCGAGGCCCGTGTCGAGGAGCTGTGCGGCGACCTGACGTCCATTCGCGCCCCGCGCGGGACGGCTCTGAACGCGCGCTCGTGGCAGACCGAGGCTCCGCTGCGGATGCTCCTCAACAACCTCGACCCCGAGGTGGCCGAGCACCCCGAGCGGCTGGTCGTGTACGGCGGCTCCGGCAAGGCCGCGCGGAGCCACGACGCGCTCCGGGCGATCGTCCGCTCCCTGCTCGAGCTCGACGACGAGGAGACGCTGCTCGTGCAGAGCGGGAAGCCCGTGGGCACCTTCAGGACGCACCGCGGGGCGCCGCGCGTCCTGATCGCGAACTCGCTGCTGGTGCCCCGCTGGGCGACCTGGAGCGAGTTCCGGAGGCTCGAGGCCGAAGGCCTGACCATGTTCGGGCAGATGACCGCCGGCAGCTGGATCTACATCGGCACCCAGGGCATCCTGCAGGGGACGTACCAGACGTTCGCGGCCGCGGGCGAGACGCACTTCGGCTCGTCCGACCTGAGCGGGAGGACGATCCTCACGGCCGGGCTCGGCGGGATGGGCGGCGCCCAGCCCCTCGGAGCGGCCATGGCGGGCGCGGCGGCTCTGTGCGTCGAGGTCGATTCGAGTCGAATCGAACGGCGGCTCGCGAGCCGGTACCTCGACGAGGCGACGTCCTCTCTGGATGACGCGGTGGAGCGGGTGCAGGCGGCCGCGGGCGAGCGCCGAGCGGTGTCCGTCGGGCTGCTGGGCAACGCCGCCGAGGTCGTCCCGGAGCTCGCCCGCCGCGGCGTGCGCTTCGATCTCGTCACCGACCAGACCGCCGCACACGATCCGCTCAACGGCTACGTCCCCACCGGCCTGTCGATCGAGGCCGCCGCCGCGCTGCGCGCGAGCGATCCGGAGGAGTACCTTCGGCGCGCGTCGGAGTCGATTGCGTGCCATGTCCGCGGCATGCTCGAGTTCGTCCGGGCCGGGAGCTATGTTTTCGATTACGGCAACAACCTACGAGGGGAGGCGGAACAGGCCGGAGTCGACGACGCATTCACATACCCGGGCTTTGTCCCGGCCTATATTCGGCCCCTCTTCTGTCGTGGCATCGGCCCCTTCCGCTGGGCGGCGTTGTCGGGAGATCCGGAGGACATCGCGGCGATCGACGGGGCGCTGCGAGGTCTGTTTCCGGACGATCTGCTCTTGCAGCGCTGGCTCGAGCTGGCGCCCACGCGCGTGGCGTTTCAGGGCCTTCCGGCTCGCATCTGCTGGCTCGGCTACGGCGACCGCGCGAAAGCCGGTCTCGCGATCAACGAGCTCGTGCGAAGCGGCGCGGTCTCCGCTCCGGTCGTCATCGGGCGCGATCACCTCGACTCCGGTTCCGTGGCTTCGCCGTACCGCGAGACCGAGTCGATGCGCGACGGTTCCGACGCGATCGCGGACTGGCCGATCCTGAACGCCCTGCTGAACACGGCAGCGGGCGCGACCTGGGTCAGCGTCCATCACGGAGGCGGCGTCGGGATCGGCAACTCCATCCACGCCGGGATGGTGGTCGTCGCCGACGGCACGGACGAGGCGGCCGAGCGCTTGGAGCGTGTCCTCACGACGGATCCGGGCACCGGCGTGGTGCGCCATGCGGATGCCGGCTATGCGGAGGCGCTCGAGGCAGCCCGCGAGCACGGCCTCCGCCTGCCCGGTCGCGACGGCTGAGGCATCGTCCATGCCGGCCCTGCTGATCCGCGATCTCGCGCAGGTCGTCACTCCTGAGGGCGCGGCGCCCAAGCGGGGACCGGCGTTGGGCGAGATCTGCGTGATCGAGAACGGCTACGTGCTCTGCGAGGGGTCGAAGGTCGTCGCGGTCGGTGCGATGGCCGGTCTCGACTCTGGCGGCCTTCCTGCCGAGGTCGTCGAGATCGACGGGCGTGGGCGGGCGGCTGTTCCCGGCCTCGTCGACTGCCACACGCACGCCTGCTTCGCCGGCGACCGCGTCGCCGAGTTCGAGCTGCGCGCGCGAGGAGCCTCGTACGAGGAGCTCCACGCGGTCGGGGGAGGCATCCTGGCAACGGTTCGCGCCACCCGCGCGGCCGCGGAGGCGGGGCTGACGGACGCGGTCGAGCGGCATCGCGAGTGGATGCTCGCCCAGGGCACGACCACGTTCGAGGCGAAGTCGGGCTACGGCCTCGACCGCGAGACCGAGCTTGCCCAGCTTCGCGCGATCGGACGCGCAGGGGGCGTGCCCACCTACCTGGGCGCTCACGCCGTCCCGCCGGAGTTCCCGGACGGCGACGCCTACCTCGACTTCGTTCTCGCCGACGTGCTGCCGGACGCGGCCGAGCTGTCCGAAGCGGCCGACGTGTTCCTCGAGCAGGGAGCGTTCGACGCCGAGCAAGCGCGCCGCTACCTCACGGCATGTCGAGAGGCCGGTCTCGCGCTTCGGCTCCACGCCGACCAGTTCACCGAGGCGGGCGGCATCCAGCTCGCCGTCGAGCTCGGCGCGCGGAGCGTCGACCACCTGGAGGCGACCGGGCCCGACGGCGTGCGAGCCCTGGCGGAAACAGGCGTCGCGGCGGTGCTCCTGCCCGTCGCGGCTCTGACTCTGGGGCGGCCGATGCCGCCGGCTCGAGCTCTCGTCGACGCGGGGGCGATCGTCGTCCTCGCGACGGACTTCAACCCCGGGAGCGCATTCTGCGAGAGCCTCCCGGTTGTGATGAGCCTGGCGTGCACCCAGCTCGGGCTCGCGCCGGCGGAGGCGCTCGCGGCCTGCACCGTCAACGCCGCGCACGTGCTCGGTCGCGCCGATCGCATCGGCCGCGTCGAACCGGGCTACGACGCCGACCTCGTGCTGCTCGACGCCTCCGACTGGCGCTACCTCGCCTACCATCTGGGGGGAGAGCACGTGGCTCTCGTGGTCAAGGAGGGAGAAGTCGTATGGGAGCGCTGAGCCGGTGAGCTGGTGGATGCCGCTGGCCTTCGTCGCCGCCGGCCTCGCCGGCGTGGCGATCGCGTTGAGCCTGACGGCCGGCCGGCCGCGCTCGGGCACGGCGGAGCCGGCCGACGCCCACGGCCACGGGCCGCCCCGGAAGTCGCGCTATCGGCAGGACAACGACCTCGTCTGGAATCCCGGCGCCTTCCTGGCGGCCGCGGCGCTGATCGGCGCGGTCGTCCTCATCGGCGTCCTGATCGAGGTGATCTAGTGGCCGTCCGGTGGGATCCCGATCGGTTGGAGGCGCGCTAGTGCCCAGCAGGAAGCAGCGTCGGCGGCGGGAGAAGCTCCAGCGGCACGAGTACGAGTACGTGCTCGAGACCGACGAAGGCGAAGAGGTGATCGAGAGCCCCCGGGCCGCCGAGATCGCCGCGCCGAGGAACGGGAAGCCCGCGAAGGAGCCCGTGGGGCCGCTCGACCGGAACGGCAAGCCGATCCAGAAGCCGTCCCTGCGGCGCGTGCTTCGCCGCACGGCCATCTTCGCCCCGCTGATTGCGGTGTTCATCTACTTCACGAGCCCGAACCCCACCGTCCCCGGGGTGGTGCTGAACGTCGCGCTCCTCCTCGCCTTCTTCATGCCGTTCAGCTACGTGGTGGACATCGTCGTCTACCGCATGCTCTGGCGCCGCTTCGAGAAGGAGCGCGCCGCGAAGCGCGCCCGCTAGGCCCAGCGCTACCCGAGCGCCTGGGTCTTCTCCTGGCCCCGGTAGTGGCCCGGTCCGGGCCAGGGGGCGAGGAGGAGCAGGAGCTTGGCGCCCGACTCCGTCCGCACGGAGTGGCGCTCGTCCGGTTCGAAGCGCGCGAGCGTCCCGGCGGGAGCCTCGACGATGTCGTCTCCGGCACGGAAGGTCGCGGATCCGTCGACGACGACGATCCAGGCATGCTCCTTCACCTGGTGGTCGCCGAGCTCCTGCCCCGGGTCGAGCCCGACGAGGACGGCCCGGGCCTCGTCTTCGCTCCGGAGGACGACCGGCGAGCGGCTCCCGCCCGGCGTCTCGATCTCGGGGAGCCTCCAGGTCTCCATGACGACGCCCAGTCTAGTGGTCGAGGGAATGGCGTGACAGGCGCCGGGCGGCCCGGGGAACGACAGTAGACTCGTCCGATGGCCCTCGACGTCGAGCAGCTTCCGCTGGGCGCCTACCAGTCCAACTGCTACGTCGTCCGCTTGCCGGGCGCCGCCGAGGCGGTCGTCGTCGATCCCGGCTGGCCGGGCGAATCAACGAGGATCACCAAGGCGCTTGCTGGTGCCAGCTGCGCGGCGATCCTCGTCACCCACGGCGACCTCGACCACATCGCGGGCGTGGCCGAGCTCGCCGAGGCGACCGCGGCCCCGGTGTACATGCCCGCCGCCGAGCGCGAGTCCCTCGAGCGCCCCGAAGACGCTCTGCCGCCGGGGATCGACATCACGATTCGGGCGCACGTCCCGGAGGTCGCGCTGGACGGCGACGAGCTCCTCGAGCTCGGCGGGCTGGAGCTCCAGACCCTGCGGGTGCCCGGCCACACCGCCGGCCACCTCGCCTTCGCGACCGACGGCTGTCTCTTCTCCGGGGACGTTCTCTTCGCGGGCTCGGTCGGCCGCTACGACCGGCCTGGGGCCAGCTGGGACGCGCTCCTCGCCTCGATCCGGATGCTGGCGGAGCTCCTTCCGCCCGAGACGATCGTCTACCCCGGCCACGGCCCGGCGACCACGCTCGCGCGCGAGGTGGCGACGAACCCCTTCCTGGCCGAGCTCCGGACAGCGACACCGTGACGATCCAGGCGCCGCGCGGCACCCTCGACGTCCTGCCCGCGGACCAGCAGCGGCGGCTGACCGTCCTCGACGCGGCTCGCTCGACGGCCGACGACTACGGCTACGGCCTTGTCGTCACCCCGACCTTCGAGGACACGGAGCTCTTCGCGCGTACCTCTGGCCAGGGGTCGGACGTCGTCCAGAAGGAGATGTACACGTTCGAGGACCGGAGCGGCCGGTCGCTGACGCTCCGGCCCGAGGCAACGGCCGCGGTTGCGCGCTCCTACCTCGAGCACGGCCTGCACCGAGAGCCTCAACCGGTGAAGACCTACTGCATCGGGCCGATGTTCCGCTACGCGACGCCGCAAAAAGGGCGCTACCGAGAGTTTTGGCAGATCAACTTCGAGGCCATGGGCTCCAACGACCCCGCCGTTGACGCCGAGCTGATCCAGCTCTTCACCGAGATCGAGCGACGTGCGGGAGTCCGGCACACTCGTCTCGAGCTCAACTCGATCGGCGACCGCGAGTGCCGTCCCGCATACGTGGAGCGGCTGCGGGCGTTCCTCGAGGAGCACCGGGGCGACCTCGACGAGGACACGCTCCGACGGGCGGAGGTGAGCCCGCTGCGGGTGTTCGACACGAAAAACGACGCGGTGCGCCGGGTGCTCGCCGAGGCGCCGACGATCGGCGACTCGCTCTGCGCCGCCTGCCGCGAGCACTTCGAGCAGGTGCAGGGATTCCTGAACGGGTACGGGGTCGGCTACGAGCTCGCGCCGACGCTCGTCCGCGGGCTCGACTACTACACGCGGACGGTGTTCGAGTTCGTGAACGAGGGTCTCGACGCCGCGCAGGCATCGATCTGCGCGGGCGGCCGGTACGACTACCTGATCGAGGAGATCGGCGGCGCCCCGACTCCGGGCGTCGGCTGGGCGGCCGGCGTCGAGCGCATGACCATGTCGAGCTCGGCGGAGACCGAGCCGGACGGGGCCGACCTTTTCATCGCCTTCGCCGACGTCGGCCGCCGAGCCGAGATCCTGCCGTGGCTCGCGGACCTCCGGAGGAGGGGCCTGCGCGCCGACACCGAGTACGCCGGTCGGTCCTTGAAGGGTCAGCTGACACAGGCAGGCCGCCTCGGCGCGCGGGCGACCCTGGTCGTGGAGGGCGACGGCCAGGTACTGCGGCGGCCGGGCCGAGAGGACGTGCGGGTCGGCTCGCTCGAGGAGCTGCTGGAGCTTCTGGGATGACGTGGCGCGACCTCATGTGCGGCGAGGTCGGGCTCGAGCAGGTGGGCGGGCGCCTGGCCCTCGCCGGCTGGGTCGACACGCGCCGGGACCACGGCGGGCTCGTCTTCGTCGACCTCAGGGACGCGAGCGGGCTCTGCCAGCTCGTGATCAACCCGGAGCGCGCGCCGGAGGCGTCCGAGGCCGCGCACCAGGTTCGGAACGAGTTCGTCCTCCGTGCCGAGGGCGAGGTCGCCCGGCGCGCCCCCGAGAACGTCAACCCGGACCTGCCCACGGGCGAGGTCGAGCTCCAGGTCGACCGCCTCGAGATCCTCTCCCGCTCGACGTCGCTGCCGTTCCAGCTGGACGAGGAGGGCGTGGACGAGACGCTACGCCTGCGCTATCGCTGGCTCGACCTCCGGCGCCCGCGGATGCAGCACAACCTGCGACTCCGTGCCGGGCTGGTCTCCACCATCCGCCGCGAGATGGAAGCCGACGGCTTCCTGGACATCCAGACGCCGATCCTCTTCAAGCCGACGCCCGAGGGCGCCCGCGACTTCGTCGTCCCGAGCCGGCTGCAGGTCGGACGATTCTTCGCGCTGCCGCAGTCGCCGCAGATCCTCAAGCAGCTGCTCGTGATCGGCGGCTTCGACCGCTACTACCAGATCGCCATCTGCTTCCGGGACGAAGACCTGAGAGCCGACCGCGTCCAGGAGATCACCCAGCTCGACGTGGAGATGGCCTTCCCCGACCAGGAGTACCTCTTCGCGCTCATGGAGCGGATGTGCGCCGCGGTCTGGCGCGAGGGCATCGGCGCCGAGGTCGAGACCCCCTTCCCCAGGATGACCCACGAGGAGGCCCGGGCGCGGTACGGGAGCGACAAGCCGGACCTGCGCTTCGGGCTCGAGATCGAGGACGCGACCCCGCTGACTCGCGGATCCCGGTTCGGGGTCTTCGCAAGCGCGGACTGCGTCCGGCTCATCCGGGCGCCGCAGGCGTTCTCACGCGCGGAGCTGGAGCGGCTCGAGGCGTTTGCCAAGGAGTGGGGGGCGAAGGGGCTCGCGTATCTCGTCGTCGCGGACGACGGCGAGGTGCGGTCGCCGATCGCCAAGTTCCTCAGTGAGGACGAGCTGGCGCATTTCCGTTCCGAGCCCGGCTCCACCGTTCTCTTCGCGGCGGACGAGCCGACCGTCGCCGCCCGCGTGCTCGGCGCGCTCCGGCTCCATCTGGGGCGCGAGCTCGGGCTGGTCGACGAGGACGCCTGGCGCTTCGTCTGGATCACCGACTTCCCGATGTTCGAGTGGGACGACGAGCTCGAGCGCTGGAAGGCGGTGCACCACCCCTTCACGCGTCCCGCGCCCGGTTCGGAGGCCCTCGTCGCGTCGGATCCCGGCGCCGCGACGGCGCTGGCGTACGACCTCGTCGTCAACGGCATCGAGATCGGCGGCGGCTCCTTCCGGATCCACGAGCAGGAGCTCCAGGCGCAGGTCTTCGCCGCGCTGCAGCTGAGCGAGGAGGAGCAGCGCCGGAAGTTCGGCTTCCTGCTCGACGCGCTGGCGATGGGGGCGCCGCCGCACGGCGGGATCGCGTTCGGGATCGAGCGGATGCTGATGGCTCTCGGCCGGGAGCTGAACCTCCGCGACATGATCGCGTTCCCGAAGAACCAGGCCGGTGTCGACCCCATGAGCGGGGCGCCCTCCGAGGTCGAGGAGGAACTGCTCGAAGAGCTTGGAATTCAGCTGCGTGCACAGCCGGAGTAGAGGCTCTCTAAAGCAACCCTTGCGTTCCAGCCGATGAGGAAAGGCATACTTGTGTCGAGCCCGCGGTCAGAACGCGGAGGGGAGGCGTAGCGAACATGTCCACGCAAGAACCGGGTCGAGCCCAGGCGGGCCTCACGCCCCTGCCGAGGCTCGAGGACCTTCCGAGCGCGGCGGACGGCTACGACCGCGCCAAAGTGCAGGAGGCCTTCGACAACTTCCGGCGGCACCTCACGTCGCTGCAGGCCAACCTGCGCGTGCTCCAGGCGGCTCCCAAGAGCGCGATCACGGAGCCGTCCGGCCACGCCGTGCGCATGGACGCGCTGCACATCGTCCGTGCGGCGGCGGAGTTTGCCGACACGATCGAGCGCGACGCCCAGGACGCTGCCGTGAAGCAGGTGGGTCGTGCCGAGCAGGAGATCCGCGAGAAGCAGATGGAGCTCCAGCAGCAGGAGGCCGAGATCGCGCGCATCCGCCAGGAGACCGAGCGGCAGCGCACGGAGATCCTGAGCGCTTCCCGCAAGGAGTCCCGTGAGATCCTCACCAAGGCGAACCGCGACGCGACCGCCGAGCTGCGCGAGGCCGAGTCTCGCGGGAACCGGCTCACGGAGCAGTCCAGGCACCAGGCCACGGAGCTCACGAACTCCGCCCGCTCCGAGGTCGAGCAGACACTCGACTGGGCGCGGGCGCAGGCCGAGCTGGTCGGCCAGCGCGCGCGCATGGGCGCCGAGCAGCTCCTCTCTGCAGCGGGGCACGGCGACGCTGCCATCCACGAGGCGGTGGACGCCATCGTCAGGGCGGCGGAGGTCACGGTGGACGCCCAACGGGGGTCGCAGCCATCCGGGGCGCGGTCGCGCAGCGAGGCCGAGGGCGTCCCCGACGCCGAGCCCGCCGAGCTCGAGCCACATGACGAGCCGATGCCGTCGCCGGAGGCGGAGGGCTCCGAGGACTCCACCGATGACGGGGGGCCTAGCGAGGACGAGCGCCCGGCTCCGTCGTAGACGGGGCGCCGGCGCCGGAGCGTGCCTGACAGGCGCTCGATCTTTCGCCTCCTCGCGCTTGCGGGCTTCCTCCTGACGGTCGCGCTCGCCCTCTGGCTGGCAGAGCTCCGGCCGCTGCTCGTGGTCCTCGTCATGGCCGCGGCCCTCATCGTCGCGTGGACGGTGGAGTGGCTCTCGTGGCGCCAGGACCTGCTGCGCATCGGCGCCGAGTCCGTCGAGGTCGCGGGCGGGGAAGCTGCACTTCCTCTCGTCCCACCGCCGCTTGCGCCCCCGAGCCGGGAGCCGACGGTCGAGCAGTCCGTGCCCGGGCCGCCTCCCACGGTCGAGGCCGAGGAGCCAGCTGCTTCGGCCGAGCCGGCGCCGGATCTCCCGCTCCCGGTCCAGCCTCCTCCCGAGCCTTCCCTAGCTCGCTCGGAGCAGCCTGCGCCGCCGGAACCGGAACCGGAGCCGGAGCCGGTGCGGCCGGCGCTGCGGCCGGTCCCGGAACCGGCGCCTGCGCCCCCCCGAGCGGAGACGCCGGCAGGGCCTGTCCGCCCGGCGACTGCCACGGCCGGCGTCATCGACCTGCGCACGCGGGTGACGGCGCAGCCACGGCGGTGGAATCTCTGGGATCTCGAGCGCCGCGCGCGCGACGAGGCCCAGCGCGACCCGCTCCGCTACGAGGAGTGGTCGTACCTCTTCGTTCATCTGCGCCAGTTCGCCACCCCTGACGGGTCGCTCCCCACCGAGTTCGACGGTCTCGTCAGAGAGTCGTTCGGCGAGCTGCTCGAGCACGCGGGTCGATGAACACGGCGCTCGCGCGGCGGCAAGCGGCCCTCGCGGGGGTGGCGCTCGTGGGCGCGCTCGGCGCGATCGCTCTGAGCCGCGTCGGCGACGACTCGGACGCCGCACCGCCTCCGACGGCGGGCGTCGAGTGGGCGACGGCCGCCGTGGCCGTCTTCGAGCCGGCGGCCGAGCCCACAGCCTGTGGAGTCACGGTCACGGCGCAGACCGTCGGCATCGCCCACCCGGTGCTTCCCTGTGGAGCCAAGCTCCTCCTGGAGCATCAGGGCCGGCAGGCGCAGGCCGACGTCGTGGAGCGCGGCCCGGTCGACGCGGGCCAGGTCTTCGAGCTCTCTCCCGCCCTCGCCCAGGAGCTGGGCGTCGTCGGCAAGGCCACGGTCCGCTGGCGCTTCGCCGAGTAGCAGCCGTCCAGGGCGGCCACGTCCCGGTGCCAGGCACTGGGACCTGGCCTCGAGGGACGGTCGGTGGACCGAGGCGCAGCTGCGATACAGTGAGCGCAGTGCTCGACCCCGTGCGTGGCGACGTGCGCACATGTAGAACCAACACCTACTGAGAGGGAGCCCGGGTCCGGCCTCCGGGTCGGTAGGGCACCCACCTGGCATGGCCAGGTTCCTCACGCACGAGGCTTCATCGGCGGGGTGGAGCACTCTTACTTTCATGGCCACGGCAGAGCTGATCGGAAACGCCGCGCGAGGCGGCGACCTCGCGTGGGTCGCCGTGCAGGTCGAGCACGGACGGATCACCGAGGCCCGCGGCGAAGGGACGGGCGCGGCCGAGCTCTGCAGGGAGATTCGCGGGTTGACGCTGCTCGAGGCGGCCGCCGTTCCCGGCTCGCCGCTGGCGCTGGACGCGCTCCACGACGCGCTGGGCCCTGCGGTCAGGGCGCGGCCCGAGCCCGGGCGCGTCGTCGTCGCCATGAGCGGCGGGGTGGACAGCGCGGTGGCGCTGTTCGAAGCCCGCGCCGCAGGGTTCGACGCCGTCGGAGTCACCCTGCGCCTCTGGACCGACCCGGCGGGCCCCGATGGAGAGCGGGCGTGCTGCTCGCCCGCGGCCGTCGTCGCCGCGCGCGACGCCTGTCACGCGTTGGGGCTCCCGCACTTCACTCTCGATCTCCGGGAGCCCTTTCGACAGGCGGTCGTCGTCCCGTTCGTCTCCGGGTATGGACGAGGGGAGACGCCGAACCCGTGCATCCGCTGCAACGGCAGCTTCCGCTTCTCGGCGCTCCTCGCCTTCGGCCGCCGCGTCGGCGCGGCGCGCCTGGCGACCGGGCACTACGCACGCCTGCGCGAGCACCGCGGACGGCTCCTGCTCGCCCGGGCCGCCGACCCGGCGAAGGATCAGACCTACATGCTCGCCCGCCTCGATCCGCGCCGGCTCGACCGGATCTGGTTTCCGCTCGGCGAGCGCACGAAGGAAGAGACACGGGCACGCGCGCGCGAGGCCGGCCTCGCAGCTGCAGACCGCGCGGAGAGCCAGGAGGCCTGCTTCCTCGCGGGCGGCGACTACCGGCAGTTCCTGGAGCGTCACGGGCTGGCGCAGGAAGACGGTCCGATCGTGGACGAGTCGGGGCGTGTGCTCGGACGCCACGACGGCTTCTGGCGCTTCACGAGCGGACAGCGCCGCGGCCTCGGCGTTGCGGCCGCCGAGCCGCTCTACGCCCTCGAGACACGACCTCGGACGAACACGGTCGTCGTCGGGCCGCGCGGGTCGCTGGCCCGCACGGTGGTCGGAGTTCAGTCCGGTCGCCTGTTCGTGCCCGTCGAGCGGGTCGAGGCGAAGCTTCGCCACAGGTCGCCGGGCGTCCGGGCACGGGTGGAGCCTGAGGGGCGCGGCTTCCGGCTCACCCTCGACGAGCCCGCTTTCGGCGTCGCTCCGGGTCAGGCTGCGGTCCTCTACGAAGACGACGTCGTTGTCGGCGCGGGCCTGATCGCCTCCGCGGCCTAAGAGCTCCTGTTTGGAGCTCTGAGTAGACTCCCGACCGATGCCACTTGCGTTCGAGGTGATCGACGCGCTCTGGATCGCGCTCAGCGTCTTTTGCGTGCTGGTCGCGATCGGGCTCACGTACCTGCTCGTGCGTCTCGGCGGGACCGTCGGCCAGCTCACCTCGTTCCTCCGCGGCCTCGAGCGGGAGACATTGCCGGTCATCAACGAGAGCGGCGGGACCCTGCAGCGCGTCAACGCCCAGCTCGACAAGGCGGATCTCGTGACCGACAGCGCCGTCGACATCGCCGACAGCGTGGACACGGCGGTCCGGGCCGTCAGCTTCGCGATCACGCGCCCGGTGCAGAAGATCTCCGGCTTCGCGGAGGGCGTCGCACACGGCTTCGCGTCGCTCCGCGTTCGCAAGAACCCGCGCCGCGCCTATGAGACCGGGCGCGAGGCCGCCCAGCGGCGGGAGCAGGAGATCGCCGACGAGCTGCGCGGAGGTGGCGCGGGCGCTGAGAGCTGACTCGATCACGCTCTCGATCCCGCACGCGAAGCCGTACCACGGGGTCGCGCGTCTCGTGGTCGGGGGCCTGGCGGCGCGCCTCGAGCTTTCATACGAGCACCTCGAGGATCTCCAGCTCGCGCTCGAGACGGTGCTCGACTCGGAGAGCTTCGTGGACGGTGACGAGGTCACCGTCCGGCTTCTGGTCAATCCGGACTCGGTGGTGATGGATATCGGCCCGATCGACCCCGTCGCGCTTCGCAAGGACCTCGAGCGCGACAGTCGCGCCGAGCTCTCGCTCTCCCGGCTGCTCTCGACGCTCGTCGAGGAGATCTCCATCGAGGAGGGCGATGGCGGACAGAGGCTCCGTCTCGAAAAGCGCGTTCCGCTGACGAGGCCCGAGCCCCGAGAGCACGTGTGACCACGGCCCGGGGCGGCACCGATCGCGAGCTCCTGCGGCGGTATCACGAAAGCGGTGACCTCGAAGCACGGGAGCAGCTGATCGAGCAGCACCTGCCGCTGGTTCGCTCGCTGGCCCGCCGCTACGCAAATCGGGGCGAGCAGCTCGAGGACCTCGTCCAGGTCGGCTCCATCGGCCTAATCAAGGCGATCGACCGCTTCGACCTCGAGCGCGGGGTCGAGCTGACGACGTACGCGACGCCGAACATCATCGGGGAGATCAAGCGGCACTTTCGGGACAAGGGCTGGGCGATCCGAGTCCCGCGCGGGCTGCAGGAGCTGAACGTCCGCCTCTCTCAGATCCTCGAGGGGCTGACCGTGGAGCTCGAGCGCTCGCCGACCGTCCCGGAGCTCGCCGACGCCGCCGGCGTCACGGAGGAGGACGTGCTGGAGGCGCTCGAGTCGGGACAGGCCTACTCGACCGTCTCGCTCTCGGCGCCGGCAGGCGAGGGCGAGGGCGGCGAGCTCGACCCGCTCGAGTCGCTCGGCGAGCTCGAGCACGAGTACGAGGTCAGCGAGGACCGCGTCGTGCTCGAGCCCGGCCTCGACGTGCTCGACGAGCGCGAGCGGCGCATCATCCACCTACGCTTCTGGAACGGCCTGACGCAGTCGCAGATCGCGGCGCAGGTGGGGATCTCGCAGATGCACGTCTCGCGCCTGATCCGCGGGGCCCTCGAGAAGGTCCGCGAGGAGATCGCCGCGGGCCGCGCCACCGGGTAGCGGCGGCGCGGCGCCTAGAATCGACTCTATGCGCACCTCCGCGGAGCTGCGGGAGGGCTTTCTCTCCTACTTCGAGTCGAAAGGCCACAAGCGGCTGCCTTCGTGGCCGCTGATCCCGCGCGCCGACGACCACTCGACGCTCCTGACGTCGGCGGGCATGCAGCCGCAGATGCCGTTCTTCCTCGGCACCGAGCCGCCGCCGGCGCCGCTGACGACGACCGCGCAGAAGTGCTTCCGAACGCCCGACATCGACGAGGTCGGTCTCGACGGCCACCACCTGACCTTCTTCGAGATGCTCGGGAACTTCTCATTCGGGCAGTACTTCAAGGAAGGCGCGATCGAGCTCGCCGCCGAGTTCATCCGCGAACACCTCCAGATCGAGTGGGAGCGGATCTGGGCCACTGTGCACGCCGGCGACCCGTCGCTCGGGCTCGGTGAGGACGCCACCGCGATCGCGCTGTGGGAGGCGATCGGGGTGCCGCGCCAGCGGATCGTGGAGTTGCCGAGCTCGGAGAACTTCTGGTCGGTCGGCGGGCCGGGTCCGTGCGGGCCGGATTCCGAGATCTACTACGACTGGGGTGAGGAGCACGGCTGCGGCGACCCCGGCTGCGCGCCCGCCTGCCCACGGTGCGACCGATTCCTCGAGTTCTGGAACCTCGTCTTCATGGAGTACGAGCTGCACGCGGACCGGACGCTGACGCCCCTCCCAACGCAGAACGTCGATACCGGCTTGGGGCTCGAGCGGCTGGCCGCGATCATGCAGCGTGTCCGCTCGGTCTACGAGACGGACGGCTACCAGGCGATCATGGCATGGATCGAGGCAGAGAGCGGTGTCGCCTGGGACGCTGACGAGACCGCGACGAAAGCGCATCGGGTGCTCGCCGACCACGGCCGCGGGATGACGTTCCTCGTCGGCGACGGCGTCATCCCCTCTAACGAAGGTCGCGGCTACGTGCTGCGCCGGATCGTCCGCCGCGCCGTGCAGCAGGCGCGCAAGATCGGCCTCGAAGACCTCTGGCGGCTCTCGGACGTCGTCGTCGAACAGATGGCGCCGTGGTATCCGGAGCTGGCGCAGAACCGGGACCGCATTCGGGACGTCCTCCGGGGTGAGGAGCAGCGCTTCTCCGAAACGCTCTCGCGCGGGATGCGGCTGTTCGAGGAGGTCGCGGCGAAGGGCGACATCTCGGCCGACGACGCCTTTGCGCTGACCGCGACCTACGGCTTCCCGGTCGAGCTGACGACGGAGCTCGCGCGAGACCGCGGCCTCACGGTGGACGAGGAGGGCTTCGCGACGCTCATGGAGGAGCATCGCGAGATCTCGCGCTCGGGCGCGGATCGCGGCATCGAGCGGGCGGCGGAGTTCTCGCGCGGCGCCGGCTTCGTCACCGAGTTCGTCGGCTACGAGAAGCTGGACGTCCTCACGCAGATCGGCGCGCTCGAGGAGCTCGAGGACGGGCTCGTCCTCGTCAAGCTGCGGGAGTCGCCGTTCTACCCCGACGGGGGAGGCCAGGTCAGCGACCAGGGGTGGATCGAGAAGGACGGCGCGCGGGCCGAGCTCGTGTCGGCCTTTCGGTTCGGCGAGGACCAGGCGCTCCTCTTCGAGGGCGACGGCTTCGCCGAGGGGGACCGCGTTCGCGCGGTCGTCCCGTGGAGGGTGCGCTTCCCGACGATGGCGAACCACACGGCGACACACCTCCTGCACAGGGCGCTGCAGGAAGTGCTCGGCGACCACGTGCGCCAGGCCGGCTCTGCTGTTCGCCCCGACAAGCTCCGCTTCGACTTCACGCACCCGCAGGCGCTGACGCCGGAGGAGCGGGAGCGCGTCGAGGAGATCGTCAACGAGCGCGTCTTCGAGAACCGGCCGGTCCGGGCCTTCCTGACTCCCATCGAGGAGGCGCGCGCGCTCGGCGCGATGATGCTCTTCGGCGAGAAGTACGGAGACGTCGTGCGCGTCGTCGAGGTGGACGGGTTCTCCCGCGAGCTGTGCGGGGGCACTCACGTCCGCACGACGGCGGAGATCGGGCCGTTCGGCCTCCTCTCCGAGAGCTCCGTCGGGGCCGGCGTGCGGCGCATCGAGGCGGTGACGTCCGGCGAGGCCTTCGCCCTCTTCCGCGACCGCGCCCACGAGGCCGAGGAGCTCCGCGCGGAGCTCGAGCGCGTCCGCAGGGAGTCGCGGCAGGAGCCCGCGACGGCGGCGCCCGGGCCCGACGTCGTCGACGAGCGGCGGAGTACGGCGGGCGGCGTCGAGGTGATCGTCATGGAGCTCTCCGACTCGACCCCCGACGCGCTGCTCGAGCTCTCGGACGCGCTTCGGCAGAAGCACGCTCCGGCGGCAGTGGTGCTGGGTGCGAGAGAGGACGGACGCGTGCACCTCGTCGTCAGCCTCGACCGCTCGCTGGAGGAGCGGGGGATCGACGCCGTCCAGGTCGTGCGCCAGGCGGCGGCGCTCGTGGGCGGTGGCGGCGGTGGCCGGCCGACAATGGCCCGCGCCGGAGGCAAGGAGCCGGAGAAGCTCGGCGAGGCGCTGGCGGAGGCCGAGCGGGCCCTGCTGGACGCGCTGAGTTGAGCTCCCCGGGGCCGTAGAATCGCTTCGCGGTGAAGGTGCTCGCTCTCGACTACGGCTCCGCGCGCACGGGCGTCGCGGTGTCCGACCCCACCGGGACGGTCGCCCGGCCGCTCGAGGTCGTCCAGCGGGCGGCGTCGGACGCAGGCCTCGCTCGCATCGTCGAGCTGGCGGTGGCCGAGGGAGCCGAGGCGATCGTCGTCGGCCTCCCGGTCACGCTGCGCGGGGAGCGCGGCGCCCAGGCCGAGGAGACCGAGCGCTTCGTCGAGCGCCTGCGCGAGACCACCGACCTTCCCGTCGAGAGCTTCGACGAGCGCTTCACGACGGCGCTGGCCCGACAGGCCGGCGAGACCCGCGCCGCCGAGGACGCCGTCGCGGCGGCACACCTGCTCACGAGCTACCTGCAGTGGAAGGCGAGCGTCCGCCCCGCGTGAGGGCCGACTACCGGAGAAGACGCGGCAGCAGGATCGCGGCCTTCCTCGGCGTGATCGTCGGCTTCGCCCTGATCGCGACGATCGCCTATGCGGTCGTGGGCCTGGGGGTCGGCGGGGGCGATGCGGCCGAGGCCGACTCCTCGACCGGTGTCGTCGACACGGCGCCGCCGAAGCCGATCCTCCGCATCGTCTTTCCCGAGGGCTTCACCCGCAAGGAGATGGCCGGCCGCATTGCGGCCGTGAACGAGATCGCGGAAGAGGAGCGCGGGATCTCCCCGTCCCTGCGTCCGAAGACCTACCTCGAGGCCACCGAGGACGTGCAGGACCTGCCCGCGGGCTTCAAGACCGACGACCCGCCCAACCTCGAGGGATTCCTCTTCCCGGCGACGTACGACTTCACCGAGGACACGACCTCCCAGCAACTCGTCGACGACCAGCTGGAGGCGTTCGGGCACGCGTGGTCGGAGATCGATCTCGAGTACGCGCGCTCGAAGAACCTGACGCCGTACGACGTACTCATCGTCGCCTCGATGATCGAGAAGGAGGTGCAGGTCCCGCGCGAGCGCGCGCTCGTAGGCGCGGTCATCTACAACCGGCTGCGGGAGGGCATGCCGCTCGGCATCGACGCGACGATCCGCTACGGCTACGACATCCCGCCGACGCAGGCGATCCTCCGGAGCCAGCTCGAGAACGACCACCCCTACAACACGCGCAAGCGGGTGGGCCTCCCGCCGACGCCGATCTCGAACCCCGGGCTCGCCTCGCTGCAGGCGGCGGCACACCCGGCCGAGGTCGACTTCCTCTACTTCGTCCGCAAGCGCGACTGCAAGAGCCACTTCTTCACGGCGAGCGAGGCCGAGTTCTTCGAGTACAGCCGAGCGGGGACGCGGTGCTAGGGGCTCCGAGCGGCACGACGACGCTCGTCGGGCTGCTCCGCCATCCGCTCAGGGACTCGCTCTCGCCCCGCATGCAAAACGCCGCGTTCGACGCGGCCGGGCTCGACTGGGCGTACGTTGCGCTGGGCGTCGAGCCGGCGCGGCTCGAGGAGGCGGTCGCGGGGCTCGTGGCGCTCGGGTTTCGGGGCGCCAACGTGACCATCCCCCACAAGACAGGAGTGCTCTCCTACTGCGACGAGCTCGATTCCGTGGCGGAGCGCGCCGGCTCGGTCAACACGCTCGTCATCCGCGACGGCCGCGTGCACGGCTCGAGCACGGACGGTCACGCGGTGACGGACGCGGTGGAGGCGGGCGGGGCTCGCGTCCTCGTGCTCGGTGCCGGCGGGGCGGCTCAGGCGGTGGCGACCGCGCTCGTGGACGCGGGCTGCGCATCGCTCCGGGTCGCGTCGCGATCGCCCGAGCGCGGCCACGGCCTGGCGCTGCGGCTTCGCAACCTGTTTCCCGGACGGGAGGTGGCCGCCGACGACGGCTGGCCGCCGCCAGTCGGAGACGCGGATCTCGTCCTCAACGCCACGCCGGTCCGGGACGAGCTGCTGGTCGACGTCGACTCGGTTTCCCAGGTCGTCGACCTGGCCTACCGGCCCGAGGGCGGCGACACGGCGCTGATCGCGGCAGCGCGCGGGGCGGGCTGCGAGCGCATCGTCGACGGTCTCGACGTCCTGGTCGGCCAGGGCGCGCTCTCGTTCGAGCGCTGGACCGGGGTGCCCGCGCCCGTTGACGTGATGCGGACCGCAGTTCGTAGTCTTCCGCCATGACCCTGACGCTCACCACCGCCGGGGAGTCGCACGGGCCGGCGCTCGTCGCCATCGTGACCGGGCTGCCCGCCGGGCTCCTCCTCGAGCGGGAGAGGATCGAGGAGGACCTGCGTCGCCGCCAGCAGGGCTACGGCCGCTCGCCGCGGCAGCAGATCGAGACCGACGAGGTGGAGGTGCTCGCCGGGCTTCGGCACGGGCGGACGCTGGGGACGCCGCTGGCGCTCGTCGTTCGCAACCGCGACCACAAGAACTGGACGTGGGGGATGAGCCCGTGGCCCCCGGAGGGCGAGCCTGCGGGGAAGGGCAAGGAGGCGGTGACGCTCCCGCGGCCCGGCCACGCGGACCTCGCCGGCGTGATGAAGTACGGGCACGACGACGTGCGGAACGCGCTGGAGCGCGCGAGCGCGCGGCACACCGCAGCGATCGTCGCGGCGGGCGGCGCGGCGAAGGCGCTCCTGCGGGAGATCGGCGTCGAGGTCGCGAGCAGCGTGGCCACCCCGGAGCTCGAGGCTCGCATCGACGCGGCGCGGGCCGAACGCGACACCGTCGGCGGGGTCGTCGAGGTGCGCGCCCGCGGCGTGCCGCCCGGGCTGGGCTCCTACGCGACGAAGGAGGGGCGTCTCGACGCTCGGCTGGCCTGGACGCTGATGGGCACGCAGGCGGTGAAGGGCGTCGAGATCGGCGAGGGCTTCGCGCTCGCGGGGCTCCGCGGCTCCGAGGCACACGACGAGATCCTGCGCGACGAAGGCGGCTACCGCCGCGAGACGAACCGTGCCGGCGGGATCGAGGCCGGCGTCTCGAACGGCGAGGAGATCGTCGTCCGCGCCGCCATGAAGCCGCTGCCGACGCTGATGAAGCCGCTGCGCTCCGCCGACCTGGAGACGGGCGAGCCGGCCGACGCGCTCGTCGAGCGCTCCGACGTGGCCGCGGTCGAGGCGCTGGCGGTCGTCGCCGAAGCCTGCGTCGCCTTCGAGCTTGCCCGGGCCGCGAGAGAGAAGTTCGGCGGCGACGCGCTGGAGGACTTCGTCGGCGCCTGGCGCGCGTACGTGGAGCGGATCCCCTGGTCGGCGCGCTAGAGCGGCATCTTGCGCTGGCCGGCTTCATGGGGGCCGGCAAGTCGACGGTGGGCGCGCGCGTCGCGGAGCGGACGGCGCGGCCGTTCGTCGACCTCGACCGGATGATCGAGCGGCGGCACGGCCCGATTCCGGAGCTCTTCGAGCGCGGGGAGCCCGAGTTCCGGCGGATCGAGGAGGGCGTGCTCGCAGAGGCGCTCGCCGGCCCCGCGTCGGTGATCGCGCTCGGCGGAGGCGCCGTCCTGTCGCCGCTCAACCGCGAGCGCCTGCGCGCCCACGCGTTCACCGTCTACCTCGACGTCGGCGTCGAGACCGCCTGGGAGCGCGTGCGCGGGTCGGGCCGCCCGCTGGCGCAGCGGGAGGACGATTTCCGGAAGCTCTACGAGTCGAGGCAGCAGACGTACGCAGAAGCGGCCGACGGCGTCGCCGAGGACGCCGACGGCGTGCTGCTCGCGTCGCTCGGGATCAGCCTCGGGGGAGTCGCGAACGCGCCGGGCCCGGCCGCCGTCCTGGGGGACGAGCGCGTGGCCGAGCTGCACGCCCTGCCGCTCGACGCGCCTCTTCACCCGCTTCCGGCCGGCGAGGGCGCAAAGACCCTCGCCGTCGTGGAGCGGCTCTGGAGTGAGCTCGCCATCGGCCGCGACGGCACGATCGTCGCCTTCGGCGGCGGGTCGACGACGGACGTCGCGGGCTTCGTCGCCGCGACCTACCTCCGCGGCGTTCCCTGGATCGCTGTCCCGACGACGCTGACGGGTCAGGTCGACGCGGCCATCGGCGGCAAGACGGGAATCAACACCGCCGACGGCAAGAACCTGGCGGGCGCCTTTCACTTTCCCTGGCTCGGTCGTGATCGACCCGAGCGTGCTCGCGACGCTCCCGGAGCGCGAGCGGCGGGCCGGAATGGCCGAGGTCGTCAAGACCGGGCTCCTCGCAGGCCGTCCCGTCTGGGAGCTCCCCGAGGAGGAGATGATCCGCGCGTGCGCCGCCTACAAGGCCGGCGTCGTCATCTCCGACCCCTACGAGACCGAGGGGCGCCGCGCCTGGCTCAACCTCGGCCATACGTTCGCCCACGCGCTCGAGGCCGGGTCGGGCTACCGCGTCTCGCACGGCGAGGCGGTTGCCCTGGGGCTGCTTGCCGCGCTGCGACTCTCCGGGCAGCCGATGGACTCCGTCGAGGAGCTCCTGCAGCCGGAGCCGGTCGAGGCTGATCTCGACGTCGCCTGGGCGGCGCTGAAGCGGGACAAGAAGGGGGAGGGCGTGTTCGTCCTGCTCGAGGCGCCCGGGAAGCCGGTCGTGACCACGGTGCCGGACGCCGAGGCCCGGGCCGCCCTGGCCTCGCTCGTGCGGCAGTAGACTCGCCGCGTGCAGGTGGCCGTCCTCAACGGCGTCAACCTCGACGTCCTCAGCGATCGCGATGCGGACCTGTACGGGGGACTCGGCCTCGGCGAGCTGGAGACGCGGATCTATTCCTGGGCGCGCGAGCTCGGCTGCACGGCGCGCTGCTTCCAAACGAACCACGAGGGCCAGTTCGTCGAGTGGTGCCACGACACGCGTCGGTGGGCCTCGGGCCTGATCGTCAACCCCGGGGCGTGGTCTCACTACAGCTATGCCATCCGTGACGCGCTCGAGCTCTGCTCGGCGCCGGTCGTGGAGGTGCACCTGTCGGACATCGAGAAGCGCGAGGAGTGGCGCCGGCATTCCGTCCTCGCGGACGTCGTCACCCACCGGATCGTCGGCAAGGGGCCCGAGGGCTACCGCGAGGCGCTGGCCTACCTGAAGGAGCAGGGCTGAGCGATCGCATCCCGCGCCTGCGAGCCGAGCTCGACGGTCTTGGCGCGGGGAGCTTCCTCGTCACCAGGCCGGTCAACGTCAGGTACCTCACGGGCTTCGAGAGCTCGAACCCAGCCCTCGTCGCCTCCCGGGACCGCGTCGTCCTCGCGACCGACGGCCGCTACGTCGAGGCGGCACGAGCGCTGGAAGGCGTCGAGGTCGTCCAGATCGAGGGTGATCTGCTCGGCTGGCTGGGCGCGCGTCTCGAAGAGCTGGCCACTCCGCCGGTCGCCTTCGAGGCCGACCACGTCACCGTCGCGGGTCACGAGGCTCTCTCCCGGGGCGGGGTCGAGCTTCTGCCCACGTCGGGCCTGGTCGCCGGGCTGCGGGCGGTCAAGGACGACGCCGAGCTCGGTGCCATCAGGCGCGCGGCCCGGATCACCGACGCCGCCTACGAGCGGCTTGCCCGCGAGCGGCTCGTGGGCCGCACCGAGGCCGACGTGGCGTGGTGGCTGGAGCAGGTCCTCCGGGAGGAGGGCGCGGAGGCGCTGGCCTTCGAGCCGATCGTGGCCGCCGGGCCGAACGCCGCGCTGCCCCACCATCATCCCGGAGACCGGAAGATCGGCCCGGGGGAGACCGTGATCGTCGACGCGGGCGCCCGGGCAGGCGGGTACTGCTCGGACTGCACGCGCACCTTCGCCACGGGCCTCCTTCCGGACGCCCTGCGGCGCGCGTACGCGCTCTGCCACTCTGCTCAGGAGAGCGCGCTGGTCGCCGTGCGCGCGGGCGCGGGCGCCTCCGAGCTCGACGCGATCGCGCGCACCCGGATCGAGGAGTCGGGCCTCGCGCCCGTCCTCCACGGGCTCGGCCACGGGGTCGGGCTCGAGGTGCACGAGCGGCCCGTGCTGCGGCCGACCTCCACGGACACCCTGGTCCCGCGCAACGTCGTGACAGTCGAGCCGGGCGTCTATCTCGCGGGCGAAGGCGGAATTCGGATCGAGGATCTCGTCGTCGTGGGCGAGACCGGCCCGGAGGTCCTCTCGAGCTTCACCAAAGACTTGCTGACGCTGGGCTAGACGCCCAATTAGACTTCCCCGCCGTGGCCGAGACGGTTTCCACGAACCAGTTCAAGAACGGAATGCACGTCGAGCTCGACGGCCAGGTCTGGCGCATCGTCGAGTTCCAGCACGTCAAGCCCGGCAAGGGCGGCGCGTTCGTGCGCACCAAGCTGAAGAGCGTCGGCACGGGGGCCGTCGTCGACAAGACCTTTAGGGCCGGCGAGAAGATGTCGCGAATTCGTACCGAGACGAAGAACGTCCAGTACCTCTACGACTCCGGCGAGGAGGTGGTCTTCATGGACGAGGAGACCTTCGAGCAGCTGGCGCTCCCGCGCGCGGACGTCGAGGAGGAGCTCGACTTCCTACAGCCCTCGGCGACCGTCCAGATCCTCACCGTCGACGGCCGGCCTGCCGGAGTGCAGCTCCCGGCCTCGGTCGAGCTCGGCGTGACCGAGACCGAGCCCGGCGTCCGCGGCGACACCGTGTCCAACGTGACGAAGCCCGCCACCCTCGAGACCGGCGCCGTCGTGCAAGTCCCGCTCTTCGTCAACGTCGGCGATCGCATCAAGGTCGACACGCGCGAGCGCCGCTACATCTCGCGGGCCTAGAGTGCCGCAGCTCGTCGACACGACGATTCGGCTCCTCTCCCAGGAGCCGCTCGCGGACCGCGTCTCCGCAGCCGGGCTCTACGAGCTCGCGGCCGAGCTGGACGCGGCGGGCTTCGCCTGCCTCGAGGTCTCGGGCGGCGGGTGCTTCGACAGCGCGGTCCGTCGCGGTGTCGAGAGCCCCTGGGAGCGCATCCGCGCGATTCGCGCGCGCTGCTCGACCCCGCTCGGGATGGCGCTGCGCGGACGCTTCCTGGTGGGCGCGCGGCCCGTCTCCGGCGACATCGTCCGCCGCTTCGTCGCCAGCGCGGCCGGAAGCGGGATCGACGTCTTCCGGCTGCACGATCCGCTCAACGACCTCGCAAACCTCCGCGAGGCCGCCGACGCCATTCGAGACGCCGGGAAGGAGCTCTCCGTCGGGCTCGTCCACAGCCCGGGCCTGACCGGGGAGACCGAGGTGCTCCTCGAGCGGGCGCATCACCTCGCCGAGCTCGGCGCGGCGCGGGTGCTGATCCACGACCCGGCAAGCTCGCTCGACCCCGCGAAGGCCCGGGAGCTCGTGGAGCGGCTGGGAGAGGCGAGCGGGCTTCCGGTCGGGCTTCACTGCCAGGGCGCGGGCGGCGTCGGGCTGGCGGCGGCGATCGAGGCGGTTCGCGCCGGTGCCGAGCGCATCGCTGTCGCCCTCTACCCGATCGCGCTCTCGCTCCATCGCGTCTCCGCGGAGGCGCTCACGCAGGCGCTCGCCGGCGTCGAGCTCGACACCGGCGTCGAGCTCGAGCGGCTCTGGCGGGGCTCGGAGCTCGTGGACGAGGCGCTCGGCGACGAGCCGGTCCCGCCGCTGTCGCCCCGTGTCGCCGTGCGAGCCGCCGAGTACGCGCTGCCTGCCGGCCTGGTCGCTGAGCTCGAGATCAGGCTGCGAGAGCACGACGCTGCAGATCGGCTGGACGAGGTGCTCGGGGAGCTGACGAAGATCCGGCGCGAGTGCGGCTGGCCGCCGCTGGCATCGCCGATCGGGCAGGTGCTCGGCTCGCAGGCGCTTCTCCACGTGCTTGCCGCCCAGCGCTGGCGCTTCGTCGTCGACGAGCTTCGGGATCTCGTGGAAGGCCGGTACGGCCAGCCGCCGGCGGAGATCGACCCGACGGTCATGCGCGCCGTGGAGCTGCTCGGGGACGGGCTCGAACCGGCCGAGGAGCCGCCGGAGGCCCTCGAGGAGCTCCGCGAGGACGCGATGGGGCTGGCGTCCAGCGAGGAGGAGCTGCTCCTCCTCGCCCTCTACGGTGAGGACGCCGAGCCGCTGCTTCGCTCCGTGCGCGGGCGCGGCCGGCGGGACGAATCCGAGACGGCCGGGCTGGCGCCGGGAGAGGCCGAGCGCCTGCGCGAGATCATCAGGGTCGTTCAGGAATCCGGCATCGGCGAGGTGACGATCGAAGAGGGGGAGATGCGCGTCACCGTCCGCCGGACGGACGAGCGCGCCGATGCCGCCGTCGTGGCCGCGGCGGTGCCGACCGCGCCGGTGCACGAGGAGCCCGAGGGCGCGACCGAGCCGCTGAGCAACGACGTCATCAGGATCGAATCGCCGATGGTCGGCACGTTCTATCGCGCGCCCCAGCCCGGCGCCGACCCGTTCGTCGAGGAAGGCGACACGGTCGAGACCGGGCAGACGCTCTGCATTCTCGAGGCGATGAAGCTCATGAACGAGGTCAAGGCCGAGTCCGAGGGCGTCGTCAGGCGGGTCTGCGTCGAGAACGCGGCTCCGGTGCAGTACGGCGACCTGCTGTTCGAGCTCGAGCCGGTGAACGGCCGGCCGCTCGACGCGCTCTAGTGTCCGGAAGCCTCCGGCCCCTCTCCACGACCCCCCATCTGATAGGGGCACCCCTCTCCCACCACCCGCTTTCAAGCGTAACGGCGAGAAACGCATGCGTGGCGCGCGGAACGTGCCGAAAGTGGAGCGGGTCGGCGACGATCCTAAGGCGAGGCGGATGTTCCGCCGCGTCCTGATCGCCAACCGCGGCGAGGTGGCCGTGCGCCTCGTCCGTGCATGCCATGAGCTCGGGATCGAGGCGGTCGCCGTCTACTCGACCGCGGATCGGGACTCCCTCCACGTCCACCTCGCGGACGAGGCCGTCCACCTCGGGCCTCCGCCGGCCGCGGAGAGCTACCTCAACATCCCGTCCCTGGTCGCGGCGGCCACCACGACCGGCTGCGAGGCCGTCCACCCCGGCTGGGGCTTCCTGGCCGAGCGGGCCGAGTTCGCGGCCGCGTGCGAGGACAACGACCTCGCCTTCGTCGGCCCTCGCCCGGAGTCGATCGAGATCATGGGGGACAAGGTCCGCGCGAAGCGGGCCGCCGCGGAGGCGGGCCTTCCGCTCGTCCCGGGCTCGAACGGGGTCGCGAGCCTGGACCAGGTCCGTGCGCTCGCCGCCGATGTCGGCTTTCCGCTCCTCCTGAAGGCCTCCGCGGGCGGCGGGGGCAGGGGCATGCGGCTGGTTACCCACCCGGACGACCTCGAGGCCGCCTTCCAGACCGCCACCGCCGAGGCCGAGGCCGCCTTCGCGGACGGATCCCTCTACGTCGAGCGCGCGATCGTGGGCGCGCGCCACGTCGAGATCCAGGTGCTGGGCGACGGAGACGGCGGGGCGCTGACGCTGGGCGAGCGCGACTGCTCGATCCAGCGCCGTCATCAGAAGCTCGTGGAGGAGGGCCCGTCCCCCGGGGTGTCGCCGGAGCTGCGAGCCGGGATGGAGGAGGCGGCAGGCCGGGCGACCAGGGAGCTGCGCTACCGCGGGGCCGGGACGATCGAGTTCCTGCTGGACGCGGACGGGCGCTTCTACTTCATCGAGATGAACACGCGGCTCCAGGTCGAGCACCCGGTGACCGAGCTCGTCACCGGGATCGACCTCGCCCAGGCCCAGCTTCGCATCGCCGCCGGCGAGGGCCTGCCGCGGACGGGCCGTGCGGAGCTGCGCGGGCACGCGATCGAGCTCCGGATCAACGCGGAGGATCCGGCGCGCGACTTCCTGCCCGCTCCCGGGACGGTGACCCGTTTCCGGCCGCCGCTCGGCCCCGGTGTGCGCGTCGACACACACGTCGTCGACGGCTACGCGATTCCGCCGTTCTACGACTCCCTGGTCGCCAAGGTGGTCGTCTGGGCGGAGGATCGCCCGGCGGCGGTCCGCCGGGCGCGACGAGCGCTGACAGAATTCGAGCTCGAGGGAGTGCCCACGACGCGAGAGCTGGCGATCGACATCCTGGAGAGCGAGCCGTTCACGAGCGGGGGGTACACCACCGCGTTCATCGCGGAGGTCGGCCCGTCGCTTCCCTCGCTCGCGGGGGAGGGAGCATGACGAGCCGACGGGCCGCGCGCCGGACTGCGCTCGAGCTCCTCTACCAGTGGGATCTCACCGGCCAGCCGCTCGTGAGCCTGCACGACGGCGACGTCGACCCGTTCGCGCAGGAGCTGGCCGAGGGCGTCGCCGCTCACGCCGGGGAGCTCGACGCGCGAATCACGGCCGCCTCGGACGAGTGGCCGGCCGACCGTCTGGGCGTCGTCGAGCGGAACGTCGTCCGCATGGGGCTGTTCGAGCTCGAGCGGGGCGACGTGCCCGTCGAGGTGGCGATCGACGAGGCGGTCTCGCTCGCCAAGCGATACGCGAGCGCGGACGCAGGCCGTCTGGTGAACGGCATCCTCGGCCGGCTGGCCCGGGAGGCGCAGCAGACGTGACCGTCCCTCGCCTTCGGCTCGCTCTCCACGCTCATGAGCCGGGGACCGGCCAATGAGCGCCAACCAGCCCGACGCCGTCGCACGGCTCCAGGATCTGCTCGAGAAGGTCGAATCGGCGCGGCTGGAGCTCGAGAGCGCCGACGACCCCGAGCGCGCGGTCCAGATCCTCCAGGAGCTCGCCGACCTGGCCAAGGAGGTGCAGGCGGAAGTCGAGCGCGCGCGGAAGGAGGCCGATGCATCGGCCTGAGGACCTGCGCGAGCTGATCGAGGGCTTCCTCGCCGAGCTGCCCTTCGCGGACGAGCTGGGGAGGCTGGAGGAGGCGCTTCGGTACTCCCTGCTCGGGGGCGGGAAGCGCATCCGGCCGGTGCTGTGCCTGGCCACCGGCGAGGCCCTGGGACGGGAGCCGGTCGAGCTCCTGCCGGCGGGGTGCTCACTCGAGCTGGTGCACACCTTCAGCCTGGTGCACGACGACCTGCCCGCCCTCGACGACGACGACCTCCGGCGCGGGCAGCCGAGCTCCCACGTCCGCTTCGGCGAGGACGTCGCCATCCTCGCGGGCGACGCGCTGCTGGCCGAGGCCTTCCGCCTCGCGCTTCGCTATCCGTCGCCCGACGTCGCGCGCGAGGTCGCCGAAGCGACGCTCGGCATGATCGGAGGCCAGTACCTGGACGTGACCATCGACGGAGGTCTGGACGCGGACGGGCTCCGGCGGCTCCATGCGCTCAAGACCGGCCGCCTGCTCCGCGCCGGCGTGACCACCGCGACCGCCGTCGCCGAGCTCTCCGAGGCCGAGCGGGAGCCATGGCGTGCGTTCGGCGACGAGCTCGGCGTCCTCTTCCAGATCGTCGACGACATCCTCGACGCGACGGGCACCGCGGAGGAGCTCGGGAAGACGCCGGGGAAGGACGAGGCAGCGGGCAAGGTCACCTACGTCTCCCTGCACGGCGTCGAGCGGGCGCGGGAGCTGGCGGACGAGGCGCGGGCGCGCGTCGAGGAGCGGCTGGACACCCTGCCTGCCGACACGTCCGTGCTGGCCGAGCTCGTCGACACCATCCGCGACCGCTCCGGCTGATGCTCCACCGAGCGTCCTCCGAAGGCACGATCGTCATAGGCCAGCCCGCGCACGCCTGGGTCTCGGGCCAGATAGCCCGTGCCTGGGCCGAGCCGTTCGAGCCGTGGGAGGAGGTGTGCCTCGGCGCCGAGCAGCACGACATCGCCTGGATCGGATGGGAGCGCTCCCCGGAGCGCGACCCGGAGACCGGGCTGCCGTACACGTTCTCGGCGCTGCCGCGGCTTCGGCGCCTGGAGCTCTGGTCCGGAGCCGCAGCCCTCCTTCTGCCGCAGTCGCGCTACGCCGCGCTCCTCGTTTCGCTGCACGGCACCCTGCTGGTGGAGCGCTTCCCGCCGGTAGGCGACGAGGACGTGCAGCGGGCGCTCACGGCGTACCTGGAGCGGGAGCGGAACTTTCAGGCCCGCATCCTCGAGTCGCTCCGCGGCGACCCGCGCTACGCGGCGCACTCGACCCCCGAAGCGGTCGAGCGAAACCGCGAGCTGATCTTCGCCTGGGACGGCCTCTCGCTCGCCGTCCTCCACGGAGTCGCGAAGGAGCGGACGGCCGCCGGCCACACGCTGGCGCCGGTGGACGGCGATCCTTCCGAGGTGGCGGTCTCGCCCTGGCCCTTCCGCGCGGACGAGGTCGCCCTCGTCTGCGAGGGCCGCCTGCTCGCCGAGACCTACGCGAGCGAGGGCGAGCTGAGGCGGGGCCTGGCGAAGGCGCCCTGGCGGACGATCGTGACGAAGCTGGTCTCCGCTCGCTCGGGCGCTCATTCGTGACAGTTCGCCGGCTGAGTGACGGGGTACCCTCTCCGCTCATGACCGTTAGGAACCCCCACGGCGCATCATCCCGAAATGGGCTCTAGGAAACGCCTGGACGTGCTGCTCGTCGAGCGTGGGCTGGCCGAGAGCCGCTCGCAGGCGCAGGCGCTGGTCCTCGCGGGCCGGGTCAAGGGGCACTCCAAGGCCGGCGAGCAGGTCGACGATGCGGCCGAGCTCGAGGTCGAGGAAGGCGCGCGCTTCGTCTCGCGCGGCGGCGAGAAGCTCGCCGGGGCCCTCGACGCGCTCGAGATCGACGTCACCGGCGAGGACTGCCTCGACGTCGGCGCCTCGACGGGCGGCTTCACCGACTGCCTGCTGCAGGCCGGCGCCGCCCGCGTGATCGCGCTCGACGTCGGCTACGGCCAGCTTCATCCGAGGCTCCGCGAGGACCCCCGCGTGACCGTCCTCGAGCGGACGAACGTGCGCGATCTCCGCTGTGAGGAGCTCCCCTTCCGGCCGACCTTCGTCGTCTGCGACGTCTCCTTCATCGGCCTCGCCAAGGCCCTGCCCCCGGCGCTCGCCTGTGCGGCGCCTGACTGGCGCGCGCTCGTCCTCGTCAAGCCCCAGTTCGAGGCCGGCCCCGCCGACGTCGGCAAGGGGGGCGTCGTGCGCGATCCCGAGGTGCACCGGCGCGTCCTCGACGACGTCCTCGCCTGCGCTCCCCGGTGGGGCGGCCGGGCCCTGGGAGTCACGCCCTCGCCGCTTCGCGGGCCGAAAGGGAATCAGGAGTTCTTCGTCCACCTCGCCGCCGCGGCCGGAGACGCGTGACCGAGCCGGCTCGCAGGATCGCGGTCATGGCCACCCCCGGACGCCCCGACGTGGTCGCCGAGGCTCGGCAGCGGGTCGAGGAGCAGGCGGCGGCGGCCGGGGCGGAGATCGCCGCGCCGGAGGACGACGGCCTGGACCTCGTGGTGGTGCTCGGCGGGGACGGCACCATGCTGCGCGCGCTGCGAGCGACTCTGGGAAGCGGGACGCCGGTGTTCGGGATCAACTTCGGCCGCGTCGGATTCCTCACGACCGTGGACGGGGGCGAGCTCGAACCGGCGCTGGCCCGGGCGCTCGACGGCGACCTCCGCGTCGTCGACCTCTGCACGCTCGAGGCACGCCTGAACGGCGAGACCCACCCGGCGGTGAACGACGTCGTCGTCACCAGCTCGCGCCCCGGGCGCATGGTCGACCTCGGCTGGGAGGTGGCCGGCGAGAACCTCGGCGACCAGCCCTGCGACGGGATGATCTGCTGCACGCCGTCGGGATCGACCGCGTACAACCTCTCGAACGGCGGGCCGGTGCTGATGTGGGGCCTCGAGGCGATGGCGATGACCTTCGTGGCGCCGCACTCGCTCCGCGCGCGGGCTCTCGTCGTCCCACGTGGCCTCGACCTTCGGATCACGAACCGCTCGAAGGAGCTCCCGGTCACGGTGCTGGTGGACGGCCACGCCGTGGGCGAGCTCGAGCGTGGCGGCCAGATCGCCGCGGCGGTCGGGCCCGACTGTTGCCGCCTCGCCGTCCTTCCCGAGGTGACGTTCCTCACGCGCTACCACGAAGTGTTCCCTTAGTGCCTCACCCGGCTCCGCCTCCGGCCTTCTGAGCGGCTGCAAAGCGGCGCCGGCCGTCGTCCTCAGTCGCCCACGTACCTCAGCCGGTACGCGGGCTCCCTGCGTCCTAGTCCGACTTGCTTTTCGCGCGTCAGAAGACCGGCGACGGAACCGGACGAGGCATTAGCCGTGCTCCGTCGTCTCCGCATCGAGAGCTTCGTCCTCATCCGCGAGGCCGACCTTGCGTTCGCGCCGGGCCTGAACGCCGTGACCGGGGAGACGGGCGCCGGCAAGACGATCCTGGCGCAGGCGGTCGGGCTGCTGCTGGGCGCGCCCGGCGACGCGGCGTACCTCGGCCCCGGGGCCGAGGAGGCCTACGTCGAAGCCGAGCTCGACCTTCCCGAGGGGATCCTCGACGAGCCGGGGCTCGAGACGATCGCCGAGCTGCGCCCTGCTGGAGAGGAAGGTCTCGTGGCCGCGCGCCGGGTCTTCGCCGACGGCCGCACGCGCGCGTACGCCTGGGGACGCGCCGTCCCGCGCGAGGATCTGGCCGCGCTCGTCGAGCAGCTTCTCGCGATGTCCGGCCAGTTCGAGCAGCGCCGGCTGGCCCGACCCTCGCACCAGCTCGACGTCCTCGACGCGTTCGTCGGGGACGCGCAGCTTCGGCGCAGGCTCGAACTGCGGCGTTCGTGGCGGGAGCTGATGACCGCCCGACGCCGCCGCGAAGAGCTCGCGGGCGCAGCGGCCGGGCGCTCCCACCAGCTCGCGGAGCTGGGCGAGCTCGTTGCCCGCACCGAGGGCATGGAGGCCGGCGACGAGGAGCGGCTGCTCGCCGAGCGTGGCCGGCTCCGGCACGTGACCGAGCTCGCCGAGGCCGCCGAGACCGGCGTCGAGGCCCTCGATCCCCAGCACGGAGACGAGCGCGGCGCAGCGGCGCGGGTGGCCGAGGCCGTGAGGGCGCTCGAGGCCGTCGCCCCGCTCGCGCCCGAGCTGGGCGAGGTGGCCGCCGAGCTCGGCGACGCCGAGGTGCGCGTCCGGGAGGGCGCCTCGACGCTCCACGCCTTCCTCGCCTCCCTGGAGGCCGAGCCGGGTCGCCTGGACGCGGTCGAGGCGGAGCTCGAGCGGATCTCGGAGGCGCGGCGCCGCTTCGGCGCGGCCGACACGACCGAGCTGCTCGCCCGCGCGGCGGCGGCCCGGGTCGAGCTGGCGCAGGTCGAGGCGGGCGCCGATCCGCTGGCGGAGGCCGAGCGCGCGGTCGCGGAGGCGGAGCAGCGCGCGGAGACGATCGCCGCGGCGCTCTCGGCGGCGCGCCGCGAGGCGGCGGATCCGTTCGCCGAGGCCGTCGCCGAGGAGCTCCGCGGGCTCGGGATGGGCGACGGCGAGTTCCGGGTCGAGCTTGCCGAGCGTGAGCCGGGGCCGGCCGGGAGCGACGGCGTCTCGTTCCTCGTCCGCCCGAATGCCGGCCTTCCGTTCGCGCCGGCCGCCGAGACCGCCTCCGGCGGCGAGCTCTCCCGCATCGCGCTGGCCCTTCGCGCGGTCGCCCATGCGTCGGCAGGAGAGCCGACCGTCGTCTTCGACGAGATCGACGCGGGCATCGGCGGCCACACGGCCCATGCGGTCGCGGATGCGCTCGCCCGCCTCGCGGCCCGGGCGCAGCTCCTCACGATCACGCACCTGCCGCAGATCGCCAGCGCCGCGGACGCGCACTTCCGGGTCGAGAAGATCCCGGGCGACCCGACGCATACGCGGATCGAGCGGCTGTCGGACGCGGAGCGGAAGGACGAGCTTGAACGTATGCTGGGCGGTGCCGAGTTCCTCTCCACGGTGCGCCGCAGTTGACGTACGTCGAGTTCATCGGGACCGCGAAGCTGGACAAGCGGACGAAGCGCCTCGTCAAGCGCCTCGGTCCCGACGACATCGCGATCATCGACCACCCGAACCTCGACCTGATCTCGGCCGAGGAGCTGCTCGAGAGCGGCGTGCGCGTGGTCGTGAACGTCTCCTCCTCCTCGACGGGCGACTATCCGAACGCCGGCCCGCTCGCCCTCGTCGAGGGCGGCGTCTGCCTGATCGACGCGCCCGGCGCCGAGCTCTTCGACGCGGTGAAAGACGGGGAGCCGCTGGTCGTCCGCGGCTCCAGCGTCTTTCGCAACGGCTCGCGCCTCGCCGCCGGCCGCGAGCGCGCGGTCGACGAGCTCGCGCGCGACCTCGCCGACCAGCGCGGCCGCGTCAGCGAGGCACTCGAGGCGTTCGCAGAGAACACGCTCCTGCACCTGCGAGAGGAGACCGCGATCCTTTCCGAGGGCGTGCAGATGCCGCAGCTGCGGACGCGCTTCCGCGACCGACACGCGCTCGTCGTCGCGCGGAGCGCGGAGACGAAGCGCGACCTCTCGATCGTCGCGCCGTACATCGGCGACTTCAAGCCCGTCCTCATCGGCGTCGACGGGGGAGCCGACGCGCTCGCGGCGGCGGGATACAAGCCCGACGTGATCGTCGGCGACATGGACTCGGTGAGCGACAAGACCCTGCTCTCCGGCGCGGAGCTCGTCGTCCATGCCTATGCGGACGGCCGCGCGCCGGGGCGCGACCGCCTCGACCGGCTCGGCCTCTCCTCGACCGTTCTCCCGACGCCCGGGCTTTCCGAGGACGCCGCCATGCTCCTCGCCTACGAGAAGGGCGCCGAGCTGATCGTCGCCGTGGGCACGCGGTTCAACCTCATCGAGTTCCTGGAGCGCAACCGCGCCGGGATGGCGTCCACCTTCCTCACGCGCCTGAAGGTCGGCGAGAAGCTCGTGGACGCCCGCGGCGTGTCGAGGCTCTTCCGCCCGCGCGTCGGCGTGGGCATGGTGGTCGCCTTCGTCCTCGCCGCGCTGGCCGCGGTCACGGCCGTCCTGATCGCCTCCCCGGAGCTGCGGGACCTCCTCACCACGCTCGTCGAGCGCCTGCGGTCGCTCATCGGGATCGAATGAGAGCCGCTTCGAGATGTCACCTCGTCGGCCCCTGAGCTCATCCTGGAGCGGGCTCTGAGCCTGATCGAGGCGACGGGCGAGCTCCAGTCGGATCGACGCGAGGTCTGGGCGCTCGTCGCCGAGCCGTATCACCTCCCCGACTGGTGGCCGGCCTACACCGGGGTCAAGCCGGACCGCCGTGGGCTCGCCGAGAACGCGCGCTGGCAGGTGATCCGGAACACCACCCCGGGATTCCTCCGCCGGCCGGAGGGCGAGGGGCTGATCGTGATCACGAAGGTCCTGGAAGGCTGGGAGCTGCGCTGGCAGGACCCGAAGCAGGGGATCGAGGCCGGGGTCGCCCTCGACAACGCGGGCACAGGGCGCACGCGTGCGACCACGTTCGTCTCCGGCGCGTGGCTGCGCCTGGTCTCGGAGGGCGCCCGCAACCTCCCGGAGACCGCGCTCACCCGCCTGCGCGACCTCTGTCAGACGACCGCGGCGCTGTAGAGACACGGACGTCGGTACGCTCCCGACGATGTTCGGCCTCCGCTACCACGTGGCCTCGCTGGCGGCTGTGTTCGTCGCGCTCGCCCTCGGAATCCTTCTCGGCGTCGCCGTGGCCGGGAAGGTGACCGATGTCGGCGAGGAGGCCGAGCTGCAGAACCTCCGCGACGACAACGAGCAACTGCAGCAGGACCTCGACGCGGCCCGGGCCGACGCCGAGGCTGCGACAGCTCAGGGCGAAGGAGCCGACGAGCTCTTCTCGCGCGCGTACCCGACGCTCATGGACGGCCGGCTCGAAGGGCAGGAGGTCGCGGTGGTCTTCCTCGGGCCCGTCGAGGGAAGCGTGCGCGCGGAGGTGGAGGGCGCGCTCGCGGACGCCGATGGGGGCGCACCCGCCAGCGTCGTCGCGCTGGAGGTTCCAGTGGACGGCCCCGATCTTGGGGCGCTGCTCGAGGACGACGAGCTTCTCGCCGCCTACGTCACCGAGGACGGCGACTTCTCGGACCTCGGCCGCGAGCTCGGGCGCGAGCTCGTCGAGGCCGAGGAGACTCCGCTCTGGAACGCCCTGGCGACCAGGCTCGTGGAGGAGCGCTCCGGGACGATCTCGAATCCGATGGACTCGGTGGTCGTCGTCCTCAACTGGACGCCGCCGGAGGAGGGCGACGAGCAGGCGGGCGCGGAGGCAGAGGCGACCGTCACCCTCATGGACGGCCTGGTCAGCGGCCTCGACGGAACCAGCGTGCCCGTCGTGGGCGTCGCCGGCTCCGGCGACGAGGAGGGCGCGATCGACTTCTATCGCGACCGCGGGCTCTCCAGCGTCGACAACATCGACATGCTGGAGGGCCGGCTCGCCCTCGCTCTCCTGCTCGCGGGCGGCGAGCCCGGCCAGTACGGGCTGCGGGACACCGCGACCGACGGCTCCGTCCCGCCGATCGAGCCGCTTCCGGCCGAGGGTGAGTAGCGCGACGGGGCCGGTAGGCCTCACGATCCTCGTACCGACGCGGAACGAGGAGGAGCGAATCGCCGATACGGTCGCCGCTCTCCGGCACGACTTCCCGGAGGCCGACGTGATCGTCGTCGACGGGCGCTCTCGGGATCGCACGGCGGAGCTCGCCGAGGCCGCAGGCGCGACGGTGCTCCGCGTCGAGCGGCTCGGAAAGGGCGAGTCGCTCTCGGCCGGCGAGCGGGCTGCGCCGCCGGGCCCGCTGCTCCTCGTCGACGCCGATCTCCGCGGCTCGCTCGTCCCGCTGACGGCGAGCGGGGCGGACCTGGCGGTGGCCGCCTTCGGCAGGCGCGTGGGAGGAGGCTTCGGGATCGCCAAGCGCGTCGGGCGGGGGCTTGTGCGGTTCCGAACCGGCGTGTCGCCGCGCGAGCCGCTCTCCGGCCAGCGGCTCGTGAGCCCGCGCGCCCGCGAGGCCTGCTTCCCGCTCGCCTCCGGCTTCGGGTGCGAGGTGCGGATGACGATCGACGCGCTCCGGGCGGGCCTCACGCTCGAGGAGGTCGAGCTCGATCTCGACCACCGCGCCACGGAGCGCGACCCCGCCGGGTTTCTCCATCGAGGCCGCCAGCTGCTCGACGCGGTTCTCGCCGCAGGTCCGCTCGCCGTGAACTACCGCGGCTTCCGCCTACCGCTGATCGGCTGGACGACCTTCAGCCAGGGTGATCCCGGGATCGGCCTCGTCACCCTCCTCGGCTTCCTCGACGATGCCTTCGGCGGGAAGGAGCGTGGATTCCGCGAGCACCTCCGCGCGGGCGGCACGACGGGCGTCCTGAAGGCCGTCGGCATCCCTCTCGTGGGGCTCTGGCGGACCCGCAGCGTGAGCGGCGCCCTGCTGTTCGCCCTCTCCGCGAACCTCCTCAACCAGCTGGACACGCGGCCGGGACGGTGCCTCAAGCTCTACCTCCTCGCCGCCGTGCCGCTCGGCGCGCCGATCGGAAGGGCCGTCCTCCTTCTTCCCTACGATCTGCGCGAGAGGGCCATGCTGGGGGATGCGGGATCGAATGCGTTCGGCGCCATGCTAGGGTTGAAGTCCGTGGGCAGCTTCCACGGATTGACACGATGGGCCGCGATCGGGGCGCTCGCGGGCCTCAACCTCCTCGGCGAGCGCACGTCGATCGGCCGCCTGATCGAGCGGGCCCCCGGGCTGCGCGAGCTCGACGCGCTGGGGCGGCTCCGATGAGGGAGCGCCCGACGAAGTACGTCTTCGTCACCGGCGGCGTCGTCTCGTCGCTCGGGAAAGGGATCAGCGCCGCGTCGCTGGGCCGGCTGCTGAAGGCGCGCGGCCTGCAGGTCCAGGTGCAGAAGTTCGACCCGTACCTGAACGTCGACCCGGGGACGATGAGCCCGTTCCAGCACGGCGAGGTCTACGTCACCGAGGACGGGGCCGAGACCGACCTCGACATCGGCCACTACGAGCGCTTCGTGGACGAGAACCTCTCGCGAAACGCGAACCACACCTCGGGCTCGATCTGGTACGCGGTCATCCGCAAGGAGCGGAAGGGCGAGTACCTCGGCTCGACCGTCCAGGTGATCCCCCACATCACGAACGAGATCAAGGCGCGCATCCGCCGCGTTGCGGACGTCAGCGACGCGGACGTCGTCATCTCGGAGATCGGGGGGACGGTCGGGGACATCGAGTCGCTGCCGTTCCTCGAGGCGATCCGTCAGTTTCGCCGTGAGGTCGGCCCCGAGAACGTCGTCTATCTCCACGTCACACTCGTGCCGTTCATCGAGACCGCGGGCGAGCTGAAGACGAAGCCCACCCAGCACTCGGTCAACGAGCTGCGACGCATCGGCATCCACCCCGACGTGGTCATCTGCCGCTCGAAGGACCGGCTGTCCCGCGACATCCGCGAGAAGATCGCGCTCTTCGCCGACGTCGACCCGGAAGCCGTGGTCGCCAACGAGGACGTCAGCGACGTCTACCTCGTCCCGCAGGCGCTCCACGAGGAGGGGCTCGACTCGCTCGTCGTCCGCAAGCTCGGCCTCCCGGACGTCGAGCCGGAGCTGGGGGAGTGGGACGAGCTGGCGGCGCAGATCGGGAGGCGCAGCGGCGAGATCGAGATCGCGCTCGTGGGCAAGTACGTAAAGCTCCACGACGCGTACCTCTCCGTCCACGAGGCGCTCAAGCACTCCGGCATCCACCATGGCGTCGGCGTCAACGTGCGCTGGTTCGACGCCGAGGGCATGAGCCTCGAGGAGGCCGCCGCCGAGCTCGAGGACGTCGACGGCGTGCTCGTCCCGGGCGGGTTCGGCTCCCGCGGCTGGGAAGGAAAGATCACCGCGTGCCGGGTCGCGCGCGAGCAGGGGATCCCGTATCTCGGCATCTGCCTGGGGATGCAGGTGGCCGTCTCGGAGTTCGCCCGCCACGTCTGCGGCCTCGACGGCGCCAACTCGACGGAAATGGATCCGGAGACGCCCTACCCGGTCATCGACCTCCTGCCCGAGCAGAAGGAGATCGAGGACCTCGGCGGGACGATGCGCCTCGGCGCCGACGCGGTCGACCTCGTCGAGGGGACGAAGGCGCACGTGGCCTACGGGGACCTGGTCGTCCACGAGCGGCACCGCCATCGCTACGAGGTGAACAACCACTTCCGCCCGCTGCTCGTGGAGCGGGGCCTCGTCGTCTCGGGCACGTTCCAGGCCGGACGCCTGGTGGAGGTCGTCGAGCTCCCCGACCACCCGTGGTTCGTGGCGAGCCAGTTCCACCCGGAGTTCAAGTCGCGCCCGACTCGTCCCGCGCCGCTGTTCCGGGACTTCGTGGGCGCGGCGCTGACGCGCGCTCGCGAACGAGGCCGCGTGGCCGAGGCTGCGAGCCGATAGCCCCGCGTTTGGGGCACCCCGGCCCACCACCCGCTTTCGAGCCTAACGCCGAAATCCGCACCGGTGGGACACGGAGCCGTGCCGGGCTTGTGTCGGTTCGTCCCCAGGCGGGCTTCTAGAATCGGCTCCGTGACGACGACCTGGGCCACCGACGTCCTCCCGCTCTTCCTCGAGCTGGCGGCTATTCCGAGCCCGTCGGGAGAGGAGCAGGCCGTCGCCGAGCGGGTGCGCGCCTACCTGCGCGATCTGGGCGTCGAGGCGGAGGGCGACGAGGCAGGCAACCTCCTCGCGCGCTTGCCCGCGACCGAGGGCGAGACCGGGGAGCCGCTCTTTCTCTGCGCGCATCTCGACACGGTGCCGGCCTCCGGGCCGATCGAGCCGGTCGTCGCGGACGGGATCGTCACGAACGGGGCCGGCACGATCCTGGGAGCAGACGACAAGGCAGCGGTGGCCGTGCTGCTCGAGGCCGCGCGGCTCGTTCTCGCCGAGGGGCGCCGGCACGCCGGCATCGAGCTCCTCTTTACCACTAGCGAGGAGACCGGCCTCGAGGGCGCGTTCGCGTTCGACGTGTCGCGGCTGGACGCTCGATTGGGCTTCGTCTACGACCACGCGGGCGCCGTCGGCGAGGTGATCGTTGCAGCGCCCTCCGGCCGGGCGATCGACGTCCTCTTCACCGGGCGACCCGCGCACGCGGGGATCAACCCCGAGGACGGCCGCTCCGCAATCGTCGCGGCCGCGCGTGCCATCTCGGACCTTCGCCTCGGACGCATCGATGACGAGACGACTGCAAACGCAGGCCTGATCGAGGGGGGAGGCGCGTTGAACGTCGTGCCGGCCCGCTGTCGGCTCGCGGTCGACGCTCGGTCGCGCGACGAGCGCAAGCTCGCGGAGCTCGTCCAAGAGCTGCTCGACTCGTTCGCGTTCGCGGCCGCAGTTGCGGAGTGCGAGGTCGAGACGACGGTCGAGGACAAGTACCGCGGCTATCGCTTGGCGGCCGACGACCCGGCGCTCGTCCTCGCGCGGAGGGCGCTCGAGCACGCCGGCTACGCGCCGAGGGAGGTCGAGGTGGGGGGCGGCGCCGACGCGAACGTCTTCATCGAGCGCGGCCTCCACTGCGTGAACCTCGCCAACGGGATGCTGAACATCCACACTGCCGAGGAGGCAATCGCGGTGGCCGACCTGGACGCGATGGTCGCCGTCACGCTCGAGCTGGTCGACGCGGCTCGCGAGGCGTAGATGCCGGTCTCGCTTCGGCGGGGGGCAGTGACCGCGATCGTGGAGCGGCACGACGGCCTCGTGCGCCTCGAGGTAGACGGGCATCCCTGCGTCGCCTATCCGGCCCTGACGGGCCCCGTCGTCCTCGGGGACGACGTGCTCGTCAACGTCCAGGCGGTCGAGCTCGGGCTCGGCACGGGCGGCTACGACGTCCTGCACGCGAACCTGACCCGCGGCCTGGGCCTGGCCGCGGACGAGGGCGCCCATGTCATGAAGCTGCCGTACACGCCGCTCCAGCACGCGGTTCGGCATGTGGAGGAGTCGTGGGCCGACGAGCCGGCGGCTGACCTGGCCGGGCTCCCGGTCGTCTGCTGCTCGCTGCACAGCCAGGTGGCGCCGGCGTGCGCAGGGCTCGGAGCGGACCTCCGCGTCGCCTACCTCCAGCTCGGCGGGGGCGCGTTGCCGGTGCCGCTTTCCGACACCGTGCGGGCGCTCCGCCGCGAGGGCTTCCTGCGGACGACCGTGGCGATCGGCCCCTGCGTCGCAGGGGAGCTCGCCGCCGTCTCCGTCGCCTCCGCGCTGATGGCCTCCGCGGCCGAGGGCATGGACGCGGTCGTGTGCTCGATCGGCCCGGGGGTCGTCGGCACGGGCTCCCGCTTCGGGCACGGCGCCCTGGCAGCGGCCGACTCCGCGAGCGCCGCCAACGCTCTCGGGGGCGAACCGGTGCTCGCCCCGCGGGTCTCAGCGGCGGACGAGCGCGAGCGGCACCGGGGTCTCTCACACCACACGCTGGCCGTGCTCGACCTCGTCCAGGGCGCCGTCAAGGTTGCCTGGCCCGAGGGCCTCGACGTTCCCGCGGAGCTCGGTCCGGTCGAGGTCGTGGACGCTTCGCACTGGCGAGGCGCGTGTGAGGGATTGCAGCTCTCACACATGGGCCGTGGCCCCGACGAGGAGCCGTGGTTCTTCGCCGCGGCCTTTGCCGCCGGCCGGCTCGCGCGCTCGCTCGTCGGCTGAGCCGGAGAAGTCCGTGCAAACGAGGCCGTCCGGCCACCGTCGTTCGGCTATCGTTCGCCCGCGTCATGCGGATCGGCGTCGCCAAGGAGATCAAGCAGGACGAGTATCGGGTCGCGCTCACGCCTGCCGGGGCGGGCGAGCTGAGGCAGCGCGGCCACGAGGTCGTCGTCGAGGCCGGGGCCGGCGCCGGAAGCGCGTTCACCGATGCCGACTACGAGGCGGTCGGCGCGCGGATAGCCACAGTCGACGACGTCTGGGCGACGTCCGAGCTGGTGCTCAAGGTCAAGGAGCCGCTGCCCGAGGAATACGGCCGGCTGCGGGAAGGGCAGATCCTCTTCACCTACCTGCATCTGGCCGCCGACGACCAGCTCACCCGCGCCCTCGCGGCGAGCGGTGCGACGTGCATCGCCTACGAGACGGTCGAGCTCGACGACGGCAAGCTGCCGCTCCTCGCGCCGATGAGCGAGGTCGCCGGCCGTCTGGCCACGCAGATGGGCGCTTGGGCCCTGGAGAAGGCCCAGGGCGGCCGCGGCCTTCTGCTCGGCGGCGTCCCCGGCGTCCCGCCGGCCAAGGTGGTCGTCCTCGGGGGCGGCATCGTCGGCTACAACGCTGCGCTGATCGCCGTCGGGATGCAGGCCGACGTCTGGATCCTCGACAAGTCGGTCGAGCGCATGCGTGACCTCGAGATGATGCTCGACGGCCGGATCACGCTCGCGATGTCGAACCGGCTGGAGATCGAGCTCGCCACCGCGGACGCCGACCTCATCATCGGCGCCGTCCTCATCCCCGGAGCCCGTGCGCCCAAGCTGATCACACGCGACATGCTCGGTGGGCTCAAGCCTGGCGCCGTGCTCGTGGACGTGGCGATCGACCAGGGCGGCTGCTTCGAGACGTCCCACCCCACGACGCATTCCGACCCGACCTACGTGGTCGACGGCATCGTCCACTACTGCGTGGCGAACATGCCGGGCGCCGTTCCCGTCACCTCGACCTTCGCGTTGACAAACGTGACCTTGCCTTATGTCGAGGCGATCGCCGACCACGGCTTCCGCGAGGCGGTCGCCCGCGACCGCGCGCTCGCGCGCGGCGTCAACGTCGTCGACGGGAAGCTGACCTATCAGGCGGTCTCCGACGCCCACGGCCTCGAGCATTCCCCGCTCGAGCAGGTCCTTCCGCTCGAACCGGTCGCCTAGGAGCGCCCGGCTGAATGCCGCGCGTCCGCGGAGCTAGGGCTGCGGCTTGGGCTTGAGCTCCTCGTCTCCTGGGAAGAGCTTGATGACCACCCACGTGACGCCGGCGGCGATGCTGATCGTGCCGGCGATCCAGATCGCCAGGCCGAGGAAGCCGAGGACCGTGTCCATGACAGCCGTAGAATAGCCGCATGCCGCGCGCCTGCGTGATCGTGCTGGACGCGGTTGGTGCGGGCGAGCTGCCGGACGCGGCCGAGTACGGCGACGAGGGCTCCAACACGTTGGGCAACGTCGCCAAGGCCGTCGGCGGCCTCGACCTCCCCAACCTCGAGCACCTCGGATTCGGAAACGTCGGGGACCTCCCGGGCTGTCCGCCGATGGAGGGCGCGCCGGCCGTAGCGGGCCGCCTGCTCGAGCGCTCCAAGGGGAAGGACACGACGACGGGCCACTGGGAGCTCATGGGCATCGTCACGCCCGTGCCGATGCCGACGTATCCGCACGGCTTCCCGTTCGACGTGGTCGAGGAGTTCGCCCACCGCACCGGTCGAGGCGTCCTCGGCAACAAGGCCGCCTCCGGCACCGAGATCATCGACGAGCTCGGGGAGGAGCACCAGCGAACCGGCAAGTGGATCGTGTACACGTCAGCCGACTCCGTCTTCCAGATCGCAGCCCACGAGGAGACGATCCCGCTGGAGGAGCTCTACGAAGCCTGCGGGATCGCCCGGGAGATCCTCACCGGGAAGCATGCCGTCGGCCGCGTCATCGCCCGGCCGTTCGTCGGGGAGCCTGGGAGCTACACGCGCACGCCCAACCGGCACGACTGGTCCTTGCGGCCCAGGCAGCCGAACTACCTGACGCTCGTTCGCGAGGCCGGCAGCGAGGTACACGGCGTCGGCAAGATCCACGACATCTTCGCCGGCGTCGACATCGACCATTCGCATCCGACGAAGTCGAACGCCGACGGCATCCGCCAGACGGAGACGCTGCTCCGGGAGCTGGAGTCCGGCCTGGTCTTCGTCAACCTCGTGGAGACCGACATGCTCTGGGGCCACAGGAACGACCCCGTCAACTTCCACCGCTGCCTGCAGGACTTCGACCGGCGGTTGCCCGATCTGCTGGACGCCCTGCGCCCGGGCGACCTGTTCATCCTCACGTCGGATCACGGCTGCGACCCGACGACGCCTTCGACAGACCACTCGCGTGAGCATGCGCTCTTTCTGGCGTACGTCGAGGGCCGAAACGCCTCGGGGGAGCGCCACGAGGGGGAGTTCGCGGACGTCGGAGCGACCGTGAACGCCTGGCTGGGCGGGAAGACGCCGGGCAGGGGGATTCCGGGATCTCCCGTCGTGCAGCCGTGATCCACCCCGCCGAGCTGATCCGGCGCAAGCGGGACGGCGAGGAGCTCTCCGGCGAGGAGCTCGCCGACCTCACGCTCGCCTATGCGCGGGACGAGATCCCGGACTACCAGATGGCGGCGTTCTGCATGGCCGCGTACTTTCGGGGGCTGACCGCCGCCGAGACCCACGCGCTCACTGATGCCATGGTGCGGAGCGGCGAGGTCATCGACCTCTCGGCGCTCGGAAGGAAGGTCGTGGACAAGCACTCGACCGGCGGAGTCGGCGACAAGGCGTCGATCGTGATCGGCCCGATTGTGGCGGCGTGCGGAGTCCCCTTCGCCAAGATGAGCGGGCGCGGGCTCGGCCACACCGGCGGGACGTTGGACAAGCTCGAGTCCATCCCCGGCTTCCGGATCGAGCTGGAAAGCGATGCGTTCATTCGCCAGGTGCAGGAGATCGGCCTCGCGATCATCGGCCAGACGGCGGATCTCGTCCCCGCGGACAAGAAGCTCTACGCGCTTCGGGACGTGACCGCGACGGTCGACATCATCCCGCTGATCGCCTCCTCGATCATGTCGAAGAAGATCGCGGGCGGCGCGGACGCGATCGTGCTCGACGTCAAGGTTGGCGACGGCGCGTTCATGAAGACGCTGGACGAGGCGCGGAACCTGGCTCGGATCATGGTCGAGCTCGGCCGTCTGGACGGACGGGAGGTCGTCTGCGAGCTGACCGACATGGATCAGCCGCTCGGACACGCTGTCGGCAACTCGCTCGAGGTTCAGGAGGCGCTCGACACCCTCGACGGCGCCGGGCCGCCCGACCTCAGAGAGCTTGTGCTCGGCGCGGCCGCTCACCTGCTGGCGCTCTCCGACCTCGACGTCGGTCTCGACGAGGGCCGTCGGCTGACGGAGATGGCCGTGGCCAGTGGATCCGCGCGCGAGCTGTACGACCGCTGGGTGCGTGCGCAGGGTGGTGACCCGGCGCGCGACGCGCTGCCGCGGGCGCCGGTCGTCCGGGAGGCGACCGCTCCCGCAGGCGGCTTCGTCGAGCGGATCGCGACCACGGGCATCGGCCTGGCGGCTCTCCGCCTCGGCGCCGGGCGAGTTCACAAGGACGACGCCATCGACCACGCGGTCGGCGTCGTCTGCCTCGCGAAGCGGGGCGACAGGGTCGAGGCCGGGCAAGCGCTCGCCGAGATCCACGCGCGCGACGATGCCTGGGCGCAGCACGCCGTCACCGAGGTTACGGCCTGCTATCGGATCGGCGACGGGGAGCCCGAGCGGAAGCCGATCGTCCTCGACGTGCTCTCGTGAGCCGGCCGGCCGCCTGAGCATTCGTGCCCGAGCTTCCCGAGGTCGAGACCATCCGCTCCAGCCTCGCGCCGGCGCTGACGGGGCGGAGGCTCGACCGTGTCGAGATCCTCGACCCCCGGCTGACGAGGCCGGAGCCTCCCGAGTTCGTGGCCGCGGCGCTCGAGCGTGAGCGCGTTCGCGACGTGCGCCGACGAGGGAAGTATCTGGATGTCGTGTTCGAAAGCGGGCGGCACCTCCTCGTGCACCTGCGGATGACCGGAAACGTCCTACACCCGGCGCCTGAGGGGCACAGGGACGATCCACACGTGCGGGCTGTCGTCAGATTAGACGACGGATCGGACGTCGTGTACCGGGACGTCCGCCGGTTCGGAACGTGGGAGCTGCTCGAGCAAGGGGAGTTCGACGACTACTTCGCCGCCCGTCGCCTGGGCGTCGAGCCACTCGGCCGATCTTTCACGGTCGCGTGGCTCGCCCGGTCGCTCGCCGGGCGTCGGGCACCGGTCAAGGCGGCGCTGCTCGACCAGCGCGCAGCCGCCGGGATCGGGAACATCTACGCCGACGAGGCGCTTTGGTACGCGCGGGTCAATCCGCTCATCCCGGCCGGCGAGCTGGACTCCGAGCAGGTGTCCAGGCTTCGGGAGGGCATCCGCAAGGCCTTGCGGCTCGGGATCCGCCGCCAGGGCGCAACGCTTCGCGACTACACGGGCGCCGACGGAGCGCGCGGGCGGATGCAGGACGAGTTTCGCGCCTACGGCCGCGAGGGAGAGCCGTGCGACCGCTGCGGAGCCCCGGTCGCGAAGGCGCGGGTCGCTGGGCGCGGCACCTGGTACTGCCCGGTCTGCCAGCCGACCGGGCGTTCTAGGTAGGAGGAGGAGCTAGGCAGCCAGCTCGTCGAGGATCCCGCGGCGGTCGAGCTCCCTGAGCTCCGTGAAGCCGCCGATCGGCCGTCCGTCGACCAGGATCTGCGGCACGGTCCAGCGACCGGTGAGATCGAGCAGCCTTGCCCGGAAGGCGGGATCGCCGTCGAGGTGGATCTCCTCGAAGGGGAGGTTGCGCTCGCGAAGGAGGGCCCGGGCCCGATCGCAGTAGCCGCACCACGCTGTGGTGTACATCTCGATCCTGGCCATTACCAGGGAAAACGCCCATGCTCCGATTCCGATTCCCCCGGAAGAGCAACTAGAGTGGCTCGGATGTCGTCGCGCACGCTCACGACCGAGGCGGTCGTCCTTCGCTCCATTCGCTTCTCCGAGTCGGACTGCGTCCTGCACCTGTACACGCTGGCGAAGGGACGGGTAGGAGCGATCGCAAAGGGGGTGCGCAAGACGCGGTCGCGTTTCGGCGCCCGACTGGAGCCGCTGTCGCACGTCGAGCTCCTGCTTCACGAGGGGCGCGGCGACCTGTACACGGTTCGCGGGGCGGAGCTCGTCCGCTCCCACGACCGCTCTCGAACCGACCCCTACCGGCTCGGTGTCGGTCACATCGGTCTCGAAGCGGTGCTCAGGCTCTTCGTCGAGGAGGAGGCTCAGCCTCCGGCCTTCCACGCTCTTACCCGCTTCCTCGACCTGCTGGACGACGTGGAGGCGCGGCTGCCGGCGCAGCCTGCGCTCGAGCCGCTCGTCCTCTCGTTCCAGCTGAAGCTGCTGTGGCTCTCCGGCTACCTGCCGCACCTGGCGAGCTGCGCCGCGTGCGGCGAGGCGAAGCCGCTCGTGGCTTTCTCGGCCCGCGCTGGAGGGGCTGTCTGCCGCGAGTGCGCCGCAGAGGCCCTGCCGGTCTCCGAGGCAGGGTTCCTCGGGCTCCGGGCGCTTCTCGAGCAACCTCTGGCCGCCGTGCGCCAGCTGGGGCTCGGGGAGGAGGCGCTCCGTCAGTGCCTTCGGGTGATCGAGGCCTCGTACGAGGAGCACGGGGGCTTCAGGCTGCGGACGCTCTCAGCTTGACCCGGAGCTGATGAGCCGGGCTGGGGCGGCTGTCTTCTAGGGGCACCCCTCTCCCACCACCCGCTTTCCAGCGTAACGCCGAAAAGCGCACCTGTGGCGCGCGCATCGTGACGAGTGTGTGCCGACGTCGCGCGCGGGGCGCCGGCCTGCCCAGAGAGGGGGCGGCGCCTCCCGTAGCATGTTCGCTTCCATGGGCGTGCCCACGTTCCAGGAGATGATCGCCCGGCTCGAGCGCTACTGGGCGGATGACGGCTGCGTCCTCATGCAGCCGTACCACACGGAGGTCGGTGCGGGGACGTTCAACCCCGCGACCTTCCTGCGGTGCCTCGGGCCGCAGCCCTGGAAGGCCGCCTACGTCGAGCCCTCGATCCGTCCGAGCGACGGCCGCTACGGCGAGAACCCGTTCCGCTTCCAGCACTACTACCAGTACCAGGTCGTCCTGAAGCCGGCGCCGGAGGACGTTCTCGACCGGTACTTCGCGTCGCTCGAGGCGGTCGGCATCGACCTCGCCAGGCACGACGTCCGCCTGGTCGAGGACGACTGGGAGGGCCCGACGCTCGGCGCCTGGGGCCTCGGCTGGGAGGTCTGGGTCGACGGCATGGAGGTCACGCAGTTCACGTACTTCCAGCAGCTCGGCGGGCTCGAGCTCGATCTCGTCCCGGCCGAGATCACCTACGGCCTCGAACGCCTGGCCATGTTCCTCCAGGACAAGCGGAGCGCGTTCGAGCTCGAGTGGGCGCCCGGCGTCACGTGGGAGGACGTCTATCGGGAGAACGAGCGCCAGTGGTCGGTCTACAACTTCGAGGCCGCGCCCGTGGACGTGCTGAGGCGCCGCTTCGACGAGCACGAGGAGGAGTGCGAACAGCTCCTCGCGCGGGGGCTGCCGCTGCCCGCGTACGACCAGGTGCTCAAGTGCTCGCACGCCTTCAACCTCCTCGATGCGCGCGGGGCGATCTCGGCGACCGAGCGCGCCGCCTACGTCGGCCGTGTCCGCGCGCTCGCCCGCAGCGTCGCCGAAAGCTACGTGGAGGCCCTTGCCGAGCCTGCTGTTTGAGATCGGCTGCGAGGAGCTGCCGGCCTCTGCGTGCCGCGAGGCCGAGGCGCAGCTCCGCGAGCGCTGGCTGCCCGAGCTCGGGGAGGGCAGCGTGTACGTCGGGCCGCGCCGGTTGGCCCTGCTGGTGACCGAGGTCGCCGAGCATGAGGCCGACCGCTGGGTTCAGGGGCCCCCCGAGCACCTGCGGGAGAAGGCCGCTGCCGGGTTTGCCCGCAAGCAGGGCGTCTCCGAGGACGAGCTCGAGGCGCGCGACGGCTTTCTCGGCGTGGTCGTGCCCGGGCGTCCGATCTCGGAGGCCCTGCCCGAGAAGCTCGCCGCCGTCGTCCACGGCCTGGCGTTCGGCAAGTCGATGATCTGGGAGGAGGATGGGTTGCGCTTCTCCCGGCCGGTGCGCTGGCTCTGCGCGAAGCTCGACAAGGCAACGGTGAAGGTGGAGGTCGCCGGGCTGCAGGCGGGTCACCTGACGTACGGCCACCGCTTTACGGGCGGCGAGGTGGAGCTGCCGCGCGCCGACGAGTATGTCGAGGTGCTGCGAGCCGCCGGCGTCGAGCCGGAGCAGGACGAGCGCCGCCGCCAGATCATCGAGGGGCTCGACGCGATCGGCGGTTGGCGCGACCCCGCCCGCGTGCTCGAGGAGGTGGTGTTCCTCGTCGAGAGCCCGACGGTGCTCGAGGGGCGCTTCGACGAGCGTTTCCTCGAGCTCCCGCCGCGCGTCGTCGAGACGGCGATGCAGTCGCACCAGCGCTACTTCCCGCTCGAGGGCTCACGCTTCGCCTTCGTCGCGAACGGCGGCGATCCCGAGGTAGTCGTCGCCGGCAACGAGCGCGTCCTCGAAGGAAGGCTCGCAGATGCCCATTTCACCTTCGAGCGCGACGTCGTCAAAGGCGTCGAGGCGCTGGCCGGCGAGCTGGGAGCGATCACGTACGTCGCGGGTGCGGGCAGCTTCGCGGACAAGGCCGAGCGCCTGCAGGCGCTCGTGCGGGAGCAGGGCGGCGGCGAGGCCTCGAGCGAGGCCGCACGTCTGGCCAAGGCCGACCAGGCTGCTGAGCTCGTCCGCGAGTTCCCCGACCTCGAAGGGCACATCGGCGCGGAGTACGCGCGCCTGGCGGGGTTTCCCGAGGGCGTGTGCGCGGCGATCGAGGAGCAGTACCTTCCGGACTCTGCGGACGGCCCGCTGCCGCACACCGAGCCCGGGCGGGTGCTGGCTGCGGCGGAGAAGGTCGACAACCTCACCGTCGCGTTCGCGCTCGGCCAGCGGCCGACCGGCTCGCGTGATCCGTTCGGCCTCCGCCGCGCCGCGATCGGCCTCTGCCGGATCGCGGTCGAGGGCGGGCTCCAGATCGACGTTGCCGCCATGGTGCAACGAGACCTCGGGCTTCTCGTCCAGCAGGAGGCCGACGTGCAGGACGACCCGGCCGACGTCGCCGACTTTGTCTTCGAACGGCTCGAGGGCGTCCTCGACGTTCCCGTCGAGTTCGTGCGTGCCGCCCGTGCCGGGGGCGTCGCCGAGCTGGGCGCGGTCGCGGACCTCGCCCGCACGCTTGCGGCGGAAGCTTCGTCGGAGGAGTTCGAGCGGGCCTACGTCGCGTTCGATCGCTCGAATCGCCTCGCGGGCCGCGCCGACGGCGCGGCGGGAGCGCTCGACCCGTCGCTCGCGACCGAGGAGGCAGAGAAGATGCTGATCGAGGCGCTCGGCCAGGCCTCGCCGCGCATCGAGGCGGCCGTCGCCGAGCGCGACTTTCGCGAGGCGCTCGCAGCGGCCGCCGAGCTCGGGCCGCCCGTCGACCGCTTCTTCGACGAGGTGCTCGTCATGGCCGAGGACGAGCGGATCCGGGCCAACAGGCTCCGGCTTCTCCTCGATGTTCGCGACGCGGTGGGGGCGCTCGGCGACCTCTCCCAGATTCCGAGGTAGCCGCTTGGCTGAGCTCGTCGAGCTGCACGTGGTCTCCGACTCGACGGGGGAAACCGCGGCGCGGGTCGTCGAGGCGGTCGAGGCGCAGTTTCCCGGTCAGGAGTTCGAGGTCGTCCGCCATCCGCGCATCGCGGTCGTCGAGGACGTGCACCTCGCTGCGCAGCGGGCACGCGGCCGCCGGGCGGTCGTGCTCTTCACGCTCGTCGAGCCCGAGATGCGCGAGGTCATGCGCACGCTCTGCAAGCGCTACCGGCTCCACTACTGCGACCTGCTCGGGCACCCGATCGAGGCCGTCGCCCGTGTCTCGGGGGCGCCTGCGACCCGTCGTGCAGGCGCCCCCACCGTGCTCGACTCGAGCTACTTCAAGCGGATCGCCGCCATCGAGTTCGCCGTCCGCTACGACGACGGCGCCGCCGCGCGCGACCTGCCCGAGGCCGACGTCGTCCTCGTCGGGGTCTCGCGCAGCTCGAAGACGCCGCTCTCGATCTACCTGGCCTATCTCGGGTACAAGACCGCCAACGTGCCGATCGTGAAGGGCATCGAGCCGCCGGCCGAGCTGTGGAAGGTCGACCCCGCCAAGGTCGTGGGCCTCACCATCGACCCCGAGGCGCTGGCGCAGATCCGGGGCGAGCGTGTTCGCGGGATGGGGGCCGGCGGGCGCTACGCCGACCTCGCCGAGATCTACGAGGAGCTCGAGTACGCGGAGTCCCTCCACAAGCGGCTCGGCTGCCCCGTCATCGAGGTCTCGAACCTCGCCATCGAGGAAACGGCGCGTCGCATCGTTCGCCTCGTCGAGGAGCGCCGTCTCCAGGCGGAGCCGACGACATGAGCCTCAAGAACCCCTTTCGAAATGAAGCCGGATGTCACCGGGCCGCCCTGGACGGCGCGATTCGGCGTCCTCGGTCGCGCCCGTATTCTCGAATACGAGCGCTCCCTGCGTCCTTGCCTCGCACTCGCCCAGGACACCCCGACGACGGCGCATCATCCCGAAATGAGTTCTAAGCCCCCGATTGCCTGGTACTGGTGGCCGCTCTGGATGGTGCTCCTCGCGGCGGGGCTCTTCGTCTTCTACGTCCTCCTCACCCCTGTATGGGTGGGGATCAGGCTGATCGGGTGGTTCGCCCACCGTCGCGAGGTCGCCGAGGAGAATGCGGTCTAGAAAAGGAAGAGGCGGCCCGTGGTGCCACGACCGCCTCTCTCTCGGGCCGAGACGTAGGCTGCGGCGCCCCGCGTCTGCCTAGCCCGCCTTCTGACCATGGCCGAAGGCCGCGAAGGGCGCCATTCCCCTGCCGGGGGATTCTCGGTATCGCGGCCCGGCGGCACGGGCCGCATCTCGCCAAACCCTCCTTGGTGCATGGAGACCGCGCGGGTGGGAGAATTCAGGGCCAGGGCGCATGGGCATTCAGTACGTCTACGACTTCTCCGAGGGGGGCGAGCTCGGCCGCGAGCTGCTCGGCGGCAAGGGCGCCGGTCTCGCGGAGATGACCGCGATCGGGCTGCCGGTGCCGGCCGGCTTCACCGTCACGACCGAGGCGTGCCGCGAGTACATGCGGCTGGGTCGCGTCCCGGACGGGCTCGCCGCCGAGGTGGACGAGGCCGTCGCGCGCCTCGAGGAGCGGACGGGCAAGCGCTTCGGCGACCCCGCCGACCCGCTGCTCGTGTCCGTGCGCTCCGGCGCGGCGGTCTCGATGCCCGGGATGATGGACACGATCCTCAACCTCGGCCTGAACGACGAGGCAGTCGAGGGGCTCGCGCGGGCGACGGGAAACGAGCGGTTCGCCTTCGACGCCTACCGCCGCCTCGTCCAGATGTTCGGAGACGTGGTCGCGGGCGTCGACGGGCAGCTCTTCGAGCAGGCGCTCACGAGCCTCAAGGCCGAGCGCGGCGTCACCCAGGACGTCGAGCTCGGCGCCGAGGACCTGCGGGGGCTGGTCGCCCGCTACGAGGAGCTCTACGCCGACTTCCCGCAGGACGCTCGCGATCAGCTCGAGCGCGCCGTCAGGGCGGTCTTCGATTCCTGGGAGACTCCGCGCGCGCAGGTCTACAGGCATGCCAACGGCATCCCGGACGAGCTCGGCACCGCCGTCAACGTCGTGCAGATGGTCTTCGGGAACAAGGGCGACGACTCGGGCACGGGCGTCGCCTTCACCCGTAACCCGTCGACCGGCGAGCCCGGCCTGTGGGGCGAGCTCCTCGTCAACGCGCAGGGGGAGGACGTGGTCGCCGGCATCCGCACGCCGGAGCCGATCGCCGCCATGCCGCAGCGCTTTCCCGCGGCGTTCGAGCAGCTCAGCGCGACGACGGCGCGCCTCGAGGAGCACTACCGCGAGATGCAGGACATCGAGTTCACGGTGGAGGAGGGCACGCTCTACCTGCTCCAGACGCGCACCGGGAAGCGCACGGCCGCAGCCGCGCTTCGCATTGCCGTCGACATGGTCTCGGAAGGGCTGCTGACGCAGGAGGAGGCTGTCGCGCGGGTCGACCCGGGCCAGCTCGACCAGCTGCTCCACCCGATGATCGACCCTGGAGCCGAGTTCGAGGTCGCCGCAAAGGGCCTGAACGCCTCGCCGGGCGCTGCGACCGGGAGGATCGTGCTCGACGCCGACCGGGCCCAGGAGCAGGGAAAGGCCGGGGAGGCGGTCATCCTCGTCCGCACCGAGACGACGCCCGACGACATCCACGGCATCATCGAGGCGCGGGGAGTCCTTACGGCCCACGGAGGCATGACCTCGCACGCTGCGGTCGTCGCGCGCGGGATGGGGAAGCCCTGCGTCTCCGGCTGCGAGGCGCTCTCGATCGACCTCGCCGCGGGCCGCATCCGCCTCGGCGAGCGTGAGCTGGCCGCGGGCGACGTGCTCACGATCGACGGCGGCACCGGCGACGTCATCGTCGGCGAGGTGCCGCTCGTCCCGCCCAACATCGACGAGAGCTTCGAGAGGCTTCTCGGCTGGGCGGACGCGATCCGCCGCCTCCGCGTGCGAGCGAACGCGGACACGCCCGAGGACGCGGCGAAGGCGCGGGAGTTCGGCGCCGAGGGCATCGGCCTCTGCCGGACCGAGCACATGTTCATGGCGGAGGAGCGGCTGCCGCTCGTGCGCGCCATGATCATGGCTTCTGCGGAAGAGGAGCGGCGCCAGGCCCTCGACCGGCTGCTCCCGCTCCAGCAGGCCGACTTCGAGGGCATCTTCACGGCCATGGCCGGGCTGCCGGTCACGATCCGGTTGCTCGACCCGCCGCTCCACGAGTTCCTGCCGACCCTGGAGGAGGCGGAGTCCGACGAGATGGCGCGCCGGATCCGCGCGCTCCGCGAGGCGAACCCGATGCTGGGGACGCGCGGGTGCCGGCTCGGGCTCCTCTACCCGGAGATCTACGAGATGCAGGTGCGGGCGACCGTGCGGGCGGCGCTGGCAGTCGCCGAGCGCACCGGCCAGGCGCCGCTCGTCGAGATCATGCACCCGCTGATCGGCTTCGCCGAGGAGCTCCGGCGGCTGCGGCAGCTGACGCTGGACACGGCCTCGGCCGAGCTGGAGCAGGCCTCACGGCAGCTCGACTACCAGGTGGGGACGATGATCGAGCTCCCTCGCGCGTGCGTGCGCGCGGACGAGATCGCGGCCGAGGCCGACTTCTTCAGCTTCGGGACGAACGACCTCACGCAGACGACCCTCGGCTTTTCCCGCGACGACGCGGAGGGCAAGTTCCTCACGCGCTATCTCGAGGACCGCATCCTGGAGGCGAACCCGTTCGAGACGCTGGACGTGAGCGGGGTCGGCGACCTCATGCGGGTCGCCGTCCAGAGGGCGCGGGGCGTCTACCCGGAGATCAAGCTCGGCATCTGCGGTGAGCACGGGGGCGACGCACGGTCGGTCGCGTTCTGCCACGAGCTCGGGCTCGACTACGTCTCGTGCTCGCCGTACCGGGTGCCGCTGGCCCGGCTGGCATCGGCGCAGGCCGTCCTGGCGGAGCGCGGCGTCACTGCCGTCCAGGTCGGCGGCTAGCTCGGCTCCGGGATCGGCGCAGGCCGGTAGCGGCCGCGCACCTCGTCGATCCACGCGACCAGGCGCTCGGCCAGATCGGGGTCGCGGATCTCGAGCACGTTCTCCGCGTTCAGCTCGCCGGAGTGCGAGAGGTTGTAGCTCCCCGTGAACACGTGGTCGTCCGCGACCGTGATCTTCGCGTGCATGAAGTCGTGCACGTTGTCGCCGTCGCCGTAGGGTGTCGAGTCCTTCCCGGTGAAGCGTCCGCTTCCGAAGACGCGGGCGACGAGCGGAAGCTTCCAGGTCGAGTTTCCGTTCAGCTCCCACTGGTGGTAGACGCCTCGCATCTGCGTGCCGTCGCAGACGCCCGTGACGTCCACCTTTCCGTCGGAGACGCACTCGGCCAGGGCGCCGAGGATCGGGCCCGAGGTGAGTACGGGCGAGCAGACGCGGATGCGCCGCCGTGACCGTTTGATCCGGTGAGCGATGCGGGTCGCGAGCGCCTCCCCGTGTCCGGGCGAGAACCAGGTGCGCACCTCGCGTCCACCGACGTCCAGCGGGCCCGGGTCGACGAAGCCGCTCTTCTCCACCGATCCGGTCGTCCAGAGCTGCTCGAAGTCCTTCGTGTAGGCGGCGGCGACCGCCGGTGAGGCGGCGACGACGATGATGTTCTCGCACCGCGTCCAGGAATCGTCCGTCCAGTTCGTCGAGCCCGTCCAGACCACCTCGTCGTCGCGGATCGCGTACTTGTGGTGCATGAGATCGGGCACTCCCGGAATCGGCTTCGTCGGCACCTCGAGGCTGTCGATGAGGGTCGGCTCGCCGCGGGGCGGGGGGAAGACGGGCGGGGGTTTCTCGCTGTCGACGTTGAACGCCAGCCGGACGGAGACGCCGCGCGTCTCGGCCTCGACGATGGCGTCGGCCACGGTCTGAGCCGTTGGCTGCTCGAGATCGAAGTCATACAGGGCCAGGTCGAGGCTCCGGCGCGCCTCGGCGAGAAAGCCCGCCAGGCGGTCGGCGATCTCCGATGCCGGCTGGCCGCCGTCCGTGAGCAGTTGCGCCTCGATCACGAGGCGGGACGTTAGCGGTCGCTCAGCCTTCGAGCGACAAGCAACCGGTGACGGTGTCGGCGAGCCAGCCCCCGGCGCCGTCGTCGACGAGGCTGACCGTCGCCATCGTCTCGCCGGCCCGCACGAGGCTATGGATCCGAGTCGGCGTAAGTTCCGGGCTCAGGAATACCCGCGCACGCGGAGGTACGCGATCGCCACGCTTCCGGCCGCGATCGCGAAGAGCGCGAGGAACGGAGCCACGTCGAGCCGTCCGTAGATCGGATGGCGGCCGGCGGCCGAGAGGGCGAGCATGGAGAGGATCCCGCCGACGAGGCCGCCAAGGTGCCCGCCGATGGAGATGTTGGAGACGGCGAAGGTGAACGCGATGTTGAGGACGACTACGAAGAGCGCGCCGCCGCCGAACACGTAGATGTGCCGTCGTTCGAGGACGAGGCCGGCGCCGAGGATCCCGAAGACGGCGCCCGACGCCCCCACGGTGTTGACGAGTGCGCCGCTCAGGAGGAGCGCGCCGACGGCGCCCGTGAGCGCCGACACGAGGTAGATCCCGAGGAAGCGGGCGCGTCCGACCGTCGCCTCCAGCGCCTGGCCGAACCACCAGAGCATGAGCATGTTGAACGCGAGGTGGATGAGGCTCGCGTGCAGGAACGCGCTCGTGAGCAGCCGGTACCAGTCGCCCTCGGAGACGGCGAACCCGTTCAGCGCCCACCGGTTGATGAACGCGGATGCCGGCTGGAGGCCGCCCGCTCCCTGGGCGATCGACACCAGGTACACGACCACGTTGACGGCGATGAGCGTTTTCGTGACGAGCGCGCCCGTCCCCACGACGGCGGCGCGGCCTGCCCGCTGCCTGGCCGCGCGGGGGCCCGTCGGCTGGCCCGCGCACTCGGGGCACTTGATCCCGACCGCCGCGTACACCATGCAGTCAGGGCAGATCGGCCGGCCGCAGTTGGAGCAGCTGACGGCGGTCTCCCTCCCCGGATGCCGGTAGCACGTCCGCGTCTGCGTCTGCTCCGGGATGGCCATTCGAGGCCATCGTATCGGCGCGGTCTCAGGCCACGTCCTCTATATCGGCGCGGTCTCAGGCCACGTCCTCTAAGGTCACGGGCCGATGCGCGTGCACGTCGCCTTCACTCCGGCGGAGGCCGAGCGCGCGCCCACGGCGATCGTCGTCGACGTCCTGCGGGCCTCCTCGACGATCGCCCAGGCGCTCGCCTCCGGCTACCGCCGGGTGCTCTGCTGCGCCGAGGTCGAGGAGGCGCGCGAGCTGCGTGCGCGCCTGGGCGAGGCGGTGCTGGCGGGCGAGCGCAAGGCAGTGGCGATTCCCGGGTTCGACCTCGGGAACTCGCCGCGGGAGTTCCTGGAGCCGCTCGGTGAGACCCTGGTCCTGACGACGACGAACGGGACCGGCGCGATCCTCGCCGCGGGAGCGAGCGCCGAGACCGTGCTCGTGGGGAGCCTCCTCAACCTCGACGCGGTCGCCGTGGCGGCGCGCGGGGGAGAGGACGTCGAGATCGTCTGCGCCGGTGTGCAGGGGCGCTTCACGATCGACGACGCCTACTGCGCCGGGCGAATCGCGGAGCTCCTGGGCGGCGAGCGGTCCGACGCCGCCGAGGCCGCCGTTCGCATCGCACGCTCGTTTGCCGGCCCGGAGGAGGGGTTGGGCGCGTCCGAAAACCCCGAACACGCCTTGCTCGGAGAGGACATCGCCTGGTGCGCCCGGGAGAGCGTGCTGGAGGTGGTGCCGCGCCTGGCGGGCATGGAGGGATCGGCGGCCGAGATAGTCGCCTAGGAGGCGCTGGGCAGCCGGCCGGCGCGCCTCAGCTCGACGCAGTGCGCGCAGATGCAGGTGTCGTCCGAGACGCGCTCCCAGCCCGGCGGCAGATCGCCCGCGTGCCGCCCTACTTCGGATACGGCCGCGCCGCAGCGGCAGGTGTAGACGGCGCAGAGCTGCGTGAGCGGCGAGTCGGGAGAGCTGTAGGCGACTCCCATGCCCGAAGTGTACGCCTGCGTCGCGCGCTGTACGAACTGGCAATCCACCGTCTTCCCGCCGTTGACATGTCGCACGACGCGGCTTACGGTTTCGTGCCCATCATCGGGCATCCACTCATCTGGCGGGGCCTGCGGCTGCTCGCCGTCGGGCTCCTGATCTGCGGGACGCTGGCCACATCGGCGGCGGCGCGGAGCGACGACGGCGGCCAGGGCGGCGTCCGCCTGCGGGTGATGACGCTCAACATCTTCTACGGGGGTGACGAGCTCGACCTGCGAACCGGCGACTGGTGCACGAAGCGTCGCGGCTGCTCGCGGACGTTCGCGAAGGTCCTGGAGACGATCCGGGCCTCCGGCGCGGACGTCATCGGCCTCGAGGAAGGCGAGCACTCCACCCGTCGCGTCGCGCGTGCCCTCGGCTGGTTCGCCAGCGTGCGGACGCAGGTCGTCTCCCGCTACAGGCTGATCGACCCTCCGGAGGGCAATGGGCTCTACATCTACGTCGAGCTTGGCCCGGGCCAGGTTGTGGCGATTGCCAACGCGCATCTCCCCTCGACCCCGTACGGCCCCTACCGTGTTCGGGACGGCGCCACGCCCGAGAGGCTCGAGGCGCTCGAGCGCAGGACAAGGCTCCCTGCGGCCCTGGCGCAGCTCGAACTCTTGCCGGGGATCGTCTCGCAGGGGATTCCCGTCTTCCTGACCGGGGACTTCAACTCGCCTTCCCATCTCGACTGGACGCCCGCGGTCGCCGCCGTGCGCCCGGAGGTGCCGTTCGCCTTCGACTGGCCCGTCAGCCGGGCGTACGCGGACGCGGGCTTCCGCGACTCCTACCGGGATGTGCATCCGGATCCGGTGGCCGTGCCCGGCTTCACCTGGACGCCGGGCGGCCCGGAGTCGATCCGGCGGGAGGTGCACGACCGCATCGACTGGGTCCTGGCAGCAGGCCCGGCTCGGACGGTGGCGAGCGACCTCGTCGGCGAGCGCGGCGGGCCCGACGTGGACATCGGCGTCGATCCCTATCCGTCGGATCACCGCGGTGTCGCTTCGACCTTCGTCGTCAGGCCGGGCGAGGCCCCCGTCCTGGTCGCTCCGGAGAGGCGGCGGCTCACGATCGGAGACCCTCTCTCGGTGGTCTTCCACACGCCGGGCGGCGGTGGCGAGCGCGTGGCGATCGTGCGCGCCGGAGGTGCGGATCCCGTGGCGGAGACGCCGACTCTGGCCGAGGACGGCACCGTGACCTTCCCCACCGCGGGCCTGCGGCGGGGCGCCTACGACGCCGTGCTGCTCGACGAGGACGACGCCGTCCTCTCGCGCTCGACGCTCTGGCTGTACCGGCCCGGCGAGCGGACCAAGGTACGCACTTCGCAGCGCGTCTACGAGCGGGGAGAGCCCATCGGCGTCTCCTGGTCGAACGCGCCGGGGATGCGCTGGGACTGGCTCGCGATCTACCGCGTCAGGCCCGGCAGCAAGACCCACTACGCGACGCCGGGCTGCAACGCCGGGTACTGCGGCAACGGCGCCTATCTCGTCTACGAGTACACGAAGACGGCGATCCAGGGCGCAACAGCGTTCTCCTCCATGTCGGCCGGCGCGTCCAGAAACTGGCCGCTGCGGCCCGGGACGTACGAGGTGCGGTTCCTGCTCGACGACGGCTACAGCTCCCGCGCGAAGTCGCCCAGGTTCAGGATCGTCAAGCGCTGAGCCGATGACAGCCGGTGGCCCCGCGGCCGGAAAGGCCCCGCTCACGAGACCGAGCGGAAGGGGGCTCGGCGACTGGGTCGTGCTGCTGCTCGTCCCCGGCATCGCAGCGGCGATGATCGTCCTCGCGCTCGCCCGGCTCGACCCCGTCTACCGGCAGGTGCCGGGCGTCTACGCCTCCTGGCAGCTGCTACCGCTGGCGCTCGAGGCGCGGTACGAGGTCGGCACGGCGTGGCGTGGGTTTTCCGGCACGCCCCGAGAGCAGGAGCGCGCCACCACCAGGCAGGAGACAAGAGACCTCGCGCTCCTCCAGGGGATCCTCGGCGACCTGTCCGAAGACGTCTCGGTGCGCAGCTGGCAGGAGGGCTCGCGCCGCACCGTCGCCGTTGGCATCGCCGAGGTCGACGACGCGGCGGCAACGGCCGCCCGGCTTCTCCGGCCGGGAGGAGCCCTCTCGACCGGCGAGCTTCCAGCCTGGAGGGTCGCGCGGGCGTGGCCCGTGGGAGACCGCTTCCTCGTTGCCCTCATCGCGACCGCTCCACGCGTACCGCCCGCCCAGCAGGCCGACCTCGCGGACACCACGGCCAAGCAGGTCGAGTCGTCGATCGGCCTCGCCCGCGTCGTTTGGTGGGAGCTGCTGTCCCTGGGGCCGTTCCTGCTCCTGCCCGTGCTCCTGGGAATCGCCTACGTGGCGTGGCTGTTGCTGTGGCTGGCGTTCCTGGTCGTGAAGCTGCTCGTCTTCATGATCGTGCTGATCCCGCTCTCGCTCCTGGGCCTGCGCAAGGCCGAACGTCCGACCACGCCGCTCGGAGCCGAGCACGCTGGCGCCTTCCGCGACCTCGCGCCAGGCGTCGAGCGCGTCGACCTGGACCGGTTCGGGATACCGGTCGCGCCGGGCGCCGTGGCGTGGTTCACAGCCCTGGTGCTGGCCCTCGCCGTCGCCATCACGGCGCTCACGACCTCGCTCTGGACCGCCTCGCTGGCGTGGGGCGCAGTCGGCGCCGCCCTGGCTCTCGTCTGGCTCGGGCGCGGGCACCAGGATCCGTGGGCGCGGGCGGCCCGCTGGGCCGTCGCTGCCCTCGTCGCGTTCGACCTTGCCCGTGCTCTCTTCGGGCTCGGCCCCGGCCTGCCGACGAGGCGGGCCGCTCGCGCTGGTCGCCGCGCTCCTGCTCCTGGCCGGCGCGGTCACGCTCGCCTGGCGCCGCACCGCTGGTCCAGGCGCCGTCCCCGGCTACGTGTCGTGGTATGCCGACGTGGACGTTCGGTCGGCGGCCTATCTGCTCGGCCTGACCGGGATTGCGCTGGCCGGCGGCGCGCTCTTTCTGGGCAGCAACGGCGACCTCGACCCCGCCTCGCAGCTGGCCAGCAAGGGGCTCGCCCTGGCCGGCCTGATCACTCTGCCGCTCGTCGGCAGGCGGGCGCGCGCGGCGCGGGACGCGGCGCGCCGGGACTGGGCTCGTGACCGCGAGGTGCCCGAGGTGCTCCTCCTGCGCTCCTTCGTCGACGACGGCCTGCGGGTACCGAGCCACCGGCAGGCCCGGCACGGGTTCGAGAAGCTGATCCCGGCCCGGCGCGAGCTGTTCGAGGACGTGGTCGTGCGCGCCTTCACCCGGTTGGGCCCGGTGGTGGCGATCGCGCGGCCCGGCACCGGCCAGACCGAGCTCGGCGCGTCGCGCGACCTCATCATCGGGAGCGACTGGCTCACTGCGGTGAAGGCCGAGATGGCCGACGCCGCCTACATCGTGGTCATCCTCGGCAAGGGCGAAGGCCTCTCGATCGAGCTCGCCGCCCTGAGGCAGCTCGAGCTGCTCGACCGCGTCTGCCTCGTCGTCCCGCCGGTCGAGGCCGAGGACGCGGCCGAACGGCTCGGCAAGGGCACGGACGAGGTCGACGGCGAGGGCGGCTGGGGCGTCATCTCGACCGGTCAGGCAGGCGAGACCGAGGTCCCGATCGCGTACGAAGTGGTGGCATTGGTCGGCGCGGGGGAGCGGCGCTACGTGCTCTTCTCCCAGAAGCGTGACGCCACCGCGTACCTCCGGGTCGGCGGCTTCCTCGCCGGCCGGGTTGTGAGACGATCAGCCGCTGACGACAGCGACGAAGGGAGGGAAGCGTGAGCGCCCTGGGGACCACGCACTACCGCTGGGAGGACATGCCGGTCGAGGAGCTGAAGCCGGACCTGCACCGGCGGCTCGTCAGCACCGAGCGGATGATGCTCGCCCACGTGTACCTGGACAAGGGCTGCATCGTCCCGCAGCACTCGCACGAGAACGAGCAGCTGACCTACATCCTCGACGGCGCGCTCCGCTTCTGGCTGGGCGAGGACGAGTCCGAGGTGGTCGACGTCCATGCCGGCGAGGTCCTGCACATCCCCTCCTGGCTGCCGCACAAGGCCGAGGCGCTGGAGACGACGCTGGACGTCGACATCTTCTGCCCGCCGAGGCAGGACTGGCTCGACGGGTCGGACGCCTACCTGCGGCGCACGTGAACCTCGGGCTCGGCGACAAGGTCGCCCTCGTCTGCGGCGCGAGCCGGGGCCTCGGCCGGGCGATCGCCGGCGAGCTGGCGGCCGAGGGCGCGTCCCTGGCGCTCTGCTCCCGTGACGCTGAGCGGCTGGCCGCGGTCGCCGCGGAGCTCGGGCCTGAGGTCCTCGCCGTTCCCGCGGACCTCGCGACTGCGGGCGAGCCGACGCGGGTGGTCGCCGCGACCGTCGAGCGCTTCGGCCGGCTGGACGTCCTCGTGGCGAACACCGGCGGCCCGCCTGCGGGGACGCACGACACGCTGACGCTCGAGGACTGGGACCGCGCGTCGGCGCTGCTCCTCAGGAGCACGGTCGAGCTCGCCACCGCGGCGCTTCCCGGGATGAAGGAGCGCGGCTGGGGCCGCATCCTGGCCGTCACGTCGGTGGCGGTGAAGCAGCCGGTGGACAACCTGATCCTCTCGAACAGCCTGCGGGCGGCAGTGACCGGCTTCGCCAAGACGCTGTCGCGCGAGGTGGCGCCCCACGGCATCACCGTGAACACGATCCTCCCGGGCTACACGGCCACCGAGCGCGTCACCGAGCTGAACCGGGCGAACGCCGAGCGCGAGGGCGTCGATCCCGAGGAGATCCAGGCGCGGCTGGAGGCGTCGATCCCCATCGGGCGGCTGGCCGAGCCGCAGGAGTTCGCGGCGCTGGCTGCCTTCCTGGCCTCCGAGCGGGCCGGCTACATCACCGGGGGAGCGTTCGCCGTCGACGGCGGCTGGGTGCGCGGCCTCCTCTAGCACCATGATCGAATAGCGGCATGGCCAGCGTCCACGAGCGGGCCGAGGAACTGCTCGAGCGCGAGCTCGAGCGCTTCGAGCGGGACCACCCCCGCTCGGGCGAGCTCGCGCGGCGCGCTTCGTCATCGCTTCTCGCCGGCGTCCCCATGCACTGGATGGTGAGGTGGCCCGGGGCGTATCCGGTCTTTGCGCGGGAGGCCCGGGGCGCGCGCTTCCGGGACGTCGACGGCATCGAGTACGTCGACTTCTGCCTCGGCGACACGGGTGCCATGACCGGCCATTCGCCGGAGCCCGTCGTCCGCGCCGTCGCCGAGCAGGCCGCCCGCGGGATCACGCTCATGCTCCCGAGCGAGGAGGCGCTCTGGGCCGGAGAGGAGCTGACGCGCCGCTTTGGCCTGCGGCGCTGGCAGTTCGCGCTCACGGCCACAGATGCGAACCGCTTCGCGATCCGGATCGCGCGTCACGTCACCGGGCGGCCGAAGGTGCTCGTGTTCAACTGGTGCTACCACGGCACCGTCGACGAGACGTTCGCCACGCTCCGCGACGGCCGGGTTGTCGAGCGCGAGGCGAATCTCGGGCCTCCGGTCTCGCTCGACGAGACCACGCGGGTGGTCGAGTGGAACGACGTCGAGGCGCTCCGGCGCGAGCTCGAGCAGCGGCGACGTCGCGTGCGTCCTCGCGGAGCCGGCACTCACGAACATCGGCATCGTGCTCCCGCAGCCAGGATTCCACGACGCCCTGCGCGAGCTGACGCGGGAGACCGGGACGCTCCTGATCATCGACGAGACGCACACCCTCTGCGCCGGGCCCGGCGGCTACACGCACGAGCACGGGCTCGAGCCGGATCTGCTCACCGTCGGCAAGGCGATCGGCAGCGGCATCCCCTCGGCGGCGTACGGGTTCTCGGCGGAGGTCGCCGATCGCGTCGAGGCTGCGATCGGCCGCGACGATTCGGACGTCGGCGGCGTCGGCGGCACCCTGGCCGCGAACGTGCTCTCCCTGGCCGCGGTGCACGCCACTCTCGAGCACGTCCTCACCGAGGACGCGTTTGCCCGCATGATCGCGCTCGGCGAGCGGTTCGAGCAGGGCGTGCAGGGCGTCATCGACGAGAACGGGTTGCCCTGGCACGTCACGCGGCTCGGCTGCCGCGTGGAGTACCTGTTCCGCCCGGAGCGGCCGGTGACCGGCAGCGACGCCGCCGCCGGCGGCGATCACCTGCTCGACCGGCTCATCCACCTGTACGCGCTCAACCGCGGCGTGCTCCTGACGCCGTTCCACAACATGGCGCTGATGTCGCCCGCGACGACCGAGGAGGACGTCGACCTGCACACGGAGGTGTTCGGGGAGGTCGCGGGAGAGCTCGCCGGTAGCTGAGCTCGAGTCCGCGTGTGGCGCTAGCCACGGGGAACGAGGCGCGTGGCGGCGGCCTTGAAGGACGCGACCACGATCTCCCCGCTCCTCAGCTCGAGGCGCTCGACGGACGCAGTGGTCACCTCTCCGACGAGGCCGCCGACCTGGACGCGCGTGCGGTTTCCGATCTGGACGAGGGACGTGATCGGCCCGCGGACGTGGTTGAGCGCCGAGTCCTCGGCCTGCGCCCGGGCAATCGCGATCTCCCACGGATAGACGGCGACGTCGACGAGGCCCTCCGCCTCGTCGACGGAGTAGAGAACGATGCCGTCTTCCAGCGTGACCGTCGTGAGGCCGCCGGGCCCGGGGGCGGCCCGTCCGGTCAGGACGTTCGCTCCCGTGAAGCTGGCGACGAACGCGTCGGTGGGGGCGGAGACTAGCTCGCCCGGCGCCCCGACCTGGAGCAGGCGACCGTCCACGAGCACCCCGACGCGGTCGGCGAGAACCGCCGCGTCCTGGAAGTCGTGCGTGACCAGGAGAACCGGAAGCTCGAGCTGGTCGAGGATGCTCCTGAGCTCCGCCCGGACGCCGGCACGGGTATGCGTGTCGAGCGCCGAGAGCGGCTCATCGAGCAGCAGGACGTCGGGGCTCCGGGCAAGGGCGCGGGCGAGCCCGACACGCTGACGCTCCCCGCCGGAGAGCTCCCCCGGGCGCGCCTTGGCGAGGTGGGCGATACGGAAGCGGTCGAGCACCTCCTCGGGATGCCGTCGGCCGGCGTACGCGACGTTCTGCCGGACGCTCATGTGCGGGAAGAGGGCGTACTCCTGAAAGACGAATCCGACCCGGCGCTCCTCGGGCGGGCAGTCGATCCGCTTCGCCGCGTCGAACAGCACGCGGCCGTCGAGCGCGATCCGACCCCGCTCGGGCCGGGCCAGGCCGGCCACGGCGCGGAGGACGCTCGTCTTCCCGGCGCCGGAGGGCCCGACGAGCGCGAAGGTCTCCCGGCCGACGGCCAGCGCTAGCTCGAGCCGAAACGAGCGAAGGGGGAGAGTGAAGTCGAGGTCGAGCGTGTCCACGCGGGGATGAGCTTGACGGTAAGGAGGATCACAGCGCTGGCAACGACGAGCAGGGCGCCGAGCGCGAGCGCGGTGTCGAAGTTGAGGTCGAACTGGGCGTAGATCGCGAGCGAGAGCGTCTGGGTCACGCCCTGCAGGCTGCCGGCGAACATGATCGTCGCGCCGAACTCGCCGAGGCCCCGCGCGAAGGAGAGGGCAGCGCCGGCTGCGAGGCCGGTGCTCGCCAGTGGGAGGGCGATGCGGAAGAACGTTCTGGCCGGCCCGGCGCCGAGCGTGCGCGACGCATCGAGGAGAGCTGGGTCGAGAGCCTCGAACGATGCGATCGCCTGCCGGATGTAAAAGGGGCTCGACACATAGGTGACGGCAAGGATCACGGCCGTCTGCGTCCCGACGCCGACCGAGACGCCGAGCACGTCGAAGGTGCCGCCGAGGAGTCCGAGGCGGCCGAACACCGCGATCAGGCCGATCCCGGCCACCGCGGGCGGAAGCACGAGGGGAAGCTCGACGAGCGTCACGACGAGGGCGCGTCCGCGGAACGAGCGACCCGCGATGAGGTAGGCGGCGGGCGTGCCGACGAGCAGGATCAGCGCTTGCGCGATCGCGTTCGCCTTCAGCGTCACCACGATGGCGTCGATCACCACCTCGCTGCCGAGCTGGGCGAATAGGTCACCCGGGGGAACGCGCAAGAAGATCGCGACGAGCGGCAGCAGGAGGAAGGTGAGCGCGATTGCCGCCGCCAGGACGAGGCCGGCCGCGAAGAGCCGGCGGCTGATCATCGCTCGACCATCACGGAGGTCGACTTGACGATGGCGATGGCCTCGCGGCCGGGGCGCAGGTCGAGCTCCTCGGCTGCTTCTCGGGTGATTACAGCCACGACTCGGGCCGGCGCGGTGACGTCGAGCTCGACTCGAGCGAGGAAGCCGTCGACCTCGACGGCGCGCACGACCCCGCGGAAGCGGTTCCGCGCGCTCAGTTCCTCGGGGCCGGCGCGCCCTCGGAGCCGGGTCACCTCCGAGGCGGGCACGAGCCGCCGGTTGGCCTTGTCGCGCTCCGTTCGGATCCTGCCGGCGCGGTCCCAGCGCCGCAGGGTGTCGAGACTGATCCCGAGCGCCCGAGCTGCCTCGCTCGCGGTGAGGAGCTGCTCGCCGCTCAAGGCTGGCCCCCTTGGTGTAGGGTCGGCAACAGAAGCATAGGCATTGCCTAGGCATTGTTGGCATGCCTAGGCCCGTTGTCAAGGAGGCTCGTGCATGCGCAGGCTCGCCTGGTTGACCCTTGTCCTGGCTCTTCTCCTCGCTATCGCCGCCTGCGGGGGTGACGACGACGAGGCGCAGGGTGGCGACACCGGCGCGACGGAGGAGAGCGCCATCACGGTGTACGCCGCGGCCTCGCTTACGGAGGTGTTTCCGGAGATCGACCCGGCGCCGCAGTACAACTTCGCCGGCTCGGACGAGCTTGCGACGCAGATTCGTGAGGGCGCGCCGGCGGACGTCTACGCAGCCGCGAGTTCCAAGTACCCCCAGGAGCTCTTCGACGAGGGACTCGTCGAGCAGCCCGTCACGTTCGCGTCCAACCGCCTGGTCCTGATCGTCCCCACCGACAACCCCGCCGGGATCGAGGAGCTCGCCGACGTGACCGATCCCGGCGTGAAGCTCGTGATCGCGGCCGAGGGCGTGCCGGTCGGCGACTACACTCGCCAGGTGCTCGAGGACCTCGACCTCACCGCCGCCCTCGACAACGTCGTCTCGAACGAGGACGACGTCAAGGGCGTCGTCGGCAAGGTTTCGCTGGGCGAGGCGGACGCGGGCTTCGTGTACGCGACCGACGCGGCCGTCGCGGGCGACGACGTCACGGTGATCGAGCTGCCCGAGGGCTCGCAGCCTCCGATCGAGTACCAGATCGCCGTGGTCACTGCGAGCGAGAACAAGGAGGGCGCGCAGGCGTTCGTCGACGAGGTTCTCAGCCCTGCCGGCCAGGAGCAGCTCGAGGCCGCCGGCTTCATCATCCCCTAGAGGCAGGGAGGTGCTGTGCACATGGAGCTGAGCGCGAGAAACCAGCTGGACGCCACGATCAAGGACGTCAAGCTCGGGACGATCATGGCGGAGGTGACCGCCGACGTGGGCGGTCAGGAGGTGGTCGCGGCTATCACGCGCGGAAGCGCCGAGCGGTTGGGTCTGCAAGCGGGCGACGAGGTCGTCGTCATCGTCAAGGCGACGGAGGTGATGCTGGCGCGGAAGTAGTCGGGCTCGCAACCCTCCTAGAGTGGTCGGATGGGCAAGCGCTCGACGGGGGTGACGGTCGCCGACGTGCGCGACTACGCGCTCACCCTGCCGCGGGCCTACGAGGCCTTCGTCCGCGGCCGCATCAAGTTCCGGGTCGGGCAGATCGTCTTCGTCGACTTCTCACGCGACGAGACGGTCATGGGGTTCGGCTTCCCCAAGGAGTGGCGCCAGGCGCTCGTCGAGAACGAGCCGGAGAAGTTCATGTTCCCCGGCAAGTCCGACATGCGCTACCACTGGGCCTGCGTGCGACTGAGCGCGATCGGCGAGGAGGAGATGCGCGAGCTCGTCCTGAACGCCTGGGCGATGGTCGTGCCCAAGTACGTCTCGGCGCCCTACGCGCAGGGCCCCAGTGCTTGAATAGCCACGCGACGGCCGATCGCCCGTGGGGAATTCGAGCGACCGCGTCGCCGCACTCGGCTAGCGCAGACCGCGCTGCAGGTGCCGACGCGCTACCAGGCCAGTCGAGACGATCAGGAGACCACCATGCAGATCACGAGGAGCAGCATCGAGACGACGGCGGGGCCGAGCGAGTGGTTCACCGGCGCGGTCTACCTCGACGCGGTGGCCGCGCCGTCGGGCGCCTCGCGCCTGAGCGCGAGCAGCGTCCATTTCACACCCGGCGCACGCACCGCCTGGCACACGCACCCGAACGGCCAGACGATCTACGTCCTCGAGGGCGTCGGCCTAGCACAGCGGCGGGGCGGCCCGGTCGAGGTCATCCGCCCCGGCGACCGCGTCTTCTTCGAGCCGGGCGAGGAGCACTGGCACGGCGCCACGGCGACGCGGTTCATGACCCACCTCGCGCTGCTCCAGGTCGACGAGGAAGGAAACACCGCGACCTGGGGCGCGCACGTCACCGACGAGGAGTACGCGGGAGCGCCCGCCATCGACAACTGAGCGGCTACGGCTCCTCCGGGAGGCCTGGACGGGAGACAGGGCCGGCTCGGCGGAACGCGCCCTTTCCTTGACGGCATAGGAGGCACCACCCCAGGCGCTGCCTGCCCTCGGAGCGAAGCCGGTCCTAACGATCTACCTCAACAACGACCACGCGCCATTCAAGCGTTACCCGGCTGCTGCGCGGCCAGTCGTAGCGCGTCGAGCGCTTCGCCGATCAGAGCCGCGAGCTCGTGGATGTTCGTCTCGTCGGATTTGTCGAAGTCGCGCCCGCCGCTCTTGTCGCTCAGCTGCAGCAGACCGTAGATTCGACCGTCGTCGCCGCCGCAGACGCTCGTGGCCAGCCATCCCCGCATGGGCGGGTGGGCGTCCGCGAGCGGGCCGAAGCCGCGGTAGAGCGGATGCGACAGTACCTCGGCTTCGGTCAGGCGGACGACCTCGCCGGGTGGGATCGCAATCCCGTGCAGGCCGTAGCCCTTCGGGTCGACTCGGAAGTCGCGGAACGCGGCGTACTTCTCGCTCAGGCTGAAGTACTTGCGCGCCTGCGACGAGTCCTCGCCGACCCAGAGCTTGAGGGCCGCTTGCTCGGCGCCGGTCAGCGCGCGGGCGATCAGGCAGGTGCGGCGCAGGAGCGCGTCGAGCTGAGCGGCGCACTTCGATTCGAGCGAGGGGGCAGCGAGGATCGGCGTGATCTCGATTCCGACCTCCCCGGTCTGCATTGCCCCAGCCTAGCGCGCGGGTCGAGGCGAAGCCTTACGCCGAGCTGAGGCGGTTCGGATGAAGGCGGCCGAGCTGGTTGCGCGAGGCTGCCGCAGGGGCGCGCACAGAGGAAAAACTTTCCGACGCTTGACAGGAGAACGTGTGTTCGTGTAGAACAGACGTTCCCATGGTCGCCTGTCTCTCGATCCCGGGCTTCTCCCTCAGGGCTCCGCTGCTCCGGCGGCCCGAGCTGAAGGGGAAGCCGGTCGCGCTCGCGCCGTTGCCCGGGACGCGGCCGCTCATCGGATCCTGCACCCGTGCCGCCCACGAAGCCGGAGTGCGGCCGGGGATGCGGCTCTCCGAGGCACTCTCCATGTGCCCGCGGCTGGAGCTCGTCGAGCAGGACCCGGCGGGGGTGGAGGAGGCCTGGGAAGTCGTGTTGCGGCGACTCGAAGAGGCGGGCTTCGCGGTCGAGCCGGCCGAGCCGGGCTGCGCCTACTTCGAGACGCGGGGGGTGGAGCGGCTGGCCGGAGGTCTCGAGCAGGCGCTCCGGCGCGCGCTCGACGCGGTCGGGAAGGAGTGGGGGGCTCGTGTGGGGGCGGCCTCCCGGCGCTTCGCGGCGCTGGCGGCGGCGACCGTGGCGCCGGCCGGCCGGGCGCTCGTCATCGACGACGGCGAGGCGCACCTCTTCCTCGAGCCGCTCCCGCTCGATCTGCTCCCGCTCTCGCCGGAGCGGCGGGAGGAGCTCTCGGAGCTCGGGGTCAAGCGGCTCGGCGAGCTGGCGCGGCTGCCCGGGGCGGCGGTCGCGGACCGGCTCGGGGCGGACGGTGCGGAGGCATGGCAGCTCGCCCGGGGCGAAGGGGGCGCCTCCGTCGAGCCGCGCCGCCCGCCCGCCGAGATCACCGAGACGCTCTCCTTCCCGGAGCCGGTGGCGAACGAGCTCACGCTCGCGCGAGCGCTGGCGGCGCTCGTCGAGCGCCTGCTCGCCCGCCCGGAGCGGGCCGGCCGGGCCCCGCGACAGCTCGCCCTCTCGGCGAAGCTCGTCGGGGGAGGCTCCTGGCGGCGCTCGCTGACGCTGCGCGAGCCGACGGCGGAGCCCGACCGCCTTCGGCTCGCACTCCAGTCCAAGCTCGCGGAGCTGCCGGCGCCGACGGCGGAGCTGCGGCTCGAACTGGGGGAGCTGACGGAGTCGGTAGGGACGCAGGCCGAGCTCATCCGCCCGCGCGGCAGCCGTCTGCGGGAGCGCCTGCGCGTGGGGCTCCGGCAGGCGCGCGCGGCGGTGGGACTGGAGGCGGTCTGCACCGTAGTGGAGGTCGCGCCGTGGTCGCGCATCCCGGAGACCCGGGCAATTCTCGTTCCGCGCGACGACTGAACGAGCCGCGCCCTGCGCTCGTGGCCTGCGAGGACGGGGTACCGGCGACGATCGACAGGGCGCGCGTGGCCGAGCTGCGCGAGGAGTGGCGGGTGGACGACCGCTGGTGGACGGAGGAGCCGGTGGAGCGGCGCTACTTCGAGGCGCTGCTCGAGAGCGGGCGAAACGTCGTGGTCTTCCGGGACGAGGCGAGCGGCGAGTGGTTCCGGCAGAGCGCCTAGTCGAGCAGCGCGAGGTCGTGTCGGGCGAGGATCTCGCCCATGAGCCGCGGGTCGGGCTGTCCGTCCGCGGGCGTCGCGGCGGCCAGGTCGCGGATGTAGTCCTCCCAGCCTCCGGGCGTGTTGAGGTTGAGGAAGCGCACGGGCCCGGCGCTCCGGTTGGCGAACGTGTGGACGACGCCCGGCGGAACGCACGCGTACGTCCCGGTGGGCGCGTCGACCTCCTCGACGCCGACCCGGATGGTCAGCGTCCCCTCGAGGACGTAGAACGAGTCCAGGAGCTCCCGATGGGAGTGGGGTGGAGGCCCGCTCGTCCCTGGCTGGATCGTGACCTCGGCGAGGGAGAAGAAGCCTGCGGTCGCCTCCCTGGTCGCCTTGAAGAGAGAGGTGGCCGTGCCGACCTCGTAGGCCGTGCCCTCGCCGGGGCCGAGGACGGTGCCCCCGCCGGGCTCCTGCGGCCCGTCGACGTCGACGCTGTCGAAGGTGGCGCGCTCGCCGCGAGTGGCGGCGCGGATGTAGTCAGCGAAGCCGGCGTCGGGGGCGTGAACGTTGAGGAAGCGAACGCGGCCGCCGCTCGCGTTCGTGAAGGCATGGACGACGCCCGGCGGTGCGACCACCGCCGTCCCGGCCGGGGCGAGGACGGCCTCGCGGCCAAGGGTGAACTCGAGCTCGCCTGCGAGGACGTAGAACGCGTCCGTGTGGCGCTCGTGGTAGTGGGGGCTCGCGCCGGCGTAGTCCGGGCCGGCGTCGTACTCGATCAGGCTGAGCTCCGGGTGCGCGACCTTGATGAGGAACGTGCGGTCCTTGCCCCGAAGCAGTTCGCCCTCGCCGGGCCCGTTGACGATCGCCTCGTCCATCGGAGTCGGTGTCGGCTCCCCGGGCACTCCGTTAACTCTAGGGGCACCCCTCTCCCACCACCCGCTTTCCAGCGTAACGAGGAAGAGCGCGCGTGTCTGTGACACACCGTGCCGGAAGCGTGACGGGGGAGTGAGGAGAGCGTGGCGGGGTACGTCGAGCTCCACTGCCACTCCGCCTACTCGTTCCTCGACGGCGCCTCGCAGCCCGAGGAGCTTGCCACCCGCGCGGTCGAGCTCGGATACGAGGCGCTGGCGCTCACCGACCACGACGGCGTCTACGGCTCGCTCGAGTTCGCGTACGCGGCGAAGGCGCTCGGCCTGCGCTCCATCACCGGCGCCGAGGTGACGCTCGCCGACGGCTCGCACGTCACGCTCCTCGTCGAGACGTCGCGCGGGTACGCCAATCTCTGCAGGCTCCTCACCGCCGCGCACGCTCACGAGCGGCTGAATCCGCGACTCGACCCGACCCGGCTCGCCGAGGAGGGGGAGGGCCTCGTCTGCCTCTCCGGCTGCGCCCGCCACGGCCTCGCCGTCCGGGATCCCAACGCCGCCGCCCGCCTCGCCCAGGCGCTCGGCCGCGACCGCTTCTACGTCGAGCTCCAGCGTCCCTACGAGCGCGGCGACGCGCGCAGGAACGCCGCCCTCAGAGCCCTTGCCGAGACCCTCGGCGTCCGCACGATCGCCACCGGCGACGTCCACGCGCACCGCTCGCGCCGGACGCGTCTCCAGGACGTCCTCGTCGCCATCAGGAACCGCACGTCCCTGGAAGGCTGCGAGGCCGAGCGGCGCGGGAACCGCGAGAGCGTCCTCCTCGCCCCGCGCGAAGCCGCCGCCCGCTTCCCGGACGATCGCGGCGCCGTCCGCGCCACTGTCGAGCTGGCCGAGCGGCTCACGTTCGACCTCACGCAGGAGCTCGGCTACCGCTATCCGGACTTCTCGGACGGACCGACGCCGGCCGACGCCCAGCTGGCCGAGGTCTGCCGCCGCGCCTTCGAGGAGCGCTACCGGCATGCTCCGCACCCGCTCCGCACGCGCGCCGACGAGCGCCTGCGAGGCGAACTGGCGCTGATCGCCGAGCTCGGGCTCTCCGGCTTCTTCCTCCTCCACTGGGAGGTGCTCGAGCTCGCGCGCGACGTCGCCGCCGAGGTCAGGGGCCCCGGCTCGCCGCGGCACCTGCTGCCGCCGGGGCGCGGGCGGGGAAGCTCGGTCGGCTCGATCGTCTGCTACCTGACCGGGCTCTCGCACGTCGACCCGGTCGACGCCGGCCTCGCGCTCGGACGCTTCCTCAACCGCGAGCTCGAGTCGGTCCCCGACATCGATCTCGACTTCCCGCGCGACATCCGCGAGAAGCTGATCGTCGCCGTCACCGAGCGCTACGGCCGCGAGCACTCCGCGCTCGTGGCGAGCTTTGCCACCTACCGCGCCCGCGGCGCGATCCGCGACGTCGGCAAGGCGCTCGGGCTCCCACAGGCGGAGCTGGAACGGCTCGCGCGCGTCTCCGACGGCTGGAACGCCCGCAAGGTGGGGGAGGAGATGGAGCACGTACCCGGCGCGGACGCCCGCCTCGCCTCGCCGCGCTGGCGGGCGTTCCGGGAGCTCTGCGGTGAGATCGCCGGCCTGCCCCGCCACCTGTCGCAGCACCCGGGCGGCATGGTCATCTCGTCACGGCCGCTGGTCGAGCTCGTCCCGGTCGAGCCCGCGGCGATGGAGGGGCGCCAGAACTGCCAGTGGGACAAGGATTCCTGCGCCGACGCGGGCTTCCTCAAGATCGACCTGCTCGGTCTGGGGATGCTCTCCGCCGTCGAGGAGTGCGTCGAGCAGATCGCGCTCCTGCGCGGGAAGCCGATCGACCTCTCCCGCATCCCGCTCGACGACCCGGGCGTCTACAGGGAGATCCAGGACGCCGACACGGTGGGCCTCTTCCAGATCGAGAGCCGCGCGCAGATGCAGAGCCTCCTGCGCACGCGCCCCGAGAACCTCGACGACCTCACCATCCAGGTGGCGCTCGTGCGCCCCGGGCCGATCCAGGGCAAGGCCGTGCACCCGTACATCGAGCGGCGCCAGCGCCTGCGTGAGGACCCGGCCTACGAGCCGCCCTACGACCACCCGTCGCTGGCCGAGCCGCTGCGCGAGACGCTCGGCGCGATCATCTTCCAGGAGCAGGTGCTCGACGTGGCCGTCGCCCTCGCCGGCTTCACGGTGGGGGAGGCCGAAGGGCTCCGCCGCGCGATGAGCCGCAAGCGGAGCCTGGACGCGATGGAGGCCTACCGGCGCCGCTTCCTCGAGGGCGCGCAGGCCAACGGCGCCGACCTCGAGACCGCGGAGCTCGTCTTCTCGAAGCTCGCCGGCTTCGCCTCCTTCGGCTTCCCCAAGTCGCACGCGGCCGCCTTCGCGCTCCTGGCCTACCAGTCGGCCTGGCTGCGCCACCACTACCCGGAGGAGTTCCTCTGCTCGCTCCTGAACGCCCAGCCGATGGGCTTCTACCCGCCGGCGAGCCTCGTGCGGGACGCGCAGCGCCGCGGCGTCGAGGTGCTGCCGCCCGACGTGAACCGGAGCGCGGCGAGGTGCCGGCTCCAGACGGGAGCCGTGCGCGTGGGGCTCGGCTACGTCAAGGGCCTGGGGGAGACGCCCGCGGTCGCGCTCGTGGAAGAGCGCGAGGCCGCCGGCCCCTTCGGAAGCGTCGCCGACCTCGCGCGGCGGGCGCCGTTGGACCGGCCCGGGCTGGAGGCGCTCGTCGCCAGCGGCGCCTGCGACTCCTTCGGCTGGCCGCGGCGCCAGCTCCTCTGGCGACTCGGGCTCGCGCCGCGCTCCGTGAGCGCCGGCGCCGGCGGGACGGAGAGGCAGCTGGCGCTTCCGCTCGAGCCGACGAGCGAGATCCCCGAGCTGGCCGAGCAGACACCCTGGGAGCGGATGCTCGCCGACTACCGGCTCACGAGCCTCTCCGTCGGGCTGCACCCCCTCGAGCTGCTGCGGCCGCACCTCCCCGGGGAGGTGCTGTCGAGCGCTGAGCTCGAGGAGGCGCCGCACGGCGCTCGGGTCACGGTGGCCGGCCTCACCGTCGCGCGGCAGCGGCCGGCCACGGCGAGCGGCGTCGTCTTCATGCTGGTCGAGGACGAGCACGGCCAGATGAACCTGATCGTCCCGCCGCCCGTTTACGACCGTTACCGCGCGCTCGTGCGCGGCGAGCCGCTCCTGCTCGCTCGCGGCCGCTTCGAGCGGGTCGACCGCAACCGCAACGTGCTCGTGTCGGAGCTCGCCTCGCTCGCGCCGCTCGCGCGCCGCGTCGCGGACGACGCCGAAGTGCGGGGCGCCATGCCGGCCGCTCACCACTTCGGCGGCCGCTAGGCTGCGCCGCGTGCCCGCCCGGTCGCTCTGGCTCCAGGAAGCGCTCGCCGCCGAGGACGGTGTCGCCTCGAAGCAGCTCGCCGAGCCCATCCGCGCCGACGTCTGCATCGTCGGGGGCGGCTACACGGGGCTCTGGACGGCTCTCCGGGTCGCCGAGCTCGAGCCGGGGGCGTCGATCGTGCTCGTGGAGGCCGACATCTGCGGAGGGGGGCCGTCCGGGCGAAACGGCGGCTTTGCGCTCTCGTGGTGGCCGAAGGTCGAGACGCTGGTCAAGCGTGCCGGCGAGGAGGAGGCGTTCCGGCTCGTCCGCGCGTCGGTGCAGGCGGTCGACGAGCTCGGGGCCTTCTGCGAGCGCGAGGGCATCGATGCGCACTACCGCCGCGGCGGCTGGCTCTGGACGGCCACCTCGCCGGCCCAACTCGACTCGTGGGAAGGCGCCGTCGAGGCGGCGGCTCGCGCCGGCGAGCACCCGTTCGAGATCCTGACCGCCGAGGAGGTGCAGCGGCGGACCGGCTCCCCGGTGCACCTCGGCGCCGCTTTCGAGGCCGGCGCCGCCACCGTGCAGCCCGCCCTGCTCGCCCGCGGCCTTCGCCGGGTAGCCGTGGAGCGAGGCGTGCAGATCTTCGAGCGCTCGCGGATGCTCGAGCTCGACCGTGACCGCGGCATCGTCCACACGCCGTCCGGCTCCGTCGAGGCTGGCGCGATCGTGCTGGCCACGGGCGCGTGGCTCGCGGCGGTCCCCGAGCTCGAACGGGCGATCGTCGCCGTCTCCAGCGACATGGTCGCGACGGCTCCCATGCCCGAACGGCTCGAGGAGGCCGGCTGGACCGGCGGCGAGTCGATCTCCAACTGCCGGCTGATGGTGCACTACTACCGCACGACGAAGGACGGCCGGATCGCCTTCGGCCAGGGAGGACACCGGCATGCGTTCGGCGGTCGGGTCGACAACGGGTTCTTCGCGCACGGCGACTCGGCGGAAGAGCAGCTGCGGCGGGATCTCGTTCGCCTGGTGCCGTACGCGGACGGCGTCGAGATCACTGACTGCTGGGGCGGCCCGATCGACCGCACCGCGGACGGTGCGCCCATCTTCGGCCGCCTTCCCGGCGCCGTCCCGATCGTCTACGGCGTCGGCTATTCCGGAAACGGCGTCGCCCCGAGCCTGACGGCGGGCAAGATCCTCGCCTCGAGCGCGCTCGGCCACGACGACGAGTGGTCGGGGTGCGGCCTGAACCGAGGCGTGACCGGGCGCTTCCCGCCGGAGCCGATCCGCTATTTCGGCGGCTTCGTCGTCCGCGCCGCGGTCAAGCGGAAGGAGCGCCGCGAGGACGTGGGCCGCTCCGTCGACCCGCTCACCCGCCGCGTCGCCGGCCTTGCGCCGCAGGGCTTCTTCCGCGTGAAGCGCTGACGCGGAGAGACCCCGGTCGGGGCCTCTCCGCGTCCATGGATCCCGCTAGTCGAGCGACCGCTTCGTGCCGCGCCCGATGCGGTCGAAGGCGGCGTAGTCGACCACGGCGTTGGCGCCGGAGACGTCTGCCACCGGCGGCAGGACGGTCCAGCCGATGTGACTCGCGTCCACGCGCACGCCCGCGCGGGCAGCTCCCCGGAGGACGAGCTCGTAGGCGTCGCGCGCCTCGAACCACGTCCCGCGGTAGTCGTGGTCCGCCATGGCACCCTCGGCGCGGCCGACGGCCGCGTCAGCGGCGGCGAGCAGGCGCGCCGCGCGGTGAGCCCTCTTGCTGTCGAGGATCTGACCGGCGAGCACGTTCGCGTTGGCGATGAAGCCGGCCGCCTGGAAGCGCGCCCCGTTGTCACGGTCGAACTGGCTGAGGTCCCAGTTGAGGTCGATGTAGCTCATGATCGTGTTGTTCTCGTCCGCCGCCCAGGCGAAGTAGTACGGCCCGGTCGGCTCGTAGTCGATCCCGGTCTCCCAGTCGAAGCCGTCGTGCGGATGGCCCATCCCGAAGTGATGGCCGTACTCGTGGATCTGGGTGGTCGTCAGGCCGTAGCCGGCCTCGACGACGCCGGGCGAGACCCAGTTGTGGATGAAGCTCTGCGTTCCGTCGAGATAGTTGTCGTCGGCGTAGCCGAGGAACCCGCTCGCGAGATCATCCTCGGTGGCGTAGTTGAACGCGGGCGCCTCGTAGACCCTGTTTCGGCCGGCGAACCTGAGCTTCCGGTCGAGGAAGCGGTTGATGTTCTGCGCGTGGTAGAGGAAGAGGTTCGCGAAGGCCGGATACTGCGGGAAGCCGTCGAAGCATGGCTCGTCGGCGAGCCACGCCACGTAGCACTGGCTCGCCTTGCCGCGGAGCTTCAGGTCCTGGTTGTCGCTCGTGAGCTGGAACTCCGGGAACAGCTCGCCCAGCTCGTTCCGCACGTAGTCCTGTTTCTGGTAGAGCGCGCTTGCGTCGACGCCCTCCCAGGCCTCGTAGGTGTTGAGGTCGAGATTCACCGTCGTCGGCAGGAGCTCCGGCGTCAGGTCGGGCGGGTAGATCGGCGACGAGGTGAAGAGGAGGTTGATGGCCCCGTAGCGGGCGACGAGGCTGAGATCACTAGTGAGCGCGCTCGGCGACCGGTAGCCGTCGGCTGCATACTCCCACGCGACCGGTATCCGGTAGTCGGGCTCGTCGTCGCCGTCGAGGTCGGCGTTCGTGATGTCGAAGTTGCCGCCCCAGACCTCCGGCCCGGCGGAGAGGTCGAAGAACCAGACGCGCCGCTCGCCGCGGCTGCCGAGGCCGGTCTCCTCGTCGTCGGGCGTGGTCCCGCCCCACGCGATGATCTTCCGGCTCTGGTTCAGGAGCCCGAAGTCATGCCCCGTGTCGGGATCGGGCTCCCCGAACTTTGTGTACACGTGGTCGATGAAGTCGGAGCGGCCCCACCAGTTGACGAAGAAGATCGTGTTCTCACGGGTGTCGACGCCGGACGGCGCATGGTCGATCAGCCACTTCTCCACGGTCGGCGCGTCGATGAAGTGGTTCTGGCCGACGTCGCGCGTCCCGTCCTGCTCGTTGTAGAGATCCTGGAACTCGGTGCGGTCGGCCGGGGTCGCCAGACCCGTCAGCGCGGCGAAGAACGAGTTCTCCCAGGACGTCCTCGCAAACTTCACGTCGACGTCGTAGGAGTAGTCGATCCCGAGCTCCTCGACGAGCCCGTAGAAGAGTCGCGAGCGGATCGTCGGCTTGGACTGGCTCGGCAGCCCGGACAGGAACTCCGACTCGTTCACCTGTCCCGGCTCGAGCCCGACGAACACGACGTTCACCGCTACCCGCTCCCGCAGGTCGGCGGTTCGCTCTCCCGGTTGGAGGTTCTCGAGCGCCGCTCCGGCGGTCGGGACGAATGCTGCCGCAGCCAGGGTTGCCGCTATCGCGACGACGATCCTGCCCCTCATGATCTCCCCTTTCGTCGCCCCACGGACTGGAAGCGGGACGTTACTCGCCGCACAGAGAGAGATCAACTCGCGCTACTCGAGCTCGAGCCCGAGGCTCGGAAGCCGCTTGCGCACGACGCGGTTGAAGACCTCCTCGTACTCCCCCGCGGCCTCGTCGTCGAGCGTGCGCGCATACGTGTAGCGGTACGCGAGCAGCGCGTCCCGTGCCGCGTCCACCTCCTCGACGTAGTCGCCGTAGAGCTCCTCGGCCTCGTCCGCCGAGGCGGCATTGTAAGCGTCGAGCGCGGCACGGCACTCCTCGAGGAGACCCGCGTGCTCGGCCTCGAACAGCTCCAGCTGCCGCTCGACGAGGTCGACGAAGCGCCCTCGCACGCCTCGTAGACTAGCCCGCGTGCGACTTCTCGTTCGCAGCTGGAACCTCTACCACGGAAGGACGCACCCGCAGTCGTCCGCGCTCCACCTGGAGGAGATGGTGCGCCTCGTGACCGCGGACGCGCCGGACGTCGTCGCGCTGCAGGAGGTGCCGCTCTGGGCGGTCAAGCGCCTGGACGACTGGAGCGGGATGAGCGCCTCGTGGGCGATGACCATGCCGGCGCTCCTGGGGCCGCTCGCCCGGCGCGTGACCGCGGCGGATCCGGTGCGCTTCCGCTCCAGCCTGACCGGGCAGGCCAACGCGCTCCTCGTCAACCCGCATTTCGAGGTCGGCCGCCACCGCCGCGCCGTCCTCAACCCCGACCTCTCGCGCACGGACTGGCTCCTCCGCGTGGGACAACGCCGCGTGTGCCACTCCCTCGAGGTCGACGTCGGCGACGAGAGCCTGGTGCTGGCCAACCTGCACGCCTCGAACGATCCGGACCGAAGGCTCGTCGACGAGGAGATCGAGCGGGCTGCCGCCTTCCTCGCGGCTGCCGACCGCTGTGTTCTCTGCGGCGACTTCAACGTGCGCCGCCACCCCGTGCCGGACTTCACGGACCCGATGGGCGGGATCGACCAGATCCTCGTCCGCGGCGCCGAGCTCGAGCGAGGCCCCGAGGTCTGGGCCGAGGAGCGGCGCCGCGTCGACGGCGTGGTGCTCTCCGACCATGCCCCGGTCGAGGCGGTGATCACATCGACCTCGTAGCGGTCCGCGCCGGATTGCCGGTGCTCGACCGCCACGCCTACCTGAACACGGGCACGTTCGGCCCGCTCCCCAGGGCCACCGTGGAGGCCATGCAGGCGGTCGAGCGCCGGGAGCTGGAGGAGGGCCGGTCGAGCCGAGCGTACTTCCAGCGCGTTCTGGAGGAGCGCGAGGCGCTCCGCGGCGAGCTCGCAGGCTTGCTGGCGACGCAGCCCGAGCAGGTCGCGCTCACGAGCTCGACGACGGAGGGGTGCAACATCGTCCTGCGCGGGCTCGGCATCGGGCCGGGAGACGAAGTCGTGACGACCGACTCGGAGCACCCGGGGCTCTTCGGCGGCCTCGTCGCCTCGGGCGCGACGCTTCGGATCGCCGCGATCCGCGGGGTGCCCGCCGCCGGGCTCCTGCCGGCGATCCAGGCTCAGATCTCTCCGCGTACCCGCCTCATCGGCATCTCCCACGTCTCGTGGCTCGACGGGGCGGTCCTGCCGGTGCGTGAGCTGGCCGGGCACGGCGTCCCCGTGCTGGTCGACGGGGCGCAGGGCGCCGGCGCCATCCCCGTCGCCGTCGAGGAGCTCGGCGCCGACTACTACACGGTGTCGGCTCAGAAGTGGCTCCTGGGCCCGGCCGCGACGGGGGCGCTCTACGTCGCCCGGGACCGGCTCGACGACTGCCGCGTTGCGTTCCCCTCCTACTTCTCCTGGAAGCTTCCCGACTACGAGCTCCGCGACGGGGCCGTTCGCTTCGAGGGGTCGTGGACGCCGCCCGCGTCGATCGCCGGGCTGCTCGCGTCACTCGCATTCGCGGCAGAGGCCGGAGAGGAGCGCTTCGCTCGAGCCCGAGAGGCCGCCGAGCGCTGCCGAGCGCTGCTCCTCGAGCAGGGCGCCGACGTGGTCACGGAGCCCGGCCAGGCGACCCTGGTCTCCTGGCGGGCCGACGAGCCGGAGGCCCTGGTCGACCGACTCGCCGAGCAGGGGGTCGTCGTGCGCGACCTCCCCGGCACCGGCCTCGTTCGCGCCTCCTGCGGCTACTGGACGAGCGAGGACGACCTCGAACGACTCGTTCGAGGGCTCGGCCAGCCTTCGCCGATGAGCTGACGGATCGCGCTCGTCCGCCTCGAGTCGGGCGTCTGTCACCGGCTCATGGGGCATAGTCTCCCCAACCGTTTGCAGCGGTCACGTCGGTGACGGCCCCGTCGGAAGGAGGCTCGGTGCCGGAAGGCCTTTCGGCCAGCGAGGTAGGAAGGGACATCGTCGCGCACGCGAAGCACGGCGGAGCAAGCGACCAGGGCCAACCCGACCGGCTGGTTTCGATCCTGGAAGCCGTCCTGCTCTCGATCGTCACCATCGTCGCCGCCTGGTCCGGCTACTCGGCGGCCAAGTGGAACACCGAGTCCTCCCTGAAGCTGGCGGAGGCGACGGCCACCCGGACCGAGGCGAACCGGGCATTCCAGGAGGCCCTGACGTTGCGCGTCGGCGATGCCACGATGTTCAACACCTGGTTCACGGCCTACATCGCCGACGACGAGAACGACATGCGCGTGGCGGAAAAGCGCTTCCGGCCCGAGTACCGGGTCGCGTTCGAGGCGTGGCTCGCCACGGATCCGTTCACGAATCCGAACGCGCCGCCGGGACCGCAGCAGATGCCTCAGTACGAGCCGGAGGGGGAGGCGCTCGCCCGGTCCCTCGACCGCGAGGCCGACGCCCTCTACCAGGAGGGTCGGGAAGCGGGGGAGACAGCGGACAACTTCGTTCGCACGACCGTCATTCTCGCGAGCGTGCTCTTCCTCGTCGGCATCAGCACCCAGTTCGCACTGCGAGCGGTGCGATACGCCCTGATAGGTATTGGCGTCACGCTGCTCGTCATCGCGACGATCGCGATCTTGCGGCTCCCAGAAGGATCGCCTGTCTAGAAACACGACTCGTTCGGGGGCTTTAGCTCCCGTCCGAGTCGGCCGAAGCGAACTCAATGCCGCAATCTCTGCGGGGCCTGGTTCTCGCCGGTGCGCTCGTGCTGGCTGGATGCAGCATCGGCGGGCAGAAGGCCGCCGAGCCTGCCGAGCAGCCGGCGATCACGAAGCCGCAGCTAGCTGCGATGGTGCTGCCGCGCGACGAGCTGGGGACGATCGCGCAGGGGACGAAGCCGGCCCCGGACAGCGGCGCGGTCGACAACGTCGACGCCGCCGAGGGCACGCTCGACCCGAACGACACGAAGAGGTCCCTGCGAAGCGATGGACGGCTGGCCGGGCACAAGGCGTACTTCGCAGGCGGCGACCTCGCCTCGCTGAAGCGACGTGGCGGCGTCTTTCTCGTCGGCACCGAGATCGAGCTGCTGGAGGACCCGGTCTACGCAGCCCAGTACCTGCACAAGCAGCTCGGGGACTTCGAGCGCTTCCAGGGCAAGCAGGACGACGGCTCCACCCTCTCCGCCGTGTCGACCTTCGACGTCACCGCGGTCGGAAACGAGGCCGAAGGCCTCCTCGGGACCTCGACGCTCGGGAAGCAGAAGCTCCACCTCACCGCGGTCGTCTTCCGGCGGGCGCGGATCGTCGCCGTCGCTGCGGTCGTCAGGGCCGATGACGACGACGCGCAGGGCGAGGCGCGCGCCCTGGCCGTCAAGCTCGACAGCCGGATCCAGGCGGTTCTCGCCGGCGACATCGCGGTCGGGCCGCCGGAGACAGAGGACACCGCGACGGACTCGCCCTCCGCGGCCGAAGGACGGCTGCCCGAGCTGACGCTGGCAGCCGAAGACGTCGGTTCCGGAGTGGCGGCCGTGGACGAGGGCGAGGTCGCGGATCGCAGCTACGTGGGCTACCAGCGCACGTTCGAGGACGTCAGGGTCGGAAGCTCCCACCTGATCCGGCTGCAGGTTCGGACGGCCGTGTACGAGAACGCAGGACAGGCTGCGGCCGCTCACAGGCTCGTGGCGCAGGCCGCCGGCCGCGAGATCTTCGCCGACGGGATCGCGAGGGCGTTCGGGAAGGAGACGGCGGTGACGCCGACGGACATCCGCGTCCGGTCGCTCCGGACCGGAATCCGCGGGATGCCCGGCGTGGTTGCCACGTTCAACCTCGTCGGCGCGAGGTTCGAGCTGGTCTCGGTCTTCGTCCGCTCGGGTCGATACCTGCAGTCGGTCACCGGCATCTGCCGGCCCGACGGCGTCCGGCCGGACGACCTGAAGGCGCTCGCGCGCCGCGCCCAGGCCCGCCTGGCGGCGTAGCGATTAGCTACGCCGCCTCGGTGCGGAGCCCCAGCTCGGGGGCGATCGGCCGCATCGCCGCGACCACGTTCCGAATGTGGTCGTCGAGCTCGAGGCCGAGGAGCTCGGCGCCCGCGTAGACCTCGTCCCGGTGGACTCCCGCCGCGAACGACGGCTGCTTCAGCTTCTTCTTCACCGACTTCGGCTCGAGGGTCTCGATCCCGTCCGGGCGGACGAGCCCGCATGCGTGCACGAACCCGGCCAGCTCGTCACAGGCGAAGAGCGTCCTCTTCAGCGCGGTGTCCCTGGGCATCTCCAGGTGCTCGGCGTGGGAGAGGACCGCCTCGACGACTTCGTCCGGCCACCCCTCCTCGCGCAGGATCGGGGCGCCGTCTTGGGGATGCTCGTCCAGGGTGGGGTGGATCTCGTAGTCGAAGTCGTGGAGCAGGGCGACGGCACGCCAGAGCTCCTCGTCCTCGCCGTTCTCGCGGGCGTAGGAGCCGACGCAGGCCTCGACCGCGAGCGCGTGTCGCCGCAGCGCCTCGCTCTGCGTATGGCGGGTCAGCGTCTCCCAGGCGCGGTCGCGGGTCACGTCCATCGGGGCGTTTAGGATAGCCTCCCGGGTCGCTTCGGCCTGCGAGCCCGAACGAGACCTGTGCCTGAGACCGTTGTCGCCGACACCCTGATGGAATCCTTCGTCATCGAGGGCGGCCGCCCGCTCCACGGGTCGATCCGCGCGGCTGGGAACAAGAACGCCGCCCTGCCGATCATCGCGGCCTCGCTCCTGACGGACGAGCCGGTCACCCTCTCGAACGTGCCGGCGATCCGAGACGTCGAGGCGATGCTCGAGCTGGTTGCCGACCTCGGCGTCGAGGTCGAGCAGCGCGGTGACGGCGTCGTTCGAATCGTCGCCGAGGACGTCAAGAAGGTCGAGCTGGACGCGGAGCTCTGCACCCGGATCCGGGCCTCGATCCTCCTGGCCGGGCCGCTGGTCGCCCGCTGGGGCGAAGCCATCGTGCCCCCGCCGGGAGGGGACGTGATCGGCAGGCGGCGGCTCGACACGCACATTCACGCCCTGGCGCGCCTCGGCGCGGAGATCACCGCCGAGCGGCGGCTGCACCTGAAGGCAAAGGGGCTCGTGGGGACGGAGGTCTTCCTCGACGAGGCGTCGGTGACCGGCACGGAGAACGCCGTGATGGCAGCCGCGTTGGCGTCCGGCGAGACCACGATCGTCAACGCCGCCTGCGAGCCGCACGTCCAGGATCTCTGCCGCTTTCTCGTCGCGCTGGGCGCACGCATCGACGGCATCGGCTCCAACGTGCTCGTCGTCCGCGGCGTCGACCGCCTGAGCGGCGGGGAGTGGCGCATCTGCCCCGATCACATCGAGGTGGCGAGCTTCGTCGGCCTCGGCGCGGTGACGGAGGGGGAGATCGTGATCGAGGACGTCGTCCCCGAGCACATGGTCGGCGTCTGGCACGGGTTCGAGCGCCTCGGGATGACCTGGCACGCCGAGAACGGCACCGTGCGGGTGCCGGGGGGGCAGGAGCTCGTCATCCAGGACGACCTCGGCGCGCAGATCCCGAAGATCGAGGACGGCCCCTGGCCGGCCTTCCCCGCCGACCTGACCTCGATCGCGCTCGCGGTGGCGACGCAGGCCAGCGGCACCGTGCTCATCTTCGAGAAGATGTTCGAGAACCGGCTCTTCTTCGTGGACAAGCTGGTGACGATGGGCGCCAGGATCATTCTCTGCGACCCGCACCGCGCGGTCGTGAACGGGCCGACGCGGCTGTACGGGGAGCGGATGGAGAGCCCGGACATCCGCGCCGGGATGGCGATGCTGATCGCGGGCCTCTGCGCGGAAGGGCGCTCCACGATCGGGAACATCGGGCAGATCGACCGCGGCTACGAACGCATCGACGAGCGCCTGCGCGCGCTCGGCGCGAGCATCGAAAGGGTGGAGGCAGCGTGAGCGACAAGCGTGCAGTGAGGACCGAGAGCGCCCCGGCGCCGTTCGAGGGGGCGCCCTACTCGCAGGGAATCGTCGCCGGCGACCTGGTGTTCGTCTCCGGCCAGCTGGGCATCGACCCGGAGCAGGGCCACGTGGTCGAGGGCGGCATCGTCGCGCAGACCGCGCAGGTGATGAACAACCTCTCGGCGATCCTCGCCGAGGCGGGATGCAGCCTCGACGACGTCGTCATGACCTCGATCTACCTCATCGACCTGCAGGACTTCCAAGCGATGAACGAGGTCTACGCGAGCCACCTCTCGGAGCCCTACCCCGCGCGCGCGACCGTCCAGATCGCCGCGCTGCCCTCGGGGGCGCGCATCGAGGTCGCCGTCGTCGCCCGCAAGTAACAGTCTGTTGCTTGGACGCGCCGCGGGCTAGGCCGGCCGGACGGTCTTCTTGTGGTACGCGGTCTCGAAGCCGGTCTTCGTGATTTTGAAGGTGACCTTGCCCGGGTAGCGCTTCGCGCGCACCTTGAAGGTCACGCCGCCACCCGCGCCCGTCGTCTTCGTCACCGCGTTGACGCCCGCGCCGGAGACGCGCACGTTGGCGTTCGCGACGGGCTGGAAGCTCCCGTTTCGGACGGTCAGGGTGATCGTCTTCCGCTTGCCCTTGACCGGGTAGCCGGTCGACAGGACCTTGAACTCCTGGACGGTGGGCCCGCCGCCGCCGCCGCCGGGATCGGTGACCGGCGGGAGCGTGAAGGAGCGAGCGGCGGTGAAGTCGCCGGTGTTCGTGTCCGTGTCCACCACGGCGACGCGCCAGTAGAACGTACCGCCCGGCGCGTAGGCCCCGCTCGTGAGGAGCGGCGCGTACCCGGTGGTCTCCGTGTTCACGTTCTCGACCGTGGTGAGGAAGTCGGCTCTGGTGGAGACCTGGACGCGGTAGTGGTCGGCCCGGGGACGCGGGTCCCAGCCGAAGAGCAGGCGGCGGTCCCCGACCTCCTCGCCGGGGTTGGCGGGCTGCGGGATCGTGTGCGTGAACGTCCCGGTCAGCGAGTAGGGGCCGTGGACGACAGCGCTCGAGTCGGTGGGGAAGTTCGCGCGCACCTGCCAGGTCGCGACGCCGACGCCGGTGAGCTTCGTGAACGTCCCAGCGGGCGCCGGGATGTTGGTGAAGGTCGACGTGTCGCCGTCGGGCTCGACCAGGTGGACGTCGTAGGAGACCGCGCCGGGCACGGTGTTCCAGCGAATGGTCGGCAGGAGCGATCCGCTCGTCGGGTTGCCCGGGTCGAGGACGGGCTTCGGCAGCTGCTTCGTGAACGTCCCGGTCTCCGACCACGTGAGGGCGACCATGGTGGTCGTGCCGTTCTCGGCGTCGGCCCGCACGCGCCAGTAGAGCGTCGTGTCGGACGGATAGGTCGTGTTGCTCGTGTACGCCGTCGAGTCCGTGACGATGTCGTCGATCGGGTTCGAGAAGGTGGGGTTCTGGGCGACCTGGACGCGGTAGCGGCGCGCGCCGAAGACCGGTGACCACTGGAACTCCGTGGCCGGAGTGTTCACGGCTTCGTCGTCGATCGGGCTCTCGAGCGTCGGTGGGGTGGACTGCTTCGTGAAGCTCTGCGGGCTGCTCGAGAGCGGGTCCGTGGCGACTCCGCTCCCGTCGGCGCCATTGGCCGGGAGGACCGCCCAGTAGTAGAGGGTCGTCTCGTCCGCGTAGCCGATCGACTGCGACGGGCTGCGGCGGGGGGCGTAGGCGGGGATGCGGGTGTAGGCGTAGTCGATGATGGTCGTGAAGTTGGCGTCGCGCGAGACGAGCACGTAGTAGCTCTCGGCCCCGGGCACCTCGTCCCAGGTGAAAAGGGGCATCTCCCCGACCGAGGTGCCGGTGAGCGGTGCGTTGTACGCGGAGCCCGGCATCTGGCAGGGGCTGCAGGACGTGGAGGCCGGCGGCCCGGTCCAGAGGAAGCCCGGCTCGTTGCTTGCGGAGAGGTAGCTCCAGTCGCCGAACACGACGGACGCACCCGACGATGGGGAGGAGCGGTCGATCGCCCGCACGCGCACGCAGTAGGACGCGCCGGTCATGAGCGCCTTGTTGAGGTCGTCCGCGATCGTGATGGACGGGTAGGGATCGCCCGCCGGCCCTGCCCAGCCGAGGGGCGTCCAGGCGGTGAGGGTCGTCGGGGTGTTCTGCCAAATCGCCTGTGTCCAGTCGCAGGCGCCGTCCTCGTGCGCCGTGATGTTGACCTGGTAGCTGGACGCTCCCGGAACGGGATCCCAGGTGACGATGGGCACGCCGGTGTCGACGACGGCCGTGCCGGTGTCGGCGTCGGTCGCGGGGTCGGCGAGGTTGTCGCGCATCCGCAGGTTCTTGATGCTCGGAGCGGTGACCGGCGGAACGTTGTCGAAGGTCTTGATGAAGGTTGGGCCCTCGTTCCAGACCCCGGCGTTGTTGCTCGGGTCGATCGCCCGCACGCGCCAGTAGTACGTGTTGTTGGCGAGGATCTCCTGGGGCGAGAGCGAGGTTCCGAGCGTCGAGATCTGTCCCTTGATCGGGTCGCAGCAGACCTTCGAGCTCTCCGTCCAGTCGGAGGAGAAGTTGACCTCGACCTCGTAGCCCGCCGCCCCCTCGACGAGATCCCAGGAGAAGCGCGGGTCGAAGACCTCCGGCGCGGCGACCTGATCGGTCACATCCGGCGTGGTCTCGGAGGGCCAGGACCAGGTGAAGGACGCGACCGTGGACGGCCCGCCCTGATGGTCCTCCGCGTCCAGCGGCGTGACGTTCCAGTAGTAGGTCCCGGGCGCGAGTGGGTCGTTGAGCGTGAAGGAGGTCGCGGCCGTCTCGAACGGCTCGCCCCACACGAGCGAGCCGAGCGCCGGGTCGGTGGCCACCTTGACGAGGTACTTCGCCGCCCCCGGGACGATGCTCCAGTTGAGCTCGAGGGCCTGGCTCGGGTACGTGATCGTCGCGCCGTCAGTCGGCGCGAGGAGTGACGGCTGCGCTGTCCACGCGAGGTCGAACGACCGCACCTCCGACCAGGCTCCGAGCGCGCCGGTGCCTGTCACGCCGCGTACCCGCCAGAAGTAGGTCCCGTTGGCGACGACGTCCTTCGCAGTCGCGCGCGTGTTCTTCGTCGTCTGGTTGAGGATCGGCGAGTTGAAGCCCGGGTCGCCGGCAAGCTCGAACTCGTAGGTGGCCGCGTCCGCGACGGCATCCCACTTGAACGCAGGGAGGGAAGTCGTCGTGTCGTCGTCGTCCGGTGAGGTGAGCACCGGTGCCACGGGCGCCGTCGCCGCGGGCGCGACGAGGACGAGCGCGGCGGCGAGCACGGCGAGGACGAGGCGTGATGTTCGAGGCAATGTGGTGGCGGACCCCCAGAGCACGGTGGATCGAGGCCGCCTGCGGCGCATCCTCCGAAGGGGGGATACGACCCCTTCGAGTCTAATCTTGGTTCGTGGACGTCATCGTCTCGCACACGAACACGGATTTCGATGCGCTGGGCGCCATGCTCGCCGCTCGGCGGCTGTATCCCGGCGCCGCGATCGCGCTCTCCGGCTCCCTGAACCGGAACGTCAGGGAGTTCTACCGCCTCCACGCCGACGAGCTCGCGCTGCTGGAGCCGGGCCGGCTGGACCCGGCCTCGATCCGGAGGCTCATCGTCGTCGAGACCGTGCACCCGGAGCGCCTGGGCGAGTACGAGCGCGTCGCGCGTGCTCCCGGCGTCGAGGTCGTCGTCTTCGACCACCACGCGGGAGAGGCGCCCGACTGGGTGAGGCCCGAGAACCTCGTGCTCTCGGAGGACGGGGCGCTGACGACGACGATGGTCGGCATCCTGGCCGAGCGCGAGCTCGCGGTCACGCCGCTCGAGGCGACCGTCTTCGCGCTCGGCATCCACGAGGACACCGGCTCGCTCGGGTATCCCGGCGTCGGCGTGCGGGATGCAGAGGCCCTCGCGTGGTGCCTGCGCCACGGCGCCCGTCAGGAGGCCGTCGCGCAGTACCTGCGCTCGCCGCTCTCCGAAGAGGAGCGCGCGCTTCTCGACGCGCTCGTGTCGGCGCTCGAGGCGGAGTCGGTCGCCGGCCTCGAGGTGCTCCTCGCCTCCGTCTCGTGGCCGGTCTACGTGGACGGGGTCTCGAACCTCGCCCACAAGATCGTCGACCTCACCGACGCGCTCGCCCTCGTCTGCCTGGTGGAGATGGACGGGCGCGTCTTCTGCGTCGTGCGCACGCGCCTGCCCGAGCTGGACGCCGCCGCGATCGCCGCCGCGCTCGGCGGCGGAGGCCACCAGCAGGCCGCCTCGGCCGTGCACCGCGGGCCGCTCGCCGAGGCGCGCGAGCTGGTTCTCGCCGCGCTTCCGGGAGCTGCTCGCCCGCTGCCGACCGCTGCCGAGATCATGTCCCGCCCGGCGCGCTTCGTCGGCCCCGAGAGCCCCGTCTCCGAGGCGATGGTCGTCTGTCAGCGCCACCGGCAGAGCGGGATCCTCGTCGGGGACGAAGGGCACCTCGCCGGCCACGTCACCCGCGAGCACCTCGACCAGGCGATCGCCCACGGCCTCTCGCACGCGCCGGTCAAGAGCGTCATGAGCAGCGAGGTGGTGACCTGCAGCGAGGACACCCCGCTGCCGGAGCTGACCCGGCTGCTCCGAAGCTCCGACGCGGGCCGGGTCGCCGTCCTGCGTGGGGACGAGGTCGTCGGTGTGGTCGCCCGCAGCGACCTCCTCCAGGCGCTCGGCGAGCCTCCGGCCCGGCACGAGCCGGAGGAGGGGCACGACCTGCGGCAACGCCTGCTCGCGCTTCCGGGCCTCGAGCGGGTCTTCGAGGCCGTGCAGGCGGTCGGGGAGGGCTTCGAGGGCGTCTACCTCGTGGGCGGGGCCGTGCGCGATCTCCTCATGGACGAGCCCAGCTTCGACGTCGACATCGCGGTCGAGGGCGACGGCATCGCCTTCGGGCGCAGCCTGGCCACGGCGCTCGGCGGCCGCGTCGTCCCGCACGACAAGTTCGGCACGGCGGTCGTCCTGCACGACGGCGGCCGGATCGACGTGGCCACGGCGCGCACCGAGTTCTACGACTATCCGGGGGCGCTGCCGGCGGTCGAGCAAGCATCCATCCGCGAGGACCTCTACCGGCGCGACTTCACGATCAACGCGCTCGCCGTCTCCCTGAAGGGCGAGGACTTCGGGCGGCTCGTGGACTTCTTCGGCGGGCTGCGCGATCTCGAGGAGCGCGTCGTCCGCGTGCTCCACAACCTCTCCTTCATCGACGATCCGACGCGGCTCTTCCGGGCTCTGCGCTACGAGAATCGGTACGGCTTTCGGATGGAGTCGCACACGCAGGGCCTGGCACGCGCCTGCGTGGAGATGGAGCTCGTCGGCGAGCTCTCCTCGGCGCGGCTCCGCGACGAGCTGGAGGCGCTGCTCTCCGAGGAGGAGGTCGCCGGCACCCTTCGCCGCCTCGGCGAGCTGCGGCTCGACCAGGCGATCCACCCACATCTGGCCGCGGACGAGGACGCGGTGGAGCTGGTCGCCGAGCTCGACGAGCTGCGGCAGCGCTTCGCCCCGGAAACGCCGCTCTGGCGGCCCCGGCTGGCGGCGCTCGCCCGGCGCCTCCCTCCGGACGAGCTCTACAGCTGGTTCGAGCGACTGCGGCTGCGCCGCCGCGACGCCGACCGGATCGCCGACGCGGTCACCGTGGCCCCGCGCCTTCGCGAGGTGGTGGCGGCCACGGACGAGCCCGCCGCGTTGCGGGCCCTCGCGGAGCCGCACGACCCTGACGGGCTTCTCCTCGCGATGGCGGGCGCCGGCGACGACGTGCGCGCGCGGCTCGAGCGCTACTTCGAAGAGCTGCGGGACGTTCACCTGGAGATCTCGGGCGCGGACCTGGCCGAGCTCGGCCTGGGCGAGTCTCCTCAGGTGGGCGTGGTGCTCGAGGAGGTGCTGCGGCGCAAGCTCAACGGAGAGGTCGAAGGTCGCGAGGCCGAGCTTGCTGCCGCGCGTGAGCTGATCGCGTCTCCCGTCCGCGCGCTGGAGGACCGCTCCTGAGCGTCGAGATCTTCGTCTGGCTGCTGCCTTTCCTGCTCGTGAGCCTCGTGCTGCACGAGCTCGCCCACGCCTACGTCGCGACCTGGCTCGGCGACCCGTCGCCGCGCGCGGACGGCCGGCTCAGCCTCAACCCGATCGTCCATCTCGATCCGCTCGGGACGGCGATGTTCGTGATCACCGCGCTCGTCTCCAGCTTCATCTTCGGCTGGGCGAAGCCGGTCATGGTGAATCCCCGCTCCTTTCGCCGGCCCCAGATCGACATGGCCCTCGTGGCCGTGGCCGGGCCGGCGACGAACCTGCTGCTCGCGCTCGGCTGCGTCGCCTGGCTGATCCACGGCAACCTCGACGGCACCCTGCAGGAGGTCGTGATCCGCGCGTTCGAGGTCAACGTCGTGCTCGGAGTCTTCAATCTGATCCCGATTCCGCCGCTCGACGGCTCTCGCATCGTCGCCGCGGTGATGCCGCGTGCCCTCCACGCGCGCTGGTCCCAGCTCGACCAGGTGGGCATGATCGCGCTCTTCGCCGTGATCTTCGTCTTCAACGACCAGTTCTGGAACGTGTTCTCGGACGTCCTCGACGAGACCACGCGCGTCATGGTCAATATCGTGACGGCATGACGCTCTTCGAGTGGGAGGCGCCCGGTCCGTACAGCGTGGCGTTCTCGACGCGGCTCGGCGGGGTCAGCGAGGGTGCGTTCGCGTCGCTGAACCTCGGCGTCTACACGGACGACGAGCCGGAGAACGTCCACGAGAACCGCAGGCGGCTCTGCGCCGAGGTCGGCGTCGATCCGGAGACGGCGACGATGGGGTGGCAGTTCCACAGCGCCGAGGTGGTCAAGGCCGACGGGCGGGGCATCGTCACGCCCGGGCTCGAGTTCGAGCGCTGCGACGGCCTCTGGACCGACGAGCCAGGGCGCGCGGTCATGCTGCTGACGGCGGACTGCCTCCCCATCGCGATCACGCGGACGAACGGGAGCCCGGCCGTGGCCGTGCTGCACGCCGGCTGGCGGGGCCTCCTCGGCGGCATCGTCGAGGCCGGCGCCGCGGCGCTCGGCGGCGGGGCGCTCGCCGCGGCGGTCGGGCCGGGGGTCGGGCCGTGCTGCTACGAGGTCGGCGACGAGGTGGCGGCGCCCTTCCGGGAGCGCTTCGGAGACGAGGTGGTCGTCGGGCGGAGCCTCGACCTTCCGGCGGCGGCCGAGCGCGCGCTCCGCGCGGCCGGCTGCGTCTCGGTGGAGCGGGTGGGCCTCTGCACCTCCTGCGAGGAGGAGCTCTTCTTCTCGCACCGCCGCGACCGGGGCCGCACGGGCCGCCAGGGAATCGTTGCCGCTCTCCGCTAGCGGGTCGCGGATCCGCGCGAACTACGCGCGGATCCGCGAAGAGGTCGGGCCCGACGTTACGGTCGTCGCGGCGACGAAGTACGTCTCGGTCGACGAGCTCGCCGTCCTTGCGGAGGCGGGCGTCGAGGTGGTCGGAGAGAACCGCCTGCAGGATCTCGCCGCCAAGCACGCTCGCTACGGCGAGGCCTTCCGCTGGCACTTCATCGGCCACCTGCAGTCGCGCAAGGCGCGCGACGTCTCGGCGCTCTGCGAGCTCTGCCACTCGCTGTCGAGCATCTCGGCGGCCGGTCGCCTGACCGTCCCCGCGCTCGTCGAGGTCAACCTCTCGGGCGAGGAGTCGAAGTCCGGCGTCGCGCCGCAGGCTCTGGCCCCCTTCGTGGCCGAGGTCCGCGAGCTGGGCGTGGACGTCCGGGGACTGATGACGATGCCCCCGCTCGCGGACGACCCGGAGGCCTCGCGCCCGTACTTCCGCCGGCTCCGCGAGCTGGCCTCCGAGCACGGCCTGGAGCAGCTCTCCATGGGAACGTCCCAGGACTACCGTGTGGGCGTCGAGGAGGGCGCCACCCTCGTGCGAGTGGGCTCCGTTCTGTACGGCTAGTATCGTCTAGCGTCGAAATGGGACTCGGAGACGTCTGGAGCCGGGCGCTCGTCTACTTCGGCATCGTCGAGGAGGACGAGTACTGGGACGAGGAGGCCTACGCGGCGGAGGAGGAGCTGGATCGCACCTACGACCGCGACCGCCAGAATGTCCGCCGTCTCAATCCGCGGGCGGCCCGCCAGCGTGAGGAGTTCGACGACTGGTCGGATCCGGAGGCACAGGCCGGCGCCCAGACGGCCGTCGCGCGGGCTCCGAGCAGCCGCCGGCTGGAGGCCGTCTCCGGAGCGGCGGTCAAGGTGCACCTCGTCGTCCCGAGAAGCTTCAACGACGCCCAGTCGATCGCCGACAAGTTCAAGGACTCGGTGCCGGTGATCGTCAACCTGCAGAGCGCGGACCCCGAGCTCTCGAAGCGCCTCATCGACTTCTCGAGCGGCCTGACGTACGCGCTCAGCGGGAGCATGCAGCGCGTGGCGGACAAGGTCTTCCTGCTGACGCCGCGCGACGTCGAGGTCTCGGCGGAGGAGCGCGCCCGCCTCATCGACCGCGGCTTCTTCAACCAGGCTTAGAGCTCGAACCAAAATGAAGCCTTGTGCCGTCGCGACGCCCCGGGCGGCGCGCTGCGGCGTCCTCGGTTGCGCCCGTAGCCTCCGGCTACGAACGCGCCCTGCGTTCTTGCATCGCACTCACCCAGAACGCCGCGCCGACGAAGCGTCATTCTGCTTCGAGTTCAGGAACCCCGGTTGGGACTCGATCCTCCTGGGGCGGTAGGTTTCCCCCGGCGATGCTTCTCGCGGACACGATCTCGACGGCGAAGGGCTTCGTCGACGCCCTCTACTACGTCTACCTGATCTGCATCCTCGCCTACATCATCACGTCGTGGTTGCCGCTCCCGTACAACACGACGCTGAACCGGGTGCAGCGGTTCCTCTACGACGTCGTCAACCCCTACCTGCGCCTCTTTCGGCGCTTCATCCCGCAGCTCAACATGGGCGGCCTGGGCCTCGACCTCTCGCCGATCGTGGCGATCATCGTGCTCACGATCGTCCGCTCCCTCATCCAGACCGGCCTCGACGCCCTGTAGGAAACGGCCGCCGGGCGGCGAAAGGACTCGCCGGGATGTCGCTCACCCCTGTCGAGATCCGTCACGTCAAGATCGGCCGGCGCCCGCTCGGGTACGAGCGTCCGGGCGTCGACCGCCTGCTCGACGACATCGCCTCGAGCTACGAGGACGTCTGGCGCGATCGCGCCGACCTTCGGGACGAGATCGAGCAGCTGGAAGGCGAGCTCCAGCGCCAGCGGGAGATCGAGGATGCTCTTCGGAACACCTTGCTGTCGGCCGAGCGGATGGCCGACGAGCTCCGGGCTCGGGCGCACCACGAGGCCGACCTGATCGTCGAGGAGGCGCGGGCCAAGGCGAGGGAGATCGCCGCCTCGGCCGAGGCCGAGGAGCAGCGCGTCCGGGACGAGATCCGCCGCCTCCGCGCGCTCGAGACCGACGTTCGCGCCGAGTTCAGGGCCTTCCTCGCCTCCGCGCTGGAACGCCTGCAGGGCGAGCCCGTCGCGGTCTCGGACGCGTCCGGGCGAAGCGTTCTCGACGCCGATTGATCCCCTCAGGAGGTCGCCGGACCGGCGGATATACTCGGTGAGTGGACACCGAGCGCTTCCGCAAGATGCTCCTCGACGAGCGTGACCGGGTCACGCTGACGGTCGAGAACCTGCACGAGGCGAACTCGGGGTCGCTGGAGGACGAGACCGAGGAGGAGACGTACGACAACCACCTCGCCGACTCGGCCACCGCGACCCTCAACCGCGAGATCGACTACACGCTCGAGGAGAACTCCGAGCACGTGCTGAGCGGCATCAACGAGGCGCTCGACCGAATCGAGAGCGGGACGTTCGGAAGCTGCGTGCGCTGCGGCAAGCAGATCGCCGAAGAGCGGCTCGAGGCCCTCCCGTACGCAACGAGGTGTATCGACTGCCAGCGTCTCGCCGAGAGGGCCTAGTCAACCCGTCGGCGAGGCTGATCGACGTTCGCGTCGGATCGGCCACGGACGGACGCGTGCCGATCTCGATGGTCGAGCGGTCGCTGTCGGCGACCCCGTTCCACTGGTTCGGCCTGCTGACCGTGGCGTTCGCCGCCATCGTCGCCGACCAGGTGACGAAGCAGATCGTCGTCAGCCAGCTCGAGCTCGGGGAGTCCGTCCACGTCGTCGGGCCCCTCGAGATCCGCCATGTCACGAACCCTGGCATCGCGTTCGGGCTCCTCTCCAGCTGGGCGACGGCCGTGACCATCCTCACCGCCGCCGCCGTCGGGTGGATGCTCTTCTACTTCGCCCGTTCCGGCGCGCGGCATCCCGTGCTCCCGGTCGCGTTGGGCCTGCTCGTCGGCGGCAGCATCGCCAACCTCATCGACCGGCTTCGGCTCGGGCACGTGACCGACTTCCTCGACCTGCGCTTCTGGCCCGCGTTCAACCTCGCCGACTCGTTCATCGTCGTCGGCGTCGCGATCCTGCTGGTGGCGCTCGTCTCGGCCGAGCGTCAGCCCCGCCTCCGCCGCACGGCTCCCAAGACGACGGGATGAATCCGAGCTCGAAGCAGGATGACGCTTCGTCGCTGCGGCGTCCTGGGTGAGTGCGATGCAAGGACGCAGGGCGCGCTCGTAGCCGGAGGCTACGGGCATAACCGAGGACGCCGCAGCGCGCCGCCCAGGGCGTTGCGGCGGCTCAAGGCTTCATCGTGGTTCGGGCTCTAAGGCTGGTCGTGCCGCCTGAGGCGGCCGGCGAGCGGCTCGATCGCTTTCTCGCAACCTGTGAGGGCGTCGGCTCTCGGGCGGCCGCCGAGCGGCTCGTGAGCGACGGCGCCGTGCTCGTCGACGGCGCCCGGCGTACGAAGAGCCACCGGCTGGAGGGCGGGGAGGAAGTCGAGCTCGAGGTCCCGGAGCGGCGCGAGACTGCGCTCGCGCCCGAGCCGGTGGAAGGGCTCCGCATCGCCTACGAGGACGAGCATCTGCTCGTCGTGGACAAGCCGGCCGGCGTCGTCGTCCATCCCTCGTCGGGTCACGGGCACGGCACGCTGGTCCACGGCCTCCTCTCGCACGCGATCGCAGGAGGAGAGGAGCCCGGGCGGCCGGGTATCGTCCACCGGCTCGATCGGGACACGTCGGGCCTGCTCGTGGTTGCGCGCTCGGACGACGCGCATCGCCGGCTGCAGCGGCTCCTGCGCCGGCGTGAGCTCGTGCGCGACTACCTCGTCCTCGTGCGCGGGCACCCGCGCTCGCGCGCGGGCAGGATCGAAGCGCCGATCGGCCGCGACCGCCGCGATCCGACGCGCCACTCGCTCGACACCGCGACGCCCCGCGAGGCGGTCACCGGGTTCGAGGCGCTCGAGCTGCTCCCCCGGCACGCGCTCCTGCAGGCACGGCTCCAGACCGGGAGGACGCACCAGATTCGCGTCCACCTCGCGGCCATCGACCTGCCCGTCTCGGGGGACCCGACCTACGGCGTTCCCGGCGACCTCGGTCTCGAGCGTCAGTTCCTGCACGCGGCGCGGCTCGCCTTCCCGCATCCGCTGGCGGACGAGAAGATCGACGTCGCCTCGCCGCTCCCGCCGGACCTGGCGCGGGCGCTGGACATGGCTCGAACGGGGGACGCCCCTGGCGCTGACCGGGGCTAGCGTCAGTCTGGGGTTCACAGCCCGTGACTACTCTGCAGCCGCCCCGTCGTCTTCGTGTGCCTGCAGCGACCCTGGCGTCGCTGCTCGTCGTCAGCCTCTCGGCCGCGACGGCTGCCGGCACGCCTGCCGCCGCGCCCGACGAGTCGCTCCGCGCCTCGCTGGGGCTCCAGGGCGTCGTCGACCTCGATCCGCTGACAGGGACGCCGCGCGTCGTCGCCCGCCTGGACGGGTTTCTCACGGAGCCGGCAGGCGGAGACGCCGTGGACATCGTCCTCGAGTACGTCCGGGCCAACGAGAGCGTCTTCGGGCTCGACGAGGACGACCTTGCGGGCTTGCGCATCGTCCGTGACGAGACCGACGTCTTCGGCGTCCGCCATCTCCTCTGGGCCCAGGAAGCCGGAGGGATCCCCGCGTTCGAGAACGACCTGCGGGCGAGCGTGACGAGCGACGGGAGGATCGTCAACGTCCTCGGCTCGCCGCTCCCGGACCTCGAGCTGCCGGCCGACGCTCTCGCAGTCAGCGGCGGGGAGGCGGTCGCCTCCGCGCTCCAGGCCGAGGGCCATCCCGCCCCGCGCGCACCGCGCCGTCTCGCCTCCCCCCGTGGGCTCACGCAGTCGACGCGCTTCGCCGGCGGGCACAGCGCCGCCCTCGTCCTCGTCAACACGGGCAGGGGCGTTCGCCTCGCCTGGCGTGTGACGGCGGCTGCCGACTCCGACGAGGTGTACGCGTCGCTCGTGGACGCCGCGAGCGGGGAGGTCCTCCGGAGCGAGAACAAGGTCGAGGAGGTCAGCGGCCTGGCCTGGGACTACTACCCCGGCGCGCCCTCGGGCGGGGCTCAGGTCTCCCAGGACTTCACCGCGCTCGGCTGGCTCTCGGCGAGCGCGGAGACGCTGAACGGGCCGAACACGCGCGTCTTCTCCGACTGGAACGACAACGACGCCTCCGATTCGTCCAGCGGCGTCGGCGGGAACGAGGAGACGGACCCCACGCTCTCGTGGAGCTTCAACGACTACACCCACGCCGCCGGGCTCTGCGCGCCGACGTACACGAGCAGGTGCTCCTGGGACAGCACGGACAACGGCCCCTTCCCGCAGCCGCCCGGCTGGTACGTGAACCGGCGCCAGAACGCGATCCAGGTCTTCTACTTCGTCAACCGCTTCCACGATCACCTGCAGGACGACCCGGACATCGCGTGGACGACGCAGAACTTCGAAGGGGGGGACAAGGTCGTCGCCCACGCGGGCGACGGGGCCGACACGGGCGCCGCCGGCCAGTTCCTCGGCCTGCACATGCCGAACGTCAACCACGTGAACAACGCGAACATGTTCACGCCGCCCGACGGGCACTCCCCGATCATGCAGATGTACCTGTTCACCTCGTTCACCGGGAACATCAACACGGACCCGACTCCGGACGTGAACGGAGGGGACGACGCGACCGTCGTCTACCACGAGTACGCGCACGGCCTCTCCAACCGCCTGATCACCTACGCCGACGGCTGGGGGGCGCTCGACTCCTTCCAGTCCGGCGCCATGGGAGAGGCGTGGAGCGACTGGTACGCGATGGACTTCCTGGTCGGCGAGGGCTTTGCCCCGAACACGGGCGCGGCCGGCGACGTCAAGCTCGACCGCTACGTCGGGAACAACCGGCCCACCCTGCGAACGGAGGGCCTCGACTGCCTCGTCGCGCCCGCGACGTCCGCCTGCCCCGGCGGGGACTCGACCGGCAGCCAGGGCGGCTACACGTACGGGGACATGGGCCGGATCTGGTCCGGCGGCCCCGAGGTGCACGCCGACGGCGAGATCTGGGCGCAGACCCTCTGGGCCTTGCGGCAGGCGGTCGGAGTCGGCGACACCCGCTTCCTCGTCACCGAGGCCATGCGCCTCTCGCCCCGGAACCCGTCCTTCCTCGACATGCGAAACGCGATTCTGCAGGCCAACCAAGTGGGCATCCTCGGCGGCCGTGCTGACCGCGAGGCGACGATCTGGCAGGTCTTCGCGGGTCGTGGGATGGGGTTCTTCGCGGCGACCGAGGACGCCGACGACACCGCGCCGATCGAGAGCTTCGCGCTCCCGCCCGACCCGGCCGACGGCGTCGGCTCCCTCGCGGGCGTGGTGACGGACGAGGACACCGGGCAGCCGCTCGCGGGCGTCAAGGTCGGCTTCGCCGGCCTCGAGCTCTCCGACACGACGGACGCGCTCGGCCAGTACGCGATCGCCGGCGTGCCCGTGGGAACCTACCCCCAGGTCGTCGCCTCGAAGACCGGGTACGACCGCGACGTCAGCTCGAACGTCGGCATCGTCGCCGACACGGAGAGCGTCGCCGACTTCGTCGTCCGGCGCGACTGGGCCGCCTACGACGGCGGTGGTCGCATCCACGCGTTCACGGGGCCGAACTTCACGGCATACGGCTGCGGGCCCGCACACGCGATCGACCAGTCCCAGGGAACGGGCTGGTCCACCATCAGGCCGAACATCCCACCGACCGGAGCACGATCGATCACGGTCAAGCTGTCCGCCTACGTCGACGTCAGCTCGTTCGCGGTCGATCCGGGAGCGATCTGCGGCGATCCGGACAGCGCCTCGGCCCAGGGGTACAAGATCGAGACGTCGAAGACCGCGGCGAGCGGTTCGTGGACGGTCGTGAAGACCGGGTCCTTCACCCTGGGCCAGGCGCACCAGCTCAACGCAGTCCCGATCTCGCTGCGCAAGGCCGTGCGGTACGTCCGCTTCACCATCACCTCGAACCACGGCGACGCGCAGTACATGGACCTGGCCGAGCTTGTCGTCTACGGGACGGCCACCCCGACGTGCCTCGGGCGGGCGGCCACGAAGGTCGGCACCGCCGCCGCGAACACGATCAACGGCGGCTCGGGCGCCGACGTGATCGTGGGTCTCGGGGGCAACGACAAGATCGACGGCAACGGCGGCAGGGACGTCATCTGCGGGGGAACCGGCAACGACAGGCTCACCGGCGGCTCGGCCAAGGACAAGTTCAACGGCGGCGACGGCAACGACACGCTCCTCGCCCGCGACGGCGTCAAGGAGACCACCGTCAAGGGTGGCGCGGGCACCGATCGCGCCCGCAAGGACAAGTCGGACAAGACGAACAGCGTCGAGAAGGTTCTCTAGCCGTCGTTACCGTCCCCTTCGGCCACGTCCCGGTGCCAGGCACCTGGCCGCGTCCGGGGACAGGCCCCGGGGCGTGGCCGGACGGGGCAGGCCGCCGGGCGTTCGAGACTACGCGGCCCTGGCCGTCTTGTCGGAGTAGAGCCGCCGGTCGGCCGTCTCGAGCAGCTGCTCGACGGCCGGGCCCTCGGCCGGCACGTGAGCGGCGCCGGCGCTGACGGAGAGGCCCTCGGGAAGCCTGAGCCGGAGCCGGGAGACGAACGCGTCCACATCGGCCGGGCCGGCCGTGGGCAGGATCGCTGCGAACTCGTCGCCGCCCACCCGCCCGGCGACGTCCGTCTCGCGGAGGGTGCCCGAGAGAGCCGCGGCGAAGGCGCGCAGCAGCCGGTCGCCCTCCTGATGGCCGTGCCGGTCGTTCGTCTGCTTGAACCGGTCGAGGTCGAAGAGGACGAGCGCGAAGCTTCCGCGGTATCGGCGCGCCCGCGCCGCCTCGAACGAGAGCTGTGCGTGGAAGGCGCCGTGATTGAGGAGGCCGGTGAGGGGATCGCGCCGGGCGCTGTCGGCGAGCTCGGCCGTCGCCCTCTCCACGTAGCCCACGAGACAGCGGTCGACGGCCGCGCGCGCCTCGATCTCGCCGTGCCGGTCGAGCACGCGCCCGAGCACGAGCAGCTCCGCCGTGACCTCCGCGGGGGCGAGCCCGAGACTTTCGCGCTCCCGTGCGAACTCGGCGGCCAGCCTGCGAGGGTCGTCGCCCTCCTCGAGCGCCGCGATGAACGAGGGCAGAGAGCCCAGCTGACCCAGGCGTCCGAGCCGCTCCAGCGAGGGCACGGCACCGGCAGCGAGCGCCTCGTCGACGCACTCGACCGCCAGATCCCATGCGGACAGCCTCACGACCCCGTGCACGGATCCCAGCGTAGGGAACGCGTCGGCTAGAATGCTCCGAGTTTCTGCACCCGACCCGGCGGAAGAACGCGGGTGGCGGTGCCGGGCACTGTGCCCGGTTCCATCCGTTCCCGCCGGCAACAACCGAGCCCCAAGAACCGAGGAGGAAGACCAGTGTCCGTCGTCTCCATGCGAGAGCTCCTGGAGTCCGGAGTCCATTTCGGACACCAGACCCGCCGCTGGAACCCAAAGATGCGCCGCTTCATCTTCACGGAGCGCGGGGGCATCTACATCATCGACCTGCAGCAGACGCTCGACCTGACGGAGCAGGCCTCGGCCTTCGCGCGGAACGTCGCCGAGCGCGGCGGCTCGATCCTGTTCGTCGGCACGAAGAAGCAGTGCCAGGACTCGATCGCCGAGGAGGCTGAGCGGGTCGGCATGCCCTACGTGAACCACCGTTGGCTGGGCGGCCTGCTCACCAACTGGCGCACGATCTCGGAGCGCATCGCGCGGCTGCACGAGCTGCGGCGCCTGCGCGACGAGGGCCAGCTCGAGCTGCTGCCCTCCAAAGAGCGCATCTCGATGATGGCGGAGCTCGAGAAGCTCGAGATCAACCTGGGCGGGGTCGCCGACATGAAGTCCGTGCCCGATGCGGTCTTCGTCATCGACCTCCGCAAGGAGCAGCTCGCCGTGCGCGAGGCGCGACGGCTGGGCCTGCCGGTGATCGCGCTCGTCGACACGAACTGCGACCCCGACGACGCCGACTACGTGATCCCGGGCAACGACGATGCCATCCGCTCGTGCAGCCTGATCGTCCGCGTGATCGCGAACGCGATCGAAGCCGGGAAGAGCAAGGTCACGGTGGAGGAGATGGCCGCGCCGGAGCCTCCCGCCGAGGAGCCGCAGCCCAGCCCGAGCCCGAGCCCGAGCCGGCGGCCGTCGCCGTCGCGCCGGCTCCCGACTCGGCGCCCGAAGCGGCCGGCGAGGGCGGGGAGGAGCCCCAGTGAGCACCACGGTGATCCCCGCAGGGCTCGTCAAGGAGCTCCGCGACCTGACGGGCGCGGGCATGATGGACTGCAAGCGGGCGCTCGTCGAGTCGGGCGGCGATCTCGAGGCCGCCCGCAAGGCACTGCGCGAGCAAGGGCTGGCCGAGGCCGGGAAGCGCGCCGGCCGAGAGACGTCCGAGGGCAAGGTCGTGTCGCGAGTCGACGGCGCCGGTGGCGCCATCGTCGCGGTCGGCTCCGAGACGGAGCCGGTGTCCGGCACCGAGGAGTTCCTGGCGTTCGCCCGGCACCTGCTCGACGTCGTCTCGGTGGAAGGGCCCGGCCGCGTCGGATGCGCTCGAGGACGAGCGGGTCGAGCTGGTCGCGAGGCTCGGCGAGAACATCGTCGTCGTCGGGGCGGAGCGCTACGAGGCCGGCGAGGGCGAGGTGGTCGCCGACTACATCCATCCGCCGGCGCAGAAGATCGGCGTGCTCGTGAAGGCGCGGTCCACGCCCGAGCTTGCCCGCATGGTCGCCATGCACATCGCCGCCGCCAAGCCGGTGTACGTCAGCCGAGCCGACGTGCCCGAGGCCGACGTCGTCGAGGAGCGGGGCATCTACGAGAAGCTGCCCGAGGTCGAGTCGAAGCCCGAGGAGGTCCGCGGCAAGATCCTTGACGGGATGCTCGCCAAGCGGTTCTTCGCGCAGACGGTCCTGCTCGACCAGGCCTGGGTGCACGACCCGAGCTTGACGGTCGGCCAGGCGCTCGCCGAGCACGGCGCCGAGGTGGAGGCCTTCGTGCGCTACAACGTCGGCCGCGAGTGAGCGCGGCGGAGACCGGGGGAACAACGAGACGCGGCGCCGGGCGGCGCCGCCTTCGAGCGCGTGCTCCTGAAGCTGTCCGGCGAGGCGCTCATGGGCGACCAGCCCTACGGCATGAGCCCGGAAAAGGTCGAGTCGCTCGCGGCCGAGATCAAGCGGGTCCACGACCGCGGCGTCGAGACGGCGGTCGTGCTCGGCGCCGGGAACATCTACCGCGGCATGCAGGCGACGGCCGAAGGGATGGACCGGGCGACCGCGGACTACGCCGGGATGCTCGCCACGGTCCTCAACTGCCTCACAGTTCAGGACGCGCTCGAGCACCTCGGGGCCCACACGCGCGTCCTCTCCGCGATCACGGTCAGCGAGGTCGCCGAGCCGTACATCCGCAGACGGGCGATCCGGCATCTGGAGAAGGGCCGCGTGGTCATCTTCGCCGCCGGGACCGGGAACCCGTTCTTCACGACCGACACGGCCGCGGCGCTCCGGGCCCTCGAGGTGGGCGCCGACGCGATCCTCATGGGCAAGAACGGCGTCGACGGCGTCTACGACGGCGACCCCGCCGTCGACCCGGGCGCGAGCTTCCTCCCCGAGCTGACGCACCTCGAGGCGATCGAGCGCGGCCTCAAGGTCATGGACACGACCGCGCTCACGCTGTGCATGGACAACGGGCTGCCGATCTACGTCTTCGGCCTTGACGACCCCGGCACGATCGAACGGGTGGTCGCGGGTGAGAGAATCGGCACGATCATCTCGACCCCCCGGAGGGATGCATGATCGATGAGCTGCTCGACGACGCGAAGCGTCGCATGGACAAGTCGGTCGAGGCGACCGCGCACGAGTTCAACACGATCCGCACCGGGCGCGCCTCGGCGGCGCTGCTCGACCGCGTCCGGGTCGACTACTACGGCCAGGAGACGCCGCTGAACCAGCTCTCGACGATCAACGTTCCGGAGCCGCGGCTGCTGACCATCCAGCCGTACGACCCCAGCTCGATCAAGGCGATCGAGCGCGCGCTGCAGGAATCTGACCTGGGGCTGACGCCGTCCAACGACGGCAAGCTCATCCGCCTCCCGATCCCGCAGCTGACGGAAGAGCGACGGGAGGAGCTCGTCAAAGTCGTCCGCCACCTGGCCGAGGAAGGGCGGATCGCCGTTCGCAACGTCAGGCGCGACTGCATCCACCATCTGAAGGAGCTCGTCCATGACGGTGACGTGGGCGACGACGAGGAGCGTCGCGCCGAGGAGCGCACGCAGAAGCTCACCGACGAGCACGTCGCCAAGATCGACGAGGTCCTCAAGCGCAAGGAAGCGGAGATCCTGGAGGTCTGAGGCGCCGGCCCCGGGCTCGGAGACGTGAACCTCCTGACGAGACTGCGGACGCTCAGGGGCCTCAAAGCCCCCGGCGAGCGCGAGCTGCCGGATGCCGCCCGCTCCGTGGCGATCATCATGGACGGCAACGGCCGCTGGGCGCGCCGCCGCAAGCTCGCGGTCGCCGCAGGCCACCGAGCCGGGACCCGCGCCCTCCGGCGCACGGTCGAGGCCGCGATCGACCTCGGCGTCGAGTCGCTTTGCGTCTACGCCTTCTCCACCGAGAACTGGTCGCGCCCGTCCGACGAGGTGGACGCGCTGATGGAGATCTTCGTCGAGACCATCGAGCGCGAGCTCCCCGACCTCGCCCGCGAGGGAGTCCGCACGCGCTTCATCGGCAGGCGGGACCGCGCCACGGAGAAGCTGCTCGCGAAGATCCAGCGCCTCGAGGAGACGACCGCGACGAACGAGCGGCTGCAGCTCTGGATCGCCTTCGACTACGGCGGGCGCGCGGAGATCGTGGAGGCCACCCGGCGCCTGGTGGAGGAGGGAATCGACCCGCGCGACATCGACGAGAACGCAATCGCCTCGCGCCTCTACGCGCCAGAGATGCCCGAGCCCGACCTCCTCATCCGAACATCCGGCGAGCTGCGGATCTCCAACTTCCTCCTCTGGCAGCTCGCCTACACCGAGCTCGTCTTCGTCGACACGCTCTGGCCCGACTTCGGAGAGCGCGAGCTTCGGGAGGCGCTCGCCCAGTACGCGAACCGCCGCCGGCGCTTCGGCGGCCGATGAGCGTCGCCGGCCTGTGAGCCCTCTCCTCAGCCGCATCGCCGTCATCGCGGCGGGCCTGCCGCTCGTGCTCTTCGCGGCCTACTACGGCGGCTGGGCGCTCCTCGCGCTTGTCGCCGCGGGAGCCCTCCTCGCCCTGCACGAGCTCTACAGGATGGCCCGCGCGCTTCGGCCGCTCGTGCTCGCGGGCTACGGCGGGGCTCTGGCAGCGGTGCTCGGCGCCTCGTGGGGCGGGCCGGAGTGGATGCTCGGAGGGTTCACGCTCACGCTGCTTCTGGCCTTCGCCTTCGCGGCGATCTCCGAGACCCGCCAGTCGACGACCGTCGCCGTCGCGACGACGGTGCTCGGGGCCGCATGGATCGGCCTCGGCCTCGGCTTTCTGATTCTCGTGCGCGACCTGGAGCCCGACGGCAGGCTCGTCCTCATCACCGTGCTCTTGACCGTCTTCGTCGCCGACACCTTCGCGTACGTCGGCGGTCGGCTCGCCGGGCGGCACAAGCTGGCGCCCGGGATCTCGCCCGGGAAGACGTGGGAGGGCTTCGTGGCCGGCGTGGCCGGCGGTGTGCTCACGACCTGGCTCGCACTGAACGGCGAGCCGATCGGGATCGACGGCTGGGAGGCCTTCGCCCTCGGCGGCGTGATCGTGCTGGCAGCGGTCTCCGGAGATCTCTTCGAGTCCATGGTCAAGCGCGACCTCGGGGTGAAGGACTCGGGACGGGTGCTCATGGGCCACGGTGGCATCCTCGACCGCGTGGACTCGATCGTCTTCGCCGGCCCGGCCGTCTACTTCGCAGTCCTCGCGCTCACCCAGGCGTGACGGGAATCCCTCCTACACTGGCCGGATGAAGCGCGTCGCGCTCATCGGTGCCACCGGCTCGATCGGGCGTCAGGCGCTCGAGATCGTCGCGGCCCACCCCGGGCTCGAGCTCGCCGCTGCCTCCTCGGGCTCGACGCCGATCGACGGCCTCGCGCCGCTGACGCAGGTCGGCGGCGACCTGACCGAGCTGCTGGACCGGGCGGAACCGGACGTCGTCCTGAACGCGGTCGTGGGCTTCGCGGGCGTGCCGGCGACTTTCTGGGCGCTGGAGCGGGGCGTCGACCTGGCCCTCGCCAACAAGGAGAGCCTCGTTGCGGGTGGCGAGCTGGCGGTGGCCGCGTGGGGAAGGGGAGGAGGTCGGCTGCTCCCCGTCGACTCCGAGCACTCGGCGGCGCACCAGCTGCTCGAGGGCCGAGCCGCGGAGACGGTTGACTCGCTCGTCCTGACCGCATCCGGCGGGCCGTTCCGGAGCCGGAGCCGTGCCGAGCTCGCCGACGTCTCCCCGGCGGAAGCGCTCGCCCACCCGACCTGGAGCATGGGGGCCAAGATCACGGTCGACTCGGCGACGCTCATGAACAAGGGGCTGGAGTTGATCGAGGCGCACTTCCTGTTCGACCTCGCCTACGACCGGATCGAGGTGGTCGTGCACCCGACCTCGGTGGTCCACGCGGTCGTGCGGCTCCGCGACGGCGCCGCGCTCGCGCACCTGGGCCATCCCGACATGCGGGTGCCGATCTCCTACGCCCTGACGTATCCGGAGCGAGACGGGACGCCGGTCGAGCCGCTCGACCTCACTGCCGGGCTGATACTGGAGTTCGGGGCGCCCGACCTCGAGGCGTTCCCGTGCCTTGCCCTCGCGCGCGCCGCGGGCGAGGCCGGCGACACGGCCCCTTGCGTTCTCAACGCCGCGAACGAGGTGGCCGTCGCGGCCTTCCTCGACGGCCACCTTCCCTTCCTCGGCATCGCCGACGTCGTCGAGCGCACGCTCGCGCTGGTGGACTGCGTCCCGGCCGCGAACCTCGCCGAGCTGGAGGCGGTGGACGCGGAGGCCCGGCGAATTGCGTCGGAGCTCACCCGCCATAGTGTCTCTACAGGCAATACACGGCAGCATTACCTGCAGAGACACTCGCCGTGAACATCGCCGTCGCCATCGGAGGCCTGGCCTTTCTGATCCTCATCCACGAGGCGGGGCACTTCTTCACTGCGCTCGCCGTGAAGATGAAGCCGCGGAAGTTCTACATCTTCTTTCCCCCGGCTCTCGTCAAGTGGCACCGGAACGGCATCGAGTACGGCATCGGCTCGATCCCGCTGGGCGGCTACGTGAAGATCCCGGGGATGCACAAGCCTGCGGCCGGCGACCTCGAGGCCCATCTCGAGCCGGCGCGGAGCGAGGCGCCGTCGCTCGCCGCCGCGGAGGCGCCGGTCGAGCAGGCGCTCGTGGAGGAGCGCTACGACGACGCCCGGCAGGAGCTGGCGGCCCTCCGCGCGCGGGTCGCGCCCATCGACCTCTCGGAGGGCGCCCGCAAGGCGGCCGACCGCGGCTTCACCGAGGTCGACGATGCACTCTCGCCGGAGGCCTACTGGCGCGCGCCGACCTCGAAGCGCGTCGCCGTCATCCTCGCCGGGCCGGCCACGAACTACCTCTTCGCCGTCGTCGCGCTGGCGATCGTCTTCATGCTCGGCGTGCCGACGGGCGCGACCCGCGTCATCGAGGAGGTGAGCGCGGGCTCGCCCGCGGCCGCGATGGGGCTGCAGCCCGGGGACGAGGTCGTCGCGGTGAACGGGACGGCCGGGGAATCCGCCGACCTCGCCGAGGCAATCCGGGGAAGTGGGGGCCGGCAGGTCACCGTCACCGTCGAGCGCGACGCCGGCCGGCTCGAGCTCGAAGGAACGCCGCGGCTCGACCCGACGGACGACGTCTACCGGCTCGGCTTCGCCTTCGGGCTCGACTTCGAGAGCTACGGCCCGCTCGAGGCGATCGGGCTCGCGTTCGAGTCCACCTGGGAGGTGACGAAGGCGATCGTCTCCTCGCTCGGGCGCCTCGTCACGGGCTCGGGCCGCGACGAGGTCGCGAGCGTCGTCGGCATCACCGCCGTGTCGAGCGAGTCGCTGGAGCAGGGCTTCCGCTACTACCTGCAGGTGCTCGCGTTCATCAGCCTCTCGCTGGCGCTCCTGAACCTGCTGCCGCTGCTGCCGCTCGACGGGGGCCACATCGCCTTCTCGATCGCCGAGCGCGTCCGCGGCCGCGCGATCCCGCGCTCGGCCTACGAGCGGGCATCGATGATCGGGATCGCGCTCGTCCTCTTTCTCTTCGTCATCGGCCTCTCGAACGACATCAATCGCCTGAGCGGTGGCTAGAGAGACAACGGCGGGCCGTTAGACTTCCGGCCGATGGCGAGCGAGCGGCAGATCATGGTCGGCAACGTCCCGATCGGCGGTGGCGCGCCCGTCGTCGTGCAGTCGATGACGCTCACGAAGACGCACGACGTCGACGCGACCATGGCCCAGATCGGCGAGCTCGTCTCCGCCGGCTGCGAGCTCGTCCGGGTCGCCGTGCCGAAGAACGAGGATGCGGACGCGCTGGCGAAGCTGGTCTACCTCTCGCCGATCCCGGTGATCGCGGACATCCACTTCAACGCCTCGCTTGCGCTCAAGGCGGTGGACGCCGGGGTGGCCGCGGTGCGCATCAACCCTGGCAACATCGGCGGCCCCGACAGGGTGGCCGAGGTCGTGCGGGCCGCCAGGACGCGCGGGATCCCGATGCGGATCGGCGCCAACTCTGGATCCCTGCCCAAGCATCTCGTCGAGCTAGCGCAAGAGGACACGGCAGAGGCGCTCGTCGAGGAGGCCTTGGAGCAGGTGCGGCTGCTCGAGGGGATGGACTACCACAACTTCAAGATCTCCGTGAAGTCGAGCTCGGTGCCGACGATGATCCGGGCCTACCGGATGCTCGCCGACCGCGTCCCGTACCCGCTCCACCTGGGCGTCACGGAGGCCGGCACGCCGGCGTCGGGCTCGATCAAGAGCGCGATCGGCGTCGGCAGCTTGCTCATGGACGGGATCGGGGACACGATCCGGATCTCGCTGACCGCCGATCCCGTCGAGGAGGTCAAGGTCGCCTGGGAGATTCTGAAGGCGCTGGGGCTCCGCGAGCGGGGGCCGATCATGATCGCCTGCCCGTCGTGCGGGCGCGACAACGTCGGCGTGTGGAACCTGGCCGAGTCCGTCGAGGAGCGCCTGCGCGACTATCCGCAGGCATTCGAGGTCGCGGTCATGGGGTGCGCCGTCAACGGCCCCGGCGAGGCGGGCGACGCCGACTTCGGCGTGGCCGGCGGACGCGAGACGGGCTTCATCTACGCGCACGGGCGCGTCCTGCGGAAAGTCGAGTCCGACCTGCTCGTCGACGAGCTCTTCCGTGAGATCGACACGTGGATCGAAGACGGCATGGTGCGGCCGAAGCGGCTCAAGCTGGCCAAGCCGGCGGCCCTGATGATGGCCGAGGCCGCGCAGCGCCCCAGCTGATGGCGAAGGCGTCCGAGCTCTTCATCCCGACGCTCCGGGAAGACCCGGGCGATGCCGAGGCGGCGAGCCACCGCCTGCTCGTCCGCGGCGGCTTCATCCGCCAGGTGAGCGCGGGTCTCTGGTCGTTCCTGCCGCTCGGGTGGCGCGTGCACGAGAAGGCGGTGCAGATCATCCGGGAGGAGATGAACGCCATCGGCGGCCAGGAGATGTTCATGCCGGTCGTCACGCCGGCCGAGCTGTGGGAGACGAGCGGGCGCTATGCGATTCCCGAGCTCTGGAAGACCGAGGATCGAATGGGCAGGCCGTTCGTGCTGGCCATGACGCACGAGGAGACGGTCACCTACCACGCGCGCGAGATCGCCTCCTACCGCCAGCTGCCGCAGATCCTCTACCACTTCCAGACGAAGGTCCGGGACGAGCCCCGCCCACGCGCCGGACTCATCCGCGTGCGCGAGTTCGTCATGAAGGACGCCTACTCCTTCGACCGTGACGAGGAGGGCCTCGAGCGGAGCTTCCGAGCGCAGGAGGGCGCCTACCACTGCATCTTCGAGCGTTGCGGGCTCGAGTACTACGCCGTGCGGGCGGAGTCGGGGATGATGGGCGGGAGCGCCTCGGTCGACTTCCTCGCTCCGTCGGGCTCCGGAGAGAACACGCTCGTGACGTGCGAGAACGGCGACTACGCCGCCGACCTCGAGGTCGCGCACGGGGTGCCCGCGCCGCGCCGGAGTTTCCGGAGAAGCTGGGCGCCCCCGCGGAAGTCGAGACGCCTGGCGTGAGCACGATCGAGGCCCTTGCCGACCTCCTCGGCGTCGACACGGCCGCCACCTCGAAGGCAATGCCGGTCGTGAAGCTGGACGGGACGCTCGTGCTCGGGCTCGTTAGGGGCGACGACCGACTCGAGGAGGCGAAGCTGGCCGCGGCGCTCCGGGCAGCGGGTTTCGGCCCGCCACCGAGGACGAGATCCGGGAGGCGTTCGGCGCCGAGCCGGGCTCGATCGGGCCGGTCGGCTTCACCGGGGAGATCGTCGCGGACGAAACCTTGCGAGAGGGTCAGTTCGTCACCGGCGCGAATCGGACCGGCCGGCACCTCCGTGGGGTCGAACACGGCCGCGACTTCGAAGCGCGCTTCGCGGACCTCCGCCAGACGACGGGAGGCCGACGCCTGTCTTGAGTGCGGTGGCCGCCTTAGTTCCAGACCGCGCTCGAGGTCGGGCACATCTTCAAGCTCGAGACGCGCTACTCCGAGCCGTTCGACGCGACGTTCGTGGACGAGGACGGCACGGAGCGGCAGCTCTTCATGGGCAGCTACGGCATCGGGCCGGGGCGGATCATGGCGGCCGCGGTCGAGCAGGGGCACGACGAGCACGGAATCTCGTGGCCGCGCTCACTCGCGCCGTACGACGTCGAGGTCGTCTCCATCGGCGCGGCCGGGGCGGAGGCCGTGGAGATCGCCGAGCGCGCAGCCGGCGACCTCGAGTCCGGAGGCTTGCAGGTGCTCCTGGACGACCGCGACCTGCGCCCGGGAGAGAAGTTCGCCGACGCGGACCTGCTCGGCTGCCCCGTCCGCGTCACGATCGGCAAGAAGACCCTCGAGGACGGGAGCGCGGACGTGCTCCGTCGGCTCCGACCGGGAGGAGCAGCGCATCGCCGTCGAGTCCCTCGTCGACCACGTGAAGGAGGTCCTCTGATGGCGAGGAAACGCCGTTTCTCGACCGAGCCCTTCGGCGAGACGGTTCAGTCGCTCATGGCCGAGCGAGGGGTCACGTACCGCGGCCTGGCGGCGAAGACCGACCTGTCGGCCGGTTACCTCAACCACCTCGTGCACGGGAACCGGCCGGTGCCCTCGAACGAGGTGATCGAAACCCTGGCGAAGGCGTTGAAGGTGGAGCCCGCGCACTTCCAGGAGTACCGCATCCGAACGATCACTGCCCGGCTCGAGCAGATGCCCGAGCTCGTCGACCGGCTCTACCGGCGGCTGGAAAGCTAGAGCTCGTCAAGAGCACGGCGCCGAGTCGTCATTTACGGTCAGGTTCTCGGCGGTCGCTCGGACGAGACCCACTCGACGATCGCCACCAGCGTCCACGCGAGCGCCATCGCGACTGCGATCGCAGGCGTGGGAAGCTCCGCCTGCCAGACGATCACGGCGACCGCGACGATGAACGCTGCCTCGAGCGCGAACCGCTTCGTCCGCGAGAGCCTGAACGTGCGGGGCGGCGCCGGCTGGCGCGGAGGTTGAGGCGGCGCGGCGGCCCGCGGCTGAGCCGGGGGCATCGGCACCGCCGTACGGGGCGCCGCAGGCGTGGCCGCCTGAGGCGGAAGCCGGATCTCGCGGTTCGAGAGCTCCTCGACCTGCTTCGTCAGCTCGCTGACACGCCGGCCGAGGTCGCTTGCGGCCGCCTGCTGCTGCGCCGCGTGCTGAGCTGCCTCCTGGGAGGCCGCCTCGGGTTGCGGCGGCTGGCGCTCCAGCTCGGCCAGCCGGACGCGGAGATCGGCGAGCTCGTTCGTGAGGCGGAGGCTCTCGGCCTGCACCGTGAGCGCGCGGTACTGCGCGATCTCCTGGGACTGGCGCTCGAAGCGGTCGAGAACCTCGCGGAAGAGCGTTGTCAGCATGTCCTCGGTGGAGCCCGTCTCGGCGAGCGCCCCGGACGATGCGGGGCGGGGAAGGAACGGGGCACCGGGGTCGTCCTCCAGGGGCCGCTGGTCGCCTTCGTCGAGCAGCCCGGAGCGGGCGAGCTCGGAGCGAGGAATGCGGCGCCGGCCGTTGCGGACGACCGATCGCAGGGACCCGCGCTCGACGCGCCGGGCGATCGCCTTCCGGCTCAGGCCCGTCAGCTCCGCAGCCTCTGTGATCGTGTAGGTCCGCACTCGTCGTTTTCCTGGACCGGTGGATTCTGCCGAACCGGGAAGCGCCAGGCAACTCGCGCCCGCCCCGGGGGTGCCCCACAGGGGTCGCGAGGAGGGGCGAGCGGGGACATGGGCGGGTGCCCCGCAGCCGAACGGGTCCCCCGCGAGGGGGCGCGCCGGCGAGGGCGCTGTCACCGGTTGCGAAGCGGCGCTAGGATGAGCCCAGTCGCGGGGCGTGGCGCAGCCTGGTTAGCGCGCTTGTCTGGGGGACAAGAGGTCCCCGGTTCAAATCCGGGCGCCCCGATCAACGAAGAGCCCCGTCCGAGCGGGGCTTTTCACAGTGCCTGCCTCTCCGGCCTACGCTCCGGGCATAAGGCTCGGGGCCGGGGGCACGGGAATCCTTACAAGCCGCTTACACCCGAGCTTGCGCCGGCAGGGCCGATCGTTATCCTGCTCAGGGCGACGCGCGACTAGGCCGCAGGTCGTGTGTCGCCGGGACGCAGCCTTCTGGCCGCGTCCTCCAGGGTGAGCGGGCCTCCCTAGGCCAAGGGGGTAGGGCCCGCCCACCCGATTCCCTGGCGGGCAGGAAAAGCCGCAGGCGGAGCCAAGGACCCCGCATGCGAACCGGAAGGTACGTCGCGTTCGCATCCGTCCTGGTCGCTCTGACCGCTGCCGCGCCCGCCCAGGGGGTGCTGGCGCCCCACATCGCGGGGGCCCAGGTCGCGTTGCGTTCGCACGGGGTCTACCGCGGGCCGATCGACGGCATCCGCGGGCCGCAGACGAGCCGTGCGGTGCGGACGTTCCAGCGCCGACACGGGCTGCAGGTCGACGGCGTCGTCGGCCCTCGCACCCGCGCGCGGATGGGTCGGCTCGGGCGGCCTCTCTTTGGGCGCCGCCCGATCAGGCGGGGGATGGTCGGCTGGGACGTCTCCGTCCTCCAGTTCATGCTCGCGCGGCGCGAAGCCGGCGTTCGCGGGATCGACGGGATCTTCGGCCCGAACACGCACGGGGCCGTGCGGCGCTTCCAGAGCAGACGGGGTCTCTCGGCGGACGGGATCGTCGGCCCGGCCACCCGGCACGCGCTCAGGGGCAAAGCCCAGGGCTCGCGGGGCGCCCGCCATCCACGCTCGCGCGGGGCGAGCCCGGCCAAGGTGGAGCGGATGCTCGGCCACTTGGCCCGGCGCTACGGCGTCAGGCCTCGCCTTGCGCGCGCAGTTGCCTGGATGGAGTCGGGGTTCCAGTGGAACGTCAGGTCGCACGCCGGAGCGTGGGGCGTGATGCAGGTGATCCCGGCCACCTGGCGCTTCGTCGAGGACGTTCTGCTCGGGCACGACGTCCGGCGGACGGCCCGGGGGAACATCAGGGTCGGGGTCCTCTATCTCCGCCATCTCCTGCGGGAGTTCGGAGGGAGCCGACGACTGGCGCTCGCGGCCTACTACCAAGGCCCCGCGGCGGTCCGTCGGCACGGCCTCTACCCCGAGACGCGCGTGTACGTCCGCACGGTTCTCGCGCTTCGGAAGCGTTTCTGAGCCGAGGAGGGATCGCCGGAACGTAGTCTGTGCCGCCGGGCCGCGCTGTTCGCCCCGAGAGCGGCGTCCTCAGTCGCGCCCGTAGCCTTGGCTACGAGCGCTCCCTGCGTCCTTGTCTCGGAACGACCATCGCACCCCGGCGACGAGCGACGTCCCGCCAATCCCTCGTCGCTCGCGCGAGGGATCGTGACGTTCGGCGCAACGGTCGATACGGGAGGACCATGCGTGTCCGCGTCCTCGTTCTCGGCCTCGCGTTCTTCGGCTTCGCCGTCGCCGTCGCCGTGCAGCCCTACCTGGCCGCCGGGCACACCCCGACCCTCGAGAAGCCGTGCACGATCGTGGGCACCTCGGGCCCCGACCTCCTGGGCGGAACGCCGGGCAACGACGTCATCTGCGGCCGCGGCGGAGACGACACCATCGGCGGGAACTCGGGGAAGGACATCATCCGCGGCGGTGGCGGAAACGACCGCCTCCAGGGCGACAGCGGCGCGGATGTCCTCCAGGGAGACGGGGGCGACGACTGGCTCTGGGCCCGTGACGGTAAGCACGACCACGTCAAGGGCGGGCGCGGTTACGATCGCTATCGGTACGACCAGTCGATCGACCGGCTCAAGGGCGTCGAAGCCACGATGTAGCGCCCGGGAGCGCGCTAAGGTTCGCTGATGGCAGACGCTGGGCGGACACTTGCCGTGCTCGGTGCCGGCAAGGCCGGCGAGGCGCTGATTGCCGGAGTGATCTCCTCCGGGTGGCGGCAGGCGGGCGAGATCGTCTGCACCGCCCGGCACGAGGAGCGTCTCCAGGAGCTCGCCGAGCGTCACGGAATCAGGGCGACGCGCGACAACGTGGAAGCGGTGCAGGGGGCAGGCATCGTCGTCATCGGAGTGAAGCCGCAGGACATCGAAGGGCTGCTCGGGGAGATCGCCGGCGCCGTCACCTCGGAGCAGACGGTTCTCTCCATCGCCGCCGCGATCCCGACCGCCCTCATCGAGGAGCACCTGCGTGACGGCGTCCCCGTCGTCCGGGCGATGCCGAACACGCCCATGATGGTCCACGAGGGCATGGCCGGCATCGCCGCCGGCGCCCACGCTGGAGAGGAGCACATGAGCCGCGCGGAGGAAATCCTGTCGAGCGTCGGGCGGGCCGTGCGGGTGGACGAGTCGTACATGGACGCGGTCACGGCCGTCTCCGGCTCGGGCCCCGCCTATTTCGCGCTGCTCGCCGAGTCGATGATCGAGGCCGGGATCCTGTTGGGGCTCTCGCGCGAGATCTCGACCGACCTCGTCGTCCAGACGATGCTCGGCACGGCCAAGATGCTCAGGGACGAGAAGATTCACCCGGTGGAGCTGCGTGAGGCCGTCACCTCGCCGGGCGGGACGACGATCGCGGCCATCCGCGAGCTCGAGCAAGCCGGAGTGCGCGCCGCGTTCCTCAACGCCATCCAGGCGGCGATGGTGCGCTCGAAGGAGCTGGCGAAGGGCTAGGCGCTAGGTCGAGAAGACGTCCGCGCCGCAACCGTGCACGAGCGCGCCCGGCACGTCCGCCCGCTCGATTCCCAGGAGTGACCGGTGTCCGAGGTCGACGCCGATGTCGGGCCACCCTTCGAGCCCGAGCGCGGTTGCGCCGGACGAGCTGCCGATCGTCAGGAGCTCCTCCACCGGGATCACGTTGCGGCGGAGCGTCTGCCGCCGTGCCGTCCCCTCGAGCTCGCGCAGCTCCTCGAGCGGGTCGATGCGGACGTTGGAGTCCGAGCCGATGCAGAGCGGAATGTCGCGCTCCAGGAGGCCCGCGAGCGGCGGGAACCCGTCGCCGAGGTTTGCCTCGGTCGTTGGGCAGATGCAAACGCGCGCGCCGTGCTCGGCGAGCAGGCCGAGCTCCTGCGCATCGGCATGGGTCGCGTGGACGACGGTCGTCCGCGGCCCGAGGCAGCCGGTCTCGGCGAGGAGCTCGACCGGCCGGAGGCCGTGCTCGGCCAGGCACTCCTCGATCTCGCGCGGCTGCTCGTCGGCGTGGACGTGCAGGACGAGGCTCTCGCGCTCGGCGTAGGCGCCGATCTCCTCCAGCCATTCGCGGGGGCAGGCCCGGACGGAGTGGGGGGCGAGGCCGACGCGAGCGCCCGCGTCGCGGATGGCCTCCACCTGGCGCAGGTAGTCGGCGACCGAGGCCTGCCGGAAGCGATCGAGCCCGCCGCGGCCGTAGGCGGCGAGGAGCAGGACGAGCTCGACGCCCGCCTCGCGCGCGGCCTCGACGGCCGCCTCGGCCTCGGCGAAGCCGACGTAGTGGAACTCGCCGACGGCCGTGTAGCCGGCGGCGCGCATCTCGCGGTAGGTCTCGGCGTAGTCCTCGCGGACATGTTCCGGGGTCAGGCCCCGGGCCACGTCCAGCATGGACTCCCGCCAGGCCCAGAAGTCGCCGCCCTCGACCTTTCCACGCAGGGCGCGCTGGAAGGCGTGGCTGTGCGCGTTCACGAAGCCGGGGAGCCTGAGAGGATCGGACACCGCGGCGACGTTACCATTCGGTCCGAGAATGGCGACCCGCGTGGTTTCCGCACCGCTCGCTCAGCTGCCGAACGCGCTCACGGCCCTGCGCCTTCTCGTCGTCCCGGTCTTCGTCGTGCTCCTCTACCGGACGGACGGCGAGGGCAGCTGGTTTCTCGCCGGGCTCTTCGCGGCGGCGGCCCTGACCGACCAGGTGGACGGCTTCCTCGCGCGCCGCTGGCGCGTCGAGTCCGAGTTCGGCAAGTTCGCCGACCCGCTCGCGGACCGGCTGATGATCGACAGCGCCGTCCTCCTCCTCTGCCTGGACGGACGCCTTCCGTGGCTGGCGCTCGTCATCGTGCTCGGGCGGGACGTCCTCCTGATCGGCGGCTACGGCCTCGTGAGAGACCGCGGCTACGAGTTTTCGGTCTCCACCCTCGGGAAAGCTTCCACGTGGGTGCTCTACGCGGCCGTCATCGGCGTCATCGCCTCCGACGAGGGAACGGCGTGGCCGCTCTGGCTCTTCTGGGCGGGAGTCGCCCTGGCTCTACTCGCTGCGGTCTTCTACGTCGCGGGCGCCGTGAGGACGGGGGAGAGGTGAAGGCCGTCGTGATGGCCGGAGGCGAAGGCACCCGCCTGCGCCCACTGACCTCGAACCAGCCGAAGCCGATGGTGCCGATCGTGGGCAAGCCGTGCATGGAGCACATCCTCGACCTGCTCCGCGAGCACGGCTTCGACGACGTGATCGTCACCCTCGCGTTCATGCCACAGGCGATCCGCGGCTACTTCGGCGACGGCGAGGCCTACGGCGTCTCGATCCGCTACTCGGTGGAGGAGTCGCCCGCCGGGACCGCCGGATCGGTGAAGCTCGCCGAGGAGGCGCTCGACGAGACGTTCCTCGTCATCTCCGGGGACGCGCTCTGCGACATCGACCTGGGCGCCCTCGTCCGCTTCCACAAGGAGAAGGGCGCCATGGTCACGATCGGCCTGAAGAGCGTCCCCAACCCCCTCGAGTTCGGCATCGTCGTCACCGACGAGGAGGGCCGCATCGAGCGCTTCCTCGAGAAGCCGTCCTGGGGCCAGGTCTTCACGGACACGATCAACACCGGCATCTACGTGCTCGAGCCCGAGGTGCTGCGCCACGTCCCCACCGACACGCCTCACGACTTCTCGAAGGAGCTCTTCCCGCTCCTCCTGGAGATGGGGAAGCCGCTCTACGGCTACGTCTGCGAGGGCTACTGGCAGGACATCGGCAACCTCGACCAGTACCGGCAGGCCAACTTCGACGCGCTCGACGAGCGCGTGCAGCTGAGCATCCCGGGCATTCGCCTTCGCGGCAACGTCTGGGTGGGCGAGGGGGTCGGGCTCGACGACCTCGAGGCGGTCGAGGCGCCGGCGTTCATCGGGAACTACTGCCGGATCGCCCCGCGGGCGTCGGTGGGGCCCTACTCGGTGCTGATGCCGAGCGTGACGCTCGGCGACCACGCCCGCACCGCGCGGGCCGTCGTGGACGCCTCGACCTCGATCGGCCGCAGCGCGGTGGTCGAGGGCGCGATCGTCGGCCGGGCCTGCGACCTGCGCCCGCACGCGCGCCTGCACGAGGGCGTTGCGGTCGGCGACAACTGCACGATCGGCGAGGAGAGCGTCGTCATGCCCGGCGTCCGCATCTACCCGTTCAAGGAAGTCGAGTCGGGGTCACTCGTCGACCGAAACCTCATCTGGGAGTCGCGCCTCTCCTCCCGGCTGATCGGCATGGACGGCATTGCGGGGCGGATCGACGTCGACCTCACGCCCGAGACGGCCCTCCGCCTGGGTCTGGCGCTCGGCACCGCCCTCGACCGAGGCGACCGCGTCGTGACGAGTCGCGCCGCGTCGGCCTCGTGCAGGCTGATCCGCCGCGCGCTCATCGCCGGGGTCAACTCGGCGGGCGTCCATGCCGCCGACCTGCAGGTGATGCCGGCCGCGGTCAACCGGCACTTCCTGAAGACCGAGGGCTTCGATGCCGGCATCCACGTCCAGCCGAGCCCCAACGACCCGGAGGTCGTGCAGATCCGGATCTTCGAGCCGCCGGGCACCCCTGCGACCCCGGCGCTCGTCAAGGAGCTCGACAAGCACTTCTCGCGCCAGGAGTTCAGGCGGGCATCCTGGAACGAGGTGGGGGAGATCACCTACTCCGCCCGAACGGCCGAGACCTACGTGCAGGACCTGCTCGCGATGCTGGACACGGGCGCGATCCGGGCCCGCGCCTTCCGCCTGGTGGTCGACTACGCCTTCTCGGCCGCGTCCCTCGTCCTGCCGCAGGTGCTGGGCGCGCTCGACGTCGAGGCGGTCGCCTCGCATGCGTACGTGAGCGAGCGGCGCCACGCGAGCGAGACGGTCACCCTCGCCGAGTCGCTCGGCCACGCGAAGCGGCTCGTCGCCGCCGTCGGCGCCGATCTCGGGGCCGTGCTCGACCCGGCCGCCGAGCGCATCTTCCTCATCGACGACAAGGCCCGCGAGGTGCCGGTCGAGCAGGAGCTCCTCCTCTTCCTCCGCCTCCTGGCCTCGGACGGCAAACGCGGCCGCCTCGCGTTTCCGACGACGGTGACGAGCCTCGTGGACCAGCTCGTCGAGGGCACGGGGCTCGAGGTCGAGCGTACGCCGCACTCCCTCTCCGCCCTCACCTTGGCCGCGGCCGGCGACGGCGTCATCTTCGCCGGCTCCGTGGGCGGTGGGTTCGTCTTCCCCGACTTCGTGCCCGCCTACGACGGCATGGCGAGCCTCTGCAAGCTTCTCGAGCTCCTGGCGCCGGTCGAGAGGCCCCTGTCGGAGATCGTGGGCGAGCTGCCCGAGTCCGCGGTCGTCCACCGCCAGGTGCGCTGTCCCTGGGCTCGGAAGGGCGCCGTGATGCGCATTCTCACCGAGCGGACGAAGGGAATGGAGGTCGACGTCACCGACGGCATCAAGGTCTACGACGAGCGCGGCTGGGCCCAGGTGCTGCCGGACCCGGACGAGCCGCTCGTGCACATCTACGCCGAGGGCAAGACGCCCGCAGCCGGGGCGTCGCTCGAGGCCGAGTTCCAGGGCCTCGTCGAGGAGATCGTGGCGCGGGAGGACGACTCCGAGGAGGGCTGAAGCACCTAAACCCTCAAGTCGAGGTTGATGGATGGGCCGCCAGCTGGTTTACTGTGTGGCGCCCCTCCGTCCCCGATCTCTGGAGTTGCAGCGTGGAAGCCCTTCCTGACCTTGGAACCCTGTCCGACCAGGAGCTGCGCGACCTCATCCGCGAGCTGATGGTCGAGGAGCACAAAGTCTCCTACGAGCGTCGGCTTCTGCACGGGAAGATCGACATCCTGCGAGCCGAGCTGCAGGCGCGGCTCCAGAAGCAGGTGGGGGAGACCGACAGTCCCCTGCACGAGATCGACGTCGACCGGCTCGCGGCCATCCTCGCCTCGAAGGCGCCGCCTCCGACGGACGAGGAGCTCGACGCGACAGGGCGGTGACGCATATTCACTGCCCCGAGTGCGGCTTTCAGAACCCGGAGGCCGCCAACTACTGCTCGAAGTGCGGGGCGCTGCTCATCCACGAGGAGCAAGGGGCGCACACGACCATGAGCTTCACCCCCGAGGAGGAGGCCGAAGACGAGGGCCTCTCGCTCGACGGCCTTCGCATCGAGGGCCCCGCGCTCGTCGTCCGCGCGGGTGGTGGCAGAGCGGGCGAGACGTTCGCGCTCGAGCTCGACCGCACCTCGCTCGGCCGCGCGCCCGAATGCGAGGTCTTTCTCGACGACGTGACCGTGTCGCGCCGCCACTCCGTGATCACGCGCAGCGCTGACGGCTTCACGCTGCACGACGAGGGCAGTCTCAACGGCACGTACGTCAATCGCCGCCGGGTGGAGAGCGCGAAGCTCGAGGACGGCGACGAGGTGCAGATCGGCAAGTACAAGCTCACCTTCCTGGAGAGCTGAGGCGCACGATGGCAACGGCAGCAGCCGACATCGGGCCGGGACGGCCGCTCACGATCGGGGCGGTGTGCAACCGCCTGCGGGACGAGTTTCCCGACATCTCGATCTCGAAGATCCGCTACCTCGAGGACCAGGGGCTGCTCGCGCCGCGGCGCACGCAGGGGGGCTACCGGCTCTACTCGGACGAGGACGTGGAGCGGCTCGAGACGATCCTCCGGCTGCAGCGGGACGAGTTCCTGCCGCTGCGGGTCATCCGTCAGGAGCTCGCGGCCGGCGCGCCGCGGCGGCGAGAGCGGGCCCGGGCCGGCCTGCAGGTTCCCGAGGACGAAGTCGACCTCGCAACGCTCTGTGCCCGCGCCGGCGTCGACGCGGCCTTCATCCGCGATCTCGAGGAGTACGGGCTCGTGGAGCCGCGGGCGGTGGACGGCGACAAGCGCTTCCCCGAGCGGGACGTCGACGTTGCCGGCGCGTGCGCGCATCTCGCCCGCTACGGCGTCGCCCCGCGGAACCTCGCCACGTTCAGGCGTTGGGCGGACAACGAGGCCGACCTGCTCGAGCGGATCGTCGCACCCGAGCTCCGCTCGCCGAACCCCGAGAAGCGCCACGCAGGGCTCGAGAACCTCGAGAACCTCGCGGCCCTCTCCCAGGAGCTCTCGAACCTGCTCTTCTGGCGTGCCCTTCGGGGTATCGTCCCGCGAGCGTGACCGCAGTCGACCTCGAGTCGAAGATCCGGGACATCCCGGACTTCCCCAAGCGCGGCATCGTCTTCAAGGACATCATGCCGCTCCTCGCCGACGCGGAGGCGCTGCACGAGACCGTGGAGCGCCTGGCGGAGTTCGCCGGGCCGCGCAAGCCCGACGTCGTGCTCGGCGCCGAGGCCCGCGGGTTTATCCTCGGCGCGGCGCTCGCGTACAGGCTCGGCTGCGGCTTCGTGGCCGCGCGGAAGCCGGGGAAGCTCCCCTGGCGCACGATCAGCGCGAAGTACGCCCTCGAGTATGGGTTCGACGCGCTCGAGCTGCACGCGGACGCGATCTCGGACGGTGCCCGGGTGCTCGTCCACGACGACCTGCTCGCCACCGGCGGCACGGCGAAGGCCAAGATCGACCTCGTCGAGCAGCTCGGCGGCACCGTCGTCGGGCTGGCGTTCGTGATCGAGCTCGAGTTCCTGGGCGGCCGGAAGAAGCTCGAAGGCTACGACGTCTGCTCGCTCATCACGTACGCGGACTGACGGATCGCGTCCTCCCTGCCGATACATAATCGGACTGTCATGTACGACGAGCTCACGGGGCGCTACACGTTCGCCTGCCCGGCCCGTGGCGAGGTCCGGGTCACTCTCTCCAGCTTCCGCATCCTGGAGCGGCTGCCCGGGGCTGCTCACCCCGCGGTCTACAAGGTCACGTTCGCGTGCGCTTGCGACGGGGAGCACGACGGCCTCGTGACGCACGACGACCTCGACTGGGCGCCGCTCGCCGGCTCGGGCTCGGCCTTCCTCAACCTGATGACCGCGCGCCTCGAGCCCATCGCGCTCGACCTCCTCGACCTGGCCGCTCGGCACATCCAGACGGGGTCGTGGCCGTGGAGCTTCTTCTGCTACCCGGAGGAGCGGCCGCGGCCGGTCACCCCGTCCGCGTTCCGCGTGCTCGCGGGCGGCGGCGACGAGGTCGGCCTCGCGGTCGAGTGCCCCAGCTGCGCGCAGACGAGCGTGAACGTCGTCACCCGCGCGCATGTCGACGTGCCGTTCTACAACGACCGCCGCGTGGGCGTCGTCGAGCACATCTTCGCCCGCGACCGCGAGCTCGCCCTCTCGGCGTTTCGAGACGAGCTCGACTCCGGCGTCTTCGACGCGCGACGCCGCGACCTCGCCGCCTAGGAGAGCCTGGCGACGAGGGTCTTCCCTCGCGCCAGGGATGCCCCGGAGACGCGCGCGCGCCGATACCAAGAGGGCCATGGATGCCGCTGCGGCTCATGACCTCCAGGGCCCGGGCATCCCTCGGCTCCTTCGCCATTTTGCCGCCTTCGAGCGGCTCACCGGCGACATCGACGGGCCCGGCGGCCGCGCGCGGCTCGAGCAGGCGCTCGGGTGCGACCTGGCCGAGCTGCTGGTGGGCGCGCTCGCGCGTCCGCCCGCCGGCGGCGACTCGCTGTCGCTCTGTGCCTAGCTCTAGTCCCTTCTGAGCTGATCCTCGCCGCACAGGCGGACGAAGAAGAAGATCAGCGCGGCGGCCACGACGCCGAAGAGGAACGCGCTGCCGCCGCCGGTGCCGATCGCGAGCAGCCCGATCCACACGTACGCGCCGAGGATCACCCCCCACGCAAGAGCCTGGAAGCCGGGGCTGAAGGCGGGCGGACGGGGAGGGAACGCCATCGCGCCGAGTCTAGCGCCCGAGCATCCTGCGACGGTTCCGGACCAAAAAAATTCGCCGAGCCGGTTTCGCTTTCGTCCACCCCTCCGACCAACTTTCGGCTTCCGCCTACGGCCGCCCGGTGGGGCTTCAACCTACTCGCGCTCCGTGCTCGGCGCAAGCGGGAATCTAGACGGCCTTCCCTGCCTGCGCAAGCTCGTCGAGAGACCGTTCCCCGCAATTTGCGGAAAGTTCATTTTTCCACATTTTCCACAGCCGCCGGACGGGCCTGTGGGCATCTCTGTGGATGTCGGCTCGGCGACTAGGGCCGGCGGAGGGCGGCCGTCTTGTAGATCCCGCTCGGGTTCCAGAGGAGGAACCCGGCGCTCCGCGCGTCGCGGGCCGCGAGGATCTGCGCGCGGACGTCCTCGAGGCTGTAGTCGCGGCCGAGGGAGAAGTCCTGGAGCCACGGGACGAGGAGCGTGTCGTATCCGCGCAGGTCGCGGCGGAAGTCGCGGAGCGCCCGCGCCACCGTGACACCCGGAACCGCGTTCGGGTCGTTGAGCGAGTATTCGCCGGCGCCGAAGTGCGAGGGATAGACCATCGGGTAGATGGCGTCGAGATGCTGCGCGAGGCGGCTCGGCCGCTGGCCGATGCCCATCTCGCGCGTCGCGGTGAGCCCGAAGACGGCCGCGGAGACGCGCGCGCCGAGCGGCTCGAGCCGCGAGCGGGCGTACTCGACGAACTTCCCGATGGTGACGGTCTTGTGCTCCTTGCGCTTGCCGCTGAACACGGCGGATCGGAGGTCGCCGTCGGTGGGGAAGCGGACGTAGTCGAACATGATCTCGTCGAAGCCGGCCTCGACCGCCGCGACGGCGATGTCGACGTTGTACTTCCAGACGCGCTCGTCGTAGGGGTTCGTCCAGGCGAGGCCGGCGGAGTTCGTCCAGACGCCCCCGCCGCGGCGCTTGATCGCGAGCTCCGGCCGCGCGGTGGCGAGGATCGGGTCCTCGAAGACGACGACGCGGCCGATCAGGTACACGCCCGCCGCCTCGGCGGCGGCAGCGGCTTGGCGCGCGTTGTAGAAGGGACGGGTCGCGCCGGTCGCGCGGGCGGCGGCCGGAGCCTGGCGCGCGAAGCCCACCTCGCCGTTCTCGTCCTTGACGTCCAGCTCGAGGGCGTTCAGGCCCTCGTCGGTCAGCGAGAGATAGTCGTCGAGCTTGCCGTCGAGCGAGGCGAGGGCGGCCGTGACGTGCACGCCCCGGATCTCGTCCGGAAGCGGCGTCGGCTGCGGGGTGGTCGCCGTCGAGTCCTCGCCCGCCGCCGACGTGCTCGAGGGCTCGGACGTCGGCGTCGCCTGGCCGCCCCAGCCGTTGAGGAAGGTCATCCCGAGAGCGGAGGCAGCGGCCGCGAGGGCGACGACGGCCAGGGCGAGCACCCGCTGCACGCCGCGTCGCCTTCGAGACTGCCGGCGCCGTTGACGGAAGCGTTCGTTCGGATCGACCGGCTCGAGCAGCATCGTGGTTCCGGCACGGTATTTCCTCCCAGCCTGCGCCGCAAGCACGAGACGGTGGCACGCGCAACGATTTCCGTTGCGCTAGCATCCCGCCATGCCGGTCGCGGCCGCGGTCAAGGTGGAAGCCCTCGCGGCAGACTTCCGCTCGCAGCGCCGGCTCGCCGAGGCTCTCGGGGTCAGCCCGGCTCAGGTGAGCCGCTGGCTGCGAGGTCAGGGCATCGACCCTCTGAACGCGGAGCGCCTCGACCTGCTCGAGCTCGTCATGTCCTTCCTGCTTCGCCTCTACGAGCCCGAGACGGCGGAGCGGTGGCTCAACGGCCTGAATCCGCACCTTCGGAACCGGCGTCCCATCGACCTGATCAGGATGGGGGAGACGCAGGAGCTCCTGTTCGCGCTCCGCCAGGAGCGGGCCGGGTCGTACGCGTGATCCTCTATCGCTGCCTGCCATGGGACCGGAGCGTGAGCGCGGCTGCACGCGGCGGGGCGCTCCGGTTCCCGCGGAACCTCCAGGGAGAGGGTCGCCACGACTCGCCCGGGCGCTACGGATGCCTCTACGCGTCCGAGGAGCCGGTCTCCGCCGTGGTCGAGGAGCTCGCCCGCTTCGTGGGCACGGAGCTCGCGACCGCCGATCTCCGCCGAAGCCGGCAGCAGCTCTCGCTCGCCACGCTCGAGCTCGCCGACTCCGTCCAGCTCGTCGATCTGGACGACCCGCTCGTCCTCGCCGCGGAGGGGCTGCGGCCGTCGCTCCTCGCGACGGAGGAGCGGTCGCGGACGCAGGCGGCGGCCCTGGCGCTGTGGAAGCGGCACGAGGACGCCGCCGGGCTGCGGTGGCCGTCCGCCTTCGAGGCTCGGTGGGCGAACGTGACGCTCTTCGACCGCGCCGCGGGCGCCCTGTCGGTCGTGGAGATCCGGCCGCTCGGGCTCGGGGACGAGGTCGTGCGGCAAGCAGCCCGCCATCTGGCCCTGCGGGTGGCCGCGTGAGCGTCGACGAGCTCCTGGCGCGCTCCTTTCCGCGCCGCATCGGCGACGTCGTGACGCTCATGCGGTCGCTCGAGGACGCGCTGCCGCCGGGCGACGGCGTCGCCTGGTTCCTGCGCCTGTACCGCCCCGTGACCGAGGATGTGGAGGAGGCGACCGGCGCCTTCGAGGATCCGCGCAGCGTGCGCTGGCTGGACGTCGTCTTCGCCAACCTGTTCTTCCGGGCCCTGCGCGACCGGTCGAGCGCGCCCGGGGCTGTTCCGAAGGCCTGGGCGCCGGTCTTCGAGGCTCGCAGCCGCCCCGGCATCGCGCCGCTCCAGTTCGCGCTCGCGGGCATGAACGCCCACATCAACCGCGATCTCCCGTTCGCGCTCGTCGAGACCTGGACGGCGCTCGGGCTCGAGCCCGACCGGCAGGACGTCGCCTACCGCGACTTCACCCGCGTGAACGAGCTGCTCGAGGGGACGGAGGCACGCGTCAAGGCGGAGTTCGCCCGAGGCGCGGTGGGGCATGTCGATCGCGCGCTCGGCGACGTGGACGACGCGGTGGCCATGTGGAAGGTCTCCCGGGCACGGGATGCGGCGTGGACGAACGCCGAGACGCTCTGGGCCCTCAGGGGCACTCCCGGCATCAGGGCGGAATACGTGGCGACCCTCGATCGCCTGGTGGGCTTCGCGGGGAGGGGGCTGCTGCGCCCGCTCTCCTGACCGGCGCCCTTCGACTTGACATAACGCCCATTATCGTGCGTGGGGAAAACCCGCTCGGGGTTTGACTTGGCGGCTCAGGCGGGTAGGGTTGTCTCCGGCACGCCTGCCGGCAGCCGGCTTCCTCATCCCCGTAGTGACCCAGCTTCCGACATCGCCGAATGCCTGACGAGCGCTCGATCGCCGGGCAGCACGACGAGCTTCAGCCGCTCCTGGAGCGCGCCGACGCCTCCGGCGTCGTCGAGGCTCTCGAGCTGCGCGAGGCCCTCGAGCTCCTGGACCTGGATCCGGGCGACGTCGAGGCGCTGCACAAGGAGCTCGAGGAGCGCGGGATCGAGGTCGTCGACCGGCAGAAGGAGCAGGCGCCCGCGCCTCCCGGCACCGAAGCGCTCGAGACGACGACCGACGCGCTCCAGCTCTTCCTGCGGGAGATCGGCCGCCATCCGCTCCTGACCGCGGCCGACGAGGTGGAGCTCTCGAAGCGCATCGAGCGCGGCGACCTCGTGGCCAAGAAGCGCATGATCGAGTGCAATCTCCGCCTCGTCGTCTCCATCGCGAAGAACTACCGCAACCAGGGCCTGCCCTTCCTCGACCTGATCCAGGAGGGAATGTTCGGCCTGATCCGCGCGGTGGAGAAGTTCGAGTGGCAGCGCGGCCTCAAGTTCTCGACCTACGCCACCTGGTGGATCCGCCAGGCGGTCGCGCGGGCGATCGCCGACAAGGCACGCACGATCCGGGTTCCGGTGCACGTGGTCGAGCGCATGCAGAAGATGCATCGCGCGGAGCGGCATCTGTGGACGCAGCTCGCGCGCGAGCCCTCGCTCGAGGAGATCGCGGACGAGGCGGGCCTGCCGCTCCAGCAGGCGATCGAGGTGCGCGCCGCGGCGCGTGCGTCCACGAGCCTCGACCAGCCGATCGGCGAGCAGGAGGATGCCGTCTTCGGCGACCTCGTCGCCGGCGACGAGCCGCTTCCCGACGAGGTGACGGAGAAGCGCCTGCAGAAGGAGGCGCTCGACCGGGCGCTCGAGTCTCTCCCCGAGCGCGACCGGCGGGTCCTCGAGCTCCGCTACGGCCTGCGCGGCGAGGAGCCGCACACGCTCGAGCACATCGGCCGCCGCCTCGGCATCACGCGCGAGCGCGTGCGCCAGATCGAGATCGAGTCGCTCTCGCGCCTAGCGTCGCTGCGCGAGATCGAGGCCGTCGCGATCCACTAGCAGGGCGCTCCCGTCGAAGAGGGCGTCCGCGCTCTCCCCCAGCCGCGCGCGCACGAGCCGGTGGGCCTCGTCGAGGAACGGCGGCCTCGACGTGCGGTGGCCGTCCGAGGCCACGAGGTCGGCGAGGCCGCCGCGCACGAGCCGCCAGGCCGTCTCCTCCTGTTCGAGCCCGTGGGCGCCGAGCAGGCTCGAGGCGTTGACCTGGATCAGCCAGCCGCGCTCGCGGAAGGCCGCCACTGCCTCCAGCCCCTCCCGCACGTGCTCCGCGCGCTCCGGGTGCGCCACTATGGGGGTCAGGCCGGAAGCTGCGATGTGCCCTGCGAGGCGCTCAGCGAGCCCGAGGGAGCCGTGGAAGGGCACCTCCATGAGGACGGCCGCGAGCTCCCCGAGGCGGTAGCGGCCGGGCTCCTCCTCGAGGAGGAGCTCCGTCGGGGTCAGCTCCCACCCGAGCCGGAGGTCGAGCCCGTGCTCCGCGAGCGCCGGCGCCATCTCGGCGTGCGCCGCGCGCACCGCCTCCTCGCGCTCCGGCGTCAGCGGCAAGGACGGCCAGACGTGCGGCGTGGCGTAGAGGACGCGGGTGCCGTGCCGCCGAGCCTCCAGGCAGAGGCCGAGGCCGGCCTCGACCGACCGGGCGCCGTCGTCCCCGGACGGGACGACGTGCGAATGGACGTCGACGAACGCGTTCACACGGCCACGCTAGCGACCGCGGCGGCGTCCGCGTCTATTCGGCGCGGAGGTAGAGGCGCAGCTCGGGAGCGACGGACTGGAGCTCGCGCAGGGCGCGGGACTCGAGCTGGCGAACGCGCTCACGGGTGACGCCGAGCTCGGTTCCAACCTCCTCGAGCGTCTTCGGAACCTGGCTGTTCAGCCCGAAGCGAAGCTCGAGCACGTGGCGCATGCGCTCGTTCAGGGAGGCGAGCGCCTCCTGCAGCTCGACGCCGCGCAGGAGCTCGGCGAGGGCCGCGTCCGGTTGCTCGGAGTTCTCGTCCTCGATCATGTCGCCGTACATCGAGTCGCCGTCCCCGACGGGTGTCTCCAGGCTCACGGGGTCTTCGACGAGGCCGAAGAGCTCGTTCACGCGCTTGAGGTCGATGCCGCTCTCGGCGGCGATCTCCTCGGGGAGCGGGTCGCGATTCAGCTTCTGCGTGAGGATGCGCCGGGCGCGCATCACGCGCCGCACCTGGTCGACGACGTGCACGGGGAGGCGGATCGTCCGCCCCTGGTCGGCGATGGCACGGGTCACGGCCTGCCGGATCCACCAGGTCGCGTAGGTCGAGAGCTTGAAGCCGAGCTTGTAGTCGAACTTTTCCACCGCCCGGATCAGGCCGAGGTTCCCCTCCTGGATCAGGTCGAGGAGAGGGACGCCGGAGTTCACGTAGTTCCGCGTGATCGACATGACGAGGCGGAGATTGCACTCGATCAGCCGTCGCTTGGCCCACTCGTCGCCCTCGTCCTTGCGGCGCGCGAGCTCGCGCTCCTCGGCCGGGGTCAGAAGCGGCCCGTCGCCGATCTGGCGCACGTACAGCTTGAGCGGATCCTGCGTCGGAGCCGGGGCCTCGGCCACGATCTCGACCTCGTCCTCCTCGTTCTCCTCGTCCTCGACGGCCTCGACCGGAGCAGGGACGAGCTCGAGCTTCGGCTCATCGGTCTCGGCACGCTCAGGCTGATTCGGGAGTTCCGCAGACGAGTGCTCCACGCCACCCGTATCGGCGGGCCAGCGGAAGCGGCTTGAGCGCGTACCACCGGTTAGGGGGATGCACGCCGTTCGCTTCCGCGTCGACGCTGCTAGTGTCTGTCAGAGGGCGTAGCGTGGCCCCTGCGGCCGCTGCGGGCCACGGGTCGTCCGAGGATCCACCTAGGATCGGTGAGCGAGCGTTGTGCGGAATCGCGGGATATAGCCTGAGCGTCGAGTCGCGGGTCGAGCAGACCCTGGCGACGCAGACGCTTCTGGCTGCGATCGCCGAGCGCGGATCCGACGCGGTCGGCTACGCGTATCGCGGCTCCGGCCTCCCCCTCGCCGTGCACAAGCAGCGGGGCGGGGCCAGCGCGCTCCTCGACCGGCTGGAGGTCCCCCGCGAGGCCCGCCAGGCGCTCGTGCACGTCCGCGATTACACGAAGGGGCACCCGAGCCTCACCGCCAACAACCACCCCATTCGGCACGGGGCGGTCGTCGGCGTGCACAACGGCATCATCGCCAACGACGAGCAGATTCTGGCCGGTCACGGCTTCGAGCGCGCCGAGGCGGGCATGACGGTGGACTCGGAGGCGATCTTCGCGCTCGCCGACGAGTCGTCGAGCCGACCCGCCGCCCTCGAGGAGCTGCACGGCTCCATGGCGGCCGCCTGGTTCGACGAGCGCGACGGCGAGACGCTCTTCCTCGCGCGGGGGATCGGGCGCCCGCTCTGGATCGGCGAGGGTCGCCGCGAGCTCTTCTTCGCGTCCACGCGCACGGCGCTCGAGCTCGTGGAGCGCTACGCCGGTGTCCGGCTGCGCAAGCGCGAGCTCGGAGAGGGAACGGTCCTGGCCATCGTGGACGGCGGCGTGCGTCGAACCGAGTCCTTCGAGCCGGACCGGAGCTTCGTCGAGGACTCCCTCCTCCCGCCCGTGCGGGCGCCGGAGGAGGCACGCTCGTGCCTGGCCCGCCTGGCGGCGATCGTGACCGCCGCCGCGGCCGGCTGACGTAATCGTCGTCAGAGCCGATCGCGCAGCGCGGCGCGGAAGGCCGTCCAACCGCCTCCGTCCCGCCCGAAGAGCCGGTAGACCTGCCATTCGGAGAGGAGCTCCGGGCGTGCTTCGCGGGCCCGTCTCCAGTCGGTGAGGGTCGGAGGCCGGCCGAGCCGGCGCGCCAGCTCGAGCCCCTCCTCCAGAGCTCGCTCGCGCCGCTCGCCGCGGCGGGGAACGGAGAAGCCGGCTTCCCGCAGCGCGTTCGAGAGCGATCCGAACCTGTGCCAGTAGAGGGATTTCGAGGGCAGCTGCGCGCGGCGCTCGTCGAGGTCGCGGCCGGTCGGCACCCTGCCGAGCTCCGTGCCGAGCCCCTGGAGCTGGGCCAGGAGCTCCGCTTTCGTGGCGAACCGGCGGGGAACGAGGCCCACTCGGCGCTTGGCCGCGTTCCAGGTGCCGAAGCGCTCGACGACGGTCTGGGGATGCATGCGCACCCGGGGATCGTCCGCGAACTCGCGCATCGTGGGAGAGCGTCCGAGCCGCTCCGCGCACGCGGTCAGCTCGTCGAGGATCCGGACGTCGGAATAGCGTGGCACGGAGCTGCCTCCCCGCACCAGTGTAGGCGAGCAGGTTGGATGCTCCGCAAAGAGCGTTCGGCTACGAGGCCGCAGCGAGCGGCGAGGGCGAGGTCCGCTCGTGGCCCTGGTCGCGCTCGAGGAGGCGCTCGAGGGCGCTCACGCACCGCGGGCAGAACTGGCTGCCGCCGCCTCGGCGGAGCTCGTCCAGCGCCTCGGCGGCCGGGCGGGCCGCGCGGTAGATGCGGTTGGTCAGCATCGAGTCGAGGGCGTCCGCCACGTGGATGATGCGCGCGCCAAGGGGGATCTCCTCGCCGGCGAGGCCGTCGGGGTAGCCGGCGCCGTCGAAGCGCTCGTGATGGTGGCGAATGGCGGGCACGGCGTCGTCGAGGAAGCCGAGGCGATCGATGATGCGCGCCCCCTCGGCGGCGTGCCGCTGCATCAGGGACCATTCGTCGCTCGAGAGCGTCGACGGCTTCAGCAGAACCGCGTCCGGGATGGCGAGCTTGCCGATGTCGTGGAAGAGCGCCGCCTGCCCGAGGAGGTCGAGCTCCGCGTGCGAAAGGCCCAGCTCGCGGCCGATCGCGAGGGCGAGCTGCTGGACGCGCCGCGAGTGCCCCGCCGTGTAGGCGTCCCGGGCGTCGACGGTCGCCGAGAGGCTCTCCATCGCGGCGGTGGAGCGTTCCTTGAGCAGGCGGTTGGCCTGCTCGAGCGAGACGTTCTGGCTGCGAATCGTCTCGGCGGCCTCGCGAAGCTTCTTGGTCGACTTCTCCGTGTGCCCCAGGTAGGCGGCCATCGTCTTGCGCATGAGCAGGAGCGGAAGCACGAACACCGCAAGCCCGTAGAGCCCGATCGCCTGGTAGGCGAGAGCGATCGCGCCGCCGACGGCTCCGAATGCGACGTAGTGCGGGAGCAGCCAGGAGAAGCGCTCGTTCCACACCCGGCGCCAGCTGTCGTGGCCCTCGAGGGCCATCGCCCCGCTCAGGAGCCCTGTGTTGACGACGAAGTACACCCCACCCGCTGCGAGCCCGGCTGCGGCCGTGACGAGCTTCTCGAAGCCGTCCGACCCGCCCTGGTTGAAGACGGCGGCTGCTCCGAGGCTGGCAAACGACAGCGCGCCGATGTTGAAGAGGAGCTGGTAGATCGGCGTGCGCCTGGAGCTCCACTCCACCGCTGCGGTGGCGACGGCGAGCGGGAGGGCCGCCTTGGGGCCGGCGATAGCCGCCCCGGCGAGCGCGCCGACCGCGCTGACGGAGATCGAGCCCCCGTCCAGCTCGAGGGCCAGCGCCTGGCCGCCCGCGACGAGCGCGATGACGGCGAGCAGGCCGAGGATCTCCGTATTGGGGCCGAGGGCGAAGCCGAGCGCCCCGGCGGCGATGCCGCCGACGCTGACCGCCACGACGAAGAAGACGAGCCCACGTGAGAGCGAGACGAACCGGGTCCGGCCTGCGTGTGCGGACGTTGCTGGTGTGCGTCCTCGATCTCGGCTGCGGCGTCCAGCGGGAGCTCCGGGATGCCGACCGTGACGGTGCCGGGCTTCGAGTACAGAGACTCGTCGGGCACCGCGGCGAGACGGACCTTGCGCCCGGGCGGCACGAGGACCGGCTCCGAGCTCGCGTGGAGGACCCGGTTTCGGCCCTGGAGCTTGGCTCGATAGACGGCGAGGTCGGCCTGGTGGACGAGCTCGTTCGCGTCGGTCCCGTCCGTGGGGAAGGCGGCGATCCCGAACGAGACCGTGGCCTGAATCGGCTCGCTCGAGGTCTCCACCTCGAAGTGCTCCGCCGCGACGGCACGACGAATGCGCTCGGCGATGGCGAAGGCTTCCTGTGGCGTCGTCTCCGGCAGGATGATCGCGAACTCTTCGCCCCCGAATCGCGCCGGGATGTCGGAGTGCCGTAGGTGTCTCTGAAAGACGGTGGCGATCCCGTGGAGGACCGCGTCGCCGGCGAGGTGTCCGTACGCGTTGTTGATGTCGCGGAGCAGGTCGAGGTCGGCCATGATCACCGACAGCGGCGTGTCGGAACGGCGCGCTCGGTCGAGCTCCTCGCGCAGCGCGCTCGCGAAGTGGCGCGCGTTGAAGAGCCCGGTCTTGACGTCGAGCCGTGCCTCCTGCTGGAGCGCGGGGACGCTGAGCGACCGGTGCACGAGGAGAAGCGGCGCGACCGCCATGGGCAGGAGCAGCGGGTTCCAGTCCCAGAGCCCTGCGAAGGCGACGCCGAGCAGCGCCAGCACGAAGTCGGTCGAGAGGCTCTCCATCGAGAAGAGGCCGGTGCCGCGGAAGGAATGCCCGCGTGCGAAGTGGAGCATCGCGGCCAGCAGGACGTGGTTCAGGGAGACGAAGACCACCGATGCGACGAGGCCCGAGAGCGCGAACTCGAGGTTCGGCCCGAGGCCGGCGCTTCGCACCAGCTCGACCGCCCCCCACGCCGCGAGCCCGTTGAGGGTGTGGTTGGCGATGTTGAACGCCTGGATGTACCAGGCGTAGCGAATCTTGAGCCACTCGGGGATCCCGTAGACGACGCCGAGCAGGGCGATCAGCTCCGGGGGTAGGAGGAGCACCCCGGGGATGAGGAAGACGATCGTCGTGTGGTAGCTCTGGTCGCGGGGCGTCCGGACGACGAAGAGCTGCGCGACCGCGGCGCACGTCGAGAGGACGATGAACGTGAACCAGCCCTCGGTCTGAAGCGACAGGTGGGCGAAGGGCATGGCCGCGGCCAGCACGGCGAGCATGCCGATCGCAAAGAGGAAAGCCTTTGCGCGCGGAGGGAGCGAGGAAGGCTCCGGTTCCGGAACGGGTGCCGGGACGGCCTCGCCGGGGCGCTCGGTGGGGTCCGCGCTCACGGCCCCTGAATCGGGTAGCGGACGACCTTCGTGCACGCCGACGCGCGGTACGGCCGCAGAGCCATGGGCTGAACGTAGGCTCTGAGGAGGGGTAAGGCGTCCCCCGTTCGAGGGACGCCGGTGGCTTCAGGGCGAAGGTGAGCCCCGGGCCGCTGACGGCCCGGGGCTCGAGTTGCTGTCGGAGAGCTAGCCGCCGATTCCGAGCTCTGCGAGCTCGTCGGGGGCGATCAGCTCGCCATTGATGCCGAGCTCGCCGTCGGCGTTGTCGGCCCAGGAGGCCGACGCCCACGAGGCGGAGGCCCAGGAGGCGCTCGCCCACGAGGCAGAGGCCCAGGAGGCCGAGGCCCAGGAGGCGTTCGCCCAGGAGGCGGAGGCCCAGGAGGCAGAGGCCCAGGAAGCGTTCGCCCAGGAGGCGGAGGCCCAGGAGGCCGAAGCCCAGGAGGCGGAGGCCCACGAGGCGTCGCTCTGCGCGACGTTGGCCCAGCTGGCCGCGTCGAACATCGGGCCGCTGCCGTCGCCGGCCGGGCCGACGAACTCGTTCAGCGCGGCGTTCGGGTTGGGCGGGTCGACGACTGCCGCCGCCGCGGCGGCATTCACCATGCCGACGCCGAGCGAGCCGAGGGTGGCGCTGGGCGTGTCATTGGCGGACAGCATCAGCGCGCCCTTCACCTGGTCGGGCGTCCACTCGGGATGGCGGGCGAGGACCTGCGCCGCGGCGCCGGCCACGACCGGGGCCGCGAACGACGTTCCCGAGAGCTCCATGGTGTTGTACGGCTTGACGCTGGCGGGTCGCTCGGACATGAGCGTTGCGGTGCCGGGGACCGGGGCGATCATGTACCGACCGGGGGCGCCGAGTTCGGGCTTCGCAAACCCGTCGAGCGTGTAGCCCCAGGCCGACCAGGGAGCTGCGAAGTCGTCGCTCGTCCTCACGGTGCGGTTGATGTCGGCTGCGCCGACCGTGATCACGAACGGATCGTTGCCGGGGGCGAACGTGACGCCGCCGGGCGCGCCGCCGACGCCGTAGTTCCCCGCCGCGGTGACGACCACGACGCCGTTGAACCAGAGCTTCTCGACCGCCCGGTCGAGCGGATCGAAGAAGACGCTCGCCGGCGACGCGCTGTGGAGCGAGAAGTTGGCGACGCGGATGTTGTAGAGATTCTTGTTCGCGAGGATCCAGTCCGCGGCCGCGATCACGTCCCGCGTCATTGCCATCCCGCTGTCGTCCATCACGTCGATGGAGACGATGTCGGACTCCGGGGAGGCGCCGGAGCGTCCGAGCCTCTCGCCGGCCGCGATCGCTGCGACGAAGGTACCGTGGCCGCGCCCGTCGCCGGGGGAGTTCGGCAGAATCGAGGTCAGGTTCACCTCGGCGACCACGCGTCCTCCAAAGTCGGAGCGGCCGGCCTGGATACCGGAGTCCACGATCGCGATCGCGGGGGCGTTCAGGGCCGCGGGCTGATTCCACACGTTGTGGAGGCCGGCGACGTACGGCCAGCGCTGGCTGCTCGAGTACCCGGACAGGACGACGGGAGCGTCGCTCGTGATCGCCCTGATGTCGGCTCGCTGGGCCAGCCGCAGGATCTGCCGGCCGGTGAGCTGCGCCGCGACGCCGCTGACCGCGCGGAAGCGGTCGCGCACGCCGACGCCCCGACCGGGATCGGAGCTGCGCGCGGCCCGGACGTCGCTTGCGACCTCGCCCGAGGTCTCGCCGCGCGATCCCTGGACGATGACGTTGAACGTGCTGTTCGGAGCTGCCTTCGCCTTCTCGAGCAGGCCGGGCGAGAGGTACGCCCGAATTGTCATGTCGTGGGACCTGGAAGACCTCTCTGCGCCGGCCGCGATGGGCGCGCCCAAGGCGACGGCTACGAGCAGCACCAGCGCGGCGCCGCGGCCGCCCTTGCCCCAGAGAGCGCTCGAGCGAGTCTCTCCCTTGGAGGGCTTGCCCCAGAGAGCGCTCGATCGGGTTTCCCCCTTCGACGAGCCGTTGAGCCGCATAGTCCTCTCGATTCCCTTCTCCGCGCAGGGCGCGGGGCCGCAATCAATTCCCAGACCCGACGCTAGGGGCGAATGCCTGCCCGAGCCTCCCCTGTTCGGGTGAGCAGGCGCGAGAATTCACCCGTTCGAGTGACTCGCCTCGTCGAGACCTCGAACGTGCGTGCCCGATCCGCGCGCCGGCAGGCGGTGCCCTCCGCGACCGGTCTGCGCCCCCTACCGGGGTCCTAGCGCGAAAACCCGCGCGAGAGGCGCACGGGCCGTGTCGTCAGGGCGCCCAGAGCGAGCCGAGATAGACCGTCGGGTCGCCGGGCTGCCAGCGGGCGAGGAAGCGCTGGATCGGCGGGTGGAGCGCCAGCTCCGCCAGCTCCTCGACGTCGAAGAGCCGGTGGTTGCGAACGGCCTCGTCCCCGGAGGTCACGCTCTCGAGCGAGCGGTCGCCGAGGTTGCCGGCGAAGACGATGTGGACGACGTGCTTGGGCGGCCAGCCCGGTGGGGAGATCGAGTCCGCGAGCGCCACCGGGCCCTCGAGCGGGAAGTCCTCCTCGAGCCCGACCTCCTCGGCCAGCTCGCGTTTCACGGCTTCCAGCAGCGTCTCCCCCGGGCTCACGCCTCCGCCCGGCAAGAGCCAGTACTCACGGCCGGCCTTCTCGTGCCGCACGAGCAGGACTCGGCTCTCGCGCCGCAGGATGGCGGACACCCGGATGCGCGGCTCCATCGTCAGGTCCGAGAGGAGCCGAAGCCCCTGACGCCGCGCTCGCTCTCGGGCAGGGCGTCGAGCTCCACGGGCTCGAGCTCCGGCACGGGCAGGACGACGAGTTGTGCGATGCGGTCGCCGGGCTCGGCAACGAAGGTCTGGTCTCGATCGGTGTTCAGGAGAACGACGCGGATCTCGCCGCGGTAGCCGGCGTCGATCAGCCCCGGCGAGTTGACCACCGTGATGCCGTGCCGGGCTGCGAGGCCCGAGCGAGGCTGGACGAAGCCTGCGAAGCCCTCCGGGATCGCGACAGCGAGCCCGGTGGAGACGACGGCGCGCTCGCCGGGAGCGAGCTGCACGCGCTCGCACGTCGAGAGGTCGAGCCCGGCGTCCCCCACGTACGCCCGTCCGGGCAGCGTGGCCTCCTCCCGCAGGCGGACGACGGGAAGCTCGATCACGCTTCGTGGGCCTCGACGGCGGGAGCGTCGGCCTCCGCGATCAGGTAGGGGGCGTAGCGGGACAGCTCGCGTTCGGGCAGTCGCGCTCGCACGAGGACGCCGTCGGCGCGGTCGACACGCTCCTCGATGGGCGCTCCCAGGTCGTACAGCTCCTTCAGCACTCGGCCGTCCTCGTACGGGAACGAGCAGTCGAACCGGGCGGAACCGATCCGCGAAGCGGCCGGCGATGTGCGCTCGCAGGTCGGGCAGCCCCTCTCCCTCTCGGGCCGAGATCTGGAGCGCGCCCGGAAAGCGGTTTCCCAGGCGCCGCCGCCGGAGGGGATCGACGAGGTCGACCTTGTTCAGGACCAGCTCGACCGGGAGGTCGTCCGCCCCGATTCCGGCGAGCACCGAGTCGACGGCAGCAATGGTCGCGTCGAGGTGCTCATCAGGGAGCGAGGCGTCGGCCACGTGAAGGACGAGATCCGCGAGCAGGGTCTCCTCCAGGGTCGCCGCAAACCCCTCGACGAGCTGGTGAGGCAGGCGGCGGATGAATCCGACCGTGTCGGTGACGAGGTAGCGCCGGCCGTCGTGCTCGAAACCGCGGGTGGTCGGGTCGAGCGTCTCGAAGAGCCGGTCGTCCACGGAGGCGTCGGCGTCCGTCAGCGCATTGAGGAGGGTCGATTTTCCCGCGTTGGTGTAGCCGGCGAGCGCGACGACGGGGGCCGCCGAGCGCTCGCGCGCCTTTCGCTGCACCGCGCGGCGCCGCTCCAGCTCTCGCAGCCTGCGCTTGAGGAGCCCGACCCGCCGGCGTGCCAGGCGACGGTCCGTCTCCAGCTGGGACTCTCCGGGGCCCCGCGTGCCGATCCCGCCGCCGAGCCGCTCGAGGTGCTGCCACATGCCGCGCATGCGGGGGAGGTTGTACTCCAGCTGCGCCAGCTCGACCTGCAGCTTGCCCTCGGCGCTCCGTGCATGCTGGGCGAAGATGTCGAGGATGAGCTGCGTGCGGTCGACGACGCGTGCGCTTAGCGCGTCTTCCAGCCGCCGCTGCTGGCCCGGGTCGAGCTCGTCGTCGACGATCAGCGACTCCGCGGCGGCGTCCTTGACGAGCCGCTTCAGCTCCTCCAGCTTGCCCTTGCCCACGTAGGTTCGGGCATCGGGGGCAGGGCGGCGCTGGACGAGCTCCCCGACCGGCGTGACGCCGGCGGTGCGCAGAAGCTCGCGCAGCTCGCCCAGCTCCTCGCTCTCGTCCACTCCGGGGCCCAGCACGGCGACGACGAATCCGCGCTCGGGCTCCGCTCCGGGCGCGGGGTCCGGCTGGTGGTGGGTCACAGGGCGATTATGCCCGCGATTCGACCTTCGAGCTCCTGACCGAATGAAGAGCCATGCCGCCTGGCCGCGCTGGGCGGCCCGAGGCAGCGTCCTCAGTTGCGCCCATACCTCTCCAGGTATGAGCGCTCCCTGCGTCCTTGCCTCGAACCACCCAGCACACCCAGTCGGCGGGCCAACATTCCATCAGAAGCTCATAGCGAAGATGCGATCCGGCCCGCCGCCTCCTCGAGCCGGTCGTCCGGGACGGTGAGGGAGATGCGGACGTAGCCCTCCCCGGAGGGCCCGAACGACGGGCCGGGCGAGACGATCACCGCTGCCTGCTCGAGCACGAGCTCTGTGAAGCTCGCCGAGTCGTGTCCCTCGGGCACGCGGATCCAGAGGTAGGGCGTCGCCCGCGGCCGCTCCGCGGCGATCCCGCTCGCACCGAGTGCGTCGATCATCAGGTCGCGCCGGCGGCGGTAGACCTCCGACATCTCCTGCGGAAAGTCGCGCGCCTCGGTGAGCGCCGCGGCGCCGGCGAGCTGAAGCGCGTCGAACATCCCGGAGTCGAGGTTGGTCTTGAGCGCGCGGTAGCGCTCCACGACCGCGGCGTTGCCGGCGATCCAGCCGATCCGCCAGCCGGTCATGTTCCAGCCCTTGGAGAGCGAGAAGATCTCGACACCGACGTCCTTCGCGCCAGGCGTGGAGAGAAAGCTCGGCGGGCGGTTGCCGTCGAAGGCGATCTCGGTGTAGGCGGAGTCGTGAACGGCGACGAGGTCGCGCTTGCCCGCAAAGGCGACCGCCTGCTCGAAGAAGCCGTCTGCGACGACGGCTCCGGTCGGGTTGTTCGGGTAGTTGAAGTAGAGAAGGTTCGCCTGGGATGCGATTCCCGGTGGAATCGAATCGAGGTCGGGCATGAACGCGTTCTCGGCCCGGAGCGGGAGATAGTGCACCTCAGCACCCGCGAAGACTGGCCCCGATGTATACGGCGGGTAGCCCGGGTCGGGGGCCAGTGCGACGTCGCCCGGGTCGAGGCACGCGAGCGCGATGTGCGCGACCGCCTCCTTCCCGCCCAGGACCGGGATCACCTCGGAGCCCGGGTCGACGTCGACGCCGAAGCGGTGGGCGTAGAAGCCGGCGACCGCCTCGCGGAAGGCATCCAGGCCGCGGTTCGACGGGTACTGGTGCGTCTCGGGGCGCTCCGCGGCCCGCTGCAGCGCCTCGACGACGGGCGGCGGCGTGGGCAGGTCGGGGTCGCCGATGCCGAGGGAGATGACGTCCACGCCGTCCGCGCGCATCGCTTCGATGCGCCGCTCGATCTCGGCGAAGAGGTACGGCGGTACCTGGTCGAGCCTGTGCGCGAACCTCATCCTGCCGCCATCTCCTCGAGCAGCTCGGGCGAGACCTCACCGGTGCAGATCTCCTGCGCGGCGCCCGTGAGGCGGGCGTTCATGCCCTCGTCGAGCTCGACCCCCATGTCCCCGCCGACGAGGTGGACCGTCAGCGGGCTGTCGGCCCAGCCGTTGGCGACCGCTGCGCCCGCGACCGCGACGGCGCTCGTCCCGGAGGAGAGCGTCTCCCCCGCCCCGCGCTCCCAGACGCCGACGGTCGCCTCGCTCCGGGAGTCCACCCGGACGAGCTGCACGTTCGTCCGCGCCGGGAAGCGATCGTGGTTCTCGACCAGCGGGCCCAGGCGAAGGAGCTCGGCGCGGTCCGGCTCGCGCCTGATGACGGCGTGCGGGTTCCCGACCGAGACCGGCGTGAACTCGACCTCGGAGCCGTTGACGGCGAGCGTCTCGACCGGGCCGACTTCGACCCTGCCCATCTCCGTCTCCACCATCAGCCCGCCGCGCATGCGCGCGACGACCTGGCGCGGGCCGACCGCGACGACGACCTCGTCCGCACCGCTCCGCCGGGCGAGCCAGCGGGCGGCGATGCGGGTGCCGTTCCCCGAGAGCTCCGCCGTCGAGCCGTCGGGGTTCCAGATCACGATCTCCGCGCGCGCGCCGTCCGCGGCGAGCACCTCGAGGACTCCGTCCGAGCCGATGCCGAGGTGGTAGTCGCAGAGCCGGCGAACGAGCGCCGGCTCCAGCGGCCGACCGGCGTCAGCCCGCTCGACCAGCAGGTAGTCGTTGCCGAGCCCGTGCCATTTGGAGAATCTCATCGGCGACAGCGTCCGGAGGACGGTCGGCGGAAACGCTAACAACGCCGGGGAGCCGGCGAAGCCACTTACGCTGGTACGCGGCGTACTGCCTGGTCTTGAGCGCAATCGCCGAGATCGCTTCGTCGCGGGGAAGCGTGGCGAGCTCGTCCAGGCCGATCACCTTGCGAGCCGTCGCGGAGAGCGGTGAGGCGAGAGCGCGTGCCACCTCGTCTTCCACCCCGCGCTCGAGCATGGCCTGCGCGCGCTTGTCGATCCGGCGGTTCAGGGTCTCTGCAGGGACATCGAGGCCGAAGAGAGCGGTCGGGTGGCGCGCGTCCTCGGTCCAGAGCCGGCTGCTCGCAGGCACGAGCGAGACGCCCGCGTCGGCGAGCTCGAGCGCCCGGACGACCCGACGGCGGTCGTTCGGGTGGACGAGCGCCGCGGCCGCCGGATCGCGCTGGGCCAGAGTGGCGTGCGCGGCCTCGGAGCCCGCCTTGTCGTAGAGGAGCTCCCAGCGCTCGCGAGCGCCTGGTGGCGGCGCCGGCGGGAGCTCGAGCTCGGCAAGCGCGGCGCGCAGGTAGAGCCCGGTGCCACCGGTCACGACAGGCGTTCGCCCGGCGGCGAGGAGCTCGTCGATCGCGGCGTGCGCGAGCCGCTGGTACTCGCCGACGGAGCCCTCGTGGTCGAGCGGCCAGATCCCGACGAGCCGCGTCGGCCGCTCCGACTGGTTCGTCAGGACCGGCAGGCCGCGGTAGGCCTGCATCGCGTCGGCGGAGACGATCTCGACGGGAATCCGCTCGGCGAGCGCCTCGGCGACGGCGCTCTTTCCGGACGCGGTCGGCCCGAAGATCGCGAGGACGAGCCCCCCTCGCCCCCGGCCGGAACGGTCAGTTCCCATCCCGCCGGAGGGGCCGGCCGCGGGCCTCCCTCCGCTGCGAGCATAGTGAGAAGAAGCGCACCCATGGCGCGCGGAACGTCACGAGACCGTGTCGGCGAGCACGCCGGCGGCCGTGCCGGTGAGGGTTGTCGACGTCGCCGTCTCGATCCGCACGGGCACGAGCTCACCGGGCCCGGCGTCACCGCGGAAGTTCACCGTCGTGTTGCGGCGTGTGCGGCCGCGCAGGACGTTGGGGTCGGTCCGGCTCGGGCCCTCGACGAGGACCTCCTCCACGCCGCCGACGCGCTCCCCGTTTCGCTCGCGGGCGATCCGCTGCACGACGTCGATCAGGCGCTCGATGCGCTCGCGCTTGACCTCCTCGGGGACCTGGTCGGCCATCGCCGCCGCCTCGGTGCCGGCGCGCGGGCTGTAGACGAACGTGAAGGCGCCGTCGTAGCGGACTTCCTCCACGACCTCGAGCGTCTCGCCGAAGTCCTCCTCGGTCTCCCCGGGGAAGCCGACGATGACGTCCGTCGTCAGCGCGAGGTCGGGGATCGCGTCGCGGAGGCGCTCGACGAGCGCCAGGTAGCGCTCGCGCCCGTACGTGCGGCGCATCCGCTTGAGGACGCGCGTGGAGCCCGACTGGAGCGGGAGGTGCGTGTGCTCGCAGACGGCGTCGCACTCGGCCATGGCCGCGATCACCGGCTCCCGGAAGTCCTTGGGGTGCGGGCTCGTGAAGCGGATCCGCTCGATCCCCTCGACCGCGTCGACCGCGCGCAGGAGCTCGCCGAACTCCGTCCGGATGTCCGGCAGCAGGTCTCTCCCCCACGAGTTGACGTTCTGGCCGAGGAGGGTCACCTCGCGGACCCCGTCGGCGGCGAGGCCCGTGACCTCCGCGACGATCTCCCCCGGCCGGCGGCTCTGCTCCTTGCCCCGGACGGCGGGAACGATGCAGTAGGAGCAGACCGAGTTGCAGCCCATCGAGATCTGCACCCAGGCCTGGAAGGCGCGCTCGCGCCGCGCCGGCAGGTCGCCGGCGAAGTGGCTCCACTCGGCGAAGCTGCCTCGTGAGACGCCCAGGCCGCCCGCGCCGATCCAGTCGGCGAGGTGCGGGATCGACCCCGGGCCGAAGGCGACGTCGACGTACGGATAGAGCTCGAAGATGCGCTCGCGCTGGGCCTCCGCGTAGCAGCCCCCGACGGCGATCACGCGCTCCGGGTCGGCCCTCTTCAGGGCCGCCGCCTGCGCGAGGTGCGCGGCGAAGCGCTGGTCCGGCTTCTCGCGCACCGTGCACGTGTTGAAGACGAGCACGTCGGCCTCCTCCTGGGAGACCGCCTCGCCGAGACCGAGCGACTCCAGGAGGCCCTTGATCCGCTCGGAGTCGTGCGCGTTCATCTGGCACCCGAAGGTGGTCACGTGGTAGCGCTTCACGGGGACAATCTAGCGGCGTCGCGAACGGTCTTGTCCGTCCAGGGCCGCGCCGTCGAGCCGCCTACTTGGCGAACTCGACGGCGCGGCTCTCGCGGATGACCGTGACCTTGATCTGGCCCGGGTACTCGAGCTGCTCCTCGATCTCCCTGGCGATCTCGAGCGAGAGGAGGACAGCGGCATCGTCGTCGATGTCGGTCGGCTTCACCATCACGCGAATCTCGCGCCCCGCCTGGAGCGCGTAGACGCGCTCGACGCCCTTCTTCTCGGAGGCGATCTTCTCCAGGTTCTCGAGCCGCTTGATGTAGTGCTCGAGGCTCTCGCCGCGAGCGCCCGGCCGCGACGCCGAGATCGCGTCGGCGGCGATGACGAGCACGGCCTCGACCGTCTGTGGCTGCACCTCGTAGTGGTGCGCCTCGACCGCGTGGACGACGTGCTGGGACTCGCCGTAGCGCTTCGCCCACTGTGCAGAGATCGCTGCGTGCGACCCCTCGACCTCGTGCGTCATGGCCTTGCCGAGGTCGTGGAGGAGCGCCGCCCGCTTCGCCGTCTTCACGCTCGCCCCCAGCTCGGCGGCCATCACGCCTGCGAGGTGGACGCACTCGAGCGAGTGCTTGAGGATGTTCTGGCCGTAGCTGGTGCGGTAGCGAAGGCGGCCGAGGACCTTGACGAGCTCCTCGTCCATCTTGCCGCAGTTCGCCTCGAACACGGCCTGCTCACCGGCCTGGCGGATGTGGTCCTCGATCTCCGCCTTCGAGCGGTAGTACATCTCCTCGATCCGGGACGGGTGGATGCGCCCGTCCTCGACGAGCTTCGCCAGCGTGAGCTTGGCCACCTCGCGGCGCACGCCGTCGAAGGAGGAGAGCACCACCGCTTGCGGCGTGTCGTCGATGATGAAATCGACCCCGGTGAGGTTCTCGAGGGCGCGGATGTTCCGCCCTTCGCGGCCGATGATCCGTCCCTTCATGTCGTCGGAGGGGAGCTCGACGATCGAGACGGTCGTCTCGGCCGCATGGCTCGCCGCGACTCGCTGGAGGGCATCGGCGACGAGGTTCCTCGCCCGGCGCCTGGCATCTCCGCGTGCCTCCTCCTCGAGCTGGCGCACCATGCGCGCGAGGTCGTGCCGGACGAGCTCCTCCGAGCGCTCGAGCACCTGTCTCTTCGCCTCCTCCACCGTGAGGCTGGAGATCCGCTCGAGCTCGCGGAGCTGGTCGTCCTTGGCCGCCTTCGTGTCCTCCTGGAGCTGCTTCAGGTGCCCTTCCCGGTCGAGGAGGCCCTGCTCCCGCCGCTCCGTCTCGGTGAGCTTGCCGTCGATCTCCTCCTCCTTGGTGATCACACGCTCTTCGATCTTGGCGATCTCGGCGCGCTTGTCCTTCAGCTCCTGCTCGACGTCGGCCCGGAGCTTGAGCGCCTGCTCTCTCGCTTCGACCTGGGCCTCGCGGCGGACCGCCTCGGCGGCGCGGACGGCCTCGGCGGTGACTCGCTCGCGCTCGGCCTCGGCCGCGGCGGCGCGGCGTGAGACGAGGGTTCGCGTCCCGAGAAGGGCGCCGGCGAGCACGCCGAGCACGATCCCGAGGATCAGGAGGCCGATGGAAGTTGCCATTGCTCGCTCCTACGTGGTCGAGCCCGTAGGAACGGCGGTTCGGTGAATCGGCGCCCCGCAGGCGCCTCGCAGCGGATTAGGGCTCCGCTCGAGGCCCTCCTCTCACCAGGGTGCTGCGGGCCGTTTCGTGTTGAGCGTCCAAGGTCGTGTCGTGTTGGTCCGATTCGGCGAGAAGCCGTTCCGATGCAGGCAATTCATGCTTGAGGTGTCCGTATGGTAACCGTCGTCAGCGGTCAGCGTCCAGCACGCCGACCACGTCCTCGGCCGTTTCCGCGGAAAACCCACGCCGCGCGAGGAGGGTCCACGCCGCGCGCATGCTGCCGGCGGTGCCCGCGAGCGCGGTCGCGCGCTCGCGCTCGGGGCGAAGCTCGGCGATCGCGGCCCGCACGTCTGCGGCGTCGAATCCCTCTCCGGCGAGCCGCGAGGCGACGGCGGCGTCGCCCCAGCCTCGCCCTGCGAGCGAGGTGGCGCGGCTCGCTGCCGTCCTGGTGTCGTCGACCACGCCCGAGGCGGTCAGCCTCGCCACCGCGCCCGCGGCGGCGTCCGCCCGGACGCCACGCGCCGCGAGGCGTTCGCGGAGGCGCCGGGTCGAGACGTCGCGGCGCGCCACCGTCCGCACGGCGACTCCGAGCGCCTCGGCCCGCAGAAGCTCGCGACGGAGCATCCGCAGGCGCGGCCGGTCGAGCTCGACACCTGGGGCGAGCCCGCAGCGGAGAACTACCTCGTCGGGGACGACTCGCCAACGGCGCCCGTCGACCTCCAACTCCACCCGTCCCGCGCGCGCGCGCCGGACGGCAGTCAGCGTCGGGGGCCTCTCCCCCACGTCCGGAGTTAGGCCGCCGAAACGGCCGTCTCGGCTTCCGCCTCGACCTCGGCGTCGACGTCGGCGGTCGTGGCGCGCGCGGCCTTCGCCCCCTCGTCCACCGGGAGAAGGCGCGAGGACACGACGGCGTCCGGGCCGAGCTCTCCCTGGACGGCGCGGAGGATCCCGTCGGTGACGTCCGGGTGCTCCTTGAGGAACGCGGTGGCGTTCTGGCGGCCCTGCCCGAGCCGCTCGTCGGCGAAGCTGAAGTACGAGCCGGACTTCTGCACGAGCTTCCGCTCGAGGCCGACGTCGAGGACGCTGCCCTCCCAGGAGATGCCCTCGCCGTAGATGACGTCGAACTCGGCCTGCTTGAAGGGCGGCGCCACCTTGTTCTTGACCACCTTGACGCGGACGCGGTTCCCGATCGCCTCGACGCCTTCCTTCAGGGTCTCGATGCGCCGCATGTCGAGGCGGACCGACGAGTAGAACTTGAGCGCGCGGCCTCCGGGCGTCGTCTCCGGGCTGCCGAACATGACCCCGATCTTCTCGCGGAGCTGGTTGGTGAAGAGGGCCACGGTGCCGGTTCGGTTGAGCGTGCCCGCGAGCTTGCGGAGCGCCTGGCTCATGAGCCGCGCCTGCAGGCCGACGTGGCTGTCCCCCATCTCGCCCTCGATCTCCGCCTTCGGGGTGAGGGCGGCCACGGAGTCGACCGCGACGACGTCGAGCGCGCCGCTGCGAATGAGGAGCTCGGCGATCTCGAGCGCCTGCTCTCCGTTGTCGGGCTGCGAGACGAGGAGGTCGTCGATGTTCACGCCGATGCGGCGCGCGTACGCCGGGTCCATTGCGTGCTCGGCGTCGATGAAGGCGCAGATGCCGCCGCGTCGCTGCGCCTCCGCGAGCACGTGGTAGACGAGCGTCGTCTTGCCCGAGGACTCCGGGCCGAAGATCTCGACGACCCGGCCGCGCGGCAGGCCGCCGATGCCGAGAGCGACGTCCAGCGAGAGCGCGCCCGTGGAGATGGACGGGATGGACACCTGCGCCTGGTCGCTCATCTTCATGACCGAGCCCTTGCCGTAGGCTCGCTCGATCTGGCTCAGCGCGGCGTCGAGGGCGTGTTCGCGTGTGGAGTCGGTCACGGTGTCAACCTCCCAGAGGAACCGATTGGAGAATCTCGTACTGCGCCCCGGTCGGCCGCAGCACCGAATGATAGAGAGCCACCTCGGACGGACTGACCGGCCCGAGGTCCGGACGCGCGGGCCGGGCGCCCGGCGGCCGGCGGAAACGGAGGACGGTCACGTGCGGGAGCCACCTGCGAGCCTCTCGCCGGTAGGCGCCGAGACGCTCGAGGCCTTCCGCGACGACTGCGGCGAGACCGGTCGCATGTCCGTGCTCGTCGTCCAGGACGACCATGCCGACGCTCCGTGTCTCGCGGTAGCGGGAGACCGTGAGCACCGGTCGCTCGGCCGTCCGTGCGGCCTCGCGCAGGACGTGGAGGATGCCGTCGGCGTCAGCGGCCGGCCTCGAGCCGAGGAAGGCCAGCGTGACGTGGAGATTCTCCGGCGGCACGAGGCGCGTCCCGTCGAGCCCGGCGAGCTCCGTTGCCTGCCAGGCGACCAGGCGCTCGATAGCGGCCGGCGGCAGCGTGAGTGCGGCGAAGAGGCGAAGTCGCGCATCTCCCTCGACGCTACCGGGCTCGGTCACGCCCGTGTGTCTCGGAACGTCACAAGAGCCGCCTGAGCGTGTGGAGAGACTGCGCCGTGGCACGGGCCCGCACCGCCTCGCGATCGCCCGAGAAGAGGAAACGCTCCGTCGAGCCGCCGGCCGGCGTCACGGCGGCGACGTAGACGAGGCCCACGGGCTTCTCCGGCCTCCCTCCGTCCGGTCCGGCGATACCCGTCACGGCGAGGGCGACGTCGGCCCCGAGCTCGATGCGGGCACCCTGGGCCATCGCGTCTGCGGCCTCCGCGGAGACGGCACCGTGGCGCTCCAGGACGGCGGCCGGGACGCTCAGCCGGCGCTCCTTGATCGCGTTCGAGTACGCGATCACACCGCCGGCATACACGTCGCTCGCGCCCGGGACGTCGGTCACCCGTGCGCCGACGAGCCCGCCGGTGCACGACTCGGCGGTGGCGAGTCGAAGCCCGAGAGCGCGGCAGCGGTCGAGCACGAGCTCTGCGACCGGCCGCTCGTCGTCGGCGAAGAAGTCGTCGGCGAAGCGCGTGCGGAGGGCGTTCTCGAGCCGGTCTCCGCGCTCTTTGGCCCCCGTACGGGTCAGGAGGTCGACCCGGATCTCCAGATCGTGGGCGCAGACGGTCACCTCGAGCCCGTCCCCCTCCCCGCCCGCCTCCTCGAGGGCGCGGGCCACTGCGGACTCGCTCGGGCCGAAGAAGCGGAGGATCCGGTGGCGAGGCGCGTCAGCGCGCGCGAGCAGGCTGCGGAGCGCCTCGGACTCGACCACCCGCGGCCAGAGCCTCCGCAGCTCGCCGGGCGGCCCGGGGAGGGCGACCGCGACCCGGCCCTCCCGCGCGAGGAGGACGGCCGGCGCCGTTCCTGCGAGCCCGAGCGAAACCGCTCCGTCGGGGAGGGATGCCTGCTTGCGGACGCCGGCGGCGAAGTCGGCGTACGGTCGCCCCAGCCGCTCGGCGACCGCCCGCGAGACCGCCTCGATCTCGCGGGCGAGCTCGTCGTCCACACGCAGCTCCCGCCCGGCGACCCGCGCGAGCGTCTCGACAGTGCGGTCGTCGTGTGTCGGCCCGAGGCCGCCCGAGAGCACGCAGACGTCCGCCTCGAGGCCCTCGCGCACGGCCTCCTCGAGCTCGGCGGGATCGTCGCCGACGATCAGGATCCGGGCCGGCTCGAGCCCGAGAGACGTCAGCTGGCGCGCGATGAAGGCCCCGTTGGCATCCGCCTTGTCGCCGCGCGCAAGCTCGCTGCCCGTGAGGACCACGACGACGCGCGGGCCGGTTGCCAACTTCGAGCTCCTAGAGCCCGGTGGAAAGAACGCGGATGCCGTTGGTGGTGACGAGGACCACCGCCGCCTCCGTCGGAAGGTCCTCCACGGCCTCGCCGTTGAGCCTGGCGTCGAGGTTCTGCGGATCGTCCACGTCGAGCCACAGGCGCCGGTACTTGAGGAACCGCTGCGTCTGACCCTGTTCGAGCGTGCCCTCCCAGAGCAGCTTCCCGTTGACTCCCCCGGCGCGCACCTGGACGTACGAGTCCCCGCGCGCGGCGGTGAGGACGAGGCGGGCGCGCGGCGCCTGCGTCTCGGTGGCGTCGCCGGCCGTCGTCCCCCCCGGCTCTCCTGCCGTGGTCGTCGAGTCGGTCGTGGTTCCCGGGAGCGGCGTCTCGCCTCCGGAATCGGAGCCGAGGCCCGACAGGCCGACGACGACGAGCACCGTCACGGCGACGATCGCGGCGAGCGCGACGACGACGAGGTTCGACTCGACACGCCGGCGCTGCCCCTGGCGCTTCCGAGGCGTCGCCGACTGCGCGAAGGGAATCTCCTCGGCCGCCGCAAAGCGGGAGTTGTACTCGTCCAGGTACAGCTGCCCGTCGAGCCCGAGGTAGTCCGCATACGTGCGCAGGAAGCCCTTGACGTACGTGTCTCCGGGGAGCACGTCGAACTGCTCCTCCTCGAGGGCTCTGAGGTACTTCCCTCGGATCTTGGTGTCCGTCTCGATCCGGGGAATCTCGAGACCCTGCCGCAAACGAGCCTCGCGCAGGCTGTTGCCGATCTCGAACACGAACCCCGGATTGTAGCGATGGCGCCGTGCGCTGCTGGTTTGGCAGTTCTACTCGAACACCAGCACGAGCACGGCGAAGACGGCCAGGGCCAGCGCAGCGGTGACCGCGAGGATGAACGCGATCGCTGCGAGAACGCGCACGAGGCCGACGAAGAACCGGCTGCCGCTCCTCCCCAGAGTCCGCTGGTGCTCGGCTCGGGCGCGCCGGCTCAGGATCACCGCCGCGAGCGAGAACCCGAAGGCGAGCGGCACCGCGATCACGGCGTCCATGAGCCGTACCTCGTTGTAGTAGCGCGCGGCGTAGACGGCTCCACCCAGTGCGGCGAGCGCGAGGAGCGCCGTCACCAGCGCCCAGACGGCCTTGGTGTTCCGCATCGGGGTGTGAGCCTATCCCTTGACGTACGGGCGTCCGACCGCCGCCGGTGGGATCGAGCGGCCGATCAGGCCGACGAGCGCGACGAGCGTGAGGACGTACGGAAGCGTGGAGATCAGGTTCTCCGAGATGCCCGCCTCACGCTGGAGCGGGATGGAGATGGCGAAGCCGAAGCCGAAGAGGAGCGTGGCGGCGAAGGCCCAGCCCGGCAGCCATTTGCCGAAGATCACCGCGGCGAGTGCGATGTAGCCGCGCCCGGCCGTCATGTTCTCCGTGAAGGTGCCGACGAAGCCGATCGAGAGGAACGCGCCCCCGAGCGCCGCCAGCATCCCGGAGGTCACGACCGAGGCGTAGCGGACCCGGTAGACCGAGATCCCGACGGTGTCGGCGGCCCGCGGATGCTCGCCCACGGAGCGGATCCGGAGGCCGATCGGCGTCTTGAAGAGGACGACGTACGCGAGGATGACCACGGCGAACATCAGCCAGACGAGCAGGTTCAGCGATCCGAACACGCCGTAGAGGAAGTCGCCGACGAGCGGGATGTCGGCGAGGAAGTCGAGCTCGACGTCCGGGACGCGCGAGACGTCCTCGTCGATGCCTCCCGGGTAGATCGAGCTGTAGAGGAAGCCCGTGAGGCCGAGTGCAAGGAAGTTGACCGCGAAGCCGCTCACGATCTGGTCTGCCTGGAGGTGGATGCAGAAGATGGCGTGGACGAGCGCGAGCAGCCCGCCGAACAGCATCGCCATCAGGAGGCCCACCACCCAGCTGCCGCTCCAGACCGAGCCCCAGACGGCGAAGAACGCGCCCATGAGCATCATCCCCTCGAGGCCGATGTTCACGACGCCGGAGCGCTCGGAGAAGATCCCGCCGATCGCCGCGAAGGCGAGCGGCGTCGCGAAGCGGAGCGTCGCGGCGATCACGCCGGTCGTGAGGATGCTGTCGAGGGTGTCGGCGTCCTTCGTCTGCAGCCAGATAGCGCCGAGCGTGCCGCCGATGCCGAGGCCGATCGCCCACCAGCCCAGCTTGCGCTCGCCGCGCGGGACGGCCGCGACGCCGCACGCGAGCGCGACGAAGCCGGCGGCGACAGGAGCCCCGATCGAGCGGAGGGTCCACGGGGGCAGCGCGAACCAGAACGCGAGGATGCCGGCGGCGACGCCCAGGATCGCGATCGTCCGCGGCTCGGTGAGCTTGCGCACCCAGTCGGTGGCGGTCGCGGCTCGGGACTCGGTGCTCATGGAGCCGTCTCCGGCTGGGCGGACGACCCCCGGCGGAGGAGCCTCCTCGCCTGCCAGATGTACACGATCAGGAGCTCGGCGCCGACGAAGAAGATGACGAGCGCCTGGATCATCGTCGCCAGGTCGACGGCGAGCGCCGGCTCGAACACCTCGGGATCGAGCTGTCGCGTCGACGTGCCGACCTCGAGCGCGGCGAAGAGCAGGGCTGCGAAGAGGATGCCGACGGCTCGGGTGCGGCCCAGCAGGGCGACGGCGATCCCCGTGAAGGCGATGAAGTTCGTGCCGTAGTCGCCCACGTCGACGCTGAACTTGAAGCCGAGCAGGTCGACCGACCCGGCGAGGCCGGCGAAGGCGCCGGCGATGGCGAGCGCGAGGAAGTAGTTCTTCCCGACCGAGATGCCGCTGTAGCGGGCGGCCTCCGGGTTGAAGCCGACGGCGCGGACCTCGAACCCGAGCGTCGTCCGGTTGAGGATCAGGGAGTAGACGACGAGCGCGGCGAGCGCGATGAAGATTCCCGCGTGGAGCGCCGGCAGGCTTCCCCAGATCGGCCACAGCTCGGCCGACTCGAACACCTCGTCCGAGCGCGGGATCGACTCCTGCGGCCCCTGTAAGGGACCACCGATCTCGTAGAGATAGGTGCCCCCGAAGATGGCGATCCAGTTGAGCATGATCGTCGTGATCACCTCGTGGGCGCCCGTGGTTGCCTTCAGGAGCCCCGCGATCCCGCCCCAGATCGCACCGGCGGCGATGGACGCCGCGATCGCCAGGAAGACGTGCAGAGGGCGCGGCAGTCCCTCCAGGTGCGTCCCGACGTAGAGCGCGGCGCTGAAGCCGACCCAGTACTGGCCCTGGCCACCGATGTTGAAGAGGCCGCAGCGGAAGGCGAAGGCGACCGCGAGCCCCGTCAGGATCAGCGGAGCCATGAGGATGAGCGTCTGCTGAAGGTCGTTCGCCGCCGCCTCGCGAGTCTCGCCACTGACCCAGGGGAAGAACCAGTTCAGGCCTGTGCCGGCGAAGATCGCCTTGTAGGCAGTCACGGGGTTGTTCCCCGTGATCGCGACAACGAGGCCGCCGATCAGGAAGGCGAGCGCGGTCGCGGCGATCGGGACGAGGATGCCGCCGATGCGGCTCGAGAACCATTCGGTCACGCCCTTGGTCACCGACGTCCGGGGCTCGTAGGCCATCAGGCGACCTCTTCTCGACGCGCGCCCGTCATGGCGATGCCGAGCTCCTCCTCGGAGACGTCACGCCCGTACTCCCCGACGATCCGGCCTTCGTAGAGCACGAGGATGCGGTCGGAGAGCGAGAGGATCTCGTCCAGCTCGAACGAGACGAGGAGGATCGCCCGGCCCTCCTCCTGCTCCGTGACGAGGCGCCGGTGCACGAACTCGATCGCGCCGACGTCGAGCCCGCGCGTGGGCTGGGCCGCGACCAGGATGCTGGGATCCCGCGAGACCTCGCGCGCGACGACGACCTTCTGCTGGTTGCCGCCCGAGAGGGCCGCGGCCGGCGTCTGCGGGCCGCCCCCGCGCACGTCGAACTCGGTCAGGAGCTTCTTCGCCCGCGCGATGATCCGCTTGGGGAAGAGCCAGCCCCACTTCGAGTCCGGCGGCTCACGGAAGTCGTGGAGCGCGATGTTCTCGGCCAGCGTGAAGTCGAGCACGAGCCCGCGCAGCTGGCGGTCCTCGGGGATGTGACCGAGGCCGGCTTCGAGGCACTCGCGGGCGCCCTCGCCCGTCATGTCCCTGCCCCTGGCCACGATGCGGCCCGACTCCGGCTTGCGCAGCCCGGTGATCGCCTCGATGAGCTCGGACTGGCCGTTGCCGTCCACGCCCGCGATGCCGACGATCTCTCCGGCGCGCACCTCGAAGGAGATGCCGCGAACGCACTCCAGACCGCGGTCTTCGAGCACGCGAAGGTCCTCGACCGTCAGCAGTGGCTCCCCCGGCTCGGCCGGCTTCTTCTCGACGCGGAGGAGCACCTCGCGGCCGACCATGAGGCGTGCGAGCCCTTCCTCCGTCGCCCCGGCCCGGGGGATGGTCTCGATCGCCTTGCCTCGCCTGAGCACGGTGATCCGGTCGGCGATGGCGAGCACCTCGCCGAGCTTGTGGCTGATGAAGATGATCGACTTCCCCTCCGCCTGCAGGGAACGGACGATCGCGAAGAGCTCCTCGGCCTCCTGCGGCGTCAGCACGGCCGTCGGCTCGTCGAGGATGAGGATCTCCGCGCCCCGGAAGAGCGCCTTCAAGATCTCGACCCGCTGCTGCATGCCGACGGAGATCGAGTCGACGCGGGCCTCCGGCCGCACGGCCAGCCCGAAACGCTGGGAGAGCTCGCGTACACGCTCCTCGGCCGTATCGAGATCGAGGAACGGCCCGCTGTGCGGCTCGACGCCGAGGACGATGTTCTCCGCGACGGTCATCACCGGGATGAGCATGAAGTGCTGGTGCACCATGCCGATCCCGCTGTCGATCGCCGCCCGGGGCGAGTCGATGCGAAGCGGCTGGCCGTTCAGGCGGATCTCGCCCTCGTCCGGGTGGTAGAGCCCGTAGAGGATGTTCATGAGCGTCGACTTGCCGGCCCCGTTCTCTCCGAGGAGGGCGTGCACCTCGCCCTTGGCGAGGTCGAAGTCGACGTGGTCGTTCGCGACGATTCCCGGGAACCGCTTGGTGATGCCGCTCAGCTCGAGAAGGGGCGCATCCGCCATGGGCGAAGATGTGAGGGGCGGGCCCGAGCCCGCCCCTCGTCGAGGTTGGCTATTCGACTTCGAACGGCGGGTCGATTTCGCCGCTGATCAGCTGCTCCTGGGCCGCCGCGACCGCGTCCTGAACTTCCTGCGGGACGTCGGCCGAGTAGGGTGCGAGCAGTTGGGCGTCGGGGTAGTCCTGGATGCCGAAGAAGGCGTTCTGACCACCCGCGAACGTCCCTTCCTGGGCCGACTTGATCGTCTCGAAGACCGCCAGCTCGAGCGGCTTGAGCGCGCTCGTGAGGATGCAGTCGCCCGCGAACGACTGGTCGGCGTCCACGCCGATGGCGTAGACCCCTTCCTGGCAGGCGGCGTCGAGGGCGCCGAGGCCGCACAGCCCCGCCACCTGGAAGACGACGTCGGAGCCCTGTGAGATCTGGTCGAGCGCGATCTCCTTGCACTTCGCCGCGTCGACGAAGTCCTGCGAGTACGCGTTCAGGAGCTTGATGTCAGGGTTGGTGTCCATGGCGCCCTGGCGGAAGCCGGCGATCCAGTTGTCCACCGGGGGGATCTTGATGCCGCCCACCGTGGAGATCGTCCCGCTCTCGCTCATGCTCGCCGCGACGATGCCTGCCAGATAGCCCGCCTCTTCCGAGGGGAACTGAAGGCCGACAACGTTCGGGAGGGAGCACACCACTCCGGTGTCGCCACCGCAGTCCGGCTCCTCGCCGAAGAACTGGTCGACGCCTGCGAAGTTGACGTCGGTCGCCTCGGCTGCCACTTCGGCTACCGACGGCTGGATGAGGAAGCCGATGGCGATCACGAGGTCGTGCCCGTCGTCCACCGCCGCCGTCAGGTTCGGCAGGTAGTCGTCGCCGGACTCGGAGACGTAGACGCGGCCCTCGACGCCGAGCTCGCTCTGAGCCCGCTCGAAGCCGTTGATCGAGAACTCGTTGAACCCGCGGTCGTCCAGACCGCCGGTGTCGCTGACCATGCCGACGCTGATGACGTCCTCGGCCGGCGCCCCGGTCTCTCCTGTCGCTGCAGGCGCCGCCTCGTCATCGTCGTCGCCGCCGCAGCCGGCTGCGACGAGCGCGAGTGCGAGCGTGACGAGCAGCACCAGGAGCCACGGAAGCTTTCTTCGTGCGTTCACGGAACCTCCTCTTTCGCCCATGCCGTCGAGTGGAGTCGCAGGATGCTACCCCTCCGGCGATTCCTTTTCTAGAGACGTCCGCGGACGGAGGTCGTTAGGCGCCGGTTTCCTGGAAGACCCGGTCGAGCTCGCCTTCGCCCACGAGCACCCGGCGAGGCTTCGAGCCCTCGTACCCGGAGATGATCCCCCGCCGCTCGAGCATGTCCACGAGCCTGCCCGCGCGGGTGTAGCCGACCCGAAGCCGGCGCTGGAGCAGCGACACCGAGGCCGTCTGGGTCTGCACGACGATCTCGATCGCCTTGTCGAGGAGCGGGTCCTCGTCCGGGTCGAAGTCCTCGTCGCCCTCGGCGGCGTGCGCGCTCTCCGGAGGCTCGAGCAGCGACTCGTCGAGATCCTGCTGGCGCTGGCTCCGGCACTGCTCGACGATGAGAGCGATCTCCTCATCGCTGACGTAGGCGCCCTGGACGCGCTGGAGGCGCGACGTGCCGAGCGGCTTGAAGAGCATGTCCCCCTGCCCGAGGAGGCTCTCCGCGCCTGACGTGTCGAGGATGACGCGGCTGTCGGTCTGGCTCGAGACGGCGAAGGCGATCCGCGAGGGGACGTTCGCCTTGATCATCCCCGTGATCACGTCCACTGAGGGCCGCTGCGTGGCGAGGACGAGGTGGATGCCGACCGCCCGGGACTTCTGGGCCAGGCGGATGACGGCGTCCTCGACCTCCTGCGGCGAGACCATCATCAGGTCGGCGAGCTCGTCGATGACGATGAGGAGGTGCGGGAGCTCGGGCTCCCCGCGCTTGCGCTGGGCCCGGTTCAGCTCCTGGAGGTTGCGCGCCCGCGCCAGGCTCATGCGCTCGTAGCGGCGCTCCATCTCGGTGAGGACGTTCGCGAGGACGGCGGAGGCCTGCTTCGGGCTCGAGACGACCGGCGTCAGGAGGTGCGGGATCGACTCGTAGAGGCCGAGCTCGACGCGCTTGGGGTCGACGAGGATCATCCGCACCTCGTCGGGCGTCGCCCGCAGGAGGATGGAGCAGAGCATCGTGTTGATGCAGCCGGACTTCCCCGAGCCGGTGGTGCCGGCGATCAGGATGTGCGGCATCCGGGCGAGGTCGGCGTTGACCGACGCGCCGGAGATGTCCTTGCCCAGCCAGACGGAGAGCGGGCTCGACTTGGACGGCAGCTCGTCGAAGATGTCCCCGAGGGTGACGATGTTCGGGGAGAGGTTCGGCACCTCGACGCCAACCGCCTGCTTGCCGGGGATGGGCGCGAGGATGCGGATCTCGGTCGTCGCCAGGGCGTAGGCGAGGTCGTCCTTGAGGGCGGCGACCTTCCCGACCTTCGTCCCCGGCGCGAGCTGGAGCTCGTAGCGCGTCACCCGGGGCCCGACGACCTGGCCCACGAGCGTGGCGTCGATGCCGAAGTGGCCGAGCGCCTGGAGCAGAGCCTCGGCGGTGCGCTCCGCCGCTTTGCCGGGCTGTCCCTCGTGGGGCCGAGACCGGCGCAGGACGCCGGCGTCCGGGAGGCGGTAGTCGTGGTGCTCGCTCGTCTCCGGGTCGAACAGGCTCGGCGGCTCCGGGACGTCGTCGGTCTCGAGCGCGAGCTCCGACTCCACGGGCGCGAGCTGGTCGACCAGCACCGGCTGGTGCGGAGGCGCGTCTCCGACCACGTCCGGGTAGGCCTCCTCCCCGTCGACCGGCGGCCGCTGCCTCCCCTGGCCGTTCGGGACCTGGTCGAGGGTCTGACCCCAGGGCAGGTCGTCGCGGGACGGGGCCCGGACGGACGTGACGGTGCGGCGCGCGGCGCCGGCGGTGTCACGGGCGAGGTGGGCGGAGCGGTGCAGCAGGGCGCCGAGAGAGGCGCCCGTGAGGAGGAGCGCCCCGCCCCAGACGAGGAAGAGCCCGAGGATGAAGGTTCCGGTGCCGCCGACCAGGCGGCCGAAGACGGCATCGGAGGCCGTGCCGAAAGCGCCGCCCTGCTCCGCGCCGAGCAGGATCAGCGCGCCGACGCAGACGAGCACGAGGCCGGTGCGGAACGGTCGGACGTTCACGAGCGAGGCTCCGGCGATCATGAGCGCGCCGAGCACGAGGAAGACGATCGGGACGCCGATCCGCGCGGTGCCGAAGAGCGCGTCGAGCCAGTCGGCGATCGTCGTGCCGACGATGCCCCCGTTGCCCTCGAGCCAGGTGACGAACGCGAGAAAGAGGCCGACGGCGAGCAGGCCGAGGCCGAGGAGCTCGCGGTTCCCGCGGGCCCTCTCGCGTCGCGCACGCTTGTGCTTGCGCACGCGGGCAGGCGACTTCGGGCGAACCCGAGACGGACGCTTCTTCGGCGCCATGCTGAGGCCTGTTTCGCGGCGCCTCTGTCCGCTCCTGCAACCGCGCTCGAGAGGCCCTTGTGTTCCACGCGCACAAGCCCTCGGGACATGCCCCCCGGCGGTCACCGGCGTTGCGAGACCAACGAGGGGCTTGTGCCGGTGAAACACAAACACCCGCCGGCGCTCGTGACGGTATGGGGACCGGGTGGCTACAGGGAGGCGACGCGCTCGCAGAGGAGATCGAGAAAGGCGTCCGCGTCGATGTCGACGCCGACGTCCGCGTTCGGCTCCTTTCCGGTCCGGCGCCAGAGGTCGACGACCGTCCGCCCGCGGCAGAGCTGCGACTCGCAGTCCACGTCCACATGGCGGTGCAGCGTCTCCACGATCCCGGGCCGCAGCACCTGGGCGACCGCCACCGCGTCGTGGATGGGCGCCCCATCCGTTGCGTACGTGCGCTCGTGGTACTGGACGAAGAAGTCGTGGAGCTCGGCCACGCACCGTCCGACCTTGCCGGATGCGCGGAGGCGCTCGACGTGGGAGAGTGCCATGAGCGCCCTGTGGGTGACGTCGAGCCCGATCATGGTCAGTGGCACGCCGCTCCGGAAGACGCGCCAGGCCGCCTCCGGGTCGACGTAGACGTTGAACTCGGCCGCGGGCGTCACGTTCCCCTCGGCGATCGCGCCGCCCATGAGCACGATGCGCTCGACGTTCTCGGCCGCCTCGGGGTGGCGGGCCAGGAGGAGGGCGACGTTCGTGAGCGGCCCGACCGGGACGAGGGTGACGGGCCGGTCGCAGCCGAGGATGCGCTCGGCGAGGAAGTCGACGGCGTGCTGGTCGACCGGTGCTCCCTGCGGTTCGGGGAGCGCGGGGCCGTCGAGACCGGACTCGCCGTGGACATACGCGGCCGTGAAGAGCTCCCGGGCGAGCGGCCGGTCGGCGCCCGCCGCGACGGGCACGTCGCCCCTGCCCGCGAGCTCGAGGACGCGGAGCGCGTTCGCCGTCGTCTTCTCGAGCGTCTGGTTGCCTGCGACGGTCGTGACGCCGAGGAGCTCGAGCTCCGGGCTGGCAAGCGCGAGCAGGAGCGCGATCGCGTCGTCGTGGCCGGGATCGCAGTCGAGCAGGATCGGTGTCGGGTCGTTCACCCGGCCAGTATCGCGTCGACCTCGGCAGCGGTGGGCAGCGACGGCTGCGCGCCCGGCCTGGACGCGGCGATCGCCCCGGCGGCACAGGCGCGGCGGAGCGCCTCCTCGCGATCGCGGCCCTCGAGCAGGGAGACGACGAGGCAGGCGGTGAAGGCGTCGCCCGCGGCCGTGCCGTCTACCGCCTCGACCGTGGGCGGCGTCGCGCGGGTCACCTCGACGCCGTCCTCGAGGAGCAGCGCGCCCTCGGCCCCGAGCGTGAGCGCGAAGAGCGCCCCCATCGGGCTCGACCCGAGCGCCTCCAGCTCGAGCGAGTTGGCGACGATCAGGTCGGCCCGCTCGAGGATGGCTGCGGAGACTGGACGCGCCGGAGCCGCGTTGAGGCAGAAGAACGCATCCGACTGCCCGATCGCCGCCTGGATCGCGTCGTCCACGACCTCGAGCTGGGAGATGAGCGCGTCGGGCTCCCCCACGTCGATCGCGGCCGGTGCGAGCGCGTGGTTGGCGCCCGGAACGACGACGATCTGGTTCTCGCCGGCCTCGTCGACGAGGATGAGCGCGATCCCGGTGGGCGCGTCGGCGGTCTGAAGGGCCGAAAGGTCGACGCCGGCGGCCTGCAGCTCGGTCACCGCCCGGCGCCCGAAGTCGTCGTCTCCGACGGCGCCGACGAAGCGGACGTCGGCTCCGAGCAGCGCCGCAGCGACCGCCTGGTTCGCGCCCTTCCCACCCGGGACGTAGTCGAGCTCGGCGCCGGTGAGCGTCTCCCCCGGTCTCGGAAGTCGAGGAACCGCGGCGACGAGGTCGAGGTTGATCGACCCGACGACGCAGACGCTCGGCACTACCTAGGCGGCAAGCGCGCGCAGGTCGTCGAGGGCGCCGTCGAGCAGGTTCTCGCGCAGGTCGAAGAGGCCGGCCCAGAGGGAGTCGCGGTTCGGCGCCGACTCGATCCTCGCCGAGTCGGCGAGGCCCTCGAGCGCCCGTACGAGCACGGCCAGCTCGAGATACGCGTGGGCCACCCGGTGTGGCGCCGCGACGACGCCGGCCCGCTTGAGGACGGCATCCCAGGTGACGACCTCTCCGGGCCCGGGCTCGCCGTACCAGGAGCGGCCCTCGGCTCCCTGCGGCTCCAGCTCGAGCAGGTAGCGGCCGAGCGGCTGCTCCAGTCCTGCCAGGGCGGTCTCGGCTCGCTCGGCGGCGCGGCGGAGGGCCGCCTGGCGCCCCTCGGGAGTGCAGGGCTCGGGCTCACCACGGGCCCAGCGTTCCAGCAGCCGGCAGAAGGCGAGCCCCGCCACCTCGCTCGCCGTCAGCGAGCGGATCAGGCGGGCCGTCGTCGCGTCGCTCACGCCGTAGGAGCCCATCAGCTCCCGCCAGCCGCTGCGATTGGTCTCGGTCACCCTCTAACTAGTACACCAACTGGGACCGAACACGTACCGTTCCCGGGGGATGGCGACCTACGACAGCGTCTGCGACCTGCCGCTCGAGATCGAGTCGTACCGGCTCGAGCCCCTCGAGGTGCAGGCCTCGCACGACTTCACGCGCCTCACGACGGTGATCCATCTGGAAGGCGGCGGCCAGGAAGGTGTCGGCGAGGACGTCACCTACTCCGGCGAGGACCAGCTCGCGCTGCAGGCGACCGGCCCGACTCTCCCGCTTGCGGGGAGCCACACGCTGGACAGCTTCTCGCAGCTCCTCGGCGGGCTCGCGCTCTTCCCCTCCGAGCCGGGGATGCATGCATTCCTCGACTACCGGCGGTGGGCCTACGAGAGCGCCGCTCTCGACCTGGCGCTGCGGCAGGCGGGCCTTTCCCTCGCGGAGGCGGTAGGCCGCGAGCCACAGCCGGTCACCTTCGTCGTCTCGCTGCGGATCGAGAGTCCCCCTGCCCCACACCCGGTCCCGCTCCTGCTCGAGCGCTACCCGAGTCTCCGCTTCAAGCTCGACCCGACCGACGAGTGGGACGAGACGCTCGTCGCCGCTCTGGGCGAGACGGGCGCCGTCGACACCGTCGACCTCAAGGGTGCCTACAAGGGCACGCCCGTCGACCAGGTCGGCGACCCCGGGCTCTACCGCATGGTCGCCGAAGGGTTCCCGGCCGCGTGGATCGAGGATCCCGACCTGAACGACGGGACCGGGCCCGTCCTCGAGCCGTACCGCGACCGCATCACCTGGGACGCGCCCATCCACTCGGTCGCGGACATCACCGGCCTCCCCTTCCCTCCCAGGACGATCAACTTCAAGCCGTCGCGCTTCGGCAGCGTCCAGCGGCTCTTCGACGGCTACGACCACTGCGCGGAACATGGGATCGCCATCTACGGCGGCGGCCAGTGGGAGCTGGGGCCGGGTCGTGGCCAGATCCAGCACCTGGCCTCGCTCTTCCATCCGTCGACGCCGAACGACGTCGCCCCCGCGGCGTTCAACATCCACCGCCTCGACCCGCCGCCCGGGCTGCCGACGAGCCCGCTCGAGCCGCAGCCGAGCCCGACCGGGTTCCGCTGGGGCGACGGTTGAGAAGCTAGACCTCGACGACGACCGGGAGGATCATCGGCCGGCGGCCGGTGCGCTCGGCGACGAGCTTGCCCACGTTGTCGTGGATGTGCTCCTGGAGCAGCTTCAGCTCCCGCACGTCCTGTCGCAGGCACTCCTCGACCGTCCGCCCGGCTTCGGCCTTCGCCTCCTCGAGCAGCGAGTCGGTCTCGGCGAAGCCGCGCGAGATGACCTCGGGCGGGGCGATCTCGGCGCCGTTGCGCGCGCCCACCGTGGCGACGACGATGAGGACGCCGTCCTCGGAGAGGTGGCGGCGGTCGCGGAGGGCGACGTCCTGGACGTCCCCGACTCCCAGCCCGTCGACGAACGTGCTGCCGACGTCGAGCTGGTCGGTGAGCCGGGCGATGCCGCTTCGCAGCTCGACGACGGAGCCGTTCTCCGCCAGGACGATCCGGTCGGCCGGGACCCCCGCGTCCCGCGCGAGACGCGCCTGTGCCGCCAGCATGCGGAACTCGCCGTGCACGGGCATGACGTTGTGCGGCCTGAGCAGGGCGATGATCGTGCGGATCTCTTCGGCGTTCCCGTGCCCGGAGACGTGCACGGGGGCGATCTCCTGATGGAGGACCTCCGCGCCCGACTTGGCGAGCCGGTTGATCGTGTCGTGGACGCGCAGCTCGTTCCCCGGCACCGGCTTGGCGGAGATGATGACGGTGTCGCCCTCATCGATGGACACGTTCGCGTGGTCGTGGTACGCCATGCGAGTGAGAGCCGACATCGGCTCGCCCTGGCTGCCGGTGCAGAGGATCATCGTTTCCTCCGGGCGGAGCAGGTCGAGCTCGTCGGGCTTGACGAGCACGTCGTCGCGCACGTCGAGGTAGCCGAGGTTGCGGGCGATGTTCACGTTCTTCCGCAGCGAGCGGCCGATCAGGCACACCTTGCGCCCGGACTCGGCGGCGACGTCGATCGCCTGCTGCACGCGGTGGATGTTGGAGGCGAAGGAGGCGATGAGGATGCGACCCTCCCGCTGCGGGATCAGGTGGCGGAAGACCTCGCCCACCGTCCGTTCGGACTCGGTCACGCCGGGTCGCTCGGCATTCGTCGAGTCGCCGAGCAGCAGGTCGACGCCGCGGTTCCCGAGCTCGGCGAGCTTGCCCAGGTCGGTGCGGAAGCCGTCCACGGGGGTGTGATCGATCTTGTAGTCGCCGGTCGCCACGAGCAGGCCGCCGGGCGTCTCCAGCGCGACCGCCACCGCGTCCGGGATCGAGTGCGCCATGCGGATGAACTCGGCCTGGTACGGCCCGAGCGGGACGGCGCCCTTCTCGGGCTCGATCTCGACCAGCTCGGCGCTGCGCAGGAGACCGTGCTCGTCGAGCTTCGACTTCACGAGCCCGAGGGTGAGCCGGGTCGCCCAGACCTCGGGGACCTCGACCTCGCGCAGAAGGTAGGGAAGCGCGCCGACGTGGTCCTCGTGCCCGTGGGTGAGGACGACGGCGCGGATCTCGTCCTGCCGCTCGCGCAGGTACTCGAAGTCCGGGAGGACGAGGTCGACGCCGAGATGCTCGTCGCGGGGGAACGAGAGACCGGAGTCGATGACGACGATGCCCTCGTCGCACTCGACGACGGTCATGTTCTTACCCACCTCGCCGAGGCCGCCGAGCGGAATGATGCGAGTGCTCCCGGACATCCGCGGAAGTGTACTTCCGGGCGCGGCCTGGTTCGCTACGGTTTGCCGGCATGGATGCAACCGACGCGCGCCCGGCGCTGCTCGGTGCGATCGGCCGGACGCCGGTCGTGCGCCTCGAGCGCCTGGCCGGTCCGGGAAGCGGCGAGGTCTGGCTCAAGCTCGAGTCCGCCAACCCGACCGGCTCGTACAAGGATCGGATGGCTCTGGCGATGATCGAGGGGGCCGAGCGGGCGGGACGCCTCATGCCTGGCCAGACGGTGGTCGAGTACACCGGCGGAAGCACCGGCTCCTCGCTCGCCTTCGTCTGCGCCGTCAAGGGCTACCCGCTCCGGATCGTCACCTCGGACGCGTTCTCCCCGGAGAAGCTGCAGACGATGCGGGCCTTCGGCGCCGAGCTCGACGTCCTTCCCAGCCCCGAGGGCATCACCCCCGATCTGATCCCGCGGATGATCGAGCGGGCAGCGGAGGTCGTCGAGGAGATCGACGGCTACGCCACCGACCAGTTCCGGAACGAGGACATGATCGCCGGCTACCAGGAGCTGGGGGTCGAGCTGGCGGAGCAGCTCGACGGCCGGATCGACGCCTTCTGCAGCTACGTGGGCACCGCCGGCTGCTTCCTCGGGGCGAGCCGCGCGCTCCGGCGGGCGATTCCGGACGTCCACCGGGCGGTGGTCGAGCCGGCCGAGTCGCCGGCGATCTCCGAGGGCCGCTCCGGCGCGCACCACATCGAGGGCGGCGGCGTCGGGTTCTGGCCGCCGCTGCTGGCACGCGAGGACTTCGACGAGGTCTTTGCGGTCCCGGAGGCCGATGCCTTCGCGATGGCCGAGCGCGCCGCCCGGGTCGAAGGACTGCTCTGCGGGCCCTCGACCGGGGCGAACATCGTCGTCGCCCTCGAGCTCGCCGAGCGTCTCGGGCCGGAGGCACGCGTGGCGACGCTGAACGTCGACTCGGGCCTGAAGTACCTAGCGCGCGGTCTCGAGCTGCACTAGGCCGACGCGCTCGAGCGTCTCGCGGATCACGGCCTTGGCCTCGTCGGACGCCTCGACGAGCGGGAGCCGCAGGCCGCCGACGTCGTGGCCGACCATGGCGAGCGCGGCCTTCACCGGAATCGGATTCGTCGTCACGGCGAGCGCCTCGATCACCGGGCGAAGCTCGGTGTCGATCACGCGGGCGCCCTCGACGTCTCCGCCCTTGAAGCGCGTCACCAGCTCGCGCACGCGGAGCCCGACGAGATGGGTGTAGACCAGGATCCCGCCCACGCCTCCGAGCTCGAGGAACGGCAGCAGGAGGTCGTCGTTGCCCGCGTAGAGCGCGAGCTCCGTCTCCTCGAGGATGCGGCGCGCCTGGCCGGGATCCGTCGTGGCCTGCTTGACCGCCGTGACGTTCGGGATCTCGGCGAGCTGGGCAAGCGTCTCCGGCTCGAGGTTGACCACCACTCGTTGCGGGATGTTGTAGACGACGATCGGGCGGTCCGTGGCCTCCGCGATCGCACGGAAGTGCGCAACGATCCCCGGCACCGGAGGCTTCGAGTAGTACGGCGTGACGACGAGGAAGCCGTCCACGCCCAGCTCGTGGGCCTGTCCGGTCAGATGGACCGAGTGCGCGGTCGAGTACGTGCCGGTGCCGGCGATGACCGTCGCGTGGTCCCCCACCGTCTCCACTGCCGCCGCGAACAGCGACAGCCGCTCGTCGTCGGTGAGCGTCGGCGCCTCGCCGGTCGTGCCGGCGACGACGACGCCGTCCGAGCCCGTCTCCACGAGGTGCGCGCAGACGCGCCTGAACGCGTCCAGGTCGACGGATCCGTCCGCGCGGAAGGGCGTGACGACGGCTGTCAGAACCTCGCCGAGCACCGGTCGGATTGTACTTCAGTCCGTAAGAAGGCTTTCCAGGCCCACAGTGACGCCCGGAGGGAGCGTCGGCAGCCGTTCGAGCGCCAGGAGCACGCCCGGGACGAAGGCCTCACGCGAGTAGGCGTCGTGGCGGATCGTCAGGAGCTGGCCCTCCCCGCCGAGGAGCACCTCCTGGTGGGCGACGAGCCCCGGGAGGCGCACCGAGTGGATGGGCGTCTCTCCGGGAAGCAGGCTTGCGGTCGCCTTCGCGGTGCCCGAGGGCGCGTCGAGCTTCCCCTCGTGGTGGAGCTCGACGATCTCGGCGCGTGGCAGGTGGCGACCGGCCTCCGCCGCGAAGCGCATCATGAGGACGGCGCCGAGCGCGAAGTTCGGCGCCACGAAGCAGGCGACCGCGTTCTCGCGCGCCAGGGCGTCGAAGGCGGCCAGGTCGGCCGGGCCCAGGCCGGTCGTCCCGACGACTGTCGGAACCGCCGCAGCAAGGCAGCGCTCGACGTTGGCGCGCACGGCGGTCGGCTCGGTGAACTCGATCGCGGCGTCGTGCCCGGCGGGTTCCCAGGCGTCGCCCCGCGAGACGGGGGTCACCTCGTAACCGGCTGCGACGAGGCGCGGCGCCAGAACGGAGCCGACCTTCCCCCCGGCTCCGAGCAGCAGGGCTCTCACGCCGCCGCGCGCTCCACGAGCCCCGGGCAGACTGGCTCGACGGCCTCGAGCAGACGCTCCTCGCTCGGGCCGATCGCGGCGACGGAGAACGCCTCGGCGGGCAGGACGACCCCGGCCAGCTGGGCGACCGCGTCCGCGTCGACGGCCTCGATCTCGGCCAGGATGCGGTCGAGGTCGAGGAGCTCGCTGTCGGTGATCAGCGACTTCCCCAGGCGGCTCATCCGGTTCGAGGTGACCTCCAGCGAGAGCATGATCCTGCCCTTGAGGTTCTCCTTCGCGCGGTCGAGCTCGTCCGGCCGGGGCCCGTCCGCGGCGATCTGCTCGATCTGCTCCGCGACGATGCGCAGGCACTCGGCGAGGTTCTCCTCCCGCGTGCCCACGTAGACGCCCATCTGGCCTGTGTCGGCGTACTGGGAGGAGAACGTGTAGACGGCGTAGGCGAGGCCGCGCTGCTCGCGGATCTCCTGGAAGAGGCGCGAGGAGGCCGAGCCGCCGAGCACGCTGTCGAGGACCGAGGCGGTGAAGCGCCGGCGGTCGGAGCGCGCGATGCCCGGCGCCGAGAGGCAGACGTGGTACTGCTCCGTCGGCTTCGAGAGGAAGACGAGCGACGGCTTCGGCGCTGCGACGAACGGCGCTCGCGCGGAGGGCCTTCCTGCCGACGGCGCGCCGGCCTTCGTTCGCTGGCGCTCGACGAGGCTCACGAGCTTGTCGTGGTCGACGCTCCCCGCCGTCGCCACGACGACGTTGTCCGGCCGGTAGCGGCGGCGGTGAAACGCGCCGAGCGAGCGCTTGGAGACGTTCGAGATCACCTCGGCCGACCCGAGGACGGGGCGCCCCAGCGCGTGGCTGCCGAAGACGGCCTTCGTGACGAGGTCGAAGATCAGCTCCTGCGGCGAATCGTCCACCATGGCGATCTCCTCGAGCACGACCTGCCGCTCGGAGTCGAGGTCGGCGAGGCTGGGAGCGAAGACCATGTCGGTCATCACGTCGAGCGCCGTCTCTAGGTGCTCGTCGAGGACGCGTGCGTAGACGACCGTGTAGTCGCGGGCCGTGGCCGCGTTCAGCTCTCCCCCGAAGGTGTCGAAGATCTCCGCAATCTCGAGGGCCGAGTAGGAGGCGGTGCCCTTGAAGAGCAGGTGCTCGAGGAAGTGGCTCACGCCGGCGTGAGCGTCGTCCTCGTCCCGCGAGCCCGCCCCGATCCAGAGCCCGATCGCCGCGGAGCGCACGGCGGGAAGCGGCTCGGTCACGACCCGGGTGCCGCCGTCGAGCGTCGTCAGCAGGTAGTTCTCCACGCTCGCATCGTAGAGCTAGTGCCCCATCAGGTAATGCCGCCTGGCTTGTATTGCCTGGTGGGGCACTAGGCCTGCTTGAAGGCCCCTCCGGGGTCGCCGGCCGCCCGGGCGAGGGCCGCCAGCGCCTTCAGCGGAGGGCGAGCGAGGCCCCCTGCCGCGCCGACGTCGTCGATCTCCCCGCGCACGAGCTTCTCGACGGTGCGCCAGACGATTCGGGAGCGGGCGATCCGAAACGTCGTGCGCGGAAAGCGGTCGAGCGCCGCCTTCACGCCCCACGAGGCCCACAGGTGGGTCCCGAGCCGGCCCGTGAGCTGCTCGCCGTACGGCTCCAGCCCGTCGGCGCGGCCGTCGAGGAGGTCGAGCGCCGTTTCGGCGGCGAGCTGCGCGGAGAGGAACGCCTCGAACATCCCGTCGCCGGAGACCGGGTCGACGAGGCCTGCGGCGTCGCCGACCACCGCCGCGCGACCCCGCGCGAGCGTCGAGCGCGGCGAGCGCAGCGGGAGCCGGTAGCCCCGCACGTCCTGCAGGTCGGCCGCCGTGACGCCGTGCGCGGCGCAGAGCGCGCCGAGATGCTCGCGCAGGCGCGGTCCCTCCCGCTCCCATCCCCCGAGCCCGATGTTCGCATGGTCGCCCTTGGGAAAGACCCACCCGTAGCCGCCCGGCACGATGCCGAGCTCGAGCACGGCTCGTCCGCGGTAGCTCTCGCCCAGCCGGTCGTACGGGACGTTCCCCTCCAGCGCCACGCCCACCGCCTGGTTCCCGCCGAGCTCGAGCGATCGGGCGCAGATGCCGTTGACGCCGTCGGCGCCGATCACGGTCTCCGCCCGCAGCCGCTCGGAGCCGGCGACGACCTCGACGGCCTCGGGCCCGGCGGTGACGGCCGTGACCCTGAGGCCGTCACGAAGGTCGGCGCCGGCCTCCGCGGCGCGCTCGGCGAGGTAGGCGTCCAGGCGGATGCGCTGTGTCATGAGGACGAGCGGCTCGCCGTCGCCTCGCTCGAACCAGCTGCCGAATCCGAGCCGCATCCGCACGGACGTGACCGTGTCCTCGACGACCGGTGCGATCGAGAAGGGAAGGAGCCGCGCAGCCCTCCCCGTCACTCCCCCGCCGCACGGCTTGTCGCGCGGGAACCGGGCGCGGTCGAGCACGACGACGGACGCCCCGGCCGAGGCGAGGTGGTACGCGCACGCCGAGCCCGCGGGCCCGGCGCCCACGACGATCGCGTCGTAGCGCGGCACCGCGCCATTATGGCCTCTCACGCGACGGCGCCTCTGCTGGTTTAACTCCGTGGATGGACTCTGCGGTTGCGCTAAGAACTCGATTCACAATGAGCACTGTGCCGCCGGGCCGCCCTGGACGGCGCGATGCCGCGTCCTCGGTCGCGCCCGTATCTCGAATACGAGCGCTCTCTGCGTCCTTGCCTCGCACTCGCCCAGGACACCCCGGCGACGAGTCGTCATTCTGAACCGAGTTCTAAGGCGATCGACGGTGTCGGCGCACGCTGCGCTTCTGGCCGTGGTCGTCGTCTGGGCGAGCGCGTTCTCGGTCATCAAGGTCCTGCTGGACGACGGCTTCGCCGCGGTGGACATCGCTCTCCTCCGCTACCTCGTCGCGGCGCCCGGGTTCGCGTTTCTCCTCTGGCGGGTCGGCGGCCTGCCCGGCCTCACCCGCCGGGACGCCCTGCGGCTGGCGGCGGTCGGCGTCTGCGTGGTCGTCGGCTACCACATCTCCCTCAACGTCGGCACGAGGTACACGACCTCGGGCACGGCGGCCCTCGTGATCGCCCTCTCCCCCGCTCTGACGCTCCTGCTCGCCGTCGGCGTCGGGCTCGAGCGATGGAGCCTGCGCCGGGCGGCCGGCCTCGCCGTCGCCTTCGCAGGAGTCGTGATCGTCGTCCTCCTCGGCGCCGGCGGAGAGCTGTCGTTCGCGAACGCCAAGGGCCCGCTGATCGTGCTCGGCGCTCCGGTGTCCTTCGCGCTCTACAACGTGCTCCTGAAGCCGCTCCTGGGACGGTACGACCTCCTCGCGCTGACGGCCGCGACGAGCCTGGTCGGGACGGTCTTCCTGCTCCCCTTCCTCGGCGGAGGGACGATCGACTCCGTCTCGGGCATCTCGCTGGAGGACGCGGCCCTCGTGCTCTACCTCGGCATCGCCTCCACGTTCCTCGGCTACATCGGGTGGAACATCGGGCTGCGCGGGCTCGGCGCGACGAGGGCGGTCGCCTACACCTACGTCATCTCGCCGGTGGCCGTGGCCTTCGGGGCGCTGCTCCTGGACGAGCCGGTGACCCTGTGGCTCGTCGTCGGCGGAGCGCTCGTGGTCGGCGGCGTCGCCGCCGCTCAGCGGGCCCGCTAGCGGGCGACCGTCGCGCCCAGCCAGAGGAGCCGGCCCGAGCGGCGCAGGAGCGTGGCGATCGGCTCGGACGGGTCGGACGGATGCCGGGGCGTCAGGCACTGGTTGAGCCAGACGCCCTCGACCAGGCTGGCGATCGCGGACGCGAGCTCGCGGACGGTCGTGCCGTCGCGCAGTCCGAGCCGGAAATGGTCGAGCGCGCGTGCGAGCACCTCTTCCAGGTGGTCGATGTGCTGCTGCTGCTCGTCGAGGCTCGGCCGGCTCACGCGCTCGCTCCAGAGGCCGTACGGCACCGCGCTCAGCCAGAGCGCCCAGAGCGACGCGTAGCGGACGGTCTGCGTGGCGCCGTGCGCAGGACCTCGCGCGGACTCGCCGGCGAAGAAGGCGTCGACCCACTCCTCCGCGCTTACGAACTCGGCCGGATCGGGATACTCGATCTGCTTGATCAACTCCCACGTGTTGAGCGCGAACGCCATCGTCTCGGCCTGGAACGCCGACTGACTACCGAACAGGTTCGTGACGGCGCCGCGGGTCTTCCCTTCGAGGGCTGCGACGGCGCCGGCGTCGAGGCGGGCGAACGGGCCCACGGCGATCGACTCCTCGTCGAACCGGCGGGCGTCTCTTCGCACCTGCTCCAGCACCGCTATCTCTCCCAGCCCGACGTAGCGCCGGCGTGCCTCCTCCCGCGGGAGTGTCGAGCGTCTGCGGGGGCTCGAAGCCACGGTCACCGCCTTTCCGTCCTTGACGTTTGCAACGATACGGCGTAGCCTTACGTACGTACTGTACGTACGTTAGCTTCACCGTGGAACCTCCATCCCCTTCCACTCCCTGTGGTGGGCTCTCCAGAACGAAGCGCTGGGCGGTGACGCTTGCCGCGACCGTCGCCTCCACCTACCTGCTCGACGCCGTCGCCACGGCCGCCGGGATCGCCCTGGCCGCCTTGCAGCCGCTCCGCGGCGCCGACCACTGGCTCGTCCTGGCGTTCCTCGCCGCGACGTACGTCGTGTGGGGCGCGGGGCTCCGGGTGAACCTCGCCGCCAACTCGCGACTGCTCGAGCAGACGGGGACGAGCACGAGCGCGCTCTCGAAGGCGGCGTACGACCTGGCCGGGCTCGGAGGGAGAAGCGCACGGGCCCGCAGGCTCGCCTCCCAGGCCGGCTACGTCTCCACCGAGATCGTCAAGGAGATCCCGTACTACGCCGGGGCGTTCGGAGCCGCCCTCGCCAGCGACTCGGTCTCGTCGAACGACGCGCTCGTCTTCCTCGCCGGCACCAACCTCGGCGCCGCAGCCTACGAGTACGCGCTCGGCCGCCTCACCCGCACGTTCCTGCGCCTGCGGGTCGGAAGCGCGCGGGCCGCCGCTGGGGGACGGCCCGCGCAGCTCCGCGTTCCTTCGCGCTAGTTGGAATCCCGGCGAGGGCCGCGGTCGCGGCCGCCGCCGCGCCGGCCACGGTCGCCGTCGCGCTCGCGGCGCTCGCGCGGCGGGGCGTCCTTCGCCCGCTCGATCAGCTCCTCCGGCTGGACGACGGTGCCGTTCTCGTGCTTGCCGACGAGCTTGAGGCCGATCCGGCCGCGGGCCTTGTCGACCTCCTGGACGACGACGTCCAGCACGTCGCCGCGGCTGATGACGTCCTCGATGTGGCCCACGCGGCCCGGGCCCACGTTGGAGACGTGGAGCAGCCCGTCCGTGCCCTTCTTGAGCTCGACGAAGGCGCCGAAGTCGGTCGTCTTCACGACCTTGCCGGTGTACGTGTCGCCGACCTCGGGCTCCTTGGTGAGCGACTTGATCGCGTCGATCGCGGCGTCGGCCTTCTCGCCCTCGGTCGCGTAGATGAGGATCGTCCCGTCCTCCTCGATGTCGATCTGGACCTCGTAGTCGGCCTCGAGGCCGCGGATCGTCTCGCCGCCCTTGCCGATGATGAGGCCGATCTGCTCCGGGTCGATCGAGATCGTCGTGATCCGCGGGGCGTGGGCCGCGAGCTCCTGGCGGGACTCCGAGATCGCCTCGGCCATCCGGTCGAGGATGAACTCGCGGGCCCGCTTCGCCTGCTCGAGCGCGTTCCGCATGATCTCCTGCGTGACGCCGGTGATCTTGATGTCCATCTGCAGGGCGGTGATGCCCTCGCGCGAGCCGGCGACCTTGAAGTCCATGTCGCCCAGGTGATCCTCGGCGCCCTGGATGTCGGTGAGGATGACGTGCTCATCGCCCTCCTTGACCAGGCCCATGGCGATGCCGCTGACGGGCCGCTTGATCGGCACGCCGGCGTCCATCAGGGCCAGGGTCGAGCCGCAGACGGAGCCCATCGACGAGGAGCCGTTCGACTCGAGGGTCTCCGAGACGAGGCGGATCGTGTACGGGAACTCGTCGAGCGGCGGGATCATCGGCTCGAGCGCGCGCTGGGCGAGCGCCCCGTGGCCGATGTCGCGGCGCTTGGGGCCGCGCATGAAGCCGGTCTCCCCCACCGAGTAGGGCGGGAAGTTGTAGTGGTGCATGTAGCGCCGCTCGACCTCGAGGGAGAGGTCGTCGATGCGCTGCCCCTCCTTGGCCGTGCCGAGCGTGAGCAAGGTCATGATCTGCGTCTGGCCTCGGGTGAAGAGCGCCGAGCCGTGCGTGCGCGCCGAAACCTCGACCTCGCACGTGACCGGGCGGATCTCGTCGGTTGCGCGACCGTCCGGGCGGCGCTTCTCGACGGCGATCTTCTTCCGGATCAGGTCCTTGTAGATCGCGTCGGCGGCCTTCTTCACGTACGTCTTGGTGAGGCTGTCCTTGACCGCGGGCGCCTCGCCCTCGACGGTGGCAGGCCCGACGGGGAACGGCAGCTCGACCGTCTCGATGAGACGCTCGAAGAGCAGATGGCGCTTCGCGGAGCGCAGCTGCTTCGAGTCCTGCTCGGCGTCGGTGAGGACGCGCAGCTCGTCCTCGAACTGATCGCGCACCGGACGGAGGACCGCCTCCAGGCGGCGCCGCTCCAGGATGGCGTCGAGGCTCGCGCGCACCTGCGTCTCGCGGACGATGTCCTCCTCGGTGGAGTCGATCGTGATCGGCGGGCAGAGCTCCGCGACGAGCTCTTCGACGACGGCTCCGGCCTCGCGCAGGCCCTCGGCGCCGATGCGGGAGGAGATGCGCTCGCCGTGGGTCGCGTCGAGCTCTTCGGTCAGCTCGGGGTCGAGCCACTTCGGCTTGCCGACCCGGCGGCGGAGCTCCTCCTGCGCCTCGCAGAGCTTCCGGATCTCGGCGTGCGCGAGGTCGAAGGCCCTGAGAAGGGTCTCCTCGGGCACCTCGTCGGCGCCCGCCTCGACCATCGTCAGGCCGTCCTTCGTGCCGACCACGATCAGGTCGAGCTCGGACTCTCCGATGTCGGGGAGCGACGGATTGACGACCATCTCGCCGTCGAGGATCCCAATGCGGACGGCGCCCACCGGCCCGAAGAAGGGCAGCGGCGAGATCATCAGCGCCGCGGAGGCGCCGTTGATGGCGAGGATGTCGTGCGGGGTGATCAGGTCGGCCGAGAGCGTCGTGCAGATGACCTGCACCTCGTTCCGGAAGCCCTTGGGCCACAACGGCCGGATCGGGCGGTCGATCATCCTGGCGGTGAGGATCGCCTTCTCGGTCGGGCGGCCCTCGCGCTTGAAGAAGCCGCCCGGAATCTTGCCGGCCGCGTACATGCGTTCCTCGACGTCGACGGTGAGCGGGAAGAAGTCCGCGCCCTCACGCGCCTCGAGGCGGCCCTGGGCCGTCGCGAGGACCATGGTGTCCCCGCTCCTGACGACCACGGCTCCGTCGGCCTGCTTGGCCAGCTTGCCCGTCTCGAACCGGATCTCGTCCTGGCCGACGGCAGCCGTCACCGACGTCGTCTCTGGTGCAATCGTGCTCATGTGTTGCCTCCTTCTCCTTGACGGGAGACGGAGGCGGAGGTTTGAGGCAGGCCCCGCCGGGACGCCGTCCCGGGAACTCCCTCAAACTTCCACCCGGTCTCCCAAGTGGTTTGCCCGTTGGTGGGCGGTGGGGAGTCCGGGAGCTCCGCCTACCTCCTGAGGCCGAGTTCCTGGATCAGCGCGCGGTAGCCCTCGAGATCCCGCTTCTGCAGGTAGTCGAGAAGCCGGCGGCGCTGGCCGACGAGCTTCAGGAGCCCGCGGCGTGAATGGTGATCCTTCCGATGCGTGCGCAGGTGCTCGGTCAGCTGTTCGATTCGCCTCGTGAGCAGCGCGATCTGCACCTGAGGAGAGCCGGTGTCGCCACCGGACCGCCCATGGCGGTCGAAAATCTCGCGCTTTGCGTCCTTCGTGAGGGTCACGACCGACGTAGGCTAGCAAAGGTGCAGGTACCTCCAGGCGTTGCCGCAGGCCATCCTGCGACGGCCGAGGCCGGCCTCGAGATCCTCGCGGAGGGCGGTTCGGCAGCCGATGCGGCCGTCGCGGCAGCGCTCGCCTCGTGCGTGGCGGAGACGGTGATGACGGGCATCGCCGGAGGCGGCTACGCCATCTGGATCGAGGCCGGAAGCCGGCGCGCCGAGCTGCTCGACTTCTTCGTCACCGTCCCGGGCCTCGGCGGCCGGCGCGAGACGCCCGAGCTCGACGAGCTGGCCGTGCCGTTCGGCGAGGAGCTCGTCCACTACTTCGTCGGCGCGGCCACGTGCGCGGTTCCCGGCGTCCCCGCTGGGCTGGACGAGCTCTGGCGGCGCGGCGGGACGCTTCCCTGGGAACGGCTCGTCGAGCCGGCTCTGCGCCTTGCTCGAAGCGGCGTCCTCATGCCGCCGGCGCACGCCAAGTGCCTCGCCATGCTCGCCCCCGTCATGACCATGCGCGAAGGAGGTCGCATCTACTCGCCCGGCGGACTGCTCCTGGAGGCGGGCGACCGCCTCGACCAGCCCGGCCTCGCCGAGGCGCTCGAGATCCTCGCGGCCGAGGGAGCCCGCAGCTTCTACGACGGCACCCTGGCCGAGGCGCTTCTCGATCTCATGCGGGAGCGTGAAGGCCTCGTCACCGCCGACGATCTCGCCGCCTACCGGGTGGAGTGGCTGCCGCCAGCGGAGGCCACGTACCTGGGCGTCCACGTCCAGACGCGGGGCGGGCTCTCGCAGCTGGCCGACACGCTCGTCTCGCTCCCGCCGCTGCGCGCGGCCTCACCGGCCGACCGCGCTCTCGCACTGGCGCGCATCCTGGCCGCGCCGCTCTACAGCGGGCGCACCTACGAGCACACGACGAATCTCTGCGTCGTCGACCCGGCGGGGAGCGCGTGCGTCGTCACGACCAGCCTCGGGCTGGGGTCCGGCGACTTCTTGCCCGGCTTCGACGTCCATCTGAACAGCATGCTCGGCGAGTCCGACCTCCTGGTCGGCCCGCTCCAGCCGGGAAGCCGCATGGCGAGCATGATGGCGCCGACGATCGGGCTGGACGACGGCGGCCTCGCTCTCCTCGCAGGGGCGGCCGGGGGAACGCGCCTGCGACCGGCGCTCGCCCAGGTGCTCTCCGGGATCCTCGACGAGGGTCTGGCGCCGCAGGTCGCGGTCGACCGGCCGCGGCTGCACTCGACCGGCGAGATCGTCCACCTCGAGCCAGGCTTCGACGAGACGGCCGTCGACGCTCTACGCGACGCAGGCTACGACGTCCGCCTCTGGGACGAGCTCCACCACTACTTCGGCGGCGTCAGCGTCCTCGCCAGGGCGGGTGGGGCGGCGGATCCGAGGCGAAGCGGAGCGGCTCTGACTCTGACTCCGAGCTGACCGCTTGCGCGGCTGGGATCCAGCCCACATAGCCGCACGTCGGACAGTCGTGGGCGCTGGCCGCGACCGCGCCGTCGATCGGCTTCAGGTAGACCTGCCCACAGCCGAGGCAACGGACCGAGAGGGCGGCGGCGGTGCCCATACGCCAGCACAGACGCCCGAGCCGGGAAAACCTTGCGCGTCCTTCAGGCGGGTCTTTCTCCCTTGCGCGCCGCCTCGACGTCGGCGGCGATCTGCGCGACCAGATCCCCTTCGCTCGCAAACGCGCGCTCCTCCCGCAGGCGCTCCCACAGCTCGAGGCGGAGACGACTGCCGTAGAGGTCGCCCTCGAAGTCGAGCAGGAACGCCTCGATGCGCCGCTCGCTGCCGCCGTAGTGCGGGTTGACGCCGATGGAGACCGCCACTCGGTGCCCCAGTGCCTCGCCGGCATAGATCCCGTAGGCGGGAACGAGCGCGTGTGGGTCCAGCGAGAGGTTGGCCGTCGGAAAGCCCAGCGTGCCTCCGCGCCGGTCGCCGAAGACGACGTCGCCCTCGAGCTCGAACGGCCTCCCGAGGAGCGCTGCCGCGCCCGGGAGGTCGCCCTCCCGCACCAGCTCCCGGATCCTGCTCGAGGAAACGCCCGGGAGGATCGGCACCGGGCGGACCTCGAGCCCCAGCGAGCGCAGCAGCGCGATGTCGCCGCGACGGCCCGCGCCGAAGCGGAAGTCCTCGCCCCCGACCACGACGCTCGCGCCGATCGTCGTGAGGTAGTCGGCGGCGAACGCCTCGGGCTCCTGGCGGGAGAGCCCCTGAGTGAACTCGACGACGAGCGTCTCGTCGGGCCCGACCTCCTCGATCAGCTCCAGCCGGCGCTCGAACGTCGTCAGGAGCTGCACGTCGTAGCCGAGGACGAGCCGCGGGTGCGGGTCGAATGTGAGCACGGTCGAGCGCAGCCCGGTCGCCTTGACGGCTTCGATCACTGCCCGGTGGCCGCGGTGAACGCCGTCGAAGGTGCCCAGGGCGACCGCGCGCTCTGCGCCCTCGAGCTCCGCCGGCGCGCGCGCCACGATCATCCGACGACGGTCTCGGGGCGGATGTCGCCGCCGTCCGCCTGGCCGACCGCGACCAGCTCGCCGTCACCGGTCCAGAGCGCAACGGCGCCCTCCCCGGGACCGGAAATCGCCCGTCCGGAGCGCACCAGCGCCGCCTGCTCGTCGTCGAGGCGCTGCTCCGGAAGGTGGACGAGCGCCGCGAGCAGGGGCAGCACGCGCTCCTCGTCGGCGTCCTCGACCTTGAAGGGCCCGACCGCCGTCCGGCGGAGCCAGCGGCAGTGGCCGCCGAGGGCGTCCGCGATCGCGCGGACGTACGTGCCGCTCGAGACGTGCAGGTCGAGCTCCACGAGCGGCGGCGCGTAGCGGACGATGCGCAGGGAGTGGACGGTCGAGGCCCGAACGGGCATCTCGACCGCGACGCCGCGCCGGTGCAGCCGGTATGCGCGCTCGCCGTCGATCTTCACAGCGGAGGCGGCGGGCACCGGGAGCTCGACCTCTCCCTCGAGCGCCAGGATCGCCGCCTCGTCCGCAACCGGGGTCTCCTCGACGGCGTCCCCCTCCCCGTCACCCGTCGAGGTGCGAAGGCCCAGGCGGATCTCGGTGCGGTAGCGCTTGTCCAGGCCCACGAGGTAGCGCGCGAGCCGGGTGGCGCGGCCGAGCAGGACGAGCAGAAGGCCGGTGGCGAGCGGGTCGAGCGTCCCGGCGTGGCCGGCTTTGACCCCGTACCGGCGCCGCAGGTCGGCGACGACGGCGAACGACGACGGCCCGGCCGGCTTGTCGACCAGGACAAGGCCCGCTGTCGCCCGCTCCGTCACGGCGACCAGTCTAGGCAGTAGCTACGGAGCGCCGGGCGCCTGCGCCAGGAACTCGCGCCGGATGAAGTCGACGATCTCGTCCGGGGAGGCTTCGCTGGAGAAGCCGGCGGCCTGCGGATGCCCGCCGCCCCCGCTCTTGCGGGCGATCGCGGAGACGTCGACTCCGCCGCCCCGCGTGCGCAGGCTGACGCGACGGGTGGGGCCGTTCTGGGTGGGCGGCTCGCGGATGAGAGCGACGATCTCGGCACCCTCGACCGCACGCAGGTAGTCGATGATCCCCTCGGCGAAAGGCTCTTCTGCGCCGGCCGCGGCGAAGTCGGCCCGCTCCAGGTCGGCGACGATCAGGCGCCCGCCCTCGTAGACGCGCGCCCGCTCGAGCGCCCGGGCGAGCAGCTTGAGCTTGGCGAAGGCGACGTTCTCGTAGACATCCTGGAAGACCCGGTGGACGTTCGCGCCCGCCTCGACGAGCTGCGCCGCGATCCGGAGGGCCTTCGGCGTCGTGTTCGTGTACTGGAACCGCCCCGTGTCCGTGACGAGCGCGATGTAGAGCGCCTCGGCGATGTCCGGCGTGATCGTGGTGCCGAGCTCCGCGAAGAGGTCGTAGAGGATCTCCCCGGTCGAGGAGGCGCCGGAGACGATCAGGTTCACGTTCCCGAAGCGCGAGTTGTCGTGGTGGTGGTCGACGTTGACCACGAGCGGCGCGTTCTCGACGAAGGCGGAGTCGGGCCCGAGACGCCGCTCGTTCGCGCAGTCGAGGGCGAGCACGACGCGCTCGGAGGCGTCGTCGGGCAGCTCGCGGCTCAGCCCCGAGAGATCCATGAAGCCGTACTCGCTCGGCAGCGGGATGGTCCCCGAGAGGTAGAGGAAGCCGTCCTTGCCCAACTGCTCGACGGCGAGCTTCATGGCGAGCACGGAGCCGAGGGCGTCGCCGTCGGGGTTCTCGTGGGTGGTGATCAGGAACCGGTCGTGAAACCGGATCGCGCCGGCGACCGCGTCGAGCTCAGGTGTCTTGGTTTCTGTCTGGGGCAAGCTCATCGATGAGCCTGGTTAGCCGCACCCCCTCCTCTATCGTCGGATCGTACTCAAACCTCAACTGGGGAGTTCGCTTCAGGTGGAGCTCCCGGTTGACCGCGGCCTGCAGGACGCCGTGGGAGGAGCCGAGGCCCTCGAGCGTCCTCTCCCGCTTGCGCGCGGAGCCGAGGACGCTCACGTACACGGTCGCCTGGCGGAGGTCGGGGCTCGTCCTGACTCCCGTGATCGTGACGAAGCCGATGCGCGGGTCCTTGAGCGCCCCGATCTCGTCGGAGAGCACCTCGCGGAGCGCCTCGTTCACCCGGCGGATTCGTTCACTCATCGATCGTCACCACGTCTCGCTCGGCCCGGACGAGCTCGTAGTCCTGCGAGGCGAGGAAGCGCTCGGCGCCGTCGAGAAGGGCGATGAGCTCGCCGTGCCCGCGCGCGACGCACGCTACGGTCAACCGTGCCCGTTGCCAGACGTCGTGGTGGTCGACCTCGGCTACGGAGGCGCCGAAGCGCCGCTGCAGCTGGGCCTTCGCGGACAGAAGCTCCTTCCGCTTCCCCTTGAGCGAATGGTTGTCGGGGAAGTGCAACTCGGCCGACAGGATCCCGACGTAGCCGGAGCCCATCTTCTCAGAGCTCGAACCAGAACGAGGCCTTGTGCCGTCGCGCCGCCCTGGGCGGCGCGCTGCGGCGTCCTCGGTTGCGTCCGTAGCCTCCGGCTACGAACGCGCCCTGCGTCCTTACATCGCACTCACCCAGGACACCGCGCCGACGAAGCATCATTCTGGCTCGAGCTCTAGCTACTCGGAGTCGTCCGCCTCCGGCTCGTCCGGGGCGCCGCCGTTCCCGGCGACCGAGAGGTCGGTGCGCTCGATCTCCCTCGTCTCGTAGGCCTCGAGGACGTCGCCCTCCTTCACGTCGTTGAAGCCGTCGAGCAGGATGCCGCACTCGAAGCCCTCCTGGACCTCGCGGACGTCGTCCTTGAAGCGCTTGAGGCCGGAGATCGTCGTCTCGTAGATGACGGTTCCCTCGCGGACGACCCGCACCTGGGCGTTCCGGCGGATGACGCCGCGCGTGACGTAGGAGCCCGCGATGACGCCGAGCCGAGAGGCGCGGAAGAGGGCCCGCACCTCTGCCTCGCCGAGGATGTCCTCGCGCGTCTCGGGCGCCAGCATGCCGACGAGCGCCTGGCGGATGTCGTCCGTGAGCTGGTAGATGACGCGGTACGTCCGCAGGTCGACGCCCTCGCGCTCGGCGAGCGATCGCGCCTCGGCATTCGGGCGGACGTTGAAGCCGATCACGACCGCGTTCGACGCCGACGCGAGCATGACGTCGCCCTCGGTGATGGCGCCGATGCCGGTGTGGATGACGTTCACCCCGACCTCGGGATGGTCGATCTTCGCGAGCTCGCCGACGACCGCTTCGATGGAGCCCTGCACGTCCGCCTTGACGATGATGTTGAGCTCGCGGAGAGCGCCCTCCTCCATCTGCGTGAAGAGCTCCTCCAGGGAGACGCCCTTCTTCGCGCTCCGCGCCAGCTGCTCGGCGCGGACACGCTGCCCGCGGAGCTGCGCGAGATGGCGCGCCTGGCGCTCGTTCTCGACGACGCGGGCGTGCTCGCCGGCCGCCGGAGGCTTGTCGAAGCCGAGGATCTCGACCGGCGTGCCGGGAGACGCCTCCTTCACCTTCTCCCCGCGGAAGTCGAGCAGCGCGCGCACCTTGCCCCAGGCATCCCCGGCGACGATGGCGTCGCCCACCCGAAGCGTGCCGCGGGAGACGAGCATAGTGGCGACCGGGCCACGGCCGACGTCGAGGCGGCTCTCGATGATCGGCCCCGAGGCCTCCGCCTTGGCGTTGGCGTCGAGCTCGAGCTCGGCGTCCGCGACGAGCAGGAGCTTCTCGAGGAGGTCGTCGAGCCCCTCGCCGGTCTTGGCGGAGACGTCGGCGAACTGCGTCGTCCCGCCCCACTCCTCCGGCTGGAGGTCGTGAGCCACCAGCTCCTGGCGCACCTTCTGCGAGTTGGCCTCGGGCTTGTCGATCTTGTTGACCGCGACGAGCACCGGGACCTCGGCCGCGCGCGCATGGTTGATGGACTCGACGGTCTGCGGCATCACCCCGTCGTCGGCGGCGACGACGAGCACGGCGATGTCGGTCACCTTTGCCCCACGAGCCCGCAGAGCGGTGAACGCCTCGTGGCCAGGCGTGTCGAGGAAGGTGATGCGCCGGCCGTCGTGGTCGATCTGGTACGCGCCGATGTGCTGCGTGATCCCGCCGGCCTCGGTCTCGACGACCGCGCTCTCGCGGAGCGCGTCGAGGAGCGTGGTCTTCCCGTGGTCGACGTGGCCCATGATCGTCACCACCGGCGGCCGGGCCGTGAGGTCGTCGGGGTCGTCCTCGTAGACCTCGGGCTCGAGCTCCTCATCGTCTGCGTGCTTGATCTCGATCTCGCGCTTGAGCTCGGTGCCGATGAGCCCGATCGCGTCGTCGGAGAGCGACTGGGTGATCGTGACCATCTCACCGACGCCCATCATGATCTTGATGATCTCGGGGACCGGCACGCCGAGCGCGGCCGAGAGCTCCTTGACGGTCGCTCCCGAGTTGACCTTGACCGGGCCGGTCGGCTGGGCCGGCGCCTGCTGGGGCGCCCGGTCCTGCTTCTGGCCGTCGCGCGGCGGCCGGTCGGCCTGCCGCGGCCTGGCCGCCTGCGTGTCGATGACCACGCGGCGCTTGCGGCGCCCTCCAGGCGCGCCGCCGCGCGGTCTCAGGGGTCTCTGGCGATCAGCCACGGTTCGAGCCTATTCCTCCCGCATGGACGCTTTCAAACCCGATGGGATGGTGACGGTGCGCCTGAGCGCCCGTGCGAAGGCCCGGCGCGATTCCGCGCGCTCGAAGCACGAGGGCCGTCCGCACGTGTACGCGCCGCGGCCGGGCAGCTGTCGCCCGCCGTCCGCCTCGAGGACCCCAGAGGGCGCCGCGAAGCGCACGAGCTCCCGCTGCGGCGCTTTCCTGCCGCAGCCGACGCACGTCCTCGTGGGCTCGCTCACGACGCAGGCTGCTCCTCCTCCTCGGCTCCGGCGGCCGCCTCGACCGGCTCCTCGGTCGGCTCGACGTCCGCTCCGACCTCCGCCTCGATCTCCTCCTCGAAGCCACCGACGGGGACGGCCTCGGACGGATCGAGCTCCTCTCCGGCCTCCTCGCGGGCTGCCAGCTCGCGGTGGGCCGGGATCCCGCAGTAGCGCGAGCCCGGAACCGACGTGTTCGGGCAGCGCTTGCCCGTGCCCAGAACCGCCGCGCACCGCCCGGTGAACTCCTCGTCGGCGCCGCCGCCGAAGGCGGCCTCGGCCTCGCTCCTCGCAAAGTCGCTCTCGGAGGTGATGTCGACCTTCCAGCCGGTCAGGCGCGCCGCGAGGCGGGCGTTGAGGCCCTCCTTGCCGATCGCGAGAGACAGCTGGTCGTCGGGGACGACGACGGTCGCCTCCATCGTCTCGTCGTCGACGAGCACCTCGCGCACGCGCGCGGGCGAGAGCGCCTTCGCGACGAAGCGGGCGGGCTCCGGGTTCCACGGGATGATGTCGATCTTCTCGCCGCGAAGCTCCGACACGACCATGCGGACGCGGGAGCCGCGCGGGCCGACGCACGCGCCGACGGGGTCGACGCCCTGCACGTGGGACTCGACGGCGATCTTCGACCGGTAGCCGGGCTCGCGGGCGACGCCGCGGATCTCGACCAGGCCGTCGGCGATCTCCGGGACCTCGAGCTCGAAGAGCGTCTTGATCAGCTCGGGGTCGCGGCGCGAGAGGATGACCTGCGGGCCCTTCGTCCCTGAGCGAACTTCGGTGATGACCGCCTTGATGCGGCTCCCCTGCTCGTAGCGCTCGCCGTCGACCTGCTCGGAGCGCGGCAGCAGCGCCTCGACCTTGCCGAGGTCGACGAGGACGTTGTTGCGGTCGCCGGCCTGCTGGACGATGCCGGTGACGACCTCGCTGACGCGGTCGACGTACTCGTCGTACATCATCTCGCGCTCGGCCTCGCGGATCCGCTGCAGGATCACCTGCTTCGCCGTCTGCGCGGCGATGCGGCCGAAGTTCTCGGGCGTGACGTCCGCGCGCTTGACGAGCTCCGGCGCGATGTCGGACCAGTCGATCGCCAGGTCGTCGTCGGAGATGAGCGTATGCGAGCGCTCGCCGTTCTCGGCCTCGGCGACCTCGAGCTCGGTGATGGCGCGCTCGCGCGCCTCGTCCAGCAGGCGCTCCTCGACGTCGGGGGGCAGCTCGATCGACCAGACGCGGAAGTCGCCGCTCACGCGGTCGAGCTCCACCTGCGCGTGCCGCGCCGCGCCCGGCGTCTTCTTGTAGGCCGCGAGCAGGGCGTCCTCGAGGGCGCGGACGAGCGTCTCGTCCTCGATGCCCTTCTCCTTCTCGATCTGCCTGACCGCTTCCAGGATCTCCCGGCTCATGGTTCCTTCCTATCCCTCGTCGATGAGATTGCCGCGCGCGATCGCCTCGTACGGGATGTCCACCCGGTCGCCGCCCGTCGCGAGGGTGAACTCGCGCTCGTCGGCGGCCACGACCTCGCCGCGGAAGCGCTTCCGGCCTGCGATCTCCGTGCTCGTGCGGATCGCCGCCCGCCTGCCGACGACGCCCGCGAAGTGCCGGGGCGTGCGAAGCGGGCGCTCGAGCCCGGGCGAGGAGACGTCGAGGGTGTACCGGTCGAGGTAGCTGCGAAGGACGTCCGTGACCCGCTCGCAGAGCGCGTGGTCCACCCCGTCGGGGTGGTCGATGTACACGGTCAGGCGCTCGGGGCCGCTGAGCTCGGCCGCCAGGACCTCGACGTCCGGCAACCTCTCCTCGACCGTCGCTGCGACTTCGCGTTGGATTTGTCGCTCCTTCTCGTAGACCTGCATTCCGTTCCTTCTCGCAAAAAATGGGCGCCGCGCGCCCATTTCTCCGAACGTGGCGAAATGTCTCGGTCAGGATAGCAGCGGTCGGGTTGCTCCCGCCGTGTTCGTGGCGTTTGCATCGAGGCGCTGGCGCCTCTGGTCACTCCTCGTGGACGAGGACGACGAAGGAGCGGAGAACGGCCAAGTGGTCGGACCGCGGCCACTCGAGCTCGAGGAGGAGGTCGCTCGCAGGTTTGCTGACGACGCCGTTCACCCGCACTTCGGCGATCGGCTCCGTTCCCGCCGAGCCGTAGAAGATCTTCACGCCGTTAAGCTCGGGGCGGTCGACCTCCCGGACGACTGCGTCGGCCAGGACGGGGAGTGTCGAATGCTCGAGCGCCCAGGACTGAAGCTGGTTGGCGGCGTCGAGCCCCTCGTCACCGACCCCCCATCCGAACAGGGGACCGTGGACGGCGTGCCAGCCGGGAACGCCGTCGGCGTCGCCCGAATGGAGGTGATCCGCGAAGGTGCCGTCTTGCGCGAGCACCTCCAGCAAGGCAGGCGCCGTCGTCTGCCCCCAGATCATCACGCCAAGGGCGATCCGCTCAGCGTCCTCGTCCCCAAAGCAGCTCACGTGATCCCACGTGACGGGCGCGCCAGGATCCTTGCGGTCCCACTGGAACCCGAGCTCCAGGCAGCTCGGCCCGCAAGTCGATTGGCGGACTTCCACTCCCAGGTTCCGCGGGCCGCGCACTCCGTTCCCCCTCCATGGAACCTTCCACTTCCCGCCGAGCTCGGATAGCTCCCGTGCGACCATGAATTCGACCGTCGGCGTCAGGTCGGACCAGTCCATGTGACAAGTCGTATCAGTCGCGTGTGCGCTCATCTAGAGCTCCCCACGGGACTCAGATGTCGAGGACGATCGTCACCGGGCCGTCGTTGGCGAGCTCCACGACCATGCGGGCGCCGAAGCGGCCCCTGGCGACGTCGATCCCGTGGCCCGCGAGCGATTCGCAGAACCCGTCGTAGAGCCGCTCGGCCTGCTCCGGCGGCGCGGCGGCCGTGAAGCTCGGCCGATTGCCCTTCCCAGTATCCGCGATCAGCGTGAACTGGCTTACGACGAGCACGCCGCCGTGGACGTCGAGCACGCTGCGGTCGAACTTGCCCTCCTCGTTCTCGAAGATCCGCAGGCGTGCGACCTTGCCGGCGAGCCGCTCCGCGACCGCCTCGTCGTCATCGGCCGCCACCCCGAGGAGGACGCAGAGGCCCAGGCCGACCTCGCCCTCGAGCTCGCCGTCGACGAGGACCCGGGCCGCGGTCACGCGCTGGACGACCGCGCGCACTCCGCGGCTAGCTCTGGAGGTTGGCCAGGGCCCGCCGGTAGTCCTGGCTCTGCGGGCGGAAGAAGCTCGCCAGGCGATAGTGCCCTACCGCCTCGCCCGGGCGGCCCTGCTTCTCCAGGCAGCGGCCGAGCGCGAAGTGCGCGTAGTGGTCGACCGGCTGGAGCTCGAGGATGGTGCGGAACTCCTCCTCCGCCTCGGAGAAGCGGCGGATGCGGTAGTAGGCGATGCCGAGCGCCTCGCGGATGGACGCCTTGCCGGGCTCGCGCTTCTTGGCCTTCTCGAGGGCGACCGTCGCCTGCGCGGCCAGGCCGGCCGCGAGGTGGTCACGCCCTTGCTGGTAGAGGTCGTAGGTCTCGCTCATGCCTGCTCTCACTCTAGAGGCCGCGACACGGCCTGCCGAGCGCCCTAGGAGGGTTTGACGAATAGCCGCTGTGCCTCCGGGCCGCGCTGCTCGCCCCGAGGACCGCGTCCTCAGTCGCGCCCGTAGCCTCCCGCTACGAGCGCTCCCTGCGTCCTTGTCTCGGATCGACCATCGCACCCCGGCGACGAGCACTATTCCGCCAAACCCTCCTACTAGATCGAGAGCGAGCGGAGGCTGACCGCTCCGCGGGCACGGCTGACGAAGCCGAGGCGGGCGCGCAGGCTCCGCCGGACCTGCCGCAGGTCGCGCCGGGCGCGGCCGAGGGCCTCGCCGGCCCGCGCTGGTGGCCCGTAGCGGGCGACCGTCACGTCGCGGACGAAGGGCGTCGCGTCGATCGAGTAGAAGCGCTGCAGCATCTCGCCGATCTCCGGCATGGTCGTGCCCGGGGGCAGGTCGACGCCCTGGTCGGCGAGGAAGCCGACGATGTCGCGACGGCAGGCCGACGCCAGCGCGCGCGGGTCGCGCGTGGCGAACCTCGCGCTGCGGCGGATCGCCTTCACCACGAGAACAACGGCGATCGCGCCGCCGATCACGAGCGCCAGGAAAGCGAAGAGGCCGGGGCCGCGGTCGCGGACGACCGTAAAGGTTCCGCTCGTGCCACCGCCGAGGCTGCCGCCCTCGAGGTCCGTACGCACGGCCGACCGGATCTGCTCCGCCCGTGCCGGCGAGATCCCCTCGAGCCGGTCGGCGAAGCCGATGTCGGCAGCGTCTCCGGCATTGAACTCCTGGGACGAGAGCGCGTAGGTGGCGGCGAGCTGCCCGCGCCCGGGCGTCGGATCGAAGGGGATCCAGCCGAACTCCGGGAACCACACCTCCACCCAGGCGTGGGCGTTGGTGTCCTTCACGACCCATTCCCGGTCGTCGGTCGAGTACTCGCCGCTGGTGAAGCCGACGGCGACGCGGGCCGGGACGCCGAGGAGCCGGAGCATCAACGCCATCGCGCCGGCGTAGTGCTGGCAGTAGCCGCGCTTGGTCTCGTTGACGAAGTCGACGAGCGCCGGCGTGCCGCCGATCGGCGCGGGCGGCTGCTCGTCGTACGTGAAGCCACCGGCCTCGCGGAACCAGGTCTCGAGCAGCGCGGCGGCCTCGTACGGCGACTGCGCCTCGCTCGTCACGCCGAGCGCGGCTTCGTAGACGGACTCGAGCGTGACGACCTCGAACTCGTCCGACGACCCGAAGAAGACCCGCATGAGCGTGTCCCTGTTCTCGGTCCCCCAGGCGGGGACCGGCTGGTAGACGATCTCGAGGTAGCGGCCCGCCTCCTGGGGATAGTCGCCCCGAAATTCGTTCAGCTGGCTGGGGTTGGGCCGCGGGACGTAGCTCCACACGGTGTAGCGCTGGTCCCGACGGATCCCGTCGGAGACGAGGACGACGTCCCCGTTCGCGTCTGCGACCGGCGCGTCGGTCCCCGGCTGCCAGCGGACGGGCTGCGCCGAGGCCAGCAGACGGTTGTCGCGAAGCGCCTCGATCGTGAACTCCTGCCGGACCCAGCCTTCCTCGTCTCGGGCGGCCTCCGGGAGGAGCGGGCTCGTGGCGTCGATCTGCTCCCGCTCCGAGGCCTCGCCCAGCTGGAGATCCTCGTCCCAGATCAGGCCCGTGTAGTCGTCGAGCGTCGTCGCTCGCCAGTAGAGCGATCTCTTGAGCCCCGGCACCTTCACCCGCATCACCGTGGTCGGCTTCTCGGGGAACTGGATGCCGTCGTAGTTCGCGCTCCAGACGTAGTTGACGGAGACAGGCTCGGTGGGCCGGTCGTACGGGTCCCAGGTCTCCCAGGAAAGGAAGGCCGGCTTCGCCACGGCGTCCGTCGTCGACACGATCCCGGCGACGATGACCAGCAGCAGGCCGACCCCTACGGCCGGCAAGGCCCCGCGGGCCGGCTCCTCCCGCCTGAGCAGGAAGAGGATCGCGAGGACGCCCGCAAGCGCGACGGCCCCCGCGCGCAGCGGATGGGCGCCCGGAGTGAGGGTCGCAGGCCACGCCACCGCGACGACGAAGCCGAGAGCGGCGCCCACCGGCCGGCGAGCCATCACGAGCATGCCGATGAGGGTCGTGAACCCGAAGATCGCGAGCAGGACGATCGTGTGCATGGCGGGGAAGTCGAGGCGGTCGAACGGCAGCTGCGTCTCGTAGAAGTCGAGAAAGCCGCGGCGCAGCTGGCCGAGGACCGTGCCGAAGAAGTCGCGCGAGGGGTCGCCCGGCCGGGCGTTCGCCAGCCGCACCTCCGAGGCGAGCGAGGCCGCGACGAGCGCCGAGCCCGCGAGCACGAGCGCCATGACGAGCCTGGAGCGCCGAAGGGCGACGGCACCGATGGCCGGGAGCGCGAGCAGGAGCATGGGCAGCCAGTCCTCCCAGGCGACCCTCCGCGACTCGAGCTGCGCCCAGGAGATGGTCACGGCCGTCGCGACGAACCCGACGAGGAGCCAGCGCCTAGCCAACGGCCTCGAGCTCCACGGCGGAAAGGCGCCCGGCGAGATCGTCGCCCCGGCGCAGCACGAGCACGGGGACCCCGGCGCGCTGGAGTCGGAGCAGATGGGCGGCGGTCGCCGGGTGAAGGGCGCTGGCGGCCTTCACCCGGGCGAAGCTCCCGGGGTCGACGTAGACGAGGCTCGCCGGGTGGTTTCCGAGCGCACGGTGGGCGAGGCGGTCGACGAGTCGCGGCGAGAGCGCCGAGGTGACAACCGTGAGCTCGACGGCGCGGGCCGCCGGCCCGGCCTCGTCGGCGAGCATGTTCGCGACGGGCGAGTGGCCGTCCGGCTCGACCGCGGCGAGGAGCTCGAGCGCGCGGTGCCAGTCGCCGTCGAAGGAATGAACGCGCTGATACGTCGGTCGCGAGGCGTTGACGAGGAGTGCGGCCCTCCGTCCCCTGGCGGCATGCGACTTGACGATCGACCCCGCCGCGCGGACGGCGAGCTCGAAGCTCGAATCCGGCGCCGTGCCGGTCACAACGGCCGCGTCGGCGTCGAGCAGCACGGCCGTCTCGTCGCGCGGCGAGTCCTCAAGCTCCTTCACCATCAGCTGGCCGCGCTTCGCCGTCGTCGGCCAGTGCACGCGGCGAAGCGACTCGCCCTGCTGGTAGTCGCGGACGCTGTGGAGATCGAAGCCGGTCGGCCGCCGAAACAGGAGCCGGCGCCCTTCGGGCGTCCGCGCCCCTGACTCCGAGAAGAGCCTGTCGACGTCGACGAGCCTTGGGTAGACGAGGATCGAGGCGCCGGGCGGAAGCTCGACCGTGATCCGCTCGAGGCCGAACGGATCCTCGATCACGATCTCGGTCTCCTCGATGGCGTAGCGGCCGCGCGGCACGCGGCGCAACAGGTAGCGGCCGCGCAGGCGGCCCCCGCGGCGGACGAGCGGCGTCTCCCGGTCGCCGAGGCGCGCGATCTTCTCGCGGAGGACGAGCGTCCCCGACGGCACGATCTCGTCCGTGTCGAGCTCGACCTGGACGCCGACGTCGTCGCCGGCGAGCCGGTCACCCCGTCCGAGCGTGCGGCGGAGCGACATCGGTCGCTGCAGGAACCGCACCCAGAGAGCGGCGGCGAGGAGGGCGAGGACGAGCCCGATCGCCACGGGATAGAGAACCTCCGAGCCGAACGCCCACGCGGCCAGGTAGATGCCGCCGCCGAGGGCGAGGATCCAGCGGCCGCGGTCCGTCAGCACGTCGAGAGCATCTGCCCTAGACGGGGACGGGCGTGCGCTCGATGATGTCCTGGACGAGCTCTTCGCCGTCCAGGCCGCTCGCGCGCGCCTCCGGCGAGAGGATCAGGCGGTGGGCGAGCACGGTCGGCGCGACCGACTTGACGTCGTCGGGCTCCACGAAGTCGCGCCCGGCCACCAGCGCCCGCGCCTTGGCGACCCGCAGGAGCGCCAGGCCGGCTCGCGGGCTCGCGCCCAAAAAGAGCCGCGCGTCCGAGCGGCTGTGCCGGAGCACGGCGACGATGTAGCGGTTGAGGCTCTCCTCGACGAAGACGTTCTTGGCGCTCTCGATCGCCCCGAGGACCTCCTGGGCGCTCGCGACGCACTCGAGCGAGTCGAGCGGCGTCTCGGCAGCGTTCTCCGAGAGCATGCGCGCCTCGTCGGCGAGCGGCGGATAGCCGATCGCGATCCGCATCGTGAAGCGGTCGAGCTCGGCCTCGGGAAGCGGGTAGGTGCCCTCGTACTCGATCGGGTTCTGCGTCGCCATGACCAGGAACGGCGGAGCGAGCTGGTAGGAGACCCCGTCGATCGTCACCTGGCGCTCCTGCATGCACTCGAGCAGGGCCGACTGCGTCTTGGGCGAGGCGCGGTTGATCTCGTCGACGAGGAGGATGTTTGCGAACACGGGCCCGGGCCGGAACTCGAACTCGTTGGAGCGCTGGTTGAAGACGTTCACGCCCGTGACGTCGGACGGCAGGAGATCCGGCGTGAACTGGAGGCGCGAGAACGAGCAGTCGACCGACCGTGCGAGCGCCTTGGCGAGGGTCGTCTTCCCCACCCCCGGAAAGTCCTCGATGATCAGGTGGCCTTCCGAGAGGAGGCAGAGGACTGCGAACTCGAGCGTCTCGTCGGGGGCGTGGATGACGCGGCGGAGATTGACCTGGATCTTCTCGGCGAGCGCCGTCCCCGCGGACGTCTCCACCCCCTGCTTGGCCTCGACGGCTTGCTCGTCCATCTACACCCCTCTCAGCAGAGCCTCGACTTCGTCGAGGATAGCCACAGCGCATTCCTCCTTGCTTCGCCTGCTCACCGTGCGCTCGCCCGCCGGCGTGACGAGGACGAGCTCGTTCCAGTCCGAATCGAACCCGATGTCAGAACGAGATACGTCGTTGTAGACGAAGAGGTTCCCGCGCTTGTTTGTCAACTTCGCGCGCGCCCGCGCGAGGCCGTCCTCCCCTTCGTCCGCCGCAAAGCCGACGAGGATCTGCCCGTTCCGCCGCCGGCGACCGAGCTCGGCCAGGACGTCGTCCGTCGGCTCCAGGTCGATCGTCCACACATCGGGGTCCTTCGGGCGCTTCCCCGCGGCCGGTTCGGCGGGGCGGTAGTCCGCAACCGCCGCCGCCATCACGACGACGTCGGCATCGCCGCGGCCCAGCACCTCGCGGGCCACGTCGGCCGCCGAGGGCGCCTGCACGACCTCGATGCCGTCGGGAGGCTGCACGGCCAGGTTCGAGGCGACGAGCGTGACCTCGCCGCCGCGCCAGCGCGCCTCCCGGGCGACGGCGACGCCCATCTTCCCGGAGGAGCGGTTGCCGACGTAGCGGACGGAGTCGAGCGGCTCGCGGGTTCCTCCGGCGCTGACGACGACCCGCTTGCCGCGCAGCGGACCGTCGGCGCCCAGGAGCTCGAGGCAGCGGGCGAGGATCGCCTCCGGCTCGGCCATGCGACCGGCGCCGTGCTCGCCTTCGGCCAGCTCGCCCTCCTCGGGCCCGATCACGTGCGCGCCCCGCTCGACCAGCAGCTGGAGGTTCGCCTGCGTCGCCGGGTGCTCCCACATGCGGACGTTCATCGCCGGAGCGACGAGCACCGGCCCGCGAACGGCCAGGGCCGCCTGCGTGAGCACGTTGTCGGCGAGGCCGTGGGCCAGCTTCGCCAGCGTGTTCGCCGAGAGCGGCGCGATCACGAGCAGGTCCGCCTCGGTCAGATGCGGGTAGAGGTCGCGCGCGGCTTCCTTCCGCGCGAGAGCCTCGAACGTGTGCGCGGCGACGAAGCGCTCCGCGTCCGGTGTCAGGATCGGCGTCACGTCGTGCCCGTCTTTCACGAGCAGCCGGACGAGCTCGCACGCCTTGTAGGCGGCGATCCCGCCGGTCACGCCGATGAGAACCCGAGCCACCGTGGGCCGCGCAGCTCGAGAGCTACGTGTACGAGACGGTGATCTTGCCCTCGGAGATTTCCTCGAGGGCCATGGTCAGGTAGTTCTTCGACCTGGACTCGACCAGGGGCGGGGCGAAATCGTCGAACGTGCCCTCGCCGAGCTGATGGTGGTAGTTGTTGATCTGCCTCGCCCGCTTGGCCGCGGCGATCACGAGCGCATAGCGGGAACCGCCGGCGCTGGCGAGGAGATCGTCGATTCGTGGATGCATCATGGCGCCCGAAGCTTACCTGCAGCGCTCGGCTCGCCGAGCACGCGGTCGAAGATGGCGCTCAGCTCGCCCACCGCCCGCGCCACGTCGTCGTTCGTGACGACGTGGTCGAAGTCGCCGGCTTCCTCGGCCTGGCGGCGCGCCAGCTCGAGGCGCTCGCCGATCTCGCCCGCGCTCTCCGTGGCGCGGTCGCGGAGCCGACGCTCCAGCTCGGCGAAGCTCGGCGCCTCGATGAAGATCGTGACGGCGTCCGGAAGCGCAGCCTGGACCTCCTTGGCGCCGTGCGTCTCGAGCTCGAGCACGACGCTTCGCCCCGACGAGAGGATGCGGTCGACCTCCTCGCGGAGCGTTCCGTACCGGTGGCCCGACACGTAGTCGACGTGCTCGAGGAACTCGCCGGCGTCGAAGCGGCGCTGGAACTCGTCCGGCGAGAGGAAGTGGTACTCGCGCCCGTCCTTCTCCCCGGGCCGGAGAGGGCGGGTCGTCGCCGAGACGGCGGCCGCGAGGTCGGCTCGGCTCGCGACGAGCTTCCGGATCAGCGTGCCCTTGCCGGCGCCGGACGGTCCGGTGACGACGAAGAGCCGTGGCCGCACGTCAGCGGCGCAGCAGCGCGACCAGCTCGGCGCGCTGGCGGTCGGAGAGCCCGCCAACGGTCTTCGACTGGCTGATCCGGCACTGGTTCAGGAAGCGGGCAGCCTTGACGCGCCCGAACTTCGGGACTGCCATCAGGATGTCGAAGACCTTCGCGGTCTCCACATACCCGGGAGGGTTCCGGAGTATCGACTCGATCTGAACGGAGCCCGCCTTGAGATCCTTCTTGAGCTTCGCTCGCTTCACGCGGATCTCGTTCGCGCGGCGGAGAGCCTCCATTCGCTGATCCAGGGAGCGGAGGGGGGCCTGGACCTGCGTCTTGGTGCCTTGCATGGCGCGGCATTCTAACAGCGCCTCTCAGAGCTTCAACCCTACCCGTCCCCCTTCCTTCGGCCACGCGTCGGCACGATTGACAACAGAGGCGTGCGCCGCGCCCCGGGCTGCGAGAGGCTCGTCGAAGCCGCGGGAGGACGCCTCGGCCGCGAGCTCGCCCCGCACCCGCTCGGGCGCGGCCGGGTCCGCGAAGAGCACGGTGCCGAGCGCGACGGCCGAGGCTCCCGCCGCGATCAGCTCGAGCGCGTGCATCCCGGTCTCGATCCCGCCCATGCCGACGATCGGCAACCCCGTCGCGCGGTAGGCGGCGTGCACGGCTGCGAGCGCGACCGGCCGAAGCGCGGGGCCCGAGAGACCGCCCGAGCCCGTTCCCAGGCGCGGCGCCAGCGTGGCCGGGTCGAGCGCCAGGCCTCGGATCGTGTTCACCAGGGAGAGCCCGTCCGCGCCTGCGGTCGCAGCGGCCTCGGCCACCGCGGGGAGATCGGGGAGGCCCGGCGCGAGCTTGGCGTAGAGCGGCTTGTCCGTGACCGCGCGGGCGGCCGTCACGATCGCGGTCGCCTCGTCCTCGGGCGCCGCGACGTTCGGGCAGGACAGGTTCAGCTCCAGCGCGGTTGCCCCGGTCGCGTCCAGGCGCGCGCACAGGTCGGCGTACTCCTCCGCCGCGAAGCCGCCGACGGAGACCCAGACGGGCGGGCCGAGCTCCAGAAGCCGCGGGAGCACCTCGTCGAGGAAGCGGTCGATCCCCGGGTTGGCGAGGCCGATCGAGTTCAGCATCCCGACGTCCGTCTCGGCGATCCGGACGGGCTGGTTCCCCTCCCGCGGAAGCGGCGTCACCGTCTTCGTCACGAAGGCGTCGAGCGAGCGCGCCACGTCCGGCGCGGTCAACGCGTCGAGACAGCCCGAGGCGTTCAGGATCAACGAGCTCTTCCCCTTCGGGCAAGAGCTCGACCAGAAGATGACGAGGCAACCACCGGGGCAGGGTCTTCATCCTTAGCCATTTCCGCCAAGGCGGAAATGACTGGGCCCTCCACGCAGAGCCGGGCGAGGCGGCCGTCGATCTCGACCGCGCAGCCGTAGCAGGCGCCGTACCCGCAGGCCATCGGGGCCTCCCAGGCCAGCTGGGCCCCGGGGGCAAGCCGGCGCACGGCCTCCAGCATTGGCTCCGGGCCGCAGGCGAGGACGTCGCGGCCCGGCTCGAGCGCCTCGGTGACGTACGTCGGCTCGAGCACGACCTCGGCGTTCGGAACGAGCGCAGCCGCCTCGGCGTGGCGGGCCGTGCGGAAGCCGAGGAGCGCCGGCGGGCGACCCAGGCGCTCGGAGAGGTAGGGGAACGGCGCCACGCCGATGCCGCCGCCGACGAGGAGCGGCCGGTCGACGCCCAGGTCGAAGCCGTTGCCGAGCGGGCCGAGGACGTCCACCTCCTCCCCCGCTCCGAGCTCCGCGAGCGCACGCGTCCCGGGCCCGACCGGGTCGATGAGGAACGCTAGCTCGCCGGGAGGCGCGAGGCAGAGGCTCATCGGCCTCGGCAGGAGCAGGCCGGGCGGGCGGAGCATGAAGAACTGGCCGGGGATCCCGGGCTCGAGACCACCGCGCCGCAGCCGAACGAGCGCGTACGGCCCCACGCTCTCCACCCGAAGGACGCTAAGCCGGCTGGGCGACACGTTCCTGGAGCGAGAGGGTGTCCCCGCGGGTCGCCCTTGCGATCGCCTCGACCGCGGCCGCCGCGCCGGCGACCGTGGTGACGCAGGGCACGCGCGCCAGAAGCGCGGCTTCCCGGATGAGGTAGCCGTCCGAGCGGGCGCCGCGGCCGTCCGGCGTGTTGACGACCAGCTCGACCGCGCGGCGCCGCACGAGGTCGACCACGGTCGGCCCGTCCCCCGGCTCCGAGACCTTGCGGACACGGGTGACCGCCAGCCCGGACGCCGCCAGCGCCGAGGCGGTGCCGCCCGTGGCGCAGAGCGCAAAGCCCAGGGCCGCCAGCTTCTGGCCGAGGACGACGGCAGCCGGCTTGTCGCCCTCGCGTACGGAGAGGAACGCCGTGCCGGTGCTCGGCAGCGGGCGTCCGGCCGCCCGTTCGGCCTTGGCGAAGGCGGTGGGGAAGTCGGCGGCGCTGGCCATCACCTCGCCGGTCGAGCGCATCTCCGGCCCCAGCACCGTGTCGGCACCGGGGAAGCGCGCGAACGGAAAGACGGACGCCTTGACGGAGACGTGCACGGAGGGCGTGCCGGCCTCGGGGCGCACGTCGGCCAGGCGGGCGCCCGCGGCGAGGCGGCACGCGGCGCCGACGAGGTTCACGTCCAGCGCCTTGGAGACGAACGGGATCGTCCGGGACGCCCGCGGGTTCGCCTCGAGGACGTAGAGGCGGCCGTCCTGGAGCGCGAGCTGCACGTTGATGAGCCCGACCACCCCGAGCGCGGGCGCGAGCCGTTCCACCGTGTCGACGCAGTCGGCGAGGACGTCGTCCGGCACCCCGACCGGCGGGAGCACGCAGGAGGAGTCGCCGGAGTGGACGCCGGCCTCCTCGACGTGCTCCATCAGCGCGGCGACCCAGGCGTCCCTCCCGTCGCAGAGCGCGTCGACGTCGAGCTCGACGGCCCCCTCGAGAAAGCGGTCGACGAGGACCCGGCCGGCTCCGGCGGCCGCGCCCGCCACGTCCTCCCGCTCGTAGCAGATTCGCATGCGGCGTCCGCCGAGCACGTACGACGGCCGGACGAGCACGGGGTAGCCAATCTCCTCGGCGACCGCCGCGGCGCCGGCCGGGTCGTCCGCCGTGCCCCAGGCGGGGACGTCGATCCCGAGCCGCCCGCACAGATCCGCGAAGCGCTCGCGATCCTCGGCCAGGTCGACCGCCTCGTACGGCGTCCCGAGGATCCGCACGCGCTCCTGCTCGAGCGCGCGGGCCAGCTTGAGCGGCGTCTGGCCCCCGAACTGGATGACCACGCCCTCGGGCCGCTCGCGGGCGCAGATCTCCAGCACCTCCTCCACGCGGAGAGGCTCGAAGTAGAGCCGGTCGGACGTGTCGTAGTCCGTCGAGACCGTCTCGGGGTTGCAGTTGACCATGACCGTCTCGTAGCCGAGCGCGCGAAACGTCTGCACCGCGTGCACGCAGCAGTAGTCGAACTCGATGCCCTGGCCGATCCGGTTCGGCCCCGAGCCGAGGATGACGACCCGGGGCTTCTCCTCGTCCGGCCGGGCCTCGTCCTCCTCGCCCCAGGTCGAGTAGAGGTAGTTCGAGCTCGCCTCGACCTCGGCGCCGCAGGAGTCGACACGCCGAAACACCGGCCGCACGCCGCACGAGCGGCGGGCCGCGCACACCGCGTCCTCGCTCTCTCCCCAGGCTGTCGCCAGGTCCGCGTCCGCCCAGCCGAGCCGCTTGAGCCGAAGCCAGTCCTCCGCGACGAGGTCCGAGCTCCTGCGCACAGCTGCCTGCGCCGCTCGCGCGCGCTCGAGCTGCTCCCGGAACCAGGGATGCAGCCCTTCCGGGAGGTCGTCCAGGGTCGCCCAGGGCGTCTGGGCTCCGGGATCGAGCTCGCGCGAGCGCATCGCCTTCAGGAACGCCTCCGTGAACGTCCGCCCGATGCCCATCGCCTCGCCCACCGACTTCATCTGCGTCCCCAGCTCCTCGTCGGCGCCGGGGAACTTCTCGAAGGCGAAGCGGGGGAACTTGACGACGACGTAGTCGAGCGTCGGCTCGAAGCTCGCCGGCGTGGTCTGCGTGAGGTCGTTGGGGATCTCGTCGAGCGTGTAGCCGACCGCGAGCTTCGCCGCCACCTTGGCGATCGGGTAGCCGGTCGCTTTGCTCGCGAGCGCCGACGAGCGGGAGACGCGGGGATTCATCTCGATCACCCGCAACTCGCCGCTCCCCCGCTCCCGCGCGAACTGGATGTTCGAGCCCCCGGTCTCCACCCCGACGGCGCGAATCACGCGCGCCGCCGCGTCGCGGAGCTCCTGAAAGGCTTCGTCGGAGAGCGTCATCTGCGGCGCTACCGTCACGGAGTCGCCGGTGTGCACGCCCATCGGATCGAGGTTCTCGATCGAGCAGACGACGACGACGTTGTCCCTTGCGTCGCGCATCACCTCCAGCTCGAACTCGTCCCAGCCGACGAGCGACTCCTCGACGAGCACCTGGGTCACCGGGCTCTCGTCGAGGGCGCGCTCGAGCTTGCGCTCGAGCTCCTCCGGTCCGCGGGCGATGCCGCCGCCGTGGCCGCCGAGCGTGAACGCCGGGCGGAGGATCAGCGGGAACGAGAGCGCCGCCTCCGGCAGCTCGCCGGGCGAGGTGACGACGATCGACTCCGGCACGCGCAGGCCGACGCCCTCCATCGTCTCGCGGAAGAGGCCGCGGTCCTCCGCGCGCCGGATGGCGTCGTAGCCGGCCCCGATCAGCTCGACCCCGAGCTCGCCGAGCACGCCGTCCTCCGCGAGCCGGCGGGCGAGGTTCAGAGCGGTCTGGCCTCCGAGCGTGGGCAGGAGCGCGTCGGGGCGCTCGCGCTCGAGCACGCCCGTCAGCCCCTCCACGTCGAGCGGCTCGAGGTAGGTGCGGTCGGCGAAGCCCGGGTCGGTCATGATCGTTGCCGGGTTCGAGTTGACCACGATCGTTCGGTACCCCTCGGCCCGCAGGACCTTGAGCGCCTGGCTGCCGGAGTAGTCGAACTCGCACGCCTGGCCGATCACGATCGGCCCGGCGCCGATCACGCAGACAGCAGCTAGATCAGGCCGCCGCGGCATAGCCGAGCTCCTCGACCCAGGCCTCGATCTCCGGCCAGGCGTCGTGCGGGCCGGGGCCCGCCTCCGGATGGAACTGGAGCGACCGCGCGTGCTCACCGGGGACGGCGATGCCCTCCACGGTGCCGTCGTACAGGGACACGTGCGTCACCGTCGGACCGTCGCCGCGCACCGCGAAGCCGTGGTTCTGGCTGGTCACGAGAACCCGGCTCGATGCAAGCTCGAGCACGGGGTGGTTCGCGCCCCGGTGCCCGAACGGGAGCTTGAAGGTCTCGAGCCCGGCGGCCCGCGCGAGGAGCTGGTGGCCGAGGCAGATGCCGAGGATCGGGACGCGTCCGAGCAGGTTCCTGACGACGTTCACCTCGGAGTCGAGCGCTGCGGGATCCCCGGGGCCGTTGCAGAGGAGGACGCCGCGCGGGCGAGAGGCGAGGATCGCGTCGGCGTCGGTCTCGTGCGGCCAGACGGTCACCCGAGCGCCGGCCGCCGCCAGGCGGTCGACGATCGACCGCTTGCAGCCGTAGTCGAGGACGGCGACGGGGGTCCTGCCGCTCCCGACCCGGTAGGGCTCGGGCGTGGAGACGCCGGCGACGAGCGCGCGCCCCGCCATGGGTGGTTGCGCCCGGACGTCGGCGAGCACCTGCTCGACCGAGGCCGCCCCGGCGACGGCCGCCGCGCGCATGGCACCCTGCTCCCGCAGCCGGACGACGAGCGCGCGGGTGTCGACGTCCTCCAGGGCGACGATTCCGTTCCCCTGGAGCCAGCGAGCCCAGTCGCTCCCGCTCGCCTGCCGCATCAGGACCGCACGCGCATGCGGGCGAGCCGACTCCGACCGCTGCGGCGAGACGCCGTAGTTGCCGATCATCGGGGCCGTGAAGGCGACGATCTGCTCGGAGAAGCTCGGGTCCGTGACCACCTCCTGGTAGCCGGTCATCGCCGTGGTGAAGACGGCCTCGCCGTGCGCGATTCCGAGCGCGCCGACCGAGCGGCCGCGGAAGACCGAGCCGTCCTCGAGGACGAGGAAGCCGCTCATCCGGCGTAGACGACCTTTCCGGCCGCCACCGTCTGGACGACGCGGCCGTGCAGCTTGGAGCCGAGGAGCCAGGAGTTGGTCGACTTCGACCTGAACGACCCTTCGTCCACGTGCCAGACGGCCTCGAGGTCGAGAAGGACGAGGTTCGCCTGCGCGCCCACCTCGATCGTGGGCGTGTCGAGGCCGTAGATGCGCGCGGGCCCTGCGCTCATGCGCTCGAGCAGCGTCGCCAGGGGGACGACCCCGGGCTCGACCAGCTGCGTGTTGAGCGCGGAGAACGCGGTCTCGAGGCCGGTGACGCCGAAGGGCGCCTCCTCGAACGGCACCTCCTTCTCCTCGCGGGCGTGCGGCGCGTGGTCGGTGGCGATCGCCTCGATCGTCCCGTCGAGGAGCGCCTCGACGAGGGCGGCCCGGTCTTCGTCCGCACGGAGCGGCGGGTTCATCTTCACGTTCGGGTCGAGCGAGCGCACGGCCTCGTCCGTGAGGCAGAGGTGGTGCGGCGTCACCTCCGCGGTCGCCTGGACGCCCGCAGCCACGGGCCCGGCGCAGCTCGGCGACGGACTCGCGGGCCGAGAGGTGGAGCAGATGGAGCGGCCGTGCCTCGTAGCCGGCGAGCGCGAGGTCGCGGGCGACCATGACGCTCTCCCCGACGGAGGGGTAGCCGCCGAAGCCGAGCTCGGCGGAGACGACCCCTTCGTGGACGTGGCCGCCGCGCGAGAGCGTCGGCTCCTCGCAGTGCACGGCGACGGGCCGGCCAGCCGCAGCGCTGTACTGGAGGGCGCGCCGAAACAGTCCGGGCGCGACGACCGGGCGGCCGTCGTCCGTGAAGCCGACCGCGCCGCGCTCGGCGAGCTCGACCATCTCGGTGAGCTCGGCGCCGTCCTGCGCCCTGGTGATCGCCGCCAGGAAGCCGACGGGGATCTCCGCCTCGCGCTCCGCCTGCTCCGTGAGGGCGCCGAGGACGGACGCGGAGTCGACGACCGGCTCCGTGTTCGGCATGGCGAGGATGGCGCAGTAGCCGCCCGCGGCCGCGGCGCGCGTCCCGGAGGCGAGGTCTTCCTCGTCCTCGCGCCCGGGCGTGCGCAGGTGCACGTGAGGGTCGACGAAAGCGGGCGCCAGCACCTTCCCGTTCGCGGGAGCGGAGGCGGGCTCGAGGGCGGTGACGATGCCCTCGTCGACGCGCACCGTGAGCGCCTCGTCGAGCCCGCGGGTGGGGTCGATCACGCGGACGTTCTCGAAGACGAGCGAGTCCTGGCGCCCGTTCCTCCCGAAGAGAATCTGGCTCATCAGGCCACCTCCTCGATCTCGGCCACCTTGACCTCGACGGGGCCCTGTGTAAGCAGGTCGTAGAGGACGGCCATGCGGACGACGAGCCCGCTCCGCACCTGGCGCTCGACGAGCGAGTCGGGGGAATCCGCAACGGCGGCGTCGATCTCGACGCCGCGGTTCATCGGCCCCGGGTGCATGACCCGCTGGCCCGGGCGCAGCCGCTCGGGCGTCACGCCCCAGCGCGCGGTGTACTCCCGCAGGCTGGGGACGTAGTTGGCGCCCTCGAGCATGCGCTCGCGCTGCATCCGCAGGACGTAGACGACGTCGGCGTCCTTCAGGTCGGCGATGTCGTGCGAGACCTCGCATCCCATCGACTCGATCCCGCACGGGATCAGCGGCGGCGGGCCGACGAGCGTGACCCGCGCGCCCATGAGGACGAGCGCCTGGATGTTGGAGCGGGCGACGCGCGAGTGGAGCACGTCTCCGACGATGGCGACGTGGAGCCCGTCGATCCCGCCGAGCTCCTCCTCCAGCGTGTAGAGGTCGAGGAGCGCCTGGGTCGGATGCTGGTGCTTGCCGTCTCCGGCGTTGACCACGTGCGCCGGCGTGAAGCGGGCGGCGAGGTGCGGCGCGCCGATCTGAGCGTGGCGGATGACGACGACGTCGGGGTCGTAGGCGCCGATCGTCAAGAGCGTGTCCTTCAGCGACTCGCCCTTCTCGACCGCGGAGCCCGACGACTTGATCGACATGACGTCCGCCGACAGCCGCTTGGCGGCGAGCTCGAAGCTCGACGAGGTCCGGGTCGACGCCTCGAAGAAGAGATTGACCACCGTACGGCCGCGGAGCGCCGGCAGCTTCTTGACGTCCCGCTCGAGCGAGCGGGCGAACGTCCGCGAGAGGGCCAGCAGCCGCTCGACGTCCTCGCGCGTCAGGTCGGCGATCGAGATCAGGTGCCGGCGGGCAGAGCTTTTCGGGGGCAGGAGCTCGGAGCGCAGCAACGGTCGAACGTCAGCCATGGGCTTCCTCACTTCTCTTGGGTCGGGACGAGCAGGACGCGATCGACCTCGTCGACCTCGAGGAGCTGCACCTGGACACGCTCCTCGTGGGCGGTCGGAAGGTTCTTGCCCACGTAGTCGGGGCGGATCGGGAGCTCGCGGTGCCCCCGGTCGACGAGCACGGCGAGCTGGACGCGCTCGGGGCGGCCGTAGTCGAAGAGCGCGTCGATCGCGGCGCGGATCGTGCGGCCGGTGTAGAGGACGTCGTCGCAGAGCACGCACGTCATTCCCTCGAGCGGGAAGTCGAGGCGCGTCGCCCTGACCACCGGCTGGGGGTGAAGCGGCCCGTTGCCGTCCCGCGCATGGACGTCGTCGCGGTGAAAGGTGATGTCGAGCGTGCCGAGCGCGATCTCCCGGCCGGCGAACTCCTCGATCTGGCGCCGCAGGCGCTGGGCGAAGGGCACGCCGCGGGTGTGGATGCCGACGAGCGCCGTGCGCTCGAGGCTCGGGTTGCGCTCGACGACCTCGTGGGCGATGCGGACGATCGTGCGGCGGAGGGCCTCTCCGTCCAGCAGGATCCGTTCCGCCCGTGCGGGCGCAGCCACCAGCCACTCCTTTCCGGCCTCTCGGGACCGAGTTAAAGGTGCGCGGCGAAGGCTAGCCGCTCGGGCGGACGGCGTCCACCTGCGTCAGCAGGCGCCGGTGGAGCTCCTGCGCGGCCCGGCCGGGCGCCACCCCTAGCTCCTCGCGCAGAAGCACCCGGAGCCCGTCGAAGACCCGCAGGGCCTCGGCGACGTTGCCCCGAGCTTCGAGCGCCTCCATGAGCAGCCGGTAGCCGCTCTCCCGAAACGGCGCCGCCTCGACGAGCGACCGCCCCGCCCGCTCGGCCGCGGCCAGCTCGGTCCCTCCCATCCGCAGACCGGCCGTGCCCACGCATTCGAGCGCACGGAGACGCACGTCCTCGAGCCAGCGGCGGCGCTCGTCGATCCACGGTGCCTCGTAGCCCGGGAGGAAGCCCCGATTGGCCACGTACAGGGCGGTGCGCGCCGGGGCCCAGGCCTCCTCCCAGTTTCCGAGCGCCACGGCGGACTCGGCGCGATGAACGGCCATGCCTGCCGTCTCGAGATCGACCCACGCGTCCGGAGGGAGGCGGAGGCGAAGCTCGGCCTTGCCCTGAAGCGCCTCCGGACCGAGCGCGCGGCGGAGCTTGGAGAGGAGGGCCGCGAGCGAGGCCTCCGCCGCGTCCGGCGCCCCTTCGGGCCAGAGGGCGGCGATGAGCTCGCTGCGGGCCCAGCTGCGAGAGCGGCCCGCAGCCAGAAAGGCGAGCAGGAGCCGCCCCTGCCGGCCGGGGAGGTCGCCCTCCACCCGTCGCCCTCCCAGCTCCACGACCAGACGCCCGCAGAGCTGGATCCTCGTGCCGTCGTCGCGCGCCAACGTTCCTCCAAGGTAACCGCAAGGGCGCGGGGCGACAATGGCCCCGACCAGCGAGCAAGGAGGCAGGTCGTGAGCAAGGTGGTGAACTGCGAGTGCGGCGAGGTCGTGCGCGCCGAGAGCGAAGGCGAGCTCGTCAGCGGGGTGGAGGCTCACATGGAGCGAAGCCACCCGGAGATGGTCGGCAAGCTCTCCCGAGACGAGATTCTCGGGATGGCCGAGGAGGAATAGACATGCGACTGTTCGTGAACCTGGCAACCGGCCCCGAGAACCCGACGAGGGCTGCGCTCGCGTTCCTCGTCGCCCGCACCGCCGCGGAGGAGGGGCACGAGGTCCGCCTCTTCCTCGCGGGCGACGCCGTCCAGCTGGTGCGGCCGGAGACGGCGGAGGCGGCCCGCGGGATCGGAACCGGCTCAGTCGCCGAGCACTGGCAGGCGCTGGAGGATGCAGGAGTGCCGGTCGCGCTGTCCGGCATGTCCAGCAAGACGCGGGGCGTCGAGGTCGACGGGAGGAACGGCGTCGAGCTCGCGCAGCCGACGAAGCTCGTCGAGCTGGCCGCGTGGGCGGAAACGACCCTGGTCTACTGACTTTAGAGTTCGAATCAGAATGATCTTCGACGGCACAAGGCTTCGTTCTGCTTCGAGCTCTTAGCCCTTCTCGGCGATGACGACGGCCCACTCGAGTGGAGACTCGATCGTCTCCGGAAGCTCACGCTCGGCGCGTGCCAAGCCTGCCGCGTACGTCGCGTCGTCGAGGAGCCGCAGCGTCGAGATGTAGCGGCCGCGGATCCGCTCGAGCGCCTGCTCCCGGCTGAGACCGGCGCGCTGGAGCACCGTCCGGAGCCGCACGGAGCGGAAGCCGGCGACGCGCAGCTCGTCGACCAGCGCCTCCGGGGTCGGGAAACGGACGCGGTCGAGCTCCCTCACCTCGGGGAAGATCGAGGTGAGCCAGAACCACTCGAAGTGATTCGGCGTGTAGGTCGCGACGAGCACGCGACCACCGGGGCCCAGGACGCGGACGAGCTCGGGAAAGGCGCGCCCACGGTCGACGAGGTGGACGACCAGCCGAAGGACCACACGCTCGAACCAGCCGTCCTTGAAGGGGAGCGACTCGGCGAGGCCGAGCTTCAGGCCCACTTGCCCGCCGACGAATGCACGGGCCTGGGCGAGCATCTCCTCCGAGGCGTCGACGCCCCAGACCTTGGCGCCTCGGTCGGCAAGGGCGAGCGCGAGACGGCCCGTGCCGCAGCCGACGTCGAGCAGGCGTCGGCCCCGGACGTCGCCCTCGGCGGCAAGGACGTCGACGAGCTCCCACCAGTTCTCGTCCGCCGGCCGCAGCCGGTCGTAATCCTCCGCGAGCGGCCCGAAGTCCGGGGAGCCCCTAGGAGGCTCCGGCGAAACGCAGTCTGTGCCGTCGGGCCGCGCTGCTCGCCCCGAGGCCGCGTCCTCAGTCACGCCCGTAGCCTCCCGCTACGAGCGCTCCCTGCGTCCTTGCCTCAGAACGACCATCGCACCCCGACGACGAGCGACGTTCCGCCAAAGCCTCCTAGCGCCCGCCAATGAGCTCGTCGGGGTCCGTCATCGACTCGATGGCGTGCTGGGCCTCCTCGAGCGACGTCTCCGGGACCAGAACCTTCTGCGGCGAGTCATCGAGCGCCGCCGGATGCTGCTCGACCGCCGGGTGAAGCTCCGACGGGATCCCCGCCGAGTGCAGGATCGCCTGGATCTCCTCCGCCTCCGTGAGATCGCCCGCCACCGTCACCTGCACCATGCTCGCCATCGACCCCGGCCTCCTCCCGGACGGGTCGTGCTCCTGCCTTGACGAGACTAGGGCCGCCCCGCTCCTGGAACGGAACGTCGATGATATCGAAGTCCCTCGGCACGACCGTCGCGGGGAAGACCGCGCGGGCCTCGCGAGCGATCTCGGGCCCGAAGTAGCGGTTGGAGAGGTGCGTGAGCGCGAGCATGCGCGCCTCGGCCGCGCCTGCGAGAGCAGCCGCGCCCGCGCCTGTGGAGTGGAGGGTCTCGTCGGCACGGCCGCGCTCCTCCTCGGCGAAGGTCGCCTCGTGGACGAGGACATCTGCTTCGTGCGAGACCTCGAGCACGCTCGCCGCCGGAGCCGTGTCGCCCGTGAGGACGATCTTCCTTCCGGGCCGGGGCGGGCCGAGCACCTGCTCCGGCCGCACCTCCCCTCCACCCGGAAGCTGCACCGCCTCCCCCGCCTGCAGGCGCCCGAACAGCGGGCCCTCGGGCACGCCCAGCGCGTGGGCGGTCTCGACGTCGAATCGACCGGGCCGCGGGAGCTCGGCGAGCGCGTACCCGTTCGCGGGGACTCCGTGGGCAACCCCGAAGACGAGGATCCGGTACTCGCCGCGGTCCAGCGTGTCGCCGTCCCGGAGCTCGACGAGCTCGACCCGATACGTCAGCTTCCCAAAGATGCGCTGGAGGCCGCCGAAGAGATCCTTCAGGCCCGCGGGGCCGTAGACGGTGAGAGGGACCTCCCGGCCGCGGAGCGCGAACGTCTTCAGCATCCCCGGCAGGCCGAGGTAGTGATCGGCGTGATAGTGCGTGAGGAAGACCTCCGGCAGCTCGATCAGCCCGACCGTCGAGCGGAGGAGCTGGCGCTGCGTGCCTTCGCCGCAGTCGACCAGGAGCCGCTCACCCCCGCGCCGCACGAGGGTGGCCGGGAGAGCCCGGCGTGCGGTCGGCACGGAGCCGGACGTCCCGAGGAAGACGAGGTCGAGATCCATCGCGCAAGTGTAGGGTCGGCCCCCTCGAGTTCGCCTTTGGCACGAGCCGACACGCCCTGGGCTCTGGCCCGTCGCCCAGCCTGACCTCGTGTCGCGGGCCACGTTCGCGGAAACCGGCTCCACTCGGGGAGAACGGGCTAGGCACCACCTCCCGCGGCGGGCAGGTAGAGGACCTCACCGACGCGGAGCGACGCTCCCTGCAGGCCGTTTCGCTCCCGAATTCGCCAGACGCCCTCGCGTGGGTCGCCGCCGTAGCGCTCGTCGGCGAGCTCCCAGAGCGTGTCCCCGGCGCGAACGACGTAGCGCTCGTCGGGAGCCGACCCGCTCGACGGGCGAGCGGCCACGAGCACGAGCACGGCGACGAGGGCGAGGAGCGTGAGGGCGAAGCGGGAAGGGAACATATGTTCGCATAGTACCTACGCGGCCGGACGGACGCCTCCCCGCTGCGCTCGGCTTCATTTCGAAAGGAGTTCTCAGAGGAGGCCGTCGAGGAAACGGCCGTCCCGGCACACGAGCTCTCCGTCGGCGTAGACCTCGCTGCCGTTCCGGAGATCGCAGACGAGATCCCAGTGGAGCGCCGACTGAACCTGGCCCCCGGATTCCGGGTACGAGGCTCCGAGCGCGAGATGAACGGTGCCGCCGATCTTCTCGTCGAAGAGCGTGTGGCCGGTGAACTCGGTGATGGCCTCGTTGAGCCCGAACGCGAACTCCCCCGCGCGCCGGGCGCCCTCGTCGAGCGCGAGCATCTCGCGCAGGAACGCCGCACCTTCGTCAGCCTCGGCGCGAACCACCTCGCCGCCGCGAAACTCGAGCTCCACTCCCTCCAGGCGCCTGCCCGAGTAGCTGGAGGGGTACGTGAAGCGGATCGTGCCGTCGACCTTCGTCTCGACCGGCCCCGTGAAGACCTCCCCGTCGGGAAAGTTCTCGCGACCGTCGCACGGCACCCACGTTCGCCCGTCCACGCCGAGCGTGAGGTCGGTGCCGTCGCCGACGACGCGGATCTCCTTCCGCTCGTCGAGCCACGAGGCGAGCCGCGTGTACGCGCGGCCGAGCGTTTCCCACTCTGCGCGCGGGTCCTCGCGGTCGAGGAGACCGGCCCTGAAGACGAAGTCCTCGTACTCCGACAGCGACATGTCGGCATCCTGAGCCGCCGCCTGCGTCGGGAAGAGGGTGACCACGTAGCGCAGGTCGCCGGCGCTCACGCGCGCGAAGTGAACGCGCCGAAGCGGGTCGCGAGCGCGCTCAACATGCGCCTGGCGCTCCGGAGCAACGCGGCTGTTCGCTCGCGTGTTCACGTCCGCCTCGATGGCGATGCGCACGTCGGCGCGCTCGGCCTCGGCGCGACGGAGCGGGCTCGTCCACCCCACCTGCTCGTCGTTTCCGTCGCGGAGAAGCAGCTCGGGCGCGCCGTCGACGTCGAGCCGAAGATGCGGATGTCCGCCCGCCTCGAGCACGCGCCGCCAGACCTCCCGGACGAGCGGTGCGGCCGCCGGGGCCGTGTCAATCGTGACGAGATCGCCTTCGCGGACGCGGGTGGAGTAGTCGACGAGGACGCCCGCGAGGCGCTCGAGCCTGCTAGAGGCCATTTCCGGCCCGGCGGCGCCTGGCTGCGCTTCGAGCGGCGTCCTCAGCCATGGACGCCGCTCTCGACCGCCTCGAGCGCGGGCTCGGCCAGGAAGCGGCCGTCCTTCCAGATCAACTCGCCGTCGGCGTGGACCTCGCCTTCGTGTCGCAGGTCGCAGATCATGTCCCAGTGCAGGCCGGAGGTGTTCTGTCCACCGGTCTGCGGGAAGCCGGAGCCGAGTGCCAGGTGCATGGTGCCGCCGATCTTCTCGTCGAAGAGGATGTTGCGCGTGAACCGGTCGATCTCGTAGTTCAACCCGAAGGCGACCTCCCCGAGGACACGGGCGCCCGCGTCCATGTCGAGGAGTGACTGCAGGTAGTCGTTCCCGCGGCCGGCCTCGGCCTTGACGACGCGGCCCGCCTCGAAGCGGAGGCGGACGTCCTCGACCTCGCGTCCGTGGTAGACGGCCGGGAACGTGTAGCGGATCTCGCCCTCGGTCGCGGTCTCGACCGGGCTCGTGAAGACCTCGCCGTCGGGCATGTTGTAGCGCCCGTCGGCCGCGAGCCAGCTTCGGCCTTCGACGCCCAGGCGAAGGTCGGTGTCCGGCCCCACGATCCTCAGCTCGCGGACGCTGCCGAGCTCTGCAGCGCGGCGTCCAAGCTCCGTGGAGACCGCGCGCCAGTGCGACGCAGGATCGTCCTCGTGGACGTGGCAGGCGGCGTAGACGAAGTCCTCGTACTCGGCGAGCGACATCTCTGCTTCCTGGGCGTGCGCGTTGGTCGGGAAGAGCGTCCCGCACCAGCTCATCTCCCCGTTCGAGATCCGCTCCCAGCGCCGGTTCGAGAGCTTCCGCTGCGCGGCGATGTGGTTGGCGTGGCGGGTGGGGTCGACGCGCGAGAGAGCGCGCGTGTTCGTCTCCGACCAGATCGTCACGAGGGCGTCGAGCTGCTCGATCTCCTCCCACTGGATCGGCGACAGGTACGTCAGCTGCTCGTCCGAGCCGTGGTGGAGGAGCGTCTCGCCGAGGCCCGAGAGGGTGACATTGGTGTACGGGAACGCACCTACGCGAAGTGCGGCCCCGTACAGCGCCAGCACGAGCGGCGAGCCCGCGTCGAGGCTGTCGATGCGGAGCACCTTTCCCTCGCGGAGCTCGAGCGAATAGCCTGCCAGCAGGCTCGCGAGGCGCTCGATTCGAGGATCGGTCATCGGCCCGTTATACCCGAAGGCAGCGCGGCCAACACGGAGTCGAGCAGACGCTCAGGGCCGAAACGGACAGGGTCGTCCGTGGGCAGGCCCGTCTCTTCCGCGGTGGCCGCGATCGCCGACGCGGCGCCCTCGTCGTCGAAGCGGCCGGTGTTGAGGGCAACGGCGGCCACCCGCGCAGGGCGCACCGGCAGCGCCAGGCGCTCGTAGAGCTCGATCAGCTCCGGCAGCGGGACGATCGGATGGCCCGGGACGCCTTCAAGCTCCGTGTCTCCGGCACGGTGGACGAGGACGAGCGCATGCGGCGCGCTCCCGTGGTAGAGCCCGAGCGTGACGCCGGAGAACTGCGGATGAATGATCGACCCCTGGCCCTCGACGAACAGGAGGTCGCCGCGCGTTGCGCCCTCGACCACGAGCCTCTCCCCTGCGCCGGCCAGGAAGTCGGAGACGACCGCGTCCACCGCGATGCCCCAGCCCGCGATCATGATCCCTGTCTGGCCGGTCGGGACGAACACCGAGCGAAGGCCGCGTCCGCGCGCCGCCCTGTCGAGCTCGACGGCCACGGTCTTCTTTCCCACGGCACAGTCCGAGCCGACCGTGAGGACGACGGCTGCTCCGTGCGTGAGGTTCTCGCCGGTCGGAACGCTCAGGTCGGCCGGCGGGCGGCGGTAGTCGCGGAGCTCGACGCCCCGCTCGCTCGCGAGGGGGGCAAGCTCCGGGTCGTCGGCGAGGAACTCGTGCATCCCCGCCTCCACGTCGAGGCCGGCGTCGATCGCGTCACGCAGGATCCCGCGCCACACGGGGGGCAGTCGGCCCCCGGCGACGGCGACGCCGACCAGGGCGACCGTCGGCTCGTACGCCAGGGCGTCCTCGACGGTGGCGACGACGGGGATCCCCTCCACCGTCTCCCCCGCCCGGGTCGAGTCGAGCACGACCACGACCGGGTCGGGCGAGTAGCGGATGACGCCGAACGTCGTCTTGCCGTAATGATCGTCGTCGGAATACCCCTCAGCGAGGGCCAGATAGCGCTTCATGGACTCCCAGTCCTGGTTGCTCCGAGGGCACCTGCACTCCGTCCGCGAACTCGATCCCCGGCCAGGGATCCTCGACGATCAGGAGGTTGCCGTCGAGGTCGAGGTGATCGCAGAGGCTGCCGATCTGGGCCGCGGCGGCGATCCCCAGGCCCGATTCGATCATGCAGCCGAGCATCACGCCGAGCCCGAGCGCGCGCGCCGCGTGGGCCATGCGCATCGCCTCCCGGATGCCACCGCTCTTGGTCAGCTTGATGTTGATGCCGTGTGCCCGACCTGCGCACTCGGCGACGGTCGCCAGCGTATGCACGTCCTCGTCGACGTAGATCGGGAGCGTCGAGGCCTGCTTCAGCCGTGCACCCCCCGGGTCGCCGGCCGGCAGTGGCTGCTCGACGTACTGCACGCCCAGGGCCGCGAGCTCGGGCACCGCCTCGAGCGCCTCGTCGAGCTCCCAGTACTCGTTCACGTCCACCTGGAGCGGCAGGTCGGTGACGCCGCGCACGGCCCGGACGCGCTCGACGTCGAGCCCGTCCCGGCCGCCGAGCTTGAGCTTCAGTCGGCGGAAGCGGGGGTCCGCGCGCTCTGCGCGGCGGGCCATGTCGTCGGGATCGCCGAGCCAGATCGTCCACGAGGTCGGCGGCCCGCCCCGCTCGAGCCCGAGCAGGCGCCACGTGGGCTGGCCCACGAGCTTCCCGGCGAGATCGTGGAGCGCCGCGTCGAGCGCCGACTTCGCCGCCTGATTGCCCGGCAGCTCGGCGAGTCGCAGCCCGATCGCCTCGAGCGCGAACGGGTCGTCCCCGAGCAGCCCCGCGGCTTCCTCCAGGAACGCCTCCGCCGCCGGGACGCTCTCGCCGTAGTGGGCCTGCGGCTGCGCCTCGCCGAAGCCGCTGACGCCGCCCCGGGCGACCTCCACCCACAGGACCTCCTCCGCCACGCTGGTCTCCCGGGAGATGCGGAACGGCTCCGCCAGCCGGAGCGTCGCGCGGCGATGGGTGAGCTTCACGCCCGATACACTAAGCTTCTCCGCGCCTGTAGCTCAGGGGATAGAGCGCGCGCCTCCGGAGCGCGAGGTCGTAGGTTCGATTCCTACCAGGCGCATGTCCGTCAGCAGGGATCGGTCTCTCGGAAGAACAGGCTGGCGATGGCTCTCAAGCCCCTCGCCCGATGGAGCGTGTTCGTGACGAAGTCGTACCGCCCCCGCCTCCAGGTGCCGTCCGGGCAGGCCATGCCTGCGTCCGACGCCTGGACCTGGAAGCCGAAGTTCGGCCCTCCCTCGGCGCAGTTCATCACCCTCCCGCTGGTCTGCCCCGCGAATCCCTGATCGGTTCCTCCACGAACTCGCTCGATCGTGATCGTGACGATGAGCCGTCGCTCTCGAGAGCAAGGCTGTGCGTCGTTGGTCCAGCCCCCCATCATCTCCGCCCCCCTCCCGCTGACGAGGATGCTGCTGGAGACGGTCAGCTGGCCGTCTCTGGCGGAGGCGAACGTCCCGGGGGCGAGGACGGCTGACGCTCCTGGGGCTATGGCGAGCATCGCCGCTGCGACGCCGCCCAGCGCGAGAACCCCGCGGGCTCTGGTCATGGTCGTCTCCCTTCGCTTCGTGGGCTCGTCGGCGACTGTACGCCACGTCCTGGCTCGTTTCCAGGTTCGGCGCAGGGGTTGCGGCTAGAATCACGTACTTCGGAGATGCAACTGGACGACCCACTGAGTACCCATGGCACGGCCCACGCTCCCACGCCTTCGGCGAGGACGAGCCCGCGGCGCAGCGGGCGACGTCGTCGAGCGGACCGAGCCGCGCATCTCCGAGCTCACCGCTGACGGGCTGACCTGGGTCCAGGCCGAGCGGCCGGGCGCCCTCGAGGTCGCGTATCTCGCCGAGCGCTTCGGCTTCCACGAGCTCGACATCGAGGACGTCCTCTCGAAGCGGCAGCGACCCAAGATCGACGAGTACCCGGACTACCTCTTCGTCGTCCTCCACTTCCCCTTCTACGACAAGAGCGTCCGCCGCCTGAACGCCGCCGAGCTGGACGTGTTCCTGGGCCCGGACTTCCTGATCACGCTCCCGAATGCCGAGCTGCTCCCGGTCACCCACCTCTTCCGGCGCTGCGAGGACGATCCCGAGCTTCGGCAGGAGCTCTTCCGGGGATCCGGCTACCTCCTCTACCAGGTTCTCGACGACCTCTTCGACTACTGCTTCCCGATCCTGGACAAGATCGGCGTCAAGCTCGACCAGATCGAGCCGGCGATCTTCGAGGAGCGCTCCGAGGACGTCGTCCGCGACATCTCGAACGCGAAGCAGGAGATCATCGCCTACCGCAAGATCATCAAGCCGGAGCGCTCGACGCTCCGGATGCTCGAGCGCTCGACGGAGCGCTTTCTGCCCGAGGATCTCGAGGTCTACTTCGACGACATCGTCGACGCGTCCGAGCGGATCTGGGACCTGCTCGACAACTACAAGGAGGTCATCGAAGGCCTCGAGTCGACGAACGAGTTGTTCATCTCGCACAGCCAGCAGTACCGGCTCCAGCTCCTCACCGTGGTGACCGTTATCCTCCTGCCGCTCACGCTATTCGCCAGTGTCTTCGGCATGAACGTCCGCGTTCCCGGCGAGGGTGACATCGGTGCCTTCTGGATCGTCGTCGGGCTCATGGTCGCGCTCGGTCTCGGGCTGCTGACGCTCTTCCGCTGGCGCCGCTGGCTGTGAGCTGGCACCTCGTCGCCCCGACGGCGCCTCGGGCAGAAGCCGTGGGGTTGAGGGAGACGGTCGCGCAAAGGCTCGCGGCTCAGGAGTTCTTCTGGCTCGACCTCCACGGCCCCGGCGAAGGCGACTTCGCGCTGCTCAGGGACGAGTTCGGCTTCCATCCACTCGCCGTCGAGGACTCCGAGCACTTCGGGCAGCGCCCCAAGGCCGAGGACTACGAGGACTTCGTGTTCCTCGTCGTCTACGGCTGGTCTCCGGACGAGGACGGCCTCGTCGAGGTGCACTGCTTCTTCTCCGAGCGCTTCCTCGTGACCGTTCGCAGGGACGAGGCTCCGGCGCTCGACGGCCTGCGGAAGCGACTCGAGCGCGATCCCGCCCGTTTCCCGGGCGGGGCGCTCCTGCTCTACGAGGTCATCGACGGCCTGGTCGACGACTTCTTCCCGGCACTGGAACAGGTGGACGACCGGCTCGACCTGATCGAGGAGCACATGTTCGCCGACCCCAAGCCCGAGCACCTGGAGGACATCTTCAAGATGAAGCGCCGCCTCGTTCGCCTGCGCCGGATCGTCGCTCCCGAGCGCGACCTGCTCGGGCGCATCGTCGGGGGCGGGGTCGACCTGCCCGGGTTGACGCGGGAGGCCGAGCGCTACTTCCGGGACGTCTACGACCACCTCGTCCGGCTGGGCGAGGCACTGGACGGCAACCGCGAGCTCATGAACGCCGCGATCGACGCGTACCTCTCGACCGCCTCGAACCGCCTCAACGTGACGACGAAGCAGCTGACCGTGATCGCCACGATCTTCCTCCCGCTCTCGTTCATCACCGGCTTCTTCGGGCAGAACTTCGGCTGGATGGTGGAGCACGTGGACAGCTGGCAGGCGTTCGCGGTGCTCGGGCTCGGCCTCGAGATCCTGGCCGTGATCGGGCTGCTTGCGCTCTTTCGCCTGCGAGGGTGGTTCTGAAGCGGCTCTGGGCTCCCTGGCGCCTGGAGTACATCCAGGGCGCCGACGAGCAGGAGGGCTGCGTCTTCTGCCGCGCCTCCGGGCTCGAGGACGACGCCGGGCTCGTCGTCCGGCGGGGCGAGCATGCCTTCGTGCTCCTCAACCGCTACCCGTATGCGTCCGGCCACCTGATGGTGGCGCCGTACCGGCACGAAGGAGCCTTCGGCGGGCTTCGGCCGGAAGAGGCTCTGGAGATCCACCAGCTCGCCGCGACTGCCGCCGGCGTCCTCGAGGAGGTCATGACGCCGCAGGGCTTCAACCTCGGGTGGAACCTCGGCCGGGTCGCCGGCGCCGGCATCGTCGACCACGTGCACCAGCACCTCGTCCCTCGTTGGGCCGGAGACACCAACTTCATGCCGGTGCTCGCGGACGTGAAGGTCCTGCCGGAGGCCCTCGAGGCGACTCGGCGTAAACTCGCCGAGGCATGGCCCTAGAGCCGAACGTCTTCAAGGCGTACGACGTCCGGGGGATCTATCCCGTCGAGCTCGACGAGGACGGAGCCTACGCGGTCGGCCGCGCCTACGCGGAGCAGTTCGAGCCCGGAACGATCGCGGTGGGGCGCGACATGCGCCTCTCCTCGCCCACCATGCACGAGGCCTTCGTGCGCGGGGCGGCCGACGCCGGCACGGACGTCGTCGACATCGGGATGATCGGCACCGAGATGCTCTACTACGCCGTCGGCGAGCTGGGGCTCGACGGCGGCGCGACGATCACGGCGTCCCACAACCCGAAGGAGTACACCGGCGCCAAGATCGTCCGCCGTGGCGCGCTGCCGGTCGGCGCCGACTCCGGCCTGTTCGACATCCGCGACCGAGCTCTGTCCTTTCCGGCTGGGGAAAGGGGTCAGACCCCGGACGTGGCCGGAAGGGTCGAGCCGCAGGACATCTACGTCGGTTTCGTCGACAAAGTCATGTCCTTCATCGACCCCGAGGCTGTGGACAGCCTCCGCGTCGTGATCGACGCGGCGAACGGAATGGGCGGGGCGATGCTGCCGCCGATCCTCGAGCGCCTGCCGGTCGAGGCAGTCCGCTGCTTCTTCGAGCCCGACGGGACCTTCCCCAACCACGAGCCGAACCCCCTGCTCGAGGAGAACCGCGCGTTCATCGTCGCCAAGGTGAAGGAGGAAGGCGCCGACCTCGGGATCGCCTTCGACGGGGACGCCGACCGCTGCTTCTTCGTGGACGACACCGGCGAGTTCGTGCCCGGGGACTTCGCGACCGCGCTCCTGGCCGAGTCGATGCTGGAGAAGGAGCCCGGCGGGACGATCATCTACGACGTCCGGGCGAGCTGGGCCGTCCGCGACGCGGTCGAGCGGCTCGGCGGCACGGCGGTGATGAGCCGGGTCGGCCATGCCTTCATCAAGCTCCGCATGCGCGAGGTGGACGCCATGTTCGCCGGCGAGGTGAGCGGCCACTACTACTTCCGCGACTTCTACCAGGCCGACTCCGGGACGATCCCGGCCCTGCTCATGCTCGAGCTCGTCTCCAGCCGCGGGCAGAGCCTGTCAGAGCTCCTGCGCCCGCTGCGAGAGCGCTATTTCCTCACGGGCGAGATCAACACTCCTGTCGCCGACGTCGCGCTCACCCTGCAGCGGCTCAAGGAGCACTTCGCCGACCAGGGCGAGATCTCCCACCTCGACGGCGTCTCGATCACCGCGGACGACTGGCACCTGAACGTCCGGCCCTCGAACACCGAGCCGCTGCTCCGGCTCAACCTCGAAGCCCTCGACCCGGAGCTCAGGGAGCGCAAGCGCGACGAGGCCCTCGCCGTCGTCTCCGCGTCGTAGCCGCCGCGAGACGGCGAGGGCGGGGTCGAAGCCCCGCCCTCGCGGCGTGCGCTGCCCGAGCCGCTAGGGGCCGAGCAGGTAGTCCATCGAGCGCCCCATCACGGCGTTCCGGGTGGCGGCGTCCGAGATCCCCTCGAAGCCGAACCCGAAGTACAACGTGTCGGGCGTCGAGACGACGGCGCCCTCCTGGAAGCCGACCGACTCGGTCCGCACCCAGTCGTTGGGGTTCGCCGCGCTCCCGGCGGGCGGGCCGGGAATCGTCCAGCCGTCCAGGCCGGCCTCGAAGCTCGTCGAGCCGTCTCCGCCGGGGACGCTGATCAGGTCGACGAACGAGCCGAGACCCTGAGTCGACCAGTCGCTGGCGTAGGAGATGGACACCTCGATCTGCTCGCCGGCGTACGGCGTCAGGTCGATGAGCCACTCCTCCCAGCCGGCCGAGCGGCCCGAGGTAGCGTTCCAGCCGGCGCCGGAGCAGTCCGCCCCCTGGTATTGCTCGAGCCAGGGATGCAGCTCGAACCAGCCGGCCGCGCAGCTCTCGCCGGTCGAGTTGGTCGTGTGACCGTTGAGGTCTGGCGCAGTGACCCACGTGTCCGCTGCGACATCGTGGATCTCGACGAACACGAAGTCCCAATCGAGCTCGGTGTCGTACGAGAAGCGGAAGGACATCTGGCCGCCGCCGGCCGGAACGTTGATCGGCCGGAGCAGCCGCTTGTAGCTGATGTCCGCCTGCTGTGAGTAGACGTACCACGAGCCGTCGAACGGCTCGAACGCGCCCGTCGCGCCCGTGTCCCACACAGCCGGGGCGCGGCTCTCGAACTGCGGATAGACGTCCGGCTTCAGGATGCTGCTCGTCGTAATCAGCGACGCCGTGTGCAGCTGGTTCTCCGCCGAGTCCGCCCCGTTGAACGCCCAGCTCAGCGCGCTGAACGGATCGTCGACGCCGAGCACGTCGAACGGGTTCCCTGTGTCGAAGTCCGTCCCCGCGTCCGAGTTGTAGATATAGCCACCCAGGTAGTACTGGATGAAGTCGTTCTTGTCCGCGATCATCTGACAGCGGGCGAGGACGAGCGCGCCGCCGACGACGCACTGTTCGTTCGCCACCGGGTCGTAGAACTGGGCGCCGAAGATCCCGTTCCAGAGACCTCCCGCCCACTGGCCGGTGTAGAGGAGCTTGCCGCCCTCGTTCAGGTACGCGCGGACCTCCAGCATCACATCGTTGGCGAGCCGCGATGCATTGCCGCCCTCCCAGCCGGGCTCCCTCGTCACGAGGTCGTTGCCCGTGTACCAGATCACCGCGTCGTAGTGCGACAGCACGCCGAGGTGGTCGGGCGCCTGCCGACCCACGGCGTCGACGTCGTAGACGTCGTAGCTCCTGCCGCTGGCCGTCAGGGCGCTCTCGTAGGAGGCGAGGTAGTTCGGCGTCGCCGGGTCCGTGCTCGCGTAGCCCGGCAGCGTGGAGGCGCCGGTGCGATCCTCGGCCGCGACGATGAGCACCTCGGCGTCAGCGTCCTCGACGACCTCGAACGTGACGTGGTCGCTGGAGCGGCGGTTCTCGCCCGTGAACCAGTACTCGACGGAGTCCCCCACTTCGAGACCCTGGACGTCCGCCTGCCGGTACTCGTAGTACTCGTCGTAGGCGTTGTTCCCGCCGAAGATCTCGCCGTCCGGCGAGCGCTTGGTCGTCTCGACCTGGACCCCTCCGCCGTTGACCGTGTAGTTGAGCCGCACCCGGTTGAGCGCCCGCTTGGCGAGCACCTCGACCGTCTGCGCGGAACCACCCGCGTAGGAGACGTCGACCGCCAGGTCGGAGGCCGGGTTGCCCGACTTCCACGGGTCGAACTCGGAGAGATCGAGGTAGAACGGTGCGGTGTCGAAGCCCGTGTGCGAGACGGGGTCGTCGGGATCCCGCGCCGATTTGGCGACGCGTAGCGCGAAGTCCAGGTTCTTCTCGAACTCCTCCTGGACGAGCGCCTCGTCGTCGGGGAAGACGAAGCCGCACCCGACGCACCCTTCGCTGAGCTCCGGCGTCCAGGCGAGCACGCCCTTGGCTCCGTGCGCCCAGTCCGTGTACTCGCCGTTCGTCGTGTACAGGTCCGCCGACACGCCAGGGTTGAAGCCCGGGATCGCGGGGTCGTCGTCGGTCCCGGTGAGGGCGACGTAGACCGGGTCGTCCGCGGCCGGCGTCTGCACCTGCCAACCCTGCGGGTAGAGGAGCAGCTGGCCGAACGAGTGGTAGCTGATCGAGAACTCGGGATCGGTGCGCTGGACGAGGCGCATGATCGCCCCGGTCTCGGGCTCCGACGCCGGCTCGGGGCCTCGGTAGGTCTCGCTCGAGAATTGAGACGATGAGCCCTCCTCGTCGTAGTTCCAGTGCTCCGGCAGGTTCCGGTTCAGGTCGACGCCGTCGTTCGAGTCGATGACGCCGTTGCCGTCGTTGTCGCGGAGGTTCTTCCGCCAGAGTCGCTCGGCGTCGAAGCTGTACTGGTAGCCGTCCGGGTTGTCGACGAGCACGAACCAGAGCTCGGTCGTTCTCAGGAGGTCCCTGACCTCCGGGTTGTTGGCCCGCCACTCGTCGATGTACCAGTGCAGCAGCCTGCGGTTGACCTCGGTCGAGATCCACTCGCGAGCATGGAAGGTCGACGCGTAGAGGACGGCCGGTCGCTTGCCGTCCTGGATCCCGCGCGCGCCCTGCGTGAGCTTGAGCGCGATGTACTCCCGGCCCTCGTAAGTCTCTCCGAAGACCCTCAGCTTGACGAGCTGCGGATTGTCCGCCGCGATCTCGTAGAGCTCGTCGCGGATCCCTCCGGCCTCGTCCCACGAGCGCCAGACGTTGAAGCCGCTCGCCGCCTGGAGCGCGAAACGCTGAGTCTGGCTACGACCCTTCGTGTCCCTTGTGACGCGAAGGCCGATCCCTTGCTGGGCAAGCTTGGCCCGCTCTGCTCTCGTGAGGACGAGCTGGAGCTCGACCCCCGCGAAGCCGGCTTGCGCCGCAGCGATGTCGTACCCTGCCTGCGAAAGCTGCTCGGCCGTCGCCGCGTCGACCGTCGTCGTATAGAGCTGCAGCCCGTGCTTGCTCGCGGCAAGCGCCGTCCCGCTGAACGCCAGCATGACGGCAAAGGCGCAACCCAAGAGCACCCATCTCTTCATGCCCCTCTCCCCTTTTCGGTCGCCCGGGTTGAACGCACCGCCCAAGAGGGTGGCACATCGGACGACGAGGATCAACTAACCCGTCAGTAGGATTTCCTCATGCAGCTCGGGGCGCCGACCGGCCGCAAGCCGCCGTTCAAGTTCTCGGCGTTCGCGCGGGTCGGCTTCTCGGACACGGACGCGCAGGGCATCGTCTACTACGGCCGCTACCTGCCCTACTTCGACCTCGCGCGTGTCGAGTACGAGCGCCACCTGGGGCTCCTGCGCAAGGAGGCGGTCGGCAAGGACTTCGTCATGCGTGCGTCGTCGGTGGTCTACGAGGCGCCCGCGCGCTTCGACGATCTCCTCGAAGTGTTCGTCAGGATGAGGCGGATCGGCGTCACGAGCCTCTGCTACGAGCTTTGCGCCTACCGGGTCGACGACGACATGCTCATGTGCACGGCCGAGCAGACGATGGTGCTTCTGGCCGTCCCCGAGCGCAGGCCGACCCCGGTCTCCGGCGAGTACCGGCGCGCGGTGGCTGCCTTCGAGGGCTCGGACGTCGAGCTGGCGGTGCCGGTGGAATGAGCGCGACGACGGACGCCTATCGCGGCGGCCTCGAGGCCGTGGACCGCATCGTCAACCGGGAGCAGGAGGCCGACGAGGTCCTCCGGAAGACCGTCGACGTGCTCCACGACCGCTTCGAGCACTACTCCTGGGTCGGGATCTACCTCGTGGAGGGCGGCGACCTCGTGCTCGGTCCGTGGAAGGGGCCGGAGGCCACCGAGCACGTGCGCATCCCCATCGGCGAGGGAATCTGCGGCGCCGCGGCGGCGAGCGGCGTGACGGAGGTCGTGGACGACGTGAACGCGGACGACCGCTATCTCGCGTGCTTCGTCTCCACGCGCAGCGAGATCGTCGTCCCCATCGCCTACGAGGGCCGGGTCGTGGGCGAGATCGACATCGACTCGGACGTCCCGGCCGCCTTCGGGCCGGACGATCGCCGTTTCCTCGAGCGCGTGGCCCTGCTCATCTCCCCGCACTGCCTCGTCGGCTGGGACACCGGCGGCCAGGGCTGGGATCCTTAGCTGACCCGGAGAGTCAGTGCCGGTCGGCTGCGTCGGCAAGCAAGCGCTCGGCCTCCTGCACGGGGCCGATCGGAGGCGCCGCGGCGATCGCGTTTCGGCCGCTGGCCTTCGCCTGGTAGGCGGCGCGGTCGGCGACGGCCAGAAGCTGCTCGGCGGTGACCCCCGCTCCCCGGTGCGAGACGGCGCCGATGGACACCGTCACGGGCATGTCACCGCCCTCCACCGACTCCTCGACGAGCGCACGAATGCGTTCGGCGACGACGAGAGCGCCGTCGAGGTCGGTCTCCGGCAGGAGGACGCAGAACTCGTCCCCGCCGAAGCGCGCGGCCACGTCGTACTCGCGGGTCGCGCGCCGGAGGGAATCGGCGACGCTGACGAGGGCGCGGTCGCCGGCCATGTGCCCGTGCGCGGTGTTGAGCTCGCGGAGGTGGTCGATATCGACCATGAGGAGGGCGATCGGACGGTCGAACCGGCCCGCTCGGCCGAGCTCCTGGCCGAGCGCGGCCTCGAAATGGCGCAGGTTGTAGAGACCGGTCTTGGGCTCGATGCGCGTCGCCTCGACCAGCGCCGGGATCGCCAGCGAGCGGTACGCGAGCGCGAGCGGGAGGAGCGTGAGGGCGACCAGCCCTGGATAGTCGCCCCAGAGCGCGGCGGCGATCGCGCCGAGCGAGAGCAGCCCGGCGTCGATGAGGACGCAGTCGAGTCGAACGGTGTCCGCAGCCTTCACCCCTCGCGCGAGGTGGAGAACCGTGGCGAGGAGCCCGTAGTGGAGGATCAGGAAGGCGACGATCGCCAGGGCCGCTCCGACCGTCCAGCCTGCGGACGTGCTCGCCTCCACCGCGTCGAACACCGTGCGCGCGAGGAGTGCCGGCGCGACGAGGTTGCAGACGTTGAAAACGAGGATGTACCAGTCGGTGCGCCTGCGGACGGACTCCGGAATCACGGCCAGGGCGATGAGCAGCGTCGTCAGGGACGGGGGCAGGATCAGAGCGGCCGTGAAGATCGGGGCGAGCGAGAGCTGCGAGCCCTGGTGCTTCGTCCTGTCGGCGCCCAGGAGGTGCGCGATCGCGGCCAGCGGCAGCAGCACTCCGAAGGCGATCCAGTCGCTCCGCTCGACCGCTTCCGGCTGCCCGAGCGCGGCCACCAGCGTGAGCGTCGCCAGGACGATCACAAGCTCGAGGCCGGCGGCCTGCCGGCCGAGCCGCCCGTCCAGAGGGTGGGAACCGTTGCGCATGGAGCGTCTCGCACGGTTCGTCGGCCTGGCCCGTGCGGCTCGCATCCCCCGAAGGGGTGACGAATCACTTGATCGAGTGACGAAAACGGGGGACTGGGGGCAGGGCTAGGAGAGCTCGCGCTCGACACGGCGGGCGACCGCGGCCGCGCCCAGTGGCGGCAGCGTCTGGCCGAGCACGACCGCTCCGAGCTCGTTCGCCTGTCGCACGATGGCGTCGCGCTCGGTGGCAAGCTGGCTGCGGGCCACGAGCAGCGCCGCCCGGGCGCGCGTCCCCCACTCCACGATGCCGGTCGTGCCCGGCCCCGGCACGGCCACCGCCTCCCCGGGGAGCCGTGGCCGTGCCGAGAGCGCCGCGGCGAGCTCGCCGGCCCGATCCTCCAGGTCGGCTGTCGTCCGTTCCGCGGCCTTGGCCAGTGCGTCGACTTCCTCCGCGCGCTCCCGCGCCGAGGCCGCCCGTCGCTCGGCCATGTGCAGCGAGTCGCGGGCGCGCAGCTCGAAGCGGCGGGATTCGGCCAGACGGTCCCGGCTTCCGTCGCTCTCCGCGCCCGCGAGCTCGTCGGCAGCACGCTCCGCCGCCGTTCGAGCCTCGGCCAGCAGTCGATCGGCTGCGACCATGGCCTGGCTCGCGGCCGCCCGCTCCTCGGGGAGGCTCCCGAGGAACGACGCGAGCTCGAGCGCCTGCGCGCGCAGCTCCCTCACCTCCAGCGGAGAGCTCGTCCACCTCCGCGAGCTCCACCGCCACCGCCTCATCCGCCCGTTCGAGGTCGCGGAGCAGCGCGAGGCGCTCGTCGCCCACGACCTAGGAGGGCGTGACGCGAAACGCGTCGAAGACCGATTCGATGTTCCGCAAGGAGCCGAGGAGCGCACGCAGCGCCTTGATGTCTCCCACCTCGGCGACGTACCAGTTCTTCGCCATCTGATCCTCCACGTGGCCGCCGTACTCGACGATGTTCGTGCCGTGCTCGGCGAAGGTGCGCGCGACGTCCTCGAGCAGGCGCGGGCGATCCCAGGAGACGACGGCGATATGGACGCGAAAGCTCTGCGAGGTGCCGCCGTCCCACTCGACCGACGTGAACCGCTCGGGGTTCCGCATCAGCGACTTCACGTTCGGGCAGTCGAGCCTGTGGATGGTGATGCCCTTGCCGAGCGAGATGTAGCCGACGATGCCGTCCCCCGGCACGGGCGTGCAGCACTTCGCCATGCGGACGAGAACGTCCTCGACGCCGGGGACATGGATGCCGAAGTTTCCCGAGGCGACTGCCTCGCGGGCCTTCGGCCTGCGGGGGAGCGCCTCCTCCTCGACGGCCTCGTCGGTCTTGAGGCGGTGCAGGACCTTGTTCGCAACCTGCGAGACCTGGAGCTTCCCGGAGCCGAGGGCGAGGTAGAAGTCCTCCGCCTTCTTGAAGCCCATCTCGCGGATGATCTCCGCGAGGAGCGGCGAGCCTGAGAGCTTCTTGTACGGGAGGTTGTGCTGCTTCAAGGCGTTCTCGAGCGCCTCGCGGCCGCGCTGCTCGGCGACCTCCCTGGTCTCGCGGCTGAACCACTGCCTGATCTTGTTGCGCGCCCGGGAGGAGACCGCCAGGGAGAGCCAGTCCCGGGATGGCCCCCGGCTCATCTGCTTCGACGTGAGGATCTCGACGAAGTCGCCGCTCCGCAGGCGGTAGTGGAGCGGGACGATGCGGCCGTTCACCTTGGCTCCGACGGTGCGGTGGCCGACGTCGGTGTGGACGGAGTAGGCGAAGTCGATCGGCGTCGATCCCTCGGGCAGGCTCTTCACCTCGCCCTTGGGCGTGAAGACGTACACCTCGTCGAGAGCCAGCTCCGGAAACGCGCGCATGAGCTCACGCGAGTCCGTCTCCTCCCGCTGCCAGTCGGCGAGCTGCTTCATCCAGGCGAGCTCCGCCTCGCTGGCCTTCTTCCCCTTGCCCTTCGCGCCCTTGTAGAGCCAGTGCGCGGCGATGCCCTGCTCGGCCGTCCGGTGCATGTCGCGCGTGCGGACCTGGATCTCCAGCGGCTTGTTCTCCGGGCCTCTCACGGTCGTGTGCAGCGAGCGGTACATGTTGAACTTGGGCATGGCCACGTAGTCCTTGAAGCGGCCGGGGATGGGGGTCCAGAGCGAGTGGATGACTCCGAGCGCGCCGTAGCAGTCGCGCTCGCCCTCCTTTCCCTCCCGCTCGACGAGCACGCGCATCGCGGTCAGGTCGTAGATCTCGTTGAACTCCTTCCCGCGCTTCACCATCTTCTCGTAGATGGAGTAGAAGTGCTTCGCACGGGAGGAGACCCCGGCGGGGATGTCGACGTTGTCGAGCTCCCGCTTCAGCACCTTGCCGGCGCCCTCGACGTACTTCTCGCGCTCGGCCCGGCGTTCGTTGACCATCGCCTGGATCTCGGCGTACTTGCGGGGATGGAGCGTCTGGAACGCCAGGTCCTCGAGCTCCCACTTGATCGTGTGGATACCGAGGCGGTGGGCGAGCGGCGCGTAGACCTCGAGGGTCTCGCCCGCCTTCTGCAGCTGCTTCTGCTTGCCCAGGTACTCGATCGTCCGCATGTTGTGCAGGCGGTCGGCGAGCTTGATGAGGATGACGCGATGGTCCTCGGCCATCGCCACGATCATCTTCCGGTAGTTCTCGGCCTGGGCCTGCTCGCGGCTCTGGAAGTGGATCCGGGTCAGCTTGGTGACGCCCTCGACGAGCCGCGCCACCTCGTCGCCGAACTCATCGCGCACCTGCTCGATCGTCGCGTCGGTGTCCTCGACGACGTCGTGGAGGATCCCGGCGGCGATGGTGGCGTCGTCGCTCCGGAGCTCCGCGAGGACCAGCGCGACGCCGAGCGGGTGGAGGATGAAGTCCTCGCCGCTCCGGCGCTGCTGGTGCTCATGCGCGCCCGAGGCGAAGCGATATGCCCGCTCCAGCAGGTCCCGATCGGCATCGGGGTTGTAGGACGCCACCTCGGCCAGGAGCTGGTCGAACTGCTCGCTGTGCCGTTCGGCGGACGCGGTGAGCACCTGACCCGCCATGAGCCCATCTTAGCTTCCTCGTCCGCCGGCTCCGGCCCCCCGTTGGGGCAGTGATCTATGCGGCCACGGCCGTCGCCGGCTCCTCGCGGAGCGCGGCCAGGAACGCGGCCGACTCGACCAGCGGGCGCCAGCCCGCCGCCTCCTCCTCCAGCCCCAGCTCCGCGAAGACCTCCCTGGCCCAGGGGCTCCAGTGCTCGGGCCCTCCCTGCCATTCCGCCAGGAGCAGGCGCCGGAGCTCCTCGAAGCGCGCGGGCGTGTCGAAGATCTCCCTGACAACGAGCTGGGGCGTCACCGTGCCGTTCCAGTGGTTGGCCGTGAGCCGGAAGGCGACGTCGTATTGCCCCGGCCGCCGGTAGCGGTCGAGCGCAGCGCCGCGCCCGAACGCGACGGCGCCGGAACGGGCGCCGGCCGCCGTGACCGCCAGCCGCAGGTGCTTCCCCTCGCCGATGGCGGCGAGATCCGACAGCTCGGCGCCGACTGCCAGCAGCGTCACGTTCGGGTTCCCGAGACCGAAGGGCGCCAGGCGCTCCAGCTCCTCGCACAGCCCGAGGGTCAGCTCGCTTCCCCGCACGACCGCGTCGATCGGCGTCACGGGCAGGAGATCCTCCAGGGTGAGCACGCCCGCCGCATGCTCGGCGAAGGCCTCGGCGAAGGCCTCGACGCTCTCGGGCGCAATCGAGAGGCCCGCCGCGGCGCGATGGCCGCCCCAGCGGCCGAGCAGGTGGGAGCAGGCGGCGAGCGCGCCGTGGAGATCGAAGGAGGAGACGGAGCGGCCCGAGCCGACCCAGTCCTCGCCGGGTTCCCCGCCGGCGATCAGCACGACCGGCCGGCGGAAGCGCTCGACGAGCCGGGAGGCGACGATCCCGATCACCCCCCGATGCCAGTCCTCTCCGGCGATGACGTATCCCAGACGTCGCCGCTGCGGCTCCGGCCACTCCTCGACCTGCCGGATCGCGTCCCGCAGGATGCGCTCCTCGACCGCCTGGCGGTCGCGGTTCAGAGCTTCGAGCTCGCCGGCCAGCCGCCGGGCCTCCGCCGGCTCGCTCGTGAGCAGGAGCTCGAGCGCGGCGCCTGGATGCCCGAGCCGCCCCGCCGCGTTGATCCGTGGTGCCAGCCGGAACCCGACCGCGCCCGTGTCGACCGTCGCGGGATCGACGCCGCTGACGCGCATGAGCGCCTGGAGGCCGGGCTTGTCCGTGCGCGCGAGCCGCCGCATCCCCGCCGCGACGAGCGCTCGGTTCTCGTCCACGAGGGGAACGACGTCGGCGACCGTCGCCAGGGCGACGAGGTCGACGTGACGCTCCAGGCCCTCCACCCCCAGCGCCTCGAGCAGCTTGAGGACGACACCGGTGCCGCAGAGCTCCGGAAACGGGTACTCCGACGGCCGCGTGGCGACGACCGGGCAGTCGGGGAGGGTCTCGCCCGGCCTGTGGTGGTCCGTGACGATTACCTCGAGCCCGGCGGCCTTCGCTTCCGCGACCTCGTCCACCGCCGTGATGCCGCAGTCGACGGTGAGCACAAGACTGCACTTCTCTCGAGCCAGACGCGCCAGCGTCTCTCTCGAAATACCGTAGCCCTCCTCGAAGCGGCTGGGAAGGTGCCACTCGACGTCGGCGCCCAGGCCGCGCAGAGCCGTGACCGCGAGCGCCGTCGCGCAGATCCCGTCCACGTCGTAGTCGCCGTGCACGCAGACCCTCCCCCCCGCGGCGAGCGTTTTTTGGAACAGCGCACAGGCAGCTTCGACGTCGCCGAGCAGGAACGGGTCGTGCCCTGGCGGCTCGGCAGCCAGAAAGGCCCGCGCCGACTCGGGGTCGCCGTAGCCCCGCCGGACGAGGACGGCTGCCGTCGCGTCGCCGACGCCGAGCGCCTGGGCGAGCTCCCGTACCTCGCTGCGGGGGCACGGACGCATCGTCCAGGTGCCCTCGTGCATCGAGATCCACGGTAGGGCCGCGATCGGACGGACCGGCGGGCCCAGAGGGACGCGGCTATCCTCAGAACCGGGTGAGCGAGACGAACTACACGTCCGGGGACGACTACGTCGTCGAGTTCCTCGGGTACCGGTTCAGCTTCAACGCGATCGACTTCGAGCAGCGCGTCAACGCCGCGGCCGTCAGGCTCCGGCTCGTCGAGCCGGGGGAGCTGGAGGACGCCGAGACGTCGGATCTCGTCGAGCTGACCGCGCACGGGCGCATCGACGACCCGCAGAGCGGCCTCGGCGAGTACCTCGTCCGCCACTGGGAGCGCGTCGCCCTCGTCAACGACGAATCGCTCGTCTACTGGCTTCGCAAGCTGATCTTCCGCAGCGCCTGGCTCGACCAGCGCGTCAAGGACAACCTCCTCGAGGTCGACTGGGACGGCGATACCGCGGAGTTCGGCTACCGCGAGCCGGACGGCGGGCGCGCCCTGCTCGAGCTCGCGCCGGTGCCCTCGTGGCACGACCTCCAGTTCCGGCGCTAAGAGCCCGCTCCTGGGACCGTCCGGTCGTGCGTCACCGACGGCCGCCGGCGGGCCGCTGAATCGAGAGCAGCTCTCCCCGGCGGTCGTGGTCGACCTGGAGCGTCGTGTGCTCGATCTCGAACCGCTCGCCGAGGAGGCGCTCGAGCTCGCGCCGGATCCCGTGGCAGTCTTCGCGGGGACGGACGAGGACGTGAGCGGAAAGGGACGGGAAGCCCGAGGTGACCTCCCAGACGTGGAGATCGTGCACGTCCGTCACGCTCGGGTGCACGAGGATCGCCCGGGCGATCTCCTCTGCATCGATGCCTTTCGGAGTCGCCTCGAGGAGGATGCGAGTCGAGTCGCGCAGGACCGTCCAGGCGCTGACGAGGATGAGGATGCCGATGACCACGCTGACGAGCGGATCGGCCTCCGTCCAGCCGGTCAGGATGATGACGATCGCCGCCGCGATCACGCCCACGGAGCTGAGGGCGTCGGCAACGACGTGGCGGAAGGCAGCTCCGACGTTGAGGCTCCCGTCCCGTCCCCGCCAGAGGACCAAGCCGGCCGCGAGGTTCACCGCCAGGCCGATGAGGGCCACGACGAGCATCCAGCCGCCGAGAACCTCGACCGGATCCTCCAGACGGCGATAGGCCTCGAAGAAGATCCAGAAGGAGACGGCGACGAGCGTCACGCCGTTGGCCAGAGCCGCGAGAATCTCGGCCCGCTTGTAGCCAAACGTGCGCTCGGGCGTCGGCGGCTTCGCGGCCAGCCAGATGGCGAAGAGCGCGAGGCCGAGCGCGATGTTGTCCGACAGCATGTGCCCGGCGTCCGCGAGCAGCGCGAGGCTGCCCGCCAGGATTCCCCCGACGACCTCGGCCACCGTGTAGACGGCGGTGATCGCCAGGGCGAGCGCGAGCGCGCGCCGCCTCGAGCTTCCGCCGCCTCCGTGATCGTGGTCGTGGCTCATCCCAGCAGCATGACCACGAGCGCAGGCCTATCCCTCTCCGATCGAGACCGTGACCGCCTGAACCACGGGCTCGCTTCCCTGCGGGCGTGCCCGGACGGCAAGCTCCCAGTCGCCCGGGCTCGAGAACGGGACTGCGTCGACGGTGTAGATCCCCGGGCTTCCGGACACGGGCTCCGCCTGATACTCGACCGGCTCGCCGCCGTCGAGAGGACGCGAGACGACGCTCAGGCCGTCGAGCTCCGGGGCTCCGGCGCCGTCGTGGGTGAGCAAGCTGAGGTCGATGGTGTTCTCACCGACCGTTCCCGGCGAAACGACGAGCGTCGCGTGGAAGTCCTGAAAGAGCGCCACGGCGACCTGGTCCCCTGCGGCCGCTCCTTCGCCCGTGTCGCCGTCCGGTGCAACGAGGAAGCCGACGAGCACCAGGCTCCCGATCGTGGCAACGATGGCCGCGGCGACCGCAGCGATGAACAGCCGGCTCTCGCCGCTGCCCCCGCCCTCGGGCGGCACCGCCTCGGTCTGGGTGACTCGGTCTGCATTCATCGGCTCGGTCCCGTCGCCCCGCCGGTCGGAACGTCCTCTCGAAACGACGACCCACGCTGGACGATAGCCGCCGCTCGGAGGCGTGAGGACGCTTCGACGCGCGCGGCGTCGCTAGAAGAGCGCGTCCTCGAGCGCGACGCCGCCGACGTAGGCGCGGCCGAGCTTCGTGACGATCCGGCCTCTCGGCGTCCGCTGGATGAGGCCGAGCTGCAGCAGGTAGGGCTCGTAGACGTCCTCGATGGTGTCCTGCTCCTCCCCGAGGGCGACCGCGAGGGTCGAGAGGCCGACGGGACCGCCGTCGAACTTCTTCACGATTGCGCACAGAAGCTCGCGGTCGACGCGCTCGAGGCCGTGGCCGTCCACCTCGAGAAGCTCGAGCGCCTCTCGGGCGACCTCCAGGGTCACGGCCCCGTCGTGACGCACCTCGGCCACATCGCGGACACGGCGCAGGATCCGGTTGGCGACCCTGGGCGTGCCACGGGCCCGGCGGGCGATCTCCTCCGCTGCCTCTCCCGCGATCTCGACGTCGAGGATGCGGGCCGAGCGGGCGACGATGCGGGCGAGCTCCGCAGGCTCGTAGTGCTCCAGGCGGTAGGTCATGCCGAAGCGGTCGCGCAGCGGCGTCGTCAGGAGCCCCGTGCGCGTGGTGGCGCCGACGAGGGTGAACTGGGGCAGGTCGAGCGTGAGCGTCCGGGCGGCAGGCCCCTGGCCGACGATGATGTCGAGCCGGAAATCCTCGAGGGCCGGGTAGAGGATCTCCTCGACCGCGCGGCTGAGGCGGTGGATCTCGTCGACGAAGAGGACGTCACGCTCATCGAGCGACGTGAGGATGGCCGCGATGTCTCCCTTGCGCTCGAGCGCGGGCCCGGCGACGCTCCTCAGGCCGACGCCGAGCTCCTCGCGGATGATGAAGGCGAGGCTCGTCTTGCCGAGGCCCGGGGGGCCGGCGAGGAGGACGTGGTCGAGAGCCTCGCTCCTTCCCTTCGCCGCCTCGAGCGCGATGGCAAGCTGCTCCTTGACCCGCTCCTGGCCGACGAACTCGTCGAGCGAGCGCGGCCGGAGCGAGCCGTCGAGCTCCTCCTCGTCCGGCGCGAGGACGGCGGTGGTGACCCGTTCACTCATGCGGCTCGGAGTGCCTGGCGGACGCGCTCGGCCGGGGGCAGGTCGGGGTCTGTCTCGGCGAGTCGCTGCTCGGCCTCGGCAGGCGAGTAGCCCAGCTCGACGAGCGCGTCCCGGGCCACGGTGTGGCCGTCTCCGGGCCCCACGTGCGGTGCCTCGTCGACGGCCGCGAGCGGCGCGATCCGCTCCTTGAGCTCGAGCACGACCCGCTGAGCGGTCTTCTTGCCGATTCCGGGAATCGTCTGGAAGAGGGCGGCGTCCTCGCGCACGATCGCACGTTTGAGCTCGGCCGGGGCGTAGCCGGAGACGATCGCCAGCGCCACCTTCGGGCCCACGCCCGACACGGCGAGCAGCTGCTCGAAGAGGTGCCTCTCGTCGGCATCCGCGAAGCCGTAGAGCTGCAGGGCGTCCTCGCGGACGTGCAGGTGCGTCTCCACCACGACCTCCTCGGCGCCCTCGGACTTCTGCACGACGGAGGGGGTCGCGTGAAGCCGGTAGCCGACCCCGCCGACCTCGAGGACGAGCCCTTCCGCGTCCCGCAGGACCGCCTTGCCGCGCAGCCGTGCGATCATCGGTGCGCTCCCGCGACGGCGAGAAGAGGTGGGGCGAGCGCGTGGCAGATCGCGACCGCGAGCGCGTCGGCCGCATGGTGCGGGCGCGGGAGCTCCGGGAGACCGAGGACGGCCTTGACCATGCGCTGCACCTGCTCCTTGTCGGCGCGACCGTAGGCGCACACCGCCTGCTTCACCGTCGCCGGCGCATACTCGGCGCAGGGCACGCCCGCGTTCGCGCACGCGACCAGGGCGGCGCCGCGTGCCTGTCCCACGGTGAGCGCGACACGGGCGTCGGCGCCGACATACGACTCCTCGAGCGCGACCGCCTCGGGCTCGTGCCGGGCGACGAGCTCGGCAACCTCGTCGTGGATCCGCTTGAGGCGCAGCGACGGGGCGTCGCGGGGTCGCGTCTGCCACCAGCCGTACTCGGCCGCCTCGAGGCGGCCGTCCGCACGTGCGCGCACGATGCCGAACCCGCACGCTGCCATGCCCGGGTCGATGCCGAGAACCTTCACGAGTCGAGGTTAGGCGTCGGCTCGGACGTTCCTGCGTCCGAGGCTAGGAAAGGATGTTCGCCTTGACGCCGGGGTTGGCGGCGCACCACTCGCGCAGGTGAGCGAAGACCTTGGCGCGCTGTTCCTCGTCCGCCAGCGGCCGCTCGGACGACCGGAGGACGACCACCTCGACGACCTCGTCGCTTCGCAGCTCGCTGGGGCATCCCTGCTCCTGCAGGTGGGTGCGCAAGGAGTCCATGTAGGCGGGGTCGCTGATCTCGATCTGCATGGGCCGCACGGAGTATCTCCGCGGCCCCGGACGGCCTCAGAACTCGAACCAGAATGAAGCCTTGTGCCGTCGCGACGCCCTGGGCGGTACGCTGCGGCGTCCTCGGTTGCCCGAAGAGCGCTGCTATTCGGGCGCCCTGCGTCCTTGCATCGCACTCACCCAGGACGCCGCGGCCGACGAAGCGTCATTCCGATTCGAGTTCTCGGTCAGGCCGCGACGGCTTCGAGAATCCCCTCGGGGATGTCGAAGTTGGCGTAGACCGCCTGCACGTCGTCATTCTCCTCGAGCGCGTCCATCAGGCGGACGAGCTTCTTGGCAGTGGTCTCGTCCTCGATCGGCACGGTGGTCTTCGGGAGCATGGTCAGCTCCGCCGAGTCGAAGGGAATGCCGGCGTCGTCGAGGGCCGAGCGAACGGCGACGAGGTCGTCGGGCGCCGCGATCACCTGGTAGCTGGAGCCGTCGACCTCGACGTCGTCGGCGCCGCCGTCGGCAGCCACGAGCGTGAGCTCGTCCTCGTCCACCGAGCCCGGGACGATGACGACGCCCTTCCGCTCGAAGAGCCACGCGACCGCCCCGCTCGTCCCGAGGTTTCCGTCGTGCTTGGCGAAGATGTGCCGGACCTCGGCGGCCGTTCGGTTCCGGTTGTCGGTCAACGCTTCCACGAAGACCGCGACGCCGCCGTCCCCGTAGCCCTCGTACGTGACCGTCTCGTACGACTCGCCGTCCGACGCCGCGCCGGAACCGCGGGCGATGGCCCGCTCGATGTTCTCCTTGGGCATGGAGCTGTCGCGTGCCTTCTGGATGGCCGTCGCAAGCGTCGCGTTCCCGTCGGGATCCGGGCCGCCCTCACGGGCCGCGACGATGATCGCCCGCGTGAGCTTGGAGAAGAGCTGCCCGCGTTTCGCGTCCGCGGCGCCCTTCTTGTGCTTGATGCTGGACCACTTGCTATGCCCGGACATGTCCAACCTCGCGCGTCAGCTCGAGGAAGCGCTCGTGGACGCGCGCGTCGTCCGTGAGCTCGGGGTGGAACGAGGCGGCGAGGACGCGCCCCTCGCGTACCAGGACCGGTTCCTCCCCGAGGCTGCCGACGACCTCCACGCCGGGCCCGGAATCGACGATCCGCGGCGCGCGGATGAACACGCCCTTGAGCGGCTCCCCGTCGCCCTCGAGCTCGACGTCGGCCTCGAAGCTCGCCACCTGGCGCCCGTAGGCGTTCCGCTCGACCATGACGTCGAGCAGCCCGAGGTGGGAGCGGTCGAAGAGGATCATGCCGGCGCACGTTCCGAAGAGCGCTCCGGGGAAGCCGGCCACCGGCTCCTCGAGGCCGCCCACGCGCATCAGCCGGCGGATGGCGGTGGACTCTCCCCCCGGGACGACGAGCCCGTCCAGCCCACCGAGCTGTTCGGGCCGCCGCACCTCGACAACGTCGGCGCCGAGCCGCCGCAGCATCGCCGCGTGCTCGCGGAAGTTGCCCTGGACCGCCAGGACGCCGATGCGAGGCGAGTCGCTCATCTCCCGTGAAACTGTACCCCCGGGGCCTTCGGCCCCTCGCCCCCGCTTTCGAGCCTACTTGCGGAAATGTGGGGGGTGTGCGACCGAAGAGCGCCGATAGCCGCGCGCTACCAGCCGCGCGCTTCGAGCAGCTCTTCGGGGGCGAGCGCGGCGGCGTCGAGGCCCCGCATCGGCTCGCCCAGGCCCGTGGACACACGCGCGAGCGTCTCCGGGTCGGAGAAGTGCGTCGTCGCCTCGACGATCGCCTTGCCGCGGGCGAGCGGGTCGGCCGACTTGAAGATGCCCGAGCCCACGAAGACGCCGTCGGCGCCGAGCTGCATGCAGAGGGCCGCGTCGGCCGGCGTGGCGATGCCGCCCGCGGTGAAGGTGACGACCGGAAGGCGTCCGTTCTCGGCCACCCAGCGCACGAGCTCGAGCGGGGCCTGCAGCTCCTTGGCCTCCGTGTAGAGCTCGTCCTCGTCCAGCGTACGCAGGCGGCGCATGTCGCCGAAGACCGCGCGCATGTGCCGGACGGCGTTGACGATGTCGCCCGTGCCCGCCTCTCCCTTCGTTCGGATCATGGCCGCGCCCTCGCCCAAGCGCCGCAGGGCCTCGCCCAGGTTGCGGCAGCCGCAGACGAAGGGGACGCGGAAGGCCCACTTGTCGATGTGGTGGCGCTCGTCGGCGGGGGTGAGCACCTCGCTCTCGTCGATGTAGTCGACCTCGAGCGCCTCCAGGATCTGCGCCTCCACGAAGTGCCCGATCCGGGCCTTCGCCATCACCGGGATCGAGACCGCCTCCTGGATCTCGCGGATCTTCGTCGGGTCGGCCATGCGCGCGACGCCGCCCTCGGCGCGGATGTCGGCCGGCACCCGCTCGAGCGCCATCACCGCGACCGCGCCCGACTCCTCGGCGATCCGGGCCTGCTCCGCGCTCGTCACGTCCATGATCACGCCGCCCTTGAGCATCTCGGCGAGACCGCTCTTGACGCGCATGGTTCCGAGCTCGGCCATGCCGAGAGTCTATCTACGCCGAGAGGAGCTCAAGGGCCGCGCTCGGCTCCTTGAAGGGCGGGATGACGTAGATCCCCGCCGCCCGCGAGCGCGCGCCCTCGACGAGCCGGCGCGCCAGCTCGAAGCCGACCGCCCGCGCGTCCGCGCCGGCCCCCGCGAGCAGCCCCTGCACGGCGTCGGGAATCGTGATCCCCGGAACCTCGTTGTGGAGCCGGAAGGCGAGCTGGTAGCTCGTGAGCGGCCACACGCCGACGAGGAGCGGGATGGGCGACTCGCCGCCGAGACGGTCGAGGAAGCGGTCGAGGTAGTCGAGGTCGAAGAGGGCCTGGGTCATCGCAAAGCGCGCGCCCGCGTCCACCTTCTCCCTGAAGCGCTCGAGCTCGCGGTCGAGATCGGCGGACGACGGGTTGACGGCGACCCCCACGTGGAAGGATGTCGGGGCGTCGATCGACTTCCCCGAGTAGTCCTCGGCGCGATTGAGGTGCCCGAGGAGCGCGACGAGTCCGATCGCGTCGACGTCGTAGACGCCGCTCGAGCCCGGATAGTCGCCGACGTGCGGCGGGTCGCCGGTCACCGCCAGGACGTTCCGCACGCCTTCGGCGTGGGCGCCGAGAAGCTGGGACTGGAGCCCCATGACGGACGCGTCACGGGGCGTCACGTGCGGGATGGTCTCGATCCCGACCGAGCGCTCGAGGACGACCGCGGCCATGAGCGCCGACAGCCTCGCCCGCGCCATGGGGTTGTCGTTGATGTCCACGACGTGCACGGCGCCCGAGGCCTGAAGCCGCGCGGCCACGCCCACCATCGCCTCCATGTTCGTCCCCTTCGGCGGGTCGAGCTCGACCGAGACGACCCACTCGCCCGCCTCGAGCCGCTCCTGCAGCAGCGTCCGGCCGAGGGTCGGAGCCGCGCGCGCGACGACCTCACGCTCGATCACGAAGAGCGGCACGCGCGGCTCGCGGCCCTCTTCGACGGCCGCCCGGATTGCGGCGATCTGAGCAGGCGTCGTCCCGCAGCAGCCGCCGATCAGCCTCGCGCCCTGGCTGCGCGCCTGGGCGGCGAACTCGGCGAAGTAGTCGGGGGTCGCATTCGGATAGACGATGCGCCCGCCGCTGCGGCTGGGCAGGCCGACGTTCGGCTGGGCCGTCAGCGGCAGCCCGTTGGCGCTCTCCTTCATCTCCCCGAGCGCGGCCAGCGCCGCCTGGGGGCCCAGGCCGCAGTTCGCTCCGGCCGCGACGACCCCGAGCGAGAGGAGGCGTTCGACCGCCTCGCGCGCGTGGACGCCCGCGAGCGTCTGGCCGTCCTCGTCGAAGGTGAGCTGCGCAACGATCGGAAGCGTGGAGACGGCCTGAACCGCGTTGATCGCGGTCTCCAGCTCGTCGAGGTCGTAGAAGGTCTCGACCAGGAAGAGATCGACGCCGCGGCCTTCGAGCAGACGGGCTTGCTCGTGGAAGACCGCATACGCGTCCTCGGCGCCCGTCGACCCTTCCAGATCGCCCAGCGGCCCGATCGCGCCGCCGATCAGCACGGAGACGCCCGCGACCTCGCGCGCCTCGCGCGCCAGCTTCACCCCCTGCTCGACGATCTCCTCGAGGCGATCGTCGAGGAACTGCGCGGAGAGCTTGCGCCGGTTCGCGCCGAAGGTGTTCGTCTCGATCAGCTCCGCCCCGGCCCGGATGAATCCCGCGTGGACGCCGATGACGGCCTCGGGCGCCTTCAGGTTCGCCTCCTCCGGGCAGCGAAGCCGCGGCACGGCCGCGCTCAGGAACGCGCCGGTGCCCCCGTCGCCAACGATGACGCGATCTTCGGCCAGCCGTTCCTCGAACCTGCTCATCCCGGAACTGAGCCTAGCGCCCGCGACTAGATTGGCGTCATGACCGAGATCCGGCGCTGCAGAGCGGACGAGGTGACGGCCGTGCTCAGAATCGTGAACGACGCCGCCGAGGCGTATCGTGGCGTGATCCCGGCCGACCGCTGGCGCGAGCCCTACATGGAGCGGCGCGAGCTCGAAGCCGAGATCGCGGACGGAGTCGCCTTCTGGGGCTACGAGGCTGCCGGTGAGCTCGTCGGCGTCATGGGCATCCAGCCGCTGGAGGACGTCGACCTCATCCGCCATGCCTACGTCACGCCGGCGAGCCAGGGCCGCGGAGTCGGCGGAGCGCTTCTCGCCCACCTGGAGCGGCGGACCGACCGTCAGGTGCTCGTCGGCACCTGGGCCGCCGCCGAGTGGGCGATCCGCTTCTACCGCCGCCACGGCTTCGAGCTCGTCTCGCCCGAGCAGAAGACCCTGTTGCTCGAGAGCTACTGGAGATCCCGGAACGGCAGATCGAGACGTCGGTCGTGCTGGCGAAGCCGCCGCTCGACGGTACCTGACCTGGCCCAGCCGGACACGTCCGAAAGCACCGATACGGTGCTCGGCCGTGCGCCTGATCGTCGCCCGCTGCGAGGTTCGCTACACCGGTCGACTCACCGCCGTCCTGCCGGAGTCGAACCGCCTGCTCATGCTCAAATCGGACGGCTCGGTGCTCGTGCACGCCGACGCCGGCGGCTACAAGCCGCTCAACTGGATGACCCCGCCGACCGTGATCGAGGAGGAGGGCGACCCGCTCGAGCGCCTCGTCGTCCGCAAGCGGGCCGGCAAGACGGAGGACCGGCTCGAGATCGTCGTGCACGAGGTGCTGAGCGACGTCGCCCACGAGATGGGCGAGGCGGCGCCGCTCGCCAAGGACGGGGTCGAGCGCGACCTCCAGGAGGCGCTCGCCGGCCGGCCGGAGGCCCTCGGCGAGGGGCTGCGCCTCGTCCGCCGCGAATGGCCCACCGACATCGGCCCGGTCGACCTCATGTGCCGCGAGGGCGACGACTGGGTCGCGGTCGAGATCAAGCGCGTGGGCACGATCGACGCGGTCGAGCAGCTCTCCCGCTACCTGGAGCGCATCCGCGAGGACGCCGCCAAGGCGAGCTGCCGGGGAGTCCTGGCCGCTCAGCGCATCCAGCCGCAGGCAGCGACCCTCGCCGGCGCGCGCGGGATCGCGTGCGTCGAGGTCGACCTGGAGCTCCTGCGCGGCGAGCGGGAGCCCGATCTCACGCTGTTCGCCTGAGGTACCCGCGGCGGGAGGAAATCCGACCGCCGGCGGTGTCCGTATCCCGTTGCAGCCGATGTCCCAGCGGCTCGCCGTCCCAGCTGTCCTCGCCGTCCTGACCGTCTTCACGCTGCTCGCGCCGGCCACCGCGAGCGCGAGAACGTTCTACGGGAACGTCGGACCAGGCGCCACGATCACCCTCAAGCGGGCGAACGGGACAGTCGTCCGCCGCATCGCGAGCGGCCGGCACACCTTCGTCATCCGCGACCGCTCGAGCATGCACAACTTCCACCTTCTCGGGCCGGGCGTCGACAAGAAGACGAGGGTCGCCTTCACCGGCCGCCGCAGGTGGACCGTCACGCTGAGCGACGGGTCGCACAGGTACCGGTGCGACCCTCACCGGGCGACGATGCGGGGAAGGTTCACGGTCGTCTAGCCGCGGCGCGGAGCAGGCTCAGAAGCGGCGGCGGGCGAGCGAATGCTCCGTGCGTGCGGCCACGAGGAAGATCTCGATTCGGGTGACGTCGTCCAGGTGGCCGTCGACGCTTGCCCGATCCAGGTGCAAACCTCCGTTTACGACGTCACGCATTCCGTCGCGGGCTCGGATTACGTCGTCGCCTCCAAGGCCCTTGAGCGTGTCGTGTCCGGATCCTCCGACGAGGACGTCGTCGCCCTTCCCTCCGTTGACCACGTCGCGATCGGCTTTACCGAGGAGGCGATCGTCTCCCTCTCCGCCCTTGATGTGGTTCTGCCGGTCTCCCCCCGTGATCGTGTCGTCACCGACGCCTCCGTTCAGGATGCCATGCCGCGGGTTGCCGGTAAGGATGTCCTTTCCGCCGTTGCCGAAAAACCTCACGTCGCCCACCAGGCCACCGGTGAGAATGTCGTTCCCGCTTCCCCCGATGAGCCTGGAGGAGCAGGCGTCGCAGACGCTCAGTTCATCGTTGCCATTACCACCCGAAACGATGACCCCGAGCGCGGAGGCGGCGGAGTCGTCGAGCACTGTGGCCTCATCGTCTCCGTCGACGAGGTCAACGCTCACGAGGAAGTCGATATCGGAGCAAGAGACCTCGTGCGCATTGACGGACATGCACCCCGGGCCGGCTGTGATCACAGCGCCAAAATCATGAATCGTCGTGTTGGGATCGGCGTGGGTTACTTCGACCTGGTTGGTCTCTCCGAAATCGACCCTGTACTCGAGAACCCGGCCGCCGGTTTCGTCGTCTATCTCGACGAAGGCGGTCGCGCCGAAGGCGGTAGAGGGAAGGGCGATGCAGAAAACTGTGGCGAGTGCGAGGAGCAGTGGGGCTTTCATTCAGTGAAATCTCCAGGTCGAGGACGTTGGTTGTGACAGGAGCAATTACCGTGTTCGAGTCGCGAGTCAGCGTAGCCACCGGAGGTCTCTCTCCGCCGGGGGATCCACCGGCGGAGCGCTCCTGCGCGACGGGCAATCTCTGACTACTGTGCGCGAGCGGGATCGCGCCTGAGCCGACCCGTCAGTCGATGACAAAACCGACGAGGATGGTCTTCACCCTCGACGTGGACATGTCGATCCGGTAGTCCGTCACGCGGCGTCCGGGCCGAAAACGGCCGGTCCAGCAGTGGCGGAAACTCGAAAGCTCGGTGCGGCAGCGCAGCCCCGGATAGGCGTCTTGGAGCTGCGTCTCGGTCGAGCCGACGTGAATCCTTTCGGCGGTGTGCTGTCTCCGGCGATTCGTGAACACCGCGGTCGCGCCGGCGTTGCCCTGAAACGTGACCCGCAGCTTCCCCCCGGCGTCGTTTCGGTAGGTGAACTCCGTGAAGGCGCCAAAGTCGTTGGTTCCGTGCTTGATGCGGTCCGGCTGGCCCTTCTTCGCTTTCACCTCGGGCCGGGTCATGTTGAGCTCGACGCCGGCGATCGAATGCTGCGGCACGATCAATGCCCCGGCCGTTCCGGTCCACACGAAGCCGCTCACCACGGCTGCCGAGACGGCCAAGTAGCGGGCGGCGGGCACCTCACCGTTCTACAGCTCATCCCGCAAGAGCGCAAGCGCGGCCGCTACGCCTACAGCGCGGCGCGAGTGACCTATTCGGCCGCGACTGGAAGGATCCGCGTGAACTCGCGCTCGTAGTAGAGCACGCGGTAGCCCAGGTCATCGTTGAGCGCCAACATGGGGGCGTTCGTCAAGTCGTTACTCGTGACGATCTCGCGGATGCCCTCCTGGTGCGCCCACCTGATCGTCGCCGATTTCACGAGCCGGCCGAGGCCCCGCCGCCTGTGGGCACGCATCGTCCCCGTAAAGGCGTTCCCGGCCCGACGCGTCTCCGGATCGATCTCAACCCAGGAAAGCGACACCGGCTTACCCCTATGGACGACGACGAAGCTTCCCTCAAACGTAAGGTCGGGACGCTCGAGGCTCCCGCGCCGCCACTCGTCGAAGCGGGCGCGGTCCCAGGGCTCGTCGGCGGGCGCATCGGCCCCGGCCTGGGCGAAGCACTCGTAGAGCTCGTAGGGCTTGTCCAAGACCTCGCCGAGGCGGACCAAGTTGTAACCCTCGCGCGCCACGCGCGCACGGAGCTCATCGAACTCCCTCGTGTCTGCGGTCGCGGGATCGACAGCGGAGACCCTCTCTTTACGGCCCTCGGCAAAGCCTCTCTTCCTCAAGAACCGCTCGCCCTCGGGGCGCTCGTCGGTCAGGGCGGTGAGGCGCTCGGCGCCGGCGTTGCAGAGATGCGCCTCCGCCTCCTCGTAGAGCCGCGAGCCCGCGCCGCGGTTGCGAGCTTCCTCGCGCACGCCGACCCAGATGCGGGATCCCCCTTCGACCGACGAGTCATAGACCAGAAAGGCCTCAGCGCAACCGATGAGACGACCACGATCCTCGGCCACGAGCATCAAGAGCCGCGCCCGCCGTGGCTGGGCATCGATCCAGTGCTGCACCGCTGCCTCCGTGAAGACGAAGGCGGGCTGCGTCTCACGCAGAATGTCCCTCACCGGCGAGGCGTCGGCAGGCTCGTAAGGCCGAATCAACATCGCCTGAGCACCACCAGAATGCTACGCCCCGAGAGCGAAGACCGTCGCTCCGCCACACCTGCGGGCTTTCAGAATGGGCCCGCCTGGATTCGAACCAGGGACCAACGGATTATGAGTCCGCTGCTCTGACCAGCTGAGCTACGGGCCCGCGCTCGCTGCGAGCTTAGCGCTGCGGCACGTTTACGGTTCCGGCGCGGCCGCTTGGCGGATTGGTAAGAATAGGCCCGCATGTCCCGGAGCTTCAGGCTGCCGTCCACGGGCCCGGCGCGGAGGACCGGCGAGTGAAGGTCTTCCAGGCGGAGCGAAGCCTACGCACGCAGGGCGGCCTCGAGGTCCGCGACATCACCGACGAGGTGCGCGAAGCCGTCTACGAGAGCGGCGTCACGGACGGGATCGCCTGCGTCTACTCCCCTCACACGACCTGCATGGTGCGCGTGAACGAGTTCGAGACCGGCTTCCTCGAGGACTTCATCCGCATGCTGCGCCGGCTCGTGCCGAGCGAGAAGTACTACGCGCACGACGACTGGGATCGCCGCACGGAGAACATCTGCCCGGAGGACATGGACGCCGGGAACGGCCACTCCCACTGCATGGCGATGCTGCTCGGCCCTGCGGGCGAGTCGATCCCCGTGCGCGACGGCGAGCTCTGCCTCGGCACCTGGCAGCGCGTCCTCTTCCTCGAGCTCGACCGCTCCCGCGAACGCCGCTGGCTCGTCCAGGTCGTCGGGGAGTAGGCGTCCCCCCTTAAACGGAAAACGGGGTCGCCGCAGACCCCGTCTCCTTTTTGGGTGGAGAACTCTTCCCGGATTGCCCCCGCCGCATCGGGGCCCCGCTGGAGTTTTCCTCTGTGCCTGGAGTTTCGGCTCTCCAGGCCGTCTCGACCCCCCTCCGTGGGAGTTGACTTCGTCACCCTTCCGGGGTTGACCGTTCCGCTTCACTTCCAAACCGCTGCGCGCGTCGTCATGCTCGCCCGCTCACAGCGCGCGTGACAGCCCATACAGGGCCGCGGCGGCGATCGCAGCGGTGAACGTGACCGGCCGCTTGGCGTAGCCTGAGGCCGGTCAGTCGCCGAGCGCAGCCAGCATCAGCCGGGCCGGAGCTCCGCAGACGAGGAACAGCGCCCACTGCGCGAACCACGTAACGGCCAGGAAGGCCGAGACCATGAGCATCCATGCGGCGACGAAGACCGCGGAGAGCGCAAGGTCGAGATAGCGAGCGCCCTTCAACCAGCCCGCGGTTCTTCCCTGAAACGGCGTCCCGAGCGCGCCGAAGCTGTCTGTGATCAGCTCGTGCCAACCCTCGTAGTACCTGTACGGGTCGGCTGAGATGCAGTCTCGATACCGGTCCCAGTCGAGCGCGAGGCCGGTGACGCCGGCGACCAGGAAGATCGCCGAGCCATTCTCCGCGTACCACCGGACGTAGCTGACACCGAAGAGTGCCTCGAAGCCGGTCACTTGGATGAACAGGCCGAGCGCGAAGAGCGCGAGCCCGCCCGCCTTGCGAAGCGTCGCCCGCATCCAGCGAGTCAGCTTAGGGCGCGTCATTCGGCCAGGCAACCTGCGCCGCCGCGCTACACGCCGCAGGGGCGTTGTCCTACTCCCCGGGTTGGACTCGAACCAACAACCCTCCGGTTAACAGCCCGCTCGGGCGGGGTGCTCCGAGGTTCGCTCCGCTCAACCAAGCGGCTCTAGGTTCTCTCAGATGACCTCAGATCACCCCAGGTAGGTAGCAAAACCGGTAGCAAAAAAGCCGGGGCGCGGGCGACGCCTCGGGCGCCTCGTCTTCGGCGCGGCCTTCTAATCCACGCGTGAGTGTGCGTTAATCGCCACCGCCCATGATCAATTGGGGGAATCAGGAAGGAGATGCGGCATGCGGAGAAAGAAGCGCGGGGCTGTGGCTCTGGCGGCAGCGGCACTCGTTGGCGTCCTTGTCGTCGGCGTCAACGTGCTGCCGTCGGCAGCGCAGGATCCACCGCCGCCCATTGCGACCGAGTTCCTGAGCGGCCGCGCCGTCTTCACCGATCCGGTCCACATGAAGATCAGGATCAGGCTGGATCGCAAGTCGACGCAGGTCGTACGGGTCAAGGATCCCTCGACCACCGTGGTGGCACGGTTTACCGTGCAGCCGGGAGCACAGTTCCCCTGGCACACCCACGCGGGACCGGTGGTCGTCAACGTCGTCGAAGGCGAACTCGTCTACGTCCCCGCCCACACCTGCACGGAACGTTCGTACCCGGCCGGGACGGCCTTCGTCGACCCCGGGCAGGGTCACGTCCATACCGCCTTCAACCCCACCGACGAACCGACGGTGTTGGTAGCCACGTTCTTCGACGCACCCGCCGAGGGGCCGCTGCTCATTCCTGCCGAGCCGGGGGACTGCTCGTAGTCCCACGCCAGAGCCGGAGAGGAAGCGCTCGGGGGCGGCCCCGCCGCCCCCGAGCCTCACGTAAGCCGCCGCGGCGGTGGGCACTGAGTTTCTCGCCCGCCTGAAACCGGGCCGCGGGGCCGCCGACCTCGACTTCGTGAGCCTCCCGGACGCGCTCGAGCTCGTTCTGCTTCTCGTTGACGACCCGAAAAGGTTCCGGCGCGCTGCGTTTCGCTGGCACGCCCGCTACTGCGCCGAAGTCGCTGATGTCGGGTTCGAGGAGGCACACGCCGTGGTGCTCCCTTGCCTGGCCGGCCTAGCAGGCCGACGGCCGAAGCCTGCGGCGGCCGCGCTGGCCGAGCTTGTGCAACGGCGCGGGCTCTCCCGCACAACGCTGTAATGCCAGGACTCCTCTGGTCAGGCGGCCTTGCCCCAGATGACGTACCTGCCGTCCATCCGGTACCGCGTGCCCGACGTCTTGCTGAAGCTGACCTGCACCAGCGAGTCCTTCCGGCAGGTCCGATACTGGCGGATCTGCGATTTGTGCCCTCCGTACACGGAGATGCTGACCCGATTGCCTCGCGTGTCGAAGATGCCGACGACCCGGTTGAGCGAGTCACCCTTGTGGATCCTGCTGACCTCGCCCCTCGTGACGCAGTTGGGCGTGTCGGCGCTCGCGATCGGCGCCGCGGTCACTGCCGCGAGGATCATGGCGGCGAGCGCCGCCATCAAGCCTGACTTGACAGAAAAGACATCGCCCGGCGACATAGTCGGTTCCTAACGTCTGCGTTTCTGGACTGACGAGGACTGCGTCAGCCACGACGCCGACCATTTGCTAGAGCCGGGAAAGATTGCTCGCCAAGCAGTTAGGGCGAGACGAACACACCGTACACCAAATCGTGGGTCGCTTCTGGCTTCCCGCCGAATCTCGACGCTCCGTTGGCGCGCAGCCTGGCCAGACAACGCCGGGCTCAGCGCGGTGGTCAGCGAGCCGAGATCATGCGCGCTCGGCTCGTCGCGGGCACTGGATCTCCTTCGGTCGTTAGTCGAGCGGGCGAGCGAGGCGCTGATCCGATGGCTCGCTGAGTGCCTACTCGGCCATGCGGCCGGCGATCGTGGAGAGGAGCTCGTCTCGGAGCGCCGCGTCGAAGGGTTCGGACTGACTACTCGCGGTCAGGGCGGCGGCCGCGTCGCCGGCACGGAGCTGCACGACATCGATGTGGGTTGTCCCTGACAGTACCTCGGCCTCCCCCCGTCCCTCGAGTGTCGCCACTACCCGCCAAGCGAAGGCCTCGTTAGCACCAGGCGGAGAGGAGACCTCGAGCTCGGCCGCCTGGATGTCGGACAGCTCTGCGTCGACTCCCTCCAACAAGGCAGCGTAGAACTCCCGGAAGCAGTCTTCCAGTTCCCCGAGCTCAAGCTCCTCGACGTATGTCCTAACCGCCTCGGCAGACATCTCATCGCTCGGGAAGACTTGCGCGTCGGATCCGACCGTCGCTTCCTCCAACGCGAAGGATTCGAATTCTGCATTGCCGATTGCGGTGGACTCGGCAGCCTCGGCGCCGAGGCAGCGGTTGAGCTCGTCCTCGATCTCTTGCTCCGCCGCGGTCAAGGGCGGCAGTGCGCGCCAGCCGGCAGGAAGATCGGAGGCGACTAGGACGAGCGACTCGGCCCGCTCCTGCGCCTCGGCCCGCTCCTGCGCCTCGGGTTCGATCGTGTCGATGCGCTCACCCTCGCCGTCCTCACCACCACCGCAGGCGGAGAGGGCGACACAGGCGAGAGTCAGGGCAAGGGCATGTCTCATCGACACGAGGATCCGTCGCATGATCCTCCGACGGGACTGATTGTCCATCTGGAGAACCGGGCCGGCGGGGCCGAGGCGAGGGACCGAAAGGTGACCCTTGGACTACCCTGCCCACGCCGCGGCGAGGTCAGGCTACGCCGATCACGCTCGGACGCCCAGATGGCAGAGGGGGTCGTGGCTGTTCAGACCGAGAGTCGTTGCCGGCGAGGCCCTTTCGATTTGAGCGTTTCTTTCGCGGATAGCTGGCTCACGCCGACGACCTCTCGAACGGCGGCAGCGCGAAGGCGTGAGGGTGGAGCAGTACGAGCGGGTCATCGCGGTGGAGCCACTGGCCGGCATGAACGACGCGCGCTCGTTGTCCTTGGCGTACGCATGTGGCGGGAGCGAGACGGCCTCGGAGCGCCAGCCGCTTCGCCCTGAGAGCCACCGTGCTGGCCGGATTCACGATTGGCCTGCTCGGCGGCTTGATCGGCCTCATTCTCAGCACGTTGCGGCTTCCGGCCTTGCTCGGCCCAATCGGGGAAACAGCGCATCGGGCCGTCGGGACCAACGTGGTTGTCGGCTTCTGGCTCGGAGTTGCCGCGGTCATCGGACACCTTCCCACTGGCGTGGACTGGTCGCTCATGGCCTTCGGCGCGGCTGCGTCGGTTCCAGGCGCGCTGATCGGCTCCCGGCTGACGGGTCGGCTCTCCGAGCAAAGGCTACGGGTGGCCATAGCCGCCGTCCTGGTGATCGTGGGCGCGACGATGGTGGGCCAAGCCGCCCTCTGATCTAACGCCCGGAGCGAACCGCTCTCACGGGAGAGCGGTAGCAAATCTGGTAGCAATTTAGCCTCGTCCACAACCCTGTGAACAACGAAAGCCCCGTCTTTGCGGGGCTTTCTCTTACTCCCCGGGTTGGACTCGAACCAACAACCCTCCGGTTAACAGCCGGATGCTCTGCCAATTGAGCTACCGGGGATCGCTCGGCCGGGAAAGTCTAGCGAAGCTCGCTTTCGACCTTCTCGAGCGCGTCCCGGATCCGGGCGAGGACTCCCTGCAGCTCGACCGTCCGGGCCAGGTCCTCTCCGGACAGCTCGGCGAGCTCGCGCCTGACGAGCCGCTCCTCGAGCCGGAGGACGAGCTCGCGGGCTACCTCCTCGTCGAGCCCCTCGGCGGCGACCGTCGCGTCGAGCTCCGCCTGGAGCCCGACCAGCTCCTCGTCGGCGTCGCCCTCGCCCGCGAGGTACGCACGCAGGCGGCGGTGGAGCGGGTTGTCGAAGTGGCGGTCGTCGAGACCGCCCAGATACCGCTCCGCCAGGTCGGGCCGGGCCGCGCAGATGGCGAGGAAGTCGCGCTCGAGGCGATCACCGGCCCCGAGCAGCTTTCGACTCGCCTCCCCGACGACGACCGCGCTGCCGCCGGCGATCCGCAGCGACACGTGGAGCCGGTCGGATGCGTGCCGGGCGGCCTCGTCGCGCTCGGGCCCGGGCGGCGCGTCGTCGATCAGGCGCTGAACGCGCTCGAACGCCTCCTGGCTCGACGGGTTGGCGAGCTCGAGCTCCACCCGGTGGCGGAGGTAGCCGACCGAGCCGGCGAGCCGCGCCTCGAAGCCGTCGGCCGCGTCGGCCGGGTCCTGGCCGGCCGGCAGCGGCACGATGCGAACGTCGAAGCCGGAGCGGACGGCGAGCTCCATGCCGCGGATCGTCGCCGCCTCGCCCGCCGCGTCGGCGTCGAAGCAGAGGAACAGATGGCTCGTCAGGCGCCGCAGCTCCTTCAGCTGAGGCTCGGTGAGCGCGGTCCCCATGGAGGCGACGGTCGGGCCGAGCCCCGCCTGGTGGAGCGCCAGCACGTCGGTGTAGCCCTCGACGACGAGCGCGCGGTCTTCCTTCGTGATCGCAGCCCGCGCCCGGTCGAGGCCGTAGACGATCGAGCCCTTGCGGAAGTGCTCGCCCTCGGGAGAGTTGACGTACTTCGCGGGAATCGGATCGTCCTCGTGCATGCGACGCGCCCCGAAGCCGAGCACCCGCCCTCGGGCGTCGGCCAGCGGGAAGACGAGCCTGCCGGCGTAGTAGTCGTTACCGCGCCGGTTGACGAGGCCGGCGGCCACGAGCTCGTCCTGGGAGAAGCCCTTGGCCCGTGCCTTCTCCGCCAGCACCACGCCGCCGGGCGAGAGGCCGAGGCGGTACGCGCGGCACACCTCCTCGGCGAGGCGTCGCTCCACGAGGTAGTCGCGCGCCCCGGCCCCGGCGGCGGACTCCCAGAGGTTGCGCTCGTAGTACGCGGCCGCCTGCTCGAGCAGCGACAGGAGCCGCCCGCGCCGCTCCCGCTTCGCCTCCGCCTGCGGCGACGTCTCCTCGTAGGCGAGCGGAATCCGGTAGCGCTCGGCCAACCACTCGATCGCGCCGACGAAGTCGAGCCCCTCGGTCTCCTTGACGAAGGTGATGAGGTCTCCCTTCATCCCGCACCCGAAGCAGTAGAAGAGCTTGTCGGCGGCGTTGACGGAGAAGCTGGGCGTCCGCTCCTCATGGAAGGGGCAGCGGCCCGTCCAGCGCGCGCCGACCTTCCGCAGCTGGGTGCGCGCCCCCACGATCTCGACCATGTCGGCCGCCGCCTTCACCTGGTCGATCGAGGACTGGGCGATTATGGCCATGCGAGCGCGAAGCGGTCGGTCATCCCGGCCAAGTAGTCGGTGATCCGCTCCGGGAGGTCGCCGGGCCGATCCGGGGGAAGGTCCTCCGGATGCTCGACCAGTCGGTCGAAGATCCTGCGAACGGCGGCGACGGCGATCGTTCTCTGCTCCTCGGCGGCCGGGCCGAGGTACACGCGCTCGAACATGAACGCCCGCAGGTCGAGCATGGCGCGGCCGATCTCCTCGCTCTGGACGATGTCGCCGGCCTCGGCCGAAGCCTCGACGAGGTCGTGCACGAGCGTGTCGATCCGGCGCGAGCCGCGCGAGCCGAGAAGCGCGATCTCCTCCGAGGGAAGCTCATCCGGCCGAAGCACGCCGGCCCGCAGCGCGTCGTCGATGTCGTGGTTGATGTAGGCCACCCGGTCGACCAGGCGCACGATCTTCCCCTCGAGGGTCGCCGGCTCGCCGGGGCCCGTGTGATTGAGGATCCCGTCGCGCGTCTCCACCGTGAGGTTGAGGCCGCGACCGTCGCGCTCGAGCACCTCGACGACCCTGAGGGACTGCTCGTTGTGGCGGAACCTGCGGCCGAAGCGCTCCGAGACCGCCTCGTCGAGCGCCTGCTCGCCCGTGTGCCCGAAAGGCGCGTGGCCGAGGTCGTGGCCGAGCGCGATGGCCTCCGTCAGGTCTTCGTTCAGGCGGAGGGCCCGCGCCACCGTGCGCGAGATCCCTGCAGTCTCGAGCGTGTGCGTGAGCCGCGTGCGGTAGTGGTCGCCCTGGGGGTCGATGAAGACCTGGGTCTTGTGCTTCAGGCGCCGGAAGGCCTTGCAGTGGACGATGCGGTCGCGGTCGCGCTGGAAGGGCGTCCGGAGGCGGCATTCCTCCTCCTCTGCGTGCGCGCGGCCCCGGGTCTCGTACGAGCGCACGGCGAGCGGGGAGAGCCAGCTCTCCTCCTGCTCTCGAACGCGGGCCTCGAAGGTGTCCGCCACCCTGCCAGCGAGATCGGGCATGCCTCCTACGCTACCGCTAGGAGGGGTTGCCGGAATGTTGCTCGTCGCCGGGGTGCGATGGTCGTTCCGAGGCAAGGACGCAGGGAGTGTTCGTAGCCGGAGGCTACGGGCGCGACTGAGGACGCGGCATCGGGGCGAGCAGCGCGGCCCGGCGGCACCGTCTGCATTTCGTCAAATCCTCCTAGACGATGATGGGAACCGTGCCCCCGTCCGCGCTCCATGCGGACCCCGTGACGTAGCTGGCACGGTCCGAGCACAGGAAGACGATCACGGCGGCGATCTCCTCCGGCTCGGCCAGGCGCCCCAGTGGGCGACCCTTGGCGACCCCGGCGAGGACCTCCTCCCTGCTCTTGCCCGAGCGCTTCGCAGCCTGATCGGCGAGACCTCCGGGCGCGAGCCACGCGGGCGAGGCGGTCGGCCCCGGCGTCACCGCGTTGCAGAGGATGCCGTCGGCGGCGTAGAGGTCGGCGACGAGGCGCGAGAGCGAGAGCACGGCGGCCTTCGTCACGCTGTAGTCGGGCATGGAGGTGGACGGCCGCTTGCCGGCGGTCGAGCTGACGTTGACGATCCGGCCCGAGCCGCGGCCGCGCATCCCGGGGAGCGCAGCCTGGATGGCGCGCACGTAGCTCATGACGTTCAGCTGCCACATGGCCTCCCAGTCGTCGTCCGTGAGCTCGTCGAATCCGACCTGAACCGCGAGGCCGACGTTGTTCACGAGGCAGTCGACCTGGCCGAGCTCGGCCTCCGCGCGCCCGATCAGCTCGCCGGGCGCCTCGGGCCTGGAGAGGTCTCCTGCGACCCCGAGCACCGCGCCGGCCTCGCTGCGCGCGGCCTCGACGCGCTTTGCGTCACGACCGGAGACGACGACCCGAGCGCCTTCGGCGGCGAGCATCCGCGCGGTCTCGAGCCCGATCCCCGCGGTCGAGCCGGTAACGACGCAGACGCGATCCTGGAGGCCGAGCTGCACGGGCGCCTACGATAACCGCATGGCGTACGCACACGGTTCCATCGACGACCTCGGGACCGGCGTTTTCCGCAAGGTTCGCCAGGCGCTCGGCGTCACCGCCTTCGGGGTCAACGCGATGGTGCTGCCACCGCAGACCGGCTGGTTCGAGCACTTCCACGACGAGCAGGACGAGCTCTACTTCGTCCATCGGGGCCTGGCGGGGTTCGAGATCGAGGGCGAGCGCTTCGACCTCGGCCCTGGCGGCGTCTGCCACGTGGAGTCCACCTCGCCTCGGCGTGTGTGGAACGCCGGTGAGGAGACGCTCGTCCTGCTGGTGGTGGGCGGCAAGGGCGGCTACGTCGGCCGGGACGGACACATGGTCGACCCCGTCGACGAGGAGCGGCGCCGCGCCTTCAGCGCCGGCGAGGAGGCCGTCATCCGGCGGCTTCCCGAGTGACGACGATCTACCTGGCCCGGCACGGCGAGAGCGACTGGAACGCCGCCAACCGCTTCCAGGGCCACAGCGACCGGCCATTGACACCGCTCGGGCAGCGGCAGGCGGAGGCGCTCGCAACCGAGCTGGCCACAGTCTCCACGCTGAGCGCCGTCTACTCCAGCCCGCTCCGCCGCGCGCTCGACACGGCAGCCGTCGTCGCCGCGCGGACCGGGCTCGAGCCGGTGGCGGTCGGGGAGCTTCGCGAGGTCGACGTCGGAAGCTGGATGGGCCTCAGTCGCGCCGACGTGGAGGCACGGTTTCCGGACGGTTTCCGGCGCTGGCTCGACGGCGGCGACGGCTGGGAGGACGGCGAGAGCTACGCCGACATGTCTGCGCGCGTGCTGGCAGCGATCCTCCAGATCGGCCAGGCGCACCCTGAGGACGAGGTGCTCGTCGTCTCGCACGGCGGCCCGATCCGGGCGATCCAGGCGGCCGCCGCCGGCATGAACGTGCATGCCTATCGGAAGCTTCATCGCGTCGAGCCGAACGCCCGCCTGTCCCGCGTGGCCGTCGAGAACGGCAGGATCGCCCGGCTAGACTGAGCGCGTGGAGGACTACACGCACAAGTACACCGGCGAGCAAGTCGAGGTCGAGCTGTTCGGCGGCGAGTACCAGGAGGGCACCCTCACCGCCTACTGCGCCGTCGCCGGGATCCCCCACCTCGAGCTCAACGGCCACATTCTCGTTCCCCTCCAGAACATCGCCTCGCTGCACTGCTCGAGCCGCTGTGACGCTCCCGAGCCGGACTGGCCCCCGCGCGGTCTGGCCGAGAGCGAAGGCGAGCCGTAGGGCAGCGCGCCGTGCGCAGCAGGCTCCTCGCCGCGCGCAACATCGCCAAGGCGCTCATCTTCTACGGCGTCTTCGCGGGCGGCCTCTTCGCCCTGGCCTGGTGGCTCGGCGGCCTCCGCCTCGGCAGCGTCTTCCTCGTCGTCGGGCTCCTGATGGCGGCGACGGTGTTCTGGTACGGGCCGCGCGTGATTCTCGCCTCGCTCGGCGCGCGCGAACTCCAGGTCGCCGAGTCTCCCGCCCTCCACTCCACAGTCGAGCGGTTGGCTCTGATCGCGCGGGTCGAGCGGCCGAAGCTGTATCTCATCGCCGACGGGCACCCGCGCGCGCTCTCGGTCGGCCGCGGGGCCGGGGCATCCGGGATCGCCTTCACGCAGGGCCTGCTCACGCTTCTGACCCCAGCCGAGCTCGAGGGCGTCCTTGCGCACGAGGTGGCGCACGCACGCAACCGCGACTCGCTCGTGCAGACGCCGGTCGTGCTGATCGCCGGCTGGCTGGTCGAGGCAAGCCGCATCGGCGGCTTCCTCGAGCGGGCGCTCCTCTTCGTCCTCGGCCCGGTCGCCGCGAGCATCGTCCAGGTCTTCCTCTCGCCCAAGCGCGAGCTTGCCGCGGATCTCCGAGCCGCCGAGATCTGCGGCTCCCCCCACCCGCTCGCGGACGCGCTGGTGCGCATCGAGCAGGCCGAGGAGCTCGTCCGCTTCCAGGGAAGCCCGGTGACCGAGCCGCTCTACATCGTCAACCCGTTCGAGCCGGTCGGGCTGGCGGCGATGTTCTCGACTCACCCGGCCGTCGGCGAGCGGGTCGGAACGTTGCGTGCGCTCGATCCCGAGTGGCGGGACAGGCTCCGGGCTGCCTAGCGATCCGGCGTCGACCGGATGCCGTCGTAGAGTCCATGCGACCCGTGGACGGAACGAGGGAGGGACGATGGCTCGGCGAGGAAGGCGTCGCGTCACCATGCTTGCGATGTGGACGGCGGTGCTCGCGCTGGCGGGCGCGGACGCCGCGAGCGCAGACCCGGTTAGTTCCTGGTCGGGGAAGAACGACCGCTTTGCCTGGGAGGCCCGGCGCGTCGGGTGCGGCGTCGTGGGTGAGACGCCGAGCACCATCCGCGCGCACACCAGATGGAGGGCGAGCCCGGCCAGGGGTTACGCCCGTCTGACCTTCATCCGGCAGATCCAGGATGCCGACAGTCAGGCGTGGACGACGGTTCAGCGGATGCGTCGCTCGACGCGAACACCGCGCTCGAGGGCAATCGCGGGGTGATCCACTGGACCCAGTGGTTCTTCCCCTTCTCCGACGAGGCGGGTGCAACCAGCCGGCACATCGTCGTCGTCGCCTGGCTGCGCGACCGGCCCGGAGCCGACAGGCTGGCGCATCGACGCGAGCGCGTGTTCAGACCCTGCGTCGTCCACGGTTAGATCCTGGACCAACGCGAAGGGGCCGCCTCTCGGCGACCCCTTCAAGCTAATCCGGCGGCGACCTACTCTCCCGGGAGGTTGCCCTCCGAGTACCATCGGCGCGGGCGGGCTTAACTTCTCTGTTCGGAATGGGAAGAGGTGTTTCCCCGCCGCTATGACCACCGGAAATTGTGAGGGACGTGCCCGGGAAACCCCGCGCACCCTCAAAACTCCATAGCGACTTTATGACGGTGTTCAAATCAAGACCTCGGGTGATTAGTACGGGTCCGCTGAACACATCGCTGTGCTTGCACGTCCCGCCTATCAACGTGGTGGTCTCCCACGACCCTTACTCCCTCGAGGGGATGGGAGGCCTCATCTCGAGGTGGGCTTCCCGCTTAGATGCTTTCAGCGGTTATCCCATCCAGACGTGGCTAATCAGCAGCGCCGTTGGCACGACGACTGATACACCAGAGGTCTGTTCGTCCCGGTCCTCTCGTACTAGGGACGACTCCTCTCAAGCCTCCAACGCCCATGGTGGATAGGGACCGAACTGTCTCACGACGTTCTGAACCCAGCTCGCGTACCGCTTTAATGGGCGAACAGCCCAACCCTTGGGACCTACTCCAGCCCCAGGATGCGACGAGCCGACATCGAGGTGCCAAACCCTTCCGTCGATGTGGACTCTTGGGAAGGATGAGCCTGTTATCCCCGGAGTACCTTTTATCCGTTGAGCGACGGCAATTCCACTCTCTACCGCCGGATCACTAAGGCCTGCTTTCGCACCTGCTCGACTTGTCAGTCTCGCAGTCAAGCTCCCTTCTGCCTTTACACTCTACGCACGATTTCCAACCGTGCTGAGGGAACCTTTGCGCGCCTCCGTTACATTTTAGGAGGCGACCGCCCCAGTCAAACTGCCCACCTGACGCTGTTCCCGACCCGGATCACGGTATCGGGTTAGAAGCCCAGAACACGAAGGGTGGTATCCCAAGATTGCCTCCACGAAAGCTGGCGCCTCCGCTTCACAGGCTCCCACCTATCCTGGACAACGCACACCAGACTCCAACATCAAGCTGCAGTAAAGGTTCACGGGGTCTTTCCGTCCAACCACGGGTACTCGGTATCTTCACCGAGACTACAGTTTCACCGGATCCCTCGTTGAGACAGCGCCCAAGTCGTTACGCCATTCGTGCAGGTCGGAACTTCGCGTAATTCCTCCGTTTCCGGAGGCGCAGACTATCCCTTCACCCTGGCGCAGACTCGCGAGAATCGCTTCCGCGTCGTATCGCCGCTTCCCGCTCGGGTTCATCTCCCGCGCGAGCTCGACGATCACCACCAGGCCCGCTCGCTCTCGATGCGCGCCGGCCGCCATCAGACGACAGACGCTTGCGAATCGCTCGAAGTCGAGCTTCTTCCCGGAGAGCAGCGGATAGGCCGCGAAGTGAGGCAGCACGCAGTCGAGAAGATCCTCGAGCCGACGTGTTTCCCACTTCACCGTCCTGTCGCTACGGTCCGGTCGGATGCTTCCGCACCCGAAATGGGCCTGCAAGACGTGAAGCACCTCGGCGCGATCTCCGTTCTGGCTGACTGAGAAGCTGGGCCGCACCTCCCATCCGACGAGCAGCGTCGCTCGTGGCGAGATGGAGACGGTGAAGCACCCTTCTCCGTCGACGTACCCGGAGATGTATGCCGAGAGGAACTCGCGACTGTACCTGGGGCCGGCGTCTGATCGCACGCATGGATTGTCGCTCGCGGTGCGGACGACGTACGTACGATCTCACGTCCGAAATGGACGATCAGTCGTTACGGGGTCAAGCACAGTTCGTGTCGAGACTGTGCCGACTTCCCACGGGATTACCCTCTCGCTGCTACGACGTCCTTGAGCGCCGCATACGAGGAGGGCTTCCCCGTTATTAGCCGGTTTGCATGGTCGGGATCGCTCCCGACCCGGGCAATTCGATTA